>CAWCNW010000019.1:0-474686 GCA_963796975.1 uncultured Actinomycetota bacterium
CACCACGTGGAGTGCGTCGCGCTGTTGGGGCGGGCTTCGTAGGGACCCCCGGGTGTACGGCAGGGGTCCTTGGTCCCTACTGCCGGGCGATGGCGGCGTGCGGCACTGTCAGGGGTACCGAGGAGAGGCAGCGAGTGGTGGAGAGACAGTCCGACGAACGTCCGCAGATCATCCAAGGCGGGATGGGCGTCGGCGTGTCCTCGTGGCAGCTGGCCCGGGCGGTGTCGATGGCCGGTCAGCTCGGCGTCGTGTCGGGTACCGCTCTCGACCTGGTCCTGGCCCGGCGGCTCCAGGACGGTGACGTGGACGGAGCGATGCGCCGCGCCCTGGCGGCCTTCCCCGTGCCCGAGCTGGCGCAGCGAGTGCTGGACCGCTACTTCCAGCCCGACGGCCGGTCCACCGGTACGACGACCCGGCCCTACCGCCCTGTGCCCAAGCTCCTCTTGCGCCAGACCCCCGAGCAGCAGGAGCTCGCCGTGGTCGCCAACTTCGCCGAGGTCTGGCTGGCCAAGGAGGGCCACGACGGGGTGGTCGGGGTCAACTACCTGGAGAAGGTGCAGATGGCGACGCCGGCTGCGGCCTTCGGCGCGGTCCTCGCCGGTGTCGACTACGTCCTGATGGGCGCCGGCCTGCCCCGCGACATCCCACGCCTGCTCGACGACCTGGCCGCCGGTCGCGTCGGAGGCGTCGGCGTCGAGGTCCACGGCGCGGAGCACCCGACCCGCCTCGAGGTCGACCCCCGGGCCTTGCTGGGCGACGCCCTGCCCGAGCTACGACGGCCCCTCTTCCTCGCGATCATCTCCGCCAACGTGCTGGCCGCCTATCTCGCACGCGACGAGGCCACCCGACCCGACGGGTTCGTCGTCGAGGGGCACAACGCCGGCGGCCACAACGCCCCGCCGCGTGGCAAGGTCGTCCTCGACGATCACGACGAACCCGTCTACGGACCGCGCGACGAGGTGGACCTCGAGAAGCTCGCGGCTCTCGGCATCCCGTTCTGGCTGGCCGGTGGCCAGTCCACCTCCTGGCACCTGGCCGACGCCCGGTCCAGAGGTGCGGCCGGGATCCAGGTCGGCACGCTCTTCGCACTGGCCGAGGAGTCGGGGCTCACGCCCGAACTGCGCGAGCAGCTGCTGGCCGGGTTGCTCGACGACACCCTCGACGTACGGACCGACGCCCTCGCCTCACCGACCGGCTTCCCGTTCAAGGTGGCCCAGCTGACCGGGTCGGTGTCGCAGACCGCGGTGTACGACGCGCGCCAGCGGCTGTGCGACCTGAGCTACCTGCGGACGCCGTACCAGACCGCCGATGGTGACGTCGGCTACCGCTGCCCCGGCGAGCCCACCCGCATGTACGAGCGCAAAGGCGGCGACGCGGCCGAGACCACGGGTCGTACCTGTCTCTGCAACTCGCTCACCGCGAACATCGGACTCGGGCAGACGCGGCGCGACGGCTACGTCGAGCCGCCCCTGCTGACGCTCGGCTCCGACGTCGAGGGGGTCAGGCAGTTCGCCACCGCCCACCGGGACGGCTGGACCGCGACCGACGTCGTCAGCTGGTTGCACCCCGCCGAGTGACGGCGGGCCGACGTCGTTGTCGGGCCGTCGGTGGCCTGTGGCACGCTCGGCGCATGCCGTGCGACATCCCCGACGCGCGTGAGCTGGTCGGCCAGCTCGACGCGGTCACGGTGACCGAGCTCGACCGCTACTCCAAGTTCGACGTCGAGGGACGCACCTTCGGCTACCTCTGGGAGCCCACCGCGACGGTCGGGCTCAAGCAGACCATCGCCGAGCAGGTGGCCCTGGTCGCGGAGCGGCCCCTCGTCTTCGAGAAGCAGTTCACGGCCTACGGGTACGGGTGGGTGGTCGTCCACCTCGACGGGATCGAGCGCGACGAGCTCGCCGAGCTGGTCTTCGAGGCCTGGCGGCTCGCCGCCCCGGCCTGGCTGCTCGAGCGCCGCGGCGAGCGACTGCCGGTCTAGGCGACCGGCGCACCACACCTCCGGGTGAGGCGCACCCGGCGTCACGCCCTAGCGTGATGGCATGACGCAGAAGACCTGGTTCATCACCGGCACCTCCCGTGGTTTCGGCCGCGAGTGGACGATCGCCGCCCTCGACCGCGGTGACCGGGTCGCGGCCACCGCCCGCAACATCTCCACCCTCGACGACCTCGTCGAGAAGTACGGCGATGCCCTGTTGCCGATCGCCCTCGACGTGACGGACCGCGAGGCGGACTTCGCGGCGGTGAAGCAGGCCTACGACCACTTCGGCCGGCTCGACGTGATCGTCAACAACGCCGGCTACGGGCAGTTCGGCTTCGTCGAGGAGCTCAGCGAGGCCGAGTTCCGCGACCAGCTGGAGACCAACGTCTTCGGAGCGATGTGGGTGACCCAGGCGGCCCTGCCGTTCCTGCGCGAGCAGAGGTCGGGCCACATCCTCCAGGTGTCCTCGATCGGTGGGATCACCGCCTTCGCCGGTATCGGCGCCTACCACGCGTCGAAGTGGGCGTTGGAGGGGTTCTCCCAGGCTCTCGCCCAGGAGGTCGCCGACTTCGGCATCCACGTCACGATCATCGAGCCCGGTGGCTACGCCACCGACTGGGCGGGCGACTCCGCGAAGCGCACCGAGCCGATCGCGGCGTACGACGCGTTCCGCGAGAAGGTCGACGAAGACCGCAAGTCGCGCAACTCCGCCGGACCGGGCGACCCGACCGCATCGGCTGCCGCGGTGCTGGCGATCGTGGACGCCGACGAGCCGCCGCTCCGGGTGTTCCTCGGGGCGGCGCCGCTCGGCATCGCCAAGGCCGACTACGCCGGCCGGATCGAGACCTGGGAGAAGTGGGACGACCTGTCCCAGAGCGCCCAGGGCTGAGGGCGGCGCCTGCCGACCGAGTGCGACAGGTCCTAGGGTCGGGTCCGTGACCGGCCAGGGGAACGGCGAGCCGAGCGTGGTGAGGTCCGTCCGGGAGCTCCAGGCAGAGGCCGGCGCCGCAGGAATGCGTTCGCGCTGGGTGCTCGAGCCCTCCGCGGACGCCTGGGAGGGGTTCGCCCTCTCGGAGTGGGAGCTCACGGCCTCGGGCTGGACCGACCGGCATCCCCACTCCGAGACGAACGTCGTGATCGAGGGCGAGCTCCACGTGGAGTCAGGTGGCGTCACGGTCGTCGCCGGGGTGGGTGACACCGTGACCGTCCCCGCCGGTCAGGTCGGGAGGTACTGGGCGCCCGTCCACGCCCGGATGCTGGCGATCTACGGCCCCAACCCGCGGGGCGACGGCTCGACGGACCTCGGCTACTGGGAGCTGTGACCGTGGCCGTCGACGAGCTCGCGGCGGGACGAGGTTGGCGTCGATGGGCCTCGCAATGTATCTTGACGTCAAGAGATCTACCCACCTACCCGCCGCACGACGTACGACGGCAAGATGGGTGAGAGACGTCGACGTATCGAGGAGATGTGACGGATGGCGAGTCAGGACAGCTTCGGGGCCAAGGGCACGCTGAAGGTCGGGGAGCAGAGCTACGAGGTGTACCGGCTCTCCGCCGTCACGGGTGACGGCCTCGACGTCGAGAGCCTTCCCTACTCGCTCAAGGTGCTGCTGGAGAACCTGCTCCGCACCGAGGACGGCGCCGACATCACCGCCGACGACATCCGGGCGCTCGCCGGCTGGGACGCCGAGGCCGAGCCGGACAAGGAGATCCAGTTCACGCCGGCGCGCGTGATCATGCAGGACTTCACCGGGGTGCCGTGCATCGTCGACCTCGCCACCATGCGCGAGGCGATGGCCGACCTCGGCGGCGACGCCACCAAGATCAACCCGCTCGCCCCGGCCGAGCTGGTCATCGACCACTCCGTGATCGCCGACGTCTTCGGTACGCCGGAGGCGTTCGAGCGGAACGTCGAGATCGAGTACCAGCGCAACGAGGAGCGCTACCAGTTCCTGCGCTGGGGCCAGGACGCCTTCGACGACTTCAAGGTCGTACCGCCGGGCACCGGGATCGTCCACCAGGTCAACATCGAGCACCTCGCCCGGGTCGTGTTCACCCGCGAGGTCTCGACAGGCTCGACCGACGAGAAGAGCTCGACCGATGAGAAGACGCTCACGGCGTACCCGGATACGTGCGTGGGCACGGACTCCCACACCACGATGGTCAACGGCATCGGCGTGGTCGGCTGGGGCGTGGGTGGCATCGAAGCCGAGGCCGCGATGCTCGGCCAGCCGGTCAGCATGCTCATCCCGCGCGTGGTCGGCTTCAAGCTCTCCGGGGAGCTGCCGGAAGGCTCCACCGCCACCGACCTGGTGCTCACGATCACCGAGATGCTGCGCCAGCACGGCGTGGTCGGCAAGTTCGTGGAGTTCTACGGCGACGGCGTGGGCGCCCTGCCCGTCGCGAACCGCGCGACCATCGGCAACATGAGCCCGGAGTTCGGCTCCACCATCGCGGTCTTCCCCATCGACGACCAGACCATCAGCTACCTGCGGCTGACCGGTCGCCCGGACGAGCAGCTCGCGCTGGTCGAGGCCTACGCCAAGGAGCAGGGTCTCTGGCACGACCCGACCGCCGAGCCCCGCTACAGCGAGCGGCTCGAGCTCGACCTCTCGACCGTCGTGCCGTCGCTGGCCGGCCCGAAGCGGCCGCAGGACCGGGTCGAGGTCACCAAGGCGGGAGAGTCCTTCGCCAAGGCGCTCGAGGACTACACCGACCACCCCGACGCCACGGCCACGGCCAGCCTCGACGGGCAGCAGGTCGAGATCGGCCACGGCGCCGTGGCCATCGCGGCGATCACGTCGTGCACCAACACCTCCAACCCGAGCGTGATGATCGCCGCTGCCCTGCTCGCCAAGAACGCCGTCGACAAGGGGCTGTCGCGCAAGCCGTGGGTCAAGACCACGCTGGCGCCTGGGTCCAAGGTGGTCAGCGACTACTACGAGCGGTCCGGCCTCACGCCGTACCTCGACAAGCTCGGCTTCAACCTCGTCGGCTACGGGTGTACGACGTGCATCGGCAACTCGGGGCCGCTCATCCCCGAGGTCAGCGACGCGGTCAACGAGGCCGATCTCGCCGTGGTCAGCGTGCTGTCGGGCAACCGCAACTTCGAGGGCCGGATCAACCCCGACGTGAAGATGAACTACCTGGCGTCGCCGCCGCTGGTGGTCGCCTACGCGTTGGCCGGCTCGATGACCGTCGACCTCTTCAATGACCCCCTCGGCCAGGACCAGGACGGCAACGACGTCTTCCTCAAGGACATCTGGCCGTCGCCGCAGGAGATCGAGCGGGTGATCGGTGAGTCGATCACGTCGAGCATGTTCACCGACGGCTACGCCGACGTGTTCGCCGGCGACCAGCGGTGGCAGGAGCTCTCGACCCCCGAGGGTGACACGTTCGTCTGGGCGGAGGACTCGACGTACGTCCGCAAGCCTCCGTACTTCGACGGCATGCCCGACGAGCCCGAGCCGGTCACCGACATCGAGGGTGCCCGGGTGCTGCTCAAGCTCGGCGACTCCGTCACCACCGACCACATCAGCCCGGCCGGCGCGATCAAGAAGGACAGTCCTGCCGGGAAGTACCTCGCCGAGCACGGCGTCGAGCAGCGCGACTTCAACTCCTACGGCTCGCGCCGCGGCAACCACGAGGTGATGATCCGCGGCACCTTCGCCAACATCCGGCTGCGCAACCAGCTCGCGCAGGGCACCGAGGGCGGCTTCACCCGCGACTTCACCGCCGAGGGCGAGGTGACCTCGGTCTTCGAGGCGAGCGAGCACTACCAGGCGGCCGGCGTCCCGCTCGTCGTCCTGGCGGGCAAGGAGTACGGCTCCGGCTCGTCGCGCGACTGGGCGGCCAAGGGCACTGCGCTGCTCGGTGTGAAGGCGGTCATCGCCGAGTCCTACGAGCGGATCCACCGCTCCAACCTGATCGGCATGGGCGTGCTCCCGCTGCAGTTCCCGGGCGGCAAGACGGCCGACGACATGGGGCTGACGGGCGAGGAGACGATCAGCATCGTCGGCGTCACCGCGCTCAACGAGGGCACGACGCCGCGCACGGTCACGGTCAAGATCGAGTCGGCCGACGGCGAGCGCTCCGACGAGTTCGAGGCGACGGTCCGGATCGACACTCCCGGCGAGGCGAACTACTACCGCAACGGCGGGATCATGCAGTACGTCCTGCGGAACCTGATCAAGGCCTGACCGGCCGGACGCGACACCTCAGCGAGCGGCCCGCTGGAGCTCCCACGCCGCCGTGACCGCCGTGGTTGCGGCCTCGACGTCGCCCCGCACGAGGTCGACGAGCACCTTCTGATGACTCTCGAGGCGGGGAGGCACCGAGAAGGTCTCCGGGTGCTCCACCAGGAGGTCCTCCCGAGTGCTGAAGGCGCATCGGACGACCACGGACTCGTGGTCCTCCTGACGGGCGACGAGTCGGCCGTCCAGGTACCAGCCGCGGCGTCCGCCAGCGGCGCGCTCGCGCACGCCGTCCAGTGAGAGGGCGTGCCGCGCCAGGTCCTCGAGATCGATCACGGTCGGAGCTAGGGGCCGGTCGGGAAGCCGAACTGGATCGAGTACCAGACGGCGGAGGTGAGCACGGCGCCCAGGAAGAGCGCGAAGAGGACCCCACCGGCGACGGGCAGGAACCAGCCCGGCGACGTATGGCTGTGGACGGCGAACACCTTGACCACCAGGGCGCCGTACGCCGCGCAGCCGAGCAGGGCGTGGGCCAGCACCCGTGGTTCGTAGTCCTGGACACCGAAGGCGAGCAGGCAGTCGTAGGCGACCGGCAGGCTCACCAGTACGGCGAGAAGGCCGGCCGCGCGGTGCGCCGGGCCGACCCAGCCGGGCGCGGGGGAGCCGAGCTTGCCGTACATCCACAGGCCACCGACCAGCTGGCCGAGGAGGAGCACGCCGACCACGAGGGAGAGCGAGGTCTTCATCTGGACGATCGAGTCGAAGCCGAGGTGGATCGGCTTCGCGCTGCCGGGGTGGCGGCGGTCGTTGACCCCGAGCAGGACCGCGAGGGCGGCGCCGAGCACCAGAGCCAGCAGCGGGATCCGGCTGCTGCGGCTCGCGGTGACCTCCCCGGCGTGCGCCACTCCCCGATGATGGCCCCGCCGGCGCTCGGAACGGAAGCACCCACCTGCCCCGGACGTCATACGAACCGTGGCCCAGGGGCCACGGTTCGTATGACGTTGCGAGGGGTCGGGCGGGCTACTTCACCTCGGTACGGAGCAGGCGCCAGAGGCCGAAGGCCAGCGGCAGCACCAGCCAGACGGCGCCGGTGAGGGCGAGCTGCGCCCAGTCCTGCGCGGTGAAGCCACCGTCGTAGAGCTTGCCCTGGTTGAAGTTGAAGTCGACCCAGGGCTGGGCCTTCTCGAACCACGCCTGGTTGGCAGCCAGCACCATCGACAGCGTCGGTACGACGAACCAGTAGGTGAAGTAGGCCACGATGGCAGCGGCGGAGTTGCGGGTCAGGACCCCCAGCATGAAGCCGACGGTCATCCCGATCAGGTCGGCGCCCACGATGTAGAGCATCGAGGTGAACGACAGGTCCCAGACCGTGTCGACACCCTTCAACGACGTGCCGACGATGTTGCCGAGGGCGCCCACGGCCAGGGCGAGCGCCATCGAGGCGACGCCGATCGCGATCGTGACCACGAACTTCCCCCGGATCACCCGGCCGCGGTGTGGCACCAGGGTGAACGTCGTCAGCCCGGCCCGCTGGCTCCACTCGCCGGTCACGGCGAGGATCGCCACCACCGGCAGGAGGATCGTCATCGGGACGCCGATGGCGCCGGCGAAGCTGTCGTAGGTCAGGTCGCTGTCGGAGGCGAACGCGAGGACCGCGCCCGTGGTGAGGAGCCCGGCCGCCGCGATGGAGACCAGGAGCCAGAACCCCGAACGGGTGTCGAAGGCCTTCCGGAGCTCCACGCCGACGATGGTGCGGAACGGTATCGGTTCGTGCTCCACCCGCGGGCGGCCGGACGTGCCGTCGACCGCGGTGGTGGTGTCGATGACTGCTGAGTGGCTCATGCCGCCACGTCCTCTCGTGCGTTGTCTGCGGTGAGCTCGAGGAACATCTCCTCGAGCCCGGCCCCGTCGGCCGGGCGAAGCTCGGTCAGGGGTACGCCGGCGGCGAGCGCGATGCGCCCGACCTCGGCGGTGTCGGCGTCGGTGCGGAGCCCGCCCAGCGAGAGCTGGGCCGAGTGACCGGCCGACTGGAGAGCCGCGGCCAGGGTGGCCGGCTCCGGAGCAGCGGCGTACGTCCCGGCGGAGGCGAGCAGGTCGCCCTTGGTGCCGGCGGCGACGATGCGTCCGTTGCCGATCACGACCAGGTCGTCCGCGACGACCTCGATCTCGTGCAGCAGGTGTGACGAGAGCAGCACGGTGCCGCCCTGGTCGGCGTACCCGCGGAGCAGGTCGCGCATCCACCGGATGCCGGCCGGGTCGAGGCCGTTGGCGGGCTCGTCGAGGACGAGCACCTCCGGGTCACCGATCAGCGCGGTGGCGATGCCGAGCCGCTGGCGCATGCCGAGCGAGTAGTCGCGGACTCGGCGCCCGGACTCCTCGGGGGTCAGGCTGACCAGGTCGAGCATCTCGTCGACGCGACCCTTGGGCATCCGGGTGGTGCGCTGGGCCAGGGTCAGGATCTCGCGACCGGTGCGGCCGGCGTGCTGCGCCGACGCGTCCAGGAGTACGCCGATCTCGCGGCCGGGGTTGGGCAGGTCGGCGTAGCGGCGGCCGAGCACGGTCGCGGTACCGGAGGACGCGGGCGTCAGGCCCACCAGGATGCGCATGGTGGTCGACTTGCCCGCGCCGTTGGGGCCGAGGAAACCGGTTACCCGGCCGGCCTCGGCGCTGAAGGTCACGTGGTCGACAGCGGTGAAGCCGCCGTAGCTCTTGGTCAGTTCGTCGATCTGGATCATGTCGAGGACTGTGCCGCCGGACGGCACCCCTCCACATCGGGGAGCCTGCTGATCCCACACCTGGCACCGACCCCGAGACCCCTAGGGGGTAGCGCCCGCGCGGCTCAGGGGTGTCCCGTCGGTCGAGCCTGTCGAGACCACGCCCTAACGTAGGGCCCATGCTCGTGGCGATCAGCATCAGTCCCTCGACCGGCGACGACACAGGTGGCGTGAGCGCGTCCGTGGCCGAGGCCGTGCGTGTGATCAGGGAGTCCGGCCTGCCGAACCACACCGACTCGATGTTCACCACGATCGAGGGTGAGTGGGACGAGGTGATGGACGTCGTGAAGCGCGCCGTGATGACCGTCGCCGAGACCTCGCCGCGCGTGGGCCTGGTGCTCAAGGCCGACCTGCGCGCGGGCCACGACACCGGGCAGATGAGCCGCAAGGTCGAGCGTGTCGAGCAGCGGCTGGCCGGCGGCGCCGATGCGCACTGACACCTTCCATGTCCACACCGGCTCCCGTGACACCGTCCACGACATCACCCGGGAGTGCGCCGACTTCGTGCGTGAGTACGGCGACGGGTTGCTGCACGTCTTCGTACCCCACGCCACCGCCGGGCTGGCGATCCTCGAGACCGGTGCCGGCTCCGACGACGACCTGATCGCCGCGCTGGCCGACCTGCTCCCGGCCGACGACCGCTGGCGGCACCGGCATGGCTCGGCCGGCCACGGCCGGTCGCACGTGATGCCCGCGCTGGTCCCGCCGTACGCGAGTGTCCCGGTCGTCGGCGGCCGCCTGATGCTCGGGACCTGGCAGAGCATCTGCCTGGTCGACCTCAACGTCGACAACCCCGACCGCGAGGTCCGGCTGTCCTTCCTCGAAGGCTGACTGGCAGGCTGGCCCCATGAGCGCCACGCCCCGCGAGCAGCCGTGGTCCGACGACCGTCCGGAGCACGGGCGGATCCTGGTCCTCAGCGCCAACCCGATCTCGGCCGCGATCGATGCGATCGCGACGACCGTCGGCCGCGAGGTCGTGGTGCTGGCCGAGGACGACGGCGGTCCGGGGCTGGCGTCACTCAGCCCGGGGGAGGGCGACGCGGTCGTCCTCTGCGACCACGACGCCCCCGACGCACCGCAGTTCCTGCGTGACGCCCTGGCCTCGCCCGCGTCGTACGTCGCGATGATGGCGAGCCGGAGTCGCGCCGAGCGGATGCTCACCGAGCTGGCCGACGCGCCGGGCCTGGCGAAGCTGCACGTGCCGGCCGGCCACAACCTCGGCGGCAAAGGGCCCGGCGACATCGCGCTGTCGGTGGTGGCCGAGATCGTCGCCGAGTCCAACGGCCGGCCCGGTGGGCCGATGCGCGGCTGACCTTGGCAGACCTCTCCACGCAGGTCCTGCTCGTGCTCGGCCTGGCCGCCGTGCTGGGCGCCTTCGTGCAGGCCGTCGTCGGGCTCGGCATGGGCCTGGTCGCCGCGCCGGTGGTGGGACTGCTCGCTCCGTCGCTCGTCCCGGCCCTCCCGCTCTGGCTGGCGCTCCTGATCTCCGGGCTGATGCTCGCCGGCGAACGCGCCCACATCGACTGGCACGCGCTCGCCTGGGCGCTGCCGGGTCGCGTGCCCGGCACCGTCGTGGGCGCATGGCTGGTGCTCCAGTTCACCGAGGAGCAGATCGGGATCGCCCTGGCTCTGATGACGCTCGTCGCTGTGGGCATCGCCGTCCGCGCCGCACAGATCCCGGTGACCCCGCCCACCCTGCTGGCCGCGGGCTTCGGCGCCGGCGTGACCGGTACGGCGACCTCCATCGGCGGTCCGTCGGTCGCGCTGCTCTTCCAGCGCGAGCCGCCGGCGGTGATGAGGTCGACGCTGTCGGTGTTCTTCTTCGTCGGCGTCCTGCTCAGCCTGACCGGTCTGGGCCTCTCCGGCTCCCTGAATGCCCAGTCCTGGCAGGTGGCGCTGGTGCTCGCGCCCGGTGTCCTGGTCGGGATGCTGGTCGGCCGGGCCGTCCGCGACCGGATCCATCGCGACGCCTTCCGGGCCGGCGTCCTCCTGGTCTGTACGGCGTCCGCCGTCACTCTGCTGATCCGTTCCGTCGCCTGACCCCTCCGCTCGTTTCGCCCTGATCGCGCCCGCCGATTGGTTACGCTGCCTCGGTGCCGACCGCCACGAAGCAGCCGCAGGCCGCGAGCTCTGCCACCAAGCGCATCATGCTCGCTGTCGGGGTGGTCGTGGTCGTGCTGGCCGCGTACTACGTGCTCAAGCCGATCATCTCGCCCGACGCCCCGAAGGGTGGCGACCCGAGCAACAACATCCCGGCGCTCTCGGCCACGAAGACCTTCGACTATGCGGGTGCGCAGCACACGACGGACCCGGTGACCTACCAGCAGACGCCGCCGGCCGGTGGGCCGCACGACCCGACGTGGGACGACTGCGGCGTCTACACCGAGCAGCCGCGCAACGAGAACGTCGTGCACGACCTCGAGCACGGCACCGTCTGGATCACCTACCGGCCAGGGCTCGACGCGGCCGGCATCCAGCAGCTCGAGACGGCGCTCGGCACGGTGAAGAGCCAGAAGACGATCCTGTCGCCGTACCCGGGTCTGCCGGCCCCCGTCGTGGTGAGCGTCTGGAACGCCCAGCTCGACCTCGAGGGCGCCGACGACCCGCGGCTGCCGACGTTCCTGAGCTTCTACGGCGACGGCCACACGTCGCCGGAGGGTGCCTTCGCCTCATGCAAGGGCGGCGCCCACGTGATGGCCGCAGACAAGCCCTGACCGCTCAGCTGGGCGGCTTGAGGGCGACCTGCAGCTGACGCTCGGTGTCGGCGAAGCCGACCGAGCGGTAGATCCGGATCGCCAGGTAGTCGGGGTCCGCGACCATCACCAGGGTGCGGGCGCCGAGCTCCTCGAAGCCGTAGCGGCTGACGCGGTGGACCAGGGTGCCGGCCAGTCCGCGGCCGCGCGCGTCGGGGTGGGTCTTCACGTTCTGGAAGCGGGCCAGACCCTCCGAGGCCGTGAACAGTCCCATCGAGGCGAGCAGCCGTTCGCCGTCGAACGCACCCCACCAGGCGCCATACCCCGCTTCGACGAGGCGCCGCTCGGCGCGCGCCTTGGCGGTCACGAAGGGCAGCTCGTAGCCGACCTCCTCCCCGGCCGCCGACAGTGTCACCTGCTGGGCCCAGTCGTCGTCGGATGCCAGCGGGCGGTACGTCGCCTCGGTGTTCGGCCGAGCGGGCTCGTGCACCGCGTCGGCGGTCATGACGACGGACTCCTCGGCCTCCAGCCCGAGCGCGGTGAAGGGAGCCAGGTCGGCGACCGTGCCGTCCGACCCCTCCATGCCGAGGGCGCGGTGCCGGGCCTCGGGGAACTCCCGCTCGAACTCCCGCAGCCACTCCGCCGCTCGCTCCTCATCTGCGGGCGTCTCCGCGAGCAGCAGGAAGTTGCCCCACCAGAACATCGGGTTGTCGGGCGTGCGGATCACCAGATGGGTGCCCCGGTCGGTGATCTCGCTGCCGGAGCGTTCCAGCATCGCGAGGTCGGTGCGGTTGCCGAGCGAAGCAATCTCCATGGCGGCACCGTAGTGAGGCATGGGACCGTGCGACACATGAGTTTCGAGGTGCGCCCCGAGCAGCCCGCCGACCGCACGGCGGTACGGCGTGTGGTCACCGCCGCCTTCGGCGCCGAGGACCCCGCCCACGGCTCTGACGTCGCGCAGATCTGGGAGAGCCTCGGTCACCATCGGCGCACCGGACTGGTCGCCGAGGAGCGAGGCGTCGTGGTCGGCCACGTCGGACTCAGCCAGGGCTGGGTCGACGCCCGCCGCGACCTGGTCGAGGTGTGGGTGCTGAGCCCCCTGTCCGTCGTACCGGAGCGGCAGCGCGAGGGCTTCGGTACCGCCCTGGTGGCCGCCGCCGTCGAGACAGCGCGGGGGAGCGGGATGCCGGCGCTGTTCCTCGAGGGGTCGCCGGTCTACTACGGCGCGCGTGGCTTCGAGCGGGCCGACCGGCACGGGTTCCTGCCGGCCGCGCTGGAGCGGACGCCGCGGCCGGCCTTCCAGGTGGCGGTCTTCGAAACGCACGAGCCGTGGATGACCGGGCAGCTGATCTACCCGGGGGTGTGGTGGGAGCACGGCGCGGCCGGGCTGCGTGACCCGCGTCTGGCCGAGGTGGAGGCGCAGATCGCCGCGCTCGATTGACTCGAACACCTGTTCGACCCACAATGGCGGCATGCTCGTCGCCCCGCCCGGCTGGCCCCGTGAGGTCCGGCCCCCCGACGCTCCAGACTGGGAGCGCACGGCCTGTAACTGGCTGCTCGACCAGTGCCCGCCCGACTTCCGGGCCTACCCCGCGCTGCGCAAGCACCCCGTGGTGCTGGCCCGCTTCGCCGTGCTCCACATCGAGGCCAACCAGGCCGCCTGCAAGCGCGGGCTGAGCGAGGCCCGGTCGGGGCTGCGTGAGGTCGCCGACGTCGACATCGTCGAGGCCGCGATCCTCACCTGGCAGGCCGAGGAGGCGCGGCTGCTCGGCGTACGTCGTGGGGCCGGGCTGGTCGAGGAGGCGCTGCGCGGCCGGCGCTACGTCGCGCGACTCTGAGCGCCGGATCTCGACGTCCCACGGCGCGGGGGTCCGCGCTGCCATGCTGAGCCGTGCTCTCCGCCGTCGGCTTCGCCCTGGTCGCCGCGATCGAGCCCCTGGGGATCATCGCCTACATCGCCATCCTGGTGCGTGGCGGGCGTCGCAACACCTGGGGCTTCATCGTCGGCTGGCTGCTGTGCGCCACCGTGGTCGCGATCCTCACCGTGGTGCTGGCGGGCGGCAGCCGCCAGCACGACTCGTCGAGCACCATCTCGTCGGCCGGTCTGCTCCAGATCGCGCTGGGCGTCGCCGCGCTGGTGCTGTTGGCACTCCGACGCGCCCGCAAGAGCCGGCTCGACCCGGACGCGCCCGAGGTGCCGGAGATCCCCGACACCGAGAAGACGGTGGGTCCGGTCGGGGCCGCGGTGATCGCCGCCATGGTCCAAGGCTGGCCGGTCGTCGCCGCCGCCGTCGCGGCCGTGCTCAAGTCCACCGACAGTGGACCGGGGCGGACGCTCGGGATCGCGCTGGTGATCGTGCTGTCGGCGTCGACGTACCTCACCGCCCAGATCCTGTCCGGCCTGCAGCCCGAACGCACCGCTGCTTGGCTCGACGCGATCCGCCGCGGCATCGAGACCCATCGCGACCGGGTCATCGACCTCATCCTGCTCGGCGCCGGCGTCTGGCTGGTCGTCCACGGGCTCGTCGTCCAGCTCGGCAAGTGACGCCTGCACCCTGTGCGAGCCCGGAGCCTCTGGACCCGGAGACCTGCCCGGCGCGTCTACCTGGTGATGACCGACCCCGACCTGCGCAGCCAGTGGGTGGCGCTGCGGCGCGCCGAGCGCGTCTCGTGACCCCGGCGGCGTCGGCTCGTTGAGCAGGCGTCCCCGACCGGAAGGCCACCGATGCGCCGCCGTACTCTCGCCTCTCTCCTCGCCTGTGCCGCCACCCTCGTCGCCATGGCCGGTGTCGTCGCCTCCACGCCGTCCCAGGCCGCCCCCGGCCCGCTGCGGTACGTCGCCCTCGGCGACTCCTACAGCGCGGCATCCGGCGTCCTGCCGCCCGACCCGGCCAGCCCGCTCTGCCTGCGCTCGACGAGCAACTACCCCCATGTGATCGCCGCTCGGACCGGTGCGCAGCTGACCGACGTGACCTGCGGCGCGGCCGAGACCAAGGACCTCTTCGCCGGTCAGTACCCCGGCGTCGCTCCCCAGCTCGACGCGCTCGGCCGGCGCACACAGCTGGTGACGATGACCATCGGCGGCAACGACAACAACACCTTCATCGGCGCCATCGTCGAGTGCGGGGTCGCGGGGCTGTCGACGCTCGGCCAGGGCTCGCCGTGCCGGGACCGGTACGGCGACTCGTTCGCCACCGACATCCGCAAGAAGACCTTTCCGGCGCTGAAGCGCTCGCTCCGCGCAGTGATGACGAGGGCGCCGCACGCTCGGGTCGCGATCCTCGGCTACCCGTGGATCCTGCCGAAAACCGGCGGCTGCTTCGACAAGGTGCCGGTGGCCACCGGCGACGTCCCCTACCTACGCGGCGTCGAGGCCACCCTGAACCGCGCCGTACGACGAGCGGCCGCCGCCACCGGCGCGAGGTACGTCAGCTTCGCGAAGGCCTCGGAGGGGCACGACGCGTGCCAGCCCATCGGCGTGCGCTGGGTCGAGCCGGTCCTCCAGGGCACCAACCCGGTCGTCGTCCATCCCAACGCGCTCGGTGAGCTTCGGATGGCGACGCGGACGATGAGGGTGCTCCACCTGCACTAGCAGGGATGCCGCGGAGGCGGGCCCGCTTCCGGCCCGGTCAGGTGCTGGCGACGTGGGCCCGATAGGCCGCGAGGCCCTCCAGGTAGGCGCGCTCCTTCCCGGCTCGGATCGCCGGGTCGGAGTTCTCGACCCAGTCCGCGGCTCCGTCGACCGCTGCGTCCAGCAGCAGGGCCCGGCGTGCGATGTCGAAGCGGGCACCCGCCGGCCAGTCATCCGAGCCCAGGACGTCCATCCGGAGGATCGCGTCGTCGACGACCGGGTCTCCGACGGAGAGGTCCTCCCAGTCGAGGAGCCACACCCGATCGGACGCAAGAAGCACGTTCTCATGCCACGGATCGCCGTGGATCGCGGCGTGGACCCGATCCTGGAGGGAGTCGACCTGGCCCGACAGCACCTCGACCTCGGTTGCCAGGTAGGCGTGGACGTCGGGCGCGACATGCCCGGCGATGATCCGGAGGTCCGTCTCGAACCGGGAGACCCACACCTCACGGAAGACCGCCCCGCTGGTGGTCGGACCGCCGAGCCGGACCGCAAGGTCACGATCGGCGTGGAGACCGTCCAGCACGGCCTGCACCTCGGCGTACCTCTCCCGCACGGAGGCCCGGGTCGCCACCTCGGCGTCGAGGAACGGGAACAGCAGTCCCGTGTGGCCGGCGACGTCGAGGACCTCGAGCACCGGGGGAGCAGAGTGTCGCTCCGCCAGCAGGGCGGCCACCGACGCCCAAGTCCGCAGCGCGGCGTCCTCCTCGTCGTCGGCCGCGACCTTGGCCCACAGATGCGCCCCACCGGCGAACACGTCGAACGACAGCTTGCCGGCTCCCGTGTGGTTGTGGCGGTGGGTGGCGACCGCTCCGGGCCCGAGCGCCTCTTCGAGCGCCTCGCGGACGCGCGCAGTCGTCATCGACCCGTGCTCATCCCTCGGCCGTAGGGCGCAGCAGGAGCAAGGCGAACGCGGCGATCGTCTTGGCGTCGGTGATCTCGCCGTCGGTGATCATCCGCTGCACCTCGGTCCGGTCGAGCCAGGCCGAGCGCAGGCCCTGCTCCTCGACGTCCGGCTGAGGCTCGCCCTGCGACAGGTCGGTCGCCAGGAAGACCCGGCAGCGGTGACTGATCATGCTGGGCGCCACCTCGAGCGTGCCGACACGGATCAGCGTGTCGGCGACGAGACCCGTCTCTTCACGCAGCTCGCGCCGCGCGCAGGCCGCCGCGTCCGCATCCCTGTCCGGGTCGGTGCTCCCGGACGGGAACTCCCAGCGCCGACCGGCGACGGGGTGGCGGTACTGCTCGACCAGGTGCAGTCGCTCGCCGTCGGACGGTACGACGAGCGCGATGTCTGCGGTGTCCACGACGGCGTACCGCCCGGTCGACCCGTCGGGGCGACGAACCGTGTCCTCGCGGACCGACATCCATCGGTTGGCGTACACGGTCCTGGTGCCGAGGATGTCCACGGCGCCGAGTCTGCCCGAGAGTCGAAGCAGAGAGCCCAGGACCACTGGTCAGGTGTTCACCAGCCACTGGTGGCCGTCGATGAGCTCGCGCACCGCGTCGAGGTGTCCCGCGTGGCAGGCAGTCTCGGTGCCACCGTCACTTCTGAACCTCCCGGGCACGGCGCTGCCTCACAGCGGAATGTAACCTTGCGGATACGTACCCATGTAGTTACATTAGCGCCATGGACGCCGTACTGCACGCGCTGGCAGACGAGAGCCGGCGCACGGTTCTGGAGATTCTCCGCGACCACCCGGCCAGTGCCGGAGAGCTGGCCGAGGCTCTCCCGATCGCTCGCCCGGGCGTGTCCCGGCACCTCCGCGTGCTGCGCGAAGCCGGGCTGGTCGACGTACGCCAGGACGCACAGCGCCGGATCTACACCCTCCGCCCGGAGGCGCTCGTCGAGGTCGACGAGTGGCTGGGGCAGTACCGCCGGCTCTGGGAGACCCGGCTCGACGCCCTCCATACCGAGATCGCACGAGGAAAGAAGGCACGACGATGACCACGACCGCGACGATGCGAACCCTCGACGAGACCCGCGGAGCGATCCGGGTCGAGGACCTGTACGACACCGACATCGGCGACCTCTGGCAGGCGTGTACGACGCCCGAGCGGCTGGCCCGCTGGATCGCCCGGGTCGACGGCGAGCTGCGGGTCGGCGGCACGATCCAGGCGGTCTTCACGAGCAGCTGGACCGGGCCGGTGCGCGTCGAGGTGTGCGAGGCGCCCCACCACCTGCTGCTGACCACGGAGCCCGGGCACGGACGACGAGGGGCAGATCGAGGCGTGGCTGACCGAGGAGGGGGCCCAGACCCGCCTGGTGGTCGAGGAGCGCGGCCTGCCGATGATGCATCTGCCGTTCCACGCCTCGGGTTGGCGGGTCCACCTCGAGGACCTCGGTCGGTCGCTGGAGGTCGACGGCCCGGTCCATCCGGAGGGCTGGAGCCCCCAGGCCGGGGCGCCGGGTTGGAAGGCCCGCTGGGAGGAGCTCACGCCCGCCTACCAGCGGATGGAGATCGGTTGATGTCGGACCTGATCAGGCTCAGCGGGACGACGGTCAACGCGCCCGACGCGATCGCGCTCGCGCGGTTCTACGCCGAGATCACCGGCGGGGTCGCCCAGGGCGACGAGCACTGGGCCCTGGTGGAAGGCCCGAACGGTGACATCGGGTTCCAGCAGATCGACGACCACCGGCCTCCTACCTGGCCGGACGGCGAGGTGGGGATGCAGCTGCACCTGGAGTTCCTCGTCGACGACCTGGAGGCCACCGGGGCGCGGGTGCTGGCGGCCGGTGCCACCCGCTTCGAGCATCAGCCCAACGCCGACCACTGCTTCGTGTACGCCGACCCGGCCGGGCATCCGTTCTGCCTGTCCACCTGGGGGACCCCGAGAGTCGGCGACTGACTCGATCCGCCGCCGGCAATGGTGGTCAGTCGAGACGGTCGTCGCGGTCGGTGTCGTGGAACCAGCTGACGTTGCCACCGCTGCGCCAACCGGCGGACTCCCCGTCCTTCCTGTTGCGGAAGTCGCGGGCCGGCGCGCCCGGGCTGATCAGCACGAAGAGGCCGATGACGACCGCCACCACCACGATCCCGAGCAACGTCCACATGGCACGTACTTCCTTCCGAGAGAGGACTTCGACCCTTTCCGTGCCCCGCATGGACTGTTTGGGAACATGGCGTCATGGTCGGCGAGGAGGGGTTCCCGTCCCGATCCTTCCTGCTGTACTGGCGAGCCGAGGCCGTCTCGGCCTTCGGCACCTACATCACGTTGCTCGCTCTGCAGACGCTGGTGGTGCTGACCCTGCACGGCTCCGCGGCGGAGGTGGGCTGGCTGAACTCGGCCCGCTGGCTGCCCTACCTGGTCCTCGGGATTGTCGTGGGGGCACTCGTCGACCGGCACCGTCGACAGCCGATCCTGATCGGCACGGACCTCGCGCAAGCGGTGCTGCTCGCGACGATCCCACTGCTCTGGTGGCTGCACCGCCTGTCGTTCCCGGCGCTGCTGGTGATCGTGGCGGCGTACGGGACCGCCTCGGTGATCAGCGGTGCGGCCGCGATGTCGTTCCTGCCGCGGCTGGTGCCGCGGGAGGACCTGCAGCGTGCCCACGCGCGCGGTGACGGCGCGGATGCCGTGGCCCAGAGCGCCGGCCCGGCGCTGGGCGGACTGCTGGTGGGTGCGTTGGGTGCGCCCGTCGCGGTCCTGGTCGACGCCGCGACGTACCTGTACTCCGCGGTCACTCTGAGCCGGATCGACGTGAGCGAGCCGCCTTCGAGGCAGGGCGCCAGCGCACGCGCCCTCGTGCTCGAGATCCGTGACGGGATCCGGTGGATCTACCACGGTTCCGGGCTCACCACCTTGGCGATGTACACGCACGGCTGGTTCGTCGGCAACGCGGTCGTCGGAGTCGTCCTGGCCCCGTACGCCTTGCGGACGCTGGGCCTGACGCCGTTCCAGTTCGGCATCATCGGCGCCCTCGGCGGCCTGGGCGCACTGCTCGGAGCCTCGGTCACCACCCGGGTCGGCCTGCGGCTCGGAACGGGGATGACGATCATCGCCTGCCACACGATCACCGCGGTGAGCGTGCTCGTGATGGTCGCTGCCGGCGCAACCTCGGCCGCCTGGGTGTCGGTCGCGGTCCTCGGCACCGGCACCGGGCTCTACGGCCTCGCGATCGGCGCGAGCAACTCGCACGAGATGAGCTTCCGCCAGCTGCTGACGCCCGACGAGCTCCAGGCGCGGACCAACACCACGCTCCGCTCGCTCAACCGGGCGGTCATCGTCATCGTGGCGCCGCTGGCCGGCCTCCTGGCCGACGCCTGGGGGATCCGGCCCACGCTTCTGCTCGCCGCGGCCGTGTTCGCCCTGGTGGCGCTCGGGCTCGCCGCCTCGTCCTTCCGCACCGTTCGTGCGCCGGTCGGTGGTTGAGGAAATGTCAGCGGGCGGACGACTCCGCAGGGTCGGCGTCGTCGAAGGCGGCGCGCATCCGCAGGTCCTGGCGGGGATCGGCCACCGCGCAGCAGGACGTCAGCCGGACCCGGCCGGTGAGCCCGCCGTACACGAGAACGACGAGGAACAGCAGCGTCGGCACTCCGAAGACGTAGGCCATGCCCGGATCGTAGCGGCGGGTCAGCCGCCCTCGCCGGTCTGGCCGTCGATCAGCTCGCGGGCGATGTCGAGATGGCCGGTGTGACGGGCGTACTCCTGGACCAGGTGCAGCAGGATCCACTGCAGCTGCGGGGCGGCCGCGGCCTCGGTGAAGCGGCCGCCGACGGCCGCGGTCTCGGTCAGCTCGTGCGCCTCGACGATCGAGCGAGAGCGGGCGCCCGCCGACTCGAGGAGGCGCCTCAGCTCGGCGGCCGAGGCGTCGGGGGTGACCCAGCCGTCGTCGCCGGAGGCATCGCGCCACGGGTCGGGGACCGGCTCGGCCAGGAATCCCCAGCGCAGCCAGCGCCGCTCGACGTTCACCAGATGGTTGACCAGTCCGGCGGGTGTCCAGCCGGACGGCACCACGGAAGCCTGCAGCTCGGCCTCGGTGAGTCCCTCGAGCTTGTCGGCCACGACACCGCGGAGGAAGTCCAGGTAGTCGAGCAGCAGCCCGCGCAGGTCCGGCGTGGAGGCCGGCTCCGGGAACACGGTCGACACGGCTCAGCCGAGGACGCGCTGCGCCAGGTCGAGGTGGAAGCGCGTCGAGAGCAACAGGTCGTCGACATGGATCCGCTCGTTGGCGTTGTGGTAGCCGGCGTCCAGCACCTCGATCGGGGTGGCCCGGGTGGGGCTGAAGCCGTACGCCGCGGTGCCGGCGGCGGCGCGGAGGTAGTTGCTGTCGGTGAACCCGGTGCACATCGTCGGCAGCACCGCGGCCTTGTCACCGTCCGCCGCCAGGAAGGCCGCGATCGCGGCCGGGACCACGCCGTCGACCGGTGAGCTCGATGCCTCCACGATCTCCTCGGGCCAGTCCAGTGCGTAGGGGATGTCGTCGCCGAGCAGCGAGCGCACCAGCGCCTCGACGTCGGCCGGCCTCGTGCCGGGCAGGATCCGGCAGTCGACCTCGACCGTGGCGCGGGCCGGCATCACGTTCCGCTTGTTGGAGCCCCACAGCATGGTCGGCGCGAGCGTCGGGCCCATCAGGGCCGCGAGCGCGCCGGCCAGGCTCGGGTGCAGCGCCTCCGCCTCCGCGACCGCGCGGCGCAGGTCGGGCTCGTCGCGTCCGAGCAGGGTGGCGAGCATGGCGCTCACCACCGGGTTCGTGACCGGCTCGGGCATCCCGTCGCCGAGCCGCGGGATCAGCCGCGCGAGCAGGGGTACGGCGTTGTTCCCGAGCGTGGGGATGGACGCGTGCCCGGCCTCGCCCAGGGCCGTGACCTGCACCGGGAGCGTGCCCTTCTCGCCCACCGACAGGGCCACCACCTCGCGGCCGTCCGAGAGCGGCATCCGCTCGCCACCGCCCTCGTTGATGCTGTGGGTGGGCTTGATGTCGGTGCGCTCCTCGAGCAGCCAGCGCATGCCGACGTCGGCGAACCCGTCCTCCTCGTCGGCGACCGCGAGCAGCCACAGGTCACCGCGCGGTCGGAAGCCGCTCCGGGCCAGCTCGGCCATCGCGACGGCGCGGGCGGCCACCTCGTTCTTCATGTCCACTGCGCCTCGGCCCCACAGCCAGCCGTCGTCGTCGACGACGGCCTCGAACGGCGGGTGCGTCCAGTCGCGCGGGTCGCACGGCACCACGTCGGTGTGCCCGACGAACGCCAGCGACTCCGTGGGTGCGTCGGTCGAGCCTGTCGAGACCACGCCGGGGATCCGCGCCACCAGGTTGGCCCGGTGGTCCTCGCGCGCCACCAGCTCGCACTCCACGCCGTACCCGCTCAGGTAGTCGGCGAGGTACTCCGCACACAACGTCTCGTTGCCGAGCCCGGGCTCCCGGGCGTTGGTGGTGTCGCAGCGGATCAGGTCGCGTGCGACCCGGATCACCTCCTCGTGCAGCGACTCACTCATGCGGCACCCCCAGCCGGTCGAGGACCCACGCATAGACCTCGGCCTCGTAGCCCAGATGCCCGGTCCGGCCCGACGGCCCGACGTGCGCCCCGGCCCCGGTCTCGACCCGGAACAGGCAGCGCGGCGACCACTCCGGGTCCGACTCACGCAGCGCCGCCACCCACTTGGCGGGCTCTCGCACCATCACCCGCGGGTCGTGGAGGGCGCCGGTGACCAGCAGGTCGGGGCGTCCGCCGGCCGGCGGCAGGTGGTCGTACGGCGAGTAGGCGAGCATCCAGTCGAAGTCCTCGCGGTTGCGCGGGTCGCCCCACTCCTCCCACTCGTTGATCGTCAGCGGGACCGTCTCGTCGAACATCGTGGTCACCACGTCGACGAACGGCACCTCGGCCACCACCGCCCGCCACCGGTCCGGCCGCTGGCTGAACAGAGCGCCCTGGAGCAGCCCGCCGGCGCTCAGCCCGCGGGTCGCGATCCGTGTGCCGTCGACCAGGCCCTCCCGGTCGAGCCCGTCCGCGACCGCGGCCACGTCGTCGAAGGTGTGCTGCTTGCTGCCCAGGCTGCCGTCGAGCCACCAGCGCCGCCCCATCTCCCCACCGCCGCGCGGGTGCGCGTGCACCCACACCACGCCCCGGTCGAGCAGCGCCGGGAGCGCGTCGTCCCACTCCGGCTCGTCGACCGCCTCGTAGGACCCGTAGGCGTAGATCAGGCACGGGGCGGTGCCGTCCAGCGGCGTGTCGTGACGCCGTACCAGCACGGCCGGCACCTCCGTCCCGTCCAGCGACGGGAAGGTCCGCCGCTCCACGACGTAGGCCTCGGGGTCGAAGCCCGGCGCCTCACCACGGTGTACGTCGGTCATCTCGCCCGTGCGCAGGTCGACCGTCGACCAGACCGGCGGCCGTAGGTAGCTCTCGTCGGCGACCGTCACCGTCGGCGCGTCGTACAGCTCGTTCCGGGCGAGGTCGAGACAGCCCACGTCGTACCGGCTGGTGAGCACGCGACCCTCGCCGGCGAGATCGTCGGGCGCCACGATCCGGAGCCGATGCTGCCCACCGGACCGGTAGGAGAGCACGACCCCGTCGGCGAACGCGTCCGCCTGCCAGAGCCGCTCGTCGGCGCGCTCGGGCCGCGCCTCGACCCAGGTCGAGTCGTCCTGGTCAGCATCACGCGGCACCGGGGCCGTCATCAGGCGGAACTCGACCGCCCCGTCGTTGGTCACCACCAGCAGCCGGTCGAGCCCGTCTCGTTGGTCGAGCCTGTCGAGCCCCGGCGCGTGCTCGACGCGGTACAGCACACCGTGCCGCCGGCCCCCGACCGAGCGGGGCGTCGACTCCGGCGAGTCGGCGTCGACCACCCAGCCCTCGCTCGTCGAGCGGCTCTCGCTCCAGATCACGATCAGGCGGCCGCTCCGGGTCGCCCGGAGACTCAGCTCGAAGCGCTGGTCGTGCTCCTCCAGCACCACCACGTCGTCGGCCGGGTCGGTGCCGATCCGGTGCCGGAGCACCTGCCAGGGGCGGTACGCCTCGTCGTGCACGGTGTAGAAGAACCACTGCGAGTCGGCACTCCACGCGCCGCCGTAGTAGCTCCGGGCGATCGTCTCGGGCAGGTCGGTGCCGGTCCGCAGGTCGCGGAAACGGAGCTCGAAGACCTCGTCGCCCGCGGTGTCGACGTTGTAGGCGAGGAGGTCCTCGTCGGGGCTGACGAGGGTGAGCCCGACGTCCAGATAGCCGGTACCGACATCTTGCTGAGAGATGTCGAAAAACAAGGATGACGATTCGGATTCGGTTGTTGACCCTCCCTCTGAATCATGATTCAGTCGCCACAGTTCGGCGTAGTCGCTGCTCACGGGATTGCGGGTCCAGTAGGTGTGACGCCTGCGCGACCAGCGAGCGGATTCGTCGGCGCTCGGAAGCCGAGACAGCATCTCCGCCTTCAGGGCGGACCCGAGGGAGCCCAGATGAAGACACGACGCGTCGTAGAAGCCTCGTTCGGAGACGAGGTGGTCCAGGACGCGGGGCTCCTCGGACCCCAACCAGTGGTAGGGGTCGGGACGCGGAACGCCGTGCTCGGTGTGGATGTACGGCGTGCGGGGCGCGGTCGGCGGGTGGGTCGTCAGGCGGGGCACGGCGGTCACCGTACCGCCGGAGCGCTGCTCGCGGTGCTCGGCCTGCTGGTCGCCTCTCTGCTGTCCGGCCTGGCCACGAGCAGCCCGGCCGCGGCCAAGGACAAGGTCGTCTTCCACGTCGGGATGCTCGGTGAGGGTGTCGACTCCCTGAACCCGTTCCTCGGCTTCCAGGCCCCGTCGTACGAGATGTGGGGCCTCACCTACGACTACCTGACCGGCTACACGATGAAGGACATGTCGCCCGCGCCGGGCCTGGCCACGAAGTGGACCACGTCGCCCGACGGGAAGACCTGGACCTTCACGGTCCGGTCCGGGGTGAAGTTCTCCGACGGCGTCGCGCTGACCGCGGCCGACGTGGCCTACACCTACAACCGGATCCTGCACGGCACGGTCGAGCAGTCGAACTGGCTGTCCTACCTCACCGGCGTCACCAAGGTGACCGCACCGAACGCCACCACGGTCGTGCTGAAGCTGAAGCAGCCGGTCGCCACCCTGCCGCTGCTGCCGATCCCGATCGTGCCCGAGCACATCTGGAAGAACGTCAGCGAGAAGGCCATCAAGAGCTACCCGGCCGAGCCGAAGAACGGCAAGCCGGTCGTCGGCTCCGGGCCCTTCCGGCTCGTCTCTGGCACCGCCGACGGCTCGACGTTCAAGTTCGAGGCCAACCCCGATTATTGGGGCGGAACGCCGCACATCGACGAGGTCGACTTCCAGTTCTACAAGAACGACGACTCGGCCGTGCAGGCCCTGATCAAGGGCGAGATCGACTTCGTCGAGGGGATCACCGCGCTCGAGGTGAAGAGCCTGGAGAGCAACTCCGGGATCACCGCCCACAACGGCAACTCCCCGGGCTTCGACGAGATCGCCTTCAACACCGGCTCGGTGTCGGCCGCGACCGGCGGGCACCCGATCGGCAACCCGAACCCGGCCGTGCTCGACCCTAAGTTCCGGCACGCCCTGGGCTACGCGCTCAACCTGCCGCAGCTGATCCAGAAGGCCTACCAGGGCGCCGGGCTCCCCGGCACCACGATCGTCCCGCCGGTGTACGGCACCTTCCACTGGGAGCCGCCGGCCGACCAGAAGTTCACCTTCGACCTGGCCAAGGCCGGCGCGCTCCTCGATGCGGCCGGCTACACCAAGGGACCGGACGGCACCCGCAACCTGCCCAACGGCAAGCCGATCGGGACGCTCCGGCTCGCGGCGCGCTCGGACTCGCCGACCTCGCTGAGCACCATGGACTTCTTCAAGCAGTGGCTCAACGACCTCGGCATCAAGAGCCAGGTCTCGACGTACAGCTCCAGCCAGCTGACCGACGAGATCTACCAGGGCAACTTCGACGCCTTCCAGTGGGGCTGGTTCGTGGAGCCGGACCCTGACTCGATGCTCAGCTACATGACCTGCGGCCAGCGGCAGGGCTCCTCGGACTCCTTCTTCTGCAACAAGCAGTACGACAAGCTCTACAACAGCCAGCACGTCGCGACCGACGACACCCAGCGCGCCGCCACGGTCAAGAAGATGCAGCAGATCCTCTACGCGCAGTCGCCCTACCTGGTGACGGCGTACTCCTCGGTCGGCGAGGCCGTGCGCAGCGACCGATTCGCGTGCTTCGTGCCGCAGCCCAACCCGGGCGGGATCTGGATCGAGCAGTACGGCGTCTACAACTACGTGCACATGAAGCCCGCGGCCGACGCCGGCACCTGCGACACCGCCACGTCCACGGCCGGCGACACCCTCACCGGCGCGGTGCAGGCGACCACCGGCGACTCGTCATCCTCGTCGGCGAGCACCGGGTTCCTGATCGGCGCGGGGGTCGTGGTCCTGGTGCTGGCAGTCGGCGGCGGGGTCTTCGCCGTACGGCGCCGGGCCACCGCGGGCGACCGGGAGTGACGGCCACATGACCCTGGTCGCCGAACCGGGGCTGATCACGGCCGAGGCCGAGGCCCAGCCCCGACGTCGTGGGTACGCGTCGTACGTCGGCCGCAAGGTGCTCGGCTCGATCGGGAGCCTGCTGTTCATGCTGCTGGTGAACTTCTTCCTGTTCCGGGTGCTGCCGGGCGACCCGGCCCGCAGCCTGGGTCGTGGCCGGCTGACCACGGACGCGCAGCGCGAGGCCTTCAACAAGACCTACGGGCTGACCGAGCCGCTCCCGCAGCAGTTCCTCACGTTCTTGAAGAACACCTTCACCGGTGACCTCGGGATCTCGCTGCAGTACCGGATCCCGGTGTCGCAGCTGATCCAGGACCGGCTCTGGCCGACGCTGCTCCTGGTCGGGTCCTCGACGATCTTCGCCACCGTGATCGGCGTCTACATGGGCATCAAGGGGGCGTGGGGCCGAGGCTCGAAGTTCGACAACCTGTCGACCGGTGGGTCGCTCATCCTCTACTCGATGCCCGAGTGGTTCCTCGGGCTGCTGTTCATCGCCACCCTCGGCGTCGGCTTCTGGTTCATCCCGGGGATCTTCCCGACCGGCGGGCTGCACTCGCCGGACGTCGACCCGAACTCGGTCAAGGGGGTCCTCGACACCATGTGGCACCTGGTGCTGCCGGTGACGACGCTGACCCTCGCCTACCTCGCCGACTACCTGCTGATCATGCGAAGCGCGCTGCTCGACGAGCTGGGGGAGGACTACCTCCAGACCGCCCGGGCCAAGGGCCTGCGCGACGTGCAGGTCCGCAACCGGCACGCCGTACGCAACGCGATGCTGCCGACGACCACGATCATCGCGCTCAACCTGGGCTTCGTGGTCTCCGGCGCGATCACCGTCGAGACGGTCTTCTCCATCCCCGGCCTCGGGCTGCTCACCACCGAGGCGATCCAGGTGCCGGACTTCTGGGTCCTCCAGGGCACCTTCCTGATCGCAGCGACCGGCGTCATCCTCGCCAACCTGGCCGCCAACCTGGTCTACGGCTGGCTCGACCCGAGAGTGCGGACATGAGCGCCGAGTCCGTGTCACCAGGCCTCTCCACCCGCCAGCTCGCACGGCAACGCCGTACGGCGTCGTGGAGCCGTGGCTGGAAGCAGTTCCGCGCGCACCGCAGCGGCATGATCGGCCTCGGCATCCTGACCGTCTTCGTGGTCGCGGCGCTGGCCGCACCGCTGCTGGCCGACAAGAGCGGCCTCGACGTGACGCAGGCGACCGGCCCGGTGCTCGGCCCGCCGAGCTCGCAGTACTGGCTCGGCACCGACGAGAACGGCCGCTCCGTGCTCACCCTGCTGATCTGGGGGGCACGGGTGTCCCTGTTCGTCGGCCTGCTGGCGACCCTGATCTCGATGGTGATCGGCACCCTGATGGGTCTGGTGTCGGGCTACTTCGGTGGCGTCATCGGCGCGATCACCTTCCGGGTGACCGAGTGGTTCCTGGTGATCCCCTTCCTGCCGCTGGCGATCGTGCTGTCCACGGTGCTGGGGCGCGGTCTGTTCAACATCGTGCTGGTGATCGGGGTGACCTCGTGGCCGGGCACTGCGCTGCTGATCCGTAGCCAGACGCTGTCGATCAAGGAGCGGCCGTACGTCGAGCGCGCCCAGGCGATCGGGGCCGGGCGCCGCCACCAGATCACCAAGCACGTCCTGCCGAACGTGATGCCGATGGTGTTCGCCAACACCACCCTCACCGTCGCGATCGCGATCCTGACCGAGACGACGCTGAGCTTCCTGGGGCTCGGCGACCCGACCCGCACCTCCTGGGGGACCATGCTCGACGACGCCTTCGAGGTCGGATCGATCACGACGGGCAGCTGGTGGTACATCCTGCCGCCGGGCATCTGCGTGGTCCTGGTCGTGATGTCCTTCACCCTGATCGGCCAGGCGCTCGAGGAAGTCCTCAACCCCCGCCTGCGAGCGCGGTCGTGAGCGCCGCCACCGCCAGCGAGCTGCCCAAGGCCCGCGTCGGCGCGCCGCTGCTCGAGATCCGCGACCTCCACGTCACCTATGCGACGGGCGAGCCCGGTGGCCTGCCGGCCGTCCGAGGCGTCGACCTGACCGTCGAGCGTGGGCAGATCGTCGGGGTGGCCGGTGAGTCGGGCTGCGGTAAGTCGACCCTGGCCAGCACCATCCTCCGGCTGCAGCCGACCAGTGCGACGGTGACCGGGGAGGTGCTGTTCGAGGGCAACGACGTGCTGACCATGCGCTGGGGCGACCTCCGCGCCGTACGGTGGGCCGGGGCGTCGATCGTCTTCCAGGGCGCGCTCCATTCGCTCAACCCGGTGCACCGGATCGGGCGGCAGATCGCCGAGCCGATCCAGGTGCACCTGCCGGGACTGAGCGAGGAGACGATCCGCCACCGGATCTCCGAGCTGCTCGAGCAGGTCGGGCTCGACCCCGACCGCGCGCGCAACTACCCCCATCAGCTCTCGGGCGGCCAGAAGCAGCGGGTGATGATCGCGATGGCGCTGGCCTGCGACCCCGACCTCGTGGTCGCCGACGAACCCACCACGGCGCTCGACGTGATGGTGCAGGCCCAGGTGCTCAACGTGCTCTCCACGCTGGTCCGCGAGCGCGGTGTCGGGATGATGATGATCAGCCACGACCTCTCTGTGCTCGCCGACCTCTGCGACAAGATCACGGTGATGTACGCCGGGCGTGTGGTCGAGTCCGGTCCCGCCGAGCAGATCTTCGCCGCTCCGCTGCACCCGTACTCCGGCGCTCTTTCCGCGGCGTTCCCGCGGGTCGGTGACCCGGCCGCACGGTTCAACCCAGCCGGACTGCCCGGCGACCCGCCCGACCCGCGCAACCTCACCCAGGGCTGCTCCTTCGCCCCGCGCTGCCCCAAGGCCGCCGAGGAGTGCCTGCCCGCCGAGCCGGTCCTCACGACGTATGCCGAGGACCGCCAGGCCGCCTGCGTCAGGATCGGCTCGTCGGTCGAGCCTGTCGAGACCACCAGAGCCGGCTCATGACGGCCGAGCTCTCCGCCGAGGGCGTCCGGGTCGAGTTCACCAGCCGCACCGGCCGGGTCGCCCGGGCGCTCGACGGTGCGGACCTGGTGGTCCGGGCCGGCGAGGTCGTGGCGCTGGTGGGGGAGTCGGGCTCGGGCAAGACCACGCTCGCTCGGACGCTGGTCGGCCTGACCCGCCCGGTGGCCGGCGAGGTCCGCTGGGAGGGCCAGACCCTCGGCCGCTCGCAGAAGGACCTCAAGGCCCTGCGCCGCCACGTCCAGCTCGTGCTCCAGGACCCGCTCGGCGCACTCAACCCGCGGCACACCGTCTACGACTCGGTCGCCGAGGGCATGCGCATCCACAAGCTGGTCACCAAGGACGGCCCGAGCGAGACCGAGCGCGTGGCGGCAGCGCTGTCGTCGGCAGGGCTGCGGCCTCCCGAGGCGCTGTTCCTGCGCTACCCGCACGAGCTCTCCGGTGGGCAGCGGCAGCGCGTGCTGATCGCCGGGGCACTGGCCCTCCAGCCGCAGCTGCTGATCGCCGACGAGCCGGTCTCCAGCCTCGACGCGTCGATCCGCGGCGAGATCCTGGCGCTGCTGCTGAAGCTCCGCGCGGAGCTCGGGCTCGGCGTGCTCGTGGTCACCCACGACCTCGGGCTGGCGTGGAACATCGCCGACCGGATCGCGGTCATGTACCTCGGCCGGGTCGTCGAGTCCGGGCCGACCGAAGCGGTGCTGACCGCCCCCCAGCACCCCTATACGCAGGCGCTGCTCTCCGTCGTACCGGAGATGGACCGGCTCGAGCCGATCGTGCTGCGCGGCGAGATCCCCGACCCGACCCGGATCCCGTCGGGCTGCCGGTTCCACCCGCGCTGCCCGGCGCTCGCCTCGGGCGAGGCGGAGGCGGTGGCCGACCTGTGTCGCGGTACGGCGCTGCCGATCCTCCCCTCCGACCCCACCGGGCACCGGTCCGCGTGCCACCTGGTGGCGGCCCGGGTCTCGACTCCGCTCGACCACCGAGGAGAGCCGCTCGACCATCGAGAGGTGAGGCCGTGACGCTGCAGGCGGCGCTGCCGCGGGAGCTGTACGTCGACCCGTCGTCGTACGCGCGGGAGCGGGAGCAGGTGCTGCTCCGGGAGTGGACCTGCGTCGGCCGGGTGGCGGACCTCGGGCTGCACCGGCCGGAGCAGGTGGCCGTGGTCGACGTGCTGGGCGAGTCGGTGGTGCTCACGACCGATGCCGGCGGTGCCCTGCATGCGGCGTACAACGTGTGCCGGCACCGCGGTTCGCAGCTCTTCCCGACCGAGCCCGGGAGCGGGCCGCAGCTGTGCGGCGCGAAGTCGATCCGCTGCCCCTACCACTCGTGGACCTATGCGCTCGACGGCTCGCTGCTGCGGGCGCCGCACACCGACGACGGAGACGTCGAGCTCGCGGAGTTCTCGCTGCACCCGCTGGGGGTCGAGGCGTGGGGCGGATTCGTGTTCGTCCACCCGACGCCTGAGGCGCCTGCGCCGTTGAGCGACAGCGTCGGCCGCGCGACCCGGACGCTCGCCAACTACGACCTCGCCTCGCTCGTCACCGGCCAGACCTACACCTACCAGGTCGCTGCGAACTGGAAGGTCGTCGCCGAGAACTACAACGAGTGCTACCACTGCGGCCCGGTGCACCCCGAGCTGTCGCGCCTGGTGCCGTCGTTCGCGGGCGGCGGCCAGGGGCTCGACTGGGACGAGGGCATCCCGCACCGCGAGGGCGCGTGGACCTTCACGATGTCGGGCACCACGACGAGGTCGCCGCTGCCCGGCCTGAACGACGCCGAGAAGGTGCGCCACAAGGGCGAGCTGGTCTACCCGAACCTGATGCTGTCGTGCTCGGCCGACCACGTCGCGGCGTTCGTGCTGCGCCCGCTGGCTGTCGACCGCACCGAGATCGAGTGCCGGCTGTTGTTCGCGGCCTCCGAGGTGGAGTCGCCCGGCTTCGACCCGTCGGACGCCGGCGACTTCTGGGACATGGTCAACCGTCAGGACTGGGCGATCTGCGAGTCCGTGCAGCGCGGGATGTCGTCGCGCGCCTACTCGCACGGCTGGTTCGCGCCGATGGAGGACGACTCCGCCGACATCCGCCGCTGGCTCCTCCCGCGCCTGGGCACCACGTCGGTCGAGCTTGTCGAGACCACGTCCCCGTCGGTCGAGCTTGTCGAGACCACGTCCCCGTCGGTCGAGCTTGTCGAGACCACGGATGACTGACGCCGACTACATCGTCATCGGCCTCGGTGCGCTCGGCTCCGGCGCGGCCTGGCACCTCGCGTCGCGCGGCCACTCGGTGCTCGGGCTGGAGCAGTTCGAGCTCGGGCACAGCCGCGGCGCCTCCCACGACACGTCGCGGATCCTGCGCCACAGCTACCACACCCCGGCCTACGTGCGCCTGACTCAGGAGGCGTACGACGACTGGGCGCTGCTCGAGCAGGAGTCGGGTGAGTCGCTGGTCACCGTGGTCGGCGGGCTGGACCTGTTCCCGCCCGAGTGCGTGATCGCCCCGGACGACTACGTCGCGTCGATGAAGGAGGTGGGGATCGAGTTCGAGACGCTCGACGAGTCGCAGATCGCGGAGCGTTTCCCCACGTTCCACGTGCCCGACGGCACGCTCGGGCTGTTCCAGGAGCGCGGTGCGATCGTGCCTGCGGCCCGTGGGACCGCCGCGATGCAGCGGCTCGCCACCGAGGCCGGCGCGACGTTGCTCGGGTCCACCCCGGTCACCGCGGTGACCGACCACGGCTCGCACCTGACCGTCGAGGCCGGCGGTACGTCGTACACCTGTGGAGGCGTGGTGGTCGCGGCCGACGCCTGGACCAACCAGGTGCTGGCCGGGCTCGGCGTCGAGGTCCCGCTGACGGTCACCCTGGAGCAGGTCACCTACTTCGAGCCGGCGGACCCCGCGCCGTACTCCTCGATGCCGCTGTGGATCTGGATGGACGAGCCGAGCTACTACGGCTTCCCCTGCTACGGCGAGCCGACCGTCAAGGCCGCGCAGGACTGCGGCGGCCCGGCCGTCGACCCCGACGCCCGCACCACCGACCCCGACCCGGAGATGCGCGCGCGGCTCGCGGAGTTCATGGGCGCGCTGCTGCCGGGCTCGGGGGAGCCGGTGCGGTCGCTGCGCTGCCAGTACACGCTCACCCCCGACCGCGACTTCGTGCTCGCGCCGGTTCCGGACCACCCGTCGGTCGTCGTCGGACTCGGGTCCGCCCACGGCTTCAAGTTCGCGCCCGACCTTCGGCCGGATCCTGGCCGACCTCGCCACCACCGGGACGACGTCCTCCGACATCTCGGCCTTCGGCTTCGACCGCCCCGGCCTCACCGACCCGGCGTACGAGCCGAACTGGATGGTCTGAGCCGGGCGCAACCCGGGTCGTGTGCCGGCCCGCGCGTGGAAGGGGGCCGATCAAGCACACGACTCGCCGCAGGTCGACGCGGGGGAACACGTCCCCCTGCAACGATGTCGCGGTGGATGCGTATGCAGTAGCGCGCGACTTCGTCGACCAGCACTGGCCCGGCGCGCAGGTTGCCTTCCTGGGAGGCAGCACTGCCATCGGCGTGGCCACCCCGACGTCCGATCTCGACATCCTGGTGCTGCTGGACGAGGAGCAGGCCGACGTCGGGTACGTGGAGACCACCACGCACCAGGGGTGGCTGGTCGAGTGCTTCGTCTACGGCCCTGCGGCCGCCGGACGGTGGCTGCAGAAGGGCCGCCACGAGCGACGCCCCGTCCTGGACGTCATCATCGCGACGGGTCTCGCGTTGACCGACAACGACGAGACGCGAGGGTGGGCCGAGCGGTCGCGCGAGGTGCTGGCCGCGGGGCCAGGTGAACCGGATCCCGCGGAGATCGACGTGAAGCGCTACGGCCTGTCCGGGCTCGTCGACGACCTCGACGGCGGCACGGACCGCGCCGAGGAGCTGATCATCTCGGCGACTGCGTTCCGAGAGGCCGGCGAGCTGGTGCTCCTCGTGGAGCGTGCGTGGCTGGGCAACGGGAAGTGGCTGGTGCGCAACCTCCGCGCGGTCGACGACCGCGGCCTGCTGGCCTGGGCCGCCGGAGACCGGGACGGCGCCGACCTCGCGGCCATCTGCCGCAGGGTGCTCGATGCGGCCGGCGGTTACCTGCAGGAGGGCTACCTGCGAGTGGAGCGCCCCAGCATCTAGGCCGCTTCTCCAACGTCGTGTGCCGACTCCCGCGTGGAAGGGGGCCGATCCAGCACACGACTCGCCTGCGACGACCGCGCGGGGCAGACTCGGCGGATGGCCCTCGACCTCCGCCAGAACTGGTTCCGCAACCTCGCCGACCTCCGCTTCGCGACCACGCCGAAGCGGATCCGCGCCGACCTCGACGGTGAGACCGTGCTCGACACCCAGGACGCGCTGCTGGTGTGGGAGCCGCGCCGGGTCGTGCCCTGGTACGCCGTACCGGAGGGCGACCTGCACCTCGCCACGACCGAGCACGCGCAAGGACCGGAGCCCGACTTCCCGGGGCCGGTCCTCGGGCCGCAGCACCCCGGCCACACCACGCCCGGGGTCGCGCTGCACGCCGACGGCCTCGGTGAGGTCGCCTTCCGTCCCGACGACCCGGCACTCGGCGGTCGCGTGATCGTGACCTGGGCGCCGTTCGAGTGGCGCGAGGAGGACGAGCCGGTGATCGGCCACCCGCACGATCCCTTCGCGCGGATCGACGTCCTGCCCAGCGACCGCCACGTGCGGGTCACGGTCGGCGACACGGTGCTCGCCGAGTCCGACCGGCCGGTCGCTCTGGTCGAGACCAGCCTGCCGGTGCGGTGGTACCTCCCGCCCGACGACGTCCGGATGGATCTCCTCACGCCGTCCGAGACCCGCACCCAGTGCGCCTACAAGGGCACCGCGTCGTACCTCAGCGCCGACGGCGCTCCGGACGTCGCCTGGTTCTACCCCGACCCGCTCCACGACGCGAAGCCGGTCCAGGACCTCCTCTGCTTCTGGCGCGACGCCACGGTCGAGGTCGACGGCGAGCCGGTGGCCACCGGGATGCCGGGCGAGTGACTTCCGGCCTAGGGTGCGGGCGTGAGCGTCGACGTGTGGGACCGCTACGGGCAGCTGAGCGGGCAGCACCCCTCGACGCTGAACGGCGCGCAGCGCGGCCTGGTCGCCGTCTGCGACCTCCGGCAGGAGGTGAACGCCGGCGGGTTCGACGGCTACTTCCGCGACTGGGGCGGGAACTCCGCCGAGGCCGCCCTCGCCGCCCTGCCGGTCTTCCTCGGCCAGGAATGGGCCGACGTGCTCCGCGCGGCCATGTCGCTGTTCGGGCCTCGGTACCCCGCGGACGCTGACGCGCGCGGCGAGGCGATCGACCAGCGCGACCTGCACGACCGGCTGAGCGCGCTCGACGACGACTTCTTCGCGTTGGAGGGATCCGCCGACGCCGACGAACGACTCAACGCCTACCTCCGCGCGAACCCCATCTGAGCGAGCCGTGTGGAGCCGGGTTGGACACTGGCCCCATGGTCGAGGTGGAGCCCGAGCGGTTCGAGGCGATGGTGAGCGAGGCGCTGGACGGGCTGCCCGACGAGCTCGGGGAGCTGATGAGCAACGTGGCCGTCACCGTCGACCACGACGGCGGGCGTCCCGGCCTGCTGGGGCTCTACCAGGGCGTGCCGCTGACCCGCCGTACGACGTTCTACGCCGGTGCTCTGCCCGACCGGATCACCATCTACCGCCGCGCGATCTGTGCGATCTGCCGGAGCGAGGCGGAGGTCGTGGATCAGGTACGGCGGACGGTGGTCCACGAGGTGGGTCACCACTTCGGGATCGGGGACGCCCGGCTGCGCGAGCTGGGCTGGTGAGCCGACGACCGGTGCGCCGCCCGATTCCGGGCGTACAGTGACGGAGCCGAGGATTCCTGCACGAAGAGTCATTGCTCCGTCGTTTTCGGTGTACGTCGAACATCCGGTCTCATGGGCCGGGGGCGGGCCCGAAGCGTGACCGCACTCCACGAAGAGACCTCTGCACCGCTCTCGGCCGCGCCAGCACCGCCGCATCTGCGCTGCATCGTCGGGCGCGTCGCGGCCAGCCTCGCGATCGCCGTGGTCGCCCCGGCCGTTCTCTTCGCCACCACCCTGGTCCTGGTCAACGTCGGTACGGCGATGATCGTCGGCCTGGCCTGGATGGTCGCAGCGATGGCGTGGCGGGCGGCCACCGGCCGGGTCGTGTCCGGGCTGCTGGTGCTGACCGTCACGATCATGACGCTCAAGACCGGCATCGCCTTCGCGACCGGCAACACCTTCATCTACTTCGTGCAGCCGGTCTTCGTCGACGCCGCCGTCGCGACCCTCTTCCTCGGCTCTCTGTGGTCGGCCCGGCCGCTGGTCGCGCGGCTGGCGCCGGACTTCTACCCGATGGACACGACCATCGCCGCGCGCCCGGCGGTCCGCCGGTTGTTCCGCAGGCTCACCCTGCTCTGGGGTCTGGTGATCCTGGTCAAGGGGAGCATCACGCTCTGGCTGCTGCTGTCGCTCTCCACGGTCGACTTCGTGCTGATCAAGGGCAGCGTGATCATCTCGCTCACCCTGACCACGGCCGCCGCCACCATCGTCTGGTCGGTGATGGTGGGTCGGCAGGAGGGCATTCTCGTGCCGGCGCGCAGCGCCGACTAGCGCGGGATCGACTCCCGCCAGGTGCGGTGGCTGATCTCCTCGCTGTTGTAGACCGCCATCACCCAGATCGACACGTCGTACGACGCGGCCGTCACCTCGACCTTCATCCCCGAGCGCACGGTCACCTCGATGCCCGGCCAGGTGAGGTCGAAGACCGTGTGCGCGTCCGCGGCCTGGGCGAAGGTCCGGGTGTCGACCGAGACCTCGCCGAGGTAGAGCTCGTGCGCGGTCCCGTCGTACGGCGTGGGGTAGCGGCTGTCGGAGCGCGTGAGCGCGGTGGTGGTGCGGTGCAGGATGTCGTGGTTGACCTGCCAGCCGACGCCCTCGGTCGACTCCGAGGAGTGCTCGGCGCCGGGCCCGAAGACCGGCACCGGGTAGTCGGCCTCGTCGAGCAGAGGGCAGCGTCAGGGACGCCGTGCGCAGCGTGAACGACACCGGTGCCGGGGGAGCGATCGTGTTCGGCCAGTCCGCTCCGGCGACCGAGACCCGCAGCGTCTGGCCGGGTGTCCACTGGTAGGCGCAGGCGTCGAGGACGATCTCCACGTCGTACTCCCGGCCGGGCACCATCGGCGACGGCGACCCGTGCACGCCGTCGCGGTAGGCGAGGTCGAGGCTGCCGCGGGTGACCAGCGCCGAGGTGCCGTCGGGGAAGACGTCGCAGATCTTCACCGACAGCGACGCCGCGGGCTCCGTGGCCCAGACCTTGGCGTGCAGCACCGGGTGGCCGACGATCGGGCCGGGTGGCGGATCGATCTCCCAGGTCAGCGAGCGCTCGTCGTCGAGCCGCTGGTCGCCGGACAGTCCCCACGGCAGGTGCCCGGCGCAGTCGATCCAGGCGGCGGTGCCCACGTCGGCGGCGACGTCGAGCGACACCGGGGCGGTGAGGTCGAGCGTCGCCTCGGTCACCGGCGGCACGGTCGGCAGCGTGACCCACCAGCCCTCGTGCAGGTCGAGGTCGATCTCCGGCCGGGTGGAGGTGCGGACGAACACGTCGCACCGGTCCTCGTGCGTGCCCGCGCCGCGCAGCCAGTGGTCGAACCAGCCGACCATTTCCGCGTCGAAGTCGATCCGGGGTCCGGGCATCGCGGTCGCCGGGTCGGCGTGCGCCCAGGGTCCGGCGAGCAGCCGGTGCGGTACGCCGTGCCGGCCGAGCTCGGCGACGGTGCGGAAGGAGTTGTTGCGGTAGCCGTCGGCCCACCCGGCCACGATCATCACGGGACACCCGATCCGCTCGTAGCCCTGCGTGGTGCCGCCGAGGCGCACCGACCCGTGGTCCCAGTACGGACCGTGCCGGTTCTCCCGGAGCCAGGTCAGTGCCCATGGCTCGCTGGTCTCCAGCCGCCGCAGCCACTCGTCGTACCAGCCGTCGCCCCAGACCGCCGGCACCGGCGGCAGCACGTTCATCGGCGTCATGTAGTGGTCGTAGTCGACGAGGTCGACCAGCCGCAGCGCGCCGCCGCGCCAGTGCACGTCGTCGGTCCAGCGGTCGTCGGTCGCATAGATCGCGCAGATCGCCTTCAGCGCCGGCGGTCGCTCGCAGGCCAGCTGGAGGGAGTTGAAGCCGGAGTACGACGTACCCCACATCCCGACCTGGCCGTCGCACCAGTCCTGCGCGGCGAGCCAGGCGATCGCGTCGCAGAGGTCGGTCTGCTCGGCCGGCTGGTACTCGTCGAGCGGGTCGCCGGGCGACGACCCGGTGCCACGCACGTCGATCCGGCACACCGCGTAGTCGTGGTTCTCGCAGAGCGAGCGGTAGCCCTCGGCGTACGACGACGTCAGGTCGTCCTTGCGGTAGGGCAGGGCCTCGAGCAGGCACGGCTGCGGTCCCGCCGACGGGTCGGGCAGGTACAGCGTTGCTGCCAGGTGGCTCCCGTCGCCGACCGGGATCCGTGCCTCCTCCACCCTCGAGCCGTCGGTCGAGCGCGGTCCGTCGGTCGAGCGCGGTCCGTCGGTCGAGCTTGTCGAGACCATGGCCAGGATCTCGTCGGTGTGGATGGTCTCGCTGGTGTTCCCGTCGCGCCCGGTCACCGTCGGGGCCGTGAACATCGAGTTGAGGACGGCCTCCTCGGCCGCCTCGACCACCGCCGCGAACAGCGGGTCGAGGGCTCGCCCGGTGACGACCGGGGTGCCGTCGGGCTTGCCGTTCCGGTCGAGCCGCATCCCGGTGCCGAACCCCATGAAGATCTCGCCGCTGCCGTGATGGGCGACCGATCCGGCACGAGCCAGGCCGAGCCCGATCCGACGGGCGAGCCGCTGGCAGGAGGCGCCGTCGACGGCCGCGTCGGTGACCACGATCCCGATGCACGACCCGGCGGGAGCTTTCGCGTCTCCGTCGGTCGAGCCTGTCGAGACCCCGAGCCGCCTGCCCACCGGCACGCCGTTCACGATGCACTCCTCGCGGGAGCCGAAGTTGGTCATCAGCAGGACCGCGACGGTGTGGTCGCCGACCACGCGCGACGCCGTACCGATGCCGCCCTTGAAGTCGAAGCACGACATCCCGGTACCCGACCCGACGGCGCCCTCGTCCGGCGCCGAGCCGGAGCCCCGCGACGACATCGCCGCCTCCCAGGCCGCGACCACGTCCTCGTGCTCGACCTGCATGTGCCGCGCGTCGTTCAGCCACGAGTCGTCGCACTCCGCGACCACCGGGATGATGAAGTCGGTGGCGCACTCGGGGTTCACCGCGAGCTCGATCCGGCAGGCCGAGTCGTAGACCCGGCCGAGCTGGAGGGTCGAGGTCAGGTAGACCGGTGTCTCCGCGGAGCCCCATTCCGCGGCGGTGATGAAGCCCGTGCACTCGCCGGCGCCGTTCAGCACCGCGCCGCCGGCCGGGACCATCCGGGTGAACGCGTCCTCGGCGAGCATCAGGCAGGTCACGCCGGTCCGTGCGACCCCGCGGCCCTCGGGCGGCGGCGGTTCGTCGCGGTGCACCGTGGCATGGCCCAGGCCGACCCCTGCGATGTCGAGCACGGAGTTGGTGGGACCGGTGGGCAAGGACCCGATCACGATCCCCAGGTCGCGGGCGCGCGGCATGCGCTCATCCTGGCAGGTCCGTGACGGGTGGTTTCGAGACGGCGCGCCAGCGCGCCCCTCCTCAACCACCGGTCCACGGTGGGTGGTTTCGAGACGGCGCGCCAGCGCGCCCCTCCTCAACCACCGGTCCACGGCGGGTGGTTTCGAGACGGCGCGCCAGCGCGCCCCTCCTCAACCACCGGTCTCCCGGTGGTTGAGGAGCGAGCGCCAGCGAGCGTCTCGAAACCATCGCGACGGTCCTGCCATGCTCTCGCCATGACGATCCCGGTGGTGTGGTCACCGCAGACGCGGCGGCACGAGCCGATGCGGGAGGTGTGGGTCGGCATACCGACGGACGGCACCGAGGTCCCCGAGCGGGTCGACCGGATCCTCGAGGCGCTCGCCGCCCACGAGCAGGTCGAGGCGACGCCTCACGACGACGACGTGCTCACCCGCGTCCACGACCCGGCGTTCGTCGAGCACCTGCGCACGATCCACGCCGAGTGGAGCCGCGGGCCGTACGCCGACCTGGTCGGCCAGGACCGGGTCGTGCCCTACGTGTTCCCGACGCCCGCGATGACCCAGGGCATGCCGCCGACCCCCGCGGCCGCGACGCACGGCCGCGCCGGGCAGTACGGCTACGACACGATGACCCTGGTCGGCCCCGGCACCTGGGAGGCTGCCCGCGCCGCCGTCGACTGCGCGCTCACCGCCGTCGACCTCGTGACCCCTCGTCGGTCGAGCGAAGTCGAGACCACGGCGGCGTACGCGCTCTGCCGGCCGCCCGGCCATCACGCCACCCGCCAGGGGTACGGCGGCTCCTGCTACCTCAACAACGCCGCCGTCGCCGCACAGGCCCTGCTCGACGCCGGTCACACCCGGGTCGCGGTCGTCGACCTCGACGCCCACCACGGCAACGGCACCCAGGCGATCTTCTGGGAGCGCTCCGACGTGCTGTACGCCTCCACCCATGTCGACCCGGGCGCCGGCTGGTTCCCGCACTTCTTCGGCCATGCCTCCGAGACCGGCGCCGGCGCCGGAGAGGGGGCCACCGTCAACCTCCCCCTCCCCGAGGGCACCGGCGACGCCGCCTGGCTGGACGCCGTCGCGCGGCTGGCGGGCCACGCCGCCGGTAGCGACGCGCTCGTGGTCTCCCTCGGTGTCGACGCCGCGGCCGACGACCCGGAGAGCCCGCTGCTGGTCACCGCCGACGCCTACCACGCGGCCGGCCGCCTGCTCGCCGGCCTCGCGGTCCCGGCCGTCATCGTGCAGGAGGGCGGCTACCACCTGCCCAGCCTCGGCGGCCTGGTCGCCGCCTACCTCGACGGACACGCGACCACCTGACGGTTCCGCTCGATCTCTCGGTGAGGGATGCTGACCGCCATGCGCCCACTGCTCCCCGTCACCCTTGCGCTGACGATGGCGTCGGGACTCCTGCTGGGAGCCACCGCGACGGCCACCGCTGGGGGCAGACCGGTGCCGCTCGACCACCGCACCGGCCCGACCCACGACGCGAGACGAGTCGCGGGCAGCCCCGTGACGGTCGGCTCGCTGACGCTGCGACCCTGCGCCGTCGTACGGCGCGCGCTGTGCGGCCACGTCGACCGGCCGTGGGAGCCGGGTCGCCCCGAACAGGGGACCGTCCGAGTCGGCTTCGCCTTCGTGCCACCCCGCGACCGGAGCCGGCCCGCGACCGGCACGCTGGTGCCCCACGAGGGCGGCCCTGGGTACTCGACCACCGGCACCGGCGCGTCGTACGCCGCGATGTACGGGCCGATGCTGCGCCACCGCAACCTGCTCCTCGTCGACCAGCGGGGCACCGGCCGTTCCACGCCGATCAACTGCCCCGACCTGCAGAACCTGACGATCGCCTACTCGGTCGCCGCCCGGCGCTGCGGCCGCAGCCTCGGCCCGCGTAGCGACGACTACACGAGTGCCCGGTCCGCCGACGACTTGGCAGCGGTCGTGCAGGCGCTGGGCCTCGGCCCGATCGATCTCTATGGCGACAGCTACGGCACTTTCTTCGCCCAGGTCTTCGCCGGTCGCCACGGCGGGCTGCTGCGCAGCGTGGTGCTCGACAGCGCCTACCCCACGCACGGCGAGACCGCGTGGTACCCGACCCAGGGGCCGGCGATGCGCACCTCGTTCGAGAAAGTCTGCCGACGGTCAGCCGCGTGCCGCAGCGGCGGCCCCGGCTTCGACACCGCGATTCAGCGAGTGCTGCACCGCGTGCGCCAGCATCCGTGGCACGGCATCTCCCACGACGGCGACGGCCGCCGCATGCGGGTGACCGTGAACGGCCCCAACCTCACCACCGTCGCCTTCGGCGCGACGTACGGTCCCTACACCTACCGGGAGATGACCGCCGCGCTCCGCTCCGCCCTGCGCGGCTACCGGGCACCGCTGCTGCGGCTCGTCGCCCAGGCCACCGGCGGCGGCACCGACGCCGGCCCGATAGGCGCCTACAGCGAGGGTGCCGACGCGGCCGTGATCTGCCACGACTATCCGCAGCTCTACGACATGACCGCGTCCCCGCAGGTACGCCGCCGCCAGTACGACGCGGCCCTCACCCGCCGGTCCCGCGACCTCCCGGGCACCTACGGCCCGTTCACCGTGCGGGAGTACGCCCGGTCGGACTGGCAGGAGCTCGACTGGTGCAGCCGCTGGCCCTCGGCGCCGGTCGACAACCCGGCGCGGCCGCCCCGGCCCCGGCACGGCTACCCACGGGTGCCGACGCTGGTGCTGAGCGGCGAGCTCGACTCGATCACCACGCCCGCGGAGGGCGCGCTCGTCGCGGGCCAGTTCCCGCGGTCGCGCCAGATCCGGGTGGCGAACAGCTTCCACGTCACCGCCGACGGGGACACCGACGACTGCGCCGTCCGCATCCTGCGCCGCTTCGTGCGTACGCCGTCGCACTGGCCGCGGCACGCGTGCGCCGCGAAGGTCGCGCCGGTGCGGGCGATGGGTATCTTCCCGCGGCATCTCGGCGACGTCGCACCGGCGCAAGGGCATGGCTCGCTCACCGCCCGGCGGGTCGCGCCGACGGCGGCCGCCACCGTGGCCGACCTGGTCGACCAGTGGTGGAACAACTTCTCCGGCCACTCGGTCGGCCTGCGCGGCGGCACGTGGAGCTATACCGGCGACCGCACCACCGTCTTCCACCTGCACGGCGTCCGCCTCACCTCCGACCTGGCCGTCTCCGGCACCGCCCGCTGGCAGCGCTACGCCAACCGGATGTCGGTCGACCTTCGGGTCAGCGTGGCCGGGCAGCGCGGACGGCTGCACGGAGCCTGGGCGACCCGGACCCGCGGCGCCGACGCGGTGCTGCGAGGCAGCTTCGGCGGCCACGCCGTGACCGCTGTCTTCGGTGCCCCGTGAGCCGAAGAGTCGCCGCGGTCGCACTGGTCGACGCCCGAGGCCGGCTGCTGCTCCAGGAACGCGACGAGGGCGCGCCCGTCGACGCCGACAAGTGGTCGCTGGTCGGCGGCGGCATGGAGGAGGGCGAGTCCGACGAGGCGGCCGCTCTGCGTGAGCTCGAGGAGGAGACCGGCCTGGCCGGGATCGACCTCGACCCGCTCGGGGTGCTGACGTTCTACTGCGACGGCTGTCGCGAGACCCACGAGTTCGCCCTCTTCACCGCGTTCACCGACCTCACCGATGCCGACGTCGAGTGCCACGAGGGACGGCAGATCGTCTTCGTCGACCCGGCCACCATCGACACCCTTCCGTGGAACCGCGCCCTGGCCGTGGCCCTCCCGCACATCGTCGGCAACCCGGCGTACGGCGAGCGGTTCGGCGTCCGCGAACGCCGCGAGTTCGGCTGCGTGCTCCTCGTCGACGCCGACGGCGCAGTGCTGCTGCAGGAGCGCGACGAGCACGCCCCGATCGACCCCGACCGGTGGGGCCTCGCCGGCGGCCATCTGGAGGCGGGGGAGGACGCCGAGCAGGGCGCCTACCGCGAGCTCGAGGAGGAGACCGGCGTCCGGCTCGAGCCGGGCACGCTCGAGCATCTCGAGACGCTGCGGGTCTTCCACCCGCACTACGGCTCGGTCGACCGGGTCCACGTGTTCGCCGCCCGGGTCGACCTGACCGACGCCGACATCGAGTGCCACGAGGGACGCCAGATCGTGTTCGTGCCGCCCGACCGCGCTCGCAGCCTCGACCTCACCATGACCGGCGTCCTCGCCGTCCCGGCGTTCCTGGACTCCGACACCTACCGCAGGATGTGCGCATGACGATCGATGTGTTCCCGGTCCCTGGCCCCGGCGCGGAGGACGTGGTGGTGGCGAGCGGAGGAGCCGACGAGGGGGCGGTCTTCACCGGCACCGAGGACGGCGCGCTGTGGCGGGTCTCCCACGACGGCCGGCGGATCGACCAGGTCGCCCACACCGGCGGACGCCCGCTCGGCCTCGAGCTCGACCTCGACGGCCGGCTCCTGGTCTGCGACGCCAAGTTGGGTCTGCTCCGCGTCGACGTCCGCACCGGCACGATCGAGCCGGTCACCGACCGCGTCGCCGGCGTGCCCATGGTCTTCTGCAACAACGCCGCGATCGCGGGCGACGGCACGGTGTGGTTCTCGGACTCCTCGACCCACTACGGGATCGACCGCTGGAAGGACGACTTCGTCCAGGACACCCGCACCGGCCGCCTGCTCCGACTGGCCGTCGACGGCACCGTCGAGGTCGTCCTCGACGGCCTCGCCTTCGCCAACGGCGTGGCCCTGGCCACGGACGAGTCGTACGTCGCCGTTGCCGAGACCGGGGCGCGCACCGTCGTACGACGCTGGCTCACCGGACCCAAGGCCGGTGCCCGCGACTTCCTGGTCGATGACCTGCCCGGCTACCCCGACAACATCTCGCGCGGCAGCGACGGCCTGATCTGGGTCAGCATCGCCTCACCGCGAGACCCTGTGGTGGAAGGTCTGCGGTCGGCACCGCTGTGGGTGCGCACAGGGGTCACCAGGATCCCCGAGGCCTTGCAGCCCAAGCCGAAGCGCACCGTTCGGGTGCAGGCGTACGACGACCTGGGGAAGCTCGTCCACGACCTCGACGTGCGCACCGACAGCTACCACATGGTCACCGGCGTGCGGGAGCACGACGGTCGGGTCTGGCTCGGCTCGCTGCACGAGCCGGCCATCGCCGTGGTGGCGGTCTGAGCCCTCAGGGGTAGTCGACCACCGTCACCGGGACGTCCGGGTTCGCGATCGTCGACGAGCCGCCGGTGTCGTTGACGACGTGGCGGATGCCGCCCTTGCCGTTGACGGCGTCGAGGAAGATCGTCAGCAGGTCGTGCAGATGCACGCCCGGTGTGGTCGGCACCTCGTAGGCGTGGTCGGCGAAGATGTCGAGCCCCTGGTTGAAGAAGCTGTACGACCCCATGCCGGACCCGTTGAAGTGCCGGACGTGGCGGTCGATCTTCACCGCCGCGTACCCGTCGGTGGTCGGCGACGAGCGCCACGCGGCCTGCGACGGCACGTCGTACGGCATCTCGTTCTGGAAGAAGGCCACCGAGCCGCGCTCGCCGTTCCACACCACCTCGAACTTCTGGTAGTGCTCGACGAACAGTCCCGTGGCCGAGACGTCGTCGCCGTTGACGACAAGCCCGGTGTCGGCGGTGTTCTGCGTCCAGCCGACGCCGTTACCGTGGTCGGCGCGCCAGGCCCAGATGTCGTCGAGGACCACGTGATCGCTGTTCACCTCGAGGCTCACCTGCGCGCGCCCGGCGTGCGGCCCGCCGATCCGGAAGAAGACGTCCTGCAGCGCTGTCGGGTCGGCCGCGCGGGAGTGGTGGTTGTTCCCGTGCTCCTTGCCGATCCGCACCAGCACGGGTGAGCTCACCGGGCCGGCGTCCACGGTGAAGCCGGCCAGGTCGACGCCCGGGACGTCGTCGACCGTCAGCGCCACCCGCCCGCGCTGGGGGGTGAGGGCGGGCAGGCCGAGCCCGAGGACGACGGTGTCGGCGCGCTTGACCTCGATCGTGCGGTCGACGTCGTACACCCCGGGTGTCAGGAGCAGATCGCGTCCCTTCGACAGCGCGCGGTTGATGTCGGAGACGGAGTCACCGGGGTGGGCGAGAGTGAAGTCGGAAAGCGGTAGCGAGCGACCCGGCGTCGAGCCGGCGGCCCAGGTAGGGCCGGCCGAGTCGTGTGCGGCCGCCGGCACGAAGACTCGCCAGGCGCCCGCGTCGTCGACGTACAGGTAGGGCCGCTCGCGCGAGTCCGGGGTGGTGGCCAGAGTCGTGTAGAACGTGGCCGGCGCGCAGCCGAAGCACTCGGCCGGGGTCGCCCCGGTGTCACCGGAGAAAACCTGGTTCCACACGCTGTTGGACCAGCCGTCGAGGTCGGTGTTGCGCGTGTAGAACTGCTGCTGCGAGCCGTTGATGACCGTGCTGCCGGAGAACTGCGAGTCGGCGATGAAGCCGCCGCTGGCGAACTGCGGGCCGGCGCTGCAGAAGTCCATCAGGCTGGTCAGCCCGTTGACGTGAACCCGCCGCATGGGCGAGGCCTGGGAGACCGCCCAGAACTCGGTGTCGGTCTGGCACCCGGCGTTCGGCCGGGTCGCGTTGATCGTGAGGTTGGACAGCGAGCGCCAGAAGTTGTTCAGGGCCACGCAGCCGCCGGCGTCGCACTGGTTGAAGACGTCGACCGTGCCGTTGATGGTGACGTCGCCGGGGTCACGTCCCAGGCCCGCGACCTCGGTGTAGTAGCCGACCTGCACGTTCAGCGGGTCGGCCGCCGAGCCGTAGGTGCCCGGCTTGAAGAGCAGCGCGACCCGCTCGGTGCCGAACTGGTTGCCGACCTGCTGGGCCGCGACCGCGTCGAAGGTCGCCTTGATGTCGCTGACCGACATCGAGGGGTCGAACACGTAGACGTTCGGCCCGAGGTCGGGGTCGCCGGGGGCCGCGACGGCGGGCGCGAGCGTGGGGCCGGCGGCGGTGGCGGGAGTTGGCGCGGTGAGCGACCAGGCCAGGGTCACGAGGACGGCGAGGAGCAGGGGCCAGCGGGTACGCCGTACAGCGCTCCGCCCGAGGGAGGTGACGGGGGTCATAGGTGGACCATCCACCGACCGCCGTACCGGCACAAGGGCCACGATCGTCCGGAGCCCGGACAAACCGCGCAGGCCGGCCTACCTCGGTGGTTGAGGAGCTCGCTGGCGCTCGCTCCTCAACCACCGGGGCAGCAGGGGCGCGGACCTCTGGGTGGTCCCGACACGCTCGACCGGCCTATCTCGGTGGTTGAGGAGGGCGCTCTGGCGCCCGTCTCGAAACCACGCCGGCGACGGCGCGGGCGTCGGGGTGGTTTCGAGACGCTCGCTGGCGCTCGCTCCTCAACCACCGGGGCGGCAGGGGCGCGGACCTCTGGGTGGTCCCGACACGCTCGACCGGCCTACCTCGGTGGTTGAGGAGGGCGCTGCTGGCGCTCGCTCCTCGAAACCACGCCGGACGACAGCGGCGCGGGCGTCGGGGTGGTTTCGAGACGCTCGCTGGCGCTCGCTCCTCAACCACCGGAACAGCAGCGGCGCGGACCTGTAGGTGCGTCCGGCGATCCGTGCCTTCCGGGGCGGCCGTCTAGACTCGACCGACACCGACCGCCGGACGAGAGGGCGTTGATGGGACTGCTGGAGCAGGTCACCGGTCCCGGCGACCTCCGTGAGCTCACCGACGACCAGCTCACCGCGCTGGCCTCCGAGATCCGCGACGAGCTGGTCCGCACCTGCGCCCCGCGCGGCGGCCACCTCGGCCCCAACCTCGGCGTCGTCGAGCTCACCCTCGCCATCCACCGCGTCTTCGACTCACCGATCGACCGCGTCGTCTTCGACACCGGCCACCAGGCTTACGTGCACAAGATGATCACCGGGCGGGCCACGCAGTTCGACACTCTGCGCACGGAGGGCGGCCTGTCCGGCTACCCCAGCCAGGGCGAGTCCGACCACGACGTGGTCGAGAACTCCCATGCCTCCACCTCGTTGTCCTACGCCGACGGCCTGGCCAAGGCGTTCGCGCTGCGCGGTGAGGACCGCTACGTCGTCGCGGTGATCGGCGACGGCGCCCTCACCGGCGGGATGGCCTGGGAGGCGCTCAACAACATCGCGGTCGGCAAGGACCGCAAGCTGGTGATGGTCGTCAACGACAACGGTCGCTCCTACATGCCGACCGTCGGCGGCCTGGCCACTCACCTCGCGTCGCTGCGCACCAACCCGCGCTACGAGGAGGTGCTCGACGCCGTCAAGAGCCGCCTCAACAAGGTGCCCGGCGTCGGGCCGGCCGTCTACGACACCTTGCACGCGATGAAGAAGGGGATGAAGGACGCCCTGGCCCCGCAGGGGATGTTCGAGGACCTCGGCCTGAAGTACGTCGGCCCGATCGACGGGCACGACCGCGAGGCCGTCGAGCAGGCGCTCGCCCAGGCCAAGCGCTTCGGCGCCCCGGTGATCGTCCACGTGATCACCCACAAGGGCTTCGGCTACGACCCCGCCGAGCGCAACGAGGCCGACCAGTTCCACCAGATCGGCGCCTTCGACGTCGAGACCGGCGAGGCGCGGCCGGCCGGGCGGATCTGGACCGACTACTTCGCCGAGGAGATGGTGGCGCTCGGCGCGGAGCGCCAGGACCTCGTCGGCATCACGGCGGCGATGCTGTACCCGGTCGGGCTCGACCGGTTCGCCGCGGCGTACCCCGAGCGGATCTTCGACGTCGGGATCGCCGAGCAGCACGCCGTGACCAGCGCGGCCGGGCTGGCGATGGGTGGCATGCACCCCGTCGTCGCGATCTACGCGACGTTCCTCAACCGGGCCTTCGACCAGGTGCTGATGGACGTCGCCCTGCACCGCTGCGGCGTCACCTTCGTGCTCGACCGCGCCGGCGTCACCGGCACGGACGGCGCCAGCCACAACGGGATGTGGGACCTGTCGATCCTGCAGGTCGTGCCCGGGCTGCGGATCGCCGCACCCCGTGACGGCGCGCGGGTGCGCGAGCTGCTGCGAGAGGCCGTCGCCGTCGGCGACGCCCCGACCGTCGTCCGTCTTCCCAAGGGAGCACCGCCGGCGGACCTCGAGGCCGTCGACCGCGCAGGAGGCTGCGACGTACTGCTCCGCCGCGGGGCCAAGGACGTGCTCGTCGTCGGCGTCGGCTCGATGGTGTCGGTCGGCGTCGAGGTCGGCGAGCGTCTCGCCGCCCAAGGGATCGGTGTCACCGTCGTCGACCCCCGCTGGGTCAAGCCGGTCGACCCGGCACTGGTGGTCCTGGCCCGCGACCACCGCCTGGTGGTCAGCATCGAGGACAACGGCCGGGTCGGCGGGGTCGGCTCGGCCCTGCTCCAGCTCCTCAGCGACGAGGGCGTCACCACGCCGTTCTCGCTGCACGGCATCCCGCAGGAGTTCCTCCACCACGCCGAGCGGCAGGCGATCCTCGACCGGATCGGCCTCAACGCCCAGACCATCGCCCGCGGCATCGTCGAGCGGCTCGCGGCCGAGGGCCACGAGCCGACTCCCGCCGAGCAGGTGCAGCGCCAGCACTGACGCCCCACGTCTCTCGGTGCCATGCTGGGCCCGTCCCTGGAGGTGACCGCCTGTGAGCGAGGACCCGGTCGTCGACGTGCTGTGGATGTGCCGCGGCGCCTGGGTGACTTTGGCGATCCGCGCGGGATGCCGGCTCGAGCTCTTCGACCATCTGGTCGAGCCGCGCTCGGTCGCGTCGCTGGCCGAGGCGACGGACGCCGACCCCGGTGCGCTGCTGCGGCTGCTGCGGGCGCTGGCCGAGCTGGGGCTGCTCCAGGAGCGGGACGACGGCGACTTCGTCGACACCCGGCAGGGGTCGACCCTCACCCGCGACCACTCGCGCAGCCTGCGGAGCCTGGTCCTCATGCAGAGCTGGCTGCCCAACATCGCTACCTGGAACCACCTCGACGACGCCGTACGCAGCGGCGCGGGCGTCTACGAACGCGTCAACGGGGCCTCCTCCTGGGACCACCTCAGTGCCCATCCGGACCAGGGGGCCGAGTTCAACCGCTCGATGGCACGCCGCGCCGACGGCCAGGTCGCGGCCATCATCGCCGGGATCGACCTGGCCGGCGCGGAGACGGTGGTGGACGTCGGCGGCGGGCGCGGCGCGATGCTGGCCGGGGTGCTCCGGGCCTGGCCGCGGCTGACCGGCGTCGTGGCCGACCGCCCCGACGTGGCCGCCGAGGCGGACGGTGCGTTCGCCGAGGCCGGCCTGACCGAGCGTGCGCACGGTGTCGGCTGCGACTTCTTCGACTCGGTGCCGTCCGGCGCGGACCTCTACTTCCTGTCGAACGTCCTGCACGACTGGGACGACGAGTCCTGCGCGCGGATCCTGCGGACCGTGCGCAGCGCCATGGACGACGGCAGCCGGCTCGTGGTCGTGGAGCGGCTGCTCGGGATCCCCGGCCGCTCGCCCGCCGAGGCGCGCGACCTGGCGTTCCTGGACCTGCACATGCTGGTGATGTTCGGCTCCCGCGAGCGCACCCTGGAGGAGTACGACGTGCTACTCACCGACGCGGGCTTCGGGCCGGGCCGACTGATCGGGCCGGACCAGTCGTGGAACCTGATCGAGACCCACCCCGCCTCGCGCGGCTCCGACGTACCGACGGAATAGGCTGGGCCGCCGGAGCGCTACCCGCTGGTAGCCCCCGCTCCCCGTCCGCACCGAGAGGTTCCCGTGCCCGACCCCGACCGCCTGGTCCACATCGTCGACGACGTCCCCGAGCTCGAAGCACTCAACGAGCTCGCGATGGTGCTCGTCCTCGACGGGTTCCTCGACGCCGGCAACGCAGCGGCGATCGCGGCCCGCCACCTGGTCGAGCAGTCGGGAGGCGGACGGGTGGTCGCGACCTTCGAGGTCGACGAGTTCCACGACTACCGCGCCCGCCGACCCGCGATGTCCTTCGTCCGCGACCACTACGAGCAGTACGACGCGCCCCGGCTGGTGGTGCGCCTGCTCGGCGACGCCAGCGGCGCGCCGTACCTCCTCCTGCACGGGCCCGAGCCCGACAACCGATGGGAGGCGTTCGCCGGCGCGGTCCGCGAGGTCGTCGAGCGGTTCGGCGTCAGCCGCGTGATCGGGATGGGCGCGGTCCCGATGGCGGTGCCCCACACCCGGCCGATCGCGATCACCCAGCATGCCAACAACCCCGAGCTGCTCTCCGCCGACAGCCAGTGGCGCGGCGAGCTGCGCATCCCCTCCAGCGCGCAGGCGCTGCTGGAGCTGCGCCTGGGGGAGTGGTCGCACGACTCGATGGGCTTCGTCGCCCACATCCCTCACTACCTCGCGCAGCTCGACTACCCCCAGGCGTCGGTGTCGCTGCTCGAGCACGTCGAGCGCGCGGCGATGGTGGCCGTCGACCTGAGCGACCTGCGCGAGGTGGCGCGGTCCCGCGATCAGGAGGTCACGACGTACCTCTCGGACAACACCGAGGTGGCCGAGGTCGTGCAGGCGCTGGAGCAGCAGTACGACGCGTTCCAGCGCGCCGAGCAGGAGGGCAACAGCCTGCTCGCCGAGGACGAGCCGATCCCGACGGGTGAGGAGATCGGGCGTCAGTTCGAGCAGTTCCTGGCCGGCCTGGACACCCCCGAGGGCGAGAGTTAGGAAGGGGCCGAATGCCGTCGTCCGCCGCGGAGCTCATCGAGCTCCTCGACATCGAGACCCTCGACACCGACCTGTTCCGCGGGCGCAGCCCCGACACCGACCGGCAGCGCGTTTTCGGCGGGCAGGTGGCAGCGCAGGCGCTGATCGCAGCGATCCGCACCTCCGAGCCGGGCCTCGACGTGCACTCGATGCACGCCTACTTCCTGCGCCCAGGTGACACCACGGTCCCGATCATCTACGACGCCGAACGGATCCGCGACGGTCGTTCCTTCGAGACCCGCCGGGTGGTGGCGCGCCAGCACGGCCGCGCGATCTTCTACCTGACCGCGAACTTCCAGCGGCCCGAGGAGGGCTTCGACCACCAGGACGAGATGCCCGAGGTGCCGCCTCCCGACCAGGGCCTGACGTTCGCCCAGATCGCCCACCTGCGCACCGGGAACCCCGAGGCCGGCGTCGAGTTCGCCAAGGAGTGGGCCGCCCTCGACACCCGCTACCTCGGGAACTCTGTCCACCCCGGGCACACGCACCTCGCCGAGGACACCGCCCGGCCCGCGCTCGCCCAGGTGTGGATCCGGATCGACGGCGACCTCGGCGACCACCCCGACCTGCAGGTCGCGGCCTTCACCTACGCCAGTGACCTGACTCTGCTCGGGGCGGCGCTGGTGCCGCACGACGTCGAGATCGGCTCGCCGAAGCTGATGCCGGCCTCGCTCGACCACACCATCTGGTTCCACCGGCCGTTCCGCGCCGACCAGTGGTGGCTCTACGACCAGTGGTCGCCCTCGGCCAGCGGCGGCCGCGGGCTCTCGCTCGCCCGGGTCTTCACCGAGGACCGCCGGCTCGTCGCCACCGTGGCCCAGGAGGGCCTGATCCGGCAGCGCACGCGCTGACCGACCTGGACGTCAGGCGGGGTGCGTGCGACCGACCAGGTGCGGCGCGCCGCTGGTCGGCGAGGTGAGCGCGAACGCGAGCCCGTCGTCGTACGTCGTGACGCCGAAGCCGACCGAGCCCGGCAGGAAGATCGGCTTCTTGAACGCCACATCGACGGTGACGGCGTCGGGCAGCCGGTTCTCGACCGCGGCCACGCAGCGCGCCAGGCTCCACATCCCGTGCGCGATCTGACGCCGGAAGCCGAGCGCCTTGGCGGTCAGCGGGTAGAGGTGGATCGGGTTGTGGTCGCCCGACACCGCGGCGTAGCGGCGACCGACGTCGCCGGCCAGGCGCCAGGTGACCCTGCCCGGTACGACGTCCTCGTCGGTGGTCTCGACAGGCTCGACCGACGGGGGCGGCTCGACCGACGAGACCTCGCGGTGGAGGTACGTCGAGGTGCTCTCCCACACCACCGCGCCCCCGGCGTCGATGCTGGTCACGATGTCCACGGTCCGGCCCTTCGGGTGCGGCCGCACCTCCTCGGCGCGGGTGGTCACGGTGACGGTCTCGCCGGCCGCGACCGGGCGGTGGGCCGTGATCGAGTTGGTGAGGTGGACCGCGCCGACCGCGGGGAAGGGAAAGCTCGGGTCGGTCAGGATCGACATGTGCAGCGGGAACGCCAGCAGGTGCGGGTAGGGGAGCGGCACCGTGTCCTTGACCGGGAACCCGCACACCTCGGCGTACGCCGTGACGTGCGTGCGGTCGATGGTCACCGCCGGTCGCTTGAACGCGAGGCCCTCGAAGTCACCCGACTTGCGGATCCCCGGCAGCTGGTTGACCAGCGGGATCGAGGGGAGCGCGGCGCGCAGCAGGGTGCCGACCCCGCCGGGGTCGCCGTGCACGATCTGTGCCTCGGGGGTCGGGACCATCAGGCCCCCAGCATCATCTGGCCGCAGACGCGGACCACGTTGCCGTTCACCGCCGTCGACGCCGGGTTCGCGAACCACGCGATCGTCTCGGCGACGTCGACGGGCTGACCGCCCTGGCTCAACGAGTTCAGCCGGCGGCCGACCTCGCGGGTCGCGAAGGGCACGGCCGCGGTCATCTTGGTCTCGATGAAGCCCGGCGCCACCGCGTTGACGGTGATGCCATCGGTGAGGCCGTCTCGGAGCGAGTCGACCAGCCCGATCACGCCGGCCTTGGAGGCGGCGTAGTTGGTCTGGCCCAGGTTGCCGGCGATCCCGGCGATCGAGGCGACGCCGATGATTCGCCCGTTGTCGTGGATCAGCCCCTGGCCGAGGAGCTCGGCGGTGATCCGCTGGGGGGCGACCAGGTTGACGTTGATGACCGCGTTCCAGCGGTCGTCGTCCAGGTTCGCGAGCCGCTTGTCGCGGGTGATGCCGGCGTTGTGCACCACGATGTCGACGCCACCGTGGGCGGTCCTGAGGTGCTGGGCGATCCGCTGCGGCGCGTCCTTGGCGGTGATGTCGAGAGTGAGGTAGTCGCCGCCCAGCTCCTTGGTCAGCGAGATCAGGTCGCTCGCGGCCTGCGGTACGTCGACGCCCACCACGGTGGCGCCGTCGCGTGCGAGCACCCGGGCGATCTGCTCCCCGATCCCTCGAGCGGCACCGGTGACCAGGGCGACCTTGCCCGCGAGCGGACGCTGCCAGTCCGTCTGCTCGGCAGCCTCCCGCTGCGAGGTGCCGATCCGCACCACCTGTCCGGAGACGTACGCCGACTTCGGCGACAACAGGAAGCCCAGCGTCGAGGCGACCGCGCCTTCGGCGCCCTCGGCGACGTAGACGAGCTGGGCGGTGCCGCCCCGACCGACCTCCTTGCCGAGACTGCGGGTGAAGCCCTCGAGGGCGCGCTGGGCGATCCGCTCCCCGCCCTCCACCAGCTCGGGCGGCGTGCCGATCACGACCAGCCGCGAGCAGCGCTCCAGGCTGCGCATCAGCGGGCCGAAGAAGTCACGCAGCGCGACCAGTCGCGTGGGGTCGGTGAGGCCGGTGGCGTCGAAGACCAGACCGCGGTAGCGGGTCTCGGCCTCGGTCGTCGTCACCGAGTCGATGTCGAGCGTCTCGAGGATGCCGGGCAGGTGCTCGGCCAGCCGGCCGGTGCCGCCGACGACGACCGTGCCGTCGACCAGCGGTGACCCTGCGACGTACCGGTCGAGGGTGACCGGGTTGGGCAGACCGAGGTTCTTCACGAGCAGCTGGCCGAGGGAGGAGGACACCAGGTCCTGGTAGCGGTCGGTCATCGCGTCCTTCCGGTGGTCGAGGCGCCCTTCGGTGGTCGAGCCCGTCGAGACCATGTAACTCGATGTGTAACTCAGCGTCCAGATTTCGTGACATGGCGCTCATGGCATTGGTCGCGAAGGCTCGAGCGGCCAGGATATGGGTATGAAGAAAGAGACCCGTCGCGTCGCCGTGCTCGGTGGCAACCGCCTCCCGTTCGCCCGGTCCAACAGCGTGTACGCCGACGCCTCCAACCAGGAGATGCTCACCGCCGCGATCGACGGACTCGTCACCCGGTTCGGTATCGAGGGGGAGCGGATGGGCGAGGTGGTGGCCGGTGCGGTGCTCAAGCACTCCCGAGACTTCAACCTGGTCCGCGAGTCGGTGCTGGGCTCGAAGCTGGCGCCGGAGACGCCCGCCACCGACATCCAGCAGGCCTGTGGCACCGGTCTGCAGGCGGCCGCGATCGTCGCGGACAAGATCGCGCTGGGCACGATCGAGGTCGGCATCGCCGGTGGCACCGACACCACGTCCGACGCGCCGGTCGCGATCAGCGACAAGCTCCGCAAGAAGCTGATGAAGGTGAACGCCGCGCGCGACACGGTGGGGAAGGTGACCGCGCTCGCGCAGATCCGGCCCGGCGACATCGGGCTGTCGATCCCGCAGAACGGCGAGCCGCGCACCCGGATGTCGATGGGGGAGCACGCAGCGCTCACCGCCCTGGAGTGGCGGGTCGGCCGCGAGGAGCAGGACGAGCTGGCCGCGGCCTCCCACCAACACCTCGCCGCGGCGTACGACGCGGGGTTCCTCGACGACCAGATCACGCCGTTCCGCGGGCTGAAGCGCGACCAGAACCTCCGCCCCGACTCCTCGGTGGAGTCCCTGGCCAAGCTGAAGGCGGTCTTCGGCAAGGGCGAGGGCGCGACGATGACGGCCGGCAACTCCACTCCCCTCACCGATGGCGCGTCCGCTGTCCTGCTCTCCTCGGAGGAGTGGGCCGCCGAGCACGGCCTCGAGCCGCTGGCCTTCCTGGTCGACCACGAGACCGCCGCCGTCGACTTCGTGCACGGCAACGAGGGGCTGCTGATGGCGCCGGCGTACGCCGTACCGCGGCTGCTCGCGCGCAACGGGCTGACCCTGCAGGACTTCGACTTCTACGAGATCCACGAGGCGTTCGCGTCGCAGGTGCTCGCGACGTTGAAGGCGTGGGACGACCCGGTGTTCTGCAAGGAGCGGCTGGGTCTCGACTCGGTCCTCGGCGAGATCGACCGGTCGAAGCTGAACGTGAACGGCTCCTCGCTCGCCGCCGGCCACCCCTTCGCCGCGACCGGCGGCCGGATCCTCAACGTCGCCGCCAAGCTGCTCGCGCAGCGTGGCTCCGGCCGGGCCCTGATCTCGATCTGCGCCGCCGGCGGCCAGGGCGTGACGGCGATCCTGGAGCGCTGAGTACGTCGGTCGAGCTTGTCGAGACCACGGCCCGAACCGGTGGTTGAGGAGCGAGCGCCAGTGAGCGTCTCGAAACAGCGGCGCCCGCGCTCGCCTCAGCCCTGGGCCATGGCCAGGGCGGACGTGAGCAGCAGGGCCTTGACCTGCTCGGCCTCGATCCGGCCGACCTTGGGTACGCCGGGGGAGGCCTCGTCGATGACGAGCCCGACTCGGGCGAGCTGCAGCCCGCCGAGCCCGGTCGCGTAGAGGGTGTTCGCCAGCAGCACCGGGTCGTCGATGGTGAAGTCGCCGGTCCCGACGCCGGCCTCCAGCGTGGAGCGCAAGGTCGCCAGGCAGGCCGCGATGGCGCGGCCCAGGCGCAGCATGGCGCCCTCGGAGATCTCGTCGAAGAGCTCGGTGCCGGTCCGCCGCATCAGGCTGTGCGCGCAGTCGACGAACGCCGGGTGCGCCACGCCGTAGTCCACGAAGGTCGACACCAGGGCCGCCAGCTGGTTCCGAGGGGTCCGGCTGCCGGCGGCCGCGTCGGCCAGCGCCGATGCGAGCTCGTCGAGGTAGCCGACGAGAGCCAGGGCGAAGAGCTCCTCCTTGCCCGTGAAGTGTCGGTAGACGATCGCGCGGTTGATGCCGACGGCGCGGGCGATGTCCTCGATCTGCGCCTCGGCCACCCCGCGCTCGTCGAAGAGGCTCCGCGTGGCGGCGAGGATCGCCGACTCCCGGGCCCGGCGGCGCGTCGCGGTGCTGCTGCGGCGTACCGGGGCGGTGTCGCTGCTCGGCATGCGTGCATCGTAGGACGTGTGCAACTGTGAGTTGCACACCTGTGACGACGCGCCGGGGCCACCCTGCAGACCGCGGGAGGTCCGCGCCGTCGAGACTGGGGCCATGAGACTGGTGCGTTACGGCGTCATCGCCCTGCTCGCAGTCGGGCTGCTGGTCACCAGTGTCGGCTGGTACCTCGCCGCCCACCCCGGTGGGACGAGGTTCGAGTCGTGCCACTGGCAGGGTGACCAGCTCGTGCTCGGGTACACCTACGGCACCGGCGACACCGTCAGCACCATGGTCAACCCCGCGGGCGACCACGTCGTGGCGCAGCTGCGGGTGCACGAGGGCGGCGGCAACCACACCACGCAGGTGCTGACCGGGCAGGCGACGTACCCCGTCTCCGGCGGGCCGCTGCCGGTGAAGTACCCGAACGGCGCCACGCTGAACTGTCCCCAGCGCTGACGGCGCTGGTCAGGCGGCTCAGAGGAAGCGGGTCAGGGTGTCGATCGACTCGGTCGGCACGGTGACGGCGACGCCCTGGCCGATCGCCCGGAGCCGCCAACGATCGCCGTCGCGGAACAGCTTCGCCAGCACCAGCCCGGTGCGCGGCACGCCCTCGGTCAGGGTGAGGCGGGCGAGCTCGACGTCCTGGTCGTCGACCAGCCGGCAGTAGGCGTTGTCGATCCAGTCCAGGGTGTGGCCCTGGTAGCTGCTGACCAGGAAGAGGATCGTGTCCACGCGCGCGTAGACCAGGCCGAGATCGACGGTGAGCTGCTCGTCGTCGCCCTCGCCGCGCCCGGTGATGTTGTCGCCGAGGTGTACGACGGAGCCGTCGCGGGTCGCGAGATGGTTGTAGAAGGCGATGTCGAACAGCTGGGTGCCGGCGAACTGCACCGCCGTGGCGTCGAGGTCGACGTCGGCCTGGCCGGACCCGATGAAGCCCGCGCCGGGCTCCTTGTCCCAGCCCACGCCCATCCGGATCCGGGTCAGCGGCTGGCCGTCGTCCGTCTCCAGGGCCAGCTCCTGGCCCCTGCTCAGCTCGATCACGCGGGCTGGGCCGGGGTCTTGGTGGGCAGGACCGCCAGCACCAGCAGGGAGATCAGCGGGAAGAAGAAGGCGAGGGTGCCCCACAGTCCCATGTTGCGGCCCTTGTACTGGGCGAAGTAGACGCCGATGACGGCGGAGCACACCGCCACGACGAGGGTGATCAGAAAGGTGTTGGTGTGCACCGCATCCTCCGCGTGTCTCGATCGGCCCGAGTCTCGCTCGCTCACGTTAGTACCTGCTCCTCGGGAAGCGTCCCGCCGGGGAGGACGCAGGCGTTGAACGCGTGGTAGACGTCGGGCTTGCCGCGCCACGTGGTTTTCGACGGGACCAGGTCCGGCGAGAGCTCGTGCCACCAGGAGCCGCCCTCGCGGTCGACGAAGTGCTCGTCCGCGAAGCGCCACCACGCGTCGTAGAACCTCTCGAACCGCGGGTCCTCAGGTACGGCGCGCCGCAGCGCGTCCGCGGCCAGGATCGCCTCGCAGGCGACCCAGTGGAACCGCTCGGCGACCACAGGACGCCCGCCCCAGTCCGTGGTGTAGCAGAACCCCTGGGCACCACCGCCGGTGTCGGTGACAGCCCGGTCGAACAGGGCGACCGCGGCGTGGGTCAGGGCGGGGTCCGGGCCGGCGGCGTCGACCACCTCGGTGAGCAGCCGCGCCCACTCGAACCCGTGGCCGGGCGTGGCGCCGTACGGCCGGAACTGGTCGCGCGGCTTGTCCTCGTTGTACGACGGCAGGGGTGTCCAGGACGCGTCGAAGTGCTCGACGAGCCGCCAGCTGTGCTGCTCGGCCACCGCCACCATCGCCCGGGCGATCGACGCCGCACGCTCGACCCAGACCCGGTCGCCCGTCACGGCGCCGGCCGCCAGGTAGGCCTCGACGGTGTGCATGTTGCTGTTGGCGCCGCGGTAGTCGTCGAGGGTCGACCAGTCGCGCGACCACTCCTCGACGCAGCGCCCGGACGCGTCGTCCCAGAAGTGACGGCCGTGGACCTCGAGGGCCTGCGCGAGCAGGTCGTCGCCGCCGGCGATCCCGGCGCTGGCGGCCGCGCTGCCGGCCAGGACCACGAAAGCGTGCTCGTAGCAGGACTTGGTGTCTTCGGCCGGGCCGTCGTCGGTGAGAATGCGGAACCAACCGCCGTACGCCGGGTCCCGGAAGCCGGTGAGCAGGGCCTGCACCCCGTGCGCCGCCCAGCGCTCCGCGTCGGGGGAGCCGCGGCGGTGGGCCTCGGAGAAGACGTAGGTCATCCGGGCGTTGATCCACAGCTCGCGCCGGTCGGTCAGCAGCGACCCATCGTCGTCGAGCCACCCGAAGCCGCCCTCGATGGCGGCACCGCGGGCGAAGCTCAGGAGCCGCTCGGCCTCCGCAGCCCGCCAGACCGCGGAACCCGCGCGCTCGCTCACAGGAAGGTCCGCACGGTCTCGAGAGTGTCGGCCTCGTCGGCACTCTTGTCGTCGCGGTAGCGCACGACGCGCGCGAAGCGCAGGGCGAGGCCGCCGGGGTAGCGGGTGGACCGCTGCAGCCCGTCGAAGGCGATCTCGACGACCTGCTCGGGGCGCACCTCCACGACGTAGTGGGCCCGGATCTCGCTCGGCTCGAGGGCCAGATCGGTGAAGCGCTCGGTCTGCCAGGCCAGCATCTCGTCGGTCATCCCCTTGAACGTCTTGCCGAGCATCGTGAAGGTGCCGTCGGGGTTGCGGGCGCCGAGGTGGATGTTGGACAGCCAGCCCTCGCGGCGGCCGCTGCCCCACTCGACCGCCAGGACCACGAGGTCGAGCGTGTGCACCGGCTTCACCTTCACCCAGCCGCTGCCGCGACGGCCCGCGGCGTACCCGACCGCGAGGCTCTTCACCACCACGCCCTCGTGGCCCTGCGCGAGCGCGGCCTGCGCGAACTGCTCGGCGGCGGCGGCGGACTCCGTGACCAGGCGCGGCACGCGATGCTGCTCAGGCACCAGCGCGTCCAGGGCGGCGAGCCGCTCGGAGCCGGGCGCGTCGAGGAGGTCGTGACCGTCGACGTGGAGTACGTCGAAGAAGTACGGCGTGACCGCGACGCCGCCCTGGTGATCGGCCTGCGCCGTCCGCGAGGCCGTCTCCTGGAACGGCCTCGGCCGGCCGTCGTCGCCGAGCGCGAGCGCCTCGCCGTCCAGCACGAACTCCTGCGCCGGCAGCGACCGGGCGACCGCGACCACCTCGGGCAGTCGCTCGGTGATGTCGTCGAGGCTCCGGGTCGCGACCTGCACCTGGTCGCCGCGACGGTGGACCTGGATCCGGATGCCGTCGAGCTTGACGTCGACCGCCACCGGCTGATGGGGGCCGCCGCCCGCCTTCTCCATGGCTGCCGGTACGTCGGGCGCGCTCGAGGCGAGCATCGGGAGCACCGGTCGCCCGACCTCCAGTCCGACCTCGGCCAGGGACTCCTCGCCGCCGGTCATCGCGGCGACCACGATCGGCACGGTGCCGCCGGCCAGCATCGCGGCACGGCGTACGACTGTCAGCTTCACACCCGACGCGGCCGCGATGGCCTCCTGCACGAGGGCGTCGAGGGCACCCTGGCGGACGTTGCCGGTGAGGACCCCGCGCAGCCAGCGCTGCTCGTCGTCGGTCGCGCGGGCGAAGAGACCGCGGACGCCGGATGCTCGCGCCTCCTGCGAACCAGGCCCCGACAGGCCGGCCAGGTGGTCGAGCGTGGTGTGGACGTCGAGCACCGTCAGGGTCGGCTCGGCCGCGGGCTCGGGGAGCGCGCTCACCCCGCGCCAGCCGATGCCGGTGCGGCGCTGGAGCACGGTGCCGCCGAGGTACGCCGTGACGACCGGCAGCTCGGCGACCTCTGCCTGCGCCAGCCGCTCGGCCATCGCCGCGACCTTGGCCTTGCGCGAGCGGGTGGCGGCGACGACACCCGAGGTCTCGACCAGGTCGCGCAGCAGCATGGGCCCATTCTGTCGGGCCTCGCCGACACCGAGGCAGCCGCTACTCCCCGATCCGGGTGCGGACGGCGTACAGCTCGGGGAAGAAGGTCAGGTCGAGAGCACGGCGCAGGAAGTCGACGCCGGACGAGCCACCGGTGCCGGTCCGGTGGCCGATCGTGCGCTGCACCACCTGCAGGTGCCGGAACCGCCACAGCTGGAAGTTGTCCTCGAGGTCGACGAGCTCCTCGCAGGTCTCGTAGACGCCCCAGTGCTGCTCGGGCGCGGCGTACACCCCGGCGAACATCTCGACCAGGGCCGGGTTGGCGACGTACGGCTGCGACCAGTCCCGGTCCAGGCACTCCGGCGGTACGGCGTACCCCTGCCGCGCGAGGTAGGACAGGAACTCGTCGTACAACGACGGCTGGAACAGCAGCGTGGTGAGGGCGGCGTGGGACTCGGGGTCGTGGGCGAAGACCTTGACCATGTCGTGGTTCTTGTTGCCGAGCAGGAACTCGACCTCGCGGTACTGCGCGGACTGGAAGCCCGACGACGTCGCGAGGAACGGCCGGATCAGGGCGTACTCCGAGGGCGTCAGCGTCGCCAGCACCGACCACTGGTCGGCGAGGGTGTGCTGCACGTGCTTGACCCGCGCGAGCCGCTTCAGCGAGGGAGCGAGGTCGTCGGTGGCCAGCAGGGCGCGCGCCGAGCGGAGCTCGTGGACCAGGAGCTTGAGCCAGAGCTCGGTGGTCTGGTGCTGGATGATGAAGAGGAGCTCGTCGTGCTGGGGCGGGTCGCTCAGTGGCCGCTGGGCCGAGAGCAGCCGGTCGAGCATCAGGTAGTCGCCGTACGACATCTGGGTGCTGAAGTCGCGCTCGATGCCGTCTTCGAGGTCACGCATGAGCCTCACCGTAGTCGCCGGTCACGCTACAGTCTGCGCCGTGTCGGACACCGCGGAGTCGCGAGCGCGACTGCGCCGGCCCGACCACTGGCACCTGCGCCGCGTCGACCACGCCGGGTGGTTCACCACGGGAGTGACGTGGGACCTCCCCGACGGGATGTCGGCCCGTTGGGCCTCGCGACGTGCCCGTCGACGTGGACTGGTGGAGCTCCGCGACGCCTCCGGTGCCGTCACCGGTACGGCGAGGGCCGAGCCGGCGACCGCCCGCCGACTGGTCCGGATCAACCTCCTCGCGGCCGTCTCGTTCATCCTCGGCGGGTCGCTCTTCGCTCTGGGTGCGTTCCTGGCGCAGACCAGCGACGACGCGGCCCGGAGCATCGACACCGTCTACCTGGTCGGCGGCTTCTTCTTCAGCCTGGGTGGCTACGCGTCGGTGCTGCAGGCGGGCAACGCGCCGACCGAGATCGACCAGCACGGCTCGCTGACGGCGGCGCGCTGGCAGTGGTGGGACCTCCGGCCCCACAACCTCGGCTGGCTGAGCGCCGCGGTGCTGTTCCTGGGCACCCTGCTCTTCGCGGTCAGCCTGGTCGCCGCCTTCGGGCAGAACTTCACGGTGCGCCAGGCCAACACCTGGATCTGGATCCCCGACATGCTCGGCTGCGTCTGCTTCCTGGTGTCGGGTCACCTGGCCCTGCTCGAGGTCTGTCACGGCCGGATCGGGGTGCGTCTCCACGAGATCGGCTGGTGGATCGTGTTCGTCAACCAGGTGGGGTCGGTGCTGTTCTTCCTGGCCGGCCTGGCGGCGTACACCCGACCGGGTACGTCGACCGCCGTCGACCTCGGCGTCGCCAACTGGGGCACCTTCCTCGGCGCCGTCTGCTTCGTCATCGGCGGCGTGGTGCAGGCCTTCGACAAGCCCGCGACCTGACCTCGCCGCCGTACCGGTTAACCCAGAGCGGGTGATGCCCACCCGGAGCCACGGTGTTTGCATCGACAGCATGACGACGGAGAGCCGGCTACCGGATAGTCCCGCCCAATCCCTCTTCGGCAACCGCTTCCTCACCGAAGCCGCGCCGTCCAGGCACTTCCCCGACGGTGGCATGCGGGCGGTGGACGCGATGCGGCTGGTCGACGAGGACCTGGCGATGGAGGGCGATCCCCAGCGCAACCTCGCGACGTTCGTGACGACGTGGATGGAGCCCGAGGCGCAGCGGATCATCGCCGAGAACCTGCACACGAACTTCATCGACCACGCGGAGTACCCGATCTCCGCCGAGATCGAGCAGCGCTGCGTGCGGATGCTGGCCGACCTCTTCCATGCACCGGGTGAGACCACGGGCTGCCGGACCCAGGGCTCGTCGGAGGCGATCATGCTCGGCGCGCTGTCGCTGAAGTGGAAGTGGAAGGAGCGTCGCGAGGCCGCGAAGCTCGACGTGGCCGCGCCGAACCTGGTCTTCGGCGGCGACGTGCACGTGGTGTGGGAGAAGTTCTGCCGCTACTTCGACGTCGAGCCGCGGATCATCCCGCTCGCCGAAGGCAAGTACACGATCGGGCCCGACGACGTCGCGCCGTACCTCGACGAGAACACGATCGGCGTCGTGGGCGTGCTCGGTACGACGTTCACCGGCCACATGGACGACATCGTCGGCATCAACCAGCTGCTCCTCGACCTCAAGGCCGAGAAGGGCCTCGACATCCCGATGCACGTGGACGGCGCCAGCGGCGGCTTCGTCTGGCCGTTCCTCTACCCCCACTCGAAGTGGGACTTCCAGCTCGAGCAGGTGCGGTCGATCAACGTCTCCGGCCACAAGTACGGGCTGGTCTACCCCGGCATCGGCTGGCTGGTGTTCCGTGAGAGGTCAGACCTCGCCGAGGACCTTGTCTTCTACGAGAACTACCTGGGCAAGACCGACGCGACCTTCACCCTCAACTTCTCCACCGGCGCCTCGATGGTGCTCGCGCAGTACTACAACTTCGTCCGGCTCGGGCGCGAGGGCTACACCTACGTGATGCAGCAGATGCAGCAGAACGCGCGCGCTCTCGCGGACGGGCTGCGGGCGAACGGCCGCTGGGAGGTGATCGGTGACGAGCTCGAGCAGCTGCCCCTGGTCGCATTCCGGCTCAAGAAGCACGACGGCGGGTACGACGAGTCGGACGTCGCCTGGCAGCTGTCGGCCGAGCGCGGCTGGATGGTGCCGGCGTACACCCTGCCCCCGAACGCCCAGGACGTGAAGATCATGCGCGCGCTCGTCAAGGAGACGATGAGCCGCGAGCAGGTCGACCGGCTGCTCGAGGACATCGAGGACGCCTGCAAGACCCTCGACGAGAAGGGTGGCACCACCGAGAAGGAGCGCGCCAAGGTCAAGCAGGGCTCCGGCTACTGACCTCGTAGTCTCCGGGCATGGACGCCGATGTCATCGTCGTGGGCCACGGCCTGGCCGGGCTCGCTGCCGCTGCGGAGGTCGCCGACGCCGGACGGCGGGTCATCCTGGTCGACCAGGAGGGCGAGCAGTCGCTCGGCGCCCAGGCGTTCTGGAGCCTCGGCGGGCTGTTCCTGGTCGACACCCCGGAGCAGCGCCGGATGGGCATCCGGGACGGTCGCGACCTGGCGCTCTCGGACTGGATGGGCAGTGCGCAGTTCGACCGGGTCGAGGACCTCTGGCCTCAGCGCTGGGCCGAGGCGTACGTCGACTTCGCGGCGGGTGAGAAGCGCTCATGGCTGCGTTCCATGGGTCACCGGATCTTCCCCGTGGTCGGCTGGGCCGAGCGCGGCGACGGGCGCGCGGACGGCCACGGCAACTCGGTGCCGCGCTTCCACCTGACCTGGGGGACCGGCCCCGGCCTGGTCGAGCCGTTCGAGAGACGTGTGCGTGAGCACGCACGTACTGGTCGACTGCGCTTCGCGTTCCGGCACCGGGTGGACGCGCTGGTCTCGACGGGCTCGACCGACGGGAGACGCACGGTGACCGGCGTGCGCGGGACGGTGCTGGCGCCGGACGACGCGGTGCGCGGACGGGCGACGAACCGGGAGGAGATCGGTGGCTTCGTCCTCGGCGCCCAGGCGGTGATCGTGTCCAGCGGTGGGATCGGCGGCAACCACGACCTGGTCCGGAAGGCCTGGCCCGCGCGGCTGGGCACGCCACCGAAGTTCATGGTCGCCGGGGTGCCGGCCCACGTCGACGGCCGGATGGTCGGCATCACGCAGCAGGCCGGGGCCGAGGTCATCAACGAGGACCGGATGTGGCACTACGTCGAGGGCCTCCGAAACTGGGACCCCATCTGGGAGAACCACGGCATCCGAATCCTGCCCGGACCGTCGTCGATGTGGTTCGACGCGGCCGGCCGGCGCCTGCCGGCGCCGTACCTCCCCGGCTTCGACACCCTCGGCACGCTGCGCCACCTCCGGGCGACCGGCTTCGACTACTCGTGGTTCGTGCTGACGCAGAAGATCATCGAGAAGGAGTTCGCGCTGTCGGGCTCCGAGCAGAACCCGGACCTGACCGGCAAAGACGTGAGGCTGCTGCTCGGCCGCGTCGTCGGGGAGGGTGCGCCCGGCCCGGTCGAGGCGTTCAAGCAGCACGGCGAGGACTTCGTCGTGGCCGACACCCTCAGCGAGCTGGTCGCGGGCATGAACCGGGTCGGCGGCCCCGACCAGGGTGGCGCGGTCATCGACGAGGCCGCCCTGCGCCGGCAGATCGAGGCCCGCGACCGGCAGCTCGAGAACGCCTTCTCCAAGGACATCCAGGTGACGTTCATCCGGCAGCACCGCGCCTATCGCGGCGACAAGCTGATCCGGGTGGCCACGCCCCACGCCATCCTCGACCCCGCGAACGGCCCGCTCATCGCCGTACGCCTCAACATCCTGACCCGGAAGACCCTGGGCGGCCTGGTCACCGACCTCTCCGGTCGCTGCCTCACCTCGTCCGGCGAGCCGCTGCCCGGGCTGTACGCCGCGGGCGAGGTCAACGGCTTCGGTGGCGGCGGGATGATGGGCTACAACGCGCTGGAGGGCACCTTCCTCGGTGGCTGCCTCTTCTCCGGCCGTACGGCGGGCCGGGCCGCCGCCGCAGCCGTCCTCTGAGGCTCGTCGGGGGGCTCGGTTAGCGTGAGCGCGTGACGGCGTCGGCGGAGCGGGTGTGGCGGCCCGAGCGACCCGTGTCGGTGCTGAGCATGCTCGCGCCCCACCGCCGCGGAGCGGGCGACCCGACGTTCCGGCTGCACGGTGCCGACGTGTGGCGCGGCATCCGGACGCCGACCGGCCCGGCCACCCTTCGGATCGCGACCCCCACCCTCGCCGGTCGATCGGAGTCGAGACCAGGCATCACAGCCACCGCCTGGGGCCCCGGCGCCGACTGGGCGCTCGACCACGTCCCGGCGATGCTCGGCGCCGACGACGATGCCGACGGCTTCCGGGCGGATCTCCACCCGCTCGTCGCGGAGGCCTGGCGGCGTCGTCCGCACGTCCGGTTCGGAGCCAGCCACCGGCTGTGGGAGGCGTTCGTCCCCGCGGTCATCGAGCAGAAGGTGACCGGCCAGGAGGCCTTCGCCGGCTTCCGCCGCCTCGTCCACCGGTACGGCGAGCGCGCACCCGGCCCGGGCGCCGAGCTGAGGCTCTGGGTGCAGCCGAGCGCCGACACCGTCCGCCGCATCCCCTCGTGGGAGTGGCTGCGGATGCACATCGACCCAGCCCGGTCCCGCACCCTGGTCCGGGCCGCCACCGTCGCCGACACCCTCGAGCGACTCACGATGGCCGACGCCGACGCCAGGCTCCGCACGCTGCCCGGTGTGGGGGAGTGGACGTCCGCGGAGGTGCGCGCGCACGCCTTCGGCGACCCCGACGCCGTGAGCTTCGGCGACTACCACATCGCCAAGGACATCGGCTGGGCTGTGACCGGCACGCCGTACGACGACGAGGAGCTGCGGGAGTTCCTCGAGCCGTGGCGTCCTCAGCGCAACCGGGCGGTGGTGCTGATCCACGGGCTGGCCGGCGGCCGGCCGCGCCACGGCCCGCGGATGGCGCCGCGCACCCACCTCCCCACGTCCTAGCCGCTAGGGTCGGTCACCCGAGGGGCAGGAGGTGGCGTGACCGGCCTGTCCCCGCTGCGCGACGCCGACCCGGAGGCAGCCCGCACCTTCCTCCAGGCGATCCCGGCCGAGGACCTGGTGGCCGCGATCCACGCGACCACGGACGACGACCTCGTCGCCCTGGTGGGTCGCGACGAGATCCGCCCGGTGGCGGTCGAGGTGATCCTCGCCCGGCTGCACGAGTACGCCGTACCGGAGCGGCTGGCGGTGCTCAACGGCGTCGTCCGCTTCGACCTCCAGCGCCGCGACCGGCTGCTCGAGCGGCACGGTCTCGAGCTCCGCGGCGGCGAGATCGTGCCTCGTCCGCACCTCGACGCGGACGAACCGGTCGACGTGGTGATGACCACCGACGTGCTCCGCTTCCTCCGCCTGGTCAGCGGGGAGCGCAACGCCGGCCTGGAGTACCTCGCCGGCACCCTCGACATCGAGGGCGACTCGGCGCTGGCGATGGGTGTCGGCGCCATCTTCCAGGTCCCCGGCACCGACCGGGTGGCCATGGACCCGAACCAGCTCGACCCGGTCGACGTCGCCACCGTGCTGCGCACGGTCCCGCTGGGCCACCTGCGCCGGGTGATGGCATCGGGTTTCCGGTCGGTCGTGCTGAGCGAGATCTTCCGCCGGCTCCCGGAGTTCCTCATCCAGCGCCGGGCCAGGGACGTCGACCTGAGCGTCGCCTTCCGTCTGCTCGGCAACCCGAGCGGCGAGATCGAGCATTACGTCGTGCACGTGCACCACGGCGTCGCGACCGTCCTCCCGGCGACCCGATGGAGCCGAGCGACGCGACCATCACCTGCCAGGGCTACGACTACCTGCGCCTGGCCACCGGCCACCTCAGCCCGGTGATCGGGGTGCTCAAGGGTCAGCTCAAGGTCCGCGGCGACAAGAGCAAGGCGCTCCAGCTGAGCTCGATGCTCGACATCCCCAGCGCGCGGTAGTCGTCGGTCGAGCGGCACCCTCGTCGGTCGAGCGGCACCCTCGTCGGTCGAGCGGCACCCCTCGTCGGTCGAGCGGCACCCCTCGTCGGTCGAGCGGAGTCGAGACCTACAGCAGGGGCCGCAGCGGGTTGAGCACGAACTCGGTGAACCGCCGGTAGACGTCGCGCGCCTCCCACTCGGCGCTGGTCAGCTCCAGCGAGTTGCTCTGGTCGAGGCGGAAGATCTCCTCCAGCGACGCGGCCAGAGCGGGGTCGATGATCTCGACGTTGATCTCGTAGTTGCCCGACAGGCTGAGCCGGTCGACGTTCGCCGTGCCGACGGTCGACCAGGTGCCGTCGATGGTGCAGGTCTTGGCGTGCACCATCGCGTCGCGGTAGCGCAGCAGCGTCACGCCGGAGTCGAGGAGCTGCGAGAAGTAGCCGCGCGAGATCCAGTCGGCGACGACGTGGTTGGACTTGTGCGGGATCAGCAGGCGTACGTCGACCCCGCGCCGGGCGGCCGTCGTCAGCGCGTCCACGAAGTCCTGGTCGGGGATGAAGTAGGCGCAGGTCATCCAGATGTTGCGGCTGGCCCGGTTGATGGCCTCGAGGTACATCGCACGGATCGGGAACATCCACAGCCGCGGGACGTTCCGGTGGAACCGGATGGTGGGCTCCCAGGTCGAGGCGGTCTCGAGCAGCAGCGGCCGTTCGCTGGGCCGGATCCGGTGCCGCCGGTTGAGGTTCCAGAAGTCGGCGAAGGCGCGTTTGAGGTCCCAGACGCCGGGGCCGGTGATCCGGACGTGGGTGTCGCGCCACTCGGTCGCGTACGCGTCACCGATGTTGTAGCCGCCGACGAACCCCTCGGTGTCATCGACCACCAGGATCTTGCGGTGGTCGCGGCCGTAGCGCCGCAGGTCGAACGGCCGCCACCCCGCGCCGTACACGGGGTAGCGGAGCACCTTGACCGCGGGCGGGAAACGCTTGAAGGCCGGCGGGACGACGAGGTTCGCGAACGCGTCGAAGATGCAGTAGACCTCGACGCCCCGGGCCGCCGCGTCCGACAGCGCGGTCTTGAACCGCTGGCCGACCTCGTCGCCCTTCCAGATGTAGGTCTCGAACAGGATCTGCCGCTGCGCGCCCTCGATGGCCGCGATCATGGCGTCGTAGAGGTCCGTCCCGAAGGTGTACGTCGTGACCTCGCCGTCGCCGACGGGCACCGTCGCCGGCGCCTCGGTCGGGAACGAGACCGCACGTCGCTTGCCCCGTCGGCGGTAGGAGTCGACGAGGGTCATCGCGATCGCGACCACGAACGGTGCCGCGAAGACCGCCACCAGGGTCCGGCGTACGACGACGAGCCAGCGGTCGGCGTACGGCGAGGAGGACACACCGCCACGCTACCGATCCGTCGGTCGGCTCACCCCGTCGGTGGAGCCGAGCCGTCGGTCGAGCGGTCCCGTCGGTCGAGCGGTCCCGTCGGTCGAGCCTGTCGAGACCACGGGGACAGGCGGACAAGCCCGTCACCGGGTTTCGACGCGCCGCCGCGGCTTCGTTCCTCAGCCGCGCCGCTTGCTCGACCTACCCGCGCCCACGCCGAGCCCTCGTCCCTCGGGCTCGACTGCGCGGGCATGTCGGTGGCCGCCCGTAGGCTGGAGGCATGCGACCTGTCACCGACCTGGAGCGCCGCGTGGCGCCGTTCGAGGTGGTCTCCGACTACCACCCGTCCGGCGACCAGCCGGCCGCGATCGAGGAGATCGTGCACCGGATCAAGGGCGGGGTTGAGGACGTCGTCCTCCTCGGCGCCACCGGCACCGGCAAGACCGCGACCGTAGCGTGGGTGGCCGAGCAGGTGCAGCGGCCGATCCTGGTGATGCAGCCCAACAAGACGCTTGCCGCGCAGTTCGCCAACGAGCTGCGGCAGCTCTTCCCGAACAACGCGATCGAGTACTTCGTCTCCTACTACGACTACTACCAGCCCGAGGCGTACGTCCCCCAGACCGACACCTACATCGAGAAGGACTCCTCGATCAACGAGGAGGTCGAGCGGCTGCGTCACTCCGCGACCAACTCCCTGCTCACCCGGCGCGACGTGATCGTGGTGTCGACGGTGTCGTGCATCTACGGCCTCGGCACGCCGCAGGAGTACGTCGACCGGATGCTCAAGCTGAAGGTGGGCCAGGAGCGCGACCGCGACTCGATCCTGCGCCGGCTCGTCGAGATCCAGTACACCCGCAACGACATGACCTTCACCCGGGGCACCTTCCGGGTCCGCGGCGACACGCTCGAGATCTTCCCGGTCTACGAGGAGCACGCGGTGCGGGTCGAGTTCTTCGGCGACGAGGTCGAGCGGCTGATGACGCTGCACCCGGTCACCGGTGAGGTGATCAGCGAGGACGACGAGCTCTACGTCTTCCCCGCGACCCACTACGTCGCCGGCCCGCAGCGGATGGAGCGGGCGGTCGCCGGCATCGAGGCCGAGCTGGCTGACCGGCTCGAGACGTTCGAGCGCCAGGGCAAGCTGCTGGAGGCCCAGCGCCTGCGGATGCGCACGACGTACGACGTGGAGATGATGCGGCAGGTCGGGTCCTGCGCCGGCATCGAGAACTACTCGATGCACATCGACGGCCGCGACCACGGCACGCCACCCAACTGCCTGCTCGACTACTTCCCCGAGGACTTCCTGCTGGTCGTCGACGAGTCCCATGTCGCGGTGCCGCAGATCGGGGGGATGTACGAGGGCGACATGTCGCGCAAGCGCAACCTCGTCGACCACGGCTTCCGGCTCCCGAGCGCGATGGACAACCGCCCGCTGCGGTGGGAGGAGTTCCTGGAGCGGATCGGTCAGACCATCTACCTCTCGGCCACGCCGGGCAACTACGAGCTCGACAAGGTGCAGGGCGACGTCGTCGAGCAGATCATCCGGCCGACCGGCCTGATCGACCCCGAGGTGGTGGTGAAGCCGACCAAGGGCCAGATCGACGACCTGATCCACGAGATCACTGTCCGCACCGCGAAGAACGAGCGGATCCTGGTCACCACCCTGACCAAGAAGATGTCGGAGGACCTCACCGACTACCTCCTCGACGCCGGGGTCCGCACCCGCTACCTCCACTCCGAGGTCGACACCCTCAAGCGGATCGAGCTGCTGCGCGACCTGCGCCTCGGCGACTACGACGTCCTGGTCGGCATCAACCTCCTGCGTGAGGGTCTCGACCTGCCGGAGGTTTCGCTGGTGTCGATCCTGGACGCCGACAAGGAGGGCTTCCTGCGCTCCGACAAGTCGCTGATCCAGACCATCGGCCGCGCGGCGCGCAACGTGTCGGGCCAGGTGCACATGTACGCCGACAAGATCACGCCGTCGATGGCCTCCGCGATCGACGAGACCAACCGGCGACGCGAGAAGCAGGTGGCCTACAACAAGGAGCGCGGCGTCGACCCGCAGCCGCTGCGGAAGAAGATCGCCGACATCACCGAGATGCTCGCCCGCGAGGACGAGAACACCCAGGAGCTGCTGGCGACCTGGGCCGGCACCGAGGCGAAGGGTCGGGCCGGCGGCGTGAAGGCGCGCCAGCCGGTGCCGGCGCTCGGCCAGCTCAACGCCGGCCAGCACGCCAAGGACCTCGCCGGTCTCCCCAGCTCCGAGCTCGCGGCGCTGATCCAGGAGCTGACCGACCAGATGAAGGCGGCCGCCGCCGAGCTCCAGTTCGAGCTCGCCGCCCGCCTCCGCGACGAGATCAGCGACCTGAAGAAGGAGCTCCGTCAGATGATGGAGGCGACCAAGTAGCGGCCCTCCGGTGGTTGAGGAGGGGCGCGCTGGCGCGCCGTCTCGAAACCGCTGCACGGCGCGCGCGCTTCGTGAGTGGTGGTCTCGACAGGCTCGACCGACGGAGGGGACGGGTGGTTGAGGAGGGGGCGCTGGCGCGCCGTCTCGAAACCACTGCACGGCGCGCGCGCTTCGTGAGTGGTGGTCTCGACAGGCTCGACCGACGGAGGGGACCGGTGGTTGAGGAGGGGCGCGCTGGTGCGCCGTCTCGAAACCACTGCACGGCGCGCGCGCTTCGTGAGTGGTGGTCTCGACAGGCTCGACCGACGGGGGGACCGGTGGTTGAGGAGGGGCGCGCTGGCGCGCCGTCTCGAAACCACTGCACGGCGCGCGCGCTCCGTGAGTGGTGGTCTCGACAGGCTCGACCGACGGAGGGCGAGAATGGCGCGATGGACGCGACCAGCATGGCGGCCCACTGCGCGGCCAAGCCCGGAGCCTGGGCGGACAACCCGTGGGACCACGAGCACCCGGTGTTCAAGGTCGGGCCGGGGGAGCGGGGCAAGATCTTCGCGTTCCTCGGCGGAAGCGGCGTCGGGGTGAAGGCGGCGACGACGCGCGAGGTCGCCGACGAGTGGCTGCACCGTTATCCCGGCAGCGCGACGGTGATGGCCTACATCGGCCGCTCCGGCTGGAACGACCTCGGCTACGACGGGAAGATCCCCGACGACGAGCTCCTCGAGGCCGTGGATGAGTCCTACCGGTTGGTGGTCGAGAAGCTGCCGAAGAAGCTGCGCCCGGCGGGCTGGGACGCCTGACCGCATCCGTCGGTCGAGCTCGTCGAGACCATCGGATGGCTCAGTCGTTGTCCGGCTCGTCGGTGGGCGACTTGTTCGGTCCCTCGAGGGCCTTGGCCTGACGCCGTTGCAGCTTCTGGACCCGGTCCTCGATGATCGACCGGCGGCCGGCGACCACCCGGGCCAGGTTGGCCCCGGTCGGGATCAGCACGAAGATCGGCCAGACGAAGCCCTCGGCACCCGCCATGAGCCAGATCGCCCAGACGATCAGGTTGGGGATCAGGAAGCCGAAGAACGCCTCGCGCAGCTTGTCGCCGTAGTACAGGCGAGCCTGGCGCTCCAGGTCGCCCGAGGGCGCCGCCGTGAAGGGGACGGGCGCCGCGTCGGCCGTGAGGTCGCGGATCGGCGGCAGCAGCTCGGCGTACGTCTTGGCAGCCGTCACCGCGGCGGTGCGCTCGTCGAGCTCGTCGCGGTCGAGCCGGCCCTCGGCGTACGCCGAGGCGAGGACGTCGTGCACCACGGCGCGGTCGCGGTCGGAGGCGCGCATGCCGGCGTACTGAGGGTCGCGCGGGTCGTGCTCGAACTCCCGCCAGATGCTCCCCGTGGTCACCGGGTCATCGTAGGACCGGGCCGGTCACCCACTGCCTCGGCCCAGGCGGCACGGGTGATCCGGGCGATGCCCGCCTCCCGCTCGGCCGGCGTGCCAGGCGCGGTCACCAGGACGGCGATCCCGACATCCGGCAGGTCCGCACGTCGTACCAGAGCGACGTCGTGGTTCACCCCGTCGATCCAGCCGGTCTTGTTGCCCACGACGAGGCCCGCGGGCAGCCCGGCCGGGATCCCGGCGCGGTAGGTCTGGGCGAGCAGGGTGCGTTCGCAGGCGGCCGTCGCCTCCGGTCCGGCCAGCCGACCCTCGGCGAGAGCGAGCATCAGCCGGGCCAGGTCGTCGGCCGTGACCAGGTTGTCGCTGCCGGCGTCGCGGGCGGCGTAGTCCTCGATGCCGCGCACCACCTGCGTGCGCTCCGAACAGCCGGCCTCGGCGAGCACCGCGGCGACCTCGGCCAGGCCGACACTCTCCAGCACCAGGTTCGTGGCCAGGTTGCCCGAGACCGTGATCATCCGCTCGACCAGGTCCCGCAGCGGTACGTCGTGCCCGACGGCGGCCCAGGTCTCGGGGTCGGAGTCCTCGCGCTCGTCCACCTGGAACCGCACGCCGGACACCACCGAGTCGACCTCGTCGTGCACGAGCACGGGTCGGTCCAGGTCGAGGTCACCGCGCTCGGCGCGGCGATGGGCCGCGATGAGGATCGGCAGCTTCATGGTGCTGGCGGAGTAGTGCCGGGCGTCCGGCTCGACCGCGACCCGTGCCTCTGTCTCACCTGCCACGCGCACCACCACCGAGACCGTCCCCGAGCCACGGTGGACAGCAGCGACAGTCGTCGCGAGGTCCTCCGAGCCGCTCACGACCCCTCCGGGCGCCGCCGGAGGACGGTGAGCGCGACCATCCGGGCGACGACGAACGCGATGTAGAAGACGCCGGTCACCTGCTCGACCATCGACAGCGACCGCGCGTGCGCCAGGACCGGGGTGATGTCGGAGAGCCCGGTGCTGGTCAGCGTGGTGAAGGAGAGGAAGAGCAGCTCGAACCAGCTCTGGTCACTCGGCCCTGCCGCGCCGGCGAACGACCCCGGCCAGACCACCTGTGCCCCCGAGTAGACGTAGGCGAACCCCCAGGCCACGACCGTGAAGGCCGCGCCCACGGCGTAGATCTCGTCGGAGGTCACCCGCTCGTCGGCGAAGACGTAGCGCACCATCCCGTAGGAGACGTAGAGGTAGAGCGGCGCGTGCAGCAGTGCCGAGACCAGCACGATCGGGTCGTTGGTGGGGTACGCCGCCTCGAGGATGGTGAACACCATCGCCGGTACCCCGACCAGCAGCGCCACCCAGGTGAGGGCAGGTGTACGACGGACGGCCCACAGCGCCGCGGCGACCACCACGAGCCCGACCACGCCGACACCGGCCCGGCCGAGGGCCGAGGAGTCGAGGAACGGGTACGCCAGCACCGACAGCAGCTGCACGGCAAGCAGGAGCGCGGACGGGTTGCGCCGCAGGGTGCCGAGCGCCGAGTCGGCCTGCTGGGAGATGTCACTGGCTGCCACACCCGCATCGTAGGGAACACACTCACCGGCTCGGCCGCTCGCCGCGACCACACCCCGTACGATGCGCTGTCGTGACCGTTACCCACCGCTGGCTGACGGTCCTGCTCGCGCTCCTCCTGTTGATCGCCGTGGTCGGCGCGGCCCTCGTCGTGCGGACTCGCAGCGACCGGGCCGACGCCCGCGCACGTCAGGAGCGGTACGGCGCGGTGCTCGCCGCCGCGGACGCCGAGGCCACCGCCTTCGTGAACCTGCGCTACGACCGGGCGGCCGAGGGGATCCGGGCGGTGGCCGCGGGTGCCACCGGGGACTTCCGCACGCACTACGTGCGCTCGTCCCGCCGGCTCGCGGCCACCCTGCAACGCCAGCGGTCGGCCCTGACCGGCCACGTCGTCTGGTCGGGGGTGACCGGCATCGCCCCGGACCGCGCGACCGTGATCGTGGCGACCAGCGGGACGGTGTCCAACCGGCGCACCGGCGGCCAGGAGGTGCCGCGCCACTTCCGGCTGCGCGTCACCCTGCGCCACCAGGGTGGCCGCTGGCTGACCTCCGGCATCTCCTTCGTCGGCGACGCGACATGACCGGCCGCACCACGGCGCTGCTCACGGCCGGCTCGCTCGTCCTCGCGGCAGCGGTCGCGGGGGAGGCGTGGTACCTCCACGGCATGTCGGACCCGACGCCGTCCGCAGCCCGGCCGGTGGTGATGGGCGACATCGAGGCGCGCAGCGTGGTGGAGACCGCCGCCCAGGACGCCGCCGCGATCTTCAGCCAGTCGTGGCAGGACTACGACCGACACCTGGACCGGGCGACGGCGCTGATGACCGACCCCTTCGCGACCGCCTACCGCTCCACCGCCGTACCGGTGAAAGCCCAGGTCGTGTCCTCGCGCACCAGCACCACCACCCGCGTGGCATCGTCCGGCGTGGTGCGCGCGTCACCGGACCAGGTGCAGGCCCTGCTCTTCCTCGACCAACGTGTCGTCGCGGGCTCCGGCCCACCGACATTCAACGCGCGACGCGCACTCGTGACCATGGTGCGCACGGACCGCGGTTGGCTCGTCGGCAACGTGCAGACTGGGTGACCCACTCCGGAAAGGGAGCGACGTGGCACAACTCGAGACAGACCTGGCGATCATCGGGGCCGGCCCCACCGGCCTCTACGCCGCCTACTACGCCGGGTTCCGCGGGCTGCGGGTCGCGATGATCGACTCCCTGCCCGAGCTCGGGGGGCAGATCACCGCGATGTACCCCGAGAAGCAGATCCTCGACGTCGCCGGCTTCCCGACCATCAAGGGCCGCGACCTGGTGGAGGGTCTGGTCGAGCAGGCGAACACCGCCGAGCCCGACTACCTCCTCGACCGCACCGCGGTCGGCCTCGAGCACACCGACGACGACGTCACGGTCACCCTCGACGACGGCAGCGGCCTGCGGGCCAAGGCGCTGCTGATCACCGCCGGGATCGGGAAGTTCAGCCCGCGGCCGCTCCCGGCCGGCGACGGCTGGCTCGGTCGCGGCATGGAGTTCTTCGTGCCCAGCTTCGCGCCCTACGCCGGCAAGGACGTCGTGATCGTCGGCGGCGGCGACTCGGCGTTCGACTGGGCGATCCACCTGGAGCCGGTCGCCCGCTCGATCACCCTCGTGCACCGACGCGACGCCTTCCGTGCCCACGAGCGCACGGTCCAGGCGGTCCGCGACTCCAGCGTCGAGATCGTCACCAAGGCCCAGGTCACCGGTCTGTACGGCGAGCCCACGGTCGCCGAGGTGGAGATCACCGTCGATGGTCAGGAGCCCGCCCGCCGTCCGGCCCAGGCCGTCGTCGCCGCGCTCGGCTTCATCGCCGACCTGGGTCCGCTCCAGCACTGGGGGATCGAGGTCGAGAGACGCCACGTCGTCGTCAACGCGGCGATGCGCACCAACCTGGCCCGGGTCTTCGCGGCCGGCGACATCACCGAGTACCCCGGCAAGGTCCGCCTGATCGCGGTCGGCTTCGGCGAGGCCGCCACCGCGGTCAACAACGCCGCCGTCGTGATCGACCCCTCCGCCCACGTCTTCCCCGGCCACTCCAGCGAAGGCACCTAGCCCACCGAGCCCGTCGGTCGAGCCTGCCGAGACCACGGTGCCGGGGTCTCGACAAGCTCGAGCGACGAATACGCCGACGCTGAGGTGGTTTCGAGACGGCGCGCCAGGGCGCCCCTCCTCGACCACCGGGTGGGCGGGGGTCAAGAAGGCCCGGTTAGGGTCGGCATACCGGTCGGTAGCATCGCGCGCCGTCCGATCCGGACCGGAAGGCGGAGCCCGTTGCGTGTCGCACTGCTGTCGTACCGCAGCAAGCCGCACTGCGGTGGCCAGGGCGTCTACGTCCGCCACCTCAGCCGCGAGCTGGTGCGCCTCGGCCACGAGGTCGAGGTGTTCTCCGGCCAGCCGTATCCGGACCTCGACGACGGCGTGCGGCTCACCAAGGTGCCGAGCCTCGACCTGTACCGCGAGCCCGACCCGTTCCGCACCCCGCGCCCCTCCGAGCTCCGCGACCTCGTCGACATCGAGGAGGTCGCGACCATGTGGACGGCCGGCTTCCCCGAGCCGCGGACCTTCAGCCGCCGCGTCCTCCGGCTGCTACGGGAGCGGGCCGAGGAGTTCGACGTGGTCCACGACAACCAGACGCTGGGGTCGCCCCTGCTCGCCCTGGAGCAGGAGACCGGGCTCCCGCTGGTCGCGACGGTGCACCACCCGATCAGCATCGACCGCCGGATCGACCTCGCGTCGGCGCCGTCCTGGCGCAAGCGGCTCACCTTGCGGCGCTGGTACGGCTTCGTCCGGATGCAGGCCCGCGTCGCGCGCGGCATGCGGATGGTGCTGACGCCGTCGGAGTCGTCGCGGACCGACGTGGTCCGCGAGTTCGGGGTCGACCCGGAGCGGATCCGCGTGGTGCTGCTCGGTGTCGACGACGGCTTCGTGCCTCCGACCGAGCCCCGCGTCCCCGGCCGGATCCTCGCCATGGCCAGCGCGGATGCGCCGCTGAAGGGGATCGCGACCCTGCTGGAGGCGTTCGCCAAGCTCCGTACCGAGCGGCCCGAGCTCGAGCTGCTGCTGGTGACCAAGCCGGTCGCCCGCGGCCGCACCGAGCAGCTCCTCGACGAGCTCGCGATCCGCGACCACGTGCGCTTCGTGCACGGCTTGAGCGATGCCGAGCTGGTCGCCCTGATGGGCTCGGCCGAGCTGGCCTGCGTGCCCAGCCTCTACGAGGGGTTCTCGCTGCCGACCGCCGAGCTGATGGCCTGCGCCACGCCGCTGGTGGTGTCCCGGGCCGGGGCGATCCCCGAGGTGGTCGGACCCGACGGGCTCTGCGCCGACCTGGTCCGGCCTGGCGACGTGGCCGAGCTGGTCGTGGCGGTCGGCGCCCTGCTGGACGACCCGGAACGCCGTGCCCGCTACGGCGCGGCCGGCCGGAAGCGGGTCGAGGAGCTGTTCAGCTGGCGCGCCGTCGCAGCCGCGACCGCTGCGGCGTACGACGAGGCGATCGCGGGGTCTCGACTCCGCTCGACCGACGAGGGTGGCCGCTCGACCGACGAGGGTGGCCGCTCGACCGACGAGGGTGGCCGCTCGACCGGCGAGGGTGGCCGCTCGATCGCGACGTGGCCGCTCGACCGACGAGGGTGGCCGCTCGACCGACGAGGAGAACGATGCTGACCGTTGACTTCGACCGGCTCGGGCTGCGGCCGGGTGACCGGGTGCTCGACCTCGGCTGCGGGGCCGGGCGGCATGCCTTCGAGATGTACCGGCGCGGGGCCGACGTCGTCGCCTTCGACCAGGACGCCGACGAGCTGTCCCGGGTGCGCGACATGTTCGTGGCCATGGCCGACGCCGGCGAGGTGCCCGCGGGTGCCGAGGCCGACGTCAAGGAGGGTGACGCGCTCTCGCTGCCGTTCGCCGACGGCGAGTTCGATCGGGTCGTCGCCGCAGAGATCCTCGAGCACGTACCGGCCGACATCCAGGCCCTGACCGAGCTGGTGCGCGTGCTGCGGCCCGGCGGCACGATCGCGCTGACCGTGCCGCGCTGGCTGCCCGAGGTCGTCTGTTGGAAGCTCTCCGACGACTACCACAACACCCCCGGTGGCCACATCCGCATCTACTCCGACGCCGAGCTCGTGACCAAGGCCGTCAACGCCGGCCTGGTGTACGACGGCCGCCACTACGCCCACGGCCTGCACTCGCCGTACTGGTGGATCAAGTGCGCCGTCGGCGTCGACAACGACGGTCACCCGCTCGCGAAGGCGTACCACCGGCTGCTGGTCTGGGACATCATGAAGGCGCCGCGGACGACGCGCTGGGCCGAGAAGGCGCTCAACCCGCTGATCGGCAAGAGCCTCGTGGTCTACCTCCACAAACCGCTCGAGACCCCCGAGGCGACCGATGAGTGAGCTCCTCACCCGTGCGCAGGTCGTGCAGTCGGGACTGGCGATCGAGGCCGTCCAGGAGCGCGATGGCGGAGTCCCCTGGACGGTCGGCGGCCACACCGACGTCTGGAACCACGTCGAGGCCGCGATGGCGCTGCTCGTCGCCGGCCGCCACGACGCGGTCGACCAGGCCTGGTCGTGGGTACGCCGGACGCAGCGGCGCGACGGCTCGTGGCCGTTGAAGACCGTCGGCGGGGTCGTCGAGGACGCCAGCGGTGAGACCAACATGGCGGCGTACGTCGCGGTCGGCGTCTGGCACCACTGGCTGGTGAACCGCGACGAGCGCTTCGTCGCCGCGATGTGGCCGACGGTCCGCGGCGCCCTCGACTTCGCCTGCTCGATGCAGCTGCCGTATGGCGGCATCGCCTGGTCGCAGGAGTGGGCGGCCGACGGCCCGGCCCGGGTCAACCGCGACGGCCTGCTGGCCGGGTCCTCGAGCATCCACCACGCACTTCGCGCCGGCCTGACCCTCGCCGAGCTCCTCGACGACCCGCAGCCCGAGTGGGAGCTGACGGCCGGGCGCCTCGGGCACGCTCTGCGCGAGCACCGTGACCGGTTCCTGGACAAGTCGACCTTCTCGATGGACTGGTACTACCCGGTACTCGGCGGCGCCGTCCGAGGGGACGCGGGCCGAGCCCTCATCGACAGCCGTTGGCACGACTTCGTGGTGCCCGGCCTCGGCGTCCGCTGCGTCGACACCGACCCCTGGGTGACCGGCGCCGAGTCCTGTGAGCTGGTGCTCGCCCTCGATGCGCTGGGTGACACCGAACGGGCGGTGCGGGTGTTCGAGGACGCCCAGCACCTGCGCAACGACGACGGCGGCTACTGGACCGGGTACGTCTACCCCGACGACGTGCACTGGCCGGCAGAGCACACGACGTTCACGACGGCCTCCGTGCTGCTCGCCCACGACGCGCTCACGAACCAGACCGGCGGGGCCGACGTGGTCCGGGGCGCGGGGCTGGTCACCGACCCGGAGCCGCTTGCGCTCGAGTGCGGCTGTGCGTCAGCCGACGCTCTGGCCGGCCATGCCTGAGACGCGTCGCAGGACGCGGAGCGAGCCGATGACCTCCGCCTCGCTGAACGCCGCGGAGTCCACGGCACGCAGGTAGATGTCGTACGGCGGGCGCCCGCCGTCGGCAGGGTCGGGGAAGACGTCGTGGATGGCGAGCAGCCCGTCACGCATCACCCAGCGGGCCCAGCCGTGGTAGTCGGCGTGCGCCGGCTCGTTGCCGTGCCCCCCGTCGATGAAGAGCAGCGAGACCGGCGTGCGCCAGTGGGCGGAGACCGTGGCGGACGCGCCGACCACCGCGACCACGACGTCCTCGAGCCCGGCCTCCTCGATCGTCCTGCGGAAGAACGGCAACGTGTCCATGCGCCCCGTATCCGGGTCGACCAGGGTCGGGTCGTGGTGCTCCCAGCCCGCCTGGTTCTCCTCCGACCCGCGGTGGTGGTCGACGGTGAACACGACGCCACCGACCTCGCGCGCGGCCGCGCCGAGGTAGACCGCCGACTTGCCGATGTAGGTACCGATCTCGACGACCGGGCCGTGGGGAAGGCGCTCGCACGCCAGGCGGTGCAGCGCCAGGCCCTCGGCCTCGGGCATGAAGCCCCGGGCCGCGCGGGCCAGGGCCAGGAGGGCCGTTACGTCGGCGGGGTCGGTCATGGCGAGCGCGACGTTACTCGCGGAGACATGTGGGCAGGACGGGAGTGGAAGTGGAACACCTCGTGCCCGCACCCGGGACACGCTGAGCGTCGTGGTGGAACAGGGTGTGCCCGCACAGCGGCACCTCGAAGCGCTGTTGTGGAACGGCGTGTTCCATGACCAGCGCATGGGCCCCCGGTGTGGGGGACCGAGGTGTTCCACAACAGAGGATCGGACACCTCTGTTGAGGGCTCGGGGTGTTCCGCAACGATCACTGCCGGGCGCGGTGCCACTCGAGGTAGCGCTCCACCGCCCGTACGACGTGCTCGGAGCGGATCGAGGGGAAGACGTCGAAGGCGTGCTGGGTGCCCGGGAACTCGGCGTACGCCACGCTGTTCTTCGAGGTCTCGCGGAGCGCGGCGACGAACAGCCGGGCCTGCTCAACGGCGACCAGGGTGTCGCGGTCGCCGTGGATGACGAAGAAGTCGGGGGCGTCGGAGGTGATCCGCAGGATCGGCGACCCGTGCTCGAAGACCTCGGGGTCGTCGTCCCAGGTGCGTTGCACGATCTTGGGGGCCAGGTAGCGGTCGCGCATCAGCAGCGCGTTGGACAGGCCGGTCGCGCCGGCGAAGTCGTAGACGCCGTAGAACGGCACGGCCGCCTGCACCCGGGTGTCGGCACCCTCGAAGCCGGGCTGGTACTCCGGGTCGTTGGGGGTGAGCGCCGCCAGTGCGGCCAGGTGGCCGCCGGCCGAGCCGCCGGTGACCACGACATACGACGGGTCGCCGCCGTACTCCTCGATGTGCTCCTTGACCCAGGCGATCGCCTTCTTCACATCGATGATCTGTGCCGGGAAGGCGTCGCGCGGCGCCAGGCGGTAGTTGATGGCGACGCAGACCCAGCCGCGCTCGGCCATCCGCTGCATGAGGGGGATGCCCTGCTGGTCCTTGGAGCCGAAGGTCCAGCCGCCGCCGTGCACCTGGATCAGGACGGGCGCGCCGACGACGTCGCGGTCGGCAGGCCGGTAGACATCGAGCAGGCCGCGCTTGCCGGCGTCGCTGTAACGGACGTCGTGGTCGACGCGGACCCTCGGGTTGCGGCGGCCGAAGGGATTGAGCAGCTTGCGCCAGGGCGTCGCCAGGTCGACGGTGGTCGGCCGTTCGCCGGGGCGGTCGACGTACTCCTCACCCAAGCTGTCGACCAGCGACTGCTCGGCGACCACCTGCACCTGGCGACTCTGGCGGACCAGGTAGGCCAGCCCCGCTGCGTTGGCGGCGGCGAGCACCAGCCCGAGCCGGCTGCGTCTCCCGCGGGCGACATGGGCCACGGTGTCCGCAGCGGTCAGCGCGAGCAGCTGCGGGGCCAGCTCCCCGGTCGGCCAGCCGAACGCGAACGACCAGAGCCCCACCCGCAGGTTGCTGGTGGGCGGCGGCCGTACGGCGTTCGCGGTGAGGGCGGCGGTGACCAGCTGGCGTCGGAGGTAGGACACCCGGTCGATGTTACTGACGGGTCACCCTCCGGGGGAGGGACGTCCGGCCCGACGTCCAACACCGTGAGGCACAGGGTCGAAGGTCCCTAGCATGCTGTGATGACACGCCGGTGACGATTTGGTGACGGTTCTAGCCCCCGACAGGTTTTGCCGATATGTTCGCGCACGGAACATAAACCGGTGCGGCGGCGTCCCCGTCACACCGCCGGACTGAAGGGCGCGGCATGCGCAGGACCACAGCTTTAATCGGATCGTTTGGTGTCGTGGCGGCTATCAGCCTCTCCGCCTGCGGCTCCAGCAACAGCAGCACCCCCAGCGCGGGAGGGTCGAGCTCGGGAGCAGCCACGGCTACGGCCGCCTGCAAGCTGGACTCTCCGCCCACCAGTGGCGCTGCGGTGCCCAAGACGGTCGACCTCGGTAAGACCAGCGGCAAGGTCGGGGTCATCCTGCCCGACACCACCTCGTCGACGCGCTACACGCAGTACGACGCACCGTTGCTCACCAAGGCGCTCAAGGACGCCGGGATCACCCCCGACGTGCAGAACGCCCAGGGCGACAAGAACAAGTTCGCCTCGATCGCTCAGACCATGATCGGTGAGGGCGTCAAGGTCCTCATCATCGACTCCATCGACGCCGCCTCGGGTGCCGGTGTCGAGCAGCAGGCCAAGGCCGCTGGCGTCAAGGTCGTCGACTACGACCGTGTGAACCTCGGTGGCACCGCGCCGTACTACGTGTCCTTCGACAACGAGGACGTCGGCAAGCTCCAGGCGCAGACCATGATGGACTGCCTCAAGGCCAACGGCGTCACCAACCCGAAGATCATCATGATGGACGGCGGTACGGACGTCGACAACAACGCCGTGCTGTTCGCCAAGGGTGCGCACGAGGTGCTCGACCCGCTGAAGTCATCGGGTGACCTCACCATCGAGCAGGAGGCCACCGTCAAGGGCTGGCTCGTCGCCAACGCCGCTCCGGCGTTCAGCCAGGCGCTCACTGCGTCGGGTGGTCAGGTAGACGCCGTGCTCGCCGCGAACGACGACATCGCCAACGCTGTCATCGGCGTGCTGAAGACCAACGGCCTCGACGGCAAGGTCGTCGTCACCGGTCAGGACTCCGGTACCGAGGGTCTCCAGAACATCGTGACCGGCAAGCAGAGCATGACGGTCTTCAAGAACGTCAAGCTCGAGGCGGGCGCCGCAGCCCAGCTGGCCATCGCGCTGATCGAGAACAAGGACCCGGCATCGGCTGGTATGACGCTGCAGGACTTCGCCGACCCGGAGTCGCCGAACCACCAGATCAAGGCGCTGCTCCTGCCGGCCCAGGTGATCACCCAGGCCAACGTCAACGACGTGGTCAAGGCCGGGGCGCTGACCCAGGCTGAGATCTGCAAGGGCATCACCACCCAGTGCGCGGCCATCGGCCTCCAGTAGGTCCGTAGTACCGCCACAACTCCTTCGTTGGCGGCCGGGCGCGAGCCCGGCCGCCAACGAGTTCCATGTGACCGTCCCAGGGGTGATCCGTGTGACCGAACCGATCCTTCAGGCCCGCAAGCTCAACAAGAGCTTCGGTCCCGTCCACGTGCTCCACGATGTGGACTTCGACGTCTATCCCGGCGAGGTCACCGCGCTCGTCGGCGACAACGGTGCCGGCAAGTCCACGCTCGTGAAGTGCTTCGCGGGCATCAACGGCATCGACAGCGGCGAGGTCATCTACGAGGGCAACCACGTGACGATCTCCGACCCACGGGCGGCTACTGCCCTCGGGATCGAGTTCGTCTACCAGGACCTCGCCCTGGCCGACAACCTCGACATCACCCAGAACATGTTCCTGGGCCGTGAGCTCACCACGGTGGGCTCGATCCTCTCCGACGGGCAGATGGAGAAGCAGGCGCGTGAGACTCTTGCCAGCCTCTCGGTCCGCACCGTGTCATCTGTGCGCCAGATGGTCTCCAACCTCTCCGGTGGCCAGCGACAGACCGTCGCCATCGCCAAGGCCGTGCTGTGGAACAGCAAGGTCGTCTTCCTCGACGAGCCCACGGCCGCCCTCGGCGTGGCCCAGACCCGCCAGGTGCTCGACCTCGTTCGCCGCCTGGCAGACCAGGGCCGCGGCGTCGTCCTCATCTCCCACAACATGAACGACGTGATGGAGGTCGCCGACCGCGTGGTGGCCCTCTTCCTCGGTCGGGTCGCTGCCGAGGTGAAGAAGGAAGACACCAACACCACCCAGATCGTCGAGCTGATCACGTCCGGCCGTAGCGGTGGTCTGGGCCTGGAGTCCGCCACCGCCAACGAGAGCATCTGAGGGGCAGCGACATGTCGACCAACCCACCCGAGGCCGAGCCCACCACCGCGAAGACGCAGGCAGGTGACCGGTCCGAGGCGTTCTCCCTCGACATCGAGGAGCGCTCGATCGGCGACGCGTTCAGCGGCTGGATCACCAAGCTGCGCACCGGTGACCCCGGCGCCTTGCCGTCGATCCTCGGCCTGATCATCCTGGCGATCGTCTTCCAGCAGGTCAGCAGCCGCTTCCTCTCCTCGGCCAACATCGGCAACATCCCGGGCCAGGGCGCCTACATCGCGGTGATCGGCCTCGGCCTGGTGTTCGTGCTCCTGCTCGGCGAGATCGACCTCTCGGCCGGCACCGCCGGCGGCGTCTGCGCGGCCATCGCGGCGGTCGCCATCTCCAAGGGCAACCTGCACAACTCGCTTCCCACGTTCCTGTTCTGGAGCATCATCGTCGGGATGGCCATCTGCGTGGCCCTCGCGGTCCGGACCAAGGCCTGGTCGGCGTCGGTCGCGATCGTGATCGGCATCGTGCTGATCGTCACCAACCTCACCGACCATCTGCTGTTCGGCCTGATCGCCGCCGTCTGCATCGGCGTCGCCATCGGGGTCTTCAACGGGTACATGGTCGCCGTGGTGGGCATCCCCAGCTTCGTGGTCACCCTGGCGTTGTTCCTGGCCTGGCAGGGCGTGCTGCAGTTCGTGGTGAGCGGGGTGCCGATCAACACCTCGAACTACAAGCTGTGGTTCGACATGGCCTACGGAAACCTCACGGTGACGTGGAGCTGGGTCTTCACGATCGTGGTGGTCGGCGGTTACGTCGCCTACTCGTTCTACCAAGCCATCAAGACGAAACGGCAGGACCTCGCTCACGACTCGATCAACCTGGTCGTGCTGCGCAGCGCCGCGATCATCGTGGGCGGCGTGCTGATCACCTACCTCGCCTGCCGTGACCGCGCCCTGAACGCGAACGCTCCGCCGAAGCAGGGCATCCCGGTCCCCGCGGCGATCGCGATCGTCCTGATGATCCTGTGCACGATCGCCCTGATGAAGACCACCTGGGGTCGTCACCTCTACGCCACCGGGGGCAACGCCGAGGCGGCACGTCGTGCGGGCATCGACGTGGTCCACATGAGGGTGACTGCCTTCGCGCTCTGCACGGCGTTCGGGGCCATGGGCGGCATCCTGCTCGCGTCGTCGCAGTCGTCGGCGTCCCTGGACCTCGGCTCCGGCAACGTGCTGCTGTTCTCGGTCGCCGCGGCCGTCATCGGTGGTACCTCGTTGTTCGGTGGTCGTGGCAAGCCGCGCGACGCCATCCTCGGTGCCCTGGTGATCACCATCATCCCGAACGGGCTGGGCCTCAAGCCCAGCCTCGGCCCGCAGTGGCAGCAGGTCATCACGGGCATCGTGCTCCTCCTCGCCGCTGCTGTCGACGCGATCTCACGCCGGCGGGCAGCCCGTTCCTGACGCCACCGTGCCCGGACGGCGTGCGTCGGCGGTCCGCCCCGACGAGATCAGGCAGCACAACCTGTCACTGGTGCTCAGCCATGTGCACCGCGACGGGGCGCTGACGCGCGCCGAGCTGACCCAGCGGCTCCACCTGAGCCGCTCGACCGTCGGCACCCTGGTCGGTGACCTGGTGCAGCTGGGTCTGGTGGAGGAGGTCGTGCCCAGCGGGGGAGAGCGGGTCGGACGCCCCTCTCACCTGGTCGCCCCGCACGCCGCCGGCCCTTACGCCGTGGGCGTGGACGTCGACGTCGCCCATGTGACGGTGGCCGCGATCGGGCTCGGTGGGGTGATCACCGCGCGCGAGATGGTGCCGATCGGGCCGGGGACGAGCGGGCCCGAGCACCTCGTCGGGCTGGTCGCCGAGGCGATCCCGCGGCTCCGCGACATCACCGGCACCACCGGCCGCGTGTGCGGTGTCGGGGTGAGCGTGCCCGGCACCGTCGACCTGGTGACGGGCCGGGTCGGGGTCGCGCCCAACCTCGGCTGGGGAGGCGTCCAGCTCGGCGCCATGCTCGAGGACGTGCTCATCGGCGACGTACCGGTCTACGTCGGCAACGACGCCGACCTCGCCGTCCTGGCCGAGCACCAACGCGGCAACGCCCGCGACTGCGACGACGTCGTCTTCCTGATGGGCCGGATCGGGGTCGGCGCCGGGATCATCATCGGCGGCCTGCCGGTGCACGGCCGCGACGGCCACGCCGGCGAGATCGGGCACAACGTGCTGGACCCCACCGGACCGCTCTGCCACTGCGGCAAGCGGGGCTGCATCGAGACCTTCCTCGGCGAGAACACCTTGCTCGAGCTGGCCGGCCGCCCCCTGCCCCGCACCGACGCCGGCGTCGCGGCACTGTTCAAGGACGCCCGGGAGGGCGAGGCCGGAGCGCTGCACGCCATCGAGGCCGCGGCCGAGCCGCTCGGCCGCGCCATCGCGAACCTGCTGAACATGCTCAACCCCGAGCGCGTGCTGCTCGGTGGCTCGCTCGGTGAGGTGCTCGAGCTCGCCCGGCCGGAGGTGGAGGCAGCGGTGGAGCGCTACACGTTCGGCGAGGCCAGCCCGGGGGTCATCCTCGGGCTGCCGGCATTCGGGACCGACTCGGCCCTGCTCGGGGCGGGCGAGGTGGCCTTCACCGGCCTGCTGGCCGACCCGCGCTGAGCACGGGCCGGCCGAGTGGCGGGCCTCCTACGGGGTCTTGCTGCCGAAGATCTCGAACTCGGTGAGGTCGACGAACGCGCATCCCGAGAACGCCCCACCCGGGCAGTTCGTCGAGAACGACGGCGTCTGGTTGCCGTCCACTGTGAAGCGGACGAACTGCACGCCCGTGGACGGTGCCGCGAGGTCGATCGGGTTGAGCCGGCCGTTGTTGGCGGTGGTGAACGTGCCGCTGTTGACCGGCGTGTAGGTCACACCGTCCGGGGACGTCTCGATGTGGTAGGCGCCGGTCGAGGCGCTGCCGCCGTCACCACAGGACGCCGACGGGTCGACCGCGAAGCCCTTGACGTTGTACGTCGTACCGAGGTTGACCACGAAGTTCTTCGGGGTGAAGGTGCCGCTCGGGTCGGTGTTGGTGCCCGGGCCGACGTTGGTGCTCCAGCCGGTGGCAAGGTTCTGGTCGACCGCCTGCTTGGCGGAACAGCCCTGGAACACAGCCCCGGTCTCCGAAGCGATCGAGGCGCCCGCCGCCGTGGTGGCCAGGTCCTTGCGCACCGACAGGTTCACCGTGGTGACCCCGGCGCCGACCGTCACGGCCTGCTGAGCCGCGTAGCCCTGACCGAGGACCTGCAGCTTGCTGTAGGCGCCCTGCGGGATCCCGCTGATCGTGTAGTGGCCCGCCGCGTCGGTGACTGCCGTGGGGTTGACCGTGCCGGAGCCCTGGAAGGCCAGCGTCACCGGCACCCCGACGACCGGAGCGCCACTGTCCTGGTCGATGACGGTCCCGTCGATGATGCCGTTGGTGATCGTGGCCGGCGGGCGGGCGAAGCTGGAACCCGGCGTCGAGTCGTCTCCGCCGAGGGAACCGGCGAAGAATCCCATCCCGCGGCTGGCGAAGACCTTCCAGATCTTGGCGGTCTGGCGGCCGTGGAAGACCGAGGCGTCGGCGACCAGGATCGCGTTGCGCATGTCGAGGAACGACGGGTTGTACGGTGCCAGCTCCATCGCGCGGGTGACCAGGGACTCGGCCTTCTTCGAGCCGAGCGCGTCGCGCAGGCTCCACAGGGTCTGCGCCCAGATCTCGCCGTCGCCGTGCACCTCGGGGATGCCGACGACCTTGCCGTAGTCGCGGTAGGTGTAGCCGCCGCGGTGGCCGGTGGCGCCGCCGTTGCAGAGCTTCGCCGGCTTGCCGACGCGGCAGTCGATCGGCTCGGTGCGGTCGAGGTCGACGCCCGCGCCGTCGTAGACGAACAGGCGCACGTCCACCTTGCCGCGCTTGTCCTTCTGGAGCTTGTGGGCGACCAGGTAGTCCATCGCGTACCAGTCGCTCCACGCCTCGCCCATCGCACCGGCCTGGACGCCGCCGAGGGTCGAGCGGCCCTGCACGTCGACGTTCAGCCGGTTGGACAGGCCGTGGGTGTACTCGTGGTAGACCGTGTCGGCCTCGTCACCGACGTTGGTCGGCGAGAACGGGTCGCCGGCCGGGTACGGCGTGTGCGGCTGGTGCTGCAGGAACATCTGCATCTTGGGGTTGCGGCCATCGGGCGGGGTGCCCATGTTCGCGTTGTCGATGTGGGCGCCGTCGGGCAGGCCGCCGGCGGTGTTGGCGCCGTCATCGGTCTGGGTGTTGACGGAGTCGCTGCCCTTGCCGCCCTTGCCCCCGTTGACCTCCTGGAAGTTGCCGGCCGCCTCGTTGAAGCCGATCGGCTTGGCCAGCAGGTGGTCGTGCCAGTTGTTGACGAAGTAGAAGACCTGCGTGGCGTTCTGGGCACGGTTGGTGCGCCAGGAGAACGGCTTGTTCGGGTTCCACGAGCAGGGCCACGGCTTGCCGCAGAAGGACTTCGCGAAGCCGAGCTTGAACGGGGTGAGCGCGTAGCTCCAGGAGTGCGGGGTCTTCGCCGGCACCTCTTCGCTCTTCGATGCCTTGTTGTTGTCGTCGACGTCGGAGTAGGTGTGGGAGTTGTTGCCCTCGAGGATCCGCGCGTTCCGGCTGAGCCAGCCGCGCTTCGTGAAGTCGACGCGGACCTGCTTGCCGCCCCGAGGGGCACCGGGGAAGAACTGGAAGACCGTGCCGGTGCTGTCGCTGGCCTCGTAGTTCACCAGCGGACGCCGCTGCAGGACGTCTCCGGTCGTGGCGTCGAGGACGACCATCGACGGGGTCTTCGCCGCCATCACGATGGCCTGCCAGGCCGGGTGGGCGGTCGCTCCGGTCACGAAGAGACCGCTGGTCGCGCTGTCGGCGCTGAGGTCGGTGGCGGTGGCCGTGGGGTCGGTGCCGATCGTGGCGCGCGCGGCGTCGACCGCGGCAGCGGCGGAGGTGAGGTCGGCCGAGGGGCCGGCCTGCGCGACGGCGAGCGCCCGGGTCTTGGTGATCGGGGAGCCGCCGACGGTGAGCAGGCGGCCACCCTTGTTGACGCTGGCGGTCAGCCCGTTGGAGATGACCGGCTTGCCGGCGATCCGCTGGGTGAAGAAGAGGTGGTGGGTACCGGTGATGTCGCGGTAGTCGCGGGCCAGGTGGAAGGTCGCCGCATCACCCGGGGCGAGGCCGAGGTCGGCCAGGTGGCTCTTCACGTAGCCGAGCGCGACCTTCTTGGCGGACTTGTGGCTCGTGCCGGTGAGGAACCCGGCGAGGTTGGCGCGCATCCGGACGGTGCCGGTGGTGCCGTCGATGTCGGTGATGATCTGCTTCGGTGCGGCCCGCCGAAAAGCTCGCGCCTGCGGCTTCGCGGCCACCCGGTGCGAGGTGCGCAGCGCGGTCGCCCGTGCCTGCTGGCTGCCGGTGCGCACGTCGTAGTAGCCGCGCGCGTCGTGCTGATGGGTCGTGGTACGCGTGGTGGTCGCCGAGGGCCCTGCGCTGCCCGCGGCGTACGACGTGGTGCCGGCGAGGCCGGCCAGCGCGAGCGCCGTGATCGACGCGATGACCAGCGTGTTCCGGCGGCGGCCGGACCCGAAACGATGACTCATGGAACTCCCCTGGGTGGGCCGTCGGAGTGACGGCTCGGTCACTCTTCCTCAGCACCGCCGGGAGAGCAAGCGGGCTCAGCGTCCCTTCAGGTCACGATTCGGGCAGAGGCTCCGTCGTACCGACGACCCGGCGGATCTCGTCGATCGCGTCCCAGTCGTTGACATGCATCCCGGCCACGACCCTGTCACCGCGCAGCCACCAGGCCCGGAACACCCGGCCGGGCACGTCACCGGTCAGCTCCACCCGGTCGTAGCCCTCCGGGCCGGGGTTGCCGACGTACTCCATGCCGAGGTCGTACTGGTCGGTGAAGAAGTAGGGGAGGTCGCCGGCCTCGGTCGGCGTGCCGGAGAGGGTGCCGGCCAGGGCGGCGCCGTGCTTCTTGGCGGTGTCCCAGTGCTCGACGCGGAGCGGGTGGCCCAGCACGGGGTGGTCGATGTTGGCGACGTCGCCGATCGCGTAGACGTGCTCGTCGGAGGTGCGCAGCCGGGCGTCGGTGCGGACGCCGTTGTCGACGACCAGTCCCGCGGCCGCGGCGAGCTCGACGTTCGGCTGGACGCCCACTCCGACCACGAGGAGGTCGACGTCGAGGGCGCTGCCGTCGCCGAGGGCGACCGTCGCCCCGTCGCCGCGGGCGGAGATGCCGGTGACCTGGACACCGGTGCGGAGGTCGACTCCGTGCTCGCGGTGCAGGTCGGCGAAGACCTGTGCGACCTCGGGTCCGAGGACGCGTAGCAGCGGGAGGTCGAGCGACTCCAGGACGGTCACCTCGGCGCCGTGCTGGCGGGCGGCGGAGGCCACCTCGAGGCCGATCCAGCCGCCGCCGATGATGCCGATCCGGGCGCCCTCGGTGAGGTGCTCGCGCAGGGCCAACGAGTCTTCGAGGGTGCGGAGGTAGACGACGGGGACACCGGACTCGTCGGCCATCGCCAGGTGTCGGGCCCGGGCGCCGGTGGCCAGCACCAGCTCGTCGTACTCCAGCCACTCGCCTCCCGCCTCGACGCGGCGGCCGGCCAGGTCGATCGCGGTGACCGCCGTGGCCGTACGCAGGTCGACGTCGTGCTCGGCGTACCACGCCGTCTCGTGGACCGCGGCGTCGTCGGGGGTGCCCTTGCCGAGCAGCAGGTCCTTGGAGAGCGGCGGCCGCTCGTACGGCGCGTGCGCCTCCTCGGCGAGCAGCACCACCGGGCCGTCGTGGCCACGCTCGCGGAGCTGGGTGACGAAGGTGCCGGCGGCCAGGCCGCCGCCCACGACGACGATCGGTGCGCTCATCGGGAACTCCTGTCTCGGGTCAGGGTGAGGAACTCGTGGCGCGACGCGGGGTCGTCGCGGAGGCGGCCGCGGACGACCGTGGTGAGGGTGCTGGCGCCGGTGGCGAGGGCACCGCGCAGGCTCATGCAGCTGTGCTCGGCCTCGATCACGACCCCGACGCCGCGGGGTGCGAGGCGGTCCTGGAGGTGGTCGGCGACCTGGCTGGTCAAGCGCTCCTGGGTCTGGACGCGGCGTGCGAAGAACTCCACCGTGCGCGCCAGCTTGGAGAGCCCGAGGATCCGGTCGCCGGGGAGGTAGCCGACGTGGGCCACGCCGGTGAAGGGCAGCAGGTGGTGCTCGCACAACGAGCGCACGGGGATCTCGCGGACCAGCACCAGCTCGTCGTACCCCGATGCGTTGTCGAAGGTCGTGAGGTCGAAGTCGGGGACGGTGAGCAGCTCGGCGTAGGCGTCGACGAGACGACGGGGCGTCTCGACCATGTCGGGTCCGTCGACCGGGAGACCGAGTGCGGTGAGCAGCGCGGTGGCGGCGTCGCGGGCGGCGGCCAGGTCGACCTCGGGGGTGGGGTGGGTGACGCGGAGCCGGTGGGGGCGGGGGAGGTGCTCCTCGAGCGGGCTGACGAGCTCGGTGCTCACGCGGCCTCCAGGGGTGGGCAGATCTTCTAAAAGATAATAGAGTGGACGTTAGTGGGACGATCGTCCCCGGTCAAGAGGAGGACCTCCGTGGACGGGATCGGCGCGGTGGCGGTGCTCGCGGACCCGGTCCGCCACCGGCTCTACGACGCGGTCGTCTCCGCCTCGGGTGCGATCGGCCGGGAGGAGGCGGCCCGGCTGGCCGTCGTACCTCTGCACACGGCGCGCTTCCACCTCGACAAGCTGGTCGACGCCGGACTGCTGGAGGTCAGCTACGCGCGGCTCAGCGGCCGGAGCGGACCGGGCGCCGGCCGGCCGGCCAAGCTCTACCGCCGCTCGTCGGTCGAGGTCGCCGTCTCGCTGCCGCAGCGCAGCTACGACCTGGTGGGCGGAGTCCTTGCCTCCGCATTGGAGCGCAGCCTCGGCGGTGCCGAGGTCTCCGTCGCACTCCGGGACGAGGCCGTGGCCCGCGGGCGGGCGACCGGCTCGGCGTACGACGGCGAGGGCGACGACCTCGACCGCGCCTCGGGGGTGCTGGCCGAGCAGGGCTTCGAGCCGCGCCGCGACGGAGACGAGGTCTGCCTGCGCAACTGCCCCTTCGACTCCCTGGCCGCCGACCACACGGCCTTGATCTGTGGGGTCAACCTCGACTTCGTGACCGGTGTCCTCGACGGCCTGGGCTGCCGCTCCACCCGTGCGCGGCTGCAGCCGGACCCGGACCACTGCTGCGTGCGGTTGTCCGCCGGCTGAGGCTACTGGTCGAGGCCGGAGGGCAAGAGAACGAGTCGTGTGCCTGTCACCGGTCTATAGCGCGTTCTCAGGCACACGACTCGACGAGCAGGCGGTCGGCCTCAGGACGCGCGTGCGTAGGTCCCGACGAGCGTGCCTTGCCGCTCGGCGTCCGCCTTGATCTTGCTCATCGCGTCGTCGATCGAGGCACCGTCGGCGAGGCCGGTCTTCGCCGAGAGGGCGTAGACCGTGAACCGGTAGTGGTGGGTGCCGCTGGGTGGGCAGGGTCCGGCGTACGACGCAGCGCCCGCGGAGTTCAACCCCTGCGTCGCTCCGGCCGGTACCGCTCCGGTCGCCACCGACCGGGTGGCCGGTGGGATGTCGAGCACGACCCAGTGCACGAACGTCCCGCTCGGCGCGTCCGGGTCGTCGACGACCAGAGCCCAGGCGGCGGGCGCGGTGGCCGCTCCGGTCCAGGCCAGCGGCGGCGACGTCTGAGCGCCGTCACAGGTGAACCCGACCGGGATGCTCCCGCCGTCCGCGAACGCCGTACTGGTCACCGACAGGGTGACGGCCGCATCGACGCCGCCCTCCGCGGAGGAGTCGTGGCCACAGCTCGTGACCACGACACCGCACGCGACGAGGACGGCGGCGATGCCGCGTCGCCTCCGGTGCTCAGTGATGCAGGGCGTCCACACGCGTGATCGAGTACGTCGTGTCGGGCGTGGGCGGGGTGTTGAAGCGGGCGTTGGTGACGAACAGCGAGTGCCGCGCCAGTGCCAGCGTGGTCGGGGTGTCGAACGTCGGGTCGGTGATGGTGGCCACCAGGTCACCCGACATCAGGCTGCGGTCCAGCTCGATCGCGTCGACCTCGCCGGAGTTACGACCGACGTACAGCAGGTGCCCGTCGGGCTCCAACCCGTCGCCGCCGGTCAGCGACGCCCCGTGCAGGTCGATCGTGGTGGCGACGCCGGTGCTCGGGTCGATCGCGAAGAGCAGCCCGGTGTTGGACTGCACCGAGACCAGCAGGTGCCGCAACTCGACGATGCCGTTGAGGTTGAAGCCCGCCTGGAACACCAGGTCGCCGGTGAGCGGCAGGGTCGTCGCCGCCGACGCCGGTGGCAGCTGCGATCCGTGGCCGTGCCCGTGACCATCACTCCGGCCGTGACCGTGGCCGTGGCCGTGACCGGACCGCAGCGGGATCACCGCGAGCTCCTGGTGGGAGGAGTCGGTGACGTAGACGGCGTCGCGGGTCACGACCACGTCGTTGAGGAAGCGCGGGGTCGCGGACGGGAACTCGTACGTCGCGACCACCTCGCCGGTGCGTGCGTCCTGCGCGCGGACCTCCCCGGTCGGTCCGCCGGCGACCCACAGCAGGTCGCGGCGCTTGTCGAAGTCGAGTCCGGCCGCCACTCGGCCGGGGGCGCCGGCAGCGAGGACCTCGCCCTCGCCGGTGCGCACGTCGGAGCGGAAGATGGCGCCGTCGGCCAGCGAGCCCGAGTACAGGTGCTTGCCGTCGGTGGTGATCCCCTCGGGTTGCCAGCCGTTCGGCAGGGCGATCGAGTCGGGAAGGTCGTGGCCGTGGCGGCCGTGCTGCGCGGCGACCGGTGATGCCTGCAGGGCGGTGAGCGCCAGCAGGGTGGCAATGGTGCAGATCCCCCAACGGATGTGTCGCATACGTGACTCCTCGGTTGGGCGAGCCCGAAGACGGGGCGGGGGCCCCCTCGCCCGACCATCGTGTGACGCCTGGACTACGTCGTCAACCGTGTCGCAGGCGCTCCCTACCGGCCTCTCGAGGCGCAGCGGATGCAGAGACGCGCCACCGGCCGGGCGGTGAGGCGTGCGGGAGGGATCGGCTCCGCGCAGCGTTCACACCGGCCGTAGGTCCCGCGCTCCAGCCGCTCGGCCGCGGCCTCGATCTCCTGCAGATGTGACCGCGCCTGCTGCACCAGCGCGCCCACCTGCGACCGCTCGAAGGCGATCGTCGCGCCCTCGGGGTCGTGCTCGTCGTCGGCGTTGGTGTCGCGGGAGGCTGCGACGACGGAGTCGAAGTCCTCGGTCAGCCGAGCCAGCCGCTCGGCCGTCTGCCGGCGGTCGGCCTCGAGCAGGTCCGCCGCCTCGGCACTCACCCGGTCGCCCCGAACTGCTCGACCCGGATCACGTCCGACCGCACGCCCGCCTCGCCGAGCAGCCGGGTCGCGAACGAGGCGAACCCCACCGAGCCGCACACGTAGCCGCGCTCGACGCCGTCGACCAGCGGCTCGACCTCGAAGGGGTACGGCGGATGGGCGACCCGGTCGCCGAGGTTCTCCCGGGTGAGTGCGACCAGGGCGCCACCCGCGTGCAGCTCCTGCGCATAGGGCAGCTCGGCGAAGGTGCGCGCGACGGCCACGATCCGCAGCCGTTCGCTCAGCCCCAGCCGCGCGGCGTACCGCTGCATCGAGACCAGCGGGACGACGCCGGTGCCGCCGCCGACCGCGACGGCAGTGACGTCGCCGGTCCAGGTGAACCAGCCACCGATCGGGCCGCGCACCTCCAGCACGTCGTCGACCCGGACCTCGTCGTGCAGGAACCCGGAGACCTCGCCGCCGGGCAGGCATTCGACCATCAGCTCGAGCAGCGGGTCGGCGGGGTCGGAGGCCATGGAGTAGGAGCGTTGCGCGGTGTAGCCGTTCTCCGCCCGTAGCCGGATGACGCAGTGCTGGCCGGGCAGGGCCTCGGTGCGGTCGGCGACCTCGAGCCGGAGCCGCACCAGGTGGTCGCCGAACCGCTCGACCTCGTCGACCCGGCCGGTGGTCCAGCTCGTCGCCTGGTCCGGCGCCGGGCTGGTCGGTGCCGTGGTCACGGGTCGCCCTGGTAGCGCTGCTCGAGCCACGGGTCGCCCCGGTCGTGGTAGCCGTTCTGCTCCCAGAACCCCGGCTGGTCCTGCGCCATCAGCTCCAGCCGGGTGACCCACTTGGCCGACTTCCAGAAGTAGAGGTGTGGCACCAGCAGCCGCACCGGGCCGCCGTGCTCGACCGGCAGGGGCCGCCCGTCGTACTCCCACACGACCCAGGCCTTCCCGCCGGTGACGTCCTCGAGCGGGAGGTTGGTGGTGTAGCCGGTCGTCGAGTGCGCCATCACGTACGACGCAGCGTCCGTCGGTCGGGCGGCGGCCAGGAGCGTGTCGACGCTCACCCCGGCGAAGGTCACGTCGAACTTCGACCACGTCGTCACGCAGTGGATGTCGCCGAAGTACGTCGAGCCGGGCAGCGCGTGGATCTCGCGCCAGGTCCACGTGACCGGCCGCTCGACGAGGCCGTCGACGGTCATCGTCCACTTCTCGGGGACCAGGTGCGGGGTCACCTCGGCGGTCAGCGTGGGCCAGTCGGAGCCGGTGTCGTACTGGCCGGGCGGGAGGCGGCCGGGACGGCCGGCGCGAGGACGCCCGGTGAACCCGCGTGTGGGCGCGAACCCGTCGGAAGGCATCGCCGGCTACCAGCCGCGCTCGCGCCACTCGTCGAGGTGCGGACGCTCCACGCCGAGGGTCGAGTCGTTGCCGTGGCCGGGGTAGAACCAGGTCTCGTCGGGGAGGGTGTCGAAGAGCTTGGTCGACACGTCGTCGATGAGCTGGGCGAAGCGGTCGGAGTCGCCCTGGGTGTTCCCGACGCCACCGGGGAAGAGGCAGTCGCCGGTCCAGAGGTGCGGGCGGCCCGAGCCGTCGTCGTACAGCAGGCAGATGGAGCCCGGCGTGTGGCCGGCCACCGGGATCACCGCGAGCGAGCAGGTGCCGACGGCGATCCGGTCGTCGGCGCCGACGCGCTGGGCGACGGCGACGCCGGTCTGCTCGGTGATGGCGTCGGCGTCGGGTTCGCCGGCGACCACCGCGGCACCGGTGGCCTCGACGACGGCGGCCAGGGCGCGATGGTGGTCCCAGTGCTGGTGGGTGGTGACCACGGTGGTGAGCCCCCCGTCGCCGATCAGCTCCAGCAGGCGCTCGGGCTCGTCGGCGGCGTCGATCAGCACCTGGTCGCCGGTGTCGGTGCAGCGCAGCAGGTAGCAGTTGTTGTGCATCTGCGGGTCGACGGCCAGCTTGGTGATCTCGAGGGATCCGGCGGTACGACGATCGGGCTCGCCGCCCGGGGACACCTCGCCGCTGTAGCGGCTCTGCTCAGTCATGGGTCACCAGGCTCCGATCTCGGGAAGCTCGCCGCGCGAGCAGGACAGGGTCTGTGGGGCGGGTCGGCCGGTCAGCCACCAGCCGAGGTCAGCCACGGGACCGGTGATCACGGCGCCGTCGTCGTGCTCCGGCCCCACGATCCAGGTGCGGTCGACGTCGAGCGGGCGCATCTCGAGTCGCTCGGTCGGTTCGAGCTGTCTGGTCATGGCGTCGACCAGCAGGGTGGAGAACGCCGTGGACCAGTCGCGCGTCGCGTAGCCGGACCCGAGGTCGACGTGGTGGATCTCCAGCTCCCGCAGCCGCATGCTCGGCAGCGACGTCACCCGCATCGATCGGCCGCCCGGCGTACGGTCCACGCGCGTCTCCCAGGAGTCCTCAGGGACGGCGGCGAACAGGTCGAGCAGGACCGTCGTACCGCCGAGCAAGCGGGCTCGGATGTCGCTCGGCTCGGCCCCGGCCAGGTCCTCGATGTCGCGGTCGCGGCTCTCGTCGGAGTCGTACATGGGGGCGGGCTCGCCGGCCACGACTCCGTGGAGCATGCGCGCGATGGCCTCGGCGTTGAGGGCGAGGTGGGCAACGACGTGGGCGCGGCTCCAGTCGGGGAGCAGCGACGGCTCCCGCCACTCCTCGCCGTGCAGCCCGTCCACGCTCCGGTTCACGCGCAGGGCAGCCTCGCCGAGCAGGTCGAGGGCGACGGCGCGGTCCGAGGTCCCGGTCGGGGTCATGGATCCATCCAACACCACCCGCCCCTGCCGTCGCGTCACCGCAATCCGGGTGAGGTACAGCCTTCCGTCTCCTCGTAGGATCGGGAGTGTCGGCGGGGCGTGGCAGGCTTGCGCTGGCAGTTCCGGCGGGCGAACATGTGTTCGAACGCCCTTCTCCAGACGACCACCCGACGACCATCCAGGGGACCTCAGCCAGTGGCCGACCAGCTCATCATCCGGGGTGCCCGGGAGCACAACCTCAAGGACATCTCGCTCGACCTGCCGCGCGACTCCTTGATCGTGTTCACGGGCCTGTCCGGCTCGGGTAAGTCCAGCCTGGCGTTCGACACCATCTTCGCCGAGGGTCAGCGGCGGTACGTCGAGTCGCTCTCGGCGTACGCGCGCCAGTTCCTCGGCCAGATGGACAAGCCCGACGTCGACTTCATCGAGGGGCTGTCGCCGGCGGTCTCGATCGACCAGAAGTCGACGTCCAAGAACCCCCGCTCCACGGTCGGCACCATCACCGAGGTCTACGACTACCTCCGCCTGCTCTACGCCCGCGCCGGCCGCCCGCACTGCCCCGTCTGCGGCGCCCCGATCGAGCGCCAGACGCCGCAGCAGATCGTCGACCGGGTGCTCGCGCTCGAGGAGGGCCGCCGGTTCCAGGTGCTCGCCCCGGTGATCCGCGGCCGCAAGGGGGAGTACGTCGAGCTGTTCCGGCAGCTCCAGACCGACGGCTTCTCCAGGGTGCGCGTCAACGGCGAGACCCACACCCTCGACGACCCGCCCAAGCTCGACAAGCAGAAGAAGCACACCATCGAGGTCGTCGTCGACCGTCTCGCCGTGAAGGCGTCGTCCAAGCGCCGGCTCACCGACTCGGTGGAGACCGCGCTCCGACTGGCCAGCGGGCTGGTCGTGCTCGACTTCGTCGACCTGCCGGCCAAGGACCCCGGCCGCGAGCTGAAGTTCTCCGAGAAGATGTCCTGCCCCAACGACCACACCATCGACACCGACGAGCTCGAGCCGCGGTCCTTCTCCTTCAACTCCCCGTTCGGTGCCTGTCCCGAGTGTCACGGGCTCGGCACCCGGATGGAGGTCGACCCCGACCTCGTCGTGCCCGACGGCCAGGCGACCCTCGGCGAGGGCGCGATCCAGCCCTGGAGCCAGGCCCACGTCGCCGACTACTTCCTGCGACTGATGGGGGCGCTGGGCGAGGAGCTCGGCTTCGACCTCAACACGCCGTGGGACAAACTGTCCGCCAAGGCGCGCAAGTCCCTGCTCGACGGCCACCCGACCAAGGTCCACGTCGTCACCACCAACCGCTACGGCCGTCAGCGTGCCTACTACGCCGAGTTCGAGGGTGTGCGGTCCTACGTCGAGCGCCGCCACGCCGAGGCGGAGTCGGACACCAGTCGCGAGCGCTTCGAGGGCTTCATGCGCGAGGTCGCCTGCCCGGTCTGCAAGGGGAGCCGGCTGAAGCCGGTCAGCCTCGCGGTGACGATGGGCGGCAAGTCGATCGCCGAGGTCTGCGCGCTGCCGATCAACGAGACCGCCGAGTTCCTGCGCGAGATCGAGCTCTCGACGCGCGAGAAGCAGATCGCCGAGCGGGTGCTCAAGGAGATCCAGGAGCGGCTCAACTTCCTGCTCGACGTCGGCCTCGACTACCTCTCCCTCGACCGGCCCAGCGGCTCGCTGTCCGGCGGCGAGGCCCAGCGGATCCGGCTGGCCACCCAGATCGGGGCCGGCCTGGTCGGCGTCCTCTATGTCCTCGACGAGCCGTCGATCGGTCTCCACCAGCGCGACAACCAGCGGTTGATCGAGACCCTGGTCCGGCTCAAGGACCTCGGCAACACCCTGATCGTGGTCGAGCACGACGAGGAGACCATCCGGATGGCCGACTGGGTGGTCGACATCGGCCCGGGCGCCGGCGAGCACGGCGGCCAGGTGGTCCACTCGGGGTCGGTGAAGGGGCTGCTCAAGCATCGCGACTCGCTGACCGGGATGTACCTCTCGGGCCGACGTGAGATCCCGGTCCCGGTCGTGCGCCGACCGCGCACCAAGGGGCGGGAGCTCAAGGTGGTCGGTGCGGTCGAGCACAACCTCCGCAACATCGACGTCAGCTTCCCGCTGGGGCTGTTCGTCTCGGTGACGGGTGTCTCCGGCTCGGGCAAGTCCACGCTCGTCAACGACATCCTCTACACCAGCCTGGCCAAGCAGATCTACAACGCCCGTTCGGTCCCCGGCCGGCACAAGCGGATCAACGGCGTCGACCAGGTCGACAAGGTGATCCACGTCGACCAGTCGCCGATCGGCCGGACGCCGCGCAGCAACCCCGCGACGTACACCGGGGTCTTCGACCACATCCGCAAGCTGTTCGCGTCCACGCCCGAGGCGAAGATGAGGGGCTACCTCCAGGGCCGGTTCTCGTTCAACGTCAAGGGCGGCCGCTGCGAGGCGTGCTCCGGCGACGGCACGATCAAGATCGAGATGAACTTCCTGCCCGACGTCTACGTCCCGTGCGAGGTCTGCCACGGCGCGCGCTACAACCGCGAGACGCTCGAGGTGCACTACAAGGGCAAGACGATCGCCGAGGTGCTCGACATGCCGATCGAGGAGGCCGCGGAGTTCTTCGCCGCGGTGCCCCCGATCGCCCGTCACATGAAGACACTGTGCGAGGTGGGGCTCGGCTACGTCCGGCTCGGGCAGCCGGCGACGACCCTGTCCGGTGGCGAGGCGCAGCGGGTGAAGCTGTCCAGCGAGCTCCAGAAGCGCTCGACCGGCAGCACCGTGTACGTCCTCGACGAGCCGACCACGGGCCTGCACTTCGAGGACATCCGCAAGCTCCTCGGGGTGCTGTCCAGCCTGGTGGACAAGGGCAACACGGTGCTGGTGATCGAGCACAACCTCGACGTGATCAAGACGTCGGACTGGATCATCGACATGGGTCCGGAGGGCGGCTCGCGGGGCGGCATCGTGATCTCGGAGGGCACCCCCGAGCAGGTCGCGGCCGACGCCGAGAGCTACACCGGGCAGTTCCTGGCGCCGCTGCTGGCGGGCGGCCGAACCGCCTAGCGGGTCCCGCCGTACTACCCACGTTCCACAGCGTCGTCACAGCCTCGCCCACTAGCGTCGAGACCAACCCAGCCGAGCTCCAGGAGTACCCGTGCCCGACCCCGACCTGTCCCGACGTCGCGCCCTCGCGGGTGCTGCCGTGGGCGGCCTGAGCCTCCCGTTGCTCGCCGCGTGCGGCGGTGGTGGCTCCTCGAGCACGCCGGCCGCGGGTGGAGCGGCAACGTCCGCGCCCCCCTCTGCTCCGGCCGGTGGTGGGGCGACCAAGTCGGCCGCCCCGAGCGCGCCCGCCCTGGTTGCGACCTCGCAGGTCCCGGTCGGCGGTGGCGTGATCCTCGGCTCCCAGAACCTCGTGGTCACGCAGCCGACGCAGGGCACCTTCGAGGCTTTCAGTGCCACCTGCACCCACCAGGGCTGCCAGGTCTCGAACGTCGCCTCCGGCACCATCAACTGCGGCTGTCACGGCAGCCAGTTCTCGATCACCGACGGCAGCAACGTGACCGGACCGTCCGGCTTTCCCGCCGGCTCGATACCCGCGCTCGGCAAGGTCGCCGTCAAGGTGCAGGGGACCAACGTCGTCCAGGGCTGAGGCCGAAGGTCCCCTCCTCCGGCGTTCGACGAACGGCGGGTGGGTCTCCCTCTAGCGTCGACGTCCTGTACCTCGACTACCGCTCCGGGACCGGGCAGGACGCGGGTTCGGCGTACGCCGCCGGCCTCGGCCTGAAGTACGGCCGCCAGTCAATCAAGTACGTCCCCGGCGTCACGATCAACACCACGCGCGACGGCGCTGCCGGCGGAGTCGACACGCTCGTGGTGGACACGTACGGCGACACCTCCCTGCGCGCAGGGTCGACCTGGACGAACGCCTCCGGCACGCTGCACGTGTCCGTGTCAGGCCTCGGCCCCAGCGCCTCCGTCAGGGTCGACTTCATCCTTCCCACGCAGCAGTCTCGACCTCGGGCACGCCAGCGGTCCGCGGCTCGCGCTGACCAAGGCCCAGCGGGGTAAGCGGATCACGGTCAGGGTGACCGGCCGGAAGGCCGGCTACACCTCGGTGGCGAGAAAGTCGGCGAGAACGGCCAAGGTCGCCTGAGCACTGGATCCGCCGTTCCAAGGACGGTGCAAGGAGTCCAGCCCTAGCCTCGTGCCAGCAACCGGCCGAGGGAGACGAGATGCGGGTCCTGCGACGCACTGCCCTGCTCGCCGGATCCCTCGGCCTCGCGGTCTCGACCGCCGTCGCGCTGACGCCGGCCGTCGCCGGCGCCGCGGTCGCGCCGGGAGCCAGCACGATCGACGTGCAAGGCACGCTCCTGGTCGCGGAGTCCGACGGACCGGACGGTGGGAGCACGTCGTACGCCGTGCAGCTCGCCGACGGTGACCTGGTGCCGGTGGCCGGGCCGATCCCGGCGGACGCCCGCACCGGAGCCACCTTCACCGGGCGGCTCGCGCTTCCCGCCTCGGTCGCGAGCGCGACTGCCTCGCGGGCCGCGGCACTGCAGCTGGTCGACCGCCGCTCCCTCACCCTGTCTGTCGTCGGCACGCCGACGATCACCGCCGCTGCGTCTACCGGCCGCCGTGACGCCGATCGTGCACCGGCAGTTCGTCGCGGCCACGACAACAGGGCCTGTCAGCCAGGCGGACGGCACGCTGCTGGGCAGCGCTGGCCACGGTCGGGAACTACTGGAAGAGCGAGTCCAACGGCGCGATCATCGGGCTTGACGGTGCCAGCCACCGTCACGCACTACAACACGGCAGTGGCTGACCACCGACTGCGGGCTGGGGGGCGACTTCTTCAGCGTGGTGCAGGAGGCCGAGGCGAAGTTCCCGGGCATCAGCCCGTTCAGCGGCTCCGACCAACTGGTCGTCTTCGTCCCGGACACCTGCGCGAGCGGCACCGTCGTCGGCGAGGGGACCGTGGGATCCAGCTTCGCCAGCGGTGGGGTCCTGATCGTCAAGGCGTATCGACGGGATCGACGGGATCTACGGCCACGAGACCGGCCACAACTATGGCTTCCAGCACGCCTACGCCCGGGTCGGCAGCACGGCGCTGGAGTACTACGGCGTGTACGACGTGATGGGCTTCACCGTTGGCGGCGGCCCCGGCGGTCTGCCCTTCCCGATGCTGAACGCGCTCAGCACGCCGTACCGCGTCTTCCAGGGGATCACCGACCCGGGCGAGATCCAGGACGTCCCGCTCGGCGACCGGACCCAACCCGTGCATGCCACCGCGACCATCAAGCCGCGCACTGACGCGACCGGGCTGCGGAGCGTTCGGGTTATCAACCCGGACGACGGAGAGACGCTCTATCTGGACTACCGCTCCGGCGGGGGCAAGGACGCCGGCTCGGTGTACGCCTCGAACGGCGCTCTGAACTCGCCGAGCGGCCTGCTGCACTACGCTCCCGGCGTCGTGATCACCGCCGCGCACCCCGGCGTCGGAACCAATGCGGGCGGCGTCGACGACCTGGTGCTCGACGCGGCCGGGCACACCTCGCTGCCCGCCACTGGCACCTGGACGAACGCGTCCGGCACGCTCAGCGTCCACGTCACCAGCCGTCGACCCAACCACCGGCGCGGTGGTCAGTGTCGACTTCACGCCTCCGGCACCCCCGCCCGGCACCGTGCCCTTCACGACGGTCGGCACGCCGGCCATCGTCGGCACCGCCACCGTGGGCGGCTCGGTCTCGCTGAACCTCGGCAGCTGGGTCCCGACCCCCACCACGACGACGATCCGGTGGACGGCCAACGGGAACCCGGTGCCGGGCACCGATGACCTGACCTCGTTCGTCGTGACGCCCACCCTGGCCAACCAGTCGCTGGTCGCGACCGTCACCAGGTCCGCCGCCGGCATCACACCCACGACGCGCGTCGCGACGGCTGTGCCCATCACGCCGGGCACCATCCCGGTCACCGGGAACCCGGCGGTGAGCGGCACGGTCCAGGTCGGCAAGGTCCTCCAGGCGGTGAGTGGCACCTGGGCTTCGCTGCTGAGCCCCGTGTCCACGACCTGGCAGTGGCGAGCGAACGGCGCCGACGTCCCGGGCGCGACCTCGTCGACGTACACCGTCCAGCCCGGCGACGTGGGCCGGACGTTCAGCGTGGTCGAGCACCTGACCGCGGCCGGTTACCAGTCGGTGACCCTCGTCTCGGGCACGACCTCGGCGGTGCAGGCGCCGGTGATCTCACCCGCTCCGACACCGGCCGTCTCCGGTACGCCGCGGGTCGGCGCGCCCTTGTCGGCGGCGACCGGCACCTGGATGAGTGGCGTGACGCTGTCCTACCAGTGGTTCGTCGGCGGCCGGCCCGCGAACGGCGCGACGGGTCCGTCGTACACGCCGTCGCCGGCGGACCTCGGTACGACGGTCCGCGTGGCCGTGACCGGCACCCGGCCCGGCTACCCCGCCGTCACCACGACCTCCGCCGACACCGCAACGGTCGGCCTCGGGGCGCTGCGCTCAACCAAGCCGACGCTCCGCGGGAAGGCCCTGGTCGGCAAGGCGTTGACGGCGCGTCCGGGCGCCTGGACCAGCGGTACGACGTTCACCTACGCGTGGTTCGCCGACGGGGTCGCGATCAGACATGCGACCGCGAAGCGGCTGGTCCTGGCCAGGGCGCAACGCGGCAAACGCATCTCCGTGCGGGTCACCGGCCGGCATCCCGGCTACGCGAACCGCAGCCTCACCTCGGCCCGGACGACCCGCATCGGCTGACCGTCCCGGCCCCCGTGGCCTGTCGGGGCCAGCCCGTAGGGTTGAAGCGTGACCAACCCGGCGTCGTACCGACCGAAGGCGGGGGAGATCCCCACCCAGCCGGGCGTGTACAAGTTCCGCGACGCCCGCGGCCGGGTGATCTACGTCGGCAAGGCGAAGAACCTGCGCGCCCGGCTCTCGTCGTACTTCCAGGACGTCGGCAACCTCCACGCCCGGACGGCGACGATGGTGACCTCCGCATCCGCGGTCGAGTGGACAGTGGTCAACACCGAGGTCGAGGCGCTCCAGCTCGAGTACAGCTGGATCAAGGAGTTCGACCCGCGCTTCAACGTGAAGTACCGCGACGACAAGTCGTACCCGTGGCTCGCGGTCACCGTGGGCGACGAGTTCCCGCGGGTGATGGTCGGCCGCGGCGCGAAGAAGAAGGGCACCCGCTACTTCGGGCCCTACAGCCACGCCTGGGCGATCCGCGAGACCGTTGACCAGCTGCTGCGGGTCTTCCCGATGCGCTCGTGCTCCAACGGCGTGTTCAAGCGCTCGGGCCAGATCGGCCGGCCGTGCCTGCTCGGCTACATCGACAAGTGCTCCGCGCCCTGCGTCGGCAACATCAGCGCCGACGACCACCGCGACATCGTCGACGACTTCTGCGACTTCATGGCCGGCAACACCAACACCTTCATCAAGCGGATCCGCGCCCAGATGTACGCCGCCTCCGAGGCGCTCGACTTCGAGAAGGCGGCCCGGCTGCGCGACGACCTCGGCGCCATCCAGAAAGCCCTGGAGAAGCAGGCAGTGGTGCTCGGTGACGGCACCGACGCCGACGTGATCGCGCTCGCCGAGGATCCGCTCGAGGTCGCCGTCCAGATCTTCTACGTCCGGGGCGGCCGGATCCGCGGCCAGCGCGGCTGGGTCGCCGACCGGGTCGAGGAGGGCGACACCTCCGACCTCGTCGAGGACTTCCTGCTCCAGCTGTACGCCGGGGCCGAGGACCACGACGTCGTCCCGCGCGAGATCCTGGTGCCCACCCTCCCGCCGGACACCGAGACCTTCGAGCAGCTGCTCTCCGAGCGGCGGGGGAGCCGGGTCCGCATCCGCGTGCCGCAGCGCGGCGACAAGAAGTCGCTCCAGGAGACCGTCGGGCGCAACGCCGCCCAGGCCCTGATGCTGCACAAGACCAAGCGCGGCAGCGACCTCACCGCGCGCAACCAGGCGCTGGAGGAGATCCAGCAGGCGCTCGGCCTCGACGAGGCACCGCTGCGGATCGAGTGCTACGACATCTCCAACCTCCAGGGCACCGAGGTGGTTGCGAGCATGGTTGTCTTCGAGGACGGTCTGCCCCGCAAGAGCGAGTACCGGCGCTTCGTGATCAAGGGCCCGGGAGACGGCGACGGACCAGTCGGACAGAACGATGTGGCGCACATGCACCAGGTCATCACCCGCCGCTTCCGGCGGCTTCTCGACGAGCAGGCCCGCTCCACCGAGATCGCCACCGACTCCGGCCCGATGCTGGTCGATCCCGAGACCGGCCGCCCGCGGAAGTTCGCCTATGCGCCAGGCCTCGTCGTCGTCGACGGCGGGCCGCCCCAGGTGGCGGCCGCGCAGGCGGCCCTGCGCGAGCTCGGCGTGGTCGACATCCCGGTCTGCGGCCTGGCCAAGCGGCTCGAGGAGGTCTGGCTGCCTGACCAGGAGGACCCCGTGATCATGGCTCGCTCTTCCGAGGGCCTCTACCTCCTCCAGCGGGTCCGCGACGAGGCCCACCGCTTCGCGATCACCCACCACCGCTCCCGCCGCTCCAAGACCATGGTCGAGAGCCTGCTCGACGACGTGCCGGGCCTCGGCGAGGTACGACGCCGCACGCTGGTCAAGCACTTCGGCTCGCTGAAGAAGCTCCGCGCCGCCGAGGTCGACGAGATCGCCCAGGTGCCCGGCATCGGCCCCCGTACCGCTTCGGCCATCAAGGATGCGGTGAGCCGCACCAGCAGTCAGACTGGCGGCGAGACGGTGAACACCGCCACCGGCGAGATCTCGTAGCAGGAGCCCTGGATGTCCGAGCAGCCCGACGGTCCCGATGCCGAGCGGCTCCCCGACCACACCGGCGAGGTCGTCGTCGTCACCGGGATGACCGGTGCCGGACGCAGCACGGCCGCCAAGGAGCTCGAGGACCTCGGCTTCTACGTCGTCGACAACCTGCCCCCGTCGCTCCTGCGCCAGGTGGTGGGCCTGGTCGACGAGAGCCGCGGCATCAGCCAACCGGTCGCGGTGGTGGTCGACGTACGCTCCGGCGCGTTCTTCGAGTCCCTCCAGGCCAACCTCGCGCACCATCAGGTGGGTCGGCGTACGACGTTGCTGTTCCTCGACGCGGCCGACGAGGTGCTGGTCCGCCGTCAGGAGGCCGCCCGGCGGCCCCACCCCCTGCAGGGAAGCGGCCGGCTGATCGAGGGGCTGCGGCGCGAGCGCACCGTGCTCGCCGACCTCCGGGCCGACGCCGACCTGGTGATCGACACCTCCGACCTCAACGTCCACCAGCTCACCGAGCGGATCGCGGAGTTCTTCGGGACGCCCGACACGATGCGGCTCAAGGTCACCGTGATCAGCTTCGGCTTCAAGTACGGCATCCCGATCGACGCGGACTTCGTGGCCGACATGCGCTGGCTGCCCAACCCGTTCTGGATCCCCGAGCTCCGCGGCAAGACCGGACGCGCGCCGGAGGTCAGCGAGTTCGTCCTCGGGCAGGACGGCGCGCGTGAGTTCGTCGACGACTACGTCGCGCTGCTCAAGGGCGTGGTCCAGGGCTACCTCCGCGAGGGCAAGCGGTTCATGTCGGTCGCCATCGGATGTACCGGCGGCAAGCACCGCAGCGTCGCGATGACCGAGGAGGTGTCGCGGCAGCTCCGCGAGGCGGGGTACGACGTGATGCCGGTCCACCGCGACCTCGGGCGTGAGTGAGCTGACCGGCCACGCCCGCCGAGCGACTGCGCTGGGCGGCGGGCACGGCCTGTACGCGTCCCTGTCCGCCCTGCGCCGGCTGCCGGTCGACCTGACCGCGGTCGTGACGGTGGCCGACGACGGGGGATCGTCGGGCCGGTTGCGCTCGGAGTTCGGGGTGCTGCCACCCGGCGACCTGCGGATGGCGCTCGCCGCGCTGTGCGGCGACGACGAGTGGGGTGAGACCTGGGCCAGCGTGCTCCAGCACCGCTTCGCCGGCACCGGCGAGATGAACGGGCACGTGGTCGGCAACCTGCTGATCGTCAGTCTCTGGGAGCAGTTCGGCGACCACGTCGCGGCCCTCGACTGGGTGGGCCGGCTGCTCGGCGCGCGTGGCCGGGTGCTGCCGATGGCGCTGACGCCCCTCGACATCAGCGCCGAGGTGCGTGGTCTCGACCCCTCCGATCCTCAGGCCCTGACCACGGTCCGGGGTCAGGTCGCGGTGGCCACCGCCGACGGGAGCATCGAGTCGATCGCCTTGATCCCGGACGAGCTCCGGCCGTGTCCCGAGGCCGTCGCCGCCGTCCACGACGCCGACCTCGTCGTCCTCGGACCCGGCTCGTGGTTCACCTCCGTCCTGCCGCACCTGATGGTGCCGTCCCTGCGCGAGGCCCTCATCGAGACCCAGGGCCACGTCGTCGTCGTGCTCAACCTGGCACCGCAGGACGGTGAGACCGACGGGTACGCCGCGGCCGACCACCTCGCCGTACTCCTCGACCACGCGCCCGACCTGCCCCTCGGGACCGTCCTGGTCGACCGCTCCGAGACCCTCGGCGGCACCGAGGACCTCGAGGTCCTGGCCGACAAGTGCGGCGCCCGGGTCGTGGTGGCCGACATCGCCCGCGACGACGGCACCCCCCGCCACGACCCCGCGAAGCTCGCCGCGGCGTACGCCGAGATCCTGGCCTCGCTCTGACGGTTGTGACCTCGTCGGTCGTGCTGGTCGAGACCCCCGGCCATCGTCGGTCGAGCCTGTCGAGACCAGTCGTTCCTGACCACGACTGGGTTTCGAGACGGCTCGCGCAGCCCCTCGCACGCTCGGGTCTGCGCCGAGCCTCCTCAACCTCTTCGCCTGACGCATCCCCCAGGCTCCGCCTGGTGAATGCGGGCTCAGAGGTTGTTGACGGCCATGGCAGGATCGGCGCCATGGCGATGACGGCTCAGGTGAAGGCGGAGATCGCCAACACCCACATCACCAAGACCTGCTGCCGCAAGGCCGAGGTGTCGACGATGCTCCGGTTCGCTGGAGGCCTCCACATCGTGAGCGGAAAGATCGTGGTGGAGGCCGAGCTCGACACCGGCGCCGCGGCTCGTCGCCTCCGCAAGGACATCGCGGAGGTCTTCGGTCACCAGAGCGACGTGGCGATGGTGCAGGGCAACGGCATCCGCAAGGGCAGCCGCTACCTGGTCCGCGTGGTGAAGGACGGCGAGGCGCTGGCCCGCCAGACCGGCCTGCTCGACAACCGCGGCCGGCCGGTCCGGGGTCTGCCGCCGGCGGTCGTCTCCGGCGGCGCCTGCGACGCGGTCGCCGCCTGGCGCGGCGCGTTCCTCGCCCACGGCTCGCTGACCGAGCCGGGCCGCTCGTCGTCGCTCGAGGTGACCTGCCCCGGCCCGGAGGCCGCCCTGGCCCTGGTCGGCGTGGCTCGCCGGCTCGGCATCCCGTCGAAGGCCCGCGAGGTGCGCGGCGTCGACCGGGTCGTGATCCGCGACGGCGACGCGATCTCCCAGCTGCTGACCCGCCTCGGCGCCCACGAGGCTCTGATGGCCTGGGAAGAACGGCGGATGCGTCGCGAGGTGCGGGCGACCGCGAACCGGCTCGCGAACTTCGACGACGCCAACCTACGTCGTTCGGCCCGCGCGGCCGTCGCGGCCGGCGCGCGCGTGGACCGGGCGTTGGAGATCCTCGGCGACGAGGTGCCCGACCACCTGAAGATGGCCGGCGGGCTGCGCCTGGAGCACAAGCAGGCGTCCCTGGAGGAGCTCGGTCAGCTGCACGACCCGGTGCTGACCAAGGACGCCATCGCGGGCCGGATCCGGCGGCTGCTGGCGATGGCCGACAAGCGGGCCGAGGAGCTCGGCATCCCCGACACCGAGGCCTCGCTGACCCCGGAGATGCTCGCCGAAGACGACTGATGAGACGCGCAGCGGTGACCGAGGAACGAGGTCACCGCGTCGCGCGGCCAGGTCGAGCGAGCCCACGGCTGAGCCTGCGAAGCCGTGTCAGGCGTGTCGAGACCCGGTGACGTGCCTGGGACCTCGACCCCGTGGTCTCGACAGGCTCGACCGACGGGTGGCCGTGGTCTCGACAGGCTCGACCGACGGGTGGCCGTGGTCTCGACCCAGCTCGACCGACGGGTGCCCGTGGTCTCGACCCAGCTCGACCGACGGGTGCCCGTGGTCTCGACCCGGCTCGACCGACGGGCGCCCGTGGTCTCGACCCAGCTCGACCGACGGTGCACGTGGTCTCGACAGGCTCGACCGACGGGTGCACGTGCTCTCGACAGGCTCGACCGACGGGATCTCGGACTCGATCGCCCGGTGTGAGTCGTCGAGGGACCTTGGTTACTGGTACGTACCCTGAACGTCCCTCGGGTGCCCCCCGCGCGGACGCTAGGGTCGAGGTACCGGCTGCCACATCAGGTTCCCGGCAGCAGTGAGACGTCCTAAGAACTAGGAGCAGCAGTGACCGTTCGGGTAGGCATCAACGGCTTCGGCCGGATCGGCCGTAACTTTCTCCGCGCCGTGCACGAGTCCGGCGCCGACGTCGAGGTCGTGGGCATCAACGACCTCGCCGCCAACGACATCTTGGCCCACTTCCTGCGGTACGACTCGATCCTGGGTCGCTTCCCCGGCCACATCGAGTCCGACGAGTCGTCGATCAGCATCGACGGCACCAAGATCCACGCCAGCGCCGAGAAGGACCCGGCTGCGCTGCCGTGGGGCGACATCGGCGCCGACATCGTGATCGAGTCCACCGGGCTGTTCACCAAGGCCGCCGACGCCCACAAGCACATCGAGGCCGGCGCCAAGAAGGTCATCATCTCCGCCCCCGCCACCGACGAGGACATCACGATCGTGATGGGCATCAACGACGGCGACTACGACGGCGCGAAGCACCACGTGATCTCCAACGCCAGCTGCACCACGAACTGCCTCGGCCCGATGGCCAAGGTCCTCCTCGACAACTGGGGGATCGACAAGGGCTTCATGACCACGGTGCACGCCTACACGACCGAGCAGCAGCTGCTCGACCAGATCTCGCTGAACCGCAAGGGCCAGATCAACCTGCGTCGTGCCCGCGGCGGCGCCACCAGCATCATCCCCACCACCACGGGTGCCGCGAAGGCGATCTCCCTGGTGCTGCCCGAGCTCAAGGGCAAGCTCGACGGCTACGCACTGCGCGTGCCGGTGCCCACCGGCTCGGTCACCGACCTCACCGTGACGCTCAACGCCGAGGTGACCAAGGAAGAGGTGAACGCCGCGTTCAAGGCCGCCTCCGAGTCCGGTCCGCTGTCGAAGTACCTCGAGTACACCGAGGACGAGATCGTCAGCGCCGACATCGTCACCTGGCCGGCCTCCTGCACCATCGACGCCGGCCTGACCTTGGCCAACGGCAACCAGGTCAAGGTGGTCGGCTGGTACGACAACGAGTGGGGCTACTCCAACCGCCTGATCGACCTGTCGGCCCTCGTCGGCAGCTCGCTCTGACCGTGACCTCCACCCTGGACGATCTGGGCGATGTCCGCGGCAAGCGGGTCCTGGTCCGTTCCGACCTGAACGTCCCGCTCGACGGCACGACGATCACCGACGACGGGCGGGTGCGGGCCAGCGTGCCCACCATCCGCGCGTTGTCGGAGGCCGGAGCCCGGGTCGTCGTGGTGGCGCACCTCGGCCGCCCCAAGGGTGAGCCCGAGGACCGCTACTCCCTCGCGCCCGTGGCCGAGCGGCTCGGTGGGCTGCTCGGTACGCCCGTCGCGTTCGCCCACGACACAGTGGGACCGTCGGCCACCGAGACGGTCGACGGGCTCGGTGACGGTGACGTCGCCCTGCTCGAGAACGTCCGCTTCAACGCCGGCGAGACCAGCAAGGACGACGACCTCCGCGGCGCGTTCGCCGACCAGCTGGCAGGGCTCGCGGACTGCTTCGTCTCCGACGGTTTCGGCGTCGTCCACCGCAAGCAGGCCAGCGTGTACGACGTCGCGTTGCGGCTGCCGTCTGCGATGGGCGGGCTGGTGGCCAAGGAGATCGACGTGCTGCGCCGGCTGACCGTCGACCCCGCACGGCCCTACGTGGTGGTGCTCGGGGGCTCGAAGGTCTCCGACAAGCTCGGCGTGATCGACAACCTGCTCGGCAAGGCCGACCGCCTGCTGATCGGCGGCGGCATGGTCTTCACCTTCCTCAAGGCCCAGGGCCACGAGGTCGGCAAGAGCCTGCTCGAGGAGGACCAGCTCGACACCTGCCTGTCCTACCTGAAGCGGGCCGAGGAGTCGGGGGTGCAGATCGTCCTGCCGACCGACATCGTCGTCGACACCGAGTTCCCGTCGGGCGACCGCGACCCGCAGCCGCGCGTCGTACCCGCGGACGAGATCCCGGCCGACAGCCTGGGTCTCGACATCGGGCCCGACTCCGCTCGGGCGTTCGCGGCAGCGATCACCGACGCCAGGACGGTGTTCTGGAACGGCCCGATGGGCGTGTTCGAGACCGCCGCCTTCGCCGAGGGCACCCGGGCCGTGGCCCAGGCGCTCACCGAGGTCGACGGCCTGTCAGTCGTCGGCGGCGGCGACTCGGCTGCGGCCGTGCGGCAGCTCGGCTTCGACGAGGGCGCCTTCGGCCACATCTCCACCGGCGGTGGCGCCAGCCTGGAGTTCCTCGAGGGCAAGGAGCTCCCCGGGATCGCCGTCCTCGAACGCTGACCGTCCCGGCTCGTCGGTCGAGCGAACGCCTCGTCGGTCGAGGGAACGCCTCGTCGGTCGAGGGAACGCCTCGTCGGTCGAGGGAACGCCCTCGTCGGTCGAGCGAAGTCGAGACCACGAGCCACCAGAAAGGAAACCCATGACAACGCGCACCCCGCTGATGGCGGGCAACTGGAAGATGAACGTCACCCACACCGAGGCGGTGGCGCTCGTCCAGAAGCTCGCCTGGATCCTCGCGGACAAGAAGCACGACTACGCCAAGACCGAGGTCGTCGTCGTCCCGCCGTTCACCGACCTCCGCTCGGTGCAGACCGTCGTCGACGGAGACCACCTCTCGGTCCGGTACGCCGCGCAGGACGTGTCGGAGCACGACTCGGGTGCCTACACCGGCGAGATCTCGGCGACGATGCTGGCCAAGCTCGGCTGCTCGTACGTCGTGGTCGGTCACTCCGAGCGTCGCGAGTACCACGCCGAGAGCGACGAGGTCGTCAACGCCAAGGCCCGACAGGCGCTCAGCCACGCGATGACCCCGATCGTCTGCGTGGGTGAGGGACTCGAGATCCGCAGGGCCAATGGTCACGTCGACCATTGCCTCGGACAGGTCGACCGTTCGCTTGCCGGCTTCACGCCCCAGGAGATCGCGTCACTCGTCGTCGCCTACGAGCCGGTCTGGGCGATCGGCACCGGCGAGGTGGCGACGCCCGAGGACGCGCAGGAGGTGTGTTCGGCGATCCGCGAGCGGCTCCGCGAGACGGCCGGCGACGAGGCCGCCGACGGCGTCAGGATCCTGTACGGCGGGTCGGTCAAGGCGGCCAACATCGCCGGGATCATGGCCAAGCCGGACATCGACGGGACCCTGGTCGGCGGCGCCAGCCTGCAGGCCGAGGAGTTCGGCGGCATCTGCCGCTTCTACGACATGCCCGCCCTGTGACCGTGCAACGACGCTCCGACCCGTCGTACCGCGCACCGGTCCATACCGGCTGGCGGGCCGCTTCGGAATGCCCGCAAACGTGACGTAGGGTATGCCGTTGTGACCACCGTCTTCACGATTTTGCTCGTCCTCACCAGCTGCACGCTGGTGTTGCTCGTCCTGCTCCACAAGGGCCGCGGGGGCGGCCTGTCTGACATGTTCGGCGGCGGTGTGTCGAGCTCGCTCGGGGGATCATCCGTGGCGGAGCGGAACCTGGATCGGTTCACCGTCGGTGTCGGTGTCATCTGGTTCGCTTGCGTCATCGCCCTGGGCCTTCTGCTGGCCTACCAGAACTGAAAGAGGTTCGTCGCACGTGGCTGGTGGAGGAAACGCGATCCGAGGGAGTCGGGTCGGAGCAGGTCCCATGGGAGAGGCCGAGCGTGGTGAGGCTGCGCCTCGCCAGGCGGTCACCTACTTCTGCTCGCATGAGCACCGTTCCGTGGTGACGTTCGCGGTCGAGGCCGTCGTCCCCGACTCGTGGGACTGCCCCAAGTGCGGGCTGCCGGCGAGCCTGGACTCGGAGAACCCACCGCCGGCGCCGAAGATCGAGCCGTACAAGACGCACCTGGCCTACGTGAAGGAGCGCCGCTCCGACGCCGAGGCCGCCAACATCCTCGACGAGGCGATCCAGCTGCTCCGCAGCCGCCGCAAGTCGGGCGACATCGTCTTCTGACCGCGCAGCCGTGCCCGAGGAACGAGGGCACGGCGTGGGCGCGGGCAGGTCGAGCGAGCGCACGGCCGAGCGTGCGAGGCCGTGGCCGCGGGTCGAGACCTCGGTGACGTGACCACCGGCGCCGGGAGTCCTCGATGCGGTACGACGTGGTGGTCGCCGGTCTCGGCGCGATGGGGAGTGCTGCGGCGTACCAGCTCGCGAAGTCCGGCGTCAGCGTGCTCGGCCTGGACCGCTTCGAGCCGCCGCACACGTTCGGCTCGACGCACGGCGACACACGGATCACGCGGGTCGCCGTGGGGGAGGGCCTCGCCTACGTCCCGCTGGTGCGGCGGTCGCACGAGCTCTGGCGCGAGATCGAGGAGCGGGCCGGGGTCGAGATCCTCACCCAGTGCGGCGGTCTGGTGATCGCTCCTCCTGGGCCGGGGTTCGCCATGCACGGCAGCGAGAGCTTCCTCGAGCACACGGTCGCGGCCGCAGACACGTACGGCGTGGAGTACGAGCGGCTCGGCACTGCCGAGCTCGCGGAACGCTTTCCCCAGTTCGCCCTCGCCGGCGACGAGCAGGGGTGCCTCGAGCCGGGCGCGGGGTTCGTGCGTCCGGAGGTCGCGGTCGAGTCGCAGCTCCGGTTGGCGCGCGAGCTGGGTGCGACCATCGCCCTCGGTGAACGCGTCCTCGGGTACGACGACCACGGCACGCACGTCACGGTCCGCACCACGGGCCGTACCGTGGAGGCCGCGACGCTGGTGATCACGGCCGGGCCATGGGTCCCGGAGGTGGTTCCCGAGCTGGCGCCGGTGGTCCGGATCCTGCGGCAGGTGCTGTTCTGGTTCGACCTGCGCGACCCGTCGTCGTACCAGATGTTGCGCGACTCGCCGGTCTACATCTGGGATCCCGCCGACGACCCGGACGGCGCGATCTACGGTTTCCCGATGGTCGACGGTCCCGCCGGCGGCGCCAAGGTGGCGCGCGAGCAGTACGTCGTCGAGACGACCGCCGACGAGCTCGACAGGGCCGTCACCCGCGACGAGATCGAGGAGATGTACGAGCGGTACGTCCGGCACCGCCTGCCCGCGCTGTCGGGACGGTGCGTCAAGGCGGCGGCGTGCCTCTACACGGTGACGCCGGACAGCCGTTTCCTCATCGATCGCCTGCCGTCGAGCCCGAACGTCGTGGTCGCCTCGCCGTGCTCCGGCCACGGGTTCAAGCACTCGGCCGCCATCGGCGAGAGCCTCGCCCAGCTCGCCACGCAGGGCGAGAGCACCATCGACCTCTCCTCCTTCGCGCTACCCACGTCCAGCGGCGGTTGAGGAGCGAGCGCCAGCGAGCCTCTCGAAACCACGGCAACCCGACGACGTACCGCTTCAAGAGGACGGGACGATGTCCTTGCCCAACGGGAACAGGGAGACCGGGATCATCTTGAAGTTCGCCACTCCGAGCGGGATCCCGATGATGGTGAGGCACAGCAGCAGACCGGTGATGGCGTGGGCGAGCGCGAGCCAGACGCCCGAGAAGATGAACCAGAGGATGTTGCCGATGCCTGAGCCCACCCCAGCCCCTGGCTTGTCGACGATGGTCCGCCCGAACGGCCAGAGCGCGTAGAAACCGATCCGGAACGAGGCGATCCCGAACGGGATGCCGATGATCGTGAGGCACCAGATCGCGCCGGCCAGCAGGTACGCCAGGAACATCCAGAACCCGCACAGCACCAGCCAGAGCAGGTTCAGCAGAAGCCGCATCCCGTCACTCCATCGGTCGTCGAATGGTCACGAACCGCACGCTCGAGGCCCTGAAACCTGCGGTGGGGGACCACACCGCACCCCTAGAGTGTGGCCGATGTCCTGGGAGCACTTCGAGCAGATGGCCGACGAGTACGACGCCGCGCGCCCGCCGTACCCGGAGGAGCTGTTCGAGGTGCTGAGAGCCGAGTGGGTGATCGGTCCGGGCCGTGCGGTGTTGGAGGTCGGTGCGGGATCGGGTCTGGCGACCCGGGAGCTGGTCGCGAGCGGGAGTCGGGTGGTCGCGCTCGAGCCGGGTCGGGACCTCGCCGATCTCCTCGGGCGAACGGTGCCGGCCGCGAGTGTGGTCAGCAGCCGTGCGGAGGATGCTGACCTCCCCGACGGCGCGTTCGACTCGGTCGTGGCGGCCACGTCGATGCACTGGGTCGACCTGCCGGTCGTGCTGCCGCGCCTGCACGCGGCCCTGCGTCCAGAAGGAACGCTCGCCGTGTTCCGTCATGTCTTCGGAGACGACTGCGTGCGCACGGAGTTCCGGGATCGCGTGTCGCAGATCGTGGCCCGGAGAGACGGCGGACCGCGCGAGCAGTCGTCCGAGTCGCGGCCGACGATGAGCGAGCTCACCGCAGGCGGCTGGTTCCTGCCCCTGCGATCGGAACGCTGGAGATGGACGACCGAGCTGACGACCTACCAGGTGGCCAGGTTGTTCCGCACCTTCAGTGACTGGAGCGAGCACGAGGTCGAGGAGGTGGCTGCGGCCGCCGATGAGTGCGGTGGCCGGGTCACCGAGCACTACCAGTCCGTGCTCCACCTGCTCCGGCGATCCTGACGCAGCCAGACCGCGGTCGCTCAGAGACGCGAGGCGGACTCGTGGTCGAGGAACCAGATCGTCTCCTCAGCACCACGCACGCCGACGGCCGGGATGTCGTGCAGGTCCGCGGGCGGGGTGGCGAGGGCGCGGCCGACAGCCTCGGCCTTGTCCGCCCCACTGACCACGAACCACACCTCATCGGCCCGGTTGAGGGCGGGGAACGTGAGGCTGACCCGCTCCGGTGGCGGCTTGGGAGAGTCGGTGACGGAGACGGTGACGGCGTCGTCGACGTCGAGCTGGGGGGAGCCCGGGAAGAGAGAGGCAACATGGCCGTCGGGCCCGACGCCGAGCATCACCAGGTGGAAGTTGCCGGTTCCCACGGCGCGCACCGTGTCGGCGTACGACGCAGCCGCCGCGTCCACGTCGCGGGCGTCGGCGGTCGACGGGACCTCGTGGACCCGGGCCGGGTCCGCCCCGACCAGGTCGAGAAAGTCTGCCCGCGCCACCCGGACGTTGCGATCGTCGGAGTCGGGCGCCACGAAGCGCTCGTCGCCGAAGTAGAAGTCGATCCGCGACCAGTCGATCTCGGAGCTCGGCGCCAGCCGGGCGATCTCGCGGTGGATCTCGTCGGCGATGGTGCCGCCGGTGAGCACGATCTGCGGTACGGCGCCGCGCGCCTGCTCCACGGTGAGCAGGCGCAGGAACGCTCCCGCCACCGAGGTGGCGAGGTCGGAGCGCGACTCGTGGACCTCGATCCGAGGGACGGGCAGGGCGCTCATGCGGTGGTCAACCGGAGGAGCTTGCGGGCGGTGCGGGCGTAGACCTCGTCCTCGTCGAGACGGCGCAGCTCCTCGGCCAGCAGCTCAGGGAGCTGCCGCCTCTTGAGCGCGACCGGCCGGTCGGGCCGGCCCGGCGAGGTGAACGTCGCCAGCCGGCCGTCGCCGCGCGCGATCTGGATCGGGCCGTCCTTGGTGTCGAGCCGCGCCTCGGTGATGCCGGGCCCGCGGGAGTTCTTCCGGTCGATCGGGATCTTGAGCCGGTCGGACAGCCAGGCCACCAGGAGCTCGGCACTGGGGCTGATCCGCTCGGCGGTCACCGACCCACCGGTGATCTTGGGCTGGTGCTGGTCGAGCGCGGCCGCGAGCAGGGCACGCCACGGGGTGATCCGGGTCCAGGCCAGGTCCGTGTTGCCGGGGGAGTACGCCGAGCACTGGAGGTGGATGGCCCGGCCCTTGCCCCGGTGCACCGACGCCGCGTCGGTGATCCGGCGTTGCGCGAGCCTGCCCAACGGGTCGTTGGCCGGGTCCTCGGGGGCGTCGCACGGCCACCAGGCGGCGACCGGGGAGTCGGGCAGCAGCAGCGGGAGCACCACCGACTCGCAGTGCTTGACCACCTCGCCCTTGAGCCGGATCAGTGCCGTCTCGCCGGTCCACCCGTCGCCGGTGCCGACCTGCGCGTTGATCTGCGGCGCGCCCCGGCCGTCACCGAGGATCACCCCGAGCACCCGGGCGGGGTGCTCGTGGGAGGCCCGGCGGGCGGCCTGCATCGCGTCGGTTGCATGTTCCTCGTCGACGACGATGACCAGGGTCATCACCATCCCCATCGCGGGGCTCCCGGCCCGGATCCGGGCGGCGACGAACTCCGCGGCGATCCCGGCCGCGTTCGTCTCGATCAGCTCGATCATTGCGGGGTCCCTGCGGAGATGCGAGCGAAGCGAGCAGCTTCGTGGGGTGAGGTCATGGTGGTCCTCCTACGGCCGTCGCCAGACGCGGCCGTCGCGGGCGAGCATGTCATCGGCGGAGGCCGGGCCCCAGCCGCCGGACTCGTACTGGTCGGGTTTGCCCTTCTTGGCCCAGTGGTCCAGGACCGGGTCGAGGATCTGCCACGACCGCTCCACCTCGGCGTGGCGGGGGAACAGCGGTGGGTCGCCGAGGAGTACGTCGAGGATCAACCGCTCGTAGGCCTCGGCGCTGGACTCGGTGAACGACCCGCCGTAGGCGAAGTCCATGTTCACGTCGCGGATCTCCATCGCGGTGCCCGGCACCTTGGAGCCGAAGCGGATGGTCATCCCCTCGTCGGGCTGGATCCGGATCACCAGCGCGTTGTGGGTGAGCTCCTCGGTCGCGTCCTTGCTGAACGGCAGGTGCGGCGCCGGCTTGAACACGATCGCGACCTCGGTGACCCGACGGCCGAGCCGCTTGCCGGTGCGCAGGTAGAACGGCACGCCCGCCCAGCGGCGGTTGTCCACGTGCAGCGTCACCGCGGCGTACGTCTCGGTGCCGGAGGTCTTGCGGACGCCCTCCTCCTCGAGGAAGCCGATGACCTTCTCGCCGCCTTGCCAGCCCTCGGCGTACTGCCCGCGCGCCGTGGTCAGGTCGAGGCGTCGGGGCAGGCTCACGGCCGAGAGCAGCTTCAGCTTCTCGATCCGCAGGTCCTCGGCCTCGAACGACGTGGGTTCCTCCATCGCCACCAGCGACATCAGCTGCATCAGGTGGTTCTGGATCACGTCGCGAGCCGCGCCGATGCCGTCGTAGTAGCCGGCCCGGCCGCCGATGCCGATGTCCTCGGCCATCGTGATCTGCACATGGTCGACGTAGTTGGAGTTCCAGATGGGCTCGAACATGGCGTTCGCGAAGCGCAGCGCCAGGATGTTCTGGACCGTCTCCTTGCCGAGGTAGTGGTCGATCCGGAAGATCGAGCCGGAGGGGAACACGTCGGCGAGAGTGGCGTTCAGCTCGCGCGCGGACTCCTCGTCATGGCCGAACGGCTTCTCCACGACGACCCGGCGCCACGAGCCGGGCGCGGGCTGCGCGAGCCCGTGCTCCTTGAGCTGCCCGACCACGTCGCTGAAGAAGCCGGGCGGGATCGCGAGGTAGAAGGCGTGGTTGCCGCCGGTGCCGCGGACCTCGTCGAGCTCCTCGATGGTGCGGCGCAGGGTGTTGAACGCCGTGTCGTCGTCGAAGTTGCCCGGCACGAAGCGGAACCCCTCGGCAAGCTGCTTCCAGACCTCCTCGCGGAACTCCGTGCGGGCGTGCGCCTTGACGGAGTCGTGCACGACCTGCGCGAAGTCCTCGTCGGCCCAGTCGCGACGAGCGAAGCCGGTCAGGCTGAAGCCCGGCGGCAGCAGGCCGCGGTTGGCGAGGTCGTAGATGGCCGGCATGACCTTCTTGCGCGACAGGTCACCGGTGACCCCGAACAGCACCAGCCCGCACGGCCCGGCGATCCGCGGGAGCCGGCGGTCCTCGGCGTCGCGCAGCGGGTTCACCCACTCACTCATGTGTGTCGCTGCTTCCGGTAGTAGGAGATCAACGCCCGGGTCGACGCATCCTGGGCGGCGAGGGCGTCGTCGTCGCCGGTGATGGCCGGACCGACCTGCTGGGCCAGCTGCTTGCCGAGCTCGACACCCCACTGGTCGAAGCTGTCGATACCCCAGACGGCGCCCTGCGTGAACGTGATGTGCTCGTACAGCGCGACCAGCTGGCCGAGCACCGCGGGACTCAGCTCCGGCGCCATGATCGACGCGGTCGGCCGGTTCCCCGAGAAGACCCGGGCCGGGACGATCGCCTCGGCCGTGCCCTCCTCGCGCACCTCGTCGGCCGTCTTGCCGAACGCGAGCGCGCGGGTCTGGGCGAAGAAGTTGGCCAGGAACAGCTCGTGGACGTCGGTGTCGCCGTCCTCGAGCGGGTACGCCGGGTTGGCCACCGCGATGAAGTCGGCCGGGATCAGCCGAGTGCCCTGGTGGATCAGCTGGTAGAAGGCGTGCTGCCCGTTGGTGCCCGGCTCGCCCCAGAACACCTCCCCGGTGTCGGTGGTCACCGGGCTGCCGTCCCACCGGACGCTCTTGCCGTTGGACTCCATGGTGAGCTGCTGGAGGTACGCCGGGAACCGGTGCAGCAGCTGCGCATAGGGGAGTACGGCGTGCGTCTGGGCGCCGAGGAAGTTGGAGTACCAGACGTTCAGCAGCCCCATCAGCATGGGCACGTTGCGACCGGGCTCCGTCGTACGGAAGTGCTCGTCCATCGCATGGAAGCCGGCCAGCAGCTCGGCGAACCGCTCGGGCCCGATGGCGACCACCAGCGAGGTGCCGATCGCGGAGTCGACGGAGTAGCGGCCACCCACCCAGTCCCAGAAGCCGAACGCGTTGGCCGGGTCGATCCCGAAGTCGGCCACCTTGTCCAGCGCGGTCGAGACCGCCACGAAGTGCTTCTTGACGGCCTCGTCGGCGTCGTGCCCGCTCAGTCCGTCGAGCAGCCAGGCCTTGCAGAGCCGGGCGTTGGTGAGGGTCTCCAGGGTGCCGAAGGTCTTGCTCGACACGATGAACAGGGTCGACTCGGGGTCGAGGTCGGCCAGCGTGGTGGCCGCGTCGGTCGGGTCGATGTTGGAGATGAACCGGCACTCGAGACCGGGCTGCCGGTAGGGCGCGAGGGCCTCGTAGGCCATCACCGGGCCGAGGTCGGAGCCGCCGATCCCGATGTTCACCACCGTTCGGATCCGCTGGCCGGTGACGCCGGTCCAGGCGCCGCTGCGGACCTGGTCGGCGAAGGCGTACACGCGGTCCAGCACCTCGTGGACCTCGCCGACGACCTCGTGGCCGTCGACCTCGAGCGTCATCCCGGCCGGGTCGCGGAGCGCGGTGTGCAGGACCGCGCGGTCCTCGGTCACGTTGATGTGCTCACCGGCGAACATGGCGTCGCGGCGGGCCGCGACACCGACCTCGTCGGCCAGGGCCAGCAGCGCGCCGAGCAGTTCGTCGCCGAGGAACGACTTCGACAGGTCGACGTGGAGGTCGGCGGCGTCGAAGGTGAGCCTCTCGACCCGGTCGGACTGTTCCGCGAACCAGGCCCGCAGGTCCGGTTCGAAGCCCTGCGCGAGGGCTTCGAGGCGCGACCAGGCCTCCGTCGAGGTCGGATCGACGGGGGCTTGACTCACTGGTTGGCCGCCTCGAGGGCTGTCTCGACCGACTCGAGGAGCTCGTCCCACGCGGTGATGAACTTCTCGACGCCCTCCCTGATCAGGACCTCGATGACGTCGTCGTAGTCGATGCCCGCGTCGGCGAGCGCCTGCATGTGTGCGGCGGCGTCGGCGTAGTAGGGCCGGACCTGGTCGCCCTTGATCTCGCCGTGGTCGGCGACGGCGTGCATGGTGGCCTCGGGCATCGTGTTCACAGTGTCCTCGACCACGAGATCGTCGACGTACATCGTGTCCTTGTAGTCCGGGTTCTTCACGCCGGTCGACGCCCACAGCGGGCGCTGGCGGCGGGCGCCGTCGGCCTCGAGCGAGGCCCACCGCTCGCTGGCCAGCGTCTCCTCGTAGGCCTGGTAGGCGAGCCGCGCGTTCGCGACGCCCGCCTTGCCCTTGAGGTCCGCATCGGTGCCGGGGCCCGAGGTGGTCGCATCGAGACGCTTGTCGATCTCGGTGTCGACCCGGGAGACGAAGAACGACGCCACGGAGTGGATGGTGGTGAGGTCGTGGCCGTTCTCGCGGGCCTTCTCCAGGCCGGCGAGGTGGGCGTCCATGACATTGCGGTACTGGTCGAGGCCGAAGATCAAGGTGACGTTGACGCTGATGCCGGCGGCCAGGGTCTCGGTGATGGCCGGGCCGCCCTCCACCGTGCCGGGGATCTTGATCATCAGGTTCGGCTGGTCGACGGTCTTCCAGAGGTCGGCGGCCTCGGCCACGGTCTGCTCGGTGTCGTGCGCCAGGCCCGGCGACACCTCGATCGAGACCCGCCCGTCGACGCCGTCCGTCGCGTCGTACACCGGGCGCAGGACATGACAGGCGTCGCGGACGTCGTCGGTGGTGATCACCCGGACGGCCTGGTCGCGGTCGGTGCCGACGCTGGCCAGCTCGCGGATCTGCGCGTCGTAGCGCTCACCCTTGCTCAACGCCGACTGGAAGATCGACGGGTTCGAGGTGACGCCGACGACGTGGGAGTTCTCCACGAGGTCGGCCAGGTTGCCGGACTCGAGACGTTCGCGAGACAGGTCGTCCAGCCAGATGGAGACTCCCGCGTCGGTGAGCTGCTGCAAGCGGTCGGTCATGGTCTGCTCCTAGTCGGTGGCGCTGCGGATGCTGTCGGTGGCGGCCGCGGCAACGGCCTCGGCGGTGATGCCGAACTCCTGGTAGAGCCGCTCGTAGTCGGCGGACGCGCCGTAGTGCTCGAGCGAGACGATGCGGCCGTGGTCGCCGACCACCTCGCGCCAGCCCTGCGCGACGCCGGCCTCGACCGACACCCGCGCCTTGACCGTCGGCGGGATCACCGTCTCGCGGTAGGAAGTCTCCTGGGTGTCGAACCATTCCCGGCACGGCATCGACACGACCCGGGCGCGGACCCCGTCGGCGGCGAGCAGGTCGCGAGCCTTCACGGCCAGCTGGAGCTCGGAGCCGGTGCCGATCAGGACGACGTCGGGCAGGCCGCCGTCGACGTCGAGCAGGACGTAGCCGCCGCGGTGGACGTTGCTGGCGTCGGAGTACCCGTCCTCGCCGCGCGGGTACACCGGCAGGTTCTGCCGCGACAGGATCAGGCCCGCCGGCCGCCAGTTCTCGATCACGGCCTTCCAGCAGGCGGCGGTCTCGTTGGCGTCGGCCGGGCGTACGACGTCGAGCCCGGGGATCGCGCGCAGGGCGGCGAGGTGCTCGACCGGCTGGTGGGTCGGGCCGTCCTCGCCGAGGCCGATCGAGTCGTGGGTCCAGACGTAGGTGACCGGGAGCCCCATCAGCGCAGCCAGCCGCACCGCACCCCGCATGTAGTCGGAGAAGGTGAGGAAGGTGCCGCCGAAGACGCGGGTGCCGCCATGCGCGGCGATCCCGTTCATGATCGCGCCCATGCCGTGCTCGCGGATGCCGAAGTGGAGCACCCGGCCGGCCAGCGGGTCGGCCTTCCACATCTTGGTCGCCCGGTTCGCGGGCAGGAACGACGGTGCGCCCTCGATCGTCGTGTTGTTGGAGCCGGCCAGGTCGGCGGAGCCGCCCCAGAGCTCGGGGAGGGTGCCGGCGAGGGCGTTGATGACGGTGCCGGAGGCGACCCGGGTCGCCATCCCCTTCGGGTCGGCCGGGAAGTCCGGGACCTTGCCGTCCCAGCCCTCGGGCAGGCCGCGGGTCTGGAGCCGCTCGAACAGGGCGGTGTCGGCGGACGGCTTGCGCGCCCACGCGGCGTACGACGTGTCCCACTCGGCCTGCTCGGCCTTGCCGCGCTCGACGGCCTGGCGGGTGTGCTCGAGCACGCCGGTCGGCACCTCGAAGGTCTGGTCGGGGTCGAAGCCGAGCACCTTCTTGGTCGCGGCGACCTCATCGGCACCGAGCGCGGAGCCGTGGGCCTTGCCGGTGTTCTGGGCGTCCGGCGCGGGCCAGGCGATGATCGTGTGCAGCACGATGAAGCTCGGCTTGTCGGTGACGGCGTGCGCCTTGCGGATCGCGTCGTACAGCGCCGGCACGTCCTCGACGTACGTCGTGCCGTCGTTGGTCCAGTCGACGTGCTGGACGTGCCAGCCGTAGGCCTCGTAGCGAGCGCCGACGTCCTCGCCGAGGGCGATGTCGGTGTTGTCCTCGATCGAGATCCGGTTGTGGTCGTAGATGAGGGTCAGGTTGCCGAGCTCCTGCACCCCGGCGATCGCGGAGGCCTCGGCCGAGACGCCCTCCTCGATGTCACCGTCGGAGCAGAGCGCGTAGATCTGGTGGTCGAACGGCGAGTCGCCGAGGGTCGCGTTCGGGTCGAGCAGGCCGTGCTCCTTGCGTGCCGCCATCGCCATGCCGACGGCGTTGCCGATGCCCTGGCCGAGCGGACCGGTGGTGGTCTCGACGCCGGCGGTGTGGCCGTACTCGGGGTGACCGGGCGTCTTGCTCCCCCAGGTGCGCAGCGCCTTGAGGTCCTCGAGCTCGAGGCCCCAGCCGCCCAGGTAGAGCTGGATGTAGAGGGTGAGGCTGGAGTGTCCGCACGACAGCACGAAGCGGTCGCGGCCGGGCCAGTGCGGGTCGGCCGGGTTGTGGCGCATCACCTTCTGGAACAGCAGGTAGGCCGCCGGCGCCAGGCTCATCGCCGTACCGGGGTGGCCGTTGCCGACCTTCTGTACGGCGTCCATGGCCAGCACCCGCACGGTGTCGACGGCCTTGTCGTCCATCTCGTTCCAGTCCAGCTTCGCGGGTGTCGTGCTCACGCGGTATTTCCCTTCCACAGCGGGGTTGGAGGGTGGTGCCCTGGTGTCGACTCACGCCGTCTCCGAGCCTACTCATGTCCGGGGATAGACTGCGAGACGCGTCTTGCCCCCATCTCTGTACCCGAGGAGCTCCGTGACATACGTCGGTGACCGAGCCACGGCTCTCTCCGAGCCGGACTCGTCTCGGCCGACCGAGCGATCGGGCTTCCGCGACGTCGTCGCGGCGTACGTCGGGCTGACGAAGCCGCGCGTCATCGAGCTGCTGCTGCTCACCACCGTGCCGGTGATGTTCTTCGCCGCGCGCGGGGTCCCCGACCTCGGTCTCGTGGTCGCGACGGTCGTCGGCGGCACACTGTCGGCGGGGTCCGCCTCGGCGCTGAACTGTGTCTACGACCGCGACATCGACGAGCAGATGCGGCGCACCCGCCGCCGCGCGCTGCCGCGCCACATCGTCTCGACGCGGGCCGCCCTGGTCTTCGGGATCGTCCTCGGCGTGCTGGCCACCGTCATCCTCTACGTCTGGGTGAACCCACTCTCGGCCGCGCTGGCGCTGGCGGCCGAGTGCTTCTACCTCTTCGTCTACACGATGCTGCTCAAGCGCCGCACCACCCAGAACATCGTGTGGGGCGGCCTGGCCGGCTGCTTCCCGGCGCTGATCGGCTGGACCGCCGTCACCAACGAGCTCGCCTGGGCACCGGTGGTGCTCTTCGCCGTCGTGTTCTTCTGGACCCCGCCCCACACCTGGGCCCTCGCGCTGCGCTACCGCGAGGACTACGCCGGCGTCGACGTGCCGATGCTGCCGGTCGTCGCAAAGGCCGAGGTGGTGGGCCGCCAGATCGTCCTGTACTCGTGGGTCATGGTCGCCACGTCGCTGCTGCTCTGGCCGGTCGCCGACACCGGCTGGTTCTACCCGGTCGCCGCCGCGGTGCTGGGCGCCGTCTTCCTGGTGCAGGCCCACCGGATGTGGTCACGCACCCGCGGCACCGAGGACCTCAGCGTGATCCGGCCGATGGTGCTGTTCCACGCCTCCAACCTCTACCTCTCCTTGCTGTTCGTGGCGGTGGCGCTCGACCCGCTGCTCACGCGCTGAGCCGCACCCGGGTCGACAAGAAATACCCGCGCTCCGGCAACCGAACGGTTGTCCCGTTCGTCCTACTCGGTACGACGGTTGGCCTGTTCACGGGGGTGCAGGCCAACCGTCGTCCACGTCGCAGGTGTCTCGTCCGCCGGGGCGGGCTCGAGGACCGTCACCAGCAGCCAGGTCGCGGCGACCATGACCAGCGCGGCTCCCAGCATGTGGAGCATCACGACACCAACTGGGAGGCCGGCGAAGTACTGCACGAAGCCGACGGCCGCCTGCAGCAGCTCGACCGCGGCCAAGGCTGTGACCGGCCGGATGTCGCCGCCCGTCGCGCGCAGCGCGAACCACATCCCGACGGTGAGGCCGATCAGCAGGAAGACGAGGTCGGCGTGGAGCTGGCTGACCTGCAGGGGGTCGAGCCCGTTGCGCGGTGACTTCGCGTCGCCGGCGTGCGGACCCGAGCCGGTGACGACCGTGCCGGCGTAGAGCACGAGCCAGGTCACGCCGTACGTCGTCCAGGCGAGCGCGGGCACCATCCCGCGCGCCATCGGGACGGGCGGGTGGTCGAGGCGGTGCAGGAACAGCACCGCGACCGAGATGATCGCCAGCGACAGGAGCAGGTGGACCGAGACGACCCACGGGTTGAGGTCGGTCAGCACGGAGATACCGCCGAGCACGGCCTGCGCGGGGATCGCGAGAGCCAGCACCACCGACAGCCGGAGCAGGTCGCGGCGGCCGCTCTGCCGCGCGGCGACGAAGGTGGCGACTGCGATCGCGACCAGGACGAAGGTGAGGGTGCGGTTGCCGAACTCGATCAGCTGGTGCGGCCCGATCTCGCCGTGCGGGGTGAAGGATTCGCCGTTGCAGCGCGGCCAGGTCGGGCAGCCGAGCCCGGAGCCGGTGAGCCGGACGGCACCGCCGGTCACGACCAGCGCGACGTTCGCGACGAGGGTGGCCCAGGCGAAGCGCCGCAGCCAGATGCTCACTCCCACTGGAAGGTCCTGGCGGTGAGGACGGTGCCGACGGCGGCCCAGACCACGAGCACCAGCAGGTCGCGCCAGGCCGTGGTGCCGTGGATGAAGGCCTGGCGCATGGCGTCGCCGAGAGCGCCGGAGGGCAGGAACGGGGTCACGCGCCCGAACGCGCCGTACGACGAGCTCGGCAGCACGACCGCGCCGCCGGCCAGGAGCAGCAGGTAGACCAGGTTCGCGGCCGCCAGGGTGGCCTCGGCGCGCAGCACGCCGGCGACGAAGAGGCCCAGGGACGCGAAGGCGGCGGTGCCCAGGACGACGGCCAAGGCGGCCTCGGCGAACCCGTCGGCCGGGTCCCAGCCGAGGAGCAGCGCCACCACCGAGATCACCGTGAGCTGGAGCACCTCGACGGTGAGCAGCCCGCCGACCTTGCCCGCGAGCAGTCCGGACCGGGGGAGTGGAGACGAGCCGAGGCGCTTGATCACGCCGTACCGCCGCTCGAAGCCGGTGGCGATCGCCAGGGAGGTGAACGACGTGGACATCACAGCGAGCGCGAGCACCCCGGGCGTGAAGACGTCGACCGCCGGATGCGTGAGGTGGATGCCGATGTGGTGCGCCCCGTTCACCCCCCCGATCAGCACGATCACCGGGATCACCACGGCGAGGAGGAGCTGCTCGCCGTTGCGCAGCATCAGCCGCGCCTCCATGCCGGCCTGCGCCGCGACCTGGCGGGGGAACGGTGCCGCGCCGGGCTTCGGCGAGAGGTCGAGGGTCATGCGGTGATCGCCCGTCCGGTCAGCTCGAGGAACACGTCCTCGAGGGTCCGCTGGCCGAGCGTCAGCGCCTCGGGGAGCACATTGTTCGCCTCGCACCAGCGCGACACGATGCCGAGGCTCGAAGCGTCGGCCGGCCCGGTGACCAGGATGCTGACCTCGTCGAGCAGCGTGACCTCGACCCGCTCGCCGAGTGCAGCCTTCAGGGACTGGGGAGCATCGGCCGGGAACGGCTTGGTCACGACCAGACGGATCGTCGCCGACCCACCGCCGCGGGTGAGCTCGAGCGGCGAGCCGCTGGCGATCAGGCGGCCGTGGTCGATGATGTGGATCCGGTCGGCGAGGCGCTCGGCCTCCTCCATGTAGTGGGTCGTCAGCACCACGGTGACTCCGGCGGTGCGGAGGTCCTGCAGCAGCGCCCAGGTGGTACGCCGGGCCGCCGGGTCCATGCCGGCCGTCGGCTCGTCGACGAAGACGATCTCGGGACGGCCGACGATCGCCATCGCCAGTCCGAGCCGCTGCTGCTGGCCTCCGGAGAGCCGGCGGTACGGCGTGCGCCCGCACTCGGCGAGGCCCAGTCGGTCGTAGAGCTCGGCCAGGTCGAGGGGGTGGGCATGCAGCCGGGCGATGTGCTGGAGCATCTCGTCGGCACGGACGCCGCTCCAGGCGCCCCCGGCCTGGAGCATCACCCCGATTCGGGGCAGCAGGGCGCGGCGCTCCCGCACCGGGTCGAGGCCGAGCACCCGGACCCGGCCCCGCTGGGGGGAGCGGTAGCCCTCGGCGGTCTCCAGGGTGGTCGTCTTCCCGGCGCCGTTCGGCCCGAGCACGGCCGTGATCGAGGCTCGTTCGACGGTGAGGCTGAGCCCGTCGACGGCGACCTTGTCGCCGTACCGCATGACCAGCCCGTCGATCTCGACCGCTGGCCCTGCGGCCCCCTCAGCGGGGGAGACGGGCGCTGACACGCCCCAAGTGTAGGAACGGGGTCAGGCCTCGACGATGTCGGGCTCGCTGCCGTCGTTCGCCAGGGCGTCGAAGGCGGCAGGCGGCTCCCGCCACACGTCGGCGCGGGGGTTCTGGATCTCGCGCCAGACGCGCTCGGGGGTGCACGGCAGGTCGATGTGCTTGACCCCGAGGTGCTTGAGGGCGTCGACGACAGCGTTTTGCACTGCCGGCGTCGCGCCGATGGTGGCGGACTCACCGATCCCCTTGGCGCCCATCGGGTTCACAGGGGTCGGCGTCTCGGTGTTCGAGGCCTCGAGCGTGATCGCGTCGGCCGCGGTCGGGATCGCGTAGTCGGCGAAGGAGCTGGTGATCGGCGTGCCCTGCTCGTCGTACACCATCTCCTCCCACAGCGCCTGGCTGATGCCCTGGATCGCGCCGCCGTGCTGCTGGCCGGCCACGATCAGCGGGTTCAGGATCCGGCCGCAGTCGTCGACCGCGATGTGGCGCAGCGGCTTCGCCTGGCCGGTCTCGAGATCGACCTCGACGATCGCGACGTGCGCCCCGAAGGGGAACGTCGCGCCCTGCTGGGTGAAGTCGGTGTCGACGGCGAGGCCGCCGTCGTGCTCGTGGGCGTGGGCTGCGAGCTGGTCCCAGGAGAGGGCGACGTCCGGCACCCCGGCGACGGCGAAGACGCCGTCCTCGAGCGTGACGTCGTCGGCGCTGGCCTCGAGCATCTGCGCCGCGAGCGCGATCGCCTTCTCGCGCATCTCGTCGGCGGCCTTCGACACGGCGTTGCCGCCGAGCTGGAGCGACCGCGACCCGCCGGTGCCGCCACCGGTGCGGACCACCGCGGTGTCGGACTGGCGGTAGGTGATCTTCTCGAGCGGGATGCCGAGCCGGTCGGCGACGATCATCGAGAACGACGTCGCATGCCCCTGGCCGTGGGCGGAGGTGCCGGACATGACGGTCGCCGAGCCGTCGGGGTGGATGTGGACCGAGCCGAACTCCGAGCCGCCGAAGCCGGTGATCTCGACGTACGTCGAGACGCCGATGCCGAGCAGCCTGCTCTCACCTGCCTCGATCCTGCGCTGCTGCTCCTTGCGCGCATCCTCGACTCCCGCGATCCGAAGCGCCTCCGCGAGGGGAGCCCGGTAGTCGCCGTTGTCGTAGGTGACGCCCGTCTTGGTCTGGTACGGGAACTCATCGGCCGGGATCAGGTTGCGCCGGCGGATCTCCTCCGGGCTGATGCCCAGCTCCTGCGCGGCGACGTCGAGGACCCGGTCCAGCGCTGCCGCGGCCTCGGGGCGACCGGCGCCGCGGAACGCGCCGACCGGCGCGGTGTTGGTCATCACCGCGATCGCGTCGAACCGCAGACGCGGGATGACGTAGGGGCCCTGGGCCATCATGTACGTCGGCCCGACCGCGAGCGCGCCGCCGAAGCCGGCGTACGCCCCGCACTCGCCGAGCACCCGCATCCGCAGACCGGTGATCGTGCCGTCGGCCTTGAGGCCGAGCTCGGCGTACTGCACCTGGCCGCGGCCCTGCATCGAGAGCATCGCCTCGCTGCGGGTCTCCGACCACTTCACCGGGTGGCCGAGCTTGCGTGCGGCCAGCGCGATGGCGGCGTGGTCGGGACCGCTGCCGGCCTTGCCGCCGAAGGCGCCGCCGACGTGAGGGGCGACCACGCGGACGTGAGAGGCGTCGACGCCGATCGCCTTGGCGAGCAGGTCGCGCGCCATGTGGGGGTGCTGGGTGGACACCCACGCCTCCATTCCGTCGGCGGTCGGCCGCACCAGGATCGCGTTGCCCTCGATCGGGGCCGTGGCGATCCGCTGGTTGACCATCCGGACCCGCGTCACGTGGTCGGCGTCGTCGAGGACGTCGGCGGTGTCCTTGGCTGCTCGCTGGGTCGCGATGTTGGAGCCGATCGCCTCGAACTGCAGCGGGGCGTCGTCGGCGAGCGCGTCCTCGACGTCGGTGACGGGCGGCAGGTCGTCGTAGTCGATGTCGACCAGCTCGGCGGCGTCCATCGCCTGCGCGCGGGTCTCGGCGACGACGAGCGCGACCGGGTCGCCGACGTAGCGGACCTTGTCGACCGCCAGTGCCGCACGCCCTGCCTTGTCGTTGACGTCGGCGAAGCCGGAGAGCGGCTCGCGGCCCAGGTCGTCGGCGGTGTAGACGGCGAGCACGCCGGGAGCGGCGGCGGCCTCGGCGGTGTCGATCCCGGTGATCCGGGCATGAGCGAACGGGCTCCGCACGAAGATCGCGTGCGCTACGCCCGCGTTCTCCAAGTTGTCCACGAACGTGCCCTGACCGAGCAGCAGCTCCAGGTCCTCGACACGGCGGACTTCGGTTCCAAGGATCGATCCAGGCATGGAGCCAGCCTACGACTACCGGAAACCGTCTCCGCTAGACACCGGCGGGTACGGCGACCGGCGCGGCGCCCCGCATCGCACGGCGGGCCAGCAGCAGGCTGAGCCCGCCGAAGCCGATCGCGGGCAGCCACGCGAGAGCCGCCTTGATGCTCACGGCCGCGAGCGCGGCCTGCCAGGGGATGCCGAGCGTGACCAGCGCCGCGATCAGGGCGCCGTCACGCGCGCTCGCTCCGTTCGGACCCGGCACCACGGCCGCCACCTGGCTGGCCCCGAACGCACCGAGGACCGCCAGCGGCGAGAGGTCGTGCCCCGTGGCGTCGATGGTGCCCATCAGCAGCGCGGCGATGGAGAGCTGGTAGCCCGCCGAGAGGACCAGGGCCTGCGCCAGCTGCCGGGGCGGCGGGAGCGGACCGCGCGGCAACAGGTCGGGCCGCACCCGATGGACGACCAGGGCGACCAGCAGCGCCACCATGGTGACGCCTCCGGCCAGCAGGGCCATCCGCAGTGGCAAGGTGGCGCCGGCCAGGACGACGAAGGCGCCCAACGCGACGGCGCCGACCAGCCGGTCCGCGCCGACACTGAGCACGGCGTCACCCCGGGCCAGGCCGGTCCCGGTGAGGCGCTTCACCCGCCACACGTCGGAGCCGATGTGTCCCGGAGTGAGCAGGCCGAGCAGCTCCCCCTCGGCGTACGCGCGGATGTGCCACCACCGGCGGCGAGGCTCGCTGGTCAGGGCGCGCCACCGCAGCGGGCAGAGCAGGTACTTGCCGACCACCCAGGGAGCCACCCCGATCAGCACGGGCCACGGGCTGACCGCCGGCAGGCGCGGGAGGGTGAACACGGGCACGAGCACGCTCACCACGACGCCGACGAGGATCACGGGCCTCGACTGGACCAGGGAGCGCAGCTGCATAGGGGACCTCAGGGGGAGTGTCCGGCCGGGATCGGCCAGGGGAGATCGTGTCCACCAGTGAAACAAGCGGAGGGCCGTTTCGGACGCGATTGGAGAATCCAGTCAGGTTCCGGTCAGGCAGCCACGCTGGGGCTTAGGGGAGCCTTACTTGAAGCGCCCACCGCAATAACGGCACACTGGTGTTGTGGAATTCGAGCGGACCCTGTCTCCGGGCGACCAGCCGACGCGTGAGCGCGTCGTGCGGTCGATCCTGGTCAGCGGCCCGTCGACCGCCGCCGACCTCGCCGAGCGGCTCGACCTGACGCCGGCCGCCGTACGCCGGCACCTCGACCACCTGCTCGCCGACGGCGCCCTCGAGGCGCGCGACCCGCGCCCGTCGGCGGTGCGCGGACGCGGCAGACCGGCGAAGATCTTCGCGATCACCGAAACGGGCCGCGAGCACTTCGACCAGCAGTACGACGACCTCGCCGTCCAGGCCCTGCGCTACCTGTCCGAGACCGGTGGCGACGAGGCGGTCATGGAGTTCGCCCGCCGCCGGGTCGCCTTCATCGAGCGCGACTACGCCTCGGTCGTGGCCTCCCATCCCGAGCTGACCCCGGCCGAGGCGTTGGCCCGGGTCTTCTCCAGCGAGGGGTACGCCGCGTCCGTGCGGTCGTTGCCCCTGCTCAACCCCGGCGCGGACGGTGCCACCGAGCAGCTGTGCCAACAGCACTGCCCGGTCTCGCACGTCGCCCACGAGTTCCCGCAGCTGTGCGAGGCCGAGACCGAGGCCATCGGCCACGTCCTGGGCCGCCACGTGCAGCGCCTGGCCACCATCGCCCACGGCGACGGGGTCTGCACCACCTGCATCCCGCACCGTTCGGTGGTTGAGGACGGCGCTCTGCGCCCGTCTCGAAACCACGCCCAGGGTCCCCTGGTCTCGACCGAGTCGACCGACGACCGCACCAGCCCTACCCACGAGGAGACGACGTGACGTCCATCGAAGAGCTCAACCCCGAGCTGCAGGGCATCGGCCGCTACCAGTTCGGCTGGTCCGACCGCGACGACGCGGGTGCGATCGCCAAGCGTGGCCTCAGCGAGGAGGTCGTCCGCGACATCTCGGACAAGAAGTCCGAGCCGCAGTGGATGCTCGACCTGCGCCTGAAGGGCCTCAAGCTCTTCCACCGCAAGCCCATGCCCACCTGGGGCTCCGATCTCTCGGGCATCGACTTCGACAACATCAAGTACTTCGTCCGCTCCAGCGAGAAGCAGGCCGCCTCGTGGGAGGACCTCCCCGAGGACATCAAGAACACCTACGACCGGCTCGGCATCCCCGAGGCGGAGAAGCAGCGCCTCGTCGCGGGCGTCGCCGCGCAGTACGAGTCGGAGGTCGTCTACCACTCGATCCGCGAGGACCTCGAGGCGCAGGGCGTCATCTTCAAGGACACCGACACCGCGTTGAAGGAGCACCCGGAGCTGTTCCAGGAGTACTTCAACACCGTGATCCCGGTCGGCGACAACAAGTTCGCCGCGCTCAACACCTCGGTGTGGTCCGGTGGCTCCTTCATCTACGTGCCGAAGGGTGTGCACGTCGACATCCCGCTCCAGGCCTACTTCCGGATCAACACCGAGAACATGGGGCAGTTCGAGCGGACGCTGATCATCGTCGACGAGGACGCCTACGTGCACTACGTCGAGGGCTGCACGGCGCCGATCTACAGCAGCGACTCGCTGCACTCCGCGGTGGTCGAGATCATCGTGAAGAAGGGCGGCCGCTGCCGCTACACGACCATCCAGAACTGGTCGAACAACGTCTACAACCTCGTCACCAAGCGTGCGACCTGCGAGGCCGGCGCCACCATGGAGTGGGTCGACGGCAACATCGGCTCCAAGGTGACGATGAAGTACCCCGCGATCTACCTGATGGGCGAGCACGCCAAGGGCGAGACGCTGTCGATCGCGTTCGCGGGCGAGGGCCAGCACCAGGACGCCGGCGCCAAGATGGTGCACGCGGCGCCCAACACGTCGTCGTCCATCTTGAGCAAGTCGGTGGCGCGCGGCGGCGGGCGTACGTCGTACCGCGGGCTGATCCAGATCAACGAGGGCGCCCACGGCTCGAAGTCCAACGTGCTGTGCGACGCGCTGCTGGTCGACCAGATCAGCCGCAGCGACACCTACCCCTACGTCGACATCCGTGAGGACGACGTGTCCATGGGCCACGAGGCGAGCGTCTCCAAGGTCTCCGACGACCAGCTGTTCTACCTGATGTCGCGGGGGATGGCCGAGGACGAGGCGATGGCGATGATCGTGCGTGGCTTCGTCGAGCCGATCGCCAAGGAGCTGCCGATGGAGTACGCCCTGGAGCTCAACCGGCTCATCGAGCTGCAGATGGAAGGCGCAGTCGGCTGACCGACTTCGTCGGTCGAGCCTCGTTCGTCGGTCGAGCCTCGTTCGTCGGTCGAGCCTCGTTCGTCGGTCGAGCTTGTCGAGACCACGTACTACCCAGATCCTGAAAGAGAGAGTTCCTTGTCCGCAGTTGCCGACGCGCTCGAGGTCGAGCGCGTGGAGTCCCACCTGCACCCGGCGGGGTCGTTCGAGATCGCCGACCACCCGGTGCCGACGGGCCGTGAGGAGATCTGGCGGTTCACGCCGCTCAAGCGGCTGCGCGGTCTGCACGCGGACGCGGCGCTCGACGGCAGCGGTGTCGGTGCCGAGTACGACGGGCCCGAGGCCGTGGTGGTCGAGCCACTCGCCGCCGACAGTCCGCGGCTCGGATCGAGCGGCTTCGTGCCGACCGACCGGATCGCGGCGCGGGTGTGGCACGAGAGCGGGCAGCGGTTCGCCGTCACGATCCCGGCCGACGTCGAGCTCGACCGGCCGGCGTTCGTGACCCTGACCGGCACCTCGGTCGAGCCCGCCACCGCCACCCACGCCGTCATCACCGCCGGCGCCCACAGCAAGGCCACGGTCGTTCTGCGCTTCGTAGGCTCCGCGACGCTGGCCGACAACGTCGAGATCGTGGTCGGCGACGGCGCCGACCTGACCGTCGTCAGCATCGACGACTGGGACGACGACGCGGTCCACGTCGGCCACCGTCACGCCCAGGTCGGGCGCGATGCGCACTTCAAGCACGTCGACGTCACCTTCGGCGGCAGCGTCGTACGCCACGACAGCACCGCCGAGTACGCCGGACCCGGCGGCGACGTCGAGATGCTCGGCCTCTACTTCGCCGACGCCGGCCAGCACATCGAGCACCGGCTGTTCGTCGACCACACCGCACCGAAGACCAAGAGCCACGTGACCTACAAGGGTGCGCTGCAGGGCGAGGGTGCCCACACGGTCTGGATCGGCAACGTCCTGATCCGCAAGGTCGCCGAAGGCATCGAGACCTACGAGGAGAACCGCAACCTGGTGCTCACCGACGGCTGCCAGGCCGACTCGGTGCCCAACCTCGAGATCGAGACCGGCGAGATCGCCGGCGCCGGCCACGCGTCTGCGACCGGCCGCTTCGATGACGAGCAACTGTTCTACCTCCGCTCGCGCGGCATCCCCGAGGACGAGGCGCGACGCCTCGTCGTCCACGGCTTCTTCAACGACCTGATCCGCCGGATCGACGTACCCGAGCTCGAGGAGCAGCTCGCGGCGACTGTCGAGGCCGAGCTCGCCAAGAACGTTCTCTCACCCCACGACGTTCTCGGCTCCCCCCGCTCCGCTCCTCCCGCCGACAACGCCGCGGGGACCCCGAGGTCTCGGGGGGATGAGTCGTGAGCTTCGAGCTGGCCTGCTCGCTCAGCGAGTTCCGCGACGGCGAGGCACTCGCCGCGAAGATCGGCGACCAGGAGATCGCGGTCGCCAAGGACGGCGACGAGCTCTTCGCGGTCGAGGACATCTGCTCCCACGCCGCCGTCGCCCTCAGCGAGGGCGAGGTCGAGGGCTGCACGGTCGAGTGCTGGCTGCACGGCTCGCGCTTCGACCTCCGCACCGGCAAGCCCACCGGACTCCCCGCCACCGAACCGGTGGCGACCTTCCCCGTCGAGGTACGCGGCACGGATGTGTACGTCGACGTCACCACCACCCTGAACGGAGTGACCCCGCAATGAGCAGGCTCGAGATCAAGGACCTCCACGTCACGGTCAAGACCGACGAGGAGGACAAGGAGATCCTCAAGGGCGTCACGCTGACCATCGAGGACGGCGAGACCCACGCGATCATGGGGCCCAACGGGTCCGGCAAGTCGACATTGGCCTACTCCATCGCCGGCCACCCCAAGTACACCGTCACCTCCGGCTCGGTGACCCTCGACGGCCAGGACGTCCTCGCGATGACCGTCGACCAGCGGGCGCGGGCCGGGCTCTTCCTGGCGATGCAGTACCCCGTCGAGGTGCCCGGCGTCTCGGTCTCCAACTTCCTGCGTACGGCGAAGACCGCGCTGGACGGCGAGGCCCCGAAGCTGCGCACCTGGGTCAAGGACGTCAACGCCGCGCTCGAGCAGCTGAACCTCGACCCGACCTTCGGCACCCGTTCTGTCAACGAGGGTTTCTCCGGTGGTGAGAAGAAGCGCCACGAGATCGCCCAGCTGGAGCTGCTGAACCCGAAGCTCGCCGTGCTCGACGAGACCGACTCCGGCCTCGACATCGACGCGCTCAAGATCGTGGCCGAGGGCGTCAACCGCTTCCGCGCCCAGGAGGGCAAGGGTGTCCTGCTGATCACGCACTACACCCGGATCCTGCGCTACATCGAGCCCGACTTCGTCCACGTCTTCGTGGCCGGGCGGATCGCCGAGCAGGGCGGCCCCGAGCTCGCCGAGGCGCTCGAGGCCGAGGGCTACGACAAGTACGTCAAGGCCGCTGTCGCCGGTGGTTGAGGAAGGCGCGCCAGCGCCTGTCTCGAAACCCGGCGACACGAGAGGAGACCCGATGGAAGGCCTGTTGCCAGACCTGGAGATCGTCCGCAAGGACTTCCCGATCCTGTCGCGCGTGCTCGCGAACGGTCAGCCCTTGGTCTACCTCGACTCCGCCAACACCTCGCAGAAGCCGCAGGTGGTCATCGACACGATGGTCGACCACCTCGAGCGGCACAACGCCAACATCGCCCGGGCCATGCACCAGCTGGGCGCCGAGGCGACCGCGGCCTACGAGGGCGCGCGCGACAAGGTGGCGGCGTTCATCGGTGCGCCTGACCGCGACGAGGTGATCTTCACCAAGAACGCCTCCGAGGCGCTCAACCTGGCCGCGAACACCCTGGCCTGGCCGGGGGAGCGCCAGGTGGGCCCGGGTGACGAGATCGTGATCACCGAGATGGAGCACCACTCCAACATCGTGCCGTGGCAGCTGCTCTGCGAGCGCACCGGCGCCTCGCTGCGCTGGTTCGGGATCACCGACGACGGCCGGCTCGACCTCGCGCACATCGACGACCTGATCACCGATCGCACCAAGGTCGTCTCGTTCACCTGGGTCTCCAACATGCTCGGCACCATCAACCCGGTCGCCGAGATCTCTCGCCGCGCCCACCAGGTCGGCGCCCTGGTCGTCGTCGACGCGTCGCAGGCCGCGCCGCAGCTGCCGATCGACCTGGCCGCGATGGCCGACGACGAGCGCCCCGACCTGGTCGCGTTCACGGGCCACAAGACGGTCGGCCCGACCGGCATCGGGGTCCTCTGGGGCCGGAGGTCGGTCCTCGACCAGCTGCCGCCGTTCCTCGGCGGTGGCGAGATGATCGAGACGGTCACGATGGAGCGCTCGACGTACGCGCCCGTGCCGCACAAGTTCGAGGCCGGTACGCCGCCGATCGTAGAAGCGATCGGGCTCGGCGCCGCGCTGGACTACCTCGCCTTCCTGGGCATGGACAAGGTCCATGCCCACGAGCAAGCCGTGACGGCGTACGCGCTCGAGGGTCTCGCCACCATCCCCGGCCTCACTGTGCTCGGTCCGCTCGACGCCACGCAGCGTGGGGGAGCGATCTCCTTCGAGATCCCCGGCGTGCACCCCCACGACGTCGCGACAGTGCTCGACACCCGCGGCATCGCGGTGCGCGCAGGGCATCACTGCGCGAAGCCCGCCCACGCGCGGTTCGGGGTGCAGAGCTCGACCCGGCTGTCGTCGTACCTCTACACGACACCGGCCGAGATCGACGCGCTGGTCGAGGGCCTGGAATACACTCGTGACTACTTCAAGTTGAGTTGAACATCATGTCTACCGAGCTCGACTCCCTGTACCAGGAGATCATCCTGGACCACTACCGCAACCCTCACCACCAGGGGCTGCGGGAGCCGTACGAGGCCGAGGTGCACCACGTCAACCCGACCTGCGGTGACGAGGTGACGCTGCGCGTCCACGTCGCCGACGGGCGGGTCGCGGACGTGTCGTACGACGCGCTCGGATGCTCGATCTCGCAAGCCTCCGCCTCGGTGATGACTGATCTCGTGATCGGCAAGCCGGTTGACGAGGCGCTGGCGATCCACGAGGAGTTCCTGGCCCTGATGCAGGGCAAGGGGCAGGTGGAGCCCGACGAGGACGTGTTGGAGGACGGCATCGCTTTCGCCGGCGTCGCCAAGTTCCCCGCCCGCATCAAGTGCGCCCTGCTGTCCTGGATGGCTTGGAAGGACGCAACGACCTCCGCGGTCGAGCCGCTCGGCGGTCGAGCTTGTCGAGACTATGGAGGAGACGACGTGACCACCCACACCGCCGACCACGGCGACCTGCCCGAGGTCCCGGAGGCCTCGGGCGCACCGGCCGGCTCGGTGACGACGATCGACGACGTGACCGAGGCGCTCAAGGACGTCGTCGACCCCGAGCTCGGGATCAACGTCGTCGACCTCGGCCTGGTCTACGGCGTTCACCTCGACGGCGACACCAACGCCGTCATCGACATGACGCTCACCTCGGCCGCGTGCCCGCTGACCGACGTCATCCAGGACCAGACCAACACCGCCCTCGAGGGCATGGTCAACGACGTCCTCATCAACTGGGTCTGGATGCCGCCGTGGGGTCCCGACAAGATCACCGACGACGGCCGCGAGCAGCTGCGGGCACTCGGCTTCAACGTCTGAGCGCTGCCGCTGAGCCTGCGAAGCGGCAGGAGAGCGAAGAGATTGAGGAGCGTCGACCCGGGACGGAGCGAAGCGACGAACCGGGTGACGCGTCTCGAAATCTACTGACCGGCGTTCGCGTGGTGTTCGGCCCGCGGGACAATGACCTCATGGCCCAGCAGTTCGACGCGATCTCGGAGCGGCACCGCTCCTTCATCGAGCGGCAGCCGATGTTCTTCGTGGCGACGGCGGCCCGCGATGGGCACGTCAACGTCTCGCCGAAGGGACTCGACTCGTTCCGGGTGCTCGGCCCGCGTCGCGTCGCGTGGTTGAACGGCACGGGTTCCGGCAACGAGACCGCCGCCCACCTGCTCGACACCAACCGGATGACCCTGATGTTCTGCTCGTTCGCCCGCGAGCCCCGGATCTTGCGCCTCTTCGGCAGCGCGCGCACGGTGCAGCCCGGCGACGACGACTGGGACGAGCTGCTGGGGCTGTTCCCGCCGCTGCCTGGAGCGAGGCAGGTGTACGACATGGAGGTCGACCTGGTGCTCACCTCCTGTGGGTACGGCGTACCGCTGATGCAGACGACGGCCCAGCGCGAGCTGATGCCGACCTGGGCGACCAAGAAGGGCCCGGACGGGCTCGCCGCCTACTGGGCGGAGAAGAACACAGTCAGTCTCGACGGCCTCCCGACCGGGCTGCCGTGAGGTTCACCGAGCACGAGCTGACGGCGGCCCTCACCGGCGCGGCCAAGACGGTGCTGGCGGCGCAGAACAAGGACGTCCGCAAGGGCCGGGCGGACATCGACACGGTCTGGGACGGTCTCGACCGCTACCAGCGGTTCCAGCTCCTCGACGGGCTGGGCGGCGAGATCCTGCCGGCGCTCGTCGCGCTTCCGGACGTCGAGGTCGCGCCGGGCACGCGCGCGACGTACACCGAGCGACAGGTGACCGAGACCGTCGAGTCGCTGCTCGACTCCGACACGGGCAGGCTCAAGCGGCTGGTGCTGGTCAAGACCCGCACCGCACTGCTGCAGTCGGCGCTGGCGCACCTGCCGCTGCGCAGCGACCCGGACACGCTCGAGGTGCCTGACCACCTCTGAGGAACTAGCCCCCGGCCTGCCGCGGGGCGCCGGTCTCGCCCTCGCCGCCGCCCTGCTCGCGCGCGACGTACTCCTCGATGTTCTCGACGTCGTCGGCGTTGCGCCGGACGACGGCCAGCAGGTCGCTCATGGTCGCGACCTCCTCGACCTGCTCTTTCACGAACCACTGGAGGAACTGCTCGGAGGCGAAGTCGGTCTCGTCGCGCGCGATCCGCAGCAGCCCGTTGATCTGCTCGGTGACCCGCCGTTCCTGGTCGAGGGCCAGCTCGACGGGTGCGACCACGCCCTCGAACGCCGACACCGGTGCCTCCACGCCCGGGATCACGACCTGCTGGTCGGTGTCGAGGAGGTACTGCACCATCATCAGCGAGTGGCCGCGCTCCTCGAGCGCCTGGGCGTAGAAGAAGGCCGCCATCTGGGGCATCGTCAGCGCGTCGTAGTGGATGGCGCAGGCGAGGTACTGCTGGTGCGCGGCCAGCTCCTGGCCGATCTGCACGTTCAGCGCCTCGACGAAACGGTCTGCGGGCATGCTCACTCCTCGAGGGGTGAAGGTCAGGCGGCCTTGGACAGCTTGCTCGTCTTGACCAGCTTGCGTTTCTTGACCGTATATCCCTCGGGCAGCCGGCCCTCTTTCAGCATCCGGATGGGACACCGCTTGCAGCGCGACTTGCTCACGCAGCACTTGGACTTCGGCTTCTTCGGCACGGGAGGAGAATACCGGACCAAGGCTTGCCTTACCTAACGTCCCCGAAGGGATGAGTCGAAGGTCCCTGATCCACACCTACCATCGGCCCCATGACCGACGACGCTCCCCAGCTCCCCGACGACTCCGTCACCCTCCGCGAGGGCACCCGGATGCCCCTGCTCGGCTTCGGCACCTGGCAGATCAAGGGCGATGACGCCGTCCGCGCCACCTCCGTCGCGCTCGAGGCCGGCTACCGGCACCTCGACACCGCCACCGTCTACGGCAACGAGGCGGAGGTCGGCCGCGCGCTCGCCGAGAGCGGCGTGGCGCGGGACGACGTCTTCCTGACCACGAAGTTCCCGCCCAACCGGGCCGGTCGCGAGCTGGACACGCTCCGCGAGAGCCTCGAGATGCTGCAGACCGACCACGTCGACCTGTGGCTCATCCACTGGCCGGCCGACGGCTCGGGGAACGAGGACATCTGGCGCGCGTTCCGCGAGGCCCGCGAGTCGGGGCTCACCCGCGAGATCGGCGTCAGCAACTTCGACGCCCCGCTCCTCGACGCCGTCACCTCCGCTGCGGGCGTCGCACCCGCGGTCAACCAGATCGAGTGGAGCCCGCTGCTGTACGACGCGGACGTGGTCGCGGCACACCGGGAGCGGGAGGTCGTGCTCGAGGGCTACAGCGCCCTGCGCGGCGGGACTCTGGACCACCCGACGATCGTCGCGATCGCGGAGCGTGAGGGACGCACCCCGGCCCAGGTGATCATCCGCTGGCACCTCCAGCACCAGATCGTGGTGATCCCGAAGTCGGTCAACGCCGACCGGATCCGGTCCAACGCCGACGTCGGCGGGTTCACCCTGACCGAGGACGACATGTCCTCGCTGGACGCCCTCAGAGCGGGATGACGATCTCGCCGCCGACGTCGACCCGACCGGCGGCGAGGGCGGAGCCGGTACGACGTGACGTTGTCGGCGTGGATGGTGCCGAGCAGGCACTGGTCGTCGGGCAGCGGGACGGCCCGGGCCAGCAGCGTGCTCAGGTGTCGCCCGTAGCGGCGACCCCGGTAGGCGTGGTCGAGGATCAGCTCCACGACGGTCGCGCCACGGACACCGTGGCGGGCGTCGGGCTCGGCGGCCAGGAGGCCGGCCCACTCGCCCTCGACCAGTACGTCGTACAGGTAGCCCTGGTCCGCCAGCTCCTGCAGGTCGTCTCTGTCCTCGACGCGGGTGCGTCGCGCGTGGGCGGGGTCGGCCGCGACGTCGGTGTCGAAGAGCCCCTGGTAGTGGTCGTAGAAGTCCGTGTCGTGCCGGGGGCGCGTGGCCAGCTCGGGCGGCGCCTCTCGGCCGCGGAGGTCGCCGAGCAGACCCACCACCTGGCGCATCTCCGGCTTCGTCTCCGGCCAGGCGCCGACCGGGTCCGCGGTGGTGAGCATCACGAAGCCGGGGGAGAACGCGCCGAGGTGCTCGCGTCCCACGGCTCGCAGCGGGTCGCGGTCGGCTGCCACCAGCGGCCGGTCGCTAGCCGAGACCATCACGAACGGGAGGTTCGGGTCGCGGCCCAGGTAGCGCGGCCCCACCATCACGTGCGCGTCGCCGAGTGGGACCCAGCGGTCGAGGTACGCCGTCAACGGCTGGCCGATCGGCGGTGCGACCTCCGCGAAGGCGGCGGCGTACGTGAGGTCCTGGGCCGCGGTGTCGAGGCAGAAGCCGAGCTCCTCGGCCAGCGCCGCCCGTCGTACCGGCTCGATGATGTGGTCGTGCACCCACGGGTGCAGCCCCTCGTCCGCGGCGTCCACCAGGGTCTCCAGGGTGGGCAGCATCGGGTCAGGCTAGTAGGTCACGAACCGGCCAAGAACTCGGAGGCGAGTAGCGAAAGCGGCTGCCAGACTGCGCGCATGGAGCAGTTCCTCGAGCCGGCCCGTCATCTCGACGGGATCCGCGAGGCGCTCGACGCCTTCGCCACCCATGCCACCGCGGCCGGGCTCGGGGCCGCCGTACCGACCACCCCCGACTGGGACGTACGGCGTCTGGTCGCCCACCAGGGGCTGGTGCACCGCTGGGCCACCTCGATCGTGCTCGGTGAGGAGATCGAGGACGACGCCGTCGAGCGCGAGGGGCTCGAAGCAGAGGACCCCGTGGCCTGGCTCTGCGAGGGCGGCGAGCGCCTGATCGCCACCGTGGAGGCGGCTCCCGACGACCTCGAGGCGCTCGTCTTCCTGGTCGACGCACCGCCGGCCAAGCGCTTCTGGGCGCGGCGGCAGTGCCACGAGACCACGATCCACGCGGTCGACGCGCTCTCGGCCGCCCTCGGACGGGCGCCCCGGGCCGAGGAGACCTGGATCTCCCCGGAGGTGGCGCTCGACGGGATCGACGAGCTGCTCACCGGCTTCATGCCGCGGCCGCGGTCCCGACTCCGGTCGGACGACCCGACGACCATCGCCGTCCTGCCCGACGACGCGGACCGGCGGTGGACGGTGACCGTCACCCAGCGGCCACCGACCACGGTGCGGGAGGCGTCGCCGGAGGACGCCGACGTTGTGCTGTGCGGCTCGTCGGTCGCGCTCTACCTCACCTTGTGGAACCGCAGCGACGAGCTCAGGGACACCGGGCTCGACCTGTGGGCCGAGGGTGCCCGCGTGACCTGGGCATGACGGGACCGGCCACCGTCCTGGTGCCGCGGGCCAGGATCGGGCGTTGGGTCGAGAACTTCGCGGCCCGGCACGGCGAGACCGCACTGGTGGTCAGGGACGGCGCGCTGGTGGGGAAGGCCGGCGACGGCTCGACCTTCGCGGCCCGCCCGCCCTTTTCCGCGTCGTACGCCGGGACGCCCGAGGTGGACGCCTTCGCGGCCGCCGCCACCGCTCCGGCCGTCTGGGGCGTGCTGTTGGTCCGCAAGGGCGGCTTCGCCGTCGCCCGGCTCGAGGGCGAGACGATGGTCGAGCACAAGATCGGGCAGCGGCACGTGCAGGGGCGCACCAAGGCCGGCGGTCAGAGCCAGCAGCGGTTCGCCCGCCGGCGCGACAACCAGGCTCGTCAGGCCTACGAGGCCGCGGCCGACCACGCGGCCCGGATCGTCGGCCACCGCGTGCTGCGGCTGGTCACCGGCGGCGACCACGGCGCCGTCGACGAGGTGCTCGCCGACCCACGGTTGCGGCAGGTGACCGTGGTCGGCCCGTGGCTCGCCGTACCGGACCCGCGTCGGGCCGTGCTCGACGGAGCGATCCAGGATGCCCAGGCCGTTGCGGTGGAGGTCGTCAACCGCTGAGGTGCTCGCCGAACGCGATCGGCTCCCGGGTGAACAGGTACGTCGCCCAGTTCAGCTTGGTGACGGTGCCGTCGGGGGCGCGGGTGACGCGCAGCAGCTCGCCTCGTTCGCGGCCGGCGACGTCGCGGTAGACGCCGTCCTCGACCCGCTCGAACCGGGAGGCCGTCAGCCGTTGGGCGCCCGCCTTGTCGATCCGCGCCCGGAGCTCGCCCTGCTCGACCCAGAAGACGAACGGCTGGCCCTCGGAGAACCAGCGGCCCAGCAGCGGGCGGTACTCCTCGGGGATCTCGGTGCCGGGCTGCCACGGCGTGTCCTCGACCGGGTCGTTCTCGACCACGTGGTCGGCCAGCTCGATCGCGAACGCGTCGGGTGCGGGGGAGGCGGTGGAGCTCATCAGGACGATGCCGCCGGTGCCGGACGCCCGGTGGGTGAAGACGCCGGTGATGTGGCCGGGCATGCCGCCGGTGTGGCCGACCCAGGTCTTCCCGCTCGGGGATCGCATCAGGAAGAAGCCGAGCCCCATCGCGCCGTTCCAGTGGTCGGGGTCGAGGAGCACCTGCGGCTGGCACATCTCCTCGAGTGTGTCCGAGGAGAGCAGGTCGCCCGGGTCGGCGACGAAGGCGGACCAGAGGGCCAGGTCGTGAGCGGTGCTGGCCAGGCCGCCGCAGGGCGCCATCGCCTTGAGGTCCAGGACCGGCTCGGGCCGGGGCACGTCGTCGTACGGCCCGACGTAGTAGCCGGTGACGTGCGGGCCGTCGTCGAAGCCGACCGTCGTACGCCGCATCTCGAGCGGGTCGAGCAGTCGGGCGCGCAGCGACTCCTCCCACGACCGGCCGTCGAGCTCAGCGACGAGCTGGCCGAGCATCGCGTAGACGACGTTGGAGTAGTGCCAGTGCTCGTGCGGCCGGCCGACCCGCTCGACGTCGTCGAAGTCGCGGCGCAGGGTCTTGGCGTCAGGCTGCTCGAGGGTCTCCCACACGTCGCCGAGCGGCTCCCGGGCCATCCCCGACACGTGTGCGAGGCACTGCCGGATGGTGAGAGGGTGTGAGACCTCCGGCACGTGGTCGCCGAGCAGGTCGTCGAGGGCGAGCCGCCCCTGGTCGCGCAGCTGCATCACCATCACCGCGGTGAAGGTCTTGGTGTTGGAGGCGACCAGGAACTGGTCATCGGCCGTCGGCGCACGGTCGGCGCCGACCTCGACGACGCCGATCCCGTCACCCCAGACCAGCTCGCCGCCGCGGCAGACCCCGGCGAACAGACCGGGCAGCCGCCCCTCGCGCTGCTTGGCCAGCGCGGTGCGGTGCAGGTGGCGGGCGGTGCTCTCGAGAAGGGCCATGGGCCCGAACCTAGCGCCTCACAGCCGGCGTTCGAAGGCCGCTCGGTGGGCTGCCCAGCGGTCCGTCATCGCGGCCATCTCGGTGTCGACGAAGCGCAGGAACTCCGCGGTGAGCATCAGCCGTCGGTACGCCGGCGCGTCGGGGCCGGCGTCGTCGACGGCGATCTGGAGGGCGCGCAGGATCGGCGCATACAGGTGGTCGCGCCGCATCATCAGCCCGTGCCAGGCGTCGTCCTCCACGACGTACACCTCGCGGCGGGAGCCGCGCTCCCGCTCGCGCCGGATCATCTGGAGGTGGCCCAAGTACTTCACTGCGCCGGAGACCGAGGCGGGGCTGACGCCCAGGACCTCGGTCAGCTCCGAGGAGGTCATCCGGCCGTCGTCGTCGACGAGCAGTGCCGCGAAGACCCGCGAGGGCAGCGACGGCATGCCGGCCTCGGCCAGGGCGGCACCCAGCTGCTCGACGGAACGGTCGGTCACGTCATGATCTTACGAACGTTCAACAGATATTGAAAGAGGAGTAGGCTGGCGGTCATGAGCAGTGCCGAGCCGGTCGTCGACGTCCGGGGTCTGGTCAAGACGTTCGGAGCCACCCGGGCGCTGGACGGCCTCGACCTGTCCGTGGTCCCGGGGGAGGTGCACGGGTTCCTCGGGCCGAACGGCGCGGGGAAGTCGACCACCCTGCGGATCCTGCTCGGGATGGTCCGCAAGGACGCCGGCGAGGTGCGCCTCTTCGGCGGCGACCCGTGGGCCGAGGCGGCCCCGCTCCACCGGCGGCTGGCCTACGTGCCGGGCGACGTCAGCCTGTGGCCCAACCTCAGCGGGGGCGAGGTGATCGACCTGCTGCTGCGGATGCGCGGCGCGCCGGCCAACGACCCACGGAGGGCCGAGATGCTGGAGCGGTTCGACCTCGACCCGACCAAGAAGGGCCGGGCCTACTCCAAGGGCAACCGGCAGAAGGTCGCGCTGGTCGCCGCGTTCGCGGCGCCGACGGACCTGCTGGTCCTCGACGAGCCGACCTCGGGGCTGGACCCCCTGATGGAGGAGGTCTTCGCCGCCTGCATCAGCGAGGTCCGCGCTGCCGGCACCACGGTGCTGCTGTCGAGCCACATCCTCAGCGAGGTCGAGCGACTGGCCGACCGGGTCACGATCATCCGCGAGGGCCGGGTCGTCGAGTCCGGCAGCCTCGACGAGATGCGGCACCTGCACCGGTCGCGGGTACGGGCCGATGTGGTCGGCGCTGTGCCGGACCTCTCCGCCGTACCGGGGGTGCACGACCTGTCCGTCGACGGCTCGGTGGTCTCCTGCACCGTCGAACCGGAAGCGCTCCCGGCCGTGCTGACTGCGGTCACCGGCGCAGGGGTCCGCACCCTCACCAGTACGCCGCCCACCCTCGAGGACCTCTTCCTCGACGCCTACCGGCGGCCGGAGGAGGAGGCGGCCCGATGACCGGGCTGGTCGGTCTCACCAGGTTCTCGCTGCGGCGGAGCCGGCTGCTGGTGCTGGCGTGGGTCGCCGTCCTGGTCGTCGTCACCTACGCCTCCGCCGCCGCGACCGGCAGCCTCTACACGTCGGCCGCCGACCAGGTCGCGGCCGCGCGCGCGATCAACGGCAGCCCGGCCCTGGTCGCGCTCTACGGCCCGATCCTCGACGTGCACAGCCTCGGTGAGCTGGCGATGACCAAGATGACGGTCACCTACGCGGTGTTCGTGATGGCCTTCGCCGTCACCCTGGTCCGCCGCCACACTCGGGTCGAGGAGGAGTCCGGGCGCGCCGAGCTCTTCGGCGGGCTCGCGGTCGACCAGTCTGCGCCCCTGCTGAGCGCCGTCCTGGTCGGAGCGCTGGCCTCGGCGACGGTGGCTGCGCTGGCCGCAGTGGCGGACATCGCGGGCGGGCTACCGGTGGCCGGATCGCTGTGGTTCGGGGCCTCGTGGCTCGGGCTCGGGCTGGTCGGCACCGGGATCGGCGCGGTCTGCGCCCAGCTCTCGGCCAGCGCCCGTACGTCGGGAGCGATCGCGGCCGGGGTGATCGCTGTCCTGTTCCTGCTCCGCGCGGTCGGCGACACGACATCGGCCTCCTGGTTGAGCTGGCTCTCGCCGCTCGGCTGGTCGACCCAGCTCCGCGCGTGGTCCGACCCGCGCGGTTGGCTGGTGCTGCTCGACCTCCTGCTCGCCGCGATGTTGGTGGGTGCGGCTGTCGTCCTGCGGCGGCGCCGCGACCTCGGCTCCGGCCTGCTGCCCGAGCGTCCGGGGCCGGCCACCGGGTCGCCGCGCCTGGCCGACGCACTCAGTCTCAACCTGCGGCTGCACACCCCGACTCTCGTCGTCTGGACCGTCGCCGTGGCGGTGATGGGGGCCCTGATGGGCGCGATCATTCCCAACATCGGCTCGATGCTCGACGATGCCGGCACGCGAGACCTGTTCGAGCGGCTCGGCGGGGTGGGGGCCCTCCAGGCGACCCTGGTCGCGGCCTTCGCGTCGGTCGAGGCCGTGTTGCTCTCCTGCTTCGCGGTCTCCGTGATCTCGCACGGTGGCACCGACGAGCACGACGGCCGCACCGAGGAGGTGCTGGCGACCGCGACCGCGCGCTCGACGGCGTTCCTCGCTGTCGTGCTGGTCGCGCTGGCGGGCGCCGCCTGGCTGGTGCTGGTGACCGGCGTGGCGATGGGGGTGGGGATCACGGGGTCGGAGGTCGGCTTCGGCGCGACCCTCGGCGCCGCCCTGGTGCAACTGCCAGCCATCGGCGTGGTGGCGGGTCTGGCCCTGCTCGGGTTGGCCCAGGGCAGCCGCTACGCGACGCTCGGCTGGGCCGTGGTCGTGCTGTTCTTCGCGATCGGGCCGGTGGCCGAGCTCCTCGGGCTCCCGGGCTGGGTGGCCGGCCTCTCGCCGTACTCCCACGTGCCGAAGATCCCCGCCGAGGCGATGGACTGGACGCCGGTCGTGGTACTGACCGCGATCACAGCGGTGCTGGTCGCCACGGCCTGGGGCCGCTACCGCACGCGCGACATCGGCTAGCGTCCGGGACATGTGGGAGCCAGACCCCGCGTGGCACGCCGTGTCCGGAGGCATGGGCGCCTCGACCGTCGGGGTGTGGCGCACCGACCGGCAGGGGCAAGCCCTGGTGGTGAAACGGATCGCCGTACCCACCCGCGAGGACCCTCACGAGCTCAGCGACCCGCGCCATTTCGCCTACTGGCGCCGCGAGGCGGACGTCGCCATCACCGGCGCCGTCGCCGCGACGCCCGGGCTGCGGGGCACTCCGGTCGACGTCGCCGAGGACGACGAGGGGATCACGCTGACCCGCGAGTTCGTCGAGGACGCCGCGCTGAACGGGTTGTACGTCGCGCACGCGATGGGCCGATTCGCGGGCGCCGAGCTCGGCCGGCACACGTGGACCGCCGTGGACCAGCTCCGCGACCGGATGACCCGGGTCGAGCGGCGTGGTGGCTGGCCGACCCTGGCCCGGACCACGGTCGCGGACGTCGCCGACCGGCTCTGGACACGACGCGAGACCCTGCTGCGCGAGCTCGACGCGCTGCCGCGGGTGCCGCAGCACGGTGACCCTGCGGTCTCGAACCTGCCGGGTCGGGACGGCGACGACGTGGTGGCGATCGACTGGAGCACCCTCGGCCACGGACCGGTCGGCGCCGACCTCGGGATCTTCCTGCAGAACGCGCGTGAGGCGCCCGAGCCGCTCCTCGAGGCCTATCTGCTCGGGCTGCCGGACGGTCTCGCCACAGTCGAGGAGGCCACCCTCGGGATGCGGGTCAGCGCGGCGTACACCGCCCTGTCCCGGGCAGAGTGGGCGCTGGCCCGGGTGGCCGGAGGCGAGGGCGCACTGGCCGGGAAGTACCGCCACCCCGCCGTCGCGCCGTACCTCCGGGCGCTGCAGCGCCAGTTCGGCCAGATCGAGGCCCTGCTCTGACCGCACGCCGAGTCGTCATATGACGACTCGGCGCGTTTTCGCTGCTCTTATGCGCCGACTCGGCGTTGTTTTCGTGCCTCTTTGCGCCGACTCGGTGTCACTCGACGGGCTGGCCGTTGAAGGTGTTGCAGGCGGCGAGGGTGCCGTTCTGGAAGCCGGTGGTGAACCACTTGACGCGGGCAGCAGACGAGCCGTGCGTCCACTGCTCGGGACTCACCCGGCCCGTGGTCTCCTTCTGGATGGTGTCGTCACCGACGGACTTCGCGGCTGCGATCCCCTCCTGCACGTCCTGCTGGGTGAGGTCCTGGATCAGCACGTTGCCCTCGGAGTCCTGGGTAGTGGTGGCGTTCTTGGCCCACATCCCGGCGTAGCAGTCGGCCTGCAGCTCCAGCCGGACCGAGTCGCTGTTCGGGCCCTGCTGGGTCTTCACCTTGCTCATCGTGCCGAGGACGTTCTGGATGTGGTGGCCGTACTCGTGCGCGACGACGTACGGCTCGACGAACGCGCCGGACGGGCCGTTCAGCTGCCCCTGGAGGATCTGCTTGAAGAAGGTGGGGTCGAAGTAGATGGTGGCGTCGTTGGGGCAGTAGAAAGGCCCCATCGCCGAGGACGCCTGGCCGCAGCCCTGGGTGGAGGTCCCGTTGCTGAAGGTGGAGACCGCCGTCTCCGGCTGCCACTTCGCGCTCGGGGCCTGCTGGGCGATCGTGCCTTGCCAATAGTCGTTGAGCGAGTTCTCCACCGCTACCAAGCCGCAGGTCTCGGGCTTGTCGTTGGCGTCCTGACCGGTCTGACAGCTCGTGTAGACCGCGGAGTCACCGGTGAAGCGGCTGTTGTCGTACCCGCTCGCCGTACCGCCGACGCCGGCGCCGCCCGTGAGGTCGACGCCACCGCAGGCCTTGAGCAGCAGGATCACCACGATGATCAGCACCAGTCCTAGGCCGCCGCCGGCCTTGGTGCCACCGGGGAGCGGGACGCGGGTCCCGCCCCCGCCGAGGCCGCCGCCCATGCCGCCGCCACCACCGGTGCCGGAGTCGCGCATCCGGCTGGTGTCCAGCCTGGCCTTGGGGTTGAAGCGCATCGGTCGAGTCCTCCGTCGAGCCAGGGGCAGGGCCGCCCTAGACTAACCAGCCTGATGATCAGTGCCCACAAGCTCGAGGTCCGAGCCGGGGCGCGGTTGCTGATGCACGATGTCTCCTTCCGGGTCGGTCCCGGCGACAAGGTGGGCCTGGTCGGACGCAACGGTGCCGGCAAGACCACCCTCACCCGCATCCTCGCCGGTGACGGCCTGCCCGCGTCCGGTGAGGTCCACTCGACGGGATCCATCGGCTACCTGCCCCAGGACCCGCGAACCGGCGACCCCGAGGTGCCGGTCCGCGAACGGATCCTGTCCGCGCGCGGCCTGGACTCCGTCGTACGACGGTTGCGCGCGGCCGAGGAGGAGATGGGCAGCGACAAGCCGAGCGTCCGTGAGCGGGCGATGCGACGCTACGAGCTCGCCGACGCCGACCTCCATGCCGGCGGCGGGTACGCCGCGGAGGCCGAGGCCGCGCAGATCGCAGCCTCGCTGGGGATCGAGGACCGGCTGATGACACAGCCGCTGCGCACCCTCTCCGGTGGCCAGCGCCGCCGCGTCGAGCTGGCGCGCATCCTGTTCTCCGGCGCCGAGACCCTGCTCCTCGACGAGCCCACCAACCACCTCGATGCCGACTCGGTGGTGTGGCTCCGCGAGTTCCTGCGCTCCCATCGGGGCGGGCTGGTCGTGATCAGTCACGACACGGCGCTGCTCGAGCAGACCGTGACCAAGGTCTTCCACCTCGACGCGAACCGCCAGGAGATCGACGTCTACAACCTGGGTTGGTCGGCGTACCTCGCCCAGCGAGAGTCGGACGAGCGACGCCGCAAGCGCGAGCGGGTCAACACCGAGCGCAAGGCCGACCAGCTGATGGAGCAGGCCAACAAGATGCGGGCCAAGGCGACCAAGGCCCAGGCCGCGCAGTCGATGATGCGACGTGCTGAGCGGATGATGAGCGGGCTCGAAGGTGAGCGCCGGGGCGACAAGGTGGCCCGGATCAAGTTCCCCGAGCCGGCACCGTGCGGCAAGACGCCGCTCACCGCGTCCGAGCTGTCGAAGTCCTACGGCTCGCTCGAGGTCTTCACCGACGTCGACCTCGCGATCGACAAGGGCTCGCGCGTGGTCATCCTCGGCCTCAACGGTGCCGGCAAGACCACGCTGCTGCGGATCCTGGCCTCCGTCGACCAGCCTGACACCGGCGAGGTGGAGCCGGGGTACGGCCTCAAGCTCGGCTACTACGCCCAGGAGCACGAGACCCTCGACACCTCACGCACGGTGCTGGAGAACATGCGGAGCGCGGCCCCCGGCCTCACCGACACCGAGACCCGGTCGGTGCTCGGCTCGTTCCTCTTCTCCGGCGACGACGTGGCCAAGCCCGCGAGTGTGCTGTCGGGTGGAGAGAAGACTCGGTTGGCGCTGGCGAGCCTGGTCGTGTCGAGCGCCAACGTGCTGCTCCTCGACGAGCCCACCAACAACCTCGACCCCGCCTCCCGCGAGGAGGTGCTGGCCGCGATCCGCGAGTACCAGGGCGCGATCGTCCTGGTCACCCACGACGAGGGAGCCGTCCGCGCCCTCCACCCCGACCGGGTCCTGATCCTGCCCGACGGCGTCGAGGACCTCTGGAACGACTCGTACGCCGACCTGGTCTCCCTGGCGTGACGGCCGCGCAACCCTTGTAACGCGGGGTTAGCACCGCCGAAGTGCCCGCACAGCACCGCCGAAGTGGCAACAGCACCGCCGAAGTCAGCGATCGAGGAGGACCGGCCACACCCCTGGCCGCACGGTCGGCGGCCCCTCCTACAGTGACCGCATGACTCCCGAGGAGCTGGGCGCTGCCGGACTGCGGTACGACGTGTCCGGCGTGGTGGCCACCGTGACCCTGGACCGGCCGGCGGTGCGCAACGCCCAGACGCCGCGGATGTGGCGCACCCTGGCCGCGATCGGTGCCGAGATCCCCGACGAGGTCCGCGTCGTCGTACTCCGTGGCGCCGGGCAGAGCTTCTCGGCCGGGCTCGACCGCGCGATGCTGGACCCGGCCGGCGCCGGGGACGACGTCGAGTCGGTCGCGGCGCTGCTCTCGCAGCCCGACGACCAGGTCTCGGAGACCATCGACGCCTTCCAGCGCGGTTTCACCTGGCTGCGCGACCCGCGGTTCGTCTCGGTGGCCGTCGTCCAGGGCCATGCGATCGGGGCCGGCTTCCAGCTCGCGCTCTCCTGCGACCTGCGCGTGGTGGGTGACGACGCGTCGTTCTGCATGAAGGAGTCCGCCCTCGGCCTGGTGCCCGACCTGACGGGAACAAAGCCCCTCGTCGAGAGCGTTGGCTACGCCAGGGCCTTGGAGATCTGCGCCACCGCCCGGATGGTCGGCGCGGCCGAGGCTCTCGAGATCGGGCTGGCGACCGTCGTCTGCCCGGTGCCGGAGCTCGACGCCGTCCTGGCCGACCTGGTCGCGGCACTGACAGCGCCGTTCCGGGCGCGGTCCGCGAGACCAAGGCTCTGCTGCTCGGCGCCTCCGGCCGGACTCTCGACGAGCAGCGGCGACACGAACGTGAGGCCCAGACCCGGAGGTTCCGGGAGCTGAGCCGGATGATGAGCGGCTAGTCCGCTCCGAGGAGGTGGCGCGTGTCAGGCTTCAGCCCGGCGGCGTACCGCAGCATCCACCGCGACCGCACCGTGGTGGCGAACAAGATCGAGCGCGACACCCTGCGCCGCGTTCTGCGGTTCGCCCGACCCCACCGCAGGCTGATCGTCTGGTTCCTGGTCTTCACCGTGCTCGACGCCTGCCTGGTCGTCGTACCCCCGCTGCTCGTGCAGCAGCTGGTCGACAAGGGCATCAACGGCGACAACGCCCGCCTCGTGGTGGAGCTCGCTCTCCTGATGGCGCTGGCCGCGGTCGCCGACGCCGCGCTCGGCTTCGCCAGCGGCTGGCTGTCCAGCCTGATCGGCGAGGGGCTGATCTACGACCTGCGCACCCAGGTGTTCGCTCACGTGCAGCGCCAGTCGCTGGCCTTCTTCACCCGCACCCAGACCGGCGCCCTGGTCAGCCGGCTCAACAACGACGTGATCGGCGCCCAGAGCGCGTTCACCTCCACGCTCTCCGGCACCGTCTCCAACATCATCTCGGTGATCGTCGTCGGGATCACGATGCTGGCCCTCAGCTGGCAGGTGACCCTCTTACCGCTGCTGCTCTTCCCGATCCTGCTGCTCGCCTCCCGCTGGGTGAGCTCGCGGATGGCGGTGCTGACCCGCGATCGGATGAACGGCAACGCCGACATGGGCAACGCGATGACCGAGCGGTTCAACGTCGGCGGCGCGATGCTGCTCAAGCTCTTCGGGCACCGCGAGACCGAGGACACGATGTTCGCCGCCAAGGCCGCCACCGTGCGTGACCTGGGGGTGCGGATCGCTGTCCTGAGCCGGCTGTTCTTCGCCACGATGACGCTGGTGCCCTCGCTGGCGACGGCGGCCGTGTACGGCGTCGGCGGCTACCTCGCCGTCAACGGCCATCTCTCGGTCGGCACCGTGATCGCGCTCGGCACCCTGCTGCTGCGCCTGCTCGGCCCGCTCCAGGGGCTCTCCAACGTCCGCATCGACGTGATGACCGCCCTGGTCAGCTTCGACCGGGTCTTCGAGGTGCTCGATCTGCCCTCGCCGATCCAGGAGAAGCCCGGAGCGATCGGGCTCCCGCGCACCGCTGCCTCGCTGGAGTTCGACGACGTCTCGTTCAGCTACCCGCGTGCCGACGAGATCTCGCTGGCTTCGCTCGAGAGCGTCGCCCGCACCGAGTCCCGAGACTCCGGCGAGGTGCTCCACCACCTCGGCTTCGCCGCCGAGCCCGGGCAGATGGTGGCCCTGGTCGGCCCGTCCGGCGCGGGGAAGACGACGGTCACCCATCTCGTCGCCCGGCTGTACGACGCGACCTCCGGCGTGGTCCGCGTCGGCGGCGAGGACGTGCGCGACGTGACCCTCCAGTCGCTCGAGGACGTCGTGGGCTACGTGACCCAGGACGCCCACATGTTCCACGACACGATCCGCGAGAACCTCCTCTACGCCCGGCCCGACGCCGACGACGAGCAGATCTGGGCGGCCCTGGAGGCGGCCCAGATCGCCCCGCTGATCCGGTCGCTGCCCGACGGGCTCGAGACGGTGGTCGGCGACCGTGGCTACCGGCTGTCCGGTGGTGAGCGGCAGCGCCTGGCGATCGCCCGGCTGCTGCTCAAGGCGCCGCCCATCGTCGTACTCGACGAGGCCACGGCCCACCTCGACAGCGAGTCGGAGGTCGCGGTGCAGCGGGCTCTCGACGCGGCGCTCGCCGGCCGGACGTCGCTGGTGATCGCGCACCGGCTGTCCACGGTCCGTGACGCTGACCAGATCCTGGTGGTGGAGGCAGGGCGGATCGTCCAGCACGGCACCCATGCCCAGCTGCTCGCCGAGGGTGGGCTCTACGCCAGCCTCTACGCAACGCAGTTCCGTCCGCACGACGACAGCGAGGCGGCTGTCGCGCAGCCGGTCTAGCGTCCGGGCAGCGCTGACCTCAGTACGTCGATCTCGCAGCCCGGCGCGGTCGGGTCGAAGCCGTGCTCGACCAGCCAGCGGATCGCCGTCAGGCTGCGCAGCGACCACCAGCCGCGGATCACGTCGACGTCGACCTCGTCGCCGTACCCCCTGAGAACGTCGTCGAGGTGCTCCGGGTGTCCGAGCGTGAGGCTCGCGAGGTCGTACATGCCATCGCCCTGGCCGGCCTCGGACCAGTCGAGCACACCGGTGACCTCGTCGCCGTCGACGAACACGTGGGCGACCTGCAGGTCTCCGTGCATGAACACCGGTGTCCACGGCCGGAGCGCGGCCTCGGCGACCCGGCGGTTGCGCGTGACCAGCTCGCGGGGGAGTACGTCGTTCGCCAGGAGCCAGGTGCACTCGCTGTCGAGACTCGCGGCCTTCTCCTCGAGGCTCCGGCCGGGCCAGGGCGGCAGCGGCGCGTCGTGCAGCCTGCGTACGGCGGCGCCCGCCGCCGTCCACACCGCGGGCGATGAGGGCGACGCCTCACCGAGGCGGCCGAGGGCGCTGCCCGGGAGAGCGGCGAGCGCGAGGACCGGCGGCTTGCGCCACAGGATCTCCGGGGTGGGGATCGGCGCCGCCGTCATCGCCTTGACCTCGACGTCGGTGCCGGCCTGGTCGGCGTCGACCTTCAGGAAGACGTCGCCGACGCGCAGGGTGGCGCGCTCGTGATGGGCGACGACGACCTCGACCTCCTCCACGTCGCCATTGTCGCGGGAGCACCCCCGACCTTCTCAACGGGATTGTGGGTTCGCGCCTACATGGCTGAACGTCACCCTGCCCAGGAACGTGGGGAAACGGCGACGCCCGCCAGCGCATGGGGTCGCCGGCGGGCGTCAGAGACGCGCTGCGAGGGGAGAATCTCGCAGGCATCTGCCTGAGTCGATGCTAGGTGCCCGCGCGGCCTGGGAACACACCGAATATGCGGTGGCCCGCGCAGTTCAATCTGTGTGCGCCTTTCCGATGAACGGGACGACAGGCATATCGGTATTCGCCCTTGCGGGGGCTCCAGACGCTGTTACGGTCTCGCGCAGAGCTAGTCACAGACACCGGCCCGGATCGGAGGGGCAGGCGATAACCCCTGGCGGGCGGACCGTTGTGGTCGTCACGCTCTGTTCGTGACCATTGACGTCCCGACCACCGGTGGCCTGGTCTCCGGCGCCGCCGACGCGGGGCTCTCGGTCTTCCGCGGCATCCCGTACGCGACAGCGGAGCGCTTCGCTGCTCCCGGTCCGGTCCAGCCGTGGAACGGCGTACGGGAAGCGATGGCGTTCGGACCGCCGCCGCCACAGTCCGGGTCGTTCGGCATGGACGTGACCGCCCAGGAGGCGGACGGCTGGCTGACGGTGAACGTCTGGTCGCCCGACCTGACGGGCGAGCTGCCGGTGATGGTGTGGATCCAGGGCGGCGCGTACGTGTTCGGCACGTCCGGCCTACCCGAGTACGACGGCCGCACCCTGGCCCGTGGCGGCGTCGTCGTGGTGACCTTCAACTACCGGGTCGGTCTCGAGGGCTTCGGGTACATCGAGGACGTGCCGCCCAACCGTGGTCTGCTGGACCAGGTCGCATTGCTGGAGTGGGTGCGCGACAACATCAGCGGTTTCGGTGGCGATCCGGGCCGGGTCACCCTCTTCGGCCAGTCCGCGGGCGGCGGGTCGGTAGCGGCTCTGCTGGCGATGCCACGCGCCGCCGGCCTGTTCCGGCGTGTCATCGCGCAGAGCGTGCCAGGCGCGTTCTTCACCCCCGCCCTCGCGGCCGACCTCACCCGGGCGTGCGCGGCCGAGCTCGACCTCGAGCCGGCCGAGCTCGTCGAGGCAGATCCCTGGCTGCTGCCCGCCGCCGCCGACGAGGTGATGGGGCGGATGGCGGAGCACACGGACCGTTGGGGTCCGGCCGCGGCCGCGCAGATCCCGATCGCTCCGGTCGTCGACGGTGAGATCCTGCCGACCACGCCGTGGCAGGGACTGACCGGGCAGGTCGAGCTGATGGTCGGGCACACCCGGGACGAGCAGCGGCTGCTCAGCGTGGCCACCGGGGTGCTGGGCCAGATCACCGCTGAGCAGGCCGAGGCGGCCGCACAGATGTTCGCACCGGACCCGGACGCCTACCGGAAGCGCTTCCCCGACCCTGGCGAGCTGTACGAGGTGGTCCGGTCGGACTGGCTGTTCCGGATGCCGTCGCTGCATCTGGCGCAGGCGCAACTCGCCGCCGGTGGCCGGGCCCACCTCTACGAGCTGACCTGGCCGGCCCCTGGCATGGGTGGGATCTTCGGGTCCTGTCACGGTCTCGATGTCCCGCTCGTGTTCGGCAACCTCGCCGCCGGTCAGCCGGCGATGCTGATCGGCGACCCCGACAACCCCGAGGCGATCGCGTTGTCCGAGCAGCTGCGCCGCGCGTGGATCGCCTTCGCGACGTACGGCGATCCGGGCTGGCCCGGCTTCGACACGGGCGCGACGCGGGTCTTCGACGTCGAGCCGACGACCGGGCCTTACCCCGAGACGACGTCTCGTCAGATCTGGCAGGAACCACCCGGCGTCCTCGACCTGGTCTAGCTGCGGCTATCGGCGGCACCCTTTCCTCAGTAATGTCATTGACTTCATCCACTCTTGACCCGATGGAAAGGAAATCCATGGCCAAGCCAACGATCGTCCTGGTTCACGGAGCATGGGCCGACGCCTCCAGCTGGAACGCCGTCTCGACCGAGCTACGCAGCCAGGGCTTCACCGTCTTCTCGCCGCCCAACCTCCTGCGCGGCGTGGCGACCGATGCGCCGTACATCTCCTCCTTCGTCGCTCAGCGCACATCGGGGCCGGTGGTCCTGGTCGGACATTCCTACGGCGGTTTCGTCATCACCAACGCGGCCTCCGGCGCCGGGGACGTGAAGGGACTGGTGTACGTCGACGCGTTCATCCCCGAGGAGGGGGAGGTCGTCTTCCAGATCCTCGGTGGCTCCGGTTCGGCGCTCGACGTACCGGACCCCACTACCGTCCTGGACCTCGTCGGCTACCCCGGATCGCCGGAGGGCGACCTCGAGGCGTTCCTCAAGCCCGACACCGTGCACCAGTCCTTCGCCCAGGACCTCGACGAGGCGGACCGCTGGTTGATCGTCGAGAGTCAGCGTCCGATCACGTTGGGCGCGAACACGACACCGTCCGGGGCTGCGGCGTGGAAGTCCCTTCCGAGCTGGGCGGTGGTCGGCACCGAAGACCGGGTCATCCCGCCCCAGACGCAGCGCGACATGGCGGAGCGCGCGGGTGCCACCATCAGCGAGGTGGGAGGTTCGCACGTCTCGATGGTCTCCCACCCGCAGGTCACGGTCGACGCGATCCTGGCTGCCGCGGCCGCGGCGGACGCCTGACCCTCCTCGGCCACGGTCGCGGGAGCTGGCTCCCGGCAGGCACGCAAATGGTGCGATGTTGTCGGATCACGGTCGGCCTGTTCGACGTAGGGGTGAGGGCCGCCCACGCGGGGCCGCCCATGACCACAGGAGAAGTCACCGATGCGCCATCCGGAGCCCGTCGCCCGCCGTCTCTTCGAGCTCACCGAGCCGATCTCGATGGTCAACTTCGCCTCCCCGGAGCCCAACGACTCGATGGCGGCGCTCGGGTGCCGGAACTACTGGGACGGGTACTTCGCGGGACGGTCGGCGCCGCTCGGCCGGGTGCCGGCAGAGGTGGTCCACGCGGCCTTCTACAACTTCGGCGAGGGTGAGGTGGCCCGCCACATTCCCAAGGTCTGGGGGTTCACCACGCCCGAGGCAGCGCACGCCGCGCGTGAGCAGGGGTGCGTGGCGGCGCTGCGGAAGATCCTTGGCGACCTCGTCGACACGGCCGGCTTCACGCGCGCCGCGGAGCTCCTGGCCGTGGCGTCGACCAGCGCCCCCACCGAGGGACGGGTGATGTACGCCGGGCTGCGCACGCTTCCGATGCCCGAGGAGCCGGTGGCCCGGCTCTGGCACGCCGCCAACATGCTGCGCGAGCACCGGGGGGACGGGCACATCGCGGCGTTGGTCTCCGAGCGGATCGGCGGCATCGAGGCACACGTGCTGAGCGCTCTCGACATGGACATCTACCCGGCGGAGTCGTTCGGCCGGATCCACCACCTCCCCGAGACCCGCCTGGCCGAGGTCATGGACGGTCTGCGCGAGCGGGGTCTCCTCGATGCCTCGGGCCGCTTCACCGAGGCCGGGCGGGCGACCAAGGGCCGGATCGAGACACTGACCGACGCCCTCGCGGAGGCTCCGTACGAGGGGCTGAAGCCGCCCGAGCTCGACGAGCTGATCGCTGTGCTCGAGCCGATCGCCAGCAGGCTCGAGGCCACCGGGTCGAACTCGGAGGCTGTGGGCTGACCGCTGGCGATCGCCGCGCACAGCCCGCGACGCTCACGCACCCGGCGAGGCGGCGCGTCACTTCGATCTGCGTGCCGCACAATGTCTCCGAGACGAGTCCCTCATGCCTCGAAGGGATCGACCATCCCCATGGCCGAGAGGGGCTCCACCACATGCGGGCAATCCTGCTGAGCGGCGGACTGGCGGTGGTCTGCTCGCTGCTGGGCACCTGGGCCGCCATCGGCTGGTTCACCAGACACGGCTTCGGCCAGCCGATCAGGGACGACGGCCCGACGACTCACCACGTGAAGCGGGGCACGCCGACCATGGGCGGCCTCGTCATCCTGGCGAGTGCCACGACGGCGTACCTGGTGGCCACGTTCCTGACCGGCGGGCGGCCGAGCGTCAGCGCCTGGCTGGTGCTGCTGCTCTTCCTCGGCTGTGGGGCGGTGGGCTTCCTGGACGACTACATCAAGGTCTACACCCAGAACAACCAGGGGCTCAGCAGCCGAGCCAAGATGGCCGGTCAGACCCTCGTCGCTCTCGGGTTCGGGCTCTTGGCGACGCGCTTCTTCGCTGACGGAAGAGGCGTCCGGCCGGCGTCGTCGTACCTCTCCACCACCCACGACTGGGGAGTCAGGCTGCCACTGGTCGTGGTGTTGCTGGTCATCTGGTTCATCGTCACCGCGACCTCCAACGGCGCCAACCTCACCGACGGCGCCGACGGTCTGCTCGCCGGCACCTCGGCGATGATCTTCGGCGCGTACACGCTCGTGAACATCTGGCAGAACAACCAGCGGTGTGGGTCATCGCGGCCCAACGTGGTCGCGTCCCAGTGCTACCACGTGCGCGACCCCCTCGACCTCGCGGTGCTGTCGGTCGCCATCAGTGCTGCCTGCATCGGCTTCCTGTGGTGGAACGCCAAGCCCGCCAAGATCATCATGGGCGACGTGGGGTCCCTCGCACTCGGTGGCGCACTGGCCGGGCTGGCGATCATGTCTCGTACCGAGGTGCTGATGGCGGTGATCGCCGGGTTGTTCGTGATCGAGACCCTGTCGGTGATCCTCCAGAGTGGCTACTTCAAGCTGACCCGCCGGATCACCGGCACGGGACGCCGCATCTTCCGGATCGCGCCGATCCACCACCACTTCGAGCACCTGGGGTGGGACGAGGTCACGGTCGTGATCCGCTTCTGGCTCATCGCCGGGATCTGCGTCGGGGCGGGGCTCGGGATCTTCTATGCCTCCTGGTTGGTCTGACGCAGGAAGCCCCCAGAGGCGAACGGCGGTCAGTGGGCCTTGCGCCGAACGAGCAGCCAGACGGCCAGGGCCACAAGGACCCAGAAAACCACGATCTCCGGGATGCCGATACCAAACATGGGTGGGAGCGTACCGGCTGTATGCCGCCGGCTCGCCGGGACCGATTCCCGGGGTCCGCCCTCGCCGACGGAGTCGAGGCCTTAGGTTGTCGCCGTGTCTCGCATCCCCAGCATCCTGGCCGCTTCAGCGCTGGCCCTCGTCCTCGTCCCTCTGTCGACCGTCACCGCCCGGGCGGCGACGGATCAGGCCGCCGACATCCCGCTCGTCATGGACGCCGCCGGCGGCGCCCGCGTGGTCGTCGAGCAGAGCCCCTTCCACCTCAGCGTCACCGACGGGGCCGGTCACGTCGTACTCAGCGAGGTGGCGCACGCCGCCCCCGACACGATCGCGGAGCCGGCCACCGAGGACCCGATCGGCACGGGCTCCGACAACCAGGACACGACGACCCTCTACTCCCCGTTGTCCTTTTTGGTCGGCTCCGAGACGCTGACCCAGCGGACGGACGGCGAGTGGATCGGCAATCTCTCGTCGGGCACCCGCAGTGGCACGTGGTACTCCGCCCAGAACGTCGTGAGCATCACCCACGACGGCGGCGACCTGGTCCTGACCCTGTCGACCAACGACCCGAGCGGGCGCCAGCTTTCGGTGCGCGTCGGCGCCCAGGGCACCGGTGCTGTCGGTGTGCACGTGGCCGCGGTGCCCTCCGCCGGCGTCGCGATGCTCGGCGACTCCTTCACCGCGTCGGCCGCGGACGGCTTCTTCGGGTTCGGCGGACGTCATGACCGCCTGGACCAGCGCGGCCGCGTCCTCTCCAGCTTCGTGAACCAGGAGAACCTGGACCTCTCCTCGGGAGGCGGGCCCAGCACTCCGCCGGACCAGCTGAACCAGTTCCCGAACGGTGCGGCCGCGGCGTACTACCCGCAGGCGATGTTCTGGACGACGCACTACGGGTTCCTGCTGGCCCAGCCCGAGCTCGCGCGCTTCAAGCTCGCCGCCGACCGCGACGACGCGTGGAACGTCACCGCGTCCGCGTCGCACCTCGACTACATCGTGGCGCCCGGCGCCCCGAAGCGCGCCGTGGGCACGCTCACCGCGTTGACCGGTCGTCACCGGGTCCCGCCGCAGTGGGCACTCGGCACGATGATGGACCGGCTGGTCAAGAACTCCAGCGAGACCTTCGCCGACTACCAGGGCAACCTCCGGGCGGACATCCGCAACATCGACAAGTACCGGCTGCCCCTGACGGCGTACCGCATCGAGGGCTGGGGCTTCCCCCACGGCCGCCCCAACCACGGCCTCGCCCTGCACACCTGGGTCCACCCTCGACAGCAGGCGACGATGATCAGCGCGCTGCAGGCCCGGGGCATCCACCCGCTCGCCTACCTGCGGCCCTGGCTGACGCCGGGCTCGCCGCCGGCCAAGAAGTACGCCGTGAAGCGGGCCGACGGCCGCCCGTACTACGTGGTGGGCTCCGGCGCGCGACGGTTCGGCCTCGTCGACTTCACCAACCCGGCCGCTGTCCAGTGGTGGCAGCGGCAGGTGAAGGGCGTGCTCGACCTCGGCTTCGACGGGTTCATGCAGGACTACGGCGAACAGGTGCTCTTCGACATGCACTTCGCCGACGGCACGACCGGCCTCACCCGGCACAACGACTACCTCACGCTGTACGCGAAGTCGACCATGCGGGAGGTCCGGCAGTACCACCGCGCCCACCCGACGCGTCACCCGTGGTTCTTCACCCGTGCCGGCTACACCGGGCTGCCCGGCAGCGCCAGGTACGAGTTCTCCAACTTCCCCGGTGACGAGAACACCGACTGGGGGCGTGCCTCGGGCCTCGCCTCGCTCACGACCGACATGCTCAACCGCGCGGTCGGCGGCGCGTACGGCTACGCGACCGACATCGGTGGGTATCTCGACGCCGTCGCGCCGCCGACCACCAAGCAGCTGTTCCTGCGCTGGGCCGAGTGGGCGGCCCTCAGCCCGATGTTCCGGTTGCACGGCAGCGGCGTCGCGGGCACCCACACACCGTGGTCGTTCGACCAGCAGACGGTCCGCGTCTACAAGCAGCTCTCCCGGCTCCACCTGCGCGCGCGGCCCCTGATCACCAGGCTCTGGCGGCAAGCCGAACGCACGGGTGCTCCTCCGACCCGCCCGTTGTGGTGGCAGGACCCGAACGACCGGGCCGGCTGGCACCAGGACCAGGAGTGGCTGCTCGGTCCGAACGTGCTCGTGGCGCCCGTCGTGGAGCAGGGCGCCACCACCCGCCGTGTCTACCTGCCTGAGGGCTGCTGGCAGCTGCACGGCCAAGGCACCCGACGCCCGGGCCATCGCAACGTCACCGTGAAGGCCGGCCTCGCCTCACTGCCATGGTTCACCCGCTGCGGGACGTCGCCGATGGGCTGAGGCCGGCGACGGCCGGCGCGCAGTAGGGTCCGCGGCATGGACCTCGGACTCACCGACCGCGTCTTCCTGGTCAGTGGCGGTGCGCGTGGCCTCGGCCGGGCCACCGCCGACGTGCTGGTCGAGGAGGGGGCCAGGGTGGTGCTCTCCGGGCGGAGCGAGGAGTCGCTCGCCGCCGCGACCGACGCCCTCGGCGACCATGCGTCGTACGTCGTGGCCGACAACGCGGACCCCAGCGCACCCGCCGCACTGCTCGCGGAGGCGCAGCATCGGTGGGGGCGCGTGGACGGTGCGCTGGTGAGCGTCGGGGGACCACCCAAGGGTCCGGTCACCGCGATCACGGACGAGCAGTGGACGGCGTCGTTCGAGGCGGTCTTCCTCGGCGCGGTCCGGATGGCCCGTGAGGTGTCCGCGGCGCTGGGCGAGGGAGGGTCGCTCGCGCTGGTGCTGTCGTCGAGCGTGCGCGCCCCGCTCACCGACATGGCGATCTCCAACGGGCTCCGCCCCGGGCTGGCGATGCTCACCAAGCAGCTCGCCGACGAGCTCGGGCCTCGTGGCGTGCGCGTCAACGGGCTGCTTCCCGGTCGGGTCGGCACCGAGCGGGTGACCGAGCTCGACGCCCTGGGTGGCGACCCCGAGGCTGCCCGAGCGGCGGCGTTGCGGACGATCCCGCTCGGCCGCTATGGCGAGCCGGCCGAGTTCGGCCGTGCCGCTGCGTTCCTGCTCAGCCCCGCCGCGTCATTCCTGACCGGCGTGATGCTCCCGGTGGACGGCGGCATGCTCCGCGCCCTGTGACGGGGTGCCGACCGTCCCGAGGTTCGTCCGCTTCTGCTTCTTCGCCGGCTGCTGGGCGCGTCGCAGATCGGCCCGGCCGGTCGCCTCCTCCCAGGCGAGGTAGCCGAAGCCGAACAGCGCGAGCAGCCCGAAGAACCACCACTGCAGCGCATAGAAGAAGTGCGGGCCGTTGCTGAGGTCCGGGAGGCCGGCCGCCTCGAGCGGCGTGGCCGGCGCCGGGGTCTCGGTCTTGAGGTCGACGAACCCGCCGTAGACAGGCATCCCGATCGCGGGCTGGATCTGGGTGCTGGAGATCGCTCGCGCCGAGCCGTCCACCACCTGGGCCGAGCTCCCGCCGGCGTTCCGACGTACCGAGCCGGTGATGGTGACGGTGCCGGACGGGGGAGCGGGGACCTGCGACGGGTCGGTGAGCCCCTGGTTGCCGGTGGCGACCCAGCCGCGGTCGACCAGCAGGGCGGTACCGGACGGCGTCACCAGCGGTACGACGACATCGACGCCGGAGGCGCCGTGGTCATCGGTCTGGTAGCGGATGATCACCGTCTTGGCGACGTCGTAGGTGCCGGTGGCCGAGACCACGGCGTACTGCTGCGACGACTCGGGATTCCGGCCCTCGCTTAAAACCTGGTCCGCGGGCACCGGCGCCGCCCGCTCGTTGGTGCGGATGATCGCGTTGTTCGTCTTCTTGGACTCCAGCCGGTGCCACTGCCAGCGTCCGAGGAGCAAGGTGGCGTACGACAGCAGCAGGACGACGGCCAGGAACAGGAGCCACCGTCGGCTGACGAGGAACCGCAGACTCCGCACCGCTCGAGGCTATCCGGCCGCGGGTGACTGGCTGTGATCGCCCGGGTGTGGGTAGCCATGCCTAGGATGGGCGGGGTGAGCATCCAGCTGCCCCTGGCTGACGCGTACGGACGCGTCGCGACCGACCTCCGGGTGTCGCTGACCGACCGCTGCAACCTGCGCTGTTCCTACTGCATGCCGGCCGAGGGGCTCGACTGGCTGCCGCACGCCGAGGTCCTCACCGACGACGAGGTGATCCGGCTGATCTCGATCGCCGTGGGCCGGCTCGGCGTCCGCGAGGTGCGGTTCACCGGGGGAGAGCCGTTGGTACGTCGCGGCCTGGTCGACATCGTCACCCGCACCCGCGCGCTGAGCGATGATCTCGAGCTGTCGATCACCACCAACGCTCTCGGCCTCGAGCGCAACGCTCGCGCGCTGGCCGCGGCCGGGCTCGACCGGGTGAACATCAGCCTCGACACCGTCGACTCCGAGCGCTTCCACACCATCACCCGGCGCGACCGGCTCGACGACGTACTCCGGGGGGCGAAGGCCGCCCACGACGCCGGGCTGCGCCCGGTCAAGATCAACGCCGTCCTGCTGCGGGGCGTCAACGACGACGACGCCTGCGAGCTGCTCGACTGGGCGGTCGACCACTCCTACGAGCTGCGGTTCATCGAGCAGATGCCGCTGGACGCCCAGCACGACTGGCACCGCGAGCAGATGGTGACCGCCGACGAGATCTTCGAGAAGCTCGCCCGGCAGTTCACCCTCACTCCCGCGCACGAGCCGCGCGGCAGCTCTCCGGCCGAGCTGTTCCTGGTCGACGGCGGACCCGCGACGGTGGGCGTGATCGCCTCGGTGACCCGGCCGTTCTGCGGCGACTGCGACCGGGTTCGGCTCACCGCCGACGGTCAGGTCCGCAACTGCCTGTTCGCCCGCGAGGAGTCCGACCTGCGCGCCGCGCTGCGCTCGGGGGCCTCCGACGACGAGCTCGCCGAGCGCTGGGTGACCGCGATGGCGGGAAAGCTGCCCGGCCACGGCATCAACGACCCGAGCTTCCTGCAGCCCGATCGGCCGATGTCGGCCATCGGGGGCTAGTCGAGGAGGGCGCTCTGGCGCTACCGGTGGTTGAGGAGGGCGCCCTGGCGCCCGTCTCGAAACCATCGTGACGGGTCTGTCCGCTCAACCCGACTGGATTTCGAGACGCGCCGCTCTGACCTTCACTTCGCTCAGGTCAGCGCCGCGCGGCGCGGGGCCGTGAAAAATGACGACGAGTGCCAGACAGCCACGGGGGAAGCTTTCCGGCACTCGTCGGTGCTCACCGGCTCGGGGAAACCGGCGAACACGGCGAGATTGTTGCACGATCAACTGGCGGGATCAAAGGCGGAACGCCGGAAATCATTCTGATTTCGTGCCTGTCGGCAGCTCTCGATCCTGCGATGGGCCGTCCATCAGCTCGAAACCGTCTGATTTCGTTCCGGAGGCGTTCGCCATCACCACCGCGACGTACGGAAGCACCACCGCGCCGGCCACGAAGATCCACGGGAGCCAGCCCGGCCCGGCGTGCGTGATCGCCAGGCACGCCACCATCAGGAAACAGATGGTGCGTACTCCCATGGCGATCAGGTAGCGCCGTTGCCGCTGCGCGATGTCCGCTCCGACGCTCGAGTGAGCCGTCGTGATCCGGACCGGGGCGTCGTCCGCCCGCTTCCTCGCCATCGTTCCATCCTAGGTCGGTTGTCGGCGGGCGGAGCTCCGCCCAAGCAGTATTCGTCAGCAGGCCCGGAACGGATGGGTCGGGGCAGTGCCCGGTCGGGACCGCGTCGCTAGCATCGGCCCCACGTCCCGCGCGTCCCTCGAGCCCCACGGAGCCCTCATGTCGAACCGCACCTACCGCGTCACCGAGATCGTCGGCACGTCACCCGACGGGATCGACGAGGCCATCCGCAACGCCGTACGGCGGGCGAGCTCGACGCTGCGCCACGTCGACTGGTTCGAGATGACCCAGGTCCGGGGCCAGGTCAAGGACGGCGACGTCGAGCACTTCCAGGTCGGCCTCAAGGTGGGCTTCCGGCTCGAGGACGACTGAGGTATCAACCAGCCGCCTGACCCGCTCCTGGAAGTGTGAGGAACAGCAGCGGGCGCCGGCGCCGTACGCCTGGCCACCACGAGCCGTACGCCGGCCGTCGTAGCGCGCTGTCCTCCCTCGGCTACGACCTACGCTTCGCTGCCGGCGTGCTCACCGACAGCCTCCGGGGCGGCCGGGCCCGGTGAGCCGCGGACGTCGGCTTTCGGCTACCGGCCGGTAGTCGCTAGCGTCACCTGCGTGGCCGACGACGAGCAGGCAGCACCCAGGTCCGTCCTGGTGACGGGCGGCAACCGCGGCATCGGCCGGGCGATCGCCGAGGCGTTCCTCGAGCTGGGCGACAAGGTCGCGGTCACCTCACGCTCCGGTGGCGGCCCCGACGGTGCGCTCGACCTGCGCTGCGACGTGACCGACCCCGCTGCCGTCGAGACGGCGTTCGTCGAGGCCGAGGCAGCGCACGGGCCGGTCGAGGTCCTGGTCGCGAACGCCGGGATCACCGCCGACACCCTGCTGCTCCGGATGTCGGAGGACGACTGGTCTTCGGTGATCGAGACCAACCTGACCGGAACCTTCCGGCTGGCCAAGCGGGCCGCCAAGGGGATGCTGCGTCAGCGCCGCGGCCGGATCATCTTCATCTCCTCGGTCGTCGGGCTGCTCGGCTCGGCCGGACAGGTCAACTACGCGGCCTCCAAGGCGGGGCTGGTCGGGATGGCCCGGTCGCTGGCGCGCGAGCTCGGCTCTCGCTCGATCACCACGAACGTCGTGGCGCCGGGCTTCGTCGAGACCGACATGACCGCCGTGCTCACCGACGACCAGCGGGCCGCGATCAAGACGCAGGTGCCGCTGCAGCGGTACGCCTCACCCGACGAGGTCGCCTCCGCCGTCGTCTGGCTGGCCTCACCGGGGGCGGCGTACGTGACCGGCGCCGTGATCCCGGTCGACGGCGGCCTCGGCATGGGCCACTGACCGCCTCGTCGGTCGAGCGACGTACTCCGGCGGTCGAGCGAAGTCGAGACCACTACTTCAACGGAAGGCAGCAGATGGGCATCCTGGACGGCAAGCGGATCCTGGTCGCGGGCGTGACCATGGACTCCTCGATCGGCTTCTCGGTGGCGAAAGTCGCGCAGGAGCAGGGGGCCACGGTCCTGATCTCCAACTTCGGGCGGGCGATGGGGATCACCCGGCGGATCGCCAAGCGGCTCCCGACCGAGCCGCCGGTGCTCGAGCTGGACGTGACGGACCAGTCGCACCTCGACGGGCTCGCCGACGCCGTCCGCGAGCACGTCGACGGGCTGGACGGCATCGTCCACTCGATCGCCTTCGGCAACCCGGAGACGATCCTGGGCGGCAAGTTCATGGGCGGTCCGTGGGAGGACGTGGCGCAGGCGGTGCAGGTGTCGGCGTACTCGCTGATGTCGCTGGCCCAGGCCTGTCGCCCGCTGATGGGGCCGGGCGGCTCGATCGTCGGGATGACCTTCGACGCCACCGTGTCCTGGCCGGTGTACGACTGGATGGGCGTGGCCAAGGCCGGCCTCGAGTCGACATCGCGCTACCTGGCTCGCAACCTGGGGCCCGAGGGCATCCGCTGCAACCTGGTCAGCGCCGGGCCGCTGAAGAGCCTGGCCGCCAAGGCGATCCCCGGCTTCGAGGAGATCGAGTCGATGTGGAGCACGCGTGCACCGCTGGGCTGGGACGAGAAGGACCAGGAGCCGACCGCCCGCGCGGTGTGCGCGCTGCTGTCGGACTTCTTCCCCGCCACGACCGGCGAGATCATCCACGTCGACGGCGGCTTCCACGCGATGGGAGCCTGACCCACGCGTCCTGCCCCGTGGCGGTGAGTAAGCCACCGATCCTGCCCCGTGGCGGTGAGTGCGCCACCGATCGAGTACGCCGTTCGGTGGCAGGATCACCGCTCCTGGGGTGAGGACGACGTACGACGAGCCGTTCAGTGTCCACGGACCATGCCCCGGCCGCCTGTGTCCACAGCTGCGCACGAAGGCCCGCGCTCTCGCGTCCGGTTCCGCTGGACTTCTGCGGATGCGCGAGATTCCCGCCGAACTACTCCATGCTCCCTTCCATCGCGATCGGGCCGCCGAGCTTGGCGTCACGTCGCGGATGCTCGAGGGCTCTCGGTTCGTCCGGATCCATCCGCGCGTGTACCGACACCGCGACCACTCGTTGACCTTCGAGGACCGGGTCAGCGCCGCCGCGCTCGCGCTTCCAGGGCACGCGTCGACGACCGGCATCACGCGGATCCAGCAGCTGGGGCTCGACTTCGGGCCGCTGGAGCCGTTGCGCTTCGTCGTGCAGGGACCGCTGCACCTGGCTCTCGACGGCATCTTCCTGCACCGCACGGTCGCGATGCCTCCGCGAGACGAGGTGGGAGTCGTCCCGGCGGCGGCGTTCGTCGCCTTCTGCGCCCGGGCACGGACCCTTGACGCCATCAAGGTGGGCGACTGGCTGATCTCTCACGCCGCGATGGACGCTGACGAGCTTCGGGCGCTGGTGCTGGCGCAGGACTGGAGGGACGGTGCGCGTGAGGCGGGCTGGGTGCTCGAGTTCCTTCGGCACGGCAGCCGGTCCCTGAAGGAGTCCGAGGTCCGGTCCGTCCTCGCCTTCGCAGGTCTCCCCGAGCCGGAGGTCAACAGCAGCGTCGACCTGAACGGCTCGCTGCGAGCACTGGGCGACCTCTGGTTTCCGGCGTGGCGGACGGTCGTCGAGTACGAGGGCACCCAGCACCAGGTGGACCGCCGGCAGTACGTCGCCGACATCGATCGCTACGCGGCGTACCGACGTCAGGACGTCTCGTACGTCCAGGTCACGCAGGAGAAGCTCCGAGTCCCGCGAGCGGTGGTGCGCGAGGTCCACGCGACGCTCGTGGCCCGCGGCTACGACGGTCCGGCACCGGTGTTCGGCCAGCACTGGGAGCAGCTGTTCGAGCGACTCAGCCGGGTCGTCGGTCCGCGCCGGACCCACCCCCGCCGAGCGGTGAGCTGACCACCCTTCTCGACAGCAGATCGGTGGCTGGCTCACCGCCACGGCGTGCCACCCGAGCCCAGCGGTGACTGCGCCACTGTTTCGTCGGCCAGAAAGGTGGCAGGCTCACCGCTCCGGGGCGCGGGCGGAGATGGACCAGGCTTGGCTAGGGTTCCCCGGTGACGTCGCTGATCGAGCTGCGGGTCCTCGAGGGCCCCAACCTCTACTTCCCGCGCGCGGCCATCAAGCTGACCCTCGACATCTCCCCGCTGGCGTCCGCGCCGACCGCCACCGCCGAGCGGCTGGCGCGCCGGATCGGGCTGCCCGGTGCGCGGCCGGGTGAGCCCGACACCGGCTTCCGGCAGCGGTTCGCGTTGCGCGCGGTCGCCCGGCTGGTGCGGGCGATCGCGCACGAGTCCGGGCCGGTGCGCCTGGCCGTGCGGGTCCGCCCGACCAGTGACCCCCATGTCGTGGTGGTGGCCTACCCGTGGCGGCACCGCGACCGGGCCGAGGAGATGGGGCGCGCCGTGGCTGCGGTGCTCGACGCCGTACCGGGGGCCGACGTGGAGGAGGCCGTCGGACACGCCGCCGAGCGGGTCGCGGCATCGCCCGCGGGACCGGGGCCGCAGACGATCACGCCCGAGATCCCCGTGGTCGCGGTCACCGGCACCAACGGCAAGACCACGACCAGCCGGATGATCGCGCACATCGCCCGCACCGCCGGCCGCACCGTCGGCTGGTCCAACACCGACGGCATCTACCTCGACGGGGAGCTGGTGGAGGCCGGCGACTACTCCGGTCCTGGCGGCGCAGGGACGGTGCTGGGCCTGCCCGGGGTGCAGTTCGCCGTCACCGAGACCGCGCGCGGCGGGATCCTGCTCAAGGGGATCGGGGTCACCCGCAACGACGTCTCGGTCGTGACGAACATCAGCGCCGACCACCTCGGCCTGCAGGGCATCGACACCCTCGACCAGCTCGCCGAGGTCAAGGCCGTGGTCCCGCGGATCACCCGGCGCCGCGGCTGGGCAGTGCTGAACGGCGATGACCCCCGGGTCTTCGCGATGCGCGGCGTGATCCGGGCGCGGCCGTGGGTCTTCTCCCGCGACCCGAACTCGCCCGCCGTCCGCGAGACGCTCGACGAGCGTGGCCGTGCCACCACTGTCATCGACGGCTGGGTCTCGGTCCTCCGCCCCGGGGCCGATCCGGACCCGCTGGTGGAGCTGGCCGACGTGCCGATGACCCTCGGCGGCCTGTCCCGTTTCAACGTCGAGAACGCCCTGGCCGCGGCCTCAGCGGCCCTCGCCGCCGGGATCCCGCGGGAGATGGTGATCGAGGGCCTGCGCAGCTTCCGGCCGGATGCTGAGCACAACCCGGGCCGGATGAACCTCTTCACGGTGCCCGCCGCCGGCGGACCCGCCACCGTCGTGATCGACCTCGCGCACAACGAGGCCGGGCTGGAGGCCCTCCTGGAGATCATGGCCGGAGTGCGGCCGCCCGGCGCCCGCCTGCTGCTGGGGCTGGGCGCGGTGGGGGACCGGACCGACGACCTCCTCGTCCGGCTCGGTGAGATCGGGGCCATGGGGGCCGACGTCATCGCCATCGCCCACAAGGAGCGCTACCTGCGCGGACGCACCCGCGAGGAGCTCGACGGGCTGCTCCGCGACGGTGCCGAACGGGTCGGAGTCACCGACCTCACGTCGTACGACACGGAGGTGGAGTGCCTGGCCGGCCTGGTGAGGCAGGCCCGCCCGGGTGACGTGGTCGGGCTGATGTGCCACGCCCAGCGCCAGGAGGTGTACGCCTGGATCGAGCGCAACGGCGGTACCCCGGACACCCCGGAGGTTCTCGGCGCGAAGGTGCGGTCGGCGACCGGCACCTGACTTCGCAGGGCGAGACGCCGCCCGTGCGTCGCCCGGTTCACGCGACACTGCCCTGGTGAGTGACCTCCTTGAACTCTGCTCCGACCTGCCGGTCGTCGTCGTCGCCGCCGACGAGGTGGTGATCGAGGAGGGCGAACGCCCCGGTCGACTCTTCGTGCTGATGTCGGGTGAGGTGGTGGTCGAGCACGACGGGGTCACGTTCGCTCGGATCGACAGCCCCGGAGCGGTGTTCGGCGAGATGTCGGCCATCCTCGACCAGCCCGCGACCGCCACGGTTCGTGCGGTGGGCGAGGTCCGGCTCCGCGTCACCGATGCCCCGATCGCGTTCCTCAGCGACCGCCCCGGTGTCGCGCTCGAGGTGCTGCGCACGACCGCCTCACGACTGGACGGGATGACGCACTACCTCGTCGACGTGAAGCAGCAGTACGCCGACGTCGGCGGGCACCTGGGGATGGTCGACCGGATCCTCGACACGCTGCTCCACCACCACGGCCCCTCGGCCTCGCCCGGCTCGGAGCGCGACCCCGAGGGCAGCCATTCACACCAGGACGAGCGTCTCTGACTCGAAGACCCCGAACCACGCGGCCGTCCCGGCCTCCGTGTCGAGGGTGATGTGGGCCGGCACCTTGCCGATCTGCTTGCCGGCGTTGAACACCCATGTCTCGCCGAGCCGGGCGTGCCACGATCCTCCCTCGGCCCAGGGTGACTGATGGATGTGCCCACACATCACCAGGTCGGGCCGGTGCTCGGCGATCCATCCCGCCAGCTCGTGGTCGGGGAAGGTGCGACGCCCGTCGAAGCAGAGCGGCGTACCTGCCGGGGGAGCGTGGTAGATCCACACCCAACGCGCCGGACGGTCCAGGGCGGCGGCCGCGAGCTGCTCGGCCACCTCGTCGCGCGTCACCGGGCCGTCCCACCACGGGCACACCGTGAAGCGCGTGTCGCCGACATCGACGGAGATGCCGTCGACGTGCACGTCGTGCCCCGTGTGTTGCAGCCAGCCGGCGATCTGCTCGCCGTGGTGCCCGGGCCCGTCGAGGTCGTGGTTGCCGGAGGCGACGAAGACCCGAGTGCGCTCGGCGAGCCGGCCGAGGTAGTCGCTGACCACGACGGTCTGCACCTCGTGGGGCACGGGGCTCACGATGTCGACGAGGTCACCTGCGATCGCCACCGCATCGACGTCAGCAGCGGCCTCGAGGAGCCAGTCGTAGTGAGGGAGTCGGTAGTGCAGGTCCGAGAGCACAAGGATCCGCATGTGCCGATCGTGGCGTATGCCGGCCCGGGTCCGCGGACCGTCTCAGCGCACCGGCAGCGGCGTGAGCAGGCGGTGGGGCTGCCGCAGCGCCACCGAGACCGGATCGTCGCGCAGGGTCGGGTCAGCGCCGGGGCCGGGGCTGACCTCGATGTCGGCCACGGCGGGTGCTCGGCCGCAGGTCTCGCAGCGCCCGTCCGTCGCGAGCGAGCCGCAGCCGACGTGGGCGTAGAGGCGGCGCGGTGCATCGGGCGTCGTACGTCGGTCGCCCCAGCGGCCGAGGGCGTACAGCGCCGGCCACAGCCCCAGCGCCTCCTCGGTGAGCGCGTACTCAGGGTGCCCGGACCCGGACCTGGTCAGCAGGCCGTCCGCCACGAGCGCGTCGAGACGGGCCGAGAGGACGGCCCGGGAGATGTCGAGGTGGGCCTGGAAGTCGGAGAAGCGGCGTACGCCGAAGAAGCAGTCGCGCAGGATCAGCAGCGTCCAGCGCTCGCCGACGACCTCGAGCGAGCGCGCGAGTGAGCAGTCCTGGCGCGCATAGTCGGTGCCGAGGGGCATGAGGTTCTCCGTTCCACTCTGGTCTGGTGATCAGACTACATGCTATCGTCGTTCTGGTCCGATCATCAGACCATCCGGAGTGCCCGTGACCGCCGCCCGTCGTACCCTCGTCACCGCCGCGCTCGGCACCCTGGTCACGCTGGTGGCCTTCACGGCGCCGCTTGCGACGGTCAACCTCACCGTGGCCGGTCTCGACGCAGGCACCTCCGGCCGCACCTGGATCCTCAGCTCGATGAGCATCGGCCTCGGCGCCTTCCTGCTCACCGCCGGCCGAGTGGCCGACGACTTCGGGCGGCGCCGCACGTTCGTCGTGGGCGCTCTGGTCCTCGCGGTCGGCTCCCTGCTCGGCGCCGTTGCCCCCGAGGTGGTCACCTTCGTCGTCGCCCGCGTCGTGCAGGGCATCGGAGGCGCGGCGATGCTGGCGGCCGGCCTGGGCATGATCGCGGTGGCCTTCCCCGACCCGCACGAGCGCGCTCATGCCACCGGCGTGTGGGGCGCGAGCGTAGGCGCCGGCATCGCACTCGGCCCGTTGTTGTCGGCCGGCCTGGCGAAGGTGGGCTCCTGGCGCGACGTGTACGTCGTGCTGGTCGCGGCCGGGGTCGTCCTCGCGCTCACCGCGCGTGGCTGCAACGAGTCGCGCGTCGGCGATCGGGCCCGACTCGACGTTCCGGGTGTCGTGCTGCTCGCCCTCGGCATGAGCGCGGGCCTGGCCGGGCTGACCGAGGGCCGCGAGGGCTGGGGTCGCCCGCTCGTGATCGGGCTGCTGGCCGCGGGGATCGTGCTGCTGATCGGCTTCGTGGTCGTCGAGCATCGCTCCGACCACGCCATGCTCGACCTCGCCCTGTTCCGCCGCCCCGCGTTCGCCGCAGTCACGCTGGCAGCGGTGGCGACCGGCGGCGGCATCATCGCCCTGCTCTCCTATGTCTCCGGCTTCGTCGGCGTCGCGCTCGGGCTCTCGTCCTGGACCGCGGCCTGGCTGATGCTCGCCTGGAGCGGCCCCAGCGTGGTGACCGCGTTGGCCGCCCGGCGGCTCCCGGTCGCCTGGTCCGGACGCTCCCGGATGTCGGCCGCCCTGGTCGTGATCGGGGTCGGCCAGCTGCTGCTGTGGCACATCGTCCCCGGCGACGGCGCCGGCCGGTTCGTGCCCGGCCTCCTGGTCGCCGGCATCGGGAGCGGCGTCCTCAACGCCGCGCTGGGTCGCGAGAGCGTGGCCAGCGTCCCGGCCGGGCAGGGCGGCCTCGGCAGCGGAGCCAACAACACCGCGCGCTACCTCGGGTCGGCACTCGGGGTGACCATCGTGTCGGTGGTCGCCGCGCCGTCCGGCGTCGTGACCTCAGCGAGTCTCACCGCCGGCTGGAACCGCGCCGTCCTGGTCACCCTGGCCGTGTCGTTCGTCGGCGCTGTCGTGGTGGCTTGGGTGGGCGCTCGGACACAGGCGGCGGAGATGGCACCGGAGCGCCAGTCGCCCGAGGTGCGGACCCCCTAGATTGGGTTGGTTTGGCGGCCCTCCCTTGACTGACCCATCACAGGCGAGAAAGGTCGAGGCGACAGTTTCTACGTGTCTTCGTGGCCTGTCGACGGCGACAGGCCGTTAGGAGTCCTCCATGAGACAACGCACATCATGGGCCGCGGCCGGTGCACGGCTCCGTACAACAGACGAACTACGCAAGGGACGCGCGCTCCGCCATCGCGGCGGGACGGCACTCCTCATCGCCCTCGGTCTGGTCGCGACGATGGCGGCCACGACCTCCACGGGAGCTCATGCAGCGCCCGCCAAGGCCAGCAGCGACAGGGGCGCATTCCGCCAGGTCAACCTGGTCTCCGACCTACCCAAGGTGGCGGCCATCCGCGATCCTGCGGTCAAGAACCCGTGGGGCATCGCCTTCGGGTTGGGGAAGAACGCCACTCCGCTGTGGGTCGACAACCAGTTCAACCCGGCTTCGAACTGCGGCAGCCCGACCTGTATCCCGGCGCCGGCGGACCTGCTGACCAAGATCACCCTGTACCAGGGCGCCAACGGTGTGGACCGCATCTCGAAGGTCCCGCTCGAGGTCACCGCGTCCTCGCCGACCGGGATGGTGTTCAACCCGACCTCGGACTTCGTGATCAACCAGGCAGGCCAGGACACGCCCGCCCTGTTCATGTTCAACGAGACCTTCGTGAACGCGGCCGGGAACAACGCCGAAGGCCGGATCACGGGCTGGAGCCCCAACCCGTCGCCTGCGCCGCCGCCCACCACGACGACGTCGACGGATGCCCGTCAGGACCCGGGATTCCCGGCCGGGCTGGCCCTGGTCCGGAAGCACAACGGACACCCCGCACGGCTGCTGGTCGTGGACGGCATCACTGCCCACATCCACGTCTACAACACGCACTTCGCCGACGTCACCAAGCCGGGGAAGTTCGTGGACAAGGATCGTGCCGTTCGCGGGCTGATCGCCTACAACGTCATGTTCCTCGGAGGGAAGGTCTACGTCACCTACTTCAACGGCCCCGGCCAAGGAGGTGGTGCCATCGGGGTCTTCACCCGGCAGGGAAGGTTCCTCAAGACCCTGGTCCACGGTGCCCCGCTGGTCGGACCGTGGGGCATGGCGATCTCGCCGAAGCACTGGAACGGGATGGGACGCTCCCTGATCGTCGGAAACGTGGACGACGGGACCCTTCACGCCTTCGGTCTCCACAACGGTCGCTTGCGCGGCACCCTCAAGGGCGCCAACGGCAAACCACTGGTCATCCCGGGCCTGTGGGGGATCGCCTTCGGGAACGGCATCATCGGCACCCCGCGCAGCCTGATCTTCGCCGCGGGCGTGGGCAGTGTGCCGGGTGTCTTCGGTCCCGACGTCTATCAGCACGGCCTGGTCGGCCTGATCGAGCCGCTCAACCGTCACGACGAAGTCAACTGATCCAGACGCACCACACGATCGCCGCGAGCCCGCGTCCTCGGGGACGCGGGCCTCTCCGCACGTCTTCAGGGCTCAGTGGACCAGTCGAGTCCGGCAGTAGTGGCCCATCCGTCTGGTCCGGATCCCGCCTACCGTGAAGGCATGACCACTGACACCCTGCACCGGATCCCCACCCGCCTCGACGTCGACGCCGCGGTCCCGACGTTCAGCAAGGCGATGAGCCACCTCGACACCAGCGCCACGCGCGAGCTCGACCGGGTCGGCTTCCCGGCCGGCCTCCGCGACCTGGTGCGGCTCCGCGCCTCACAGCTCAACGGCTGTGCCTACTGCGTCGACATGCACAGCACCGACGCCGCAGAGGCGGGCGAGTCCGTCCAGCGGATCAACGCCGTCGCGATCTGGCACGAGTCCCCGTTCTTCACCGAGCGCGAGCGGGCGGCCCTGGCCTTCACCGAGGCCGTCACCCTGGTCGCCACCACCCGGGTGCCCGTCGAGGAGTACGACGCGGTGGCCGCGCACTGGTCGCCCGACGAGGTCGGCGCCCTGCTGGGCCTGATCGTGGCCATCAATGCCTGGAACGCGATCTCCGTGGCCACCCGCGCCTGGGAGCCCACCCTGTCGGACTGAATACGCTACCCGGGTGGAGCTCCACGTCTCGCTCGACGGCGTCGGCGACCGCAGCGCGCGGATCTACGTCACGGTCCGCGAGGCGGTGCTCGACGGCCGGCTCGCCGCCGGCGACCGAGTCCCTGCCAGCCGCGACCTGGCCCACCAGCTCGGCGTCGCCCGCGGCACCGTCACCGTCGCCTACGACCGGTTGGTGGCGGAGGGCTTCCTGCAGAGCAGGCCCGGCTCCGGCACCTACGTCACCGACGTCGCGCTCGCGGTGGATCCGACCCGCCGGGCCCGGCCGGGCGCGGTGCGGCCGCTGGACCTCTGGCACCACAACGCCGACCCGGTAGCGCCAAGGACCCGCGTGCTGCACGACCTCGGGATCGGACGGCCGGACCCCGACCTCTTCCCGCTCGAGGTGTGGCGCAGGTTGGTCGCCGACCAGCTCCGCCGCTCCCGGCTCGCCGACACGACGTACGGCGGCCGCGGCTCCTGGCGGCTCCAGGGCGAGATCGCCCGCTACCTGGGGCTGTCCCGTTCGGTGGTCGCCACCGGCGACGACGTGGTCGTCACGGCCGGCGCCCAGCAGGCGGTGGACCTGGTCTGCCGGGTGCTGGTGGAGCCCGGCACGGTCGTCGCCGTCGAGGACCCCGGCTACACCGCGATGCACCGGCTCTTCGAGAGCCACCGCGCCGCACTGCACGGCGTACCGGTGGACGCCGAGGGCCTGGTCGTCGACGCTCTCCCGGACGATGCGCGGCTGGTCTACGTGACGCCGTCCCACCAGTTCCCGACCGGCGTCCCGCTGTCGATGCCGCGCCGGGCCGCGCTCCTGCGCTGGGCGGTGGAGCACGACGCGGTGGTCGTCGAGGACGACTACGACAGCGAGTACCGCTGGTCCGACCAGCCCGTCGAGCCGTTGCAGAGCCTCGACCGCGACGGCCGCGTGGTCTACGTCGGCACCTTCTCCAAGTCGCTGCTGCCGGCGCTGCGGGTCGGGTTCCTGGTGGCGCCGCGGTCGCTGCAGCCCGCGCTGCGACGGGCCAAGCAGGTGACGACCTGGGAGGGCGACGTCACCACGCAGGGCGCGCTGGCGGAGTTCCTGGCCGAGGGCCATCACGCGGCGCACGTACGACGGGTGGCCAAGGTCTACCGGCCGCGGCGGGCCCTGCTGCTCGAGGGGCTGAGCCGGCTCGACGACCTGCTCGAGGTCGTGCCGTCGGTGGCGGGTCTGCACGTGAGCGCCCGGTTCCGCGACCCGCTCACCGACGACCTCGCCGCGGCCGCCCGGGCCGGGGCGCGCGGCGTACGGGTGGAGGCGCTGTCGGCCTACCACTGCGAGCAGCCCGCTCGTCCCGGGCTGGCGCTGGGCTTCGCGGGCATGGAGCCCGACGCGTTCCCCGATGCGCTCTCCCGGCTCGGGGCCGCGCTCCGGGCCTAGGCCTCGGCGGGCTCGGGGACCGGTGTGTAGTCGGGGTCGGCGGCCGGGGCGTCGGGGTTCTCGCTCGAGCCGGCCTGGGCGAACCTCGACCAGTTCTCCAGCTCGCTCATCACCGCGCCGTGCTTGTCGACGCAGAAGACCACCAGGTCGCCAGGGTTGGCGCGGGCCATCGCGTGCCGGACCGCCTTGATCTCGTCGCGGATGATCTCGACCTGCTTGCACCGGGCGCCCTCGGCGATCGCCTCGCGCACCCCCTCGGCGACCAGGCCCGCGGTCTCACCACCGGCGCGACGGCGCAGGTTGTCGTCCTCGCGCACGATCACCACGTCGAAGTGCTGGGCCGCGACCGAGCCGAGCTCGCGCATGTCCTGGTCGCGGCGGTCGCCGGCCGTGGCGACCACGCCGATCCGCGACGGCTTGCCGAGCTCGGAGGTCGACTTGAGGGTCTCGCCGACCCGGTCCACGAAGTCGCCCAGCGCCCGCATGCCGGGAGCGTTGTGGCAGTAGTCGACGATCACGTGCACGCCGTCCACGTCGACCTCGTTGAGCCGGCCGGGGGAGAGGTAGTAGTTCGTCGAGAAGGTGCGCAGCCCCTGCCGGATGTCGTGCAGCGGAGCGCCGGCGGCGAAGGCCGCCGCCGCCGCGGCCAGGGAGTTCTGCACGTTCATCCGGGCCCGGCCCTGGAACGTGGCAGGGAGCAGGTGGGTCCAGGCCAGCTGCATCTCGCGGCGGCCGTGCTTGACCACGATCATCTCGCCGCGCTCGGACGGGTTCAGGACCAGCGCCTTGCCGCCGCGCCGGCAGTGGGCCTCGATCAGCTCGCGCGCCTCGGAGCCCGGCTCCTCCATCGAGAACCAGACGACCTGGCCAGAGCAGCGCCGCCGCATCTCGCGCACCAGCGGGTCGTCGGCGTTGAGTACGGCGTGCCCGTCGCGCGGCACGGCCTCGACGACCACGGCCTTCACGTCCGCGAGCTGCTCGATGGTGTCGATGCCACGGAGACCGAGGTGGTCGGGCTGCACGTTGAGGACGACGGCGACGTCGTTGCGCTCGTAGCCGAGCCCCTCACGCAGGATCCCGCCGCGCGCCACTTCGAAGACCGCGAAGTCGACGCGCGGGTTCTGCAGCACCATCCGGGCGCTGCGCGGCCCGGACGCGTCGGCCCGGATCAGCAGCCGCTCGTCGATGACCACGCCGTCGGTCGACGTCATGCCGACCTTGCGGCCCATCCCCTTGAAGATGTGGGAGATCATCCGCGACGTCGTGGTCTTCCCGTTGGTGCCGGTGACGGCGACGATCGGGATCCGGGACGGCGCGCCGGGCGGGAAGAGCATGTCGACGACCGGCTTGGAGATGAACTGCGGCTCCCCGATCGTCGGATGGGTGTGCATCCGGAAGCCGGGGGCTGCGTTGACCTCGCAGATCGCGCCGCCGGTGTCGCGCACCGGCTCGGTGATGTCGGGGCAGATGAAGTCGATGCCGGCGATGTCGAGCCCGATCATCCGGGCCGCTTCCTCAGCGATCTCGACGTTCTCCGGATGGGCCTCGAAGGTGCGGTCGATCGAGATGCCGCCGGTCGACATGTTGCCGGTCAGCGCCAGCTTCACCGTCTCGCCCTCGGCCGGGATGGACTCGAGGGTGTGGCCCTGGCCGGCCAGCACCTCCTCGGCGGCCGCGTCGATCTTGATCCGGGTCAGCACCTTCTCGTGGCCCACGCCGCGGCGCGGGTCGGCGTTCGTGAGCTCGACCAGCTCGCTGACGGTTGCCTTGCCGTCGCCGGTGACCGAGGCCGGCACCCGCTCGGCGATCGCCGCCATCCGGCCGTCGATGATCAGGCAGCGGTAGTCCTTGCCGACCACGAGCGACTCCACGATGCAGACCCCGCGGCGCGACTGCTCCTCCGCGATCGGGAACGCCTCGCGCACCTCGTCGTCGTCCTTCAGGTCGAGGCACACGCCGCGGCCGTGATTGCCGTCGAGCGGCTTGACGACCACCGGGAACCCGATCCGGCGGGCCGCGGACACGGCCTGATCGGCCGAGCGCACGGACTCCTGCTTGGGCACCGGCAGCCCGGCAGCGCCGAGGAGCTTGGTGGTGAGGTCCTTGTCGGAGGCGATGTCGACCGCGATCGAGCTGGTCTCGGAGGTCATCGTCGCCCGGATCCGCTTGGCGTGGACGCCCTGCCCGAGCTGGACCAGGGAGTACTGGTTGAGCCGGATCCAGGGGATGTCGCGGCTGACCGCCTCGTCGAGGATCGCCTGCGTGGAGGGACCGAACGCCGTACGTTCGGCGCGCAGGATGAACGACTCGAGCTCCTCCTCCCAGTCGAACTCCGGGTCGGCCTGCACCAGGTGGTTGACCAGACGGGCTGCGAGACGCCCGGCGGCGAGCCCGACGTTCTCGTCGATGTAGCCGTAGATCACGTTGTAGCGACCTGGCTCGCCCTTCACGCCGCGGGTCTTGCCGCGGCGGATGTCGTGGCCGACCACCTGCTGCAGCGCGAGTGCCGTGTGCTCGGTGACGTGGCCGAGCCAGGTGCCCTCGTGCAGCCGTTCCACGAAGCCGCCCCGGCGGCCGCGCGAGCACGAGTGGTGCGAGAGGCCGGGCAGCGCCTCGAGCAGGTGCTCGGTGAAGCCGGGCAGCTTGTCCGTGGGGAACTGCTCGAGCCCCCCGAGGTCCACCACCAGGTGGATCGCCTTGTCGTAGGACCAGATGTTGGGGCCGCGGTAGACCCGGGTCTCCAGGATCGTGAGGTCAGGGGTGGGGCGCTCGGTCACCGCTGTGCTCCGTCCTGCTCGGCGGTCTCGCCGGCGGGCTGTGGTTCGGTAGGGGGTAAGGCAGGGGATTCGATGAGGGATCCGGTGGGGACAGTCTTGCGGGGCGCGCGCTTGCGGGCCAGACGTCGCCGCAGGGTGGCCGGGGAGCGATCGCCGGCCGCGATGTCGCGGGCCATCTGCTGCAGGTCGGCCTGGGCCTCGGCGAGCTCGGCGGCGTCCTCGGCCGAGACCCGCACGGGTAGTGGTCGCAGCTCGCGGGTCGTCAGGTCGTACGACGCGCCGGCCGGCAGGACGTGGAGCAGGATGCCGCTGGCCAGCAGGGGGGAGGACCGCTTGGCCTCGTAGGCGTTCGTGACCAGTCGCTGCGGGTCGAACAGGGTGACCGCGCCGCGACCGCTCACCCGCAGCACCTCGTGGCCGTCCTCGACGGTCACCGTCGCGCAGGTGTCCTCGTCGACGCCGATCCCGAGCAGCTGCGGCGACTGGGACACGATCATCAGCAGCCGGCCGTAGCGGTTGCGCTGGTCGAAGTGCTGGTCGATCACGGTGGTGCGGAGCAGCCCCAGTCCTGCAGCCACCTGGGTCATCCGCTGCTTGGGGGTGGTGCCGCCGACCCCGAACGCGACCATGTGGGACGACTGGATGCTGGCGCCGGCCGAGGTGCCGGCGACGACCGCGCCCCGTTGGTGGGCGCGGACCACGGCGTCGCCGAGCGGCGTGCCGCAGATGATCGCGGACAGCTTGAGCTGGTTGCCGCCGGTCATGAACACACCGGTGGCGGTGTCGACCAAGGCCACCAGAGCCGGGTCGTGCGCGTCGTCGCGGCTGTCGGGCCGGACCGCAGCGACCTCGCCGGCGCCCAGCTTCCGGAACAGCGCGTCGTACAGCCCGACGACCTCGTCGCCCAGGCTCGAGGCGGTCGGGATGACCACGACCTTCGCGTCGGCACCGCCGCTGGCCGCGACGAAGTCCCTGAGGATGGTGCGCTTCCGGAGCTTGTCCTCGGCACCGCCGATGATCATCAGCGGCCCGGGGGGTCTCTCGTCGGCGTCCTCAGGCATGACAGGGAAGGCTAGCCGGTGCCAGAGTGCCCCTGTGAGCGGGCAGTCCAGGGATCTGGTGGTGATGCGCCACGCCAAGGCCGAGCCCGGCGGGGAGACCGACCACGAGCGCGAGCTCGCGCAACGTGGGTGGGACGACGCGCTGGCGGCCGGGCAGTGGCTGGCCGGGAGCGGGTTCGTACCGGAGGCCGCGCTGGTGTCGTCGGCACGTCGTACCGTCTCGACCTGGCTGGCGCTGGCCGAGGGTGGGTCGTTCGAGGCCGAGGCGACCTTCTCCGAGGGGCTCTACGCCGCCGGGCCGGAGACCGCCCTCGACCTGGTGCGCGAGACCGACGACGCCGTCTCCGCGCTGGTGGTGGTCGGGCACAACCCGACGATGGCCTACCTCGCCCAGCTCCTCGACGACGGCACCGGCGACGAGGAGGCGGGGCGCGAGATGGCGACCGGCTTCCCGACCGGGGCGCTGGCACGCTTCGCGGTCACCGGCCCGTGGGTCGAGCTCGACCTGGCGTCGGCGCGGCTGGTCGGGTTCCACGTCGGTCGCGCCTGAGCGCTTCACACGGGCGGAGCGGGCGTGACCACGCCGTGCTCCGCGTCGAGCGCCTCGATCTCCTCGCGGCTGATGCCGAGCAGGTACATGATCGCGTCGAGGTACGGCACGTTCACCGTGGTGTCGGCGGCCTCCTGCACCAGCGCCTTCGCGTTGTAGGCGATGCCGAGTCCGGCGACCTCGAGCATGTCGAGGTCGTTGGCGCCGTCGCCGATCGCGACCACCGACTCCAGGGGTACGCCGACCTGCTCGGCGAAGTAGCGCGCGGCGGCCGCCTTGCCGGCCCGGTCGACGACGTCCCCGAGGATCCGCCCGGTGATCACGCCGTCGACGATCTCGAGCTCGTTGGCGCGGGCGTAGTGGATGTCGAGGTCCTCGGCGAGCCGGTCGGTGATCTGGCTGAAGCCGCCCGAGACGAGGGCGAAGCGGTAGCCGAGCCGGCGCAGCGTGCGGACCAGCGTGCGCGCCCCCGGGGCCAGGACCAGCTCGTCGTACACCTCGTCGAGGGCGGTGCTCGGGATGCCCGCGAGCAGCGCGACCCGAGCCCGCAGCGACGCCTCGAAGTCGAGCTCACCGCGCATCGCGCGCTCGGTGACCCGCGCGACCTCCTCGGCGTGGCCGCTGTGGGCGGCGAGGAGCTCGATCACCTCGCCCTGGATCAGGGTCGAGTCGACGTCCATCACGATCAGGCGCATCGCCCGCCGGAGGAGGCTGGCCGGCTGGACGGCGACGTCCACCCCTTGCGCGGCGGCCTCCTGGGCCAGCAGCGCACGCAGCCGCTCGGGATGGGCGCCGGACACGTGCAGGTCGATCGCGGTGACGGGGTAGCGCGCCATCCGCTCGATCCGGTCGATGTTGGCACCGCTGTCGGCGATCCGGCCGGCGATCGCCGCCATCGCCGCCGCCCGCAGCGGGGCGCCGATCACGGTCACGTGCGACCGACCCTCGCGACGTCCCCGGTTGTCACCGGTGCCACGGTCGATGTCGACGTTCATGCCGAGCTCGCGGGCGGTCGACTCGACGGAGTCGCGCAGCCGCTTCCAGTCGCGGGGTGCGGTGACCAGGATGCCGAGGATCAGCCGGCGCCGGAGCACGATCTGCTCGATGTCGAGGACCTCGACGCCGGCTCTGGTGAGGGTCGCGAAGATCGCGGAGGTGACGCCCGGACGGTCCTTCCCGGAGACGGTGAGGAGCAGGGTCTCCGGCTTCTGGTCAGTCATCGCGGTTCGAGGCTATCGGCGAGCGGACCGGGTGTCGGCGGCGGTCCGTACCGTGTCTTCGCATGAGCCAGCGACATCACACCTTCGACTACATCGAGCTCGCGGCGCCCGACCTCGCCGCCGCGAAGAGCTTCTACGCCGACGCGTTCGGCTGGAGCTTCACCGACTACGGCCCCGACTACACCGGCATCCAACGGCCAGGTGGTGACGGCGAGATCGGCGGTCTCAACCCGGTCCGCCCCGCCGGGCCCGGTCTGCCGTTGGTGATCATCTACAGCGACGACCTCGACGCCACCCTCGAGAGCGTCCGCGGGGCGGGGGCCGCGATCGACGAGGAGCCCTTCGAGTTCCCCGGCGGCCGCAGGTTCCACTTCACCGACCCGTTCGGCAACGCGCTGGCGGTGTGGCAGCAGGCCTGAGGTCCCGCACCACGGCGTTCGCAGGCGTTACGGTGGCCGCGCCGGACACATCGGTGAGACCTGGGAGGTCCTCGTGTCGTTCCAAGACGCCGTCAAGACCTGTTTCTCCAAGTACGTCGACTTCCACGGCCGGGCGCGGCGCTCCGAGTTCTGGTGGTGGGTGCTCTTCACCTTCGTACTGGGCATCGTGGCCAGCATCGTCGACGCCATCGTGGGCACCAGGAACTCCTCGGGCTCGGGCCTCTTCGAGGGCATCGCCAACCTCGCGGTGCTGCTGCCGTCGCTGGCGGTAGGCGCCCGCCGGCTCCACGACACGGGACGGTCCGCGTGGTGGTTGCTGCTCTGGTTGCTGTGCATCATCGGCTGGATCATCTTGATCGTCTGGTTCTGCCAGGACAGCCACGGCGACAACAAGTACGGTCCGTCGCCCAAGGGCCTCGGCTTCGCCGGCGGGCCCGGCGGCCCACCCTCGCCGTACGGTCAGCCTCCGAACCCCTATGGTCAGCCTCCGAACCCCTACGGTCAGCCTCCGGGCAACCCGCCGCCGCCCAACCCGTACGGCGACCAGCCGCCGCCTCCGCCCAACCCGTACGGCGACCCGCCCAGCTGAGCTGCGACATGGCCCACTGAGCCATTCGGCTCGCGAGCAAGCTCGCTCGCCGCTCGTTCGGACGCACCGCCCCGGCTCCGCCGGGTCGGTGCGTCCTCACTCGGACCACACCTCCGGTGAGCAGGCCGCCACCAGGGCACGACGCGCGGCCGCGCCCAGCGGCTGGAGCGACTCGCGCCGCAGGTTCGCCTCGGCCACGCTGAGCGCGCCACCGTCATCGGCCAGCGCGAGGTCGACGATCGCCAGCGCCTGGAGCGAGCGCGCGGCCAGGTCGGCGCACCTCGCCGGGGTGCCGGGTGGTGGGGCCAGGGCCGGCCGGTGGTGCAGGTTCATCAGCGCGTCGGCCGCCTCGGGCCGCCAGCGGGCGACATCGAGGTCGGCCAGTGCGGTGGCCGACTGCTGCAGCGCCAGCCGGAGGGCGCGGTCGGCCTCGCCGACGTCGGCCAGCGGCCGCAACCCCGCGACGTACGCCGTCCACTCGACGGCCGCGCCCACCTGCCGCGGCACCAGCCCGACCCCGCCGCACACCGCCGCCTCACCGGCCTCGAGCGCGGCCGTGTTGAAGTCCGCAGGCCCCCCGAGACCCACCGGGTCGCCGGCCACCGGCAACGCGATCCCGACTCCGTCCGCACCCGTCGAGCGGAGCTCGGCGAGCGTCCGGATGAGCGACACCGAGCCCTCCACGCCGGGCAGCCCAGCCACCACATGGGTGGCGTCGTCGGCCAGGACCGCGTCGACCACCAGATCGGCGACGACGTGCCCGCGCAGCCAGGCCGTGCCCCACCAGGCGAGGCGCGCCGAGACCGGAAGCACGGGTTGCACGGGCGGTCACCCTACGCGCCCGCGAGACCCCGCGGCGTCGCTAGGGTTGGGCCATGGTCGCGGTGCTCGAGTTCGCCGGGGTGACCGTCCGACGGGGACACGCGACGCTGCTCGACCAGATCTCGTGGCGGGTCGCCGAGGGTGACCGGTGGGTCGTGCTCGGCCCCAACGGCGCGGGGAAGACCACGCTGCTCCAGGTCGCGGCGGCCCAGATCCACCCCACCGACGGGGTCGCCGGCATCCTCGACGAGGTGCTCGGCACCGTCGACGTCTTCGAGCTCCGGCCACGGATCGGGCTCACCAGCGCGGCCCTGGCCGAGCGGATCCCGCGCCACGAGCTGGTCCGCGACGTCGTCGTCTCCGCGTCGTACGGCGTGGTGGGGCGCTGGCGCGAGGCGTACGACGAGCTCGACCACGACCGCGCTCGCGAGCTGCTCGCGCAGGTCGGCGCCGACCACCTGCTCGACCGCACCTTCGGCACCCTCAGCGAGGGAGAGCGCAAGCGGGTGCAGATCGCGCGGGCGCTGATGGCCGACCCCGAGCTGCTGCTCCTCGACGAGCCGGCCGCTGGGCTCGACCTCGGCGGCCGCGAGGACCTGGTCTCGACGCTCTCGACCTTGGCGCTGGACCCGGCCTCGCCCGCGACAGTCCTCGTCTCGCACCACGTGGAGGAGATCCCGCCCGGGTTCACCCATGCCCTGCTGCTTCGCAGCGGGCGGGTCGTGGCGGCCGGTCCGATCGCCGAGGTCGTCACCGAGGAGAGCCTCGAAGCGACCTTCGACATGCCGTTGGTGCTCAGCCATGAGGCCGGCCGATGGTCGGCGCGCCGCCGGGCGCGGCGGAGGCCCTCCGCGTGACCTGCCAGCGGATAGGCTCACAGTGTGGATTGGCTGGGTGAGAACCTCTGGGCCGCCTGGCTGGTGCTGGCGGTGGGTCTCGGCGTGGCCGAGCTGGTCAGCCTCGACCTGGTGTTGCTGATGATGGCGGCCGGTGCGCTGGTGGCGGCAGTGGTCGCCCTGGCCGGCGCCCCGATCATCCTGCAGGTGCTACTCGCGGCGGGAGCCTCCACGGCCATGCTGATGCTGGTCCGTCCGAGCCTCATCGCTCGCCTCCATGACGGGCCGACCCTGGTCAGCGGGCACAACAAGCTGGTCGGGCAGCAGGGCCTGGTCACCGAGGAGCTGTCCGCCATGAACCCCGGGCGGGTGAAGATCGCCGGCGAGATCTGGTCTGCCTGCCCCTACGACGAGGGCCTCACCATCCCATCGGGAGCGAGAGTCGAGGTGTTCGCGATCCGCGGCGCCACGGCGTACGTCCACCCGGTGGGCGAGCTGATGCCCTGACCCCAGCACCACCGACGTAGAAGGAGTCTGAGATGCAGGTCGTGTATGCGCTGATCGCGCTGATCCTCATTTTCGTGATCGTGCTGCTCGCCCGGACGGTGCGGATCATCCCGCAGGCGCGGGCCGGCATCCTCGAGCGCTTCGGCAAGTACAAGGAGACGCTGCCTGCCGGACTGAACGTCGTCGTCCCGTTCGTCGACAGGCTCCGCTACATGATCGACCTGCGCGAGCAGGTCGTGTCGTTCCCGCCCCAGCCGGTGATCACCGAGGACAACCTGGTGGTCTCGATCGACACCGTCATCTATTTCCAGGTGACCGACCCGGTCGCCGCGACGTACGAGATCGCCAACTACATCCAGGCCATCGAGCAGCTCACCATGACCACCCTGCGCAACATCGTCGGCGGCATGGACCTCGAGGAGACGCTGACCAGCCGCGACCAGATCAACTCCGGTCTTCGCGGGGTGCTGGACGAAGCCACCGGCAAGTGGGGCATCCGGGTCAACCGGGTGGAGCTCAAGGGCATCGACCCGCCGCCGTCGATCAAGGACTCGATGGAGAAGCAGATGCGGGCCGACCGTGAGAAGCGGGCCGTCATCCTGACCGCCGAGGGCCAGCGGCAGGCGTCGATCCTCTCGGCCGAGGGCAACAAGCAGTCCGCGATCCTCAACGCCGAGGGTGACCGCGAGTCGCTGATCCTGCGCGCCCAAGCCGACCGGGAGGCGGCGATCCTGAGGGCGCAGGGTGAGGGCCAGGCCATCCAGACGGTGTTCCAGGCGATCCACGACGGCCAGCCCGACCAGTCCCTGCTGGCCTACCAGTACCTCCAGATGATGCCCAAGATCGCCGCCGGTGACGCCAACAAGGTGTGGGTCATCCCCTCGGAGATCACCAAGGCGCTCGAGGGCCTGGGCTCGTCGGTCCACGAGATCGCCGGTATCCCGCAGAAGGTCGACGGACCCCTCAAGCGCGTCGACATGGGCCCGAGCGAGCCGGCGACCCTCGCCGGCTCGGGTGCCCTCGACCGCGAGCTGTCCAAGACCAACAAGGCGGTCGAGGACGCGATCGCCGAGGCCGAGCGCTCGGCCAACCCGGGCCGCAACCACGAGGCGGACCTGCCCGACGTACCGCTGAACGCGCCGGGCGAGCACCTCGCCGACGACGGTACGACGGGAGACGCGCCCGCCCAGTGACACCGCTCCAGATGGTGGCGGTGCTCCTCGCGGGGCTCGCCGCCGGGACGATCAACACGGTGGTGGGGTCGGGAACGCTGATCACGTTCCCGACCCTGCTCGCGTTCGGGATACCGCCGGTGACCGCCAACGTCTCGAACACCATCGGGCTGGTGCCGGGCACCGTCTCCGGCGCCTACGGCTACCGCCGCGAGCTGAGGGGACAGCGCAGCCGGGCGATCAGGCTGGGCGCGGGATCGTTCGTCGGCGGGATCATCGGCGCCGTCCTGCTGCTCTCGCTGCCGTCGTCCGCCTTCTCCGCGATCGTCCCTGCGCTGATCGTGGTGGGCCTGCTGCTGGTCGTCTTCCAGCCGCGGATCACTGCCTGGGTCGACGCCCGGCACGAGGGCATCCGCGGTCACCAGGGGCCGTGGTGGGTGTGGCCGGCGGTAGCGGCGACCGGCGTGTACGGCGGCTACTTCGGTGCCGCGCAGGGCGTGATCCTGATGGGTGTCCTCGGGATCGGCATCGACGACACTCTGCAGCGGCTGAACGGGCTCAAGAACGTGCTGGCCGGCATCGTCAACGGCGTCGCCGGCGTCATCTTCATCGCCGTCGCGCACGTCGACTGGACCGTGGTCGCCCTGATCGCCGTCGGCTCCGTGATCGGCGGCCAGGTCGGCGCCACCGTCGGCCGCCGCCTCTCGCCCCTCGTTCTCCGGGTCTTCATCGTGGTGGTCGGCCTGGTCTCGCTGGCGGTCTTCCTGCTCCGCTGAGGGTGTGGGTGTCGTCCGGGGTAGTCCGTGACGAAAATGTCGTCCGCGAGGCCGATATGCGATCGTTTCGTCACGGACTATCCGCTTCACCCGGGGTCAGGGGCGGATCGCGAGGTCGGGGTCGACGTACGCGCGGACCCAGCGCTCCAGCTCGGCGTAGGCGGCCGCGCGGGGCTCCTCCCGCGAGAGGAAGACGTCGTGTCGCGCCCCGGGGATACCGACGTAGGTGACGTGTCGTCCGAGCGCCGGGGTCCAGCGCCGGATCTGCTCGACGTCGAGCACGATGTCGTGGCGGTGTACGTCGTCGCCCATCTCGGTCGGCCGCGCCGACGACTCGCTGGCCAGCACCAGCGCCGGGAACGGCAGGTCCAGCCCCGCATGGAGATCGGCGTGGCCGCGCCGGATCGCCGCCACCCACCCGGCGTACGCCGGCCACGACGTGAGCGGCTTCCAGGCCAGGTCGAAGTCCCACTCGCCCTCGTGGTCGCGGTGCAGGCTGCGGGCGTAGAAGCCGGTCACGGTCCGCGGGATGACCCGCTTCGGCTGGCGCCGGCCGAGCTGTGCGACCACCGGCGTCAGCGCGTGGCGCACGAGCAAGGAGCCCTGCAGGTCGAACCACGGCGCGTTCAGCGCGATCCCGCGTGCCTCGACCCCGCGGTCGTCCGCCCACAGCGGCAGGGTGAGGCCACCGGTGGAGTGCCCGCTCAGCACCACCTGCGAATGACCGGCCCCGATCCGCTCCCACGCGGCATCCAGCTCGGGGAAGTAGTCGTGCAGGTCGGAGGTGAAGTTCGGCGTCTGGTGCGGCAGCAGCGACCGGCCGTACTTGCGCAGGTCGAGGGCGTAGAAGTCGTAGCCGCGGGCGCCCCACCACTCGGCGTACGCCGTCTGGAAGAAGTAGTCGGCGAAGCCGTGGACGTGCAGCACCGCCCGTTTGGTACGGCGGCCGGCCGGGCGTCGTACCAACGTCGCGACGACCGGACCCTCGTCGTCGTCGGGAAGCTCGATCGTCTCCGCGGTGTACGGCGGCCCGAGGACGTCGCGGCGGGCCGGGGGGCTCATGTCGTCATTGTGTCAGCGGCCGCGCTCGGTCGCGGCGGCGACCAACCCGGCGAAGAGACTGGCGTCGTCCCGGACCTCCGGGTGCCACTGCACGGCCATGCAGAAGCGGGGGCCCGGGCGCTCCATGGCTTCGAGCGACCCGTCGGCGGCCCACGCGGTGGCCTCGAAACCCGGGTGGGTGGCCACGCTCTGGTGGTGGTGGCACCCGACCTCGACCCGAGGGCCGACGAGGGTGCCCAGCCGGGACGCCTCGGCGGTGGTGACCTCGGTGGTGCCGAATGCGTCGGCGCCAGGGCTGTGGCCGTCGTGCCCGACCACGTCGGGGGTGTGCTGCACCAGTGAGCCGCCCGCAGCGACAGCCATCAGCTGCATGCCGCGGCACACGCCGAGCGTGGGGAGACCTGCCGCGTCGGCGGCATGGAGCAGCGCCGTCTCCCAGGCGTCCCGGTCCTCCCGCCAGGCCGCGGTGGCGGGGTGCGGGTCCTCGCCGTACCGCGCGGGGTCGACGTCGGCTCCGCCGCTGACGACCAGGCCGTCGATGCGGCTCACCACCACCGCGGCGACCTCGTCGGACGACGAAGCCGGCGGTAGCAGGACGGGTACGCCGCCCGCGGCCAGCACCGCGTCGGCGTACTGCGCATGCAGCACGTCGGCGCGGGAGTCCCACACCCCCCACCGCGCCTGCTCGCGGTACGTGGTGATGCCGATCAGGGGCCGGTCAGAGTGGAGTGACATAGGCCCCGGAGATCCCGCCGTCGACCAGGAACGTGCTGGCGGTGATGAACGACGACTCGTCGGAGGCCAGGAACAGCACCGCGTTGGCCATCTCCTCGGGCTCGGCGAACCGGCCCAACGGAACATGCACCAGCCGGCGCGCCGCCCGCTCGGCGTCCTTGGCGAACAGCTCCTTGAGCAGCGGAGTGTTCACCGGGCCCGGGCAGAGCGCGTTGACGCGTACGCCCTCGCGGGCGAACTGCACGCCGAGCTCGCGCGACATCGACAGCACGCCGCCCTTCGACGCGGAGTAGGAGATCTGCGACGTCGCGGCGCCCATCACCGCGACGAACGACGCGGTGTTGATGATCGAGCCTGACTTCTGCTCGAGCATGTAGGGCAGCGCGGCCTTGCAGCACAGGTACACGCTGGTCAGGTTGACCTCCTGCACGCGGCGCCACGCCTCCAGCTCGGTGTCGAGGATCGAGTCGTCGTCCGGCGGGGAGATCCCGGCGTTGTTGAACGCGATGTCGACCGAGCCGTAGGTGCTCTTCGCCAGCGCGAACAGCGCGTCGACCTCGTCCTTGCTGGTGACGTCGACGTGCGCGTACGCCGCGACCTCCTCGCCGCCGAGCTGCTCGACCAGGGTGTGTCCGCGCTCGTCGTCGATGTCGCCGATGACGACCTTCGCGCCCTCCTCGACGAAGCGTTGGACGGTCGCCAGCCCGATCCCGGAGCAACCCCCGGTGACGACGGCGACCTTGCCCTCGATGCGTCCTGCCATGTGCGGTGTGGTCCTTTCGTGCTGTGGTCTCGACTTCGCTCGACCGACGAGTGGAGCGACTCGACCGACGAGGAGCGCCTCGTTGGTCGAGCCGGTCGAGACCTAGTGGGCGATGAAGACGTTCTTCTCCTCGGTGAACGCGTACGGCGCGTCCGGGCCGAGCTCCCGGCCGAGGCCGGACTGCTTGTAGCCGCCGAACGGCGTCCAGTAGCGCACGCTCGAGTGCGAGTTCACGCTCAGGTTGCCGGCCTCGACCCCGCGTGCGACCCGCAGCCCGCGGCCGAGGTCGGAGGTGAAGATCGAGCCCGACAGCCCGTAGTCGCTGTCGTTGGCCAGTGCGATCGCGTGCTCCTCGTCGTCGAAGGGCATCACCGCCACCACCGGCCCGAACACCTCCTCGCGCCAGATCGGCTCGGCGGTGTCCCGCGACTCGACCACCATCGGCGGCAGCCACCAGCCCGGTCCGTCGGGGGCCGAGCCGGCGAACGCCACCGTGGCCGCGTCGACGTACCGCTGCACCGAGTCGCGCTGGCCGGAGGAGACCATCGGCCCCATCTCGCTGTCCTCCGCGGACGGGTCCTTCACCCGGAGCGCCCGGACGGCCGTCTCGAGGCGGCCGACGAACTCGTCGTAAGCCGCACGCTCGACGAGGATCCGCGAGCGGGCGCAGCAGTCCTGGCCGGCGTTGTCGAAGACCGCGTACGGCGCGCTGGCCGCGGCGGCGGGGATGTCGGCGTCGGCGAAGATCACGTTCGCGCTCTTGCCGCCGAGCTCCAGCGTCACCTTCTTCAGCTGGTCCGCGCAGCCGGCCATGATCTGCTTGCCCACCTCGGTGGAGCCGGTGAAGCAGACCTTGCGCACCAGCGGGTGGGTGACGAATCGCTGGCCCACCACCGAGCCCTTGCCGGGGATGACGGTCAGCACGCCCGGCGGCAGCCCCGCCTCCACCGCGAGCTCGCCGATCCGGATCGCGGTCAGCGGCGTGATCTCCGCGGGCTTGAGCACCACCGCGTTGCCGGCCGCGATCGCGGGCGCGAAGCCCCAGCCGGCGATCGGCATCGGGAAGTTCCACGGCACGATCACGCCCACCACGCCGAGCGGCTCGTGGAAGGTGAGGTCGACGCCGCCCGGCACCGGGATCTGCCGCCCGAACAACCGCTCCGGTGCGGCCGAGTAGTAGTTGAGGCAGTCGCGCACGTTGCCCGCCTCCCAGCGGGCGTTGCCGATCGTGTGGCCGGCGTTGGTGACCTCGAGCTGCGCGAGCTCCTCGAGGTGCGCATCCACGACCGCGGCGAAGGACCGCAGGAGTCGGGCGCGTTCGCCCGGCGCGACGTCACGCCAGACCAGGAAGGCCTCCTGTGCCCGCTCGATGGCCGCGTCGGTATCGGCCAGGTCGGCCGAAGGCACCTCGGTGAAAGCCTCGGCCGTGACCGGATTGACCAACACGCTGGTCGAGCTTGTCGAGACCATCACATGCGCTCGAATCCGCGGGCCAGCTCCCAGTCGGTCACCGCGGCGTCGAAGGCCGCGAGCTCGACATCGGCCATGTTCGTGTAGTGGTCGACGACCGCGTCGCCGAAGCACTCCCGGGCGAGCGCCGAGCTGTGGAAGGCGTCACGGGCGGCCTGCAGGGTGTGCGGCACGTGCTCCTTGTCGGAGGTGTAGGCGTTCCCCACGAGCTCGTCCTCGAGCTCCAGCTCGTGCTCGATGCCATAGAGCCCGCCGGCCAGCATCGCGGCGAGTGCGAGGTAGGGGTTCACGTCGCCGCCGGGCAGCCGGTTCTCCATCCGGGCGCTCTTGCCGTGGCCGACCAGCCGGACCGCGCAGGTGCGGTTGTCGAGCCCCCAGGCGATCGCGGTCGGCGCGAACGAGCCGGCGGCGAAACGCTTGTAGGAGTTCACGTTCGGCGCGTAGAGCAGCGTGAAGTCGTGCATCGTGGCGAGGATGCCGGCGATGAACCGGTCGTAGAGCGGCGTCCGCGCACCGTCGTCCCAGAAGACGACCTTCCCGTCGTCGCCGCGCAGCGACAGGTGGATGTGGCAGGAGTTGCCCTCGCGCTGGTCGTACTTCGACATGAACGTGATCGCCTGTCCCCGTTGAGAGGCGATCTCCTTCGCGACGGTCTTGTAGACGCTGTGGTTGTCGGCGGTGACCAGCGCCTCGGCGTACAGGAAGCCGATCTCGTGCTGCCCGAAGTTGCACTCGCCCTTGGCGCCCTCGACGTCGAGGCCCGCGGCGTACATGGAGTTGCGCAGCTCGCGCAGCAGCGGCTCGATGCGGGCGGTGCCGAGGATGGAGTAGTCGACGTTGTACTGGTTGACCGGGGTCAGGTCGCGCCAGCGTCGGTCGTGGGCCTGCTCGTACGACGTGTCGAAGGCGATGAACTCCAGCTCGGTGCCGGCCAGGGCGACCATCCCGCGCTCGGCGACCCGTTCCAGCTGGGTCTTGAGGATGGTGCGCGGTGACTCGGGGACCGGGGCGTGGTCGAGCCAGACCAGGTCGCACTGCACCAGGACGCTGCCGGGCAGATGGGGCAGCAGCCGGATGGTGTCGTAGTCGGGCACGAACTCCATGTCGCCGTACCCCTTCTCCCACGAGGAGATGGCGTAGCCGTCGACCGTGTTCATGTCGATGTCGACCGCGAGCAGGTAGTTGCAGCCCTCGGTGCCCGCCTCCAGCGCGACGTCCAGGAAGTACTGCGCATGCAGGCGCTTGCCCTGGAGCCGGCCCTGCATGTCGGTGAAGGCGAGGACGACGGTGTCGATCTCACCCGCGCCGATCCGCGCCCGCAGCTTCTCGAGGGTCAGGTATCTGTTGTTGGGGGGCATCGGTCTCCTCGTCCTTCGGTCAGCCCAGCAGGCCGCGCAGGAGGGCGGCCGTGTCGTCGCAGTGCTCTTCCATGGTCTGGCGGGCCCGGTCGGGTCGGCCCTCCAGCACCGCCCGCACGAGGGCGGCGTGCTGCTTGTCGGAGTGCGAGATGTTCGTCTGCAGCACCGGGATGGCGCTCAACATCTCGTGGAGGCTGGCCTGCACCGAGGTGACCGACTCGACCACCCGCGGCGACCCCGACAGCGACGCGATCGTGAGGTGGAACCGCGAGTCCGCCTGCCGGTGCCGGGCGCGGCTGCTGGCCTCGGCGACGGCCCGGTGGGCCGTCTCCAGGGTGGCGCGCTGCCGGTCGTCGAGGGTCCGCGAGGCCGCGATCGCCGCGGCTCCGGGCTCCACGACCCGTCGGAAGCTCAGGGCGTCGAGCCAGTCCGCGCGCTGCGCCGCTGTGGTGCGGTCGGCGGTGCGGGCCGACGGTCCCTGGGGCTTCATCGTCACCACCGTGCCGCCGCCGCGGCCGCGGCGGGTCTCGACGAGGCCAGCCGCACGCAGCGCGGCCATGGCCTCACGCAAGGTGGCCCGCGACACCTCGAGCCGCTCCGCGAGCTCGCGCTCCGGCGGCAGGGCGCTGCCGAACGGAAAGACCCCGAGCCGGATCGCGGTGGCCAGCTGCTCGACGCACGACTCGAAGGCGTGGTGACCGCGCACAGGGCGCACGACGACCTCGGCGAGAGGCAGTGGCTCGGCGGTCACGCGGGTCAGTCTGGCAGGCGGCGCCCACGTGTCAATGGTCTGGGTTCAGACCGAAATGCGGCGTGGCCCTTTACGACGCAATCGCGACGGGTCTAGCCTCCGGGCAACCGGATCCGTCCCTGAAAGGGTGCACCGATGCCCGAATCGCATGAACCCGTCGCCTATCACGAGCTCACCGACGACGAGAAACATCTGGCCAAACTCGGGTACAGCCAGGACCTCAACCGCTCCTGGTCGGGGTTCTCCAACTTCGCGATCTCTTTCTCGATCATCTCCATCCTGGCGGGCTGCTTCACCAGCTTCGCGCTCGGCTGGAACAACGGAGGCCCGGCCGCCATCGCCTGGGGTTGGCCGATCCTCACCGTCTTCATCCTCGTCATCGGCATGTGCATGTCCGAGCTGGTGTCGGCGTACCCGACGTCGGGCGGCATCTACTGGTGGGCCTCCAAGCTCGGCGGCCCCGCGGCCGGCTTCTACACGGGCTGGTTGAACCTGATCGGCCTGGTCGCGATCGTCGCCTCGGTGGCCTACGGGTGTGCGACGTTCACCGACGCCACGATCGGCTACTTCAGCACGTCGTGGGCCGATAACTACTCGCTGACGCGGGTGTTCATCCTGTTCGTGGTGATCCTCGGCCTTGCCGCCGTCCTGAACATCTTCTCGAGCCACCTGCTCGCCGTGCTCAACAACATCTCGGTGTGGTGGCACGTGATCGGCGCGACCGTGATCGTGCTGATCCTGTGGTTCTTCCTCCAGGACGGCACCAGCCACGCGTCGATCGGCGACGTGTTCGGTTCGACGGTCAACAACACCGGTCTCTTCGGAGGCAAGACGAGTGGCGCAGGCTTCCTGCTCTACGTCCTGCCGCTGTCCGGCATCCTGACGCAGTACACGATCACGGGGTACGACGCCTCCGCCCACCTCTCCGAGGAGACGCAGGCCGCGTCGACCGGGGCGGCCAAGGGGATCTGGCGCTCGATCTTCTACTCCGGCATCGGCGGCTGGATCCTGCTGCTGTCGTTCCTCTTCGCGGTGCAGGACAAGGATGGCGTGACCGCCGCCGGCGGCAGCGTCTTCTCGATCTTCGGGCAGGCGCTCACGCCGCACATGGCCGGCTTCGTGGTGGCCATCTCGGCTGCCGGCCAGTTCTTCTGCACGGTGGCCTGCATGACCAGCACCAGCCGGATGTTCTTCGCCTTCAGCCGGGACGGTGCCATGCCGGGTGCCAAGCACTTCGCGAAGCTCAACGGCAGCCGGGTCCCGGCCAACGCGGTGATCGCCGCGGCGATCATCGCGCTGATCCTGACCCTGCCGGCGCTGATCACGGTCGACATCGGCGGAGCCCCTGTGCCGGTGGCCTTCTTCGCCGTGGTCTCGATCGGCGTGATCGGGCTCTACCTGGCCTTCGCGATCCCGATCTTCCTCCGGTGGCGCCTCGGCTCGAGCTTCCAGGTCGGCACCTGGAACAACGGTGAGAAGTACAAGTGGATGAACCCGATCGCCGTGGTCGAGATCGTGATCATGTCGATCGTCGGCCTGCTACCGACGGCGAGCGTGGGCATCTGGTGGAACGACGGGTTCGCGTGGAAGTACGTGAACTACGCGATCATCGTGGTGCCCGTGGCGCTGATCCTGCTGACCATCTACTGGCACGTCTCGGTGAAGCACTGGTTCACCGGACCGAAGCAGACCATCGACCCGGAGGTCGTCGCGGCGTTCGACGACAGGATCCTCTGACCGACACCGACCTCGACCGCCTCGCCTGCCTGGCGGGGCGGTCGAGGCGTGTCGCAGAGCTCCCCGGCGGGCTGACCAACCTCAACCTCCGAGTCACCCTGGAGGACCGGGAGGTCGTCGTACGCCAGGTGCGCAGCGACGCCGGCCTGCTGGCCATCGACCGCGAGGCCGAGCACGCGAACACCCTGGCTGCCGCCGAGGCGGGCGTGGGCGCCCAGGTGTTGGAGCACCGACCGGAGCTGGGGACGACGGTGCTGGAGTTCCTGCCCGGTCGCACCCTGGCCGACGACGACTTCGCCGACCCCGACGTACTCGCGCGTGCCGCGCACGCCGTACGCCGGCTCCACGCCGGGCCGCGGTTCGTCAACGACTTCGACATGTTCGCGCGGCAGCGGTGGTACCGCGAGGTGGTCGGCGAGCATGGCTTCCCGCTGCCCCCGTCGTACGACGACCACGCCGCCGCCTGGGAGCAGGTACGGCGAGCGCTCACCGCGACCGCCGGGCCGACCGTCCCGTGCAACAACGACCTGCTGGCCGGCAACTTCATCGACGACGGCGAACGCGTCTGGCTGATCGACTACGACTACTCCGGCAACAACGACCCGTGCTTCGAGCTCGGCAACACCTCCACCGAGTGCGAGTTCGACACGGACCTGACCCGGGCCTGGGTCGCGGCGTACTTCCAGCGCGACGACCCGCGGTTGCTCGCGCGGGTCCGGCTCCAGGCGCTGTGCAGCGAGTACGGGTGGTCGCTGTGGGGCTTCATCCAGGCCGGCTCGAGCGACCTCGACTTCGACTTCCACGCCTGGGGGATGCACCGCTTCGAGAAGGCCGCGCGCACGTTCACCTCGCCTGACTTCCCACAGCTCCTGGCAGACGTGGCGTCCTCCGGTGGTTGAGGAGCGAGCGCCAGCGAGCGTCTCGAAACCACCGCTCCCGTCCCGCGCCCAGGTCGTGGTGATCGGCGGGGGAGTGGTCGGCTGCTCCACGGCGTACCACCTCACCAAGCTCGGCGTCACCGACGTGCTCCTGCTCGAGCAGGGCCACCTCTCGGGTGGGACCACCTGGCACGCTGCCGGTCTGGTCGGGCCGCTGCGTGCGACGGAGTCGGGCACCCGGCTGGTGCAGTACTCCGCCGAGCTCTACGCCTCGCTCGAGGCGGAGACCGGGCTGGCGACCGGGTACCGCAACGTGGGCGGGCTGATCGTGGCCCGGACCGAGGAGCGGATGGTGCAGCTGCGTCGTACTGCCGCCAACGCCGTGGCCTACGACCTCGACTGCCGGATGCTGACGGCCGACGAGGCCGGCGAGCTGTGGCCGCCGATGCGCACCGACGACCTGCTGGGCGCGATCTGGCTGCCCGGCGACGGCAAGGTGAACCCGACCGACCTCACCCAGTCGCTGGCGAAAGGTGCGCGGCAAGGTGGTGCCCGCGTCGTCGAGGGCGTCCGGGTGACGGGGTTCGCCGTCGCTGAAGGTGCTGCAGGCCGCCGGGTCACCGGGGTCCGTACGGACCAGGGCAATGTCGAGGCCGAGACCGTCGTGGTGTGCGCCGGGCAGTGGTCGAAGGCGCTCGGTGACCTCGCCGACGTGACCGTGCCGCTGCACTCCGCCGAGCACTTCTATGTGGTGACCGACGCGGTCGAGGGCATGAACCCCGACCTGGCCGTGATGCGCGACCCCGACGGCTGGACCTACTTCAAGGAGGAGGTCGGTGGCCTCGTGGTCGGCGGGTTCGAACCCGAGGCCAAGCCGTGGGTCGCTCCGGACCAGATCCCGCACCCGTTCGAGTTCGCGTTGCTCGAGGAGGACTGGGAGCACTTCTCGGTGCTGATGGACGAGGCCGTCCGCCGGGTGCCGGCGCTCGAGCACACGGGGATCCGCAAGTTCTACAACGGGCCCGAGAGCTTCACGCCCGACAACCAGTTCCTGATGGGCGAAGCGCCGGGGCTGCGCGGCTTCTTCGTCGGCGCGGGGTTCAACTCGGTCGGCATCGCCTCGGCCGGCGGCGCCGGCCGGGCGCTGGCCGAGTGGGTCGTCGCGGGCGAGCCCACCAGCGACCTGGTCGCGGTCGACCTGCGCCGGTTCGCGCCGTACGCCGGCAACCACGCATGGCTGCGCGAGCGCGTGGTCGAGACGCTCGGCATCCACTACGCCGTACCGTGGCCCGACCGCGAGCCCGAGACCGGCCGCGACGTACGGCTCTCGCCGCTGCACGAGCGGCTCGCCGCGAAGGGGGCGGTGTTCGGCACCAAGATGGGCTGGGAGCGGGTCAACGTCCTCGGCGCCGAGCCCGGTGCGCCCTCATGGGGACGGCCGTGGTGGCAGGAGGCCTCAGCCGCTGAGCAGGTCGCGTGCCGCACGGCAGTCGCCGTCTTCGACCAGACGTCGTTCTCCAAGTACGCAGTCTCCGGGCCCGGCGCGCTCGCCGGGCTGCAGTGGGTGTGTGCCGCCGACGTCGACGTCCCCGTCGGGCACTGCGTCTACACCCCGCTGCTCAACGCGCGCGGCACCTACGAAGCGGACCTCACGGTCACCCGCACCGGCCCGGACACCTTCCTCATGGTCAGCAGCTCGGCGACCACGGTGCGCGACCTCGACTGGATCCGGAGACACACAGCCGGCCACGACCTCGTCGTCGAGGACGTCACGGACGAGCACGCCGTGCTCGGGGTGATGGGGCCCCGGGCTCGGGACCTGATGGCGCGCCTCGATACCGTCACCGACTGGTCGGACGACGGCTTCCCGTTCGCCACCAGTCGCGAGGTGGTGCTCGCGGGGGTGGTGGCGCGCGCCACCCGGATGACCTACGTCGGTGAGCTCGGCTGGGAGCTGATGGTGCCGGTGGCCGGTGCGGGCGCGGTGTACGACGCGCTCCAGGACGCCGGCGCGGACCTGGGTCTGAAGGATGCCGGTTACCACGCCATCGAGTCGCTGCGTCTGGAGAAGGGCTACCGGGCGTTCCCTCGCGAGCTCAATCCCGACCTCACGCCGGTCGAGGCCAGACTGCTCTTCGCCACCGCGCTCGGCGCCAGGTCGGCCAGCGACAAGGACTTCCTCGGCCGCGCCGCGCTCGCTGCCCACCGCGCGGACCTCGCAGCCGGCGGCCCGCGCCGCCGCGTCGTGTCGTTCGTGCTCGAGAACCCGGCGCCGGTGCTGTGGGGCGGCGAGCTGCTGCTGCGTGACGGCGTTCCTGCTGGCCAGGTCACGAGCGCGGCGTACGGCGCCACGATCGGCGCCTCGGTGGGGCTGGCCCTGCTCCGGGCCGACGGGCCGGTGCGGCAGGACGACCTGGACGCGGCCGGCTTCGAGGTCGACCTCGCCGGCGAGCGGTACGCCGTACGGGTGAGCCTGTCCGCGCCCTTGCGTTGAGGTCTGGTAACACTTCGAGGATCTGACTCACCCCCACGCTTCGGTCCATCACGATGATCGGATGAAGCGTGGGCCGGCGAGGGCGGCGGGGATAGCGGCCTGCGGGGTCCTGTTGGGCGGGTGTTCCGGCGGTGGATCCACGACGTGCTCGTTGATCGGCGACCGACGGAAGTCCTCAGCGACTCACGCTGGATGTCCGGAACGCCGCGGGCCAGCGCATCTTCCACGGCCACACCGTGGTGCACGCCATCAAGCTCCAGCCGAACGGGGCCGACTGCCCGCCCACGGCCTGGGTGGCACGCGCCGACGCGTCCGGGCGTCACGACCTTCACGAGGTCCCGCAGGGATAGGTGCTATTCCTGGCGTGGGCGATAGCGGATCCATGCCGGTGCGATTCCGAGATTCGGCGGTGGGAGGAATTCGGGTCTTCGATCTGTATCGTTGAGTCGGATTTCCCACGGTGAGCTATGGATAACCCGGTGATGGTGTCCGCATAACAATGCGAGATTATCAAGGGACGTCTTTCCGCCGTTGATCCAGTGCCGGAGGTGGTGGGCGTGGCACATGAGTGGTGGTCGGGTGCAGCCGGGGAAGGTGCAGTGCCGGTCGCGTACGACGAGCGCGGTCCAGATCGCGGGGGTGACGAGGCGGCGCAGTCTGCCGACGTCGAGGACCTCACCGTGTGATGCCGAGGACGGCGGGGATGATCTCGGCGTCACAGGCCAGGCGGCGGATGACGTCGGGCGGTAGGTCGGTGCCGTCGGCGGTCGTGCCGACTCCGGCGGCGCCGCGCAGCGTGTCGTGGTCGACGGTGACCAGGAGTCGGGCGGGGGTGCCGTGGGTCTCGGGTGGGAGCTGGGTGTTCAGCGCGTGTTGAGCGGTGGCCATCAGGGCGTCCCACAGCCGGGCGCCGTGGTCGCGAGGGTCCGTGTTCGACTCGCCGGTCTCGGGATCGACTAAGGGGTCGGGGCAGGTGAGTGGCAGCAGGGCGGCCTTGATGAGGGCGCCGTCCTCGGCGGAGCCGCGGCCGCGGATGCGGACCCCGCCGGCTCGGTCTTCGGTGATCGCGAGGTACCGGTCCAGGTGGGCGGCCCGCTCCTCGCGCTCGAGCTGGGCTTCGAGCCTTCGGTCGACGGCGTCGGGGTCGACGACCTCGGCCAGATGCCGGCCGGCCTTCGCGAGGTCGGAGGCGTTGAGGTGACCGGCCTGGCGGACCAGGACCTTCTCCCCGCGGCGCCGGACCAGGTCACCAGACGGCAGGTCTGCGACGGAGCGGACGATGACGTCGGCCTGGGTCGGCGATACGGTGCCGGCCAGCAGCGCGTCGCGGGTGCGCGTCAGTGGTCCGGTCAGGGCATGAGCATGCTTGACCCGCTTGCTTGCCTTCACCGTGCCGGAGCCCGCCGAGGTGGGTGAGCCAGTCACCGGTCGAGCCGTAGTGCAGCTTCTGCTTGGCGAGGTCGCGGGCATCGACCTCGACCACCGCACCGGCCTCGACCGCAGCCAGTGCCGAGACGGCCTGCTGGACCAGCCCGACCACCTCGATCAGCTCGTCGTCGGAGCGTGCCGACCACAGCGTTTCGGCCAGACTCCGCACCGCCGAGATGGCATCGGACAGCACCGCGGCGGGTGACTGGCCCGGGGACCTCGGCGCTGATCGACATAGGAATAGTGAATCAGGGACCACCGACATTCAGGCCGATATCCACAGGGTTTATCCCATGATACGAGATAATCCACAAAAATAATTTCGGGGCCACCTTATCGTCCACAGGAGCAAACCGCAACCACAAGGAGCACCTCAAGCAACGACGTACCCGAAAGCCAACGGTGAGGGGTAGCGCAACCCACCACCTACCGGCACCACCCAACTCGTCTTTCAGACAGCAACCAGCAGGGCCACGGTGACGGAAAGTGCGCACGCGACGATGGTTTCGAGACGCTCGCTGGCGCTCGCTCCTCAACCACCGAAAGGGACTCAACCACCGGTGGGTGTCAGGTGGCGGCTTGGGTGTTGGTCTCGACGATCGGGTCCGAAGCGTCGGAGCGGGCGGCTTCCGGTTGACCGCCGGGGTTGTCGTTCGGTCCTCCTGCCCGGACCAGCTCTTCGATCTTCTTGCCGCACTCGGGGTCGACCCGGTTCCAGTACTCGAAGGCGCGTTGGAGCACGTCTCCCTCGACCCCACCGAGCAGGTGGCCCGCCACCGTCTCGACGAACGCCTCCCGCTGCGCGTCGTCCCACACCTCGCGGACCAGGGCACCGGGCTGGCTGAAGTCGTCGTCGTCCTCGCGCAGCGTGTACGCCTGCCGCACCATCGCGCCGTCGGACTCCCAGCTCTCCTCGGCCTCGCCGACCACGTCGGCGTACCCACGACCGAACGAGTTCGGTGCGTAGACCGGCTCGTCACCGCGGTGCTCGTAGGCCATCGGCCCGTCCTGGGTGTAGGTGTTGACGTCGACCCGAGGGCGGTTCACGGGCAGCTGGAGGTAGTTAGGGCCGATCCGGTGGCGATGGGTGTCGGCGTACGCGAACGCACGGCCGAGCAGCATCTTGTCCGGCGAGAAGCCGATGCCGGGCACCAGGGCACTCGGCTCGAAGGCCGCCTGCTCGATCTGGGCGAAGAAGTTGTCCGGGTTGCGGTTCAGGCGCATCGTCCCGACCCTGACCAGCGGGAAGTCGCTGTGCGGCCACACCTTGGTCAGGTCGAACGGGTTGATCCGGTACGTCGACGCCTCGTCGTACGGCATCAGCTGCACGGAGAGCGTCCATGACGGGAAGTCGCCGCCGTCGATCGCGTCGTAGAGATCGCGGCGATGGAAGTCCGCGTCCTCACCGGCGATCTTCGACGCCTGCTCGCCGGTGAGGCCCTCGACGCCCTGGTCGCTGTGGAAGTGGTACTTGACCCAGTGCTTCTCGCCCGCGGCGTTGACCCACAGGTAGGTGTGGGAGCCGTAGCCGTTCATGTGCCGGAAGCTCCGTGGGATGCCCCGATCGCCCATCAGGTAGGTGACCTGGTGGGCCGACTCCGGGTTCAGGCTCCAGAAGTCCCACTGCATGTTGTTGTCGCGCAGGCCGGATCCGCCGCGGCGCTTCTGGCTCCGGATGAAGTGCGGGAACTTCATGGTGTCGCGGATGAAGAAGACCGGGGTGTTGTTGCCGACCAGGTCGTAGTTGCCCTCCGACGTGTAGAACTTCAGGGCGAAGCCGCGCGGGTCGCGCCAGGTGTCGGGAGAGCCCTGCTCGCCGGCGACGGTGGAGAAGCGCGCGAGCATCTCGGTCGTCGTACCGGGCTGGAACAGGGCGGCCTTGGTGTACGCCGACACGTCCTCGGTGGTCTCGAACTCGCCGAACGCGCCGGAGCCCTTGGCGTGCACATTGCGCTCGGGGACCCGCTCGCGGTTGAAGTGGGCCATCTGGTTCAGGAAGTGGACGTCGTGCAGCAGGATCGGACCGTCGGCCCCGACCGTCAGCGAGTTGCGGTCGCTCGGCGCCGGGGCGCCCGTGTCGGTCGTGGACCCCTGCTGGGCCTCCCGCGAGGGCGCGGTCGCGATCGAAGAGCCGTCGGTGGGCTGGGGCAGGTCTGGCATGGTCTGGCTCCATTCATTCCGAGAACGAGCCACGGCCCCGAGGCCGGGCTCTCGTCTCAGGGGCCGTACCCGGTCGCGGCCGGCTCATCCGCCGTACTCGCGGGGCCTTCCGGGTCGGGCAGGATGGGGCGGGTGACCGACCCATCCCAGGACGACGAGCACCCGGCGTTCGGTTCGCAGTGGTGGGAGCAGCACTACCAGGGGCAGGAGGCGGGCCGCGGTGCGCCGAGCCCGCATCTGGTCTCGGAGCTGGCGGGCGTTCCGGTGGGTACGGCGCTCGACGCCGGCTGCGGGACCGGGGCCGACGCGGTCTGGCTCGCCGAGCAGGGGTGGCAGGTGACGGCGGCCGACATCTCGCCCACGGTGGTCGGACAGGCCGAGCGGTTCGCGACGGAGCAGGCGCCCGAGGTCGCCGAGCGCATCTCGTGGGTGGTGGCCGACCTGACCGAGTGGGCGCCGCCGGATCCCTTCGACCTGGTGGTCAGCCAGTACGTCCATCCCGACATCCCCTTTGCCGACTTCGTGGCCCGTCTCGCCGAATTCGTCGCTGTCGGTGGCACGTTGCTGGTCGCCGGCCACGACCACGCCGACACCCACTCGGCGTCCCACGCCCCGCAGGACGCGTCCGTCGGGGTGGACGACATCGTCGCCGTTCTGAGCCAGGACCAGTGGCGCATCGACGTGGCCGAGACCCGGACCCGACAGGTCAGCCGTGACTCCGGCGAGCTGACCATGCACGACCTCGTGGTCCGGGCGCAGCGGATCGCCGCTTCCTGAGCTGGGGCGTTCGCCCGGCTAGCATCGCTCCCGATCGATCCGAGCGCCCTTCACCACGGAGAAACCCGCCCATGCCACGCATCCTGATCCGGTCGGCCAAGGACCCGTTCCTGGCGCTGACCCCGGAGGCGAGCCTGGCGCGGAACGTGTTCGCGGGGAACACGGGCAACCTGCTCTTCACCCAGTCGGTGCACCAGGTCCTGTCCGTGCCGGGCACGGAGGTCGTCTCCGACGGCTACGTCAACGACCGGGTCGACGCCACGCCGGAAGTGGTGGAGCGGATCAACGAGGAGTACGACGCCTTCGTCATCCCGCTGGCCAACGCGTTCCGGAGCACGTTCCTGGTCGAGCTGCGGCGGCTGACAGATCTCATCCGCAGGCTCGACATCCCCGTCGTCGTGGTCGGGGTCGGCGCCCAGACCGTCGCGAAGGCGGTCGAGCTGCCACCGGAGGTCCGCGAGGACACGGCGGCCTTCCTCCGTGCGGTGCTGGACAGGTCGGCCAAGGTCGGGGTCCGCGGCGAGGTGACCCAGCGCTGCCTGGCGGCTCTCGGCTTCGGCGACGACCACGTCGAGGTCATCGGTTGCCCCTCCCTCTTCACTCCTGGTCTCACCGCGCCGGTCCACAAACGAGTCGAAGCACTCACGACCGAGAGTCGACTCGCCGCGAACGCGACGCTCACCCAGTCCCGGATGGGCCGGATCATGCAGCGGTCCGCCGCGGCGTACCCGCAGCTGACGTACGTCGCCCAGACCCGCGTGGAGCTGCGCCACCTGCTCTGGGGCGAGCCCGTACCCGGTGACTTCGACCCCTCGATGCCGACCTCGGTGGATCACCCTCTCTACCGGGCCGACCGGATCCGGATGTTCGTCGACCCCACCACCTGGTACGCCTTCATGCGCGAGCAGGAGTTCGCGTTCGGCACCCGGCTGCACGGCAACATCGCTGCCCTGGTGGCCGGCACTCCCGCCTTCCTGCTGACGTTCGACTCGCGGACGACCGAGGTGGCCGAGCACCACGCGATCCCGCACGCGCGGCTGGGGTCGGTCGAGGAGGACGTCGACCCGGCGCTGCTCTACGAGCGCACCGACCTCACCGAGTTCAACGCCCGCCGGCCCGAGCTGTTCGACCGCTACGTCGCCTTCCTGGAGAAGAACGGCCTGCCGCACGTCTTCCAGGCCGGTCACGAGAACCCTGATTTCGGGAAGCGTCTCGCCGAGGTCAGCTTCCCGGGGCCGGTGGGTACGGTCTTCGCCGGCGGCGACGACACGACCCGGATGCTGCTCGACCGGCTGCGCTGGCTCCGCCAGGGGGATCGCGTGGACGACGAGCGCACCCACGGGGCCTACGAGCCGGAGCCCGTCGGTCCGGTGCCTGCCAGCGGCCCGAGTGGTCGCGTCACGGGCCTGGCCCGACGGGTCCTGGGCCGGGGTCAGCCGCCGGCGTAGATCTGCCGGATCACGTCCTCGATGTCGGGCTCCTGGATGGACAGATCGGCGACCGCGTACGACGCCGCCACGGCCGCCACGATCGGGGCCGCGCTGGCGTCGGCCGGGAACGACAGCCACTGTCGTGGGCCGTCGACGCGTCGCGTCGTGGCCCCAGCGACCTCGATCGGAGGCGCCTCGTCGACCAGGTCGACGACCAGGGTGCGGGTCGAGCCGCCCCGCCGGTGGAGATCGGTGAGTGCGCCGTCGAACACTGCCGTCCCGTGGTCGATCACGATCACCCGGCGACACAGCGCCTCGATGTCCTGCAGGTCATGGGTGGTGAGCAGCAGCGTGGTGCCTCGCTCGGCGTTGAGGGTGCGCAGGAAGTCGCGCAGCCGGCCCTTGCTGACCACGTCGAGGCCGATCGTCGGCTCGTCGAGGTAGAGGATCTCGGGGTCGTGCAGCAGCGCAGCAGTGATGTCGCCGCGCATCCGCTGACCCAGGCTGAGCTGCCGCACGGGGGTGTCGAGCAGGTCGCCGAGGTCGAGCAGCTCGACGTACTCCTCGAGGTTGCGGCGATGGCGGACCGGATCCACCCGGTAGAGCTTCTGCAGCAGCTCGAAGGAGTCACGCAGGGGGAGGTCCCACCACAGCGTGGTGCGCTGGCCGAAGACCACGCCGATCCGCAGCGCCAGCTCGGTGCGCTGCCGGCTCGGGTCGAGCCCGGCCACGCGGACCTGCCCGGCTGTGGGAACCAGGATCCCCGTGAGCATCTTGATCGTCGTCGACTTCCCGGCGCCGTTCGGGCCGATGTAGCCGACCATCTCGCCGGCCTCGATGCCGAAGGTGAGGTCGTGCACGGCCGGCACCACGGTCGCCGTACGACGTCGCCCGCCGGCGCGTTTGCGCACCACGAAGGTCCGCTCGAGCTGCTCCACCTCGATCAGTGCCATCTCAGCTCCCGGTCGAGGTGTAGTGGCGGAGGCCGGAGCGCCAGGCGAGCAGAGCCGCGCCGAGCACGACCGCGGCGGCGACCGGCGAACAGAACTGGAGCCACGAGGGCAGGTCGAACGGGTCGTCCTTGCCCAGCAGGTAGAGGCAGGGATACCAGTTCACGAAGGCGATCGGGAGCAGGAAGGTGAGGCCCTTCGTGAGCTCCTGGGGGTAGATGGACATCGGGTACTGCGTGATGGTGTTACCCCCGTAGGTGAAGGCGTTGGCGAACTCGCTGGAGTCGGTCGTCCAGAACTGCACGCACGAGAAGCCGACGAAGAGCCCGAAGAAGATGACCCCCGAGCTCACCACCATGACCACCGCGACGAGGACCCTCGACGGCGTCCAGTCGACGGCGAAGCAGCCCCAGGCGAACACGATCACGGCCTGGCCGATCTGCCCGAAGCGGCGCAGCGAGAAGTTGTCGGCGCAGACCTGCACCAGCAGGGGTACCGGCTTGGTCAGCATCTGGTCGAGCCGGCCGGTGCGGACGTGCACCCCGATCTGCTCCACGCTGCCGATCAGCATGTCGGCGGTCCGCAGCCCGACGCTGCTGGCGCCGTAGAGCAGCGCGATCTGGATCAGCGTGAAGCCCCCGAGGTTGCTGAGGTGGGTGAACATCAGCCACAGCGCCACGAAGTCGAGCCCGGTGATCAGGAAGCCGCTGACCGTCATCAGCGCGAACGACGCGGGGTAGGCCAGCGACGCGCGCACCCAGAGCCGGGCGATGTCGGAGTAGCTGCGGACTGCGAAGGTCGTCTCAGCCACCCTGCACCACCACCTTGCGGGTGGCCGCGCGCAGCACGACCTCGCACAGCCCGAGCAGCAGCCCGACCCAGAGCACCTGGAAGCCGAGCGCGCCGAGCAGCGACCATCCGTCGTACTGACCCAGCCAGATGTCGTTGGGCACCTGGATCATCGCCGACCACGGGAGTGCCTGGGCGAGCGCGCCGAGCCAGCCGGGAAAGAGCACCAGCGGCAGCATCATCCCGCTGAAGAAGATCGCGAAGGCGCCACTGAGGAAGCGGGCCCCGCTCGCGTCGAGCAGCCAGAACGCCGAGGACGCGACAACGAAGCGGAGCCCGAAGCTGACCACGACGGCCAGCACCAGGCTGATGGCGAACGCGGCGGCGTCCACCGGGTCGGCCGGCAGTCGGATGTGGAAGAAGATCAGACCGATGAAGGTCGGGCCGATGCCGCGCGTGACCAGGTGGTACGTCGCGCGCCCGAGGTCGCCGGCGAGGTACCAACCCACCAGCCCGGTCGGCCGGTACAGGTCGATGGCGACGTCCCCGGTCCGGATCCGCTCGGCGAGGTCGTCGGTGGTGCCGCCACCCCACAGTGCCACCGTCATCAGCAGCGCCTGGCCGAGCCAGACGAACGTGATCGCGTCGATCTTGTCGTAGCCGCCCGCGTCGGGCGCCTGGTCCCACAGCGCCTGGTAGGCGAAGGAGAAGATCACCCCGAACACCGAGTTGGTGAAGATCCCGGCCAAGGTGGCTCCGGTGTAGGTGCTGTAGCGGCGGAAGGAGCGCTCGGCGACCGCGGTGTGCAGCGACAGCACCTGCTCCTCCTCACTGCGTCGGTCGAGACCACCAGCGCACGCCGAGCGACCCCGCTTCACGATGAGGCGGGGGTGCGGAAGGCGTGCTGCTGTGTGGTTGTCGGCCGACCAGTGTCGCCCAGACGGGTGCTCTCAGGCAACCGTCGGCGACGCACACCGCGGGCGTCACCGGGTCTCGGCACGCCGTCGCGACCTCGCCGGCTCGGTCGCGGGCTTGCTCGACCTGCGCTCGCCCACGCCCGCCCCTCGTTCCTCGGGGCGGGCTGCGAGCTTCAGTACTGGTAGGTGCCTTGGACGATCGCGCGGGCGGCGGTCTTGAAGGCCAGGTTGAAGCTCAGCACTGCGAACGACGCGTCCGCGTCGACACCGACGTTGTCCTCGGTCACGGCGTGGACGACGAAGTAGTAGCGATGCACCTGGTCGCCCTGCGGCGGCGCGGCGCCCATGAAGCCGACGAATCCGCCGTCGTTCTTCAGCATGAACGCGCTCCCCGGCAGGCTCGCACCCTCAGCGCCGGCGCCGGCGTCGAGCGAGGTGACGTCGGGCGGGAGGTCGACCACCGCCCAGTGGAAGAAGCCGTTCGGCGTGGGGGCGTCGGGGTCGTAGCAGGTGACCGTGTAGCTCTTGGTGCCCTCCGGCGCTCCTGACCACGACAGCTGCGGGGAGGTGTTGCCGGCGTCGGCGACCTGGTCGTCCTTGAGGGGCTGGCCGTCGGTGACGTCGTCGCTGGTGACGTCGAACGACGGCACCGGGGGGAGGAGGTCGTACGGGTCGGGCTTCACGGGACGGTCGAGGCTCATCGGCTCTCCTGGGTGGGTCGAGCTGTCACAGGTGGTTGAGTTCTCAACGTACCCAAATTCCGGTCCGATCTCGCCCGTCGGTCGAGCCTGTCGAGACCACGGGCCGCGCCGGGATGATGGAACGATGGACCACCCGCCGTACCCCTCGGGACTGCGGCTCTCCGGACGCCGGGTGCTGGTCGTCGGCGGCGGTCAGGTGGCCCAGCGCAGGATCCCCGGGCTGCTCGCGGCAGGAGCCCACGTCGTCGTCGTCTCGCCCCAGGTCACCCCGGCGATCGAAGGTCAGGTGCTGGCCGGTGAGGTGGCGTGGATCGAGCGCGGCTTCGCCGACGCGGACCTCGACGACACCTGGTACGTCATCGCGGCGACCAACGAGGCGGCCGTCAACGAGCAGGTCACGCAGGCTGCCGAGGCCTCCCGGATCTTCTGCGTCCGCGCGGACGACGGCCTGGCAGCGACCGCCTGGACTCCCGCCGTCGGACGGTACGACGGGCTCACCCTGGCGGTCCTCGGGCGCCGCGAGCCACGGCGTACGGCGGCCGTCCGCGACGCGATCGTGACCGGCCTGCACGAGGGCACGATCGCCGCCAGCGAACGCCGTCCTTCGGTGCCCGGCGTCACCCTGGTCGGCGGCGGACCGGGTGACCCCGAGCTGATCTCGGTGGCCGGCCGCCGCGCGCTCATGGAGGCCGACGTCGTGGTGGCCGACCGGCTCGCGCCGCGCGAGCTGCTCGGCGACCTGCCCGCGACCACCGAAGTGGTCGACGTGGCGAAGCTGCCCCGCGGCAGATCCGCACGCCAGGAGGAGATCAACCGCCTGATCGTGGAGCGCGCCCTCGCCGGCCAGCGCGTCGCGCGCTTCAAGGGTGGCGACAGCTTCGTGTTCGGCCGCGGCTTCGAGGAGATCGAGGCCTGCCGGGCGGCGGGCGTGGCGGTGCGCGTGATCCCCGGTCTCTCCAGCCCGCTGGCGGTGCCGGCCGTGGCGGGCATCCCGGTCACCCATCGCGCGGTCGCCCACGAGTTCACGGTGGTCTCCGGCCATCTGCCGCCCGGCCACATCGACTCACTCGTCGACTGGCACGCACTCGGACAGCTGCGCGGAACGCTGCTGCTGATGATGGCCGTCGAGAACGCTCGCCATATCGCGAACGCGCTGCTCGCCGCCGGACGCCCGGCCGGCACTCCGGTCGCCGTCGTCTGCGACGGGTCGATGCCGGGGGAGCGGACCGTGCTCTCCACCCTCGGCGACCTCACCGCCGACCTCGACCGGCACGCCGTACGCCCGCCGGCGATCATCGTGGTCGGTGACGTCGTCGCGGTCGCTCATCCCGACGTATTCGGTGGTCGAGCGCCGGAGGTCGGTGGTCGAGCGGAGTCGAGACTCGGTGGTCGAGCGCCGGGGGTCGGTGGTCGAGCGAAGTCGAGACCATGGCCTCCCTGATCGAGGTCACCGACCCGGACGACCCGCGGCTCGCCGACTACCGCGACCTGCGCGACGTCCAGCTCCGCACCCACCTCGAGGCCGAGCACGGGCTGTTCCTGGCCGAGGGCGAGAAGGTGGTACGACGGGCCGTCGCGGCCGGGTTCACCCCGCGGTCGTTCCTGATGGCGCCGCGCTGGCTCGAGGGTCTCGCCGACGTGCTCGGGCCCACCGATGCGCCGTGCTACGTGGTCAGCGAGCCGATGGCCGAGCAGGTCACCGGCTTTCACGTCCACCGCGGCGCCCTCGCCTCGCTCCAGCGGCGGCCGCTGCCGACCCTCGACGAGGTGCTCGACGGTGCCCGGCAGGTGCTCGTGCTCGAGGACCTGGTCGACCACACCAACGTCGGGGCCGTTTTCCGATGCGGCGCCGCCTTCGGCTTCGACGCCGTCCTGCTCGCTCCGCGCTGTGCCGACCCCCTCTACCGCCGCTCGATCAAGGTCGGGATGGGTGCTGTGTTCACGACCCCGTGGACCCGCCTCCCGGACTGGTACGACGCCCTGCCGGACCTCAGCGCCCGCGGGTTCACCACCGTGGCGCTCACCCTGGCCGACGACGCGGTCCCGGTGGAGGATGCCGTCGCCGGGCTCGACCGGGTGGCCCTGGTGCTGGGATCCGAGGGCCACGGGCTCTCGCAGCGCTGGGAGGACAGCGCCGACCGCCGCGCCGTGATCGGGATGCGCGAGGGCATCGACTCGCTCAACGTCGCCGCCGCCTCCGCGGTCGCCTGCTACGTCACGGCCCGCCGGTGACCGGCCACTCAGGCGGGTAGTCGTCGGCGGTCTTGTCGTGAGCCTTCTGAAGCTTCTTGCGCCAGCGGGTGGAGAGCCGGTCGCCGAAGACGGTGCCGCGGGTGTGGTCGGTCTCGTGCTGAAGTGCGCGGGCGAGGAGCCCGTCGCCGCTGAAGACCACCGGCTCGCCGTCCAGCCCGAACCCCTCCACGGTGGCGAAATCCGGGCGCGCCAGCGGCACGTAGGCGCCGGGCAGCGAGAGGCAGCCCTCGTCGTCCTCGTCCAGCTTCCGGCCACGTCCCTCCGGCAGCGTCACGACCGGGTTGCACACCACACCGGCGGTGCGCTCGCCGGACTCGTCGTGACAGTCGAAGACGAACATCGCCAGGTCCTCGCCGATCTGGCACGCCGCCAGGCCGACGCCGTCGGCGGCGTACATGGTGGCCACCATGTCCGCCGCGAGGGCCCGCAGGCTGTCGTCGTACGCCGTGACCGGGCGGTTGGCGCGGTGCATGACGTCGGTGCCCCAGCGCACGATCGGGCGGACGGCGCCGTCGTCGGGCAGCGGGCCGTACGGCGCGTGGTCGGGAGCGGAGGGCACGAGCGGCATGCGACAGATGGTAGGGATCGGGCCCACCGCTCGTGTGACCGGGCGCACTGCGCGGCGGGTGGCCCGAAAATGTAACTCCGAGTTACATTATCGCCATGTCCCTCACCAAGAACCTCCGTCCCGGGGGTCGCAACGGCGTCGCCAGCCACGAGTCGCGCGACCCGATGGGGTACGCCCTCGCCGCCCTCAACAAGCTGGCCAGCAGCGAGCTCCTCGACCGGGTCGGCCTGCGCAAGCACGCCGAGCAGACCGTCTTCACGGTGACCCGCGGCGGCTTCCGCACGGCCACGACCGCCGGGCGTGCGTTCGCCCGGGCCGGTCATCGTGGTCGGCCCGGCACCCGCGCGGCCCAGCCTGCGGCCACCGGCGTCTTCGACCTCACCCCGACCGAGGACGAGCAGATGCTCGTCGACGTCGTCACCGAGCTGGCCGCCGAGGTGCTTCGCCCGGCTGCCGCGGAGGCCGACACCGCCTGCGCTGCGCCGGCCGACGTGCTGGCGGCGGGCACCGAGATCGGGCTGCCGATCCTCGGCATCCCCGAGTCGCTCGGCGGGATCTCGGAGGAGCGGGCCGTGATGGCCGGCACCCTCGTCGCCGAGGCGCTGGCGAAGGGCGACCTCGGGCTCGCCGTCGCCTGCCTCGCCCCTGGCGCGGTCGCCACGGCGATCGCCACCTGGGGCACCGACGAGCAGCAGCAGACCTACCTCCCCGCCTTCACCGGTGCCGACGTGCCTGCTGCCGCGCTCGCGCTGACCGAACCGCGGCCGCTGTTCGACGCGCTCGAGCCGGCCACCACCGCGACTCGCACCGAGGACGGCTTCGTCCTCCACGGCGTGAAGTCGATGGTGCCGCGCGGGGCCGACGCCGAGCTCTTCGTCGTGGGTGCGCGGCTGGACGACGCGAACGTGCTCTTCCTGGTCGAGTCCGGCACCGATGGCCTCGCCGTCGAGGCCGACCCGGCGATGGGCGTGCGGGCCGCCTCGCTCACCACGCTCACCCTCGACGGGGTCCACGTGCCGGAGAGCGCCCTGCTCGGCGCGGCCGACGGCACGACGTACGCCGAGTGCGTGCGGCTCTCGCGGCTGGCCTGGTGTGCGCTCGCCGTCGGCGTCGGGCAGGCGGTGCTCGACTACGTGACGCCGTACGTCAAGGAGCGCGAGGCGTTCGGGGAGCCGATCGCGCACCGGCAGTCGGTCGCGTTCATGGTCGCCGACATCGCCATCGAGCTGCAGGCGATGCGGCTGCTCACCTGGAAGGCCGCCTCGCGCGCGGCCGCCGGGAAGGACTTCGCCCGCGAGGTCGCGCTGGCCCGCAAGCTCTGCGCCGACAAGGGGATGCGGATCGGCCTGGACGGTGTCCAGCTCCTCGGCGGGCACGGCTTCGTCAAGGAGCACCCGGTGGAGCGGTGGTACCGCGACCTCCGTGCCATCTCGATCATGGAAGGCGGGGTGCTGGTCTGATGATCTCTCTCGACGACCCGAAGAAGCTGCGGCAGCTGCGCGACCAGGCGCACCAGGTCGCGATGAACATGCTGCGGCCGATCAGCCGCACCTACGACCGCGCCGAGCACGCCTACCCCAAGGAGCTCGACCTGCTGGCCGCGATGATCGACGGCCTGTCGGAGTCGGGTGCGAGCTCGGGCGCCGGAGCCGCGGGGGTGAAGCGGGACGACAGCGCGGACGAGAAGCCGGGCGTGAAGAACGGCACGAACCTCGCCTCGGTGATGTCGATCGCCGAGATGTGCTGGGGCGACGTCGCCCTGCTGCTCTCGCTGCCACGCCAAGGTCTGGGAAACTCCGCGATCGCCTCGGTCGGCAGCCCGGAGCAGCAGGAGCGCTTCGGCCGGCTGTGGGCCTCGATGGCGATCACCGAGCCCGACACCGGATCCGACACCGCGCGGATCCGCACCACTGCCGTCCGCGACGGCGACGAGTACGTGCTGAACGGCGAGAAGATCTACGTCACCTCCGGCGAACGCTCGGACGCGGTGGTCGTGTGGGCGACCCTCGACGCCTCGCTGGGCCGCGCGGCGATCAAGTCGTTCGTCGTACCGAAGGGCACGCCGGGGATGACGGTGGAGCGGCTCGAGCACAAGCTCGGGATCAAGGCCTCCGACACCGCCGCTATCCGGTTCGAGGACTGCCGGGTGCCGGCGGCGAACCTGCTCGGCTCGTCCGACATCGACACCAGCCAGGGTTTCGCGGGCGCGATGGCGACCTTCGACAACACCCGCCCGCTGGTGGCCGCGATGGCGGTCGGCTGCGCGAAGGCGGCGCTCGACCTGACCATCGACCTCCTGTCTCAAGCGGGCGTCTCCGTCGACTACGACCGCCCGGCACTGGTCCAGACCGCGGCGGCGGCGAAGCTCCTGCAGCTGGAGGCCGACTGGGAGGGCGCCCGGCTGCTGATGCTCCAGGCCGCCTGGATGGCCGACAACCGGCAGGCCAACGCGATGGAGGCGTCGATGGCGAAGGCCAAGGCCGGCCGCGTCGCCTCCGACGTCACGCTGTCGTGCGTGGAGCTGTGCGGCTCCGTGGGCTACAGCGAGGGCGAGCTGCTCGAGAAGTGGGCGCGCGACTCCAAGATCCTCGACATCTTCGAGGGCACCCAGCAGATCCAGCAGCTGATCGTGGCCCGGCGCGTGCTCGGACTGTCCAGCGCCGAGCTGAAGTAGCGACCGCCGTTGGTCGAGCCTGTCGAGACAACGCGTCTCACCCGTTCAGGCCGGCCAGGGCCAGTACGTCGTCCGGGCCGGCGAGGCCGCGGACGCCGGCGAAGACCGTGCTCACGCCGAGCGCCCGGAGCTCGTCGTACCGACGGCAGTGGTCGTCGACTGTGCCGGCGTTGGTACGACGGGCGAAGGCGGCGGCCGCCGTTCGGCCGCGCAGCCGCTCGACCTTCGTCCAGGCGTCGTCGCGGTCGCGGCCGACGACCGGCAGGTCGAGCACGGTGACTGCCACGTCGTCGCGGGTGCGGCCGGCAGTCGGCGAGGTGCCGGTCCAGCACGGACAGCTTGTGCCGCAGGACCTCTGGATCTGAAGGCAGGTTGCACGCGTCGCCGAGCCGCGCGGCGATCGCGAGCGTACGGCGCTCCCCGCCACCGCCGACAATGACCGGGATGTCGTGCGCCGGCCGCGGGTACGCCGTGGTCTCGGGCAGAGACACGCGGTCGCCGTCGTAGGCCTTGGTGCCCGGCGCCCACAGTGCGCGGCAGGTCTCGATCGTGGTCTCGAGGAGGTCGAGCCGCTCCCCGGCGGGCGGGAAGGGGATCCCGTACGCCGCGTGCTCGCGGTCCCACCACCCGGCGCCGACACCGAGGAACGCGCGACCGCCCGACAGGGCGTCCAGGGTGGCCGCAGCCTTGGCCGTCACCCCGGCCGGGCGGAAGGTCACCGGGGTGCAGAGGGTGCCCAGGGTCAGATCGGTGTCGAGGCCGGCGAGCAGCCCGAGCGCGACCCAGGGCTCGGGGATCGGCTGCCAGGCGGTGTCCACCTGAGGGATCTGTATCAGGTGATCCATCAACGCGATCCCGGCGAAGCCTGCCTCGTCGGCGGCGAGGGCGACGTCGCGGAGCCAGGCGCCGGGCTCCTCGCCCCAGGGGAAGCGACTGACCTGCAGCACCACCTGCAGCTCCTGAGACCCAAAGGGTGAGACGGTTTGGTCCCCAACCGCAGGTTCTCGGGCCGGATCGTTGCGGTTGGGGACCAAACCGCGTGCTCCGGAGACCACCTCGACCGCGTCCCACCCCTCGGCGGGGAGGGCGTCGCGGACCGCGGCAACCCGGCGGATCTGCTCGGCGAGTACGGCAGCCGGGACCGGGCGGTCGCGTACGGCGTTGCGGCGGCGGCACTCCTCACCCGGCGTGTCGAGCAGCACCGCCACAGCCGGCAGCCCCGCAGCTCGAGCTGCGGCCAGCCACGCGAGCCGGCGGTCGGCGTCGAGACCGAGGGTGTCGATGACCGTGGTCAGGCCGCGGCGGAGCCGGGCGGCGACGATCCGCTCGAGCAGGTCGAAGGCGTCGGTGGAGGCATCCAGGTCGGCGGGGCCGGAGCCGACGACGGCGCGCAGGTCGTCGGAGGACACGATCTCGACGCGGCGGTAGTGCTCGGCGGCCCAGGTGGACTTGCCGGACCCGGCGGCGCCGACCAGCACGACGACGGCGGGGTCGGGCAGGGGCACCGTCGGATTGTGGCACTCGACCTGCGACCGTGGTGCTGGTCGGATGGGCGCCATGAAGCTCTACGCCGACGCTCCCACCCGTCGTACCCGCCAGCTCCTCGCCGACGTCCTGTTCGTGCTCTGGATCGTGGGGTGGGTCTGGCTCGGGCATCTCGTCCAGCACGGGACCATGGAGCTCGCCGGCGTCGGCCGGCAGACCGACGCCTCCGCGACCTCGCTCGCCAACGGTCTGAGCAGCGCCGGCGACACCCTCAGCGGCATCCCGATCGTCGGCGGGGGAGTGTCGGCGCCGTTCGACCAGATGTCGTCGGCCTCGCAGTCACTTGCCGAGGCGGGGCGGGCCCAGGTGACCGCCGTGCACCGGCTCTCGTGGGCGTTGGGCATCTCGCTGGCGGTGATCCCGATCATGTGCGTCGCGGTGTTCTTCGTGCCGCTGCGCTGGCGGTTCGTGCGCGAGGCGACGGCGAGCGCCCGGTTCATCGACGCGGCGGCGGACCTCGACCTGTTCGCCCTGCGCGCGCTGTCGCGGCAGCCGATGTACGTGCTGGCCAGGATCAGCGACGACCCCGCCGGCGCCTGGCGCGCCCGCGACCCGGAGGTCGTGACGGCGCTGGCCCGGCTGGAGCTCCGCGACGCGGGGCTGGCAGTCCCGGCCCACCTCACCTAGCTGAGTCGACCCGCGCCGCGTCGCCCGGCGTCGCGACGAGGTACGCCGGAGCGGTCACCCCCGCTTCGGCGAAGGCCCGCGTCACGGCGTCCCGGATCGCGTCCAACGCGTCCGGCGGCGCCAGCGCGACCGCGGACCCGCCGAAGCCCCCACCGGTCATCCGGGCGCCGAGGGCTCCGGATGAGCGGGCGGTCTCGACGGCGAGGTCGAGCTCGCGGCAGGAGATCTCGAAGTCGTCGCGCATCGACACGTGGGAGGCGTCGAGCGTCGCCGACAGCGACCCCCAGTCGCCGGCGTCGAGGGCAGCGGCCACGTCGCGGACCCGCTGGTTCTCGGTGACGATGTGGCGGGCTCGGCGCCGCAGGAGCGGGTCGTCGAGGCGCTCGACGGCCCCGAGGTCGGTGTCGCGGAGCGAGCCGACTCCGAGCAGGTCCGCGGCCTTCGCGCACTCGGCGCGGCGGTCGCCGTACGACCCCTCGGTGAGGCTGTGGCTGACCCGGGTGTCGATGACCAGCAGGGTCAGCCCGGCGTCGTCGAGGGGGAGGGCGACGGGCGTGACTCCGCCGTCATCGAAGTCCAGGAGCAGGGCGAAGCCCTCACGACCGAGCATGGCCACGGTCTGGTCCATGCCGCCGGTGGGCGCGCCGACGTAGTCGTTCTCGGCCCGGATGCAGGCGTCGGCGAGGGCACGGCGGGTGGGCTCGTCCAGGTCGAGTCCCACCAGGGCCGCGGCCGCCACGGCGACCGAGCACTCCAGCGCGGCGGAGCTGGACAGTCCGGCGCCGAGCGGTACGTCGGAGTCGATCCGCGCGTCGAAGCCCGGTACGGCGTGCCCGTCCGCCCGGAGCATCGAGACGACGCCGGCGACGTACGCCGCCCAGCCGGTCGGCCGGTCCTCGACCGTGCCCTCCCAGGTCTCCTCCTCCTGCGCGCTGGACAGGCTGAGCACCAGGTCGTCGCGCGGCGTGAGGGTCACCGTGGTGCGCTGGGGGAGGGCGAGCGGGAGGCACAGACCGCGGTTGTAGTCGGTGTGCTCGCCGATCAGGTTGACCCGGCCGGGGGCCGAGGCGACGAGCGTGGGCATGCGCGCCAGCCTAGGCCCGACCCGCGGCTCAGCCGCGCGAGCTGTTGCCGGTACGTCCTCGGACCACGCCCACGAACGCCTGCGTGGTGTCGTCGTCGCGTGTGCGCAGCCAGACCAGGGCGACGGTGGTCGGTGCCAGGTCGGTCACCACGCGATGGACGACGTCCTTGCGCTGGTGGAGGCGGGCCACCGACAGCGGCACCAGCACGATCCCGGTGCCGGCGGCCACCGTCTCGATCGCCTCCTGCTCGGTCATCGCCGGCCAGTCGCGCTGCTCGGCGGTCGGCCGCCATCCGGAGGCGTGCGGCCGCACCAGCTGCTCGTCGACGAGGTCGGCCAGCGTCACCTCGTCGGCGGCGGAGATCAGGTGGTCGCGCGCGGCGACCGCGACCGCCAGCTCGTCGTACAGGCGCACGCAGTGCAGGTCGTCGGTGTCGACCGGGAGCCGGACCAGGGCCAGGTCGACGTCGCCGCCACGCACGACGGCCTCCTGCTCGTCCTCGCTGACCGGGACCAGCTCCAGCCGGCCGCGGCCCTGGTCGCGCCAGGCGCGCGCCCACTTGTCGGGCGTGGTGCCCGCCACGAATGCCACCCGCAGCGGCTCGGCCATGCCGACCAAACTAGACGGTCGAGCGTGCTCAGGACCTCGGCAGGGTGATCGTGACCCGGCGGTTCTGCTGCCGGCCGGCAGCGGTCGCGTTGCTGGCGACCGGGTCGGACTCGCCGTGTCCCACCGACTCGATGGACACCGGTACGCCGAGCAGCCGCGACTGGAGGTACGTCGAGACGGCGTCCGCCCGGCGCTGGGACAGCACCTGGCCGTACGCCGTGGACCCGACGTCGTCGGTGTACCCGGCGACGTAGATCTTTCCGGTGAGACCGGCCCGGCGTACCTGGGCGGCCAGCCGGGCCACGGCGGCCTCGGCCGCCGGTGACAGTTGGGCGCTGTTGATGTCGAAGGCCAGGTCGGACTTCAGGGTCACGTGGGGCGCGCGGGTCGGTGCGGCCGCGGACTGGGTCCGGGTCACCGTCGGAGCCCGGGACGAGGATGTCGCCGGCTCGGCCGAGGTCTGCACGGAAGGCTGGACGGACGGGGTGACCGTCGAGGGGACCTTGGTCCCTGTGCCTGTCCGCCGCTGGATCCTAGGGTGCCCGACATGCACACGTCCGGGCTCGAGATGCGTTCGGAAGGCCGATCGCCATCCCTGCGCGCCTGCATCGTCGACGATCACACGGCCGTGCGTCAGTGGCTGGCCGTCAAGCTGGACGGGCTCGGCATCGAGGTGTGCGCCTCGTCCGAGACCATGGTCGAGGGGGTGGCGGCGATCCTGACACATCATCCCGACCTGGCGGTCGTCGACAACCGTCTGCCCGACGGGCGCGGCATCGACCTGTGCCGAGAGGTCTCGGACTCGATGCCCGAGGTGGAGCTGATCCTGCACACCGGGATGATCAGCCCGCTGGAGGAGAGCCAGGCCTACGAGGCGGGCGTGACCAGGGTGGCGCTGAAGAGCATCAAGGGCGACGACCTGATGGCGGCGGTCGCGGAGTTCACCTCACGACATCGCAAGGCCGAGGCCTGACCGGTCAGCGGACCGGTACAGGGGGTGACGGCCGGCCCTGGTCGTCGAGCTGGGCCGTGCCCGGGTCGCCAACCAGCGGCTCCAGATCGTGGAGGCGCGCGCTGCTGGAGTGGACCGCGCGGATCCCCGGCTGAGGCGGGTAGTCGGCGTCTAGTCGGGGATGGTCACGACCTCCACGATCGAGACCCCCATCGAGCTCAGGAAGTTGAGCACGCCCTGGAGCTCCTCCTGGTCGGCGAGGTCGCCACGCAGCGTCGTCTGGGTGCGCTGCACCGACGGCGTGAGCTGGGGGAAGGCCGACATCATCTCGTCGGTGAGCTCGTCGTCGAGCCGGATCAGCACCCTGGTCATCTGCGCCCCCTTCGGCCCGCCCAGCGTCACCGAGGCTAGGAGCCGTTGGTCGACTCACCCTCACCGGTTTCGGGCGACTCACGGGTCCGGCGCGAGCGAGGGTGATGGCCGTCACCCCGCCGGTGCCCTAGGGTCGGCGGAACGCGCCGTGCCTCGGCGAGGGAGAGCAGCCGGCCGAGGGTGCTCCCGGGGTGCGCGCGTCCGAGGAGCGGCAGTGGCCACAGATCCCGCCTGGGATACGCCGTCGCCCTCCGCTGTCTTGCGCCGTCCGTCGGGGCCGCGGGACGTGCCCGTGCCCGGATCACCGTGGCTCCCGCGCAGCTACCTCGAGCGCCCCGGTCTCTGGGCCGTGCTCGACGGCAGCACCGACCTCGGGGTCACCGTGCTGGTCGCACCGGCCGGCGCCGGCAAGACCCTGGGTGTGGCCGGCTGGCTGCAGCAGCGCGCCGTGGAGCCCACGCTCTGGGTCGACGCGCACGGGCAGACGGGTCCGTCACTGAGCCGTCTGCTCGACCGGGCTGCCGACAACGAGGGTCAGCCGGCTCTGGTGGTCGTGGACGACGCCCACGAGCTGCCGGCCACCGCCGTCCGGGTCCTCGACACCCGCCTCGCCGCGGCGCCCGACCGGCTGCGCGTGCTGCTGCTCACCCGGTGGGACCTCGCCCTGAGCAGGCTCGTGCCCCAGCTCCTCGGCCAGCTCACCGTCATCCGCGGTGATGCGCTGCGGTTGAGTGACGAGGAGACCGCCACGCTGGTGCGGGTGCACCTGCCGGATGCGGACGACGCCCTGGTCGACGCGATCCGGGCCAAGGCCCAGGGTTGGTGTGCCGCCGTGGTGCTGGCGTCGCGAGCCGGAGCGGCGTCGCCGGACCGGGCCGACGTCGTACGTCGCCTCCGGACGCCAGGCCCCGGCGTCGCCGACCTGGTCGCCGGCGAGGTCTTCGCGGGAATGCGGCCGCTCGAGCAGCACCTGCTGCTGTGCTGCGCCACCGAGCCGGTGCTCACGACCACTCTGGCCAACCGGCTCACCGGTGACCCCGGGGCTGGCGACGCGCTCGCCGCGCTCGAGCAGACCGGCCTGCTGGTGAACCGGGTCGCGGCCGACGGTCCCGAGGAGGAGACCGACGCCTCCCGCGTGCGCTACACGATCCACCCGCTGCTGCGCGAGGTCGCCCGCCGGCGGATGGTCGCCGGCGGCCGCGACGCCCAGCGCGCCCGAGCGACCGTGCTCATGCAGGCGAGCCTGGACCTCGCCCAGGGTGACGTCGCGGTGGGGTTCCGGCGGCTGATGGCGCTGCGCGAGTACGTCGAGGCCGTGCAGGTCGTCGCCGACCAGGGTCTGTGGATGGCCTGCAGGGGCCACGGTGCCGGGATCGACGAGCTGGTCCGGGCCGCTGCCGCAAGCGTGGAGCGGCGTCCCGACGTGTGGCCCACGATCGCGTGGAACGCCTGGGTCCGCGGGGCACCCGAGCGGGCCGAGCACTGGGCCGGCCGGGTGACCACAGCGATCGGCGAGGTGGCACCGGTCCAGGCCGCAGCGGTCGCGCTCCGGCGGGCGCGGGACAGCGACCAGGACCGCACCGCCGTCCTGACCGACGCCCGGGCCTGCCTCGACGAGCTGCACACCGGCCGCAGCCGGGACCCCTGGCTCGCCGCTCTGCTCCTCGAGACCGGGATCGCGGAGAGCTGGTCGGGTCTGCTCGCCGACGCCGCGGAGCACCTCGGCGAGGCGGTCGTGGTCGGGCGCGCGGCGGGGCTGGAGGCCCTGGTCGCTGAGGCGTTCAGCCACCTGGCGCTGACCCAGTACATGCTCGGCTGCGACCTCGCCTGCCTCGACCTGGCCGAGCGGGTGCTGGCTCCCGGTGAGCCGACGCTCGCGCCGGCCGACGCCGTCGCCAGGGCCGTGCTCGCCCGCGACCTGGTCGCGCTCGGCGCCGTCGCCTCCACCAGGGCCGCAGAGCCGGAGGCCGTCGCGGCCGCCGCGCACGCCGTACCGGCCGACCCCACGTCCCGGTTCTGGCAGCGGGTGGCCGACGCGGGCCGGGCGCTCCAGGCCGGGAACGTGACCGACGCCGAGCGCGCACTGGACCTGCGTGGCACCGGCTCCCGACTGCCCACGCACCTGCTCACCCTCCTCCTGGTCGTACGCGCCGCCGTCGCCGTCGCCGCGGGGGACCGGCAGTCGCTCGGCACCGTCACGACCGACCTCGAGCGCCTCGACGCGGCAGGTGAGCTGGCGTGGGTCCAGGGGGCGCGGGCCGACCTCGACGGCGACGTACGCGGGGCGGCCCTGCTCTACGACCTAGCGAGCAGCCACGCCGCGGAGCATCACGACGTACGCCTGTCATCGCTTGCCCTGGTCTGTGCCGCGCAGGTGCACGCTGCCTCGGGTGACCCGGACGGCGCGCGTCAGCGACTGGGGGAGGCGCTCGCCCTGACCCGCGCGGACCGGTTCGCGTGGGCGTTCCTCGGCTGGAGCACGCACGGCACCCGGGTCGGCGAGCTGATGGGCCTGCTGCCGCCCGACGCCGAGACGACGTGGACCGACGAGGTACGGCGTGCCTGCGCCGACCGGGCTTCGATCGTGGCGCAGTTCCGGTCCCTGGTCGCGACCGAGCGCGAGCTGGAGTCGGTCCGCACGCCGGTCACCGCACCCGCGCTCAGCCCGCGCGAGCGCGAGGTGCTGATCGAGCTCGCCCGCGGGGCGACGTACGCCGACATCGCGGCGAACCTGTTCGTCAGCGAGAACACCGTGAAGACGCACATCTCGAGCCTCTACTCGAAGCTCTCGGCCGGCCGGCGCAGCGAGGCCCTCGCCGTCGCCCGCACGATGCACCTGATCTGAGCCGCCCCTAGTCGGTCGCCACGTCGGCGGCGCACCGGATCCCGATGTTGGCGGCGGCCGACTCGGGGGTGTTGCCCGAGCGCGCAGCAACCCGGTAGCGGTGGCAGTAGGAGTGGTGACAGAGGTAGGACCCGCCGCGCATCACGCGGTGGGTGCCGTCGTCGGGGCCCGGCGGGTGCGGTGGTCGGCGACTCGGCGTAGTAGGTCGGCGAGAACCAGTCGCCGCACCACTCCCACACGTTCCCGGAGGTGCCGAACACGCCGAAGTCGTTCGACGGGAACGTCTTGACCGGGCAGGTCGTGAGGTAGCCGTCCTCGAGGGTGTTGTCCTCGGGGAACCGGCCCTGCCAGATGTTGCAGCGCCACCGGCCGCGCGGCACCAGCTCGTCGCCCCAGGGGTAGCGGGCGCCGACCAGGCCGCCGCGCGCGGCGTACTCCCACTCGGCCTCGGTGAGCAGGCGCTTGCGGGCCCAGCGGGCGTAGGCCTGAGCGTCGTACCAGGAGACGTGGACGACGGGATGGTTCTGCCGGTGCTGGACGTCGGACCCCGGACCCTCCGGCGACCGCCAGCTGGCGCCTTTCACGGCAACCCACCACGGCGTCCCCTCGACGCGGTGGAGCACGTCGGAGTGGCTCAGGCCGGAGTTGCCGCGCAGAGCCAGGTCGAACACCGCAGACACCCCGAGGTCCTCGGCGTCGGTGACCCAGCCGGTCTCCTTGACGAAGGTCGCGAACTGGGCGTTGGTCACCTGGGTCGCGTCGACGAGGAAGGCCGGTACGTCGACGGGGTGCACCGGGGTCTCTCCGTCGTCGGGGTAGCCCTCGGCGAACGGGTCGCCCATCAGCAGCCGGCCGCCGGGCACCGGCACCATCCCCTGGGTGCGACCTCCGGGCCGGGGGACCACGGTCGCGATGCGGTCCGCATTGGTCGACGGGACATCGATGAGCGCCGGCGCACAGCATCCGCCGTGCTCGTCGCCTTCGCTCATCACGACCTCCCTGGTCCCCGCCGGGTCACAGACCACCCAGCCCTTTGCCGACCGCGATGATCGGCATCGGCGAGATCGCGACGCCGAGCGCCACCGGCAGTAGGTCGCCGATCACGCCGTTCATGCGGTGGCAGGTTCGGCCAGTGCCGCCTCGAGGGTCGCGGCCGCTGCGACCAGGTCCGGCAGGAACGGCCCGGGTGATCGTGCGGCGACCACCTGGTCGACGCGGTCGCGTGCGCCCTGCACCGCGTCCCGGAGCTGCGTGGCGCGCAGCCGGTCGTCGTCGCGACGGGCCGTGGCCGCGAGCCCGGTCAGCTGGTCCTGTACGCCGGTGACGCGCGGCAGGGCGACGGACCAGCCGCCGGCGAGCTGGTCGACGGAGCCGGTCGACTGGAGCTGGGGCAGCAGCACGCGGGCGAGCCAGGCGACCTCGGCGGTGGCGGTCGTCAGCTCGGCAGTCCACGCCGCGCGCCGCCGAGACCGTACGACGAGCGGGATCCCGACGACGAGGGCGAGCAGCACCAGGCCGGCCAGCCACCACACCCAGGCCGGCACGCCGCTGTCGTCCTCCGCCGCGCTGCTGGACGCCGTACCACCGGGGGCCGGGCTCGCACTGGGGCTCGGGGTGGGGGTCAGCGTGGGGGTCGGCGTGGGTGTGGCGGTGATGGTGCGCGTCGGCGGCGGCGGGGTGGGGGTCGGCGTGGGTGTGGCAGTGATGGTGCGGGTCGGTGGCGGGGTGGGCGTCGGGGTCGGGGTCGACGGAACACTCGCCGACCCGGTCGGGCCCGCGCTCGGTGAACGAGTGGGGAGCGATACCGAGACCGACGGCCGCGTGGGACGGCTCGAGGACGGGGTCGGGCGACTGGCGTTGCCGTCGCCACACGCGGTCAGCAGGCACAGGGCGCACGCCAGCAGCGCGACCCACCTTCTCTTCATTCCCACGGCCTTCACTGCCTTGCCATCGCGATCCGCAACCGTTCCTCTGGGTCGATGAGGTGGTCGTGGTCGTCCAGGCCGAGGTCGAGCTGTACCCAGTGGAGCTTGCCGGTGAACCGGCTGGTGGCCGGGGTGTAGTCGGGCGTGACGGTGGTGCCCGACTCGTACCCGATGTCGGTGGTCTCGTCGGCGGAGAACACCATCGGCTGGGTCATCTCGACCCGCCCGCTGCCGACCGGGTCGCCGTCGTAGAACAGGGTGACGTCACCGCCCTTGGCCAGGCCGCCCCCGTCGTAGGCGAACTCCATGCGCACCTGATGGTGGCCCTCGGGAAGCGCCGACTCGGCCCGGGTCGTGAACTCGTGGATGCCCAGCACGTTGTAGACGAAGGCGGCCCTGCCCTCCTTGAGGTAGACGGCCCAACCGCCGAACCGGCCACCCTGTGCGATGACCACGCCCTCGGCCCCGCCGTCGGGGACGTCGAGGTCGGCGGTGACCGAGAACGACTTGTTCTTGATGCTGACCACGCTGTTCTCGGAGAGCCGCCCCATCCCGTGGAAGAACAGCTGCGAGTTGCCGTGGATGAGGGTCGGCCGGCCCGCCAGATCGGGGTTCAGCCGCTCGCCGGAACGGTCGTCCAACGGGAGGACGTTGTACTTCACCGCCTCGATGAGCCAGAGCCGTTGGAGCTCGGCCAGCTTCGCGGGGTGGTCGGCCGCGAGGTTGCGGGCCTGGCTGAAGTCGTTGCTTCCGTCGTAGAGCTCCCAGACGTCCGAGTCGAACGGACCCATGTCGGGATCGACGATCATCCACGGTGTCTTGTGCTTGGTGACCGCGCTCCACCCCTGGTGGTAGACACCGCGGTTGCCGAACATCTCGAAGTACTGGAGGTCGTGGCGCTCCGGCTCGTCGGCGCTGTTGAAGCTGTAGAGCATGGACGTGCCCTCCATCGGCGACTGCAGCACGCCGTTGACCATAGTGGGCTCCGGGAGCCCGGCGGCCTCGAGGATCGTCGGGGCGATGTCGATGACGTGGGTGAACTGGGACCGCACCCCACCGCGTTCCTCGATGCCGCGAGGCCAGTGCACGATCGTCCCGTTGCGGGTGCCGCCCCAATGAGAGGCGACCTGCTTGGTCCACTGCAGCGGTGAGTTCATCGCCCAGGCCCAGCCCACCGAGTAGTGGTTGTAGGAGCCGGGGGTGCCGAAGTCACCCATCTTGCTGACCATGAACTCCGGCGTTTCGACGGCGGCCATCCCGTTGAAGTTGGCCATCTCGTTGAAGGCGCCGTTCATGGTGCCCTCGGCCGAGGCGCCGTTGTCGCCGATGATGTAGTAGACGAGTGTGTCGTCGAGGATCTCCAGGTCGGCGAGCGCGTCGACCAGGCGGCCGACGTGGTGGTCGGTGTGCTCCAGGAACCCGGCGTACACCTCCATCTGCCGCGCCAACACGGGCTTGAGCTCGTCGGGCATGTCGTCCCACGCGGTGATCTCGCTGTGCCGGGCCGTCAGCTCGGTCTCGGCCGGTACGACGCCGAGCTCCTTCTGGCGAGCGAGCGTGCGCTCGCGCAGCACGTCCCAGCCGTCGTCGAACTGCCCGGCGTACTTGTCGGCCCACTCCAGCGGGACGTGGTGCGGCGCGTGCGTCGCGCCGGGGGCGTAGTACACGAGGAACGGCTTGTCGGGCATCAGCGCCTTCTGTTGGCGCACCCAGCTGATCGCGTGGTCGGTCAGGTCGTCGGTGAGGTGGTAGCCCTCCTCGGCGGTCGCAGGCGGCTCGACGGGTGTGGTGCCGCTGTAGAGGGCGGGGTCGTACTGGTTGTTCTCACCGCCGATGAAGCCGTAGAACGTCTCGAAGCCGCCGCCGCCGGTGGGCCAGGCATCGAACGGTCCCATCGGGGATGACTGCCAGACCGGCACCTCGTGGCACTTGCCGAACTGTGCCGTGGCGTAGCCGTTGAGCTTCAACGTGGTCGCGATGGGTGCCTTGGTGTTCGGCCGCAGCGAGCTCATGCCAGGGGCCGAGGTAGCGGTCTCGGTGATGCTGCCCATCCCGACCGAGTGGTGGTTCCGGCCGGTCAGCAGTGCCTGCCGGGTCGGCGCGCACAGGGCCGTGGTGTGGAAGCGGTTGTAGCGCAGTCCGCCCGCCGCGAGGCGCTCCGCGGTGGGCGTCTGGCACGGTCCGCCGAAGGCGCTGGACGCGCCGAACCCGACGTCGTCCAGCAGGACGATCAGCACATTGGGGGCACCCTCGGGCGGCAGGAGGGGCGCGATCGGCGGGAACGAGGTGGCCGGGTCCTTGGCGTCGTACGTCGTCAGCCCGCTCACCGGTCGGTCGGGGATCGGCAGAATGCTGCGGGCGTGCGGATCTGGGCTCATGGTGGGTCCTTCGCGTCGCGGTCGATCCGAGAGCGACACCACGCTAGGTCGGCTGCGTCGGCCGCGGCATCCCCCAGAACGGACGACTGGTCAGGGCGTGCGGCGCACCCGGCGGTGCAGCTGGAAGATCCGGAGGCTCCCTGCGGCGACTGTGATGGCCAGACCGATGACCACGGCGATCAGCATCGCGACCGCCAAGGGTGCGTGCCAGTCCCAGCCGAGGAAGGAGACCGAGACTCGCTCGGTGTTCTGGGCGATGAAGATGACCAGGAACACCAGGAGCACCACGAGTGCCGCCAGGGCGGCCCAGAACCGGCTCACCCGCGACCCGCGGAGGGGGTCCTTGGGCGGAGCGGTGGTCGGCCCGCGCTCGACGTCCTCGTCGTTCGGCTGCTCGCTCACGCTGTCGTGGTCCGTCCGGGGCTCGCCATGGTGGTCACGAGCGACCGTACCCTCCCGGCTCCCACGACATGCTCGGGCCGCTGCGTGGGAAAGCTGCATCCCACCAGGGCGGGGGACCTCGGCGGGACGCAGCCCCGAGCCTTGGGCGCGCCCGCCGCCCGACTCCGAACGAGAGCGAACGAGATCGAACGGCTGGGCGCTGGGCCCGGCAGGCGTACTGCCGGACCGTTGTCGTGAATCTAGGCCCGGACTCCTTGCGGCGTCACACCCACGAGGGTGTGAAGCCGGGTCCTGGGCGCGCCACGTGCATGCGTGCTGCGCGACCGGATACGAAGGGGAGCACGACCGGAGGAGGTACCGATGCGGCGGGTCCCTGAGCCGTCCCTGGCGACGCTCAGCCACGACCGGTTCTGGGAGCCGGGGTGGGTCTTCGAGCGCAAGCTGGACGGGATGCGCGTCCTGGCCGCGCGCGACGCCTCGGGCTGCCGGCTCTACTCCCGCTCGGGCCGCGACGTCACGGTCGCGTTCCCCGAGGTGGCCGAGGCCCTGGCCGAGCAGGCGTCGCAGGACTTCGTGGTGGACGGCGAGGTGGTGGCGTTCGAGAGGTCGCGGACCAGCTTCGCGCGACTGCAGCCCCGGATCCACCTGTCCGACCCGGAGCGGGCGCGCCGGTCGGGTGTCGCGATCTGGTTCTACGTCTTCGACGTGCTCGAGGCCGACGGCACCGACCTTCGCGACCGTCCGCTGTTGGAGCGCAAACGCGTGCTGAGACGGCTGCTCCGGTGGCAGGACCCGCTCCGCTCGACGCCGCACCGGGTGCGCGGCGGCGAGGATTGGTACGCCGAGATCTGCCGGCGCGGCTGGGAGGGCCTGATCGCCAAGCGCACTGACGCGCCTTACCGCAGCGGGCGCACGGATGCCTGGCTGAAGTTCAAGTGCGAGGCCGGGCAGGAGCTGGTCGTCGTCGGGTGGACCGAGCCTGAGGGCTCGCGGGTGGCGCTCGGCGCCCTGCTGCTGGGCTACCACGACCGATGGCGTGGTGACGACGAGCTCGTGTACGCCGGGAAGGTCGGCACCGGGTTCTCCGAGACGGTGCTGCGCGACCTGCACCGCCGGCTGTCGCGGCTCGAGGTGGCGACCTCGCCCTGCGACCGGGGGAAGCTGCCGACCAAGGGCGTGCACTGGGCTCGGCCCCGGCTGGTGGCGGAGGTGGCGTTCACCGAGTGGACGACGGCGGGCCAGCTGCGGCATCCGCGCTACCTCGGGCTCCGCACCGACAAGGACGCCGCTGACGTGGTGAGGGAGGCGCGATGAGCCCGGCCGTCGAGGTGGCAGGGGTCGAGATCTCCAAGCCCGACAAGGTGCTCGTCCCCGCATCGGGCCAGGGGCAGGCGGTGACCAAGCTCGACCTGGCGCGCTACTACGAGAGTGTCGCCGAGGTGATGCTGCCGCACCTCCGCGACCGCCCGGTCAACATGCAGCGCTTCCCCGACGGCATCACCGGACCCTCGTTCTACGAGAAGAAGGTGCCCTCCCACTTCCCCGACTTCGTCCGGACCGTGCAGGTCGACACCGCCGACGGGCCGCAGCGGCAGGTGGTCGCGGCCGATACGCGGAGCCTGGTGTACCTGGCCCAGCAGGCCTGCCTCACTCCGCACACCTGGCTCAGCCGTGCCGACGATCTCGACCGGCCCGACCAGCTGGTCTTCGACCTCGACCCGTCAGTCCCGGGCCTGCCCGCCGTACGACGTGCGACCCGGCTGGTGGGCGGGCTGCTCGACGACCTGGGCCTGGAGTCCGCGGTGAAGACCTCCGGTTCCCGCGGCTACCACGTGCTGGTTCCGCTGCGCCGGGAGGCAGGCTTCGACGACGTCCGGGCCTTCGCCCGCGACCTGGCGCAGGTGCTCGTCGACCAGGAGCCGGACCTGCTGACCCTCGAGGCACGCAAAGCCAAGCGCGGCGACCGCGTCCTGGTCGACATCCAGCGCAACGGCTACGGACAGACGGTGGTCCCTCCCTACGCCGTACGCGCGCGGCCGGGTGCTCCGGTCTCGACCCCGATCACCTGGGCCGAGCTGGGCCGGGTCGCGCCGGACCAGCACACGGTCTTCTCGATCGGCCGGCGCCTGTTGCGCGGCGGCGACCGCTGGGCCGACCTCCCTCGCGCCCAGTCGCTGGGGCGCGCGAGGGAGCGGCTGCGCCGGCTGTCGTAGCCCTGGTCAGAGCTCCGTGGGTGGCTCCGTGTGGGGGGACGTGTCGGGATCGGTCTCCGGGGTCACCGGCTCCGGTGAGGCATCGGGGTCGCCGCTGGGCGTCACGTCGGGGTCTTCGAACGGCTGGTCGGGGGTCGTGGTCATCCGCTGCCCGTACCCAGCGCGGGCGAGCCCACGCACCCCCTCCTCCAGCTGACGTGTGGTCCGTGGGTACCGAACGCCGAGTGGGGATCGAACGACCCTGACACCCTGGTGTCATGATGAAGGGGTGAGTGAGACACCCCCCCGGTCGACCCCCCGCGGAACAGTGGTCGACGAGGCCGCCCCGGAGGTCGGCACCAGCCTGGCGGAGATGGCGCTGTCGGTGCACGAGGAGGTCACGATCTCCGACACCGTCGAGCGGGTCCTCGAGTTCGCCCGAGCCGCGGTCGACTGCAGCCAGGCCGGTGTGGTGTTCGTCCACGCCAAGCAGCGGATCGAGACCCTGGCCTCCACCGACCCGGTCGTAACGGCCCTCCACGCCGCCGAGATGGACCTCCTCGAGGGCCCCGACATCTCCGTGGCCACCGACCGCACCAGCGTGCTGGTCGACGACACCCACGACGATCAGCGCTGGCCCGGGTGGGCGGCGGCGGCGGCCGAGACCGGTTTCCGCAGCATGATGGGCGTCCGCCTCTACACCAGCCAGCGCACGATGGGCAGCCTCAACCTCTACGACCCCCGGCCCCACCACTTCTCGGCCGACGATCTGCAGGTCGCCCATGTGCTCGCCCGCCACGCCGCCATCGCCATGGCGCGGGTCCAGGAGTCAGACCACCTGTGGCGTGCCATCGACGCGCGCAAGCTGATCGGGCAGGCGCAGGGCATCCTGATGGAGCGCTACGACCTCGACGATGATCGCGCGTTCGAGGTGCTGCGGCGCTACTCGCAGAACACCAACGTCAAGCTCCGCGACGTCGCGCAGATGGTCGTCGACACCCGTCGCCTCCCGGACGCCCCCCCGATCCTGTAGCCGGCCGGGCGGCCCGCTGGCCACGACTGCTGAAGCCAGCGGGCCTACCCCTGACGCCTCCCCGGGGAGATGCCGTGGGCTACTCACGTCGTACCCGCGGACCGTGGGCTCAAGCCCGTACACGGGCGGAGATGCGCGAAGCCCCGGGTCAGACCCGGGGCTCCCGTGGTGTCCGAGGGGGGACTTGAACCCCCACGCCCTAATACGGGCACTAGCACCTCAAGCTAGCGCGTCTGCCAATTCCGCCACCCGGACGAGTGCGGAGGGAACTCTAGCAACCGGGCACCCCATTCCTCACATCGGGAGCGGGCCGGTCGAGTGCCAGGATGGGGCCATGTCCAACGACCAGTCAGAGCAGCCCGGGCAGTCGTCGTACAGCCCCTCCTACGACCCGACCGGCGAGGTCGTCGACCTGTGTCGCGACCTGATCCGGATCGACACCACCAACTACGGCGACGAGTCCGGGCCGGGGGAGCGGAAGGCCGCCGAGCACGTGGCGGCGCTCCTCGACGAGGTCGGGATCGCCAGCGAGCTCTTCGAGCTGGACAGCGGTCGCACGTCGCTGGTGGCGCAGTGGGGCGGTCGCCCTGGCGAGGAGGGAGCCCTGCTGCTGCACGGGCACCTCGACGTCGTACCGGCGGCTGCCGAGGACTGGCAGGTCGACCCGTTCTCCGGCGAGATCCAGGACGGCTACGTGTGGGGACGCGGCGCGGTCGACATGAAGGACTTCGACGCGATGCTGCTCTCGGTCGTGCGGGCCCGCACCCGCGCCGACGCGGTGCCCGACCGGCCGATCGTGCTCTGCTTCACCGCTGACGAGGAGGCCGGCGGCCATCACGGCGCGCAGGTGCTGGTCGAGGACCACCGCGAGCACCTCGCACACTGCACCGAGGCGGTCGGCGAGGTCGGCGGTTTCAGTACGACGATCCGCGGGCAGCGGCTCTACCTGATCGAGGCCGCCGAGAAGGGCATGGCCTGGATGAAGCTGACCGCCCGCGGCCGAGCCGGGCACGGCTCGATGATCAACGACGACAACGCCGTCAGCCGGCTGTCTGCGGCGGTCGCGCGGATCGGCACCCATGACTGGCCGGTCCGGCTGACACCGACGATGCAGACGTTGCTCGCCGCCGTCGGCGAGATCGCGGGCACCGAGGCGACGCCGGAGAACGCCGAGGCGCTGGTCGACGAGTTCGGGGGAGCGGCCCGGATGATGGGGGCGGTCATCCGCAACACCGCGAACCCGACCATGCTCGGCGCCGGCTACAAGGTCAACGTGATCCCGACCGAGGCCACCGCCCATATCGATGGCCGGTTCCTGCCGGGCTTCGAGGACGAGTTCTTCGACACCATCGCCGAGCTCTGCGGCGAGGGCGTCGAGCGCTCCTTCATCTCCCACCAGCAGCCCTGGGAGACGCCGTACGACGGTGACCTGGTCGAGGCGATGACTCGCAGCCTCCTGGCCGAGGATCCCGACGCCCGGGTCGCGCCGTACCTGATGAGCGGCGGCACCGACGCCAAGCACTTCAACAAGCTGGGCCTGCGCAGCTACGGCTTCACCCCGCTCCGGCTGCCGGCCGACCTCGACTTCACCGCGCTCTTCCACGGTGTCGACGAGCGGGTGCCGGTCGACGCGCTGGAGTTCGGGGCGCGGGTCTTCGACCGGTTCCTCGACCAGGTCTAGGGCCGCCTCGATGGAGGCGGTGGACGAGTACTTCTCGCGGGCCGTCGAGGACTGGCAACCCGGGGACGCGACCGAGAAGTCGCCGTCCGACGTCGGGGTGGAGACGCTGTGGGCGCTGTTCGACGCCCAGGCCACGAGCCGCCACGTGGACTTCGCCGCCCGGTGGCTGCAGGCGAAGGGTGCGGGCTACTACACGATCGGCTCGGCCGGCCACGAGAGCAACGCCGCCCTCGGTCTGGTGACCCGCGTCGACGACCCTGCTCTCCTCCACTACCGGTCGGGAGGCCTCTACCTCGCACGGGCCGCGAAGGCGGGGCAGGACGACCCCGTGCGCGACCTCCTGCTCAGCCTCACGGCGTCCACGCGCGACCCGATCTCGGGCGGGCGGCACAAGGTGTTCGGGCACCGGGACCTCCACATCGTCCCGCAGACCTCGACGATCGGGTCCCACCTGCCGCGCGCGGTCGGGCTCGCCTACTCGCTCGGCCTCGCCGGGGCCTTGGACCGTGCGACTCCCTGGTCTCCCGACGCGATCGTGATCTGCTCCTTCGGCGACGCGTCGGCCAACCACTCGACGGTGACCGGGGCGCTGAACGCCGCGTCGTACCTGGCGCACCGGCGGTTGCCGTGTCCGATCCTGTTCCTCTGCGAGGACAACCGGATCGGCATCAGCACGCCCTCGCCGCACGACTGGCCGGCGGCGATGCTCCGGAGCCTGCCCGGCGTCGCGTACGTGCGCGCCGACGGGGCCGACCCGACGTCCTTGCTCCAGCGGTCGGCCGAGGTCGTCGAGAGGGTGCGCGAGACGCGTCGGCCGGCCGTGCTGCACCTCGACGTCGTTCGGCTGATGGGGCACGCGGGCTCGGACGTGGAGGCGGCCTACCGGTCCGGCCGCGAGATCGTGGCGGACTACGAGCGCGACCCGCTGCTCGCCACGGCGCGCTGCCTGCTCGACTCAGGCCTCGTCACGGCCGAGGAGGTCCTACACCGCTACGAGCGCGTGCGCGACCGGGTGATGGCGCAGGCCGGGCAGGTGCTCGACGAGCCGCATCTGTCCAGCGCGGACGCGGTCATGTCGCCCCTGCGGCTCTCGGGGAGCGGCTACCCGCTCGTGGTCCCTCGTCCGGGGGTGGGGGAGTGCGACGGCGACGAGCCGATGCTCACCCTGGCCCAGTCGATCAACGCGACCCTCGCCGAGCTGATGGAACGCCGTCCCGAGCTGCTCGTCTTCGGTGAGGACGTCGCGGTCAAGGGTGGGGTGTACGGCGTGACGCGCGGGCTGCGAGCGCGCTTCGGGGGCCGCCGGGTCTTCGACACCCTCCTCGACGAGCAGACGATCCTGGGTGTCGCTCTGGGCTCGGCGCTGGCCGGGTTCGTTCCGGTGCCGGAGATCCAGTACCTCGCCTACCTCCACAACGCCGAGGACCAGCTGCGCGGGGAGGCGGCGTCGCTGGCGTTCTTCTCCGACGCGCAGTACGCCAACGGGATGGTGGTGCGGGTCCCGGGGCTGGCCTACCAGCGCGGCTTCGGAGGGCACTTCCACAACGACAACTCGGTGGCGGTGCTGCGCGACATCCCCGGCTTGGTGCTCGCCGTACCGAGCCATCCCGCGGACGCGCCGGGGCTGCTGCGCACCTGCGTCGACCTCGCCCGAGGCGGACGGGTGTGCGTCTTCCTGGAGCCGATCGCGCTGTACCACGCGCGCGACCTGCTCGAGGAGTCCGACGGGCGGTGGACGGCGCCGTTCGCGTCGGCCTGGTCGTCGGACTCGAAGGTGCACCTGGGGCAGGTGGCGACCCACGGTGACGGGCGCGACCTGCTGCTGGTGACCTTCGGGAACGGCGTACCGATGAGCCTGCGCGCGCAGGCACGCCTGGCCGACTCCGGGCTGTCGAGCACGGTGGTCGACCTGCGCTGGCTCGCGCCACTCCCGCTCGAGGCCCTGAGCGAGGTCGCGGCCGGGTTCCCGGCCGTGCTCGTCGTGGACGAGACGCGCGCGAGCGGCGGCGTGAGCGAGGGCGTGATCACCGGCCTGCTCGAAGGCGGCTACCGCGGTCGGCTGGCGCGGGTCGCCAGCCGGGACTCCTTCATCCCGCTGGGACCCGCCGCCGCGACGGTGCTGCTCTCGGAGGACGACGTGGTGGCGGCCGCCGTGCGGGTGGCCGGGTCCGGCACGGTCTAGAAGGTCGGTCGCATCCGGATGATCTTGCGCCGCAGGGTCACCCGACGGGTGCCGTCGGGCGCGACGTGCACGCGGTCGAGCTCCCAGCCGCCGTGCTCGGCGCGCTCGACCAGCATCCGGGTCACGACATGGCGGGAGAAGTCGCGGGCGATGACGAGCCTCTCGAACTCCCACTCCACCCCGCGGGTCGTCGGGCGGCTCAGGACGTCGGGCACCGGTCAGGCCTCCGACACGTCGTCGAGGGCGGCCACGATCTCGGCGGGCAGGGTCAGCTCCTCGACACCCAGGAGGCCCAGCAGCTGCTTGGCCGTGCGGGCCCCGATGATCGGGGCGGTGACGCCGGGCCGGTCGCGCACCCAGGCCAGGGCGACCTCGGCGGTCGACCAGCCGAGCCCCTCGGCGGCCTTGGCCACGCCCTCGACGACGCGGGTGCTGCGCTCGTCGAGGTAGGGGTCGACGAAGGCCGAGAAGGTCGGCGACGCGCCGCGCGAGTCGGACGGCGTACCGGTGCGGTACTTGCCGGTGAGCACGCCCCCGGCGAGGGGCGACCAGCACAGGATGCCCAGGCCCAGCGCTGCGGCGGCCGGGACCACGTCGGCCTCGATGTCGCGACTGAGCAGGGAGTACTCCACCTGCGTGGAGGCGAGCGTCGTACGGCCCGGGACTGCGCGCTGCCAGGTCGCGGCCTGCGCGGTCTGCCAGCCGGCGTAGTTCGAGATCCCGACGTACGACGCGCGTCCGGACGTGACCGCGTGGTCGAGGGCGGTGAGTGTCTCCTCGATCGGCACGCCGTCGACCCAGGTGTGGACCTGCCAGAGGTCCACGTGGTCGACGCCGAGCCGCCGGAGCGAGGCATCGAGCTCGGTGAGGAGGCGGCCCCTGGACGCGTAGGTCTCACGCTGTCCGGTGCGGCGCGAGATGCCCGCCTTGGTGGCCAGCACGATCTCGTCGCGGGCCACGACGTCACCGATCAGGGTGCCGATCAGCTCCTCGGACGCGCCGTCGCCGTACCCGGCAGCGGTGTCGACCAGGGTGCCGCCGGCCTCAGCGAAGGCGATCAGCTGGTCCCGGGCCTCGTGCTCGTCGGTGTCACGACCCCAGGTCATGGTTCCCAGGCCGAGCCGCGAGACCGTGAGGCCCGTGGCACCGACCGCCCGCTGTTGCATGCGCCCCAAGGTAGCCGGTCCCCGGCGCGCCGGGGGTGTGCGGCTCGCTGGTCGATCGGGGCCCTAGCCTGGGTGCGCCCGATCGCCACCCGACGCCGGAAAGCAGCCGATGAACTACTTCGACGCCATCATCCTCGGCATCGTGGAAGGGCTGACCGAGTTCCTCCCGATCTCCAGCACCGGCCACCTGACGATCGCCGAACAGCTCCTCGGGCTGGAGGTCGACGACCCTGCGGTCACCGGCTTCACAGCCGTCATCCAGATGGGCGCGATCGCGGCCGTGATCCTGTTCTTCGCCCGCGACATCTGGGCGATCGCCCGCACCTGGCTGCGCGGTCTCGTCCAGCCGGAGTGGCGCGGGCACCGGGACTTCCGGATGGGCTGGTACGTCATCGTCGGCACCATCCCGGTCGGCATCGTGGGCTTCCTCTTCCGCGACTTCATCAAGAACGACCTGCGCAACCTGTGGGTCGTCGCCTTTGCCCTGATCCTCTGGAGTGCGGTGATGTGGGCCGCCGAGCGGGTCGCGACCCAGCTCCGCGGCGAGAAGCAGCTGAACCTCACCGACGCCGTCGTGATCGGGGTCATGCAGTGCTTCGCGCTGGTGCCCGGCGTCTCGCGGTCCGGCGCCACCATCTCGGCCGGTCTGTTCCGCGGCCTCGACCGCGTCACGGCCACCCGCGTCTCGTTCTTCCTGTCGATCCCCGCGCTGCTCGCTGCCGGCCTCTTCGAGCTCAAGGACGCACTCGGCGGATCGATCAGCGTGGGGGAGACGCTCGTCGGCACGCTCGTGGCGTTCCTCGTCGCCTACGCGACCATCGCCTGGCTGCTCAAGTTCGTCGCCCACCACGCGATCACCTGGTTCATCCCCTACCGCGTGGGGCTGGGCCTGCTGCTCATCGTGCTGCTGTCCACCCACGTGCTGACCTCGACCTGACATAAGGCGCCGTGGGCCGCCGTTTGGTCCCCAACCGCAGTCTTCCGGATCCGAAACCTGCGGTTGGGGACCAAACCGCAGTGTTCACAGCCAGCCGGAGCGCTTGAAGGCGATCCAGAGCCCGACCACGCTCAAGACCATCAGCGCGAGGGCGTACGGATAGCCGAAGGTCCAGCCGAGCTCCGGCATGTGAACGAAGTTCATGCCGTAGACACCGGCGATCAGGGTCGGCACGACCACGAGGCCGACGCCGGCCGAGATCTTGCGCATGTCCTCGTTCTGCGTCACCTGGATCTGCGCGAGATGTGCCTCGAAGGCCGTGGACAACAGCTGGTCGAGCCCGTCCACCGTCTCGGAGACCTTCGTCAAATGGTCGAGAACGTCGCGGAAGAACGGTGCGGCGTCCTCGTGGATGCCCGGTACGGCGCCGGTGGCGAAGCGACGCATCGGCTCGCGCAGTGGCATGACCGCGCGCCGTGCCTCCGCGATCTCGCGCTTGAGGGTGTAGATCCGCGCTGAGTCGTTGGTGCGCTGGTCGGAGAACACCGAGGTCTCGACCTCGTCGACGTCCTCCTCGAGGGAGGCCATCACCTCGAGGTAGCCGTCCACGACCCGGTCGCACACGGCGTACACGACCGCCGAGGGGCCGTGCGAGGCGACCTTCGCCCTCGCCTCCAGATCGCGGCGGGCTCCGTGGAGCTCGGCGCCGGTGCCGTGCCGGACCGTGATCACGAAGGCCTCGCCGACGAACATGTTGATCTCCCCGGTCTCGACGGCGTCGTTCTCGTCGACGTACCAGAGCGTCTTGAGGGTGAGGAAGAGCGTGTCGCCGTACCGCTCCAGCTTGGGCCGCTGGTGGGCGGTGAAGGCGTCCTCGACGGCCAGTGGGTGGAGGCCGAACTCCTCCTCGACGGTGGCCAGCTCGCTCTCGCTCGGCTCGTGCATGCCGACCCAGACGAAGTCGCCGGGCTCGCTGGCGAGCTTCTTGAGCTGGCCGAGCTCCTCGGGCGGTACGTCGTCGACGATGCGCACTCCCTTGCGGTAGACGGCACTGTCGACGATCACGACGCTCACGCTATCCCTTGGCGGGGCACCCTCAGCGCAGGCCGCGCACGCGGCTCGCCCACGTCACCCTAGGCTCGGGGCATGGCCACAGTGATCCTGCTCCGGCACGGGCGCACCTCCGCGAACGCCTCGGGCACGCTGGCCGGGCGCACGCCGGGGGTGCACCTCGACGAGCTCGGAGAAGGACAGGCCGCCAAGGCGGGGGAGCGGCTGTCCGTCGTACCGCTCGCCGAGCTGGTCAGCAGCCCGCTGGAGCGGTGTCGCGAGACCGCCCGCGCTGTGGCGACCCGCCAGTCGGCTCGCCCACGGGTCCGGGCCGACAAGGCGATCACCGAGTGCGACTACGGCGAGTGGCAGGGCCGCCCGCTGCGCGAGCTCGCCAAGCTGGCCCTGTGGAAGACGGTGCAGACCAACCCGTCGGCGGCGACCTTCCCCGGTGGTGAGTCGTTGCCGCAGATGCAGGCGCGCGCCGTGGACGCCGTACGACGTCGGGATGCGCAGGTGACCGCGGTCCACGGCGCGGACGCCGTGTGGCTGGCCGTCAGCCACGGCGACGTCATCAAGTCGATCCTCGCCGACGCGCTCGGCATGCACCTCGACCTCTTCCAGCGGATCCAGGTCGACCCGGCGTCGATCTCGGTGATCCGCTACACCGAGGCCCGGCCCTACGTCCTGGCCTCCAACACCCACGAGGGCGACCTGTCGTGGCTGGCGCCCCCGCCGAGGAAAGGGCCGGGCAAGGGGAAAGCCGGTCGCCGCAGCACCCGGGGCGCCGAGGTCGGCGGCGGCGCCGGACCGTCGGCACCCCCTTCGTGAGCCCTGCATAAGGTGGAGGCATGCCCGTCGTCCACGAGTTCGATCCGCCCGAGCGCTTCGTCGCGGGCACCGTCGGTGAGCCGGGCGCGCGCACGTTCTTCCTCCAGGCCCGCTCCGGTCCCCGCCTGGTGAGCGTCGCCCTCGAGAAGCAGCAGGTGGCGGTCCTGGCCGAGCGCATCGACGAGCTCCTCGACGAGGTGATGTCGAGCAGCGGGACCGAGACGCTGATCCCCGCCGTCGCACCGGTTGGGCTCGAGGACTCCGGCCCGCTGGAGCAGCCGATCGACGAGCAGTTCCGCGCCGGCACGATGACGCTGTCGTGGGACCCGGCCCTGGCCCGCCTGGTGATCGAGGTCTTCCCGCTGATGGAGACCGGCGACGAGGACGACGAGGACGAGGACGAGGTCGAGCCGGAAGAGGTGTTCCTGGTCCGCCTCGAGGCCGGGCCCGCCCGCGCGTTCGTGCAGCGCGCCGCGCTGGTGATCGAGGCCGGCCGGCCAGACTGCCCGTTCTGCGGCAACCCGATCGACCCCGAGGGCCATCTCTGCGTGCGGGCGAACGGGTACCGCCGCCGCGACCCGGCCTGAGGCGAGCCGTGACGATCGACCAGGGCCTCCTCGCCGGGGCGCTCACCCTCCACGGCCGGGTGATGCCTGCCTCCAACGCGACGTTCGTCGGCGAGATCGACGGGCGCCGGGTGATCTACAAGCCGGTGGCGGGGGAGCGGCCGCTCTGGGACTTCCCGGACGGCACCCTCGCGGCGCGCGAGGAGGCGGCGTACGTCGTCTCGCAGGCGCTCGGGTGGGACATCGTGCCGCTGACCTGGCGCCGCGACGGACCGCACGGTCCCGGCATGGTCCAGCTCTGGCAGGAGCCGGACCCGGTGCAGGAGGCGGTCACCCTGGTCAGCGAGTCGGTGGTGCCCGAGGGCTTCCTCCACGTCTTCGACGGCCTCGACGACCGCGACCACGTGATCTCGCTGGTGCACGAGGACACGCCGGTGCTGCGGCGGATGGCGGTCTTCGATGCGGTGGTCAACAACGCCGACCGCAAGGGCGGCCACGTGCTCGCTATGACCGACGGCCACCGCTACGGCGTGGACCACGGCCTGACCTTCCATGTCGAGCACAAGCTCCGCACCGTGCTCTGGGGCTGGGCCGGCGACCTGCTCACCGACGAGGACCGCGTCGTCCTGGAGCAGCTCGCCGACCAGCTCGACGCCGACCTGGGCGAGCGGCTGGGTGACCTGGTCACCTGGCACGAGGTCGAGGCGACCCGGCGGCGGGTCAAGCGGCTGCTGCGGATCGGCACCCTGCCCGAGCCCGGTCAGGGCTGGCGCGCCATCCCGTGGCCGCCGTTCTGAGTGGCTGTTCGCTGCGCCGACACCCCGTCGGCGGAGCGCCACGGCTGCCGTAGTCTCCACGCATGCGCGCATGGCCTTCTCCGGATCTGTCTGCCCTGACGAGTTCGGGCCAGCCCGCGACGGGGCCCGAGGTGCGGGTGCACGACACGCCGACCGGCCGTCTCGTCGAGACCACGCCCGCGGGCCCGGCCCGGCTCTACGTCTGCGGGATCACGCCGTACGACGCGACCCACATGGGTCACGCCGCGACGTACGTCGCCTTCGACCTGCTCAACCGCGCCTGGCGCAACGCGGGCCACGACGTCACCTACGTCCTCAACGTCACCGACGTCGACGACCCGCTGCTGGAGCGGGCCACGAAGGTCGGCGTCGACTGGCGAGACCTGGCCGAACGGGAGATCGAGCTGTTCCGGCAGGACATGGCCGCGCTCCGGGTGCTGCCGCCGGCGAGCTTCGTGGGGGCCGTGGAGTCGATGGGGCTGATCACCGAGCTGATCGGCAGGCTGCACGAGGCCGGCGTGCTGTACGCCGTGGAGGACGACCTCTACTTCTCGGTCGCGGCCGACCCCGCGTTCGGCCAGGAGTCGCGCTGGACCCGCGAGCAGATGCTCGAGGTGTACGCCGACCGCGGCGGCGACCCCGAACGGCCCGGCAAGAAGGACCCGCTCGACTGCCTGGTCTGGCGGTCCGAGCGGCCCGGTGAGCCGGCCTGGCCCAGCCCGTTCGGCCCCGGTCGGCCCGGCTGGCACGTCGAGTGCTCGGCGATGGCGCTGAAGTACCTGGGCGAGACCTTCGACGTGCAGGGCGGCGGCTCCGACCTGGTCTTCCCGCACCACGAGATGTGCGCCTCGGAGGCGCAGGTGCTCACCGGCCAGCCGTTCGCGCAGGCCTACGTGCACGCCGGGATGGTCGGGTACGACGGCGCGAAGATGTCGAAGTCGCGTGGCAACCTGGTGTTCGTCTCGGCCCTGCGGAACAGCGACGTCGACCCGGCGGCGATCCGGCTGACCCTGCTGCGGCACCACTACCGCAGCGACTGGGAGTGGACCGACGCCGAGCTCTGGGACTCCGTGGACATGCTCGAACGGTGGCGCCGGGCGCTGGCCCTAGGGGCCGGTGCCGACTCCGCGCCGGTCGCTGACGCCGTACTCACGGCGCTCGCCACCGACCTCGACGCCCCGGCCGCGGTCGCCGCGGTGGACGCCTGGGTGGACGCCACCCTCGGCACCCACGGCCTGGCCGAGACCGGCGACCCCGGCGCCGCCGCGACCGTCCGCGCCGTCCTCGACTCCGCCCTGGGCCTGGACCTCTGACCCCTGCGGTTTGGTCCCAAACCGCAAGATCCGGGGCCGAAAACATGCGGTTGGGGACCAAACCGCACACTTTCTGGCCAGCCGTCGACCAGCCGGAACCGGTCAGCCGTCTTCGGACCGCCGCTTGAGGTAGCGCTCGAACTCCCGGGCGATGGCCTCGCCGGAGGCCTCGGGGAGCTCGGTGGTGTCACGGGTCTCCTCGAGGGCCCGGACGTAGTCCGCGACGTCCTCGTCCTCCTCGGCCAGCTCGTCGACGCCGCGCTCCCAGGCGCGGGCGTCCTCGGGCAGCTCGCCGAGCGGGATGCTGACCTCGAGCAGCTCCTCGATCTGGCCGAGCAGGGCCAGGGTTGCCTTCGGGCACGGCGGCTGCGCGACGTAGTGCGGCACGGCCGCCCAGTACGACACCGCGGGTACGTCGAGCCGCATGCAGGCGTCTTGGAAGACGCCGACGATGCCGGTCGGCCCCTCGTACGTCGACTGCTCGAGCTTGAGCCGGTCGACCAGGTCGGGCTCGGTCGCCGTCCCGGTCACCGGGATCGGCCGGGTGTGCGGGGTGTCCGCGAGCAGAGCGCCCAGGGTGATCACCAGCTCGCCGCCCAGGTCGTCGCAGGCGGCCAGGATCTCGGCACAGAACTGGCGCCAGCGCATGTTCGGCTCGATGCCCCGGACCAGGATCACGTCGCGCTCGAGATCGGGGGGCGAGGCGATGGCCAGCTGCGTGCTCGGCCAGGTGATCCGGCGGTGCCCCAGCTCGTCGAGCCCGACCAGCGGCCGGTTCACCTGGAAGTCGTAGAACTCCTCGGGGTCGATCGCACCGATGATCCGGGCGTCCCAGACCTTGATCAGGTGGTCGATGACGGAGGAGGCCGCGTCGGCGGCGTCGTTCCAGCCCTCGAAGGCCGCGATGACCACCGGTTCGACCAGGTCGTCGATCTGCTCGATCTCGATCACTCGACAACAGTAGTCACCCGCACCAGGCGACGACCCGCCGCGGCGCGCCCACGATTTCGCCGGCCCCTCGTCCCGGTGTCACGATGCGGGAACGAGGTCCACCGCTCGGACGGGCGTTCCTAGGCTGGTGACCACGACAGCGAGGAGTGACCTGCCCGTGACCGTTCCGCACCGTCCCGATGCCACCGGGGAGCTGACCGACCTGCTCCGCGACCGGATCCTGGTGCTCGACGGGGCGATGGGCACGATGATCCAGGGCCACCGGCTCGACGAGGCGGCCTACCGCGGCGAGCGCTTCGCGACGTACGACGGCGACCTCACCGGCGACAACGACCTGCTCTCGCTGACCAACCCCGAGATCATCCTCGGCATCCATCGGGCCTATCTCGAGGCCGGCGCCGACATCATCTGCACCAACACCTTCAACGGCACCCGGATCTCGCAGTCCGACTACGGACTCGAGGACCTCAGCTACGAGCTCAACGTCGCCGCCGCCGCGCTCGCGCGCCAGGCCGCCGACGAGGTCACCACCCCGGACCGGCCGCGGTACGTCGCAGGCTCTCTGGGTCCGACCTCGAAGACCGCGTCGATCTCGCCCGACGTCAACGACCCGGGTGCCCGCAACGTGACCTTCGACGAGCTGGTCGCGGCGTACCTCGAGGAGGCGCGCGGACTGGTCGACGGCGGCGCCGATCTGCTCCTCATCGAGACCATCTTCGACACCCTCAACGCCAAGGCCGCGATCTTCGCCCTCGAGACGCTCTTCGACGAGACCGGCCGCCGCTGGCCGGTCATCGTGTCCGGCACCATCACCGACGCCAGCGGCCGCACCCTCTCGGGTCAGGTCACCGAGGCGTTCTGGAACTCCGTGCGCCACGTCCGGCCGCTCGCCGTGGGCCTCAACTGCGCCCTCGGCGCCGAGGAGCTGCGCCCGTACGTCGCCGAGCTCTCGCGGGTCGCCGACTGCTTCGTGTCCGCCCACCCGAACGCCGGTCTGCCCAACGCCTTCGGCGAGTACGACCAGACCCCGGACCAGATGGCCGGGATCCTGGGCGAGTTCGCCGGCAGCGGGCTGGTCAACATCGTCGGCGGCTGCTGCGGCACCACCGCCGAGCACATCGGCGCGATCGCCGACGCCGCCAAGGGGATGGCGCCGAGGTCCCTGCCCGAGATCGCGTCGGCGCTGCGGCTGTCCGGGCTCGAGCCGGTCACCATCACCGACGAGAGCCTGTTCCTCAACGTCGGCGAGCGCACCAACATCACCGGCTCGGCCCGCTTCCGCAAGCTGATCAAGGACGGCGACTACGACGCCGGCCTCACCGTCGCTGCCCAGCAGGTCGAGGCCGGCGCGCAGGTCATCGACGTCAACATGGACGAGGGCATGATCGACGGGGTCGCGGCGATGGACCGCTTCCTCAAGCTGATCGCCTCCGAGCCGGACATCTCCCGCGTCCCGGTGATGGTCGACTCCTCGAAGTGGGAGGTGATCGAGGCCGGCCTGAAGTGTGTGCAGGGCAAGGCGATCGTCAACTCCATCTCGATGAAGGAGGGCGAGGAGAAGTTCATCCAGCAGGCCCAGCTGTGCCGGCGGTACGGCGCGGCAGCGGTGGTGATGGCCTTCGACGAGGACGGCCAGGCCGACAGCCTCGAACGTCGTACGGCGGTCTGCGAGCGCGCCTACCGGATCCTCACCGAGCAGGTCGGCTTCCCCGCCGAGGACATCATCTTCGACCCCAACGTGTTCGCGGTGGCAACCGGCATCGAGGAGCATGCGACGTACGGCCGCGACTTCATCGAGGCCACCCGCTGGATCAAGCAGAACCTGCCGGGTGCGCTGGTCTCCGGCGGCATCTCGAACGTCAGCTTCTCCTTCCGCGGCAACAACCCGGTCCGCGAGGCGATCCACGCGGTCTTCCTGTTCCACGCGATCGAGGCCGGCCTCGACATGGGCATCGTCAACGCCGGCGCCCTCGTGGTCTACGACCAGGTCGACCCCGAGCTGCGGGAGCGGATCGAGGACGTCGTGCTCAACCGGCGTCCCGATGCCGCCGAGCGGCTGCTGGAGATCGCCGAGCGGTTCAACATCGCGGCCGGCGTCGGCGAGGTCGCCACCGAGGAGTGGCGCGAGCTGCCGGTCGAGGAGCGGATCACCCACGCCCTGGTCAAGGGCATCGACGCCCACGTGGAGCCCGACACCGAGGAGCTGCGCGCGATGATCGCCGAGCGAGGCGGCCGCCCGATCGAGGTGATCGAGGGTCCTCTGATGGACGGCATGAACGTCGTCGGCGACCTGTTCGGCAGCGGCAAGATGTTCCTGCCGCAGGTGGTCAAGAGCGCCCGGGTGATGAAGAAGGCGGTCGCCTACCTGATCCCGTTCATCGAGCAGGAGAAGCTCGACCGCCCCGAGCTCGCCACCGCCAAGGACACCAACGGCACGATCGTGATGGCCACGGTCAAGGGCGACGTCCATGACATCGGCAAGAACATCGTCGGCGTGGTGCTCCAGTGCAACAACTACGAGGTCGTCGACCTCGGTGTGATGGCCCCTGCCCAGAAGATCCTCGACAAGGCCCGCGAGGTCGACGCCGACGTGATCGGCCTGTCCGGCCTGATCACCCCCAGCCTCGACGAGATGGTCAACGTCGCCTCCGAGATGCAGCGACAGGGCTTCACGATCCCGTTGCTGATCGGCGGTGCGACCACCTCGCGCGCCCACACCGCGGTCAAGGTCGACCAGAAGTACGACGGTCCGGTGGTCTGGGTGAAGGACGCGTCGCGCTCGGTGCCGGTGACGGCTGCCCTGCTCGACGACCGGCAGCGCCCGAAGCTGCTGGCCGACGTCCAGGCCGACTTCGACGCGCTGCGCACCCGCCACGCGGCCAAGAACGACCGGCCGCTGGCGACCCTCGCCGACGCCCGCGCCGCCCGCACCCCGATCGACTGGACCGGCTACCGTCCGCCCCGCCCGCGGCTGCTGCTCCAGCAGGACCACGACGTCTCGCCCAACATCGGGCTGCCGGGCGCGGGCCAGCACGTGCGGGTCTTCTCCAGTGTCGACCTGGCCGAGCTCCGCCGCTACATCGACTGGCAGCCGTTCTTCAACGCCTGGGAGATGAAGGGGTCGTTCCCCGAGATCCTCGACGACGCGGAGTCGGGCGAGACCGCCCGCAAGCTCTACGAGGACGCCCAGACGATGCTCGACCGGATCGTCGACGAGCGGTGGCTCACCGCCAAGGGCGTGGTCGGGCTGTTCCCGGCCAACGCCGTGGGCGACGACGTGGAGGTCTACCTCGACGAGCAGCGCGGCGACCCGCACGCCGTACTGCATCACCTGCGTCAGCAGGGCTCACACCGCCCCGGCGTACCCAACCGGTGCCTGGCCGACTACGTCGCGCCCAAGGAGACCGGGATCAAGGACTACCTCGGGATGTTCGCGGTCACCGCGGGGCTCGGCACGCACGAGCGGATCGAGCAGTTCAAGGCCGAGATCGACGACTACTCCGGGATCCTGCTCGAGTCGCTGGCCGACCGGCTCGCCGAGGCGTTCGCGGAGCGACTCCACGAGCGGGTACGTCGTGAGCTGTGGGGCTACGCCCCCGACGAGCACCTCGACCAGCGCGAGCTGCTCAAGGAGCAGTACGCCGGCATCCGGCCCGCACCCGGATATCCGGCCAGCCCCGACCACACCGAGAAGCAGGTGCTCTGGGACCTCCTCGACGTCGAGGGGAACACCGGCATGAAGCTCACCGAGTCGATGGCGATGTGGCCGGGCGCCTCGGTCTCGGGGATCTACTTCAGCCATCCGGAGTCGCAGTACTTCGTGATCGGACGGCTCGGTCACGACCAGGTCGCCGACTACGCCGAGCGCAAGGGCTGGACGCTGGCCGAGGCCGAGCGCTGGCTGTCGCCGAACCTCGGCTACGACCCGGAGGACTGACCCCTGCGGTTTGGTCCCAAACCGCAGGTTTCGGGGCCGAAATGTTGCGGTTGGGGACCAAACGGCGACCTCCCGCGCCCGACCGCTAGCGTGGCGGGGTGGAGACGGACGGATCGGGACGCCGGCTCGACTCCTTCGCGGCCGTCCTGTGGGACATGGACGGCACCCTGGTCGACACCGAGCCCTACTGGACGGTCGCCGAGATCGCCCTGGCGGAGCGGCACGGCGGCCGGTGGACGCACGAGCAGTCGCTACAGGTCGTCGGCTTCGACCTCCTCGACGCCGCCCGCCTGATGCGCGCCCAGATGGGCATCACCGTCGAGCCCGAGCGCATGGTCGAGGAGCTGCTCGACGCGGTCATCGAGCAGGTGGAGCGTGAGGTGCCGTGGCGCGAGGGCGCCCGGGAGCTGCTCGCCTCGCTCCGCGCCGCCGACGTGCCGTGCGCCTTGGTCACCATGTCCTACGCGCGCTTCGTGAAGCCGATCCTGGCGGCCCTGCCGCCCGACACCTTCGCGGCTGTCGTCACCGGCGACGTCGTCGACCGCGGCAAGCCGCACCCCGAGCCGTACCTCGCCGCCGCACGCGACCTCGACGTGCTTGCCTCGGAGTGCCTGGCGATCGAGGACTCCGACACCGGCACCAGGTCCGCGGTCGCGGCCGGGTGCACCGTGCTGGTCGCGCCTCTCCACGTGCCAGTGCCGCCGGGCCCCGGCCGGGTTTTCAGCGACACCCTGGTCGGCCTCCACGCGACATCGACCTTGCCCGCTTGACTGCGGTTTGGTCCCAAACCGCAGGTGTGGATCGATCAAAGCTGCGGTTGGGGACCAAACGGCGCACCCCCGACCGACCCGCAGCAATCGTTGCCGGATCGGGACCTGCGGAAGGCGCGGGGTGATGGACCCACGCGGGGGCAGAGGCTATGTTCTGCGCACTGATCACCCTCTCGGGTATCCCTGAGGGGTCCTGAATTCGGAGGCATTAACAGTGGACGGGACCAAGAAGTTCATCGCCGTGACGAGTGTGGCCGCGATAGCGGTAGCACTCAGCGCGTGCGGCTCGAAGAACACCCCGGCGGCGGGAACTGTTTCAAGCAACTACATCCTGGGTACCACCGACACTCAGGTGACCTCGCTGGACCCGGCCGGCGCCTACGACCTGCCGTCCTGGACCATCCAGTACAACATCTACCAGCAGCTGGTCACCTATCAGCCGAACTCCACCAAGCCCACGCCGTACGCCGCGAAGTCCTGCGCCTACTCCGACCCGCAGACGGTCAAGTGCACGCTGAACACCGGCATCAAGTACTCCAACGGCGACCCGATGGTGGCCTCCGACGTCACCTACTCCTTCAAGCGGTCGATCGTGATCAACGACTCGAGCGCGGCATCGTCGCTGCTCGCCGACCTCAGTGACGGCGACCCCAAGAAGCCCGACCTGGCCAAGGGTGCGATCGAGACGCCCGACGACTCGACGGTGATCTTCCACCTCAACGCGCCGGACACGACCTTCATCCAGGCGCTGACCACCCCGGCCGCCTCGATCATCGACCCCAAGGTCTACCCGGCTGACAAGCTCCTCGCCGACGCCAAGGCAATCGGCTCCGGTCCGTACCAGCTCAGCCAGTTCCAGCCGGGCCAGCAGGCGGTGCTGACGGCCAACAAGGAATACTCCGGCCCGAACACGCCGAAGGCGGCACAGGTGACGGTGCAGTACTTCAACAGCGACACCGCGCTGACCACCGCCATCGGAGGCGGCCAGGTCGACGTGGCGTGGCGGACCTTCAGCCCGACCGAGCTGAACAGCCTCAAGAGCAACAGCAAGGTCTCCGTGCTCAACGGCAAGGGCGCCGAGTTCCGCTACTGGGTGTTCCGCACCCAGTCCGGGCCCGGCAAGAGCGTGGCCGTGCGCCAGGCGGCGTCCCAGATCATCGACCGCGACGCGATCGCCACGAAGGCCTACGACGGCACCGTGAACCCGGGGTATTCCACCGTCCCGCCGGGCTTCCTCGGAGCCAACGAGGCATTCAAGGCCAAGTACGGCTCGCCCGACGTAGCGAAGGCCAAGCAGATCCTGTCGCAAGCCGGAGTCTCCACTCCGGTGGCCATCAAGCTCGGCTACACCCCGTCGCACTACGGCCCGAACGCCGTCGACGAGGCGAACGAGTTCGCGCAGGAGCTCTCCAAGAGCGGGCTGTTCAAGGTCTCGATCGACGACGCCGAGTTCACCCAGTACCAGGACCTGTACAAGCAGGGCGCCTACGACCTGTTCCAGCTGGGCTGGTTCCCGGACTACCTGGACCCGGACGACTACATCAGCCCGTTCCTCCACGACGGCGGCTTCTTCGCCAACGGCTACTCGAGCGCGAAGATGAACAAGCTGATCGGCAAGGAGCGCGCCGAGACCAACGAGTCGAAGCGAGCCAAGCAGATCGGCCAGATCCAGGATCTCACCGCTCAGGACGCGCCGATGATCCCGTCCTGGTTCGGCCAGAACAACGCGGTCGCGACCAAGGGGATGACCGGCGTGGCGGACACGCTCGACCAGGCCTACATCTTCCGGATGTGGATCCCCGAGAAGACCAGCTGAGCACCAAGGGCTGAGGGCGTCGTACCTTCGGGTACGGCGCCCTCAGGCCGCGCACGCAGGTTCCGGTCTGCACCGGTGACAGGCTGGGTCACGAGTACGGGAGGTACAGATGAGTTCGGGCGGATCCGGGTCTCTGGCTCGTTACATCGTGGTCCGCGTCCTGTTGATGATCCCGATGCTGCTGGTCCTGCTGACCTTCACGTTCCTGCTGCTGCGGGTGGCTCCCGGCGACCCTGTCAGTGCCTCCGTGGGCGGCAAGCTGGATCCCGCGATCCTGGCGCAGAAGCAGGCGCAGCTGGGCCTCGACCGTCCGCTGTACGTGCAGTACTTCGAGTACCTCGGTCAGGTGCTGCGCGGGAACTTCGGCACCACCATCAGTGACAACCAGCCGGTCGTCGACGTGATCCGCGACAAGTTCGGCACCACCCTGATGCTGACGCTGGGCGCCTTCGTGATCGCGCTCGCGGTCGGCCTGCCGCTGGGGCGGCTCTCCGGACGGCGCCGCGACAGTGGCGCCGACGCCGGCATCCGGGTCTTCGGCATCGTCAGCTACGCCGCACCGCTCTTCTGGGTGGGTGTCCTGCTCGTGGCCTTCGTGGCGGCTCACTTCCCGTCGTGGCCGACCTTCGGCGTCGCGTCGGCGCAGACCACGTTCGAGGTGCCGAGTCACACCCACATCCTGATCATCGACGCGATCTACGCCTGGGACTGGCCGGCCGTCTTCGACATCCTCCAGCACATGGTGCTGCCGTGCGTGACGCTCGGCCTCCTGCTCGTAGGCGTGATCATCCGGCTGGTCCGGGTCAACGTCATCCAGACCCTCAAGGACGACTACGTCGAAGCCGCCCGTGCGCGCGGCATCCCCGAGCGCCAGGTGGTACGTCGCCATGCCTTCCGGAACGCGCTGGTGCCGGTGATCACCGTGATCGGGCTGCTGTTCGCACTCAGCCTCGGCGGGGCGATCCTCACCGAGACCACCTTCAACCTGCCTGGTGTGGGTTCCGCCCTCTTCAACTATCTCAATGCCCGCGACTACACCGCGGTCCAGGGACTGGTGACCTTCTTCGGGGTCGTCGTGGTGTTCGTCAGCCTGCTCGTGGACATACTCAACGCACTCGTCGACCCGAGGGTGAGGTACTGATGGCCGTCAAGGGGACCGGTTTCCTCTCCGCGATCTGGCGCACCAAGGGCCTGGCCCGCTACATGTTCTGGGCCGGGGTGCTGATCACGGCCGTGTTCGTGTTCTGCGGGCTGTTCGCGCCTTGGGTGGCGCCGTACGGCTTCGCCCAGACCTCCGCGAACGGCGTCGACTTCCCCAAGCTGGCCCCGCCGAGCTCCCTGCACTGGCTCGGCACCAACGACCAGTTCTACGACATCCTCAGCCGGATGATCTGGGGTGCCCGGACCGCGCTCGAGGTGGTGGTCGCCGCCGTGGTCATGTCGGGTGTGATCGGCGTGCCGCTGGGCCTGGTCTCGGGCTTCATCGGCGGATGGATCGACAAAGCGCTCGTCTTCATCATGGACGCGCTGTACGCGTTCCCCTCGTTGCTGCTCGCGATCGTGTTCTCCTTCCTCCTCAAGGACAAGTTCGGCAGCGGGATCATCGCGGTGGCCGTGTCGCTGACCGCCATCTACATCCCGCAGTACTACCGGGTCGTGCGCAGTACGACGGTCTCGGCGCGGGAGTCGACGTACATCGACGCGGCCCGCGCCCTCGGTGCGCGGCCGTTCACGATCATGCGCAAGTACCTCTTCGGCAACGTCGTGCAGTCGGTGCCGGTGCTCGGGACCCTCAACGCCGCGGACGCCCTGAGCACCCTGGCGGCCCTCGGCTTCCTGGGACTGGGCATCCAGCCCACCCAGGCGTCGGAGTGGGGCTACGACCTGAGCCGGGCGCTCGACGACGCACAGGCCGGCAACTGGCACCCGGCGTTCTGGCCCGGCCTGATGATCGTGATGCTGATCACCGGGCTCACGCTGGTCGGCGAGGGTCTCAACGAGTCCTTGAACCCGGCACTGCGGCGGCGCCGGCTGCAGACGTTCACGTTCGGGCCTCGCCACGAGCTCGAGGAGGAGCCCGCGTGAGCGAGGTGCGCGATACGAGCCAACCGGTCGACGGCCCGGTGATGGACGCCAAGGACCTCAGGGTCTGGTACGCGACCGACCGCGGGCCGGTGCGAGCGGTGGACGGGGTGACGTTCTCCCTCCGGCGAGGCGAGATCCTGGGCCTGGTCGGGGAGTCCGGCTGTGGCAAGTCGACCCTGGGGCGGGGCCTGATCGGCCTGCTTCCCGACGGGGCGCACGCGATGGCGAGCTGAGGTTCCTGGGCCGCGACCTGCTGTCGCTGTCGGCCCGCGAGCAGCGCGACCTGCGCGGACCGGACCTGGCCATGATCTTCCAGGAGCCCCTGACCCGGCTGAACCCGCTGATGCGGATCTCGGAGCACTTCGAGGAGACGCTCCACACCCACGAGCCGGGCCTGAGCAAGGCGGAGATCCAGAGCCGTGCTCTCGCCGTCCTCCGCCTGATGGGGATCCCGCCGACCCGCTACCGCGCCTACCCGCACGAGTTCTCCGGCGGGATGCGGCAGCGGCTGATGATCGCGCTCGCGCTGGTCCTGCGACCGGCCTTCGTGGTCGCCGACGAGCCGACCACGGCGCTCGACGTGCTGGTGGAGGCGCAGATCATCCGGATCCTCCACGACCTGCGCAAGGAGTTCGACACCGCCCTGCTGCTGATCACCCACAACCTCGGCATCGTCGCCGAGGCGTGCGACCGGGTCGCGGTGATGTACGCCGGCGAGATCGTCGAGATCGGCGATGCCAAGCAGGTCTTCTCGCACCCGAAGCACCCCTACACGCGCGAGCTCCTGCGGTCGACGATCTCGTTGTCCACGACCGGGCTCCACTTCATCGACGGCGCACCTCCCGACCTCGTCGAGCCGCCCGCCGGCTGTCGCTTCCATCCGCGCTGCCCCGACGCGATGGCCGTGTGCGCCGTACGTCCGCCCGTCGACCGCGATCGCGGCGACGGTCATCGGGCGGCCTGCTGGGCCACCGACCTCGCGGAGGGCCTCGCGCTCGACGAGTCGGAGCGGGCACCCCTGAGGCGTGAGGAGATCAGCGTTGCCGACGAAGCCTGAGACCGTGCCGATCGCCGACGGACGCTCTGCGACCGTGCTGGAGATCGACGACCTCGCCGTCCACTTCCAGCTCCAGGGCGGTGCGATCTCCCGTCTGCTCGGCCTCAAGGGTCGGCGAGTGAAGGCGGTCGACGGCGTCTCCTTGACCATCGCGCGCGGCGAGGTGCTGGGCGTAGTGGGGGAGTCCGGCTCCGGCAAGACCACCCTGGGGCGTGCCCTCCTCGGGCTGGCCCACACGACCAGTGGCTCGATCACCTATCACCACGCCGAGCGCGGCGAGCGCGTCGTGTCCGACATGCGCGGCGCCGAGCTCCGCAAGCTCCGCACCGACCTGCAGATGGTCTTCCAGGACCCGCACGCGGCCCTCAACCCGTCGATGACGATCGAGGAGGCGGTCGGCCACCCCCTCGTCATCCACGGCATCGCCAAGGGTGAGGAGCTGCACGCCCGCGTGGAGCAGGCGCTGGAACGCGTGGGTCTCTCGCCGACCGAGCGGTTCCTGACCAAGTACCCGTCCGACCTCTCCGGCGGCCAGAAGCAGCGGGCGGTGATTGCCCGGGCGATCATCCTCGACCCCGAGGTGCTGGTCGCGGACGAGCCTGTGTCCATGCTCGACATGAGCGTTCGCGCCAAGATCCTCCAGCTGATGCTCGACCTGAAGAACGACCTCGGGCTCACCTACGTCTACATCACCCACGACCTGGCGAGCGCGAAGTACTTCTGCGACCGGATCGCGATCATGTACCTCGGGCGGATCGTCGAGATCGGGCCCACCGAGGAGATCTTCGCGAACCCTCGACACCCCTACACCAAGGCCCTGCTCGCAGCGATCCCCGAGCCGGACCCCGAGAAGATGCTGCCGCGCAACCTTCCACGCGGTGAGATCCCCGACGCCGCCGACCCGCCGCTGGGCTGCTCCTTCCACCCCCGGTGCCCGGAGGCGGTGGCCGAGTGTGGCTGGGAGTCGCGCGACCTGCGCGCGCTCATCGAGGCACACTGGACGCGCCCCGACGCGGCGTACGAGGAGGAGCAGCAGGTGCTCGGCGACCTCGACCACCTCGACAGCCCCTCGGTGACCGCGACGGTCGGCCGAGGCGGCAGCGCTCCGGTCCGGGCGATCCTGGACACGATCCGCGCCGAGGACCCCGAAGAGCCTTTGTGGAGGGGGGTCGAGGGCCTGGAGCCGGAGGGATCCGGGGTGAAGGTCACCTTCCGGCCGGCCGACTCGCCGGGACTGCGCCGCGCCGGCGGCGTGGAGGTCGCCTGCGTGCTGTACCCCGAGGATCCGGAGGCCTGATCGCCGCCTGCGGAGGCGCTCGTGGTCGTAGTACCAACGACCGATGGTGACCGTGACCCGGGACCCGAGAGACTGGAGCCTCACCCCGATCCACCTGTCCAGGAGCCTGACCATGAAGACCGGCCGCGCGCTCGCCGCGCTCACCCTCTCGACGCTGGTCCTGCCGTTCGCGGCGCTGGCCCCGGCGTCGGCCAGCGGGGGTGGCGGGGGTCCCGGCGGTGGCGGCGTCCGCACCCACGGTGACTGTGGCGGACCGGCGGTCTGGAAGCTCAAAGCCAAGGGCGAGGACGGTGGCATCGAGGTCGAGGCAGAGGTCGACAGCAACCACTCCGGTGAGGTCTGGACGTGGACGCTCAAGCACAACGGCAGTCTCTCCGCGAAAGGCACCGGTCGTACGCACGGTGCGAGCGGCTCCTTCTCGGTACGGCGCACGATGAGCGATGTGGCCGGCACCGACCACTTCGCCTTCCATGCCCGACACAAGGGCACCGGCGACGTGTGCCGTGGGACCATCTCCCTCTGAGCGTCGACGCAGGCCTTCCCCGCCTGCGCACCGGGGAAGGAGCGGGCCGTGAGGGTGCTGCGCAATCCCGTCGTGCAGTTCCTCCTGGCTGGTTTCGTGCTGTTCGGGCTGACCTGGTGGGTCACGGGTCGGCTGTCGCAGACGGCCGCTCGTAACGAGGCCCTGGCCGACGCCCGCATCAACACCGAGCTGCTGGCCCACTCGGTGGCGGAGCCCAACATCCCCAAGGGGATGGCCGAGGGCGATTTCGGCGCCATCGATCGCTTCCGCCGCCGAGCGAATGACGACCTCCACCCGAAGGCGGCCGACGTCAAGCGGATCAAGATCTGGAGCGCCGACGGAACCGTCCTCTTCAGCGACCAACCCAACCTGATCGGCAAGCGGTTCACGCTCGACCCGGAGCAGCTCGAGGCCCTCAACAGCGGTGCCACCGAGGGCAGCTTGTCCGATCTTCAACGCAAGGAGAACAGGTTCGAGACCGAGGAGGACGGGCTGCTCGAGGTCTACACCCGGATCCAGTCGCCCGAGGGCAAGCCGCTGCTGTTCGAGGCGTACTACCCCGTGTCGACCGTGCAGGTCCGGGCCGCGCAGGTGCTCACGCCGTTCCGCCGGATCAGCACGCTCGGGCTGGCCGCGATCCTGCTGCTCGGCCTACCGATCATCCTGGTGCTGACCCTGCGGCTGACCCGCGCCAGCCGGGCCCGCGAGCGGCTGATGGAGCGGGCCATCGACTCCTCGGAGGCCGAGCGCCGCCGGATCGCGCGCGACCTGCACGACGGTGTGGTGCAGGAGCTGGCCGGCACCGCGTTCGCGCTCTCCGGGGCGGCCCGCGAACCGAACGTCTCCGACGCGCTCCGCGCCGATCTGGTGCGGGCCAGCGAGGCGCTGCGCCGCACTCTGCGACAGCTCCGATCGCTCCTGGTCGAGATCCACCCGCCGGGCCTGAACGCCAGCGGCCTGGGGGCGGCGCTGGAGGACCTCACCGCCCAGGCGGCGAGCTCCGGCGTGACGCCGACCGTGACCGTGGCCGGGATGGAGGGGACGTCCGACCACGTGGTCGCCCTGATCTGGCGGGTCGCCCAGGAGGCGATCCGCAACGCCGTACGCCATGCGGCCGCGAGCACCGTCCGGGTCGACGTGTTGGGCGAGGGCCGGCACGTCAGCCTCACGGTCGCCGACGACGGCGCCGGCTTCGATCCGAGTGCCAACGGTCGTCAGGACTCTTACGGCTTGCGGGGTCTGCAGAGCCTGGTCGAAGACGGAGGTGGCAGGCTGCACGTGGAATCGGCGCCGGGCGCTGGGACGACGGTGAGAATGGTGGTGGACCGGGGATGAGCGACGAGACGATCCGCGTGGTGATCGTGGACGACCACGCGGTGCTGCGCGCGGGGCTCGAGCAGCTGATCGCCGGGGAGCCGGACCTCGAGGTGATCGGACGGGCCTCCGACGGCCAGGAGGCGATCGACCTGGTGCGCGAGCTGCGGCCCGACGTGGTGCTGATGGACCTGCAGATGCCCGGCGTGGACGGCGTCAGCGCGACCCGGACCATCGTCGGCGAGAAGCTGGCCGACGTGCTGGTGCTGACGTCCTACTCCGATGCCGAGCGGATCGTCGGGGCGTTGGACGCGGGCGCGATGGGCTACCTGCTCAAGGACGCCGAGCCCGACGAGGTGCTGCGCGGCATCCGGGCCGTCGCCCGGGGCGAGTCGCCGATCAACCCGCGCGCTGCCCGCGAGCTGCTCGGGGCACGACGTACGACGGGGGTCGCCGCGGCGGACCTGACCCCGCGCGAGAGCGAGGTGCTGGTGCTGGTGCGGCAGGGTCTGGCCAACAAGCAGATCGCGCGCCGCCTGGGCATCTCCGAGCGCACTGTCAAGGCGCACCTCACCTCGGCCTTCCAGCGGATCGGCGTAGTGGACCGCACCCAGGCCGCCCTCTGGGCCGAACGGAACGGGCTGGGCGGCTGAAGCCCGGGTGCCTCAGGGCGCGGTGACCGCGATGTCGAGATCCGCGGCAGTCAGCTCGCCGCTGTCGCCGGCACGGTCGGGCAGCGGTGGCGGCGTGCCACCGAACTCGGGACACAGCTCCTGGAAGGAGCACCAGGCGCAGAGGTTCGAGCGATGGGGTCGCCAGTCGCCGGTCTCCTGCGCGAGACGGATGGCGCGCCAGATCGCCTCGACCTTGCGCTCGGTGGCGAGCAGGTCGGCCTCGTCGGGGACGTAGCGCAGCATCTCGCCGTTGCCGAGGTAGACCAGCTGGAGCATGGCGGGAACGACGCCCCGGGTGCGCCAGAGGACGAGCGCGTAGAACTTCATCTGGAACAGCGCCTTGCCCTCGAACATCTCGCTCGGTGACTTGCCGCTCTTGTAGTCGACCACACGCAGCGCGCCGTCCGGCGCGATGTCGAGGCGGTCGACGAAGCCTCGGAGCAGCAGCCGGGAGTCGAGGAGCGCCTCGACGTACAGCTCCCGCTCGGCGGGCTCGAGACGGCGGGGGTCCTCCAGGGTGAAGTAGCGGTCGAGGACGACCCGGCACGAGCCGAGCCACTCCGCGACGTCGGGGCCTTCGCCGGTGAACATCGTGGCCAGGTCGGGCTCCGAGGCGAGCAGCGTGTCCCACGTCGGCACCAGCAGGTCGCGGGCCTGGTCGGGGGTGCGGTCGTGGGCGGGGAGGTCGAAGAGGTCCTCGAGCACCTTGTGCACCAGGGTGCCGCGCAGCGCGTCGGCCGATGGCACCTCGGGCAGCCGGTCGATCGTGCGGTAGCGGTAGAGAAGAGGGCAGGTCATGAAGTCGGAGGCCCGGCTGGGGGAGAGCGCGCCGATCACGTCCACGCCGTCGACCGGGGTCGACCGCAGCTCGGCCGGGGAGGCCGCAGGGGACGACGTACTGCTCATGTGAACGAACCTAAGCCAGGCCACCGACAGCGCGGGGAAGCCGCGCGCCGTACGGTGGTCGGTTAGCCTCGCAGTATGAGTGATGACCGCGCTTCCCGCGGCCCCGCCCCTCGTCCACCGGGGACGTTGAAGGTCGGGTCGATCGCGGGCAGCGACGTGCTCATCAGCCGTTCGTGGTTCCTGGTCGCGGGGCTGATCGCGGTGATGGTGGCGCCCGCCGTGGACCGCGCGGAGCCGGGGCTCGGGAGCCTGAAGTACGTCGCCGGGCTGATGCTCGCGGTGCTGCTCTACCTCTCGGTCCTCTTCCACGAGGCGTCGCACGCGCTCGTGGCCAAGCACTATGGGCTGCCCGTCTCGTCGATCACCCTGCACTTCCTCGGTGGGATGACCTCGATCGAGGGCGAGCCCGCCAGCCCGCGTCAGGAGTTCTGGATCTCCGTCGTCGGCCCGATCTCGTCGCTGGCGGTGGCGGGCGCCGCCTTCGCGGTCGGCCTGGTCGCACCCGGCGGGCTGATCGGCCTCGCCATCGCCGGCCTGGCCTTCACCAACCTGCTGGTCGGCGTCCTCAACCTGGTCCCCGGGCTGCCTCTGGACGGCGGCCGCGTGCTCAAGGCGGCCGTGTGGCAGGCCACCGGCGACACCCACCGCGGCACCATCGTCGCGGCCTGGGGCGGCCGGTGCGTCGCGGTGCTGGCCTTCGGCTGGCCCCTGCTCGTCGCCCGGATCTTCGACCAGCCCGTGTCCGCCATCGACTTCATCTTCGCCGGCGTGATCGCGATGTTCCTCTGGACCGGCGCCTCGGCGGCGCTGCAGTCGGCCAAGGTCCGGTCCCGGATGCCCTACCTGGTCGCCCGCGACCTCGCGCGCCGTACCCTCACCGTCCCCGGCGAGCTGCCGCTGTCCGAGGCCGTACGTCGTGCCCAGGAGGTCGAGGCGGGCAGCATCGTCACCGTCACCGCTGGCGGGGTGCCGATCGGGGTCGTCAACGAGGCGGCACTCATGTCAGTGCCGGCCGAGCGCCGCGCCTGGGTGCCGGTCTCCTCGGTCACCCGCACCCTCGACGACGGGCTCAGCCTGCCGGTCGGCATAGGCGGCGAAGACCTGATCCGCGCCATCAGCACGCGTCCGGCGGGGGAGTACCTGCTCCTCGACGCCGACGGCAGCATCTTCGGGGTGCTCTCCACCGCCGACGTCGACCGCGCCTTCCGCGCCAGCGTCTGACCCTGCCGGGGTCGCCGAGGGGTGCGGTTTGGTCCCCAACCGCAGGTCCCGGGGCTCTGAACGTGCGGTTTGGGACCAAACCGCACCCCTCGCAACCACCCCGCTAGGGTCGCGGCCATGTCCGACGACGCGCCCGAGACCACCCGGTACGACGTCGCGCCCGAGGCCTGGGCGGGGGTCCACCGGGGGCCGTTGCGGGTGGGGGAGTGGGTGCGGCTCACCGACCAGAAGGGTCGGCGGCACAACTTCGAGCTCACCCCGGGCAAACGCTTCTTCTCCAACAAGGGTCACCTCGAGCACGACGAGCTGATCGGCCGCGACGAGGGCTTCACGGTCACCTCGTCGGCAGGCGGGGAGTACCTCGTCTTCCGGCCGCTGCTCAGCGAGTTCGTGGTCTCGATGCCGCGGGGCGCGGCTGTGGTCTACCCCAAGGACGCCGCTCAGATCGTCGCCATGGCCGACATCTTCCCGGGTGCGGACGTCGTGGAGGCCGGTGTGGGGTCCGGCGCGCTCACCTGCTCCCTGCTGCGCGCGGTCGGGCCGCATGGCCGGGTGTCGTCGTACGAGCGGCGCGAGGAGTTCGCCGACGTGGCGCGCGCCAACGTCACCCAGTTCTTCGGCGGTGACCACCCGGCGTGGAGCCTGACGCTCGGGGATCTCGCCGAAGCGCTGCCGGCGTCCGGCAAACAAGCCGACCGCGTCATCCTCGACATGCTCGCCCCCTGGGACTGCCTGGAGGCGGCGGCCGGCGCCCTGCGCCCCGGCGGCATCGTCTGCGCGTACGTCGCGACCACGACGCAGCTGTCCCGGTTCGTCGAAACGCTGCGTCTGCAAGGCGGCTTCACCGAGCCGTCGGCGTGGGAGTCGCTGGTGCGCGACTGGCACGTCGAGGGCCTCGCGGTCCGCCCGGGGCACTCGATGATCGGCCACACGGCGTTCCTGGTCACGGCCCGGCGGATGGCCCCGGGTCAGCGGCCTCCGCTGAAGAAGCGTCGGCCGGCGCCCGGCGCCTACGGGCCGGACTACTTAGGACCGCGCCCACCCGGCGTACCCGAGGAGCCCGCCGCCGAGTGACGCCTCCGTCGTCCGCGATCTGCGTCGAGACCAAATCGTGAGAAACGCAGGCGGATGGGAGCGTGAACGGCAGCCGTGGACGAGTAGGGTCGAGACCGGAGGTGGGACGCATGAGCAGTGGTCAGAACGACTCGAGCAGCGCGGATCGGGGCGCGCGGGAGCTGGCCGAGCAGGTGAGGTTCCTCGAGTCCGAGGTGACCGACCTGCGGCGCAGGCTGTCCGACTCACCCGCCCAGACCCGCGGCCTGGAGCTCCGTCTCGCCGACACCCAGCGCTCGCTGTCGGCCGTCACCTCGCAGAACGAGCGCCTCGCCCAGACCCTCCGCGAGGCCCGTGACCAGATCATGAAGCTGAAGGAGGAGGTCGACCGCCTCGCCCAGCCGCCCGCCGGCTTCGGCACCTTCATCCAGCGCAACGAAGACGACTCGGTCGACGTCTTCACCGGCGGCCGCAAGCTGCGGGTCAACGTCAGCCCCGGTGTCGAGCTCGCGGAGCTGGTGCGTGGCCAGGAGGTCATGCTCAACGAGGCCCTCAACGTCGTCGCCGCGCTCGAGTTCGAGCAGATCGGCGAGGTCGTGATGTTCAAGGAGCTCCTCGCCGACGGCGAGCGGGCCCTGGTGATCGCAAACGCCGACGAGGAGCGCGTGGTCCGCCTCGCCGACCCCCTCAAGGCCAACACGCTGCGGGCCGGCGACTCACTGCTGCTCGACAGCCGCGCGGCGTACGCCTACGAGCGCGTGCCGAAGTCCGAGGTCGAAGAGCTGATCCTCGAAGAGGTCCCCGACATCGAGTACGGCTCGATCGGCGGTCTGGTCAGCCAGATCGACGCGATCCGCGACGCCGTCGAGCTGCCGTATCTGCACCCGGAGCTGTTCCTCGAGCATCAGCTCAAGCCTCCCAAGGGTGTTCTGCTCTACGGCCCGCCGGGCTGCGGCAAGACGCTGATCGCCAAGGCGGTCGCGAACTCCCTGGCCAAGAAGGTCGCGGCCAAGACCGGCCAGGAGGGGAAGTCCTACTTCCTGAACATCAAGGGCCCCGAGCTGCTCAACAAGTACGTCGGCGAGACCGAGCGCCACATCCGCCTGGTCTTCCAGCGGGCGCGCGAGAAGGCGAGCCACGGCACCCCGGTCATCGTGTTCTTCGACGAGATGGACTCCCTGTTCCGCACCCGCGGCTCCGGGGTCTCCTCCGATGTCGAGAACACCATCGTCCCGCAGCTGCTGAGCGAGATCGACGGCGTCGAGGCGCTCGAGAACGTGCTGGTGATCGGCGCCTCCAACCGCGAGGACATGATCGACCCTGCGATCCTGCGGCCCGGCCGCCTCGACGTGAAGATCAAGATCGAGCGCCCCGACGCCGAGTCCGCGCGCGACATCTTCAGCAAGTACCTCATCCCCGAGCTCCCGCTGCACCCCGACGACCTCGCCGAGTTCGGCGGCAACCGGGTCTCCTGCGTCGAGGGCATGATCCAGGCCACCGTCGAGCGGATGTACACCGAGACCGAGGAGAACCGCTTCCTCGAGGTCACCTACGCCAACGGCGACAAGGAGGTCCTGTACTTCAAGGACTTCAACTCCGGCGCGATGATCCAGAACATCGTCGACCGTGCCAAGAAGATGGCGATCAAGGACTTCCTCGAGCACGACCAGCGCGGCCTGCGCGTGGCCCACATGCTGCAGGCGTGCGTCGACGAGTTCAAGGAGAACGAGGACCTGCCGAACACCACCAACCCCGACGACTGGGCGCGGATCTCCGGCAAGAAGGGCGAGCGGATCGTCTTCATCCGCACCCTCATCACCGGCAAGCAGGGCACCGAGCCCGGCCGGTCGATCGACACGGTGGGCAACACCGGCCAGTACCTCTGACCCCAGCCGTCGTCGGGAGGTCTGCGGTTTGGTCCCAAACCGCAGACTTGGAACGATCCACGACGCGGTTGGGGACCAAACCGCGGGGTCGTGCGCTCAGACCGAGGCGGCACCCAGGTAGCCGTAGGTGAGGGGCGCCGGTCCGGTGAGGCCGGGGAGGTCGTCGGTCTCCAGCCACTGCAGGATCATCCCCGACTGCTCGACCATCGTCCCCGGGTCTCGGGTGAGGTGGCAGCCGCCGACCAGGCGCTGCTGCCACGGGTCGAGCCGGCGCTGCCAGCGGGCGACCCCGGGGTCGGTGGACAGGCCGTGCTCGAGGAAGTGGAACGTGCCGCCGGGCCGCACGAGACGCCGTACCTCTGCCAGAGCCGTGTACGGGTCGGGGATGGTGCAGAGGGTGAACGTGCACAGCGCGCCGTCGTACGACGCGTCGTCGGCCGCGATGGACTGACCGTCCAGCCCGATGCGCTCGACGGGCACCGTGGTGCGGGCTCGGCGCCGCTCGGAGAACCGCCAGCCAAGGTCAGACGGCTCGACGGCACCGACGGACTCCACCTCGGGTGGCAGGTGCATCAGGTTGAGGCCGCCGCCGAAGCCGATCTCGAGGATCCGGCCGCTGAGCCCGGCACAGGCGCGGGCCCTGGTCTCGCCGAGGTCGCGCCCCTTCAGCGCGGCGTCGGTGACCCGCGGCACCACGTGCTCGGTCCACCAGGCCACGTCGCCACCGTAGTGCCAGCCGACGACGCCCGCCGGGGGCTGGCCCGAACGGCTGTCGCGGGCGACGCGTAGGCTCGGACCGTGACCGTACGACGGGTGATGGGCACCGAGATCGAGTACGGCATCTCGGTGCAAGGCCAGCCCCACGCCAACCCCATGGTCGCCTGTTCGCAGGTGGTCAACGCCTACGCCAGCGCCACCATCAAGGCGCGCCGTGCCCGCTGGGACTTCGAGGAGGAGTCGCCCCTGCGCGACGCCCGCGGGTTCGACCTGAGCCGGCAGCTGGCCGATCCGAGCCAGCTCACCGACGAGGATCTCGGTCTGGCCAACGTGATCCTCACCAACGGCGCGCGGCTCTACGTCGACCACGCCCACCCCGAGTACTCCACCCCCGAGGTCACCACGCCGCTCGACGTAGTGCGCTGGGACAAGGCCGGAGAGCAGGTGATGCTCGACGCCAGCCGGATGGCCGCGCAGACCCCCGGCAGCACCCCGATCCACCTCTACAAGAACAACACCGACAACAAGGGCGCGTCGTACGGCGCCCACGAGAACTACCTGATGAGCCGCGCGACGCCGTTCTCCGACATCGTGCGCCACCTGACGCCGTTCTTCGTCAGCCGGCAGGTCATGGTCGGCTCCGGGCGGGTCGGAATCGGGCAGGACGGCCGCGAGCACGGCTTCCAGCTCAGCCAGCGCGCCGACTACTTCGAGGTCGAGGTGGGCCTCGAGACCACTCTCAAGCGGCCGATCATCAACACCCGCGACGAGCCGCACGCCGACCCCGAGAAGTACCGGCGGCTCCACGTCATCATCGGTGACGCCAACCTGGCCGAGATCTCGACGTACCTCAAGGTCGGCACCACCTCGCTGGTCCTCGCCATGATCGAGGACCGCTTCATCACCTCCGACCTCGGCATCGACGGTCCGGTGGCGGCGCTGCGCGCCGTCTCGCACGACCCGACGCTGCGCGAGCTGATCCCGATGAGCGACGGCCGCAAGCTGACCGCCATCCAGCTCCAGGAGGAGTACCTCGAGCTGGCCCGCAAGTACGTCGACGACCGGCTCGGCTCCGACGCCGACGAGCAGACCGTCGACATCCTGGAGCGCTGGGAGTCCGTGCTCGCGCGGCTGCAGCAGGATCCGATGCTGTGCGCCCGCGAGCTCGACTGGGTTGCCAAGCTCAAGCTCCTGAACTCCTACCGCGACCGCGACGGCCTCGACTGGGACAGCGCCAAGCTGCAGCTGATCGACTACCAGTACAGCGACATCCGCCCCGACAAGGGGCTCTACCACCGGCTCGTCCAGCTCGGCCGTATCGACCGGCTGCTCGACGACGCCTCCGTGGAGCGCGCCATGCACGCGCCCCCCGACGACACCCGCGCCTACTTCCGCGGCCGCTGCCTGGAGAAGTACGCCGACTCGGTGGCCGCCGCGTCCTGGGACTCGGTGATCTTCGACCTCCCCGGGCGCGAGTCGCTCCAGCGGGTGCCGACCATCGACCCGCTTCGCGGCTCCAAGGCCCACGTGGCGGACCTGATCGACCGGTGCGACACGGCCGAGGACTTGTTCCGCGCCCTGACCCGCTGACCGGCTGACCCGCTGACCACGGAGGCGCCGATGATCCGCAACGTCGTCCTGATGCGGCTGGCCGAGGAGGCCACGCCCGAGACCCGGGCGCGGCTCGAGGAGGGTCTCGCCGGGATCGCCGCACTCGACCTGCCCGGTCGGCTGGGCGTGCACGTCGGCCTCGACGCCGGCCTGCGCGAGGGCGGCTGGAGTGCAGCCATCGTCAACGACTGGGCCGACGACGCGTCGTACGCCGGCTACGACACCGCCCCGGACCACCTGCGCTGGCGCGCCCAGATCGAGGATGCCTGTGCCGAGGTGGCACGGGTCCAGCTGCGGATCGGTGACGACCGACTGCAGCCCGGCTCCGAGGCCGCGCTGCTCGCACCGTCGCTGGTGGGACTGACCGAGGCCGACGCCGTACGGCGTGCGAGCGACGCCGGCTTCGAGCCCCACGTCGTGCCCCCTGACGTCACCGCCTTGACCATGGACTTCCGTCCGCGCCGGATCCGGCTCTTCGTCGACGCCGGTCGGGTCACCCGGGCGAACGCAGGCTGAGCCGTCGTAGGCGCAGGGACTCCGGTCGTCGGGCCGAGCGGCTAGGGTGAAGACATGGCCCAGGAGCAGAAGCAACCTCGCAAGTCGGGTGAGTCCGAGGACGTCACCGAGGTCGCACCCGAGACCGATGTCGCCGAGCGCAAGGTCGCCCTGGACGATGACGTCGACGCCATCCTCGATGAGATCGACGACGTGCTCGAGACCAACGCCGAGGACTTCGTGAAGTCGTTCATCCAGAAGGGCGGCGAGTAGTTGTCCGACTCCCGTCTGCCGGCGTCGTTCATGACGCCCGGCACCTCGAGCTTCGCCGACTTCCTGGCGCTGGAGTCACCCGACCTGCTGCCGTCACGCCGCGCCGTACCTCAGGGGCACGCCGGCGATCTCGCCCCGCACGGCACGACGATCGTCGCCGCCACCTTCCCCGGCGGCGTGGTGATGGCCGGCGACCGTCGCGCCACGATGGGCAACATCATCGCCCAGCGCGACATCGAGAAGGTCTTCCCGGCCGACGAGTACTCCTGCGTCGGCATCGCCGGCACCGCCGGCCTGGCCGTGGAGCTGGTCCGGCTGTTCCAGACCGAGCTCGAGCACTACGAGAAGATCGAGGGGATGACCCTGTCGATGGACGGCAAGGCCAACCGCCTCGCCGCCCTGATCAGGGCCAACCTCGGGATGGCCATGCAGGGCCTCGCCGTCGTACCGCTCTTCGCCGGCTTCGACCTGACGACCAGCTCCGGGCGGATCTTCTCCTACGACGTCACCGGCGGACGCTATGAGGAGACCGCCTTCCACTCGGTCGGCTCCGGCTCACTGTTCGCGCGCGGCGCACTGAAGAAGCTGTACCGCGAGGACCTCGACCAGCAGGGCTGCGTCACCGCGCTGATCCAGGCGCTGTACGACGCAGCCGACGACGACTCCGCCACCGGCGGCCCTGATCTCACCCGGCGGATCTTCCCCGTCGTGCAGGTGATCACCGCCGAGGGCGGGCACCGGATCCCCGATGCCGAGGTCGCGGCGACCGCCGACGCCGTGATCGCCGGCCGGATGAACCGCCCCGACGGACCCGCGGCGGCCCTGACATGAGGTCTCGACTCCGCTCGACCACCGGAGACCGCGCATGAGCATGCCGTTCTACGTCTCGCCCGAGCAGCTGATGAAGGACCGGGCGGACTTCGCGCGCAAGGGGATCGCCCGTGGGCGGTCGGTGGTGACGGTGCAGTACGCCGACGGGATCCTGTTCGCCTCGGAGAACCCGTCGCAGGCGCTTCACAAGGTCAGCGAGATCTACGACCGGATCGCGTTCGCTGCGGTGGGCCGCTACAACGAGTTCGAGAACCTCCGGATCGCCGGGGTCCGCCTGGCCGACATGCGGGGCTACGCCTACGACCGACGCGACGTCACCGGTCGAGGGCTGGCAAACGCCTACGCCCAGACCCTCGGCACCATCTTCTCCAGCGGCGGCGAGAAGCCCTACGAGGTCGAGCTGTTCGTCGCCGAGGTCGGTGACACTGCCGCCGCCGACCAGATCTACCGGCTCACCTACCAGGGCCAGGTCACCGACGAGCACCGGTACGCCGTGATGGGCGGCGCAGACGAGATCGTCGCGTCGTACCTCGCCGAGCACTACACCGAGAACGCCTCGCTCTCGGACGCCCTCCATGTCGCCGTGGCGGCCCTCGGCCACACCCCCGACGAGAGTGGCGCGACACGTGATCGAGTGATCCCGGCGGACGACCTCGAGGTCGCCGTCCTCGACCGCACCCGGACCCAGCCCCGGAAGTTCCGGCGGCTCGGCCCCGCCCTGCTCGAGTCGCTTCTCGGCGACCGGGGCCCCACCGAGCACGCCGACCAGGCTCCCGGGGCCAACGGGACGCCCGAGACGCCCCCCGAGCCGACCGCGGACCCGCCGGTCAACACCTGACCCGACCACTGCTGCTGCTGCTGGGGGCGGATTCTCTGCGGTTTGGTCCCCAACCGCAGGAAATACAGCCTGCATGACGGGGTTGGGGACCAAACCGCGCCCACAGGACCGGCGCTGAGGGCGTTCGTCCACAGGTGCCTTCTGCGGCACCCCGCCGAACAGGAATCCGGGTCAACCTGGCGGTGTGAGAGACAACGACGAGCCCATACGCGGTGAGATCAGACTGTGCGGCTTCCGGCGGGTCAGTCACGGACTGTTCCTCACCGAGCGAGAGGGGCTGAGCGCTGAAGACGAGTTCCTGCGGGACCTCCGTGCCTGGCAGCTGGTGCTGCCGAAGGACGCGGTCTTCACGCACCTGACCGCGGCCCGGCTCCTCGGTTGGCGACTTCCGCACCTGCCCAGCCCCGTCCCCGTCTTTGCGGCCGTGCACGGAGGCGAGCGGCGACCGCGTAGAGCAGGCCTGATCTGTTCGCGCCTGGTGACCACCGAGCCAGACAGCTCCCGTCGCACAGTGCAGGGGCTCCCGGTCGACACCCCTGAGGAGGTCCTGCTCCGCGCGGCTCGGGACCTCGGCCACCTTGATCTGGTCGTTCTCATGGACTCCGCCAAGGCGCTGGGCCACGTCGATCCAGAACGGATGGCGGTCGTACTCGCCAGTCGCAGACCAGGGACGCGCGCGCTGGCGGCGGCGTACTCCGTCTCCGACCCACGGGCGGAGTCCGGCGGAGAGACGGTGCTGCGAATATTCCACCGGGTGATGGGCGTCGACGTCGTCCCGCAGGTTGATCTCGTCGACGACCATGGAAGAGCCTTCGCCCGCGCCGACCTCTTGGTGGCCGGCACCAGGAATGTCCACGAGTACGACGGAGCCGGCCACCGCTCGCCTGCGCAGCATCGCTCCGATCTCCGTCGGGAGAGGGCCTTGGCTCACGCGCGGTACGTGCGTCGCGGATACACGCTGGATGATCTGTTGAACCATGCCGCTGGCGTGATGCACGAGCTCGACCGCGCACTGCAACGGGGACACCGACCCCACCGACTCCGTCGGTGGCGCGCGATGGTGGCCTCCTCGTCGTACTCGCCTGCCGGGCAGGAGAAGCTGCTCAACCGGTGGCGTCGCTCCATGGGTGTCACCGATTGGTCATGAACCGCACGCTTCTGTCGCCCAAAGCTGCGGTTGGGGACCAAACCGCAGCGATGACGGCCCCAGGCTCGCGTGAGCGGGGCGCGCGGGATGCGACCCGTCGGCATAGGGTGATCTCGTGGACCGGCGGATCTTCGGGATCGAGAACGAGTACGGCGTGACGTGCACGTTCAAGGGACAGCGCCGCCTGAGCCCCGACGAGGTGGCGCGCTACCTGTTCCGCAAGGTGGTGAGCTGGGGCCGCAGCAGCAACGTCTTCCTGCGCAACGGCGCCCGCCTGTACCTGGACGTCGGCAGCCACCCCGAGTACGCCACCCCCGAGTGTGACGACGTCGGTGAGCTGGTCACCCACGACAAGGCGGGGGAGCGGGTCCTCGAGGGGCTGCTCAAGGACGCCGAGCAGCGCCTCCACGACGAGGGGATCGCCGGCGACATCTACCTGTTCAAGAACAACACCGACTCCGCCGGCAACTCCTACGGCTGCCACGAGAACTACCTGGTCAGCCGCTCCGGGGAGTTCAACCGGCTGGCGGACGTGTTGATCCCGTTCCTGGTCACCCGCCAGATCGTGGTCGGCGCCGGCAAGGTGACGCAGACTGCGCGCGGTGCGTCGTACGCCGTCAGCCAGCGCGCCGAGCACATCTGGGAGGGCGTCAGCAGCGCCACCACCCGCTCCCGGCCGATCATCAACACCCGCGACGAGCCGCACGCCGACGCCGAGCGGTTCCGGCGCCTCCACGTCATCGTCGGTGACTCCAACATGAGCGAGACCACCACGATGCTCAAGGTGGCCAGCTGCGACCTGGTGCTGCGGATGATCGAGGAGGGCGTGGTGATGCGCGACCTCACGATGGAGAACCCGATCCGCGCGATCCGCGAGATCAGCCACGACGTCACCGGTCAGCGCAAGGTCCGGCTGGCCAACGGCCGCGAGGCCAGCGCTCTCGACATTCAGCACGAGTACCTCTCCAAGGCCCGCAACTTCGTGGACCGGCGTGAGATCTCCACCCCGATCATCGAGCGCGCCCTGGACCTGTGGGAGCGCGGGCTGAAGGCAGTCGAGTCCGACGACCTGGGCCTGGTCGACCGCGAGCTCGACTGGGTCATCAAGTGGAAGCTGATCGACCGCTACCGCGCCAAGCACGGGCTGCCGCTCGGCCACGCCCGGATCGCCCAGCTCGACCTGGCCTACCACGACATCCGCCGCGATCGCGGGCTCTACTACCTGCTCGAGAAGCGGGGGGCGGTGGCCCGGGTGAGCACCGACCTGAAGATCTTCGAGGCCAAGTCGGTGCCGCCGCAGACGACCCGGGCGCGGCTGCGCGGGGAGTTCATCCGCAAGGCCCAGGAACGCCGCCGCGACTTCACTGTCGACTGGGTGCATCTCAAGCTGAACGACCAGGCCCAGCGCACCGTGCTCTGCAAGGACCCGTTCCGCGCCTACGACGAGCGCGTGCAGCGCCTCATCGACGGCATGTGACCCTTTCGGCCCGCATGCACGCGCGGTTTGGTCCCCAACCGCATCCTTGAGGCCCGCAGATCTGCGGTTTGGGACCAAACGGTGACCTCAGGCCGCCCCAGACGATGCGGTCGGTTTGGGGGCACCCGGATAGGCTGAGCAATCCGTGCCGTCATCCGAAGGACCATCTCTCGTGCGCCGTCGTACCAGCTTCAGCCTCCTGCCCGTCGCCCTCGTAGCGACGGCCGTCGTCCTCGCCGGCTGTGGGAGCAGCAACAGCTCCTCGGCCTCGAGCGGGGCCTCGCTCGGCGTGGACTCGGTGAAGATCTCCGGTGACCTCGGCGTGGACCCCACGGTCGACTTCTCCGGCAAGGTCACCGACCCGACGACCACCACCAAGACCCTGATCACCGGTACCGGCCCGACCATCGAGAAGGGCGACGCGGCGATGATCCAGACCGTGATCGCCGACGGCGCCACCCAGAAGACCGTGGCGAGCTCCTACAAGGACAAGCAGCCGCAGGTGGTGACGCTGTCGAGCCAGGTCAGCCCGATCTTCCTCAACGCGCTCACCGGCAAGAAGGTCGGCTCGCGGGTCCTGGTGTACACCTCGGCCGACAAGATCTTCGGTCCCCAGGGCAACACCAGCCTCGGCATCCAGGCCACGGACAACGTCCTGATCCTCTTCGACCTCGTCGCGAAGCCCCTCGACAAGCCGGACGGCTCCAGCAAGGCGGCGCCCAGCTGGGCCCCCAAGGTGGTGGCGACCAAGGGTGTCGTCTCCGGCCTGAACTTCAAGGGCACCCCGAAGCCCGACAACAAGCTCAAGGTGGCGGTCGTCAAGACCGGCACCGGCCCGGCGGTGAAGAAGGGGCAGACGATCATCGTCCGCTACCTCGGCCAGGTCTACGGCGGCAAGAAGCCGTTCGACGAGAACTTCAGCAAGGACGTCACCTCGTTCCCGATCGGCGTCGGCCGCGTCGTCAAGGGCTGGGACAAGACGCTGGTCGGCCAGAAGGTCGGCAGCCAGGTCCTGATCGCGATCCCGCCCAAGGACGGCTACGGTTCGAAGGGCCAGCCGACCGCCGGCATCAAGGGCACCGACACGCTGTACTTCGTGGTGGACGTCCTCGGGGCCGCCTGAGCACGATGGGGCCATGTCGTCACGGAGTACGCCGATGAGCGCCCGATGAGTGTCCGGTGAGTGCCCAGCCGAGCGCGGCCTCGAAGACCGAGCGTCTGCTCAACCTGCTGATCATGCTGCTCGTCCAGCGCCACTACGTCTCCAAGGAGCGGATCCGGGCGATCCTCTACGCCGAGGCCTCCGACGACGCCTTCGAGAAGATGTTCGAGCGCGACAAGGAGGAGCTGCGCAGCCTCGGCGTCCCGATCGAGGTCGGCCAGATGGACGCCTACTTCGACGACGAGCCGGGCTACCGGGTCCGCGCCGACCAGTTCGCGCTGCCCGAGATCTCGTTGGAGTCAGACGAGGCCTCCGTGGTGGCCCTCGCCACCAAGGTCTGGGGCCACGCCCGGCTGGCGGAGGCGACCACGGACGCCGTCAGCAAGCTCTCCGCGGCGGGCCTGGCCCTCGACCTCGGCGCCCTCGACATCGCCCAGCCACGCCTGAGCGCCGACGAGCCGGCGTTCGACGTGTTCTGGGAGGCCACCGTCGCCCGCCGTGCGGTCACCTTCGACTACCGGCGGCCCGGGTACGACGCGCCGCTCACCCGGCACCTGCAGCCCTGGGGCGTCGTCCGCTTCTCCGGGCGCTGGTACGTCGTGGGGCTCGACACCGACCGGGGCCAGGAGCGGGTGTTCCGGCTCTCCCGCGTGGTCGGCACGGCCAAGGCCACCGGCGCCCCGGGCGCCTTCGTCGTCCCGGCCGGCACCGACGTCCGCGCGGTCGCCCGCCGCCTCGCGCCCGCGGCGCCGTCGGAGGAGGCGGTGGTGCTGGTCCGGCCCGGCGCCGGCGCGGTCCTGCGGAGAGCGTCCGCGGCGATCGAGCCCGACGTCGACGGCCCCGACGACGCCACGCCGTGGGACCGGCTGCGCCTGCCGAGCGGGGCCCAGGCCGACGAGCTCCTCGCGCTCGGCGCGGATGTGTACGTCGAGCAGCCGGCCTCCCTGCGCGACGAGGTCGTGGCCCGCCTACGCGCCGCGGCGGGAGCCCTCGCATGAGCACCATCGGCACCGGCACTGCCTCCGCGGGCGCGGCCCGCGACCAGGTCGGCCGGCTGCTGCGGCTGGTGCCCTACCTGCACGGCCGCGAGCAGGTGCCGCTCGACGAGGCGGCCCGGGTGATCGGCGTACCTCCCGAGCAGCTCGACAAGGATCTCCGCGTCCTCTTCCTGTGCGGCCTCCCGGGCGGCTACCCCGACGACCTCATCGACGTCGATCTCGAGGCCCTCGAGGGCGAGGGCGTGATCCGGGTGTCCAACGCCGACTACCTGGCCCGACCGCTGCGGCTCACCCCGACCGAGGCGACCGCGATCATCGTCGCCCTGCGTGCGCTGCGCGCCGGCGCCGGCGGTGAGACCCGCGACGTCGTCGATCGGGCGCTGGCCAAGCTGGAGGAGGCCGCCGCGGGCGCGCCGCCGCTGGTCGACCCCGGTGACGACGTACCGGCCACGCTCGCGTTGCGCGGGCGGCTCGAGGACGCCGTACGACGTGCGCGGCAGGTCCGCCTCACCTACTACGTGCCGGCGCGCGACGAAGAGTCCGAACGCGTGGTCGACCCCCACCGGGTGGTCTCCCACCACGGCGTCGACTACCTCGACGCCTGGTGCCACAGCGCGAACGCGCCCCGGCTGTTCCGCCTCGACAGGATCCACGAGGCGCACGTGCTCGACAGCCCGGTCGTCACCGAGCCCGCCCAGCCCCGCGACCTCTCGGCCGGGATCTTCGCCAGCGGCGAGGAGTCGACCCTGGTCACCCTCGCCCTGCGCCCCGAGGCACGCTGGGTGGAGGAGTACTACTCCGTCCAGGACGTCCGGCCCGCCCGCGACGGCGGCTCCGAGGTGGACCTGCCCGTGGGCGACGAGCAGTGGCTGCAGCGGCTCCTGCTGCGCCTCGCGCCGTACGCCGAGGTGGTCTCGCCCCCGCACTTCGCCGGCGGGACCGCCGAGGCGATCACACAGGCTTTGGCCCTCTACGACCACCCCGCGGGCTAGACTTCCTCCGACCAGCTGTCTCACGTCAGGACTCACCCCATGCTGCCCCTACTCATCGGAGATATCGGCACTCCCGAGCTCCTCATCGTGCTGGCGATCGTCATCCTCATCTTCGGTGCCTCGAAGTTGCCCGAGCTGGCCCGCGGCAGTGGCCGTGCGCTGCGGATCTTCAAGGCCGAGACCAAGGGCCTGGGTGACGACGACGACCAGAAGACGGCGTCGCAGCGCGAGCTCGAGGCCCGTCAGATCGCCGAGCGCGACGCGCTCGAGGCGCGCCAGGCGGCGGAGCGCGACGCACCGGTGACCAAGCCGGTCGAGCGTCGCGACGACACCACGACCTGACCGAGGCTGCGTTGTCCATCGTCGGTGCCGTCGACGTTCTGCGCGGCAAGCCGCACAATCCGGTCGGCCCCGACGGCCGGATGGCCCTTTCGGACCACTTCCGTGAGCTGCGCGCCCGGCTGATCCGCTCCGCCCTGCTGCTGGTGATCCTGTTCCTGGTCGCCATCTACTTCTACGACCAGCTGCTCGAGCTGGTGCAGCACCCGTACAACGAGGCCCAGCAGCAGCTCAAGGGCAGCGGCACCCGCACGGAGGCCGTCGTCAACGACGCCACCGGCGGTCTGCTGCTCCAGATGAAGCTGTGTGGGGTGGTGGCGCTGATCGCGGCCAGCCCCTACTGGCTCTACCAGATCTGGGCGTTCGTGCTGCCCGGTCTGCACCCCAACGAGAAGAAGTACTCCCGGATGTTCGCGGCCGTCGCCGGGCCGCTGTTCATCGGCGGAGTGGCGCTCGGCTACTACGTGCTGCCCAAGGGCCTCCAGGTGCTGATCTCGTTCACGCCGAACGGCGTGACCAACCTGATCGACTTCTCCAAGTACTTCTCGTTCCTGATCCGGATGCTGCTGGTCTTCGGGATCGCGATGGAGATCCCGCTCTTCGTGCTGCTGCTCAACCTCGCCGGCGTCGTGTCCGGGCAGCAGATCGGGAAAGCCAGGCCGTGGATCGTGATCGGCACCATGGTCTTCGCCGCCGTGGCCACGCCGTCGACCGACCCGTTCTCGATGCTGATGCTGGGCATCCCGATGCTGATCTTGTTCTTCCTCTCGGAGATCGCCGCCCGGATCCTGGACCGGGTCCGCGGCCGCGGGGCACACCGCCCCGATGCCACCGACCAGTGGGCGGACGACCAGGTCTCCCCGCTGTGACTCCGGGCCCGCACGAGCCCCCGTCGTACGCCGAGATCGACCCGTTCGACCTGCCCGAGTGGCTGGGGGAGCGGGAGGTGACGTGGGCCTCGGAGCGGGGCCTGGCGACGGGCCACCGCGTCGAGGGCGCGCTCAGCGCGTCGGGCGTCGACCCGCTGCCGTGCGACCTGCTCGCGGTGGACGACGCCTATCCCGAGCCGGTCGCCTCCGACGCCGTGCGCGTCCGGGCGCACCAGGTCTGGCAGTACGGCGAGGTGCTCCTGCTCGCTGACGGCGACCGCGTGGTCCTCGCCGTACCGGGTTCGCGCCTCGACGCCGACACCGTGCTCATCGCCGTCGGCCGCCTCGCCCGCGGCGTCGGCGCCCCCGCCGGGTCGTACGCCGTACGCCTCCGGGTCGGCTCCGCTAACCGCTGACCCCTTCCCGGGCGCTGGAGGATGCGGTTTGGGACCAAACGGCGGCTATTCGCACTGGATCATTGCGGTTTGGGACCAAACCGCAGGGTCTACTCACCGGTAGTCTGCGCGCGTGCCGACACGCGAGATCGCGCTCCTGACGAACCCCGCCGCGGGCAAGGGCAAGGGGGGACGGGTCCGCGACCAGGCCCTCGAGCGCTTGCGCGGGGCGGGGCTCGAGGTCCGCAGCCTCCAGGGCCGCGATGCCGACGAGGCACTCGACCTCGCCCACCAGTGCGTGGCGGACGGTGTGGATGCGCTCGTGGTGTGCGGCGGCGACGGCATGGTCCACCTCGCGGTCCAGGCGGTGGCCACCACCACGACCCCCCTCGGCATCATCCCCTCGGGCACCGGCAACGACGTCGCGCGCTACTTCGACATCCCGCGCAAGGATCCCGAGGCCGCCGCGGACCTCGTCGTCGCGGGCCGCACCCGCACCGTCGACCTGGCCCGCAGCGGCTCTCGCTACTTCGTCACCGTGCTGGCTGCCGGCTTCGACGCCGTGGTCAACGAGCGTGCGAACCGGATGACCTGGCCCAAGGGCCAGATGCGCTACAACCTCGCCACCCTCGCCGAGCTCCGCGTCTTCGAGCCGCTGCCCTACACCCTCCAGATCGACGACCAGCAGCTCGAGCTGGAAGCGATGCTGGTCGCGGTCGGCAACGGACCGTCGTTCGGCGGCGGCCTGCGGATCACCGAGGGCGCCTTGCTCGACGATGGCATGCTCGACGTGGTGATCATCAAGCCGATGTCGAAGCCCGGGCTGATCCGGACCTATCCCAAGCTGTTCAAGGGCACCCACGTGACGCACCCGCAGTACGAGCACCACCTGGCCCGCTCGGTGACCATCGCCGCGCCGGGGATCGTGTCGTACGCCGACGGCGAGCGCTTCGGCCCGCTGCCCCTGACCGTCGAGTGTGCGCCCGGCGCCCTCACCGTCTTGGCATGACAGGGCGCACTCACCCGGTCTTCGACACCTTCGCCGGGCAGTACGACTTCGCGCTCGACGACTTCCAACAGCGGGCCTGCCACGTCGTCGAGGAGGGCCGCGGCGTACTCGTCGCCGCGCCGACCGGCTCCGGCAAGACGGTGGTGGGTGAGTTCGCCGTCCACCTCGCCCTCGAGACCGGCCGGAAGTGCTTCTACACGACCCCGATCAAGGCGCTGTCGAACCAGAAGTACCACGACCTGGTCGCCCGCTACGGCGCCGATCGGGTCGGCCTGCTCACCGGCGACATCACCGTCAACGGCGAGGCGCCGGTCGTGGTGATGACCACCGAGGTGCTCCGCAACATGCTGTACGCCGGCTCCGGCACGCTCGCGGGTCTCGGGTACGTCGTGATGGACGAGGTCCACTACCTGGCGGACCGGTCCCGCGGTGCGGTCTGGGAGGAGGTCATCATCCACCTCCCGGAATCGGTCGCCCTGATCTCTTTGTCGGCGACCGTCTCGAACGCCGAGGAGTTCGGCGAGTGGCTCGAGACCGTGCGCGGCGACACCGACACGCTCGTCGAGGAGCGCCGCCCGGTGCCGCTCTATCAGCACGTTCTGGTCGGCAAGCGGATGATGGACCTCTTCGCCACCTCCGACGTCGACGCCGCCGCGGGCTTCGTCAAGGAGGGGGCCCCGGTGAACGCCGAGCTGCTCCGGATCGCGCGCGACGACTACGCCAGCACCCGGCTCCGCGACCGCCGCAGCCCCAAGGGGAAAGGCCCGCAGGGTCGGAACCGGGGTCGCGCGGTCGGCAACGGCCGCCGGGTCTGGATCCCGAGCCGGGTCGACGTACTCGACCAGCTCGACGCGGCCGGGCTGCTGCCCGCCATCGTGTTCATCTTCAGCCGGGTCGGCTGCGACGCGGCCGTGCAGCAGTGCCTGCGGTCCGGGATCCGGCTCACCTCACCCGACGAGCGCGACGAGATCCGTGCGTACGTCGAAGAGGCGTGCGCCGACCTGCCCGATGAGGACCGGCACGTCCTCGGCTACCACGACTTCCTCGACGGCCTGAGCCGTGGCGTCGCCGCCCACCACGCCGGGATGCTGCCGGCGTTCAAGCAGTGCGTGGAGCAGCTGTTCGTGCGTGGTCTCTGCAAGGCGGTCTTCGCGACTGAGACGCTCGCTCTGGGCATCAACATGCCGGCCCGCACCGTGGTCCTGGAGAAACTGTCGAAGTGGAATGGTGAGACGCACGCCGACATCACGCCGGGGGAGTACACCCAGCTGACCGGCCGCGCCGGACGACGCGGGCTCGACGTCGAGGGCCACGCGGTTGTGCTGTGGCAGCAGGGGATGAACCCGAGCGAGGTCGCCGGGCTGGCGTCGACGCGGACCTACCCGCTCCGCTCGAGCTTCCGCCCGTCGTACAACATGGCGGTCAACCTCGTGCAGCAGGTCGGCAGGCTCCGGGCGCGAGAGCTGCTCGAGATGTCCTTCGCCCAGTTCCAGGCCGACAAGGCGGTGGTCGGCCTCGCCCGGCAGCTGACCAAGAGCCAGGATGCGCTGCAGGGGTACGCCGAGTCGGCGTCCTGCGAGCGCGGAGACTTCATGGAGTACGCCGCGCTCCGGCATCGGATCTCCGAGCTGGAGAAGGGTGCCGCACGCGCCCGCAAGGCCGACCGCCGCGAGGAGGTGCTGAACTCGCTGGCACGGCTGCACCGGGGCGACGTGATCGAGGTGCCGGCCGGCAAGTTCGCCGGCTTCGCGGTCGTCCTGGACCCGGGTACGTCGCCGGACGGACCGCGGCCGCAGGTGCTGACCGCCGAGCGGCAGGCGCGTCGGCTGAGCCTGCTGGACTTCCCGACCCCGGTGACGGCGACCACCCGGATCCGGCTCCCGCGCGGCTTCAACCCGCGCAACCCCCAGATGCGACGCGACCTGGCGTCGTCAATGCGGGCCGCGACCCACAACTTCACTCCGCCACCGCCGAACCGGCAACGCGACCGGGAACCGGTCTCCGACGATCCCGCGGTGGAGCGGTTGCGCGCCCAGCTGCGGGCTCACCCGTGCCACGACTGCCCCGACCGCGAGGACCACGCCCGCTGGGCCGAGCGGTGGTTCAAGCTCGACCGTGACGCGAAGACGTTGGAACGCCGGGTCGAGCAGAGGACCAACACCGTGGCCCGCCAGTTCGACCGGGTCTGCGAGGTGCTGGAGACGCTCGGCTACCTGGCGGACGACGAGGTCACCGATCTCGGCCGCCCGCTGCGCCGGATCTACTCCGAGCTCGACCTGGTGGTCGCAGAAGCCCTGCGGACCGGGGTTCTCGACCGGCTGGGACCCTCGGGCCTGGCCGCCGCGTTGTCCACCCTGGTCTACGAGGCCCGACGGCCTGAGGACGTGGTGTCAGCGCGGGTGCCCGGAGGCGACACCCGGCGCGCGATCGACGCGCTCGAACTGCTCTGGCAGGAGCTGGCCGAGGTCGAGCGGCAGCACCGGCTCGACTTCCTGCGCCGACCCGACGCCGGCCTGGCCTGGGCGGCGTACCGCTGGTGCGAGGGCGACGACCTCTCCGAGGTGCTCGACGAGAGCGACCTGACCGCCGGCGACTTCGTGCGGTGGGTCAAGCAGCTGATCGACCTGTGCGGCCAGGTCGCCGACGCCGCGGGGCCGGGTCCGCTCCGCGACACCGCCCGCGACGTCGTACGCCGGATCAGGCGCGGGGTGGTCGCCGTAGCGCCGCTGGAGGACTGATCCGGTCGGCTGTCTGCCGGTCGCTAGGTGTGCGGTTTGGTCCCAAACCGCAGCATCCGGGTCCGAAACTCTGCGGTTTGGGACCAAACCGCAGACCCTCGAGCCGACGTCGGGCCGCTCGGAGGCGTAATCTCGGTCAGCCCGTGAGCACGGCGGTGAGCCGCTTCACCGGGGAGTCGAGGTTGTAGCGGTCGGCGAGCTTGGCGATGCGCCTGGGGTGGCGCGCAGCGTCCGGGAGGGTCGCGTCGTACGGCGGGAGGTCGATCTGGCGGGCCACGGCCACCACCGTCGGGGCGACCTCGAGGTAGTCGGCCGCGTCCAGGATCCGACGGCGAGGCCCGGGCGACATCTCGGACTCCGGGTCAGCGGCCGCGGCGATGATGCCCTGGAGATCGCCGAACTTCAGCAGCAGCGAGGCGGCCGTCTTCTCGCCGATCCCGGCCACGCCGGGCAGCCCGTCGGAGGCGTCGCCCTTCATGGTGGCGAAGTCGGCGTACTGGCTCGGCAGCACCCGGTACTTCTCCACCACCACGTGGTCGGTCACCCGCTCGTGGTTGCCGACCCCCTTGGCGATGTACAGGATCCGTACCCCCGCCTTGTCGTCGACGAGCTGGAAGAGGTCGCGGTCCCCGGTGACCACGTCGACCGGCATCGAGGCACCGGTCGCGAGGGTGCCGATCACGTCGTCCGCCTCGTAGCCGTCGGCGCCCACCACGCAGATCCCGAACGCGTCCAGCACCTCGAGGATGACCGGCACCTGCTGCTCCAGCGGGTCGGGAACCTCCTCGATGTCGGGCTTCGGGCCCGGCCGTTCGGCGACCACCCGATGGGCCTTGTACGACGGGATCAGGTCGACCCGCCACTGCGGCCGCCAGTCGTTGTCCCACGCGCAGACCAGGTGGGTCGGCCGGTAGTCGCCGACCAGCCGGCTGATGAAGTCCATGAACCCGCGCACGGCGTTGACCGGGGTGCCGTCGGGCGCGAGCACCTCGGGCACCCCGAAGAAGGCGCGGAAGTACATGGACGCGGAGTCGAGGACCATCAGTCGCTGTTGGTTCGCCACGGGCACCGAGTCTGCCTCATCGGGGCCCGGCCGGACGCTAGGGTCGATCACGTGGAGGAGACCGACCGCACCATCGTCCGGCTGCTGGCCGCCGACGGCCGGATGTCGTTCACGGACCTCGGCAAGGCCACCGGGCTGTCGACCTCGGCGGTGCACCAGCGGGTCAAGCGGCTGGAGAAGCGCGGCGTGATCACCGGGTACGGCGCAGGCATCGACCACGAGGAGCTCGGGCTCGCGCTGACCGCCTTCGTCTCGATCACGCCGATCGACCCCTCCCAGCCCGACGACTACCCCGAGCGGCTCCGCGAGCTCCGCGAGCTCGAGTCGTGCTGGTCGGTGGCGGGAGACGAGTCCTACATCCTCAAGGTCCGGGTGGCGACCCCGTCGGCGCTGGAGGACCTGCTCGCGCGGATCCGCTCGGTGGCGAACGTCGCCACCCGCACCACCATCGTGCTCAGCACCCCCTTCGAGAGCCGCCCGGTCACCTGACATCTGCGGTTTGGTCCCAAACCGCAGAGATTTCGGGCGAAAACCTGCGGTTGGGGACCAAACCGCGGGGTCAGACGTCAGCGGACGCGGCGTGCGACGGGCTCGCTCTCAGTCGGGCGGGGGGTCGCAGCTCTCGAGCAACCGCGAGGCGCGGGCCAGGCCCGCGCCCAGCTGCCGGTCCGCCGCCACCGGCCGACCCGTCTCCGAGCCACCAGGCCCGAGGCGCTCGAGCCGCGCCGGCGCGAGGTGCACCACGCCGTCGATGCGCAGGACGCGTACGCCGAGCAGCCGGGCGATCAGCCTGGTCTCGACGACGACGCCGTCGGAGAGATGGCTAGCCGCGTCGGGTGCCAGCGTCCCCGCCGGATGAGCCACGCTCGAGCCGGGCGGCCAGGGTGCCACGCTCGCCGTACGTCTCGAGGCGTTCCGCCGCCTCGCTCGCCAGTCGCCGTATCTGCTCATACCGCTCCCTCCCGGCCCGGGTGCCCAGGACATACCCGAGGGCCAGCACTCCCAGCGCTCGCACCTTCATGCCGCCTCCGTCCGCCGTCGGATGGCGCTGGCAACCGCGCTCGCCGCCGACAGCGCCACCAGGGTCGCGCCTGCGGCGGCACCGGACCGAAGCGCCCGGTTGAGCACCTTCGGTGTCCGGATAGCGCCGACCAGCGTCTCGACCGGCTTCACTGCTTCTTCTCCAGTGCTGCGGTCAGCTGCTTCTTCGACATCGACGAGCGTCCCGCGATGTCCCGCTCCGCGGCCAGGTGCAGCAGGTCGGCGCGGGTCATCTCGGTGAGCACCGGCCGTTCGGTACGCCGGATGGTGGTGGTCACGCTGGCCGCCTCCGCGGCCGTCCGCTCGCGCAGCCCGTCCGCCTGGGAGACGGCCTCCTCGGCCTGCGCCTGGTCCTGGCGTACCTGGGCGCTGATCCGCTCGGCGTCCGCCCTGGCCTTGTCCGCCGCCTCCTGTGCGAGGGCCGCTGCCTCCTCGGCGCGGGTCCTGGCGAGGGCGAGCCGCTCGGTGGCCTCGGCGTACCGCTCCTGGGCCTCCTGCTGCGCCTGCTCCGCCTCGGCCTCGGCCTGCGCTGCTCGCGCCTCCGATGCCTCCTGCTCCGCGGTGCGGACCTGGTCGGCGTCGGCCTCGGCGTCACGACGGGCGCGCTCGACGTACTCCTCGGCCTCCCGGGTCGCAGCAGCCACGCGACGTTGCACCTCGGCCTTCTGCGCGGCGTCGACCTCGCGAAGCCTCTTCTTCTCCTCGGCGGAGACCTCGGTGGCGCGCTCGCGGAGCGCATGTGCCCGTTCGGCGGCAGCTACTGCCTGGTCCTCGGCCTCGCGTGCGTCGTCGGCGCTCTCCCGGGCGCGGGCCAGGCCCGACTCCACCGAGGAGTCCGTGCCCGGGATCGCCTCCCGGACCGCCCGACCGGCCTTCTGCGCCAGGCCCTTGAGGTCCGAGGACGTGCCGTTGTTGCTCTCATGGCCGTTGCCGTTGCCGTTGGTGTGGTGGTCGTGCGGCACCGTCTTGGCGGCCAGCCACGAGGCGTTCCGCGGAATGTCCTTGGCGCCGTGCACCAACGAGCTCACCAGGCCTCGTCTACCGCTTTCATTGCCTGCCATCGCGGTCTCCTCCCTTCTCACGCGACGCGGCACCGCTCCCCGGCACGCGTCCACGCGCACCCCGGACGGGCACGCTTGCGCAACGGTCGTACCCGGTGATGCGCGTCACATGCGGCGGAAGCCGGTCGCTGGGCTCAGCGGACGCGGCGTACGACGGGTGCGCTCGAGCCCGCGAGCACCGCGGCGCGATCGCCAGGCAGGTCGGTCGTCACCTGGACGCCGGGGGAGAAGCGGTAGGGGTTCGAGAGCAGCAGGCTGCCCGCCATCCGGCGCAGTCGCGACATCTCGGCGCGGACGGTGACCGTGCGTGTGGGGTCGTCGAACAGGTCGCCGGCGAGGTCGCTCGCAGTCCGGCCGGTCGGACCGGCCAGGCACAGGGCCAGCAGGATCTCGGCGTGCCGTGGCGAGATGCGTCGAGACCAGCCGCCGCTCGGCGACTCGACCCTCAGGCACGGCAGCCCGGTGAGGTCCAGCACCGCCCGGGTGGCCTGTGGTACGGCGTCGTCGTCGAGCCGCAGCAGCCAGCCACCTGCCAACGGCTCGGCCGTCGCGCGGCCGAGCGTGGGCAGCCACACCTCCCCGGCGGCGAGGTCGTCGGGCAGGGCGACCCGGTCGGGCGCCCGGCTCCCGACGGCGGCGGCCAGATGACCGTAGGCGTCCACGGCAAGCACGTCTCCGCGCATCCGCGCCAGGATCGGTGCGGCGCGCGCCCGCAGCCCGTCCAGCTCGGTGCGGCGGCGAGTGACGATCTCGAGCGAGGTCAGCCGCGCGACCGCCTGGACGAGGGCCAGCTCGGCCGGGTGCATGCCCCGCGAAGGCCCGCTGACGTCGAGCACACCGAGGGTGCGCCCCGACCACGGGTCGGTGAGCGGCGTCGCCGCGCAGCCCCACCGGGTGTGGGACTCGACGAAGTGCTCGGGGCCCCGCACGTGCACGCCCTCGCCGAGCACCAGCGCCGTACCGATCGCGTTGGTGCCGACGTTGCCCTCGGTCCAGGCCGAGCCGCTCACGAAGCCGAGGCCGTCGGCCATCCGGCGTACGGCGCTGCCGCCGGCGCGCCAGAGCACCCAGCCGTCCGCGTCGGCCACCACCACCAGCTGGCCGGCGTCGGTCACCGCCTGCAGCGAGGCGGTGAGCTGCGGCACGAAGTCGGCCAGCCCGCTGGCCGCCCGGCGCCGCGCCAGCTCGGCCTCGCCGAGCGGTGCCACCTCGGCGCCGGACCCGGGGTCGAGCCCGACCGCCGTCACCCGGCGCCAGGACGCCGCGATCTCGGGGCGCGGTCCGCCGCTCGGTGCGGAGGTGCCGGTCAGCACCGCCTCACGGGTACGTCGCAACGTGCGGTCGTCGGTCGACATCGGTCCTTCCCGGAGCGGAGTTGCAACCTCTCGCAACCCTGTCACCGGCACGGCTGGGGGTGTGTGCTCGGTCACATCAGCCTAGGCGAAGGAGACAACAGATGACCCAGGCTCCCGCACGCGCGGACGTCGCCGCCCCGGACGACGTCGCCGGCACCCCTCAGGCGCGCGTGGACGCGTGGCTCGACCGCTTCCAGACCGCGCTGGCCGCGCACGACGTACCGGCCGCCGCCGCGCTGTTCGCGACCGACTCCTACTGGCGCGACCTGGTCGCGTTCACCTGGAACATCACCACCGTGGAGGGCCGGTCCGGGGTCACCGACCTGCTCGAGCAGACGCCCGACTCGGCGCGGGCCGGTGGCTTCGTCACCGAGGAGCCGCCCGACGAGGCGGACGGGGTCGTCACGGCCTGGATCGCCTTCGAGACCGGCGTCGGGCGCGGCCGCGGGCTGCTCCGCCTGCTCGAGGAGGACGGCGAGGACCGCGCGTTCACGCTGCTGACCACCCTCTACGAGCTCAAGGGCTTCGAGGAGCCGCGGGGCACGCACCGGCCGATGGGTGCCGAGCACGGTGCCGACAAGCACCGGTCGACATGGAAGGAGCGGCAGCAGGAGGAGGCGGAGAGTCTCGGCAGCACCACGCAGCCCTACGTCCTGGTGATCGGGGGCGGTCAGGGTGGGATCGCGCTCGGCGCCCGCCTCCGGCAGCTCGGCGTACCGAGCCTCGTCATCGACTCCCACGCCCGGCCGGGCGACCAGTGGCGCGGCCGCTACAAGTCGCTGTGCCTGCACGACCCGGTCTGGTACGACCACCTGCCCTACCTGAAGTTCCCCGACAACTGGCCGGTCTTCGCGCCCAAGGACAAGATCGGCGACTGGCTGGAGTCCTACACCCGGATCATGGAGGTGCCGTACTGGTCGAGCACCCGGGCCACCAGCGCCTCGTGGTCGGAGGCGACGGGGGAGTGGACGGTCGAGGTCGAGCGCGAGGGCAAGCCGCTCACGCTGCGGCCCACGCAGCTGGTGTTCGCCACCGGGATGTCGGGCAAGCCGAACATCCCGGACATCCCGGGACGTGACGTGTTCCGCGGCGACGTACACCACTCGTCGGCCCACCCCGGCCCGGACGCGTACCGGGGCAAGAAGGCGGTGATCATCGGCAGCAACAACTCCGCGTTCGACATCTGTGGCGCGCTCTGGGAGAACGACGTCGACGTCACCATGGTGCAGCGCTCTTCGACCCACATCGTGAAGAGCGCCAGCCTGATGGAGATCGGGCTCGGTGACCTCTACTCCGAGCGGGCTCTCGATGCGGGAGTGACCACCGAGAAGGCGGACATGATCTTCGCCTCGCTGCCCTACCGGATCCTGCACACCTTCCAGATCCCGGCCTACGAGGCGATGGCCGAGCGGGACAAGGACTTCTACGACCGGCTCGAGAAGGCCGGCTTCTGGCACGACTGGGGCGACGACGGGTCGGGCCTGTTCATGAAGTACCTGCGGCGCGGCTCGGGCTACTACATCGACGTCGGCGCCGCCGACCTGGTGGCCAACGGCGACGTGAAGCTCGTACACGGCCAGGTCGACCACCTCACCGAGGACTCGGTGGTGCTCGCCGACGGCACGGAGCTGCCGGCCGACCTGGTCGTCTTCGCCACCGGGTACGGGTCGATGAACGGCTGGGTCGCCGACCTGGTCGACCAGGAGACCGCCGACCGGCTCGGCAAGGTGTGGGGCCTCGGGTCCGACACCACCAAGGACCCCGGCCCGTGGGAGGGCGAGCAGCGCAACATGTGGAAGCCGACCCAGGTGCCGAACCTGTGGATGCACGGCGGCAACCTGCACCAGTCGCGGCACTACTCGCTCTACCTGGCCCTCCAGCTCAAGGCCCGCTACGAGGGGCTCGAGACGCCGGTCTACGCCCTGCAGGAGGTGCACCACACCAGCTGATTCCCTTCTTACGTCGTGAAGCCGGCGTGCACGTGGTCGTGGTGGGTGTCGTCGCTGAAGTACTGCGGCGCCGCCCCCAGCAGGTAGGGGCCGCCGACGTTGTAGGAGCCGGCGGCCGCGACGGCGTGCATGTAGTCCTCGACCAGTGACCTCGGCGTGCGTGGGTCGACCACGGCGTGCCCGTCGATCTCCCAGGTGTCGAAGGCCCGGCCCTGCGGGTGGTCGCTGGGCCGGGTGGTGCCGAACACGTCGAGGGGGTGGCCCGAGCGGATCACGCTCACCGTCGGACGATGGGTCCGTGCGACCGTGAGCAGGGCCGCGAGAGCGGAGTCGTGGACCTGCCCGGATCGGATGTCGGCGGTCGCAGCCGGCGGCAGGTGGATGCGGTCGGAGGCGAGCACCCGGCGGGCGGTGGGGGTGAGGCTGCGCGCGGGTGGCCCTGGTCGCGACGGGTGGATCGCCGTGACCCGCCAGGTCCGGCCCGCCCTGCTGAGGCGTACGTCGTACGTGTGGCCGCCGTGGACGATCTTCTGGCCCGTGCGGCGCCAGGCGCGGGTCACCACCAGCACGCTCGCGGTGTCGGTGAGAAGCCCGCCGTACTGCGCGTCGATCACCTGCAGCGCGGTGTCGCGCCCGTTGCCGGCGCCCTCCACACGCCGTACCGCGGCGAGCTTGCAGGCCGGCACCAGCTCACCGGCGCCCGGCCGCCAGGGCGAGACATCCGGCAGCGCGGCGGGCGTCGGCCCGGTGCTCGACGGAGTGGCGCTGGGGCTGGCGCTGCGCGTCGTCGAGGACCCGGCATCGGGCGGTCGCTGATGATGCGCCGTCGGAGGACGACCCGGAGCACCCGGCTGCGAGCACGCCGACGCCACCGAGCAGCAGCCCCCGGCGTGTCGCTCCCACCCGGCCAGCCTAGGTCGGCCAGGTGCGAGGTCGGCCTACTTGCCGTTCCAGGTGGCCGTGCCCGCCACGGAACCGCCCGGAGCGAACGCAGTGGCATCGATAGTGACCGGTCCGGTGCTGGACGTCATCGGCACGCGGAAGTCGAGCTCGGGGGTGGACTTACTGGTCGGGACGCTGCCGACGAACAGGAAGGTGTAGACCCAGGTCGAGCCGGTGTGGGCTGCGCTGGCGTAGCTCCAGCCGGGACCGCTCACGATGGTGGGCGCACCGCCGTTGGTCCGGGAGTCGGGGTAGCTGACGTTCAAGGTCAGCGTGGTGAGCGTCGGCCCGTTCTGCTGGAACAGGTTCTCGACCTGCACCTTCGACTCGAGCGACTGCGGAACGCCCTTGTCGTTGAAGTCGGCCGGGAAGAGGTTGAGCGTGTCGAACTTCAGCTTGAAGGAGGCGTTCACGGAGACCGCCATCGCGGGTGCCGCGGTCGCCACGGCGATCGCCGGCGCCGTCCAGACGGCGGTGCGCACCACGGTGCGGCGGTGGGGGTGGTGGATCGGTGGGCGAGCCATCTCGTGAGATCCGTTCGGTGATGTTGGTCCTGCGCAGGCGGTTCCGAGAGGCCCGAGGTCCGGTGATGGAATGGTAGGTCAGGCGAGCCGTCGGCGGGCGATCTTCGCCCAGTCCGTCGGGGTGAGTCCGGACACCACCGCCGGAGCGGGTCAGTGGGCCTGGAGCGCCGCCGTACGGCGAGAAGCCTCGGCCACCTCGGCGGCCTTGAGAGCCGACTCGTCGAGCCGGCCGTGCTGGGCCCACCAGTGCTGCCCGGCCTCGGGCAGGGTGTGGATCGGGTCGTAGTACTCGTAGGTGCGGCTCAGCGCGTCGGGGTCGGTCGACTCGATCGAGGTCCGGTAGTTCTTGGTCCAGTAGCTGATCCCACGCTCGGTGTCGTAGGAGTGCAGCTGGTGGATCCACCGCTTCCCGACGTACGGCACGTCGCAGACGATCCGCGGCGTCGCGAAGCCGGGCAGGTAGCCCATGATCGCGTGCTGAAGCCGTTGCGCATCGGACACCGAGACCCGCCAGTGCTCCGAGAACGGGATCATGTCGCACATGTAGAAGTAGTACGGCATGATCTGCGCGCCATCGAGCAGGGCGAAGCAGAGGTCGAGCAGCGTGTGAGGGTCGGCGTTGACGCCGTTGAGGATCACGCCCTGGTTCCGCACGTCGCGGATCCCGGTGTCGAGCATCGTCCGCGTCGCCTCGGCGACCAGCGGGGTCACGGAGTTGGCGTGGTTCACGTGGGTGTGCATCGCGATCGAGACGCCGCGCTCGCGCGACATCGTGCCGATCCGGGTCATCCCCTCGACCACGTCGGGCTGCAGCCAGTGCTGCGGAAGCCCCATCAGCGCCTTGGTGGCCAGCCGGATGTCGCGGATGTTCTCGATCTCGAGCAGCGAGGTGAGGAACGCCTCGAGGCGGGCCCACGGCATGTTGGCCACGTCGCCGCCGGAGACGACGACGTCGCGCACCTCGGGGTTGCGGCGCAGGTAGTCGAGCATGTCACCGAGCCGGTCGTTGGGCTTGCCGACGAACTTCAGCTTGTCGATGGTCGCGGTGGAGTTGCCGACCAGGTCCATCCGCGTGCAGTGCCCGCAGTACTGCGGGCAGGTCGGCAGCAGCTCGGCGAGCACCTTGGTCGGGTAGCGGTGGGTCAGGCCCTCGGTCGCCCACATGTCGTGCTCGTGCAGGGAGTCACGCGTCGCGTGCGGGTGGGAGGACCAGTCGGTACGACGGTCACTGAACACCGGCAGCATGTACTGGCGGACCGGGTCGGCGTAGAACGCCTCCGTCAGCGAGCCCGCGCCACGCGGCTCCTCGTGCCGGGCGATGGTGTTCATCATCTGCGGCGGCACCAGCATCGACATGGTGGCGCGCTCGGCCTGGTCGCGCTCGAGGTCGGCGTAGAACCGCTCGTCGACGAGGTCGCCCATCAGCTCGCGCAGCTGCTTGACGTTCTTCACGCAGTGCGCGCGCTGCCACTGGGCCGACGCCCAGTCCGCGGTGGTGACGTCCTTCCAGCCGGGGAACCGTGTCCAGTCCGGCTCCACGAGCTCGGTACGGCGGTACGGGTACGGCTGACCGGTGTCCATGCCGGTCGAGATCTCGATGCTCATCGGGTACTCCTGCGCAGACGGGTGGCCCGGGGCCGGGCAGGTCGGCGCGCCGGTTGTGCCGTCCGGGGCGCTCATGTCAGAGTAGGTGGAGAACATGCGGTGAGTCCAATGCAACGCCGCAGATTCTTTTGTCAGTTCAGGTTTCCAACGGAGGATACCCCGAGAATGTCGGCGCTGAGTACCGATTCGACCGCGCGCCGTGCGAGCGACCCGACCGGCCTGCATCGCGTGCGGGACGACCCCTCCCACGGCCGACACCTGCCGCAGGCCGCCCGGCGGCTGGACACCCGCCGCGAGCTCTGGCCCGACGAGGTGCGGGTGCGGGTCGAGACCCTCAACCTCGACGCCGCGTCGTTCCGCCAGCTCGAGGGCAAGCACACCCACGACGACGTCGTGGACGGCGACGCCGTGCGACGCGAGGTGCTTGCGATCGTCGCCGAGCGCGGCAAGATGCAGAACCCGGTGACCGGCTCCGGCGGCATGCTGATCGGCACCGTCGAGGAGGTCGGCCCCGCGTCGACGCTCGGCCTGAGCGTGGGCGACCGAGTCGCGACCCTGGTGTCGCTGAGCCTGACCCCCCTGGTGATCGAGGACGGCCTCGAGCGCTGGGACGGCCACAGCGAGCAGGTGCCCGCCGACGGATACGCGATCCTCTTCGGTCGCTCCATCGCAGCGGTGATCCCCGACGACCTCCCGCCGGCCCTGAGCCTGGCGGTCATGGACGTGTGTGGTGCGCCAGCGCTGACCCGCCGGATCGTCGAGCAGTACGTCTCGACAGGCTCGACGACCGAGAACGTGTCGGTGCTCGTGATCGGCGGTGCCGGCAAGTCCGGCTCGCTCAGCCTGGCTGCGGCCCGTCACGCCGGTGCCACCCGCACCGTCGGCGTCGTACCGCACGAGGCCGAGGCCGCGCTGCTGCGCGACAGCGGGCTGGCCGACCACGTGGCCGTCGCCGACGCACGCGACCCGGTCGCGCTGCGCGACGCCGTGGAGGCCACCGGCGGCCCGGTCGACATCACCGTGGTCTGCGTCGACGTCCCGGGCTGCGAGGGCGGGGCCATCCTGTCCACGGCCGAGCGCGGCACGGTGATCTTCTTCTCCATGGCCACGTCGTTCTCGGCGGCCGCCCTCGGCGCAGAGGGCGTGGCCGCCGACGTGACGATGCTCGTCGGCAACGGCTACACCCCCGGGCACGCGGCGTACGCCCTGGAGCTCCTGCGCGCCGACGAGGGCGTGCGCGGACTGTTCGAGCGGAGGCTCTAGATGGCGACGACGACACGACCGCGGCGGGGACAGCTCGACCTCGACCCGGCCACCGTCCGCAAGGCCCGGTCCCTGGCCCGCAAGGTCGGGAAGCCGATCGTCCGGATCGCCCAGCAGCACACCACCGTCTCCGTCGAGCGCGCCACGCTGCGGCTCGCCGGTCTCGAGGGTGCCGACACCGAGGGCACGCCGTGGGTCAACCGGCTCGTCGACGTCGTCCGCGCCGACGTCGGCCTCGAGCACGGAGTCGCGCTGCCGGTCTGGGACGCCGTACGACGTGGTGAGGGCGCCGATCTCCGCGAGCTCGCCGAGAAGGCGTCGGCGGGGTCGGTGCGGTTCCGCATCCCCGAGGGCACCGACGCCAAGCGGGCCACCACCGTGGCGCGTCGTCAGGTCGGCGCCGGCATCAAGCGCATCGACTCCCGCCGCAAGGAGCGCGAGCGGCTGATCGCCCGGATCGGTGACGCCCCCTCGACGCCCTGGATCTACCTGATCGTGGCCACCGGCGACATCTACGAGGACATCCCGCAGGCGCAGGCCGCGGCCCGCGAGGGCGCCGACGTGATCGCGGTGATCCGCTCGACAGGGCAGAGCCTGCTCGACTTCGTGCCCGAGGGTGCGACCCGCGAGGGCTTCGCCGGCACCTACGCCACGCAGGAGAACTTCCGGCTGATGCGCGCGGCGCTCGACGAGACCTCGCGGGAGCTCGGCCGCTACGTCCGGCTCACCAACTACGCCAGCGGCCTGTGCATGCCCGAGATCGCCGCGCTGGCCGGGCTCGAGCGGCTCGACATGATGCTCAACGACTCGATGTACGGGATCCTCTTCCGCGACATCAACCCGATCCGCACCTTCGTCGACCAGCGCTTCAGCCGCCAGGTCCACGCCCGGGCCGGGATCATCATCAACACCGGCGAGGACAACTACCTCACCACCGCCGACGCCGTCGACGCCGCCCACACCGTCACCACCAGCCAGCTCCTCAACGAGTACTTCGCCAAGGAGGCCGGGCTCGAGGACTGGCAGCTCGGGCTCGGGCACGCCTTCGAGATCGACCCCGACCTGCCCGACTCCTTCCGGCTGGAGCTGGCCCACGCGATGCTGGCCCGCGACCTGTTCCCCGACGCGCCGCTGAAGTGGATGCCACCGACGAGGCACATGACCGGCGACGTCTTCCGCGGCTACCTGCTGGACGGGTTCTTCAACCTGGTCGGCGCCCTCACCGGGCAGGGGATCCTGCTGGTCGGGATGATGACCGAGGCTGTGGTCACCCCGTGGATCTCCGACCGCGACCTGGCCCTGCAGAACGTCCGGTACGTGATGAACGCCGCCGGCAACCTGCGCGACGACTTCCGGCCCGCACCAGACGGCTTCATCGCCCAGCGGGCCCGGCAGGTGCTGGCCGAGACCATCGACCTGCTCGAGCAGATCGCGGCCGAGCCGGGCAACGCCCCGCTGCTCGAGGCGATCGCCGACGGTACCTTCGGGCTGATGAAGCGGCCCTCGGACAAGGGTCGCGGGCTCGAGGGCGTCGCCGAGAAGGCGGACGGGTACTGGAACCCCGCCAGCGAGATCCTGGAGGCCGGCGCATGAGTGAGGGACAGGTGGTCTCGACAGGCTCGACCGACGGACAACGCTCGACCGACGGACAACGCTCGACCGACGGTGGCAGCGGGCCGATCCGTCCGTACGGCGACACCACGGGCGACGGGATGGTGCAGCTCAGCTTCACCCTGCCGATGGCCCACTCCAAGGTGGCCGAGGGCGCAGCGGCACAGCTGGCCAACAAGATGGGGATGGACCCCGCGCTCGTCGTACACGCCAAGCCGATGGGGGAGGGGTTCACGTTCTTCGTCGTCTACGGCCGGGTGAACCACCTCGTCGACCCCTCCAAGGTCGTGGTCGTCGAGCGCGACTACCCGCTGCTGACGCCCAAGGAGGCCAACGCCGCGATCAAGCGCAGCCTGCACCGTCGGCTGGTCGTGGTGGGCGGCTGCATCGGCTCCGACGCCCACACCGTCGGCATCGACGCGATCCTCAACATCAAGGGCTTCGCCGGCGAGAAGGGGCTGGAGTACTACCGCGAGCTCAAGGTCGTCAACCTCGGCGCCCAGGTCAGCGTCCCACAGCTGGTCGAGCGGGCCCGCGAGGAGAAGGCCGACGCCGTCCTGGTCTCGCAGGTGGTCACCCAGCGCGACGCCCACCTGCTCAACACCCGCGAGATGTCCGCAGCCTTCCGCGAGTCCTACCCACCGGACCGGCGCCCGCTGCTCATCGTCGGCGGGCCGCGCTTCGACGAGGCGATGGCCGGTGATCTCGGCGTCGACCGGATCTTCAGCCGCGGTACGACGCCGGGCGAGGTCGCGTCGTTCATCGTGCACCGGCTGACGACGAGGAAGGCGAGCTGAGATGGTCTCGACAAGCTCGACCGACGGAGGCAGCTCGACCGACGGACCTCGGATCGGCACGCGCGTCGCGCATCGCCGGTACGTGCCCTACTCCCACGCTCACTACGCCGGGAACCTGGTCGACGGGGCGTACAGCCTCGGCCTGTTCGGCGACGTCGCCACCGAGATGTGCATCGTCACCGACGGGGACGAGGGCCTGTTCGCGTCGTACGACGACGTGCAGTTCCGCGCTCCGGTGCGCGCCGGCGACGTGCTCGAGATCAGCTGCGAGCTGGTCCGGGCGGGCACCAGGAGCCGGGTCCTGGACTTCACCGTGACAGTGGTTGCCCGCGGCGCCGCGACCGACGAGCGGCCGGGCGCAGCGGAGCTGCTGGACCCGCCGGTGGTGGCCACCACGGCGACGGGCACGGTCGTCGTGCCGGCCCGTGACTGAGGGTTAGCGATCGTTCACCACCGAGGTGTGTTGAACGCCGACACGCCGCTGTGGACTGCAAATTCTTCATGAACTTCGCGCGCCTGAACGCCTCCTGACCTGCTGGTTCGCGCGTTCTCGCAGGTCAGCGACCGGTTGACAATCCGGTGTTCGACGGCACAGGGTACCGACCAATCGCTGAGGCATTCGTGTCAGCGGGACCGACGTCCGAGAGACCGGGTCGCCCGGTGGGAGTCCGCCCATCCGGGGAATCCGGTCCGCGGAGATCGGTCCTGCTTCACGAGAGCGAGACCGGAGGGGGAAACGGTCCCCCTAGACAACTTCCGGGGTCGCGGCAGCCAGCCGCGGACCGGTCGGCCCGAAGGGCCGGCGATCCCTCCGGTCATGCCCGAACGAGGACGTCCCGACGCGGCGGAGCCGCGGCGGGACGACCGGAGTGAGCGGCGCAGCGAGCTTGCTCGCAAGCCGAAACAGGTCGGCGGAGCCGCGGCGGGACGACCGCAGTGAGCGGCGCAGCGAGCTCGCTCGCAAGCCGACAAGGGTCGGCCATCCTCCGACGGCTACTTTTGTGCCCATGCCGATCCGCTGCCTCGTCGCCCTCGCGGCCGGACTGGCGCTCGCCCTCTCCTTCCCCTCCACGCACGCGTTCTGGCTGCTGCCGTTCGCGGTCGCGACGTTCTTCGTGGTGACCGACGGCCTCCCGGCCCGCAGGGCATGGGTGCCGGGGCTCGCGTTCGGGGCCGCGTTCCAGTTCACGCTGCTGTGGTGGATGCACGCGGTGGGCACCGTGCCGTGGCTGGGGCTCTCGGCGGTGCAGGCCGGGTGGTACGCCGTGCTGGCCGTGGTGGTGATCCCGCTGCGACGGCTGCCGGTGGCACCGGTCTGGCTCGCCGTCGCCTGGGTGGCCATGGAGAACATCCGCACCGACTGGCCGGCCGGCGGCATGCCCTGGGGCCGCCTCGCCTACGCCGTCGTGGACACCCCGGTCTCGGGCGCCCTGCCCTACCTCGGGTCGACCGGGGTGAGCCTGCTGCTGGCGCTGCTCGGCGCGCTCCTGGCTGCGGCGTACACGGCCCGCGGGCGGGCTCGGTTGCGCCCGCTCCTGGCGCTCGCCGCGGTGGCGGTGGTGAGCGCCGTACCGCTGGTGCGGCCGTACGACGCGACGGCGACCTCGCACGCCACCGTGGCCGCGGTCCAGGGTGATGTGCCCGGCGACGGCACCGACGTGCTCGCGCACTACCGCGAGATCACCCACCAGCACGCCGACGAGACCGCCCGGCTGGCCGCGGACGTCGCCGACGGCCGTGCGCCGCGACCCGACTTCGTGGTCTGGCCGGAGAACTCCACGGCACTCGACCCGTTCGAGGACCAGGAGATGCGCTCCGACATCGAGCAGGCGGTGACCGCGATCGACGTACCGCTGCTGGCCGGGGTGGTGGTCGACGGCGGCCTCAAGCACGTCCTCAACCAGGGCATCGTCTTCGACCCGGTCACCGGCGCCGGCGACCGGTACACCAAGTGGCACCCGGTCCCGTTCGGGGAGTACATCCCGTGGCGGTGGCTGTTCGGCACCCATCTCGCGCAGCTCAACCAGATCCCGCGCGACATGGTCCGCGGCACCCGGGTCACCCCGCTCGACATCGGCGGGCTGAAGGTGGCCGACGCGATCTGCTTCGACGTGGCCTACGACGACGGGCTCTACGCCCAGCTCTCGCACGGCGGCCAGCTGGTGGTGGTGCAGACCAGCAACGCGATGTTCATCCACACCGACCAGATCGACCAACAGTTCGCGATCAGCCGGCTGCGGGCGATCGAGACGCACCGCTACGTCGTGGTGGCGGCGATCAACGGCCTGACCGGGGTGATCGCCCCCGACGGGTCGGTGGTCACCGCGACGGCGCCGCGCACCACGTCGTACGCCGAGGCGCGGGTGGGGCTGTACGACGTGGTGACGCCCGCGGTGCGGATCGGACCGTGGGTCGGACGGACCTGTGTCGGACTGGTGGTCGTCGGCCTGATCTGGGGACTGCTGCTGGGAAGGGGCCGGTATCGTCGTACCCGCCGAACCGCCGCCGTCGTCGGCCTCGAGCCCGCTTCCACCGACAGGACCCCCGTATGACCCGCCGTCCGCCCGACCCGTCCCACTGTGCCCTCTGTGGGTGCCCGTGAGCGCCGATGCCGCAGGCGTGCCCGCCGGACTGGGCCGGGTCGTGATGGTGGTCCCCACCTTCAACGAGGCCGACAACCTGGCCTGGATCATCGGCCGGCTGCGGGCTGCCCAACCCGAGGTGCACGTGCTCGTCGTCGACGACAACTCACCCGACGGGACCGGCAAGATCGCCGACGAGCTGGCGGCCGCCGACGCCCAGATCGAGGTGCTCCACCGCACCGAGAAGGGCGGCCTCGGCGCGGCGTACAAGCACGGCTTCCAGGTCGCCCTGGCCGCTGGGTACGACGTGATCGGCGAGATGGACGCCGACGGCTCCCACCAGCCCGAGCAGCTCCAGCGGCTGCTGGACGCGCTGGTCGATGCCGATCTGGTGATCGGCTCGCGCTGGGTGCCCGGCGGCAGCGTCGTGAACTGGCCGCGACGCCGCGAGGCGCTCTCGCGCGGCGGCAACCTGTACGTGCGCACCCTGCTCGGCGTCCGGGTGCGGGACGCCACGGCCGGCTACCGGCTGTTCCGGCGGACCGCTCTGGAGGCGATCGACCTGGCCTCGGTGCAGAGCACCGGCTATGTCTTCCAGACCGACATGGTGGTGCGTTGCCTGCGCCGCGGCCTGCGAGTGCGGGAGGTGCCGATCGAGTTCGTGGAGCGGGTCCGCGGCGACTCCAAGATGAGCGGCCGGGTGGCTGCCGAGTCGCTGGGCCGGATCACCACGTGGGGACTCCGCGAGCGTCGCGACCAGGTCGCCAGGATGTGGCGGCGGTCGTGAGCGGCAGCCCGTTCCAACAGCGCCGCGTCCGCCGCCGCAGCCTGCGCGGGTGGCTGCTGGTGGCGGCGTTCATCCTGGTGCCGATCGTGGAGATCTACGTGATCATCCAGGTCGGTCAGGTCATCGGCCCGTGGTGGACGATCCTGCTGCTGATCGCCGACAGCATCTTCGGCAGCTGGCTGATCCTCCACGAAGGTCGCCGGGCCTGGCAGGCGCTGAACACCACCCTGTCGTCCGGTCAGATGCCGGCCCGCGAGCTGGCGGACGGCGCGCTGATCCTGGTCGGCGGCACCTTGATGCTGAGCCCGGGCTTCGTCACCGACGCCTTCGGGATCCTGCTGATCCTGCCGTTCACCCGGCCGGTCGCCCGGCGGTTGCTGACCCGGGTGGTCGGCCGGCGCCTCCTCGACGTACGACGCCCCGGACCCGGGCCGCAGGGGCCCGTTGTCCAGGGCGAGGTCGTCGACGAGTGAGTCGAGGCTGGTCCACCAACGTTGCGGTTTGGTCCCCAACCGCATGATTTCCGGCCCGATCTCTGCGGTTTGGGACCAAACCGCAACACTCTGAGCAGGCCGGCCAGGCAGAGGCCAGGCGCTCAGGCCTTGGACTTCACCCGACGCTTGGCGTTGGTGCGGTGCAGGTGGGCGGGGCCGATGGCGCCCTCACGGAGCAGCTCCAGCCGCTCCTTGAGGATGTCCTCGAGCTCCTTCTCGGAACGCCGCTCGAGCAGCATGTCCCAGTGGGTGCGGACCGGCTTCTCGGCCTTCTCCTCGCGCACGATGCCCGACGTACTGAGTGCCTCCGCACCACAGCGCGGGCACTCCCACACCGCCGGGACCTCGGCCTCGACCGACATCGTGACTTCGAACTCGTGACCGTTGACACAGCGGTATCCGCACTGCTGACGGGCGGCGAACTCGATGCCGCGCTCGTCCTCGAAACTCTGTCCCCCCAGCCGCGCTCCACGTAGTGTGCGCTCTGCCATGAGGTTCACCTCCAGGTTGGTTTGACCCCCGGTACGACTGCCGAGGCGTACATCCTCTAGACGCTCGTACCCGGTATTCGTGACGACATACGGATCCGGTTGGGTCCTGACCCTTTCAACGTACGCCGGTGCCCCAGTGTTCCTCCACTCGTGCGAGCCCGGTCACACCCGGACGGGCAGCCGGTTGCCCGCCTCGGCGGCGCCACGGGCCGGGTCCAGGCGCATCAGGAAGGCCGCTCCGAGCACGAAGAACACGATCAGGGCGACGATGGCGGGGCGGTAGGAGCCAGTGACCTGGAAGACCACGCCGAACAGGAAGGTGCCGAACCACGAGGTGCCGCGCTCGCAGGCGTTGTAGAGCGCGAAGTACTCGCCCTCGCGGCCGCGCGGGATCAGCAGGCTGAAGAACGAGCGTGAGAGTGCCTGGGTGCCGCCGAGCACGATCGCGATCGCCACACCGATCAGCAGGAACGTCGCGACGTTGCCGCGCGGGAGGAACATCGCGAGTACGACGATCGCCATCCAGCCGTAGATGCTGACGAGGATGCAGCGGTACGCGCCGTACCGCCCCGCCAGCCGGCCGAAGGCGAGCGCCCCGCCGAAGGCGACGAACTGGATCAGCAGGATGGTGCCGATCAGGACGCCGTCACCGAACCCGAGCTGCTTGGAGCCGTACGTCGAGGCGACGCCGATCACGGTCTGGACGCCGTCGTTGTAGAAGAGAAAGGCGACCAGGAAGGTCAGCGTCATCGGGAAGCCGCGCATCTCGCGCAGCGTGGTGAAGAGCTGTCCGAAACTGCGGTGGAGCAGGCCGCCGCTCTCGGTGAGCACATGGCGTGGCGGGCGATCTCGCAGCCGGCGCACCGGGATGATCGTGAACCCGGCCCACCACAGCGCCGCCGAGAGCAGGGAGAGCCGGACCGCCAGCTCCTTGTCGAGACCGAAGGTGCCGTGCATCAGCACCATCACCAGGTTCACGGCGAGCAGCAGGCCGCCGCCGAGGTAGCCGAACGCCCAGCCGCGCGAGGAGGCCCGGTCGCGCTCGTCCTCGGTCGAGATGTCGACCAGGATCGCGTAGTAGCTGACCAGGGAGCAGCCGCCCAGGATGCTGCTCAGCACGATCGCCACCGCCGCCAGCCGCCACTGGTCGCCGTGCATGAGGAACAGCAGGGCGGCGAAGAACGAGCCGGCCCAGGCGAAGCCGGCCATGTGCCACTTCTTGTGGCCCGCCCGGTCGACCATCGCCCCCACGACCGGCAGCACGAACGCGCTGGCGATGGTGGCGAAGCTGGTCAGGTAGAACGGCAGCGAGCCCGCTGCCAGCGGGAGCCCGAGCACGTTCACGGTGCGGTGACAGGTGTCGTCGGCGGAGTCGCCGCAACCCGCAGCGCGGCCCGCGACGGTGATCATGAACGGCGCGAAGAGGACGGTGAGGACGGTCGTGTAGTACGCCGAGTTGGCCCAGTCGTACCAGTTCCAGGCCCGCTGCTCGTCGGCGCGCTCGAGCCGCTCAGCGTCCGCGACGTCCGGTCCCATCAGCCCTCCGCCCCGGGCCACAGCCCTCGCTCACCGAGTACCGAAGCGAGCAGATCGGTCCGGTCGGTCATCAGGCCATCGACGCCACGGTCGAGGAGCAGGCGCATCTCGGCCGGGTCGTCGACGGTCCAGACGTGCACCGGAACGCCGACGCCGTGCGCGCGCCGTACCAACGCAGAGGTCGTGACCGGCAGACGGCCGACCCGGTGCGGTACCTGGAGGGCGGCCACGCGAGGGGCAAGTCGGCGGGCCAGGCGGCCGGGGAGTACGACGTACGCCGCGACCTCGGCAGGCGAGGCGCAGGTCGGAACGGTCGGGCCTGCGAGCCGGCGGAAGCGGCTCAGCCGCCGGCGGGAGAACGAGCCGATGAGCACGCGATCCTGGAGCCCGCGCTCGCTGATGAAAGCGGCAAGCGCGGCGACCGCAGCGTCGGCCTTGAGGTCGAGGTTGAACATCGCGTCCGGGAAGGCATCGACCAGCTCGGCGAGCGTCGGGATCAGCTCACCCCCGACCCGCACCTGGGCCAGGGTCGCCAGGTCGAGATCACCGACGCTGCCGACGCCGTCGCTGACCCGGTCCAGGAGCGCGTCGTGGAAGGCGACCAGCACCCCGTCGCTGGTCAGGTGGACGTCGGTCTCGAGGTAGCGGTAGCCCAGGGCGGCGGCGTGGGTGAAGGCGGCCAGGGTGTTCTCGCGGCCGACCAGGTCGGGGTGCGTCGCGCCGCCGCGGTGGGCGAACGCGAGCACCGGCCCTCCGTCGTCCAGGAACGGGAAGCCGGTCCGTGGGATCACAGGGAGCAGTATCCAGTCCGGGTCCGGGAGGCATGCGGTTTGGTCCCCAACCGCAGAGATCCGGCCCGAAATCCTGCGGTTGGGGACCAAACCGCAGGGGGAGCGTGACCAGAGGTGCGGGTGTGACTACAGGTCGCGGAAGGTCTCGATCTGAGCGCCGAGCAGGTTGAGCCGCTCGGCGAGGTCCTCGTAGCCGCGGTGGATGACGTACGTCGAGCGCAGCACCGAGGTGCCCTTCGAGGCGAGCATCGCCAGCAGGATCACCACCGCCGGGCGGAGGGCGGGCGGGCAGACGATCTCGGTACCGGTCCAGCGGGTCGGCCCCTCGACCATCACCCGGTGGGGGTCGAGCAGCTTGACCTGACCGCCGAGCTTGTTGAGCTCGACGAGGTAGATCGCGCGGTTCTCGTAGACCCAGTCGTGGATCAGGGTCTGCCCGTCCGCGACCGCTGCGATCACCGCGAAGAACGGCAGGTTGTCGATGTTGAGCCCCGGGAACGGCATCGGGTGGATCTTGTCCAGCGGTGCGGTCAGGTGCGAGGTGTGGGTGGTGATGTCGACCAGCCGGGTGTGCTCGTTGCGCGCGACGTACTCCTCGGAGCGGTCGTACTTGAAGCCCATGTCCTCGAGCAGCGCGAGCTCGATCTCGAGGAACTCGATCGGCACCCGCTTGATGGTGATCGACGACTCGGTGACGATCGCGGCGGCGAGCAGCGACATCGCCTCGATCGGGTCCTCCGCGGGCGCGTAGTCGACGTCGACGTCGATGTCCTCGCGGCCGGTGACGGTGAGGGTCGTCGTACCGACGCCCTCGACGTCGACGCCGAGCTTCTGCAGGTAGAAGCAGAGGTCCTGCACCATGTAGTTGGACGACGCGTTGCGGATGATCGTCGTCCCCGGGTGGAGGGCGGCCGCCATCAGCGCGTTCTCGGTCGTGGTGTCGCTGCGTTCGGTGAGCACGATCGGCCGGATCGGCTCGATCGCCCGGTTCACCGTCGCGTGGTAGGAGCCCTCGGTCGCCTTGACCTCGAGGCCGAACGGCCGCAGTGCCGCCATGTGCGGCTCGATCGTGCGAGTGCCGAGCTGGCAGCCGCCGGCGTACGGCAGCTCGAAGGTGTCGGCCCGGTGCAGCAGGGGGCCGAGGAACATCAGGACCGAGCGGGTACGACGGGCGGCGGCCTCGTCGATCGCGCTCAGGTCGAGCTCGGGGGGCGGGATGATCTCGAGGTCGCCCTCGTCGCCGATCCAGCGGGTCTGGACGCCGAGGCTGCCGAGCACCTCGAGCAGGCGGTTGACCTCCTCGATCCGGGCGACCTTGCGGAGCGTGGTCTTGCCGCGGTTCAGCAGCGAGGCACACAGCAGGGCGACCCCGGCGTTCTTCGAGGTCTTGACCTCGATCTCGCCGGACAACGTGGTGGGGCCGGTGACGCGCAGGTGGGTGGGACCGGCGCCGAGGGCGACGATCTCGGAGTCGAGGGCCGATCCGATCCGGGCGACCATCTCCAGGGAGAGGTTCTGGTGGCCCTTCTCGATCCGGTTCACGGCGCTCTGGCTGGTACTGAGGCGGTCGGCCAGCTGCTGCTGGGTGAGCCCGCGATGCGTGCGAGCGTCCCGGATGAGCTTCCCGATGCGGCCCTTGAAGTCCTCGGTCATGATTTCACGGTATCTCATCTGTGAGATAGTTCGGCACTCCTCGAGTCGTGGCGTCCGCTGGGTGACGATGGCGGGCATGACGTTACCGGGGGCGACTACGTGATCAGGGCGGTGGTCCTCGACATCGACTCGGTGCTGGAGGTGGTCGACGACGGGGCCTTCCGGGCGCCGTTCGAGGTGCGGCTGGGCTCGGAGGTGGGTCAGTGAGCGGCGCCGGCGACTTGGACGGCGACTCGGGGCTGGGCGAGATCCCCGAGGACGACATCCGCCGACACTGGCGGCGCCGGCTCGGGCTGAGAGCGGATCATCGCCATGGCCTGAGCCGGCTTGAGCGACAGGTGAGGGTCAGTGAACCGAGAGGAGGCCGCTGCCCGGCATCTCGCACGGCGCGCAGTCGCAGCGTTCGTCGCAGGCGAGGTAGGTGTGCAGACCGTGACCGCAGCGGGGGCAGGGCAGGTCGTGCGAGAGATGCTGGTCGTTGTCATTGACCGAGTCCCACATGGCTGCCCCCTTGTCCCGTCGAGTCTTGCGCGGCTCTTCTCCATGGTGACCCGGGCCACGCCGGGAGACACGCGATCGGGGCCGATATGACCCGAGAGGACCACGAGAACTGACCCATCGGGCCCATCCCGCCGCCGGGGGCGGCGGGTGGGCGCCGCTCACAAGTCTCGGTCTGCCGTCCCGGACTCGTTCACCGGTGTGATCGAGCAGGCGATTCCCGCGGGCGTCGTGGCGGCGATGGAGGGTGTCAAGACCATGCTCCCGGTCGCCGTGACCGTCGTCAGGCTGGAGCCGGTCTGCCCGATGACCAACGTGACGGTGGTGGTCGGCAGTCCGCCGACCAGGGGGTAGTCCTGGCTGACGCGGTCGATGCTGGTCATGGGTCTCGCCTCGATGTCGACTGGGGGGTGGTCGTACTCCAAGAACGTGAGGTGGCCCAGGTGCCGGTGGGCTCACGCCCACATCAAGGTGTGGTCAGGTTCGCCGAGGCCGCGGTGGCGGCGCTCACGCGGCCAGGGTGCGGATCGCTCGGCGGCTCCCGAACCAGAGGCACAGGGCCGACATCGACAGCCCGCAGACGGCGGTGGCGGTGAGGATGCTGGTGGCACCCGCGAGGAGGCCGAGCGCCGGGACCGACAGCGGCACCAGGGTCATGTCGCCCAGGCTGGTCACCGACGAGACCCGGCCCAGGTGCGCGGGGTCGATGGCGCGGAGGAACGCAGCGCTCAGCCACACCGAGGCGGCGCCGGCGGTGAAGCCCAGCACCGCCATCGCCAGCACCAGGGTGGGCTTCCAGCCCAGTCCCACGCAGGCGATGGCGACGCCCTGGAGGACCAGGATCCGGAAGCCGGCCGCCGCGCCGTACGTCGGCTGCCAGCGGATGGCGACCACGCTGCCGAGGATCGCCCCGGCCGCCAGGCTGGCGTCGGCGATGCCGAGCCAGTGCGCGCCCCAGCCCGACCCGCTGACGCGCAGCGCCACGCCCAGCCCGGTCACCGGGGCCACGAACACGTTGAGCGCGGTGAGGCCGACCACGAACAGCTTCGCGGTGTCGTGGGACCCGAGATACCGCATGCCGTCGGCGAAGGAGTCGCGCCAGCGCTCGTGGTCGGCGCGCGGCAGCCGGTAGCGAGGGCGTACGACGAGCGTGAGCACCACCGCGATCAGCAGGAAGGACGCGGCGTCGAGCAGCATCACGAGGGTCAGCCCGCCCCAGGCGACGAGGATGCCGCCGACGGGAGCGCCGAGCAGCCTGCTGGCGCGGCTGCTGATCTGGTTCCAGCCCTGCACGGTGCCCAGGTCCCGGCCGGCCACCAGCTGCCGCACCAGCGCGAGACCGGCCGGCATCGTGAGCCCACTGGCGACGCCGAACGAGATCGCCATCACCAGCAGGATCGGCGCGCCACGGAGACCCGAGGCCCAGCCGGCGGCCCCGAGCAGGAGCACCGCCGCCTGGCCGAGCTGCCCGGCGACCAGCAGGCGGCGCGGGTCGTAGCGGTCCGCGAGCACGCCGCCGAGTAGCACCAGGAGGGCCTGTGGCAGCAGCTCGGCGCCCAGCACCACGCCGGCCAGGACCGGGGAGAGCGTGTGCGCGGCGGTCCAGGCCAGGGCGACGTTCCAGGCGTAGTCGCCGAACCACGAGACCGCGACCGCCGCCAGCCAGGCCAGCACCATCGGGTCGCGCCGGACCGGCGGGGGAGGTGAGCCGAGCAGCTCCGGGTCGGTGGCGAGGCTCATGGCTTGACTGGTGCGCTGGGGAAGGCCCGGGCGATCGCGCGCACCGGACGTCGTACGGCGTCAGGTCGCGCGGCGCGGTCTGCGGCGCAGTCGGCCGCCCACTCGGTGACCAGCAGGGTCAGCCGGTCGCCGAGGTCGTCGAGCTGCTCGACCGTGGCGTAGGCGAGGGTGTCGACCGACTCAGCGGCCAGGCGCCACTCGCGCTCGTCCTGCTTCTGCTGTTGGAGCCAGGCACCGACCGCGCGGACCTGGTGCCGGAAGTTCTCACCCTCGGCGGTCTCGGCGACCCGGCGCCCCAGCGTGCCCTCCTCGAAGTCGTCGACGCTCCAGGACAGCGGTCGGTCGCCCAGCCGCCACCAGCTCTCGCGGGTGTCGCGGGCCAGGTCGGGAGCGGGCTCGACCAGCCCCTGCCGGTGCAGCACCTTGAGGTGGTGGCTGACGGACCCGACCGCGAGCTCGGTACGGGCGGCGAGCTGGCCGACGTTCGCGGGGCCCTCGAGGGCGAGCAGCTCGATGAGCCAGCGCCGGATCGGGTGGTGGTAGGCGACCAGCAGGTCCGCGAGCTCCGAGCTCGGGTCGGCTGCGGCTGCCGGTACGGAGTCGAGGTGTCGCTCGCTGGCGGTACGACGGGGCATGCGCCCAGCCTCGCCGAGCGGTCACCTGTCGTACAAGGGGTCTTGTATAAGTCTACGCAGCGTGGGTGAGCTCGGGGCTGGTCAAGCGGCGGATCCGGGCCATCGTGGTGAACAGGCTGGGCCGGCTCGCGACCACCAGGTCGACACGTGAGGCGGGTGAAGTCCGGGCAGGCTCACGCCTTCCTCAAGGGCCGGTCACGTGTGCTGCGGACGACAGGAAGGCACGTGGGCGGCTACGGGACGGGTACGCCGCGCACCACCACCGGACCCAGTGTCGGGTCGAGCTCGGTGGCCTGCGAGACCCCGTTCGGCGTGATCACGTCGACCGCCTTCGGTACGGCGTTGGGGTCGAAGGAGCAGATCGGTGCCGGGTTCCCGGCCGCGCAGACCCCGAAGTTGAAGGGCTGCGGGGTCGGTGCGAACGTGCGCGCGCTGCCGTCGGAGAAGCCGTCCTGGCCGGTCAGCACGACACTGAAGGACCAGCCCGGCGCGGGTGTGCCGAACTGGGCCGCGGGCAGAGCGATCGTGATCGTGTCCGCTGCCGGGGAGGCGACCACTCCGCTGACGGTGCCGACCTGGTCGCCGTTGGCGTCCTGCCAGACAGGGCCTGCGAAGCCCTGCACCTCGAGCCGCTGGCTCCACGCGTCGGGGCCGGCGATCGAGTAGTTGCGGCTGGCGAAAGCCGCGTCGGTGCTGGTAGGTGTCGCGCCGGGCTGGTGCACGTAGACGTCGAGGAGCTGAGCACCGTCGGGACTGCCGAAGGTGGCAGTGAGGTCGCGCAGGGTGGTCCGCAGGAAGACCGTGTCGCCCTGCTGGAGCACCTGGAAGCGGGTGATGTCGAAGGCGCCCGGCTGGAAGTCGCCGGAGGTCGGGTACTGGTAGGTACCCGGCCCGTTGTCGTCGCCGGCCGGGTCGTTGTCGTCGAGCAGCGTGGTGCCACCGACCAGGTCGCCGACCACGTCGACCCGAGCGACGCCGGTGGCCCCGGACGCCGTCGTGGCGGCGGCGGTGATCGTGTCGGAGCCGAACAGCGCCGTGACCTGGGTCGTCCAGGAGCCGTCCGCGGCGGCGTGCACCGTCGCCAGGTCGGAGCCCGGGGTGTCGTTGCCGACCAGGCTCACGTCGACGGTCGCGCCCGGTGTGGCGGTGCCGGTGACGGTCGTGGGCCCGGCGACGGTCTGCCCCTCGGTCGGGGAGGTGATCGTCACGTCGGCCTTCGCCGGCGGTGCCTGGTCGACGTACCGATGAGTGGTGAGGTCGGGGCGGTCGACGATCTGGCCGGTGGAGATGTTCACCAGCAGCCGGAGCTCCTGGGCCTGGGCCCAGGTCAGCGGCGCGGCGGAGCCGGCGGCGTGCCCGTCGCGGAAGCCGATCGAGGCTACCGTCGGGTCGGTGCCGAACGGCGAGGCGGCGAGGTCGGGGTTCTCCCAGGCCTGCTCGGGTACCAGCCCGACGCCGGACGCGGAGCCGAGGATGAAGCCGAGCTGGGAGCGAGCCAGGGCGGTGTTGCCGGTGGCGAGCGCCGACTCGGCGCGCTCCCCGGACAGCACCGGCCAGAGGTGGCCGGACCCGGTGTCGGTGGTCGGCCACGGCTGGCCGTCGCGTGGGCAGGTGGTCGGGTCGGGGGTGTAGCAGTCGCCGTACCCGTCCTCGCTGCCGGCCGTCGAGGTGCCGTAGCGGTAGTAGCCGGTGCCGGTCGGCGTGGGTGTGGCGAGCTGCTGGTCGAGGACCTTCAGCGAGTTCTGCACGTCGGCGTCATTCGCGGGCAGCTCGCCGAGGCGGACCAGCTCCTGGAAGCCGCCGTCGACGACGGCGCGTTGGTCGACGTTGACGCTGCCGTTGCCGAGGCCGTAGATGAACTCCGAGCTCGGGTTGCCGTTCTTCGACAGCCGGATGAAGTACGGCGAGGAGCTGTACGGACCGTTGGTGGTGACCGTGAAGCCCTTCACGGTGCGCTGGAAGTCGTCGGCCACGGCCTGGTAGAGCCGCGCGTGTGCGTCGTCGCCCTGCACGTGGGCGATGTGAGAGGCGGCGGTCAGGCCGGCGATCTCGGCCGCGATCGTCGAGGGCGAGAAGCCGCCCTGCTCCTCCCAGCGCTCGTTGCCGAACGACGGGCCGTGCGCGACGAGGTAGTCGGCGGCCGGCTTCACGTGGTCGGTGTAGAGGGCGGCGTCTCCGGAGAGGCCGGTGAGGTAGGCCATCAGGATCGGGTACGCCGTCTCGTCGAGCTGGATGCCGCCGGTGTCGGGCGCGGTCTCACCGTTGAGCAGGGAGTTGCGGGGCATGTTGCCGGCGGCCTGCTGCTGTCGGTCGAACAGGAAGCGGGTCGCGTCGCGGGCGGTCGCCACGTCGCCGACCGAGAGAAGCCCGGTGACGGCCTCGTAGAGGTCGCGGGAGAACACCTCGCGGTAGGAGCCGAAGTAGACCGGCTTGCCGCCCGGGAGGTCGCCTGCGCTGACGGCCTGTCCCCATGGGCTGGCCAGGCTCGCAGCGATCGCGCCGGGGAACTGCTTGTCCACGCTGGACTTCAGGACGTTGGCGCTGAGCCAGTAGGCCCGGGTCTGAGAAGAGCTCAGTCCGTGCGGCTGCCGCAGGTGCGCGTCGTACGCACGCCAGGTGAGGCCGTAGAGGAACTCGGTGACCGAGAAGCGCTGGTCGGCCGAGGCCCCTGCGGTGCGGAGCGCGGCGTCCTGGGTGCGTCCGAAGCCGAGGGCCAGGGTGAAGGACCGGTCGTGGTGGCGGGGCGTGACCTCCTCGGTGGTCACGATGTGGCCGTTCGGCGCACTGGAGTACGTCGTGAGCCGGTGCGTCGCGTCGAGGCTGGTGAGGCCGTCGGAGGCGCTGTCGGCGTACCCGACCGAGGCCTTGCCCTGCTTGTCGGCGGTGAGGGCCATGAAGGTGGGCACCGCGTAGTCGCGGTTGGCCGCCTGGCTGACGGTGTTGGTGTCGGAGACGACCGGGACGCCGGAGCGGGTGACGACGCCGGAGTCGGCGCCACCGTTGGCGGTGCCGCCGCCACCGTTGCCGTTGACGATGGAGTCGAGCCGCGCGTAGACCTTCAGGTCGCTCGCGTGCCGGCCCGACAGCGAGGTGTGCATCACGACGCTGTCGCGACGCGGGTCGGTGAGGTAGCGGGTGGTCAGGGAGTAGCCGTGCGCGGCGCTGGTGGCGGTGACGGTGCACTCCATGCCGGAGCGGTCACTGCGCACGGTGTAGGTCAGGTCGCGGGTCTGGAGGTCGGTGAAGCTGTGGCCGTCGGTGACGACGTACTGCAGGGAGTGGACGTTGGTGTTGTCGATGTTCGGCTCGTAGACGTCGGAGAGGACACCGTCGGCGACGGTGAACCACACCCTCGAGGAGTCGTTGCGGGCGGTGCCGACGCAGTCCTTGCGGGCCAGGTCGAAGCGGCTGAGCGAACCCGGCGCACCGGGGGCCGCGCCCGAGGGCGGGGCTGCGCTCGTGGCGCTCGGTGTCGCCACCAGCAGGGCCATGACGACCCCCGCACCACCGAGGATCGCGCCTGCGCGACGTGTACGACGTCCTGTCATCGAAGCCTCCCGAGCCGTGTGATCACCGCCACGTGATCGTGTCGTGACGCCGCGACCACGTCAACGGCCCTTTTGGGCGGGAACCGACTGAACTCGGCTCACCCTCCGATAGCTCCCGAGCCACCAACCGAGGGCCGCGGCCACCAGGCCGACGGCGAGGCTGCCGACGACGTACGTCGCCGCGGTCGTCGGCTCGCCCTCCTCAGCGAGACGGACGGTCTCGTACCCGAACGTGGAGAACGTCGTGAGCGCGCCGCAGAAGCCGGTGCCCACCAGTGTCGTCACCCAGGTCGAGGCGCCGGCAGCGACCAGGCCGAGCACGAAGGATCCGGCGATGTTGACCGTCCAGGTGCCCCAGGGGAACCCGCTGCGGTGCAGTCGTTGCACGGCGACGTCGGTGAGGTAGCGGGTCGGCGCACCGACGGCTCCGCCGATCAGCACCAGGAGGAGTGTCATCGCAGCAACCGCTCGGTGGCGCGCAGTCCGACCGAGACGGCGAGGAGGCCGAGCGCCAGCGTCCCGAAGAGGTACGCCGCGGCCACGGCCGGCCGCCCGGCTGCGAGCAACGCCCGGGTGTCGACGGCGTACGTCGAGAAGGTGGTGAAGCCGCCGAGCAGGCCGGTGCCGAAGAACGGACGGACCAGACGGCTCGCGGGTAGCCGCTCGACCACGATCACCATCAGCACCCCGATCGCGAGGCAGCCCGCGACGTTGGTGAGCAAGGTGCTCCACGGGAACTCGCCGGGGGAGTGGGGGAGCGCCCGCGCCATGCCGTAGCGGGCAGCGGCACCGAGCGCCCCGCCGAGCGCGATCACGAGCAGGATGTCGCGTCGGGTGCGGAGCAGCCGCAGGGCACGTTCCGGGACGGTCGGGACATCAGCGCCGGTGACGTCGGAGTCGACCGGGAATCCCGGGTGCGGGTCGTGGTGCGGTGGATGCCCGTGTGGGTCGTCGGGGTCGTGCGGGGTCACGGGGGCTCCTGAGTTCGCGGCCTGCAGGCTAGCGCAGCGTTGTGGTAGGCCAGACGGTGACAACCCCTGACGAGGGGAGTCGACGATGACGACCGACATCGCCGAGGACCGGGCTCCCGCACGGCCCCCCGTGGTCAGTGCCGAGGAGTGGCAGCAGGAGCGCGACGATCTGCTGGCGGCGGAGAAGGAGGCGACCTGGCCGCGGCACCCAACGTACGGATAACCGGCCGATCTATTCCTGGCGTGGGCGATATCGGATCCATTCCGGATTCACGCCGAGTTTCGGTGGTGGGAGGAATTCGGGTTGTCGGTCGTCGGGGTTGAGTCGTATCTCCCAGGGCGTGTGGTGGATGACCCGGTGATGGTGTCCGCATAACAACGCGAGATTATCCAGCGACGTGTTTCCGCCGTTGATCCAGTGCCGTAGGTGGTGGGCGTGGCACATGAGTGGTGGTCGGGTGCAGCCGGGGAAGGTGCAGTGCCGGTCTCGTACGACGAGAGCGGTCCAGATCGCGGGGGTGACCAGGCGGCGGAGCCGGCCGACGTCGAGGACCTCACCGCGTGTTCCGAGGACGGCGGGGATGATCTCGGCGTCGCAGGCCAGCCGGCGGATGACGTCGGGCGGTAGGTCGGTGCCGTCGGCGGTCGTGCCCGTGGTCAGCATCGCGTGGTCGACGGTGACCAGGAGCCTGGCTGGGGTGCCGTGGGTATCGGGCGGGAGACCGGTGTCCAGGGCGTGTTGGGCGGTGGTGACCAGGGCGTCCCACATCCGGGCGCCGTGGTCGCGGGGGTCGCGGTGCGACTCGCCGGTCTCGGGATCGGCTGCGGGGTCGGGGCAGGTCAGTGGCAGTAGGGCGGCCTTGATCAGGGCGCCGTCCTCGGCCGAGCCGCGGCCCCGGATCCGGACCCCGCCGGCCCGGTCGTCGGTGATCGACGAGGTACCGGTCCAGGTGGGCGGCGCGTTCCTCGCGCTCCAGCTGGGCTTCGAGCCTGCGGTCGACGGCGTCGGGGTCGACGACCTCGGCGACGTGCCGGCCGGCTTTGGCGAGCTCGGAGGCGTTGAGGTGACCGGCCTGGCGGACCAGGACCTTCTCCCCGCGGCGCCGCACCAAGTCAGCCGGATGGCAGGTCTGCGACGGAGCGGACGATGACGTCTGCCTGGGTCGGCGAGACCGTCCCGGCCAGGAGCGCCTCGCGGGTGCGCGTGAGCGGACCGCACAACGCCTGGGCGTACTTGACCCGCTTCTTGCCCTCACCGTGCCGGAGCCCGCCGAGGTGGGTCAGCCAGTCACCGGTCGACCCGTAGTGCAGCTTCTCCTTGGCGAGGTCGCGGGCATCGACCTCGACCACCGCACCGGCTTCCACCACGGCGGCCGCGGCGACCAGCTGCTGGACCAGTCCGACGGTCTCGACCAGCTCGTCATCCGAGCGTGCCGACCACAGCGTCTCGGCCAGCCCACGCACCGCCGCGATGGCGTCGGCCAGCACCGCGGCGGGTGACTGCCCGGGGACCTCGGCGCTGATCGACATAGGAATATCGAATCAGGGACCACCGACATTCAGACCGATATCCACAGGGCTTATCCCACGATACGAGATAATCCACAGAAAATAATTTCCGGGGCCACTTATTGTCCACAGGTTATAAACCGCAACCACAAGGAGCACCTCACAGCAACGACGTACCCGAAAGCAAACGGTGAGGGGTAGCGCAACCCACCACCTACCGCCACCACCCTAACTCGTCTTTCAACAGCAACCAGCAGCACCACGGCGACGGAAAGTGCGCACGCGACGATGGTTTCGAGACGCTCGCTGGCGCTCGCTCCTCAACCACCGGTTGGCGAACCACCGGTTGGCGACCACCGGTTGGCACAGGTGAGCCGGTCAGGGGCGCCAGCCGGGGGTGGGGTCCTCGCCGGTTCGGCCGTCGACGGACTCCCGGATCAGATCGGCGTGGCCGGTGTGCCGGCCGTACTCCTCGAGCATGTCGAGCAGGAGTCGACGCAGGTTGGCGTGGTCGCCGTCGCTGTCGGCCGCCGCGATCTCCTGGTCGAGCCCACCGTTGGAGAGGGCCGCGTCCACGCGGGCCCGCGCGCGGGCGACGGCGCCGTCGTACAACGAGTAGAGAGCTTCGGGGGAGTCCTCGGCGGCCGAGCTGAACTCCCAGTCGTTGTCGCCGTCCCAGCCGTTGTCCTTCCACGTCTCGTCCATCGCCGTGCCCGACAGCTTGACGGTGGTCATGTAGTCCTCGTTCGCGGCCAGGTGCTTGAGCAGCCCGCCGAGCGTGACCGTGGAGGCGCCCACCGTGGCGCGCAGTCCCTCGGCGTCGAGGTCGCCGGCCTTGAAGCGGAAGGTCCAGCGCTGCCGGTCCAGTGCACCGAGCAGCGCCTCGGTCTCGGAGCCGGCCAGCGGCGGCTCCCATGGGGTCTCGTTCAGAGCCTGTGTCGTGGTCTCGGTCATGGGTGTCTTCCCTTCTCCGATGTCGTGGATCAGCACGCTAAACCGGGTTCCGGACGATCTGCGTCCGGTATGTCTGGGAGACTTCAGCCATGGATGCCAGCAGTCCCACCGCACGTGCCCTCCTGGTGCTGGAGATGGTGCAGAACCAGCCGGGCATCGGCGCCGCCCAGCTGGCCGGGCGGCTCGGGCTTTCCGACCGCGCCGTACGCCGTCACGTCGCGGTCCTGCGCGAGGCGGGGATCCCGGTCGAGTCGACGCGTGGACGGTACGGCGGGTACCGCGTGGGCCGCGGGCTGAGAGTGCCGCCGCTGATGTTCACCGCGACCGAGGCGCTGGCCCTGGTGATGGCGGTGCTGGAGGGCCACGAGGCCGCCGATCCCGAGGACCCGGTGGGCAGCGCCCTCGGCAAGATCGTCCGGGTCCTGCCTGAGCCACTCGCCAAGCCGGTCGATGCGATCCGCCGGGTGACGGCGCGGGGCTGGGACGTCGGTGCGCCCGACGTGGAGACCACCGCCGCGTTGGTGCAGGCGAGCGCGGCGCTCCGGCGGGTGCGGATCAGCTACCGGCTTGGTCAGGACCGCAAACGCGACATGGACCTCGACCCCTGGGCGGTCGTGGTCCGGCACAGACGGTGGTACCTGCTCGGCTGGTCGCACACCAAGAACGCGCGGCGCGTCCTGCGTATTGATCGGGTGGCGCGCGTCTCGGTCCTGCAGGAGACGTTCACGCCCCCGGCTGATCTCGACCCGGTGGCCGCGGTCGAGGAACAGCTCTCGCAGGGCTGGCGGTACTCCGTCGAGGTCGAGATCGAGGCGTCGATGGCGGACGTGGCCCACTGGCTGCCGCGGTCGTTCGGACGGCTCGAGGCGCTGGGTGAACGTCGTACCCGGCTGGTCGCCTCCACCGACGAGCCCGAGTGGTACGCCGCGCAGCTCGCCGGCCTGCCGTTCGACTTCCGCCTGGTCGAGTCAGCAGAGGTCAGGGCGGCGATGGCCGTGCTGGCCCGACGGCTGCGTGCGGCTTCCGATCCCTCTGGCTGAGCGCTACTTGTTCGCCGATAACTGACATTATGTCAACTCACGACCGGAGCCACTCCTCCTGACCGTCGGTCGAGCCTGTCGAGACCACGGCCGTACGCGCGACCGCCTCGGCGGCTTGGGTCTCGACTTCGCTCGACCGACGGTGGGTCTCGACTTCGCTCGACCGACGATGGGTCTCGACTTCGCTCGACCGACGATGGGTCTCGACTTCGCTCGACCGGCGAGAGACAACCGGTGCGCTACGGTTGAGCGATCAACTATCCGTTCTCGGGAGGTCCCATGAAGCTGCGCAACGTGCCCACTCGTCTGGCGACCGGCGCCTACATCGCTCACGCCGGCTGGGAGAAGTGGCAGGGCGACGAGGATCGGGCTGCCGGCGTGCACGGGATGGCGTCGGGTGCCTTCCCGTTCCTGTCCTCGGTCAAGTCGACCGACTTCCTCAAGGCACTCTCGGTCGGTGAGATGGCCGTGGGGGCCGCGCTGCTGGCGCCGTTCGTGCCGCCGGCCGTCGCCGGTGCTGCGCTCACTGGTTTCTCCGGCGCCCTGGTCGCGATGTACCTGCGCACCGATGCCCTGCACAAGCCGGGCAGTATCTGGCCGACTCAGCAGGGCACCGGTCTCAGTAAGGACGTCTGGATGCTCGGGATCGGTGTGGGCCTGCTGGCCGACGGCCTGCTGAAGGACCGTCGCACCGCCTGAGCCGCGCCGCAACGCTGCGGTCAGCGCACGACGTAGAACGCGAGGGAAGCGCCCGCCGAGTCACCGGACCCGAGCTCGGCGTCGTCGGCGCACTCGTTCTCGACCTCGTCCTCGGCGTTGGCGATGCCGTCGTTGTCGGTGTCCTCGGAGCCGTCGTCGATGCCGTCGTTGTCGGTGTCGCTGTCGGTGGGGTCGGTCGACATGCAACCGTCGCGCACCTCGCTCTCGTCCTCGACGCCGTCGTTGTCGCTGTCGGTGTCCCGCGGGTCGGTCTGGTGGCGGAACTCGGCGAGGTTCGTCAGCCCGTCCTTGTCGGCGTCGCCTCGGGCGTTCGCGTGGTGCGGGTCGAGGTGGTGGCGGAGCTCCCAGTGGTTGGGCATGCCGTCGTGGTCGGAGTCGTGGACGGTCGAGGCCGAGCTCGACGAGGCCGAGGCGAAGGTGAGCAGGGCGGCGGCGCCGAGGGAGGCGACGATCGCCGTTCCGCGCCGTGCAACGGTGGTGGTGGTCATGATGTTCTCCGGGGGTGAGGGCCGTGCCGGGATGCGCGGTGTGTGAAGACTAGGGTCGCGACCTCGCGTTCCGCCTCGGCCACACGGGAGCCCAGCGGACGCCCCTTGGTCGTAGCACTTGAGACCCTTCCACCACCCGGCCGCGAGCGGTACGACGTACCTCTGCGACAGTGTCGTCGGTGGACGTGATCGTGGTCGGAGCGGGCCTCGCCGGCCTGCGCTGCGCAGGGCTCCTCGAGCAGCACGGGTACGACGTCACCGTCCTCGAGGCCGCTGACCGGGTCGGTGGCAGGGTCGCGACCGACGAGGTGGACGGGTTCCTCGTGGACCGCGGGTTCCAGGTGCTCAACCCGGCGTACCCCGCGCTCGCAGACGCCGTGGACGTCGCCGCCCTCGACCTGTGCTCGTACGACGCGGGGGTGCTGGTCCGCACCGACGACGGACTCCGCACCGTCGCTCATCCGTTCCGCGAGCCGCGGCTGATCGCCCGCACTCTCACCAGCGGGCTGCTCGGGGTCCGCGACGCGGTCGGGCTGGCGCGGTGGCTGGCCCCGGTGCTCGCCGCACCGCAGCGCTCGCTGCGGGACCGCGACCGCGCCTGGGGTGCTGCTTTGGACGACCTCCACGTCACCGGCGACCTGCGGACGATCCTCGACCGCTTCCTGGCCGGCGTCCTCGTCGAGAGCCACGGTGAGACGTCGGCGGACTTCGTCCGGCTGCTCCTCCGCTCGTTCGCCCTCGGCCGACCCGGCGTCCCGCGCGACGGCATGCGCGCCCTGCCCGCCCAGCTGGCGGCGCCGCTTCACGACGTACGCCTCGGCACGCCGGTCTCATCGGTGTCCGGCACCCACGTTGTCGCGGACGGGCAGCGCCTCGACGCGCGGGCAGTCGTAGTGGCGGCCGACGTGACCGGCGCCGCGTCCCTCATGAACCTCCCGGAGCCGGCGACCCGAGGGTTGGTGACCTGGTGGTTCGGCACCGAGACCGCCCCGACGGGCTCGCGGATGCTGGCGGTCGACGGTCGGGGCGACGACGCTCCCCCGGGCCCGGTGTGGAACACCGGGGTCGCGAGCAACGCCGCCCCGTCGTACGCACCCTCCGGGCGCCACCTCGTGCACGCCACGACCCTGCTCGACCGGCCCGACGGCGAGGCTCCGGAGTCGGAGGTACGACGACATCTCGGCGAGATCTACGGCTGCGACACCCGCACCTGGGGGCTGGTGGCACGCCACCGGATCGAGCACGCGCTGCCGGCCACTCCCCCGGGCACGCCGGTACGACGACCGGTCGACGTCGGCGAGGGGCTGTTCGTCTGCGGCGACCACCGCGACACCGCGTCCATCCAGGGCGCCCTGGTGTCCGGACGTCGAGCCGCCGCGGCCGTCCATCGCGCCCTGGGCGGCTGAGCCGCGCCGAAGATCAACCCAGGCCGACCCAGGTCCGGCCGCGGTCGATGAGGTCGTAGCGCAGCGCGGCCCAGATCAGGAACGCCGCGCCGGCCAGCCCCAGCACCGTGATCACGGTGGTGTGCACCGGCTTCTCCTTGGCGGTCTCCCAGGCAGCGGAGCCGCGGGCCTTGATGGGGCGCAGCCAGTGCCGGGCGAACTCGAACTCCAGCGACCACAGCCACACCCCGAGCAGGATCGGCGGGATCGTGAGTGGTCCGGGCAGCACGATCAGGGCGAGCCCGATCAGGATCAGCAGCAGCCCCGCGACGAAGACGACGACGCGCCGCAGGGTCCGCGACATCGCCGGCTCAGCCTGGAAGGTCAGCCGAGGGCGGCGACGGCGGCGTCGTAGTCGGGCTCGTGCCCGATCGCGTCCACCAGCTCGGTGTGCAGCACCGTGCCGTCGGCGTCGTACACGACGACTGCGCGCGCGAGCAGGCCGCGCATGCCGCCGTCGACCATCGTGACGCCGTAGTCGGTGCCGAAGCTGCTGCGGAACGACGAGCCGACCGTGACGTTCTCGATCCCCTCGGCCCCACAGAAGCGCCGGAGCGCGAACGGCAGGTCGGCCGACGCGCACACGACGACCGTGTTCTCCAGCCCGGCCGCGAGCTCGTTGAAACGGCGCACGGACGCGGCGCAGACGCCGGTGTCGATGCTCGGGAAGATGTTGAGCACCACCCGCGAACCCGCCTGGGCGTCGGAGGTGAAGTCGGCGAGGTCGGCACCGGCGAGGGTGAATGCTGGAGCGTGGCTCCCCGGTGCGGGCAGCTCGCCGACGGTCTGGACGGGGTTGTCCCCGAGCAAGGTGGTGGCCATGGCCACTGTCTATCAGGTACGTCGTGGGGTGGCCGGACTCGCCCCGGTCACCACCTGCCTTCTAGCATCGACGCCGTGCTGACCCGACTCGCCGCCGCTGCGGCCGCTCTCGTGCTCGTCCCGACCCTGGCCGCGTGCGGCGGATCCTCGAGCAGCTCCACGGCGGCCGACCCTGCGGCGGCCAGTACGCCGACCGACACCGGCAGCGCCAGCCCGTCCTCGACGTGCGCCTATCCCTCCGACCCGCAGGCGCCGGCGGCTCGGAAGGTCGACGCACCGCCCGCGACGCCCGACGTCAGCGGCCAGGTGCCCGCCACGTTCGAGACCTCGGTCGGAACGCTCCACGCCACCCTCGACGCCGACAAGGCCCCGTGCACGGTGAACTCGTTCGTCTCGCTGGCCAAGCAGGGCTTCTTCGACAACACCCCGTGCCACCGCCTGACCACGGCCGGCATCTACGTGCTGCAGTGCGGCGACCCGACCGGCACCGGCACCGGCGGTCCGGGCTACACGATCCCCGACGAGCTGTCCCCGCAGGACACCTACGGGCCGGGCACCCTGGCCATGGCCAACACCGGTCAGCCGAACACCGGCGGGTCGCAGTTCTTCGTGGTCTACAAGGACACCCCGCTGCCCCCGCAGTACACGGTGTTCGGCCACATCGACGCGGCGAGCGTGAAGGAAGTCCGGAAGGTCGCGGCCCAGGGCACCGACAACGCGTTCGGTCGGGGCGACGGGCACCCGAAGACCAAGGTGACGATCACCAAGGTGACGACCGGCTGAGACGCGCTCAGCCCTCGGCGTACTCGATGGCGGTGCCGAGCTGGAGGGTCCGGCCGACCGTGCAGAGGCGGTCGCCGGTCTGGCGGATGGCTCGGGGCAGCACCTCGCGAGCGCGATCGCCGTCCTCCCCCTCGGGGAACACGATCGAGACCGTGACGCTGAGGTCGACCAGGTGCGAGCCGCCGTCGTCGCGGACCTTGTGGCCGTCGACGTGGATCGCGAAGTCCTCGGGCTGCGCGCGCTTGCCCGTGATCAGGCCGACGTCGATCGCCGTACAGCCCGCCAGGGCCGCGAGCAGCAGCTCGACCGGGGTGAAGTCGGGGTCGTCACCCGAACCGATCGGGAGCACTCCCCCGCGCACGTTGACCGCCTTGTAGCGACCCTCCCCGATCTGGGTCAGGTCCATCTGTCGCAGGGTCTCGTCGCTCATGCGGACACGGTAGTGGCCCCGGTCCGAGGACCGGGGCCACTCCCCTGCTGAGCCGATCGTGGGTGACGAACTCAGCGGTGGGCGTGCTCCGCACGGCGGGCCTCGCGCGCCTCACGGCGCATGGTCTTCAGGTCGCGAAGCTGTCGCAGGTCCCGGTCGGACGGCACGCGAGCCTCCACGAGTCCACCCATCAGGTACAGCTGCTTGTCCATCGCGATCTTCCTTCCGGCCGGTGTCGGCCACGCTACGTGTGTAAGAGACATTGTCGCTTGTGCGACTCTTACATGTTACGGCGTGCCCGCAGCCGTTCGGGCATCAGCGGCGGCCTCCGCGACGTGATCTCCGGCACCCTGCGCGGCCGGTCCGGATCAGGCCTCGAGACACCCAGGTGGCAGGTCGAACCAGCGCAGGTGCTCGAAGTCCGCGCTGACCTGGCCGGGGTGCGCGGAGAGGTCGGGCCGCGGGGCCGCGGCGAGGATCGCGGCGCCGTCCCGGAGGTGCTCGGCGAGCAGGTCCTCTCCCCCGGTGAGCCGCTCGCTGGGCATCCGCGCTACGCCCTCGTCGTACGAGATCGCGTGCAGGCTGATCGGCGGTTCGACGAGCCCGTCGCGGTGCCGCCAGCGTCCGGTCACGGTGTCGAACCGGTAGTCACCCAGCAGCCGCCAGCCGTCGCGCGCTACCAAGCGCACGGCGTCGACGAGGTAGTCGGCGACGGTGTCGGAGACGAAGTAGTTGAAGTTCACCCGCACCCAGCCGGGCTTGATGCCCTCGCAGCCGCCGGTGATCTCGCGCTCGAACTCGTGGGAGCGGTCCAGGTCGATGCCCAGCAACCGGTGGCCGTACGGGCCGGCGCACGAGCAGCCGCCCCGGGACTGGATGCCGAACAGGTCGTTGAGGAGCGAGACGACGTAGTTGTGGTGGAGGTAGCGACCCGAGGGCGAGCGGATCACGAACGAGACGATCGAGAGCCGGTCGGCGTCGAGGTTGCCGAGCAGCTCGATCGCCGGCTCGTCTCGCCAGGCGGCGACGGCGTTGGCGAGCAGGCGCTCCTCCGCGGCCCGGATGGCCTCGGTGCCGACGGCGTCCTTGAGCTGGAAGACCAGACCGGCCCGGACCGCCTCGATGATCGCGGGGGTGCCGCCCTCCTCGCGCTGGGCGACGTCGTCGAGGTAGCGGTGGTCGGCGGTGTTGACGTAGGCGACGGTGCCGCCACCCGGGACGTCGGGCACCCGGTTCGCGAAGAGCTCACGCCGTGCTGCCAGCACCCCCGGCGTCGACGGGCCGCCGATGAACTTGTGCGGCGACAGGAAGATCGCGTCCTTGTAGGCCAGCGGCCGGTCGGCCGGCGCGGTCATCTCGATGCGGACGTACGGCGCGGCCGCGGCGAAGTCCCAGAAAGACAGAGCGCCGTGCCGGTGCAGCAGCTCGGAGATGCCGAAGGTGTCCGACACGATGCCGGTCACGTTGGACGCAGCGGAGAAGGAGCCGATCTTGAGCGGGCGATCGGCGTACTTCTCCAGCTGCTCGGCGAGCTCGTCGGGGTCGATGTGGCCGTCGGCGTCCTCGTGGATGGTGACCACGTCGGCGACGGTCTCGCGCCAGGAGATCTCGTTGGAGTGATGCTCGAAGGGGCCCAGGAAGACCACCGGGCGCTCGGACGGCGGGATGTGCGCGCTGAGGTCGTGCCGGTCGTCGAGCACCGAGGGGATGCGCAGGCCGAGCACTCCGATCAGCTTGGCGATCGCGGCAGTGCAGCCCGAGCCCGTGAAGAGCACCACCGTGTCGCCGTCACCACCGACGCCTTCTCGGATGATCTCGCGGGCCTCCTCGCGCAGCCGGCTTGTCTGCAGGCCGGTGCCGCTGGACTCGGTGTGGGTGTTGGCGTAGCTCGGCAGCACCTGGTCGCGGATGAAGTCCTCGAGGAAGCCGAGGGCGCGCCCGGAGGCGGTGTAGTCGGCGTAGGTGACGCGGCGGGGACCGTACGGCGTGGTCATCACCTGGTCCTCGCCGATCACCGACTCGCGCACGAGCCGGATCAGCGGTGAGGTCCGGTCGGGCATGGGTCCAGGGTAGGCCCGGCCGCGTGCGCCGGGCGCCATCGCGACCGCGCTTAGGCTGGGGCCCATGACAGAGCTGGCGAGGCGGACCGGCCCGGTGTCGCGGGTGCGGGTCGCGGAACACGGCACTGCAGGCGATCACGACCGCGAGGACGTCGTCGCGGCCGAGGAGCCGCTGGAGATCAGGCTGGCCTGGCCCGGCGCTGCCGCCGAGCGCGCCTGGGTGACGATGCGGACGCCCGGCCACGACTTCGAGCTGGCCGCCGGGTGGGTGGTGCACGAGGGGCTCGTGCCGCCGGCTGCGCTGTCGGCGGTCGCCTACTGCACCGACACCGACCTCGCTCCCGAGCAGGAGTTCAACGTGGTGACCGTGACGGCCGCCGGGCCGGTCGACCTCGTGCACCGTCATGCCGGACTGTCCAGCGGTTCGTCGGCCTGCGGGGTGTGCGGCAAGGACAGCATCGACGCGGTGCTGACCACGGTGCGGGGCCCGCGCTGGCAGGGGCCGCCGCCTTCCTCCCAGGTGGTACGACGGCTGCCGGGGCTGCTGCGGGAGGGCCAGGACGTGTTCAGCCGCACCGGCGGGGTGCACGCGGCCGGGCTGTTCTCCGCCGACGGCGACCAGCACGTCGTACGCGAGGACGTGGGGCGGCACAACGCCGTCGACAAGGTGACCGGAGCGCGGGTGCTGGCCGGGGAGTCCCCCGGCGCGGCGTACCTCGTGGTCAGCGGTCGGGCGGGTTTCGAGCTGGTGCAGAAGGCGGTCGCCGCCGGGGTCGGCAGCCTGGTCGCGGTCGGGGCGCCGACCTCGCTCGCCGTACACCTGGCGCGGGAGGCAGGCCTCGGCCTGTTCGGCTTCACCCGCGCCGAGCGCACCGTCCAGTACGCCTAGCTCGCCGAGTCGTCATATGACGACTCGGCGCGATCTGGACGCTCTTTTGCGCCGACTCGGTGAGATTTCGGTGCCCTTTTGCGCCGACTCGGTGTGGGGGCGACGTGGTGTCGGCGGGGGTCCCTAGGTTCGTCTCGTGCGGATCCTCCACACCTCCGACTGGCACCTGGGTCGTTCGTTCCACCGCGTGGGACTGCTCGACCACCAGGCGGCCTTCGTCGACCACCTGCTCGAGGTGATCGAGGCCGAGCGGGTGGACCTGGTGGTCGTCGCCGGAGACATCTACGACCGCGCCCTGCCGCACGTCGACGCCGTACGCCTGGCCGACGAGACCTTCGCCCGGCTCGCCGCTTCCCGCGCTCAGGTGGTGGTGACCTCCGGCAACCACGACTCCGCCCAGCGACTCGGGTTCGGCTCACGGCTGATCGACGCGGCCGGCATCTTCCTGCGCACCGACGCCTCCGGGATCGGTACGCCGGTCCTGCTCGCCGACGAGCATGGTCCGGTGGCCGTGCACGGCCTCCCTTATCTCGACCCGCAGGCGCTGCACGAGCCCTGGCGGCTGTCGGCGCGCAGCCACGAGGCGGCCCTCGCCGAGGCGATGCGCCGGGTCCGCGCCGACCTGGCGGCGCGCCCGATGCGGTCCGTCGTCCTGGCCCATGCGTTCGTGACCGGCGGCCTGCCCAGCGAGTCCGAGCGCGACATCAGCGTCGGTGGGGTCTCCCGGGTGGCGTCGTCGCTGTTCGAGGACATCTCGTACACCGCGCTCGGCCACCTGCACGGCCCCGCGGTGCTCGATGACGCGCTGCGCTACAGCGGCTCCCCGCTGGCCTACTCCTTCTCCGAGGCCGACCACACCAAGGGCTGCTGGCTGGTCGACCTCGGTCGCGACGGCGTCGACTCCGTCGAGTTCGTGGCGGCGCCGGTGCCCCGGCGGCTGGCGCGGGTGACCGGTGACCTCGAGACGCTGCTGACCGACCCTGCGTTGGCCGGAGTCGAGGAGCACTGGCTCCAGGTCACCCTCACCGACACCGCCCGTCCCGCCCACCCGATGGAGCGGCTGCGGGCCCGGTTCCCCCACACCCTCGTCCTGGCCTTCGCTCCCGCCGGGGGCGCCGCGCCTGCGCTGCCGACCGCCGTACCGCAGGGGCGCCGCGACCACGAGGTGGCGCTCGACTTCGTCTCGGCTCTGCGCGGCGCTCCCGCCTCCGATGCCGAGTCGGCCCTGCTCCTGCAGGCCTGCGACGCCTGCGCCGACGACCCTGACGCCGACGTGCTCGTCTCCGGGGCAGGCTGATGCGTCTCCACCGGCTCTCGGTCACCGCCTTCGGCCCGTTCGTCGAGACCGCCGAGGTCGACTTCGATGCGCTGTCCGATGCCGGACTCTTCCTGCTCTCCGGTGCCACCGGCGCCGGGAAGTCCAGCGTCCTCGACGCCGTGTGCTTCGCCCTGTACGGCGCCATCCCCGGCGACCGCAACCACGCGGGGCGGTTGCGCTCCGACCAGGCCCCACCTGGGCTCGCGCCGAGGGTCGAGCTGGACGTCACGCTGTCCGACCGCCGCTTCCGAGTGGTCCGCTCCCCCGCCTGGGACAGGCCCAAGAAGCGTGGCACCGGGCTGACCCGCGAGCAGGCGAAAGTCAGCGTCTCCGAACGGCTGGACGACGCCTGGGTGCCGCTCAGCAGCCGGCTCGACGAGGCGGGTGACCTGCTCTCCGGGCTGCTGGGGATGAACCTCGACCAGTTCTGCCAGGTTGCCCTGCTTCCCCAGGGTCAGTTCCAGGCGTTCCTGCGCGCCGACTCCGCCCAGCGGCACCGGCTACTCGCCCGGCTGTTCCGCACCGGCCGCTTCGAGCGCGTCGAGGGCTGGCTGCGCGACCACCGGCTGGCCCTGCGGCGCGAGTCGCAGACCCACCTGACCTCGGTGGCCGACCTGGTCAGCCGTCTGTCCGAGGCCGCCGGGGAAGGGTTGCCGGACCATGTCGTCGACCTCACGGCTGCGGCTGGCGACGGCTCGCTGGGGTCCTGGGTGGTGGGGGTCGGCCTGGCCTCCACGACCGACCTCACGACCGCCGACGAGCGGGCCACGAGCACCCTGAGCGCGGCCCGGACAGCCAGCGTGGCGTGGGAGCGGGCTCGTGCGGAGGCACGGGAGCAGGATCGGGTCCGCGACGCCGCGACCGCCTACGCGCGTCTGATCGCAGCCGCCGACGATCACGCCGCCGACGCCGCCCGGCTCGAGGCGGGCCGGAGGGCGGAGGGACTGCGCCCGCTGGCCCGGCTCGTCGACGAGCGCACCCGGCGTCTCTCCGAGGCGGCCACGGTGGCGGAGGCTGCGCTCGCCGAGGCGACCGCAGCCGGCCTCGATGCGGCAGACCTGCCCACCGAGGTCGAGCGGCTCAGCCACGAGGTCTCCGTCCTCACCCTGCTGCTCCCCGCCGAGCAGCGCCTGGCCGACCTCCGGGCCCGTCGCGACTCCGAGACCGACGCGGTGCGGGCACTGCAGCGCGACGAGGAGCTGGCCCGTGCCGAGGCGACGGCGCTGACCGGGCTCGTGGCCCGACTCTCCACGGAGCTGGACGCCGCCGCCGAAGCGCAGCGGTCGCTCCCGGCGGTCGAGGCTGATGCGGTCCGGATCCGGTCCGTGGTCGCGGCCCATGCCGATGCCAGCCGGCTCGAGGCCGAGGTCAAGCTCGCCACCGTCGACCACTCCGCGGCGGTGGGTCGCCTGCTCGACCTCCGCGAGCACCTGCTCGACGTACGCGAACGCCGGATCGCCGGGATGGCGGCCGAGCTCGCCGGTGCGCTGGCGGTCGGCAACGACTGTCCGGTCTGCGGGTCGATCGAGCATCCACACCCGGCCGCGCCCGCCGCGGGCCATCCCGACGCGGCGGCCGAGCGCCAGGCCCAGAAGGACGTCGACGACGCCCAGGCGCTCGAGCACGCCCTCGCCCTGCGGGTGCGCGAGGTCGGCTCCGCGGTCGAGACCGCCCGAGGTGCCGCATCGGTCATTGCCGCCTCCGACCTGGAGACGACGGTCGCCACGGCCGAACGGTCGCTGTCCGAGACCCGAGCCCACGCGGCCCGTCATGGTGACGTCGCCGAGCAGCTCACCGAGGCACGCCGGCGCGCGGTCGCCCTCGACGACGAGAGCGGCGTACGCCGGGTCCGGACCGCAGAGCTGACCACCTCGCTCGAGCACCTCCGCGCCCAGGCCGCCGACCTCGATGCCCAGGTGGCCGAGGCCCGCGGTGACCATCCGGCGCTGGCCCAGGCCGTCGAGCGGCTCGAAGCTGCGCAGGCCAAGGCTCGCAGGGCGGACCACGCCGTCACCGCCCGAGCCGCAGCACGCAGCGCCCTCGACGAGGCCGAGCTGGCACTGGAGCGCGCCGCCCACGAGGCCGGCTTCGACGACGCAGCCTCCGGACGTCGCAGCGAGCTGACCGCCGCCGACCTGGCCCGGCTCGAGGAGCTGGTCCGCAACCACCGATCCCAGCTCGCCGCGGCCGAGGCAGTGCTCGCCGAGCCTGGGGCCCGCGAGCTGCTCGACGCGCCGGTGGCCGACCTGGAGGCTCTCGAGACCGCACACAGGGCAGCGACGGCCGCTCTCGAGCAGGCCCGGGCGGCGCACGAGGTCGCTTCCCGCCGCCACCTGCGGGTGGCCGGTCTGACCGACGAGCTGAGTGCCGCCCTCGACGCCTGGGCCCCGGTGCGCGAGCAGCTCGAGCTCGCGACCTCCGTGTCGACGTTCGCCGAAGGCAGGTCCCCGGACAACCGGCTGCAGATGCGGCTCTCGGCGTACGTCCTGGCCTACCGGCTGACCCAGGTCGTCGCCGCGGCCAACGCACGCCTGGCCGGGATGAGCGACCAGCGCTACTCCCTCGAGCACGTCGGCGAACGCGGGGCCGGTGAGTCCCGCGGCGGTCTCAGCCTGGTCGTGCGCGACGACTGGTCGGGCGAGTGCCGTGACCCCGCGACCCTGTCCGGAGGCGAGACGTTCGTCGTGTCCCTGGCGCTCGCGCTCGGCCTGGCCGATGTGGTGGCGCACGAGGCGGGCGGGGCCGACCTCGCCACCCTCTTCGTCGACGAGGGCTTCGGCTCCCTCGACGCCGAGACCCTCGACGACGTCCTCGACATCCTCGACACGCTGCGCGAGAACGGCCGCGCGGTCGGGGTGGTGAGCCACGTCGCCGAGATGCGCGACCGGATCCCGACGCAGCTGGTGGTGACCAAGGCACGCACCGGGTCCACACTCCGCATCTCCCGCTAGGTTCGGAGCATGGCTGGTCTCGACTCCGCTCGACCGACGGGAAAGTCCGCTCGACCGACGATGGACCCTGGATTCACTGCCCTTCCCTACCGCGCGCTGGGTGAGGCGGCGCTGTCCCGGGCCCGCGACCTGGGCGCCGGCCACGCCGACTTCCGCTTCGAGCGGGTGCGCTACCAGGACGTGCGCGTCCGCGACGGGGCGGTGCAGGGCGTCGGTGACGTGGAGGACCTCGGCTTCGCGGTGCGCGTCGTCCACGGCGGTGCGTGGGGGTTCGCCTCGGGCGTCCACCTGACCGTCGACGAGGCCGTCCGGGTCGCCGAGACGGCCGTCGCGGTCGCGCGCGTCTCGGCCGCGATGACCACGGTGCCGGTCGAGATCGCCGCCGAGCCGGTCTACGACGACGTCGAGTGGGTCTCGGCGTACGACGTCGACCCCTTCGACGTACCGGTGGCCGAGAAGGCCGCGGTCCTCACCGACTGGACCCGGCGGCTGCGTCGTCATCCGGCGGTCGCCCACGCCACGGCGGATCTCCTCCAGGTGCGCGAGAACAAGTACTACGCCGACCTGGCCGGCACCCGGACCACTCAGCAGCGGGTCCGGCTGATGCCGGCCTTCACCGCCATGGGTGCCGACGACAGCACCGGCACCTTCGACGACATGAGCTCCATCGCACCGCCGGCCGGCCGCGGCTGGGAGTACGTCGTGGGGTCGGCCGCCGCTGGCGCCTGGGACTGGGACGCCGAGCTGGCCGAGGTGCCGGACCTGCTCGACGAGAAGCTCGTCTCCAAGAGCGTCGAGGCCGGCGTCCTCGACCTCGTCATCCACCCCAGCAACCTCTGGTTGACCATCCACGAGTCGATCGGCCACGCCACCGAGCTCGACCGGGCGCTCGGCTACGAGGCCAACTACGCCGGCACGTCGTTCGCGACGATCGACGGGCTCGGGACCCTCCAGTACGGGTCGCCGGTCATGCACGTCACCGGCGACCGCACCGTCGAGCACGGCCTGGCCACCATCGGGTACGACGACGAGGGCGTCGCGACCCAGAGCTGGGACATCGTCCGCGACGGGGTGCTCGTGGGTTACCAGCTGGACCGGCCGATGGGCGCGCTTCATCCCGAGCTGAACGGCGGTCGCTCCAACGGCTGTGCCTACGCCGACTCCCCCGGCCACATCCCGATCCAGCGGATGGCGAACGTCTCGCTCCAGCCCGGCACCGACGGTCTGACCACCGAGGACCTGATCGCCCGGGTGGAGCAGGGGCTGTACGTCGTGGGCGACAAGTCGTGGTCGATCGACATGCAGCGCTTCAACTTCCAGTTCACCGCCCAGCGGTTCTACCGGATCGAGGACGGTCGGCTGGCCGGGCAGGTGCGCGACGCGGCATACCAGGCGACGACGACCGACTTCTGGGGCTCGATGGAGGCGGTCGGTGGCCCCGACACCTTCGTGCTCGGTGGTGCCTTCAACTGCGGCAAGGCCCAGCCCGGGCAGGTCGCGTCGGTGAGCCACGGCTGCCCGAGCGCGCTGTTCCGCGGCGTACGGGTGCTCAACACCCAGGACGAGGGAGCGCACTGATGCCTGTGTCGAGCGGAGTCGAGATGCCGGTCCCTGTCCAAGACCTGGTCGAGCACGCGCTGGACGCCTCGACCGCCGACGACTGCGTGGTCATCGCCCGCCACCGCACCAGCGCCAACCTGCGCTGGGCCAACAACACGCTCACCACCAACGGCGTGATGCGCGGCATCGACGTCACCGTGATCGCGTTCGCCCGCCAGTCCGGCGGTGTCAGCGTCGGCTCGGTGTCGGGCAGCGCGGCCTCGCTGGAGCAGGTGGACAGCCTGGTAGCGGCTGCCGATGCTGCGGCCCGGGACGCCGACCCGGCGAGCGACGCCCAGGACCTGGTCGAGGGGGCCGCCGACGCTGCCTGGGACGACGTACCCGGCGAGACCGACGTGCACGTGTTCGACACCTTCGCTCCTGCCCTGGGCGAGGCGTTCGGCCGAGCGCGGTCCGGCGGCCGGATCCTGTACGGCTTCGTCGACCACCACCTGACCACGACGTACGTCGGCTCCTCGACCGGGCTCCGGCTCCGGCACGAGCAGCCGACGGGCCACTACGCCTGCACCGGGAAGACGAGCGACTTGGCCAGCAGCGCCTGGGTCGGTGGCGCGACCCGCGACTTCGTCGGCGTGGACGCGCTCGCGCTCGAGGCGTCGCTCGCGCAGCGGCTCGGCTGGGCCTCGCGGACCGTCGACCTGCCCGCCGACCGCTACGACACGATCCTGCCGCCGACCGCGGTGGCGGACCTGATGATCGACGCCTACTGGTACGCCGGTGCGCGCGACGCCCACGACGGGCAGTCGGTCTACAGCCGCCGCGGGGGCGGCACCCGGATCGGTGACGAGCTGGTGCGGCCGGAGGTGACCCTGTCCTCCGACCCGGCGTACCCCGGCCTCGAGTGCGCGCCGCACGTCGTCGTCTCGTCGTCGGGCAACGACGACTCCGTCTTCGACAACGGTCTCCCCCTCGGCCGCACCGCCTGGCTCGACCACGGCCGACTCGCGGCGCTGCGCCAGACCCGCGAGACCGCCGCGTCTGACCGGCCAACCCGTCACGCCGGCGATCGACAATCTGGTGCTCGAGGTCTCGAGGACGCGACCGGGACGCTCGACGACCTGGTGGCCGGCACCGAGCGCGGGCTGCTGCTGACCTGCCTGTGGTACATCCGCGCGGTCGACCCCCAGACCCTGCTGCTCACCGGCCTGACCCGCGACGGCGTCTACCTGGTCGAGAACGGCGAGATCACCGGCGCGGTCAACAACTTCCGCTTCAACGAGAGCCCGGTCGACCTGCTCCGCAGGTTCACCCACGCCTCCGCCACCGGCCCGGCGTTCAGCCGCGAGTGGGGTGACGACTACTTCTCCCGTACGGCGATGCCGGCCCTGCGAGTGCCCGACTTCAACATGTCGAGTGTCTCCCAGGCGCGTTAGCGCACGATCCGGAACCGCGGCGAAAGCCCCAGCGAGTGGTAGCCGTCGTCGGTGAGCAACCGGGCGGCGTACTGCCCCGGCGGCAGTGGCCAGGTCGTCGAGACCTCACCGAGGTAGACGTGGCGGCCGAAGGTGACCGAGCCCTCGATGTCGGTGCGGGTGTAGCGGTAGACCAGGTAGTCGCCCGGCCCGCCGCAGGTGCGCTGACACCGGTACAACCCGATCCAGTCGAGGTTGTTGCCCGGTGCGCGGGTCCAGCTCACGTGGACCGAGCTGCCCACCCGGTAGGTCCGCCGGTCGGTGGAGAGGTGGGAGCGGGTGTGGGGACGGTAGGCCCAGACCGGCGCGCCCGCCTCGGTCCGGCCGCTCGCGGCGACCAGCACCACGTCGTACCGGCCCGGGCGGAGGTGAGCGGTCCGCACGTGGACCAGCCCGTCCGTGCGTCCGGCGGTGCCGACGCCACGCAGGACCTGGTGCGTACCGTGACGCAGCAGCCCGACTTTTTCGTGCGCGCGGCCACGGGCGTGGAACCGGACGGTGAGCCCGTCCGGCCCGGTGATCACTCGGCGACTGCCAGGCGACACCGCGAACGGGGCGGCCGCCGGCGTCACGTCGAACGTCGAGACCACTCCGCGGTGGTCGGTGGGGTACGGCGTGGGGAACTGCAGGTCGGCCTGTGGGTCGCCCACCTCGCCCACGAGCCGGCTGGAGACCGTGGTCGCAGGCCCCGCGTGGAGGACCCAGTCGATCCGGTCGGGGAAGTCGTGCTTCAGGGTCTCCGGGCCACCCGGCGACCAGGTGAAGCCGGGGTCGGCGACAGGGTCGGGGTGGGCGTCGCGGTAGGAGTCGCCGAAGCCGACGTCCGCCAGCGCCTTGCTCGCTGGCCAGCGCACGCCGTACGGCACATCGGCTCGGGCCCGGGCGACCGCCGGCGTCCAGTCGAGGTACGACGGGCTGTTGAAGTCACCGGTCAGGAACACCGGGATGCCGCGCGCGGCGAGCCGAGGCAGCCGCTTCAGGACCGGGGCAAGTGCCCGCAGTCGCAACGAGCGCTCGAGGGTGAGGACCCGGTGGCGCGACCAGCCGGCGCGCACCCGGTACGGACCGTACGGCGTGGAGGGCAGGTGGGTGTTGGCGACCGCGATCACCCGACCGGGCGCCGGCTCGACGTAGGTGAACAGGCCGTGGCTGTGCGGTGGGTCCAGGATCGGGAAGCGCGAGATCACGTGTGCCCGCGGACTGGCGTGCCAGCCGAGCAGCCGGGCCAGCCGGCCGGTGTTGCGCTCGGCCTCCTGGACGCCGACGACGTCGGCTCCGCTCACCTCGATGATGTGCGCCAGGCGGTGCAGCGCCCGCGGACACCCGTCGGCGACCGCGCAGAAGTCACCCGTGCTGAGGTCGTAGTCGTCGCCGCCGTAGAAGATGTTCTGGGTCATCACCGAGACCTGCACGGCCGGTGCTGCTGCCCGATCGGCGCGGGCGCCGGCGTCCGAGGGCTCCGCGAGCAGCACTCCCCCCGCGAGCGAGATCGTCAGCAGGACCGGGCCGATCACACGGAGTGGGCGCACGCTCCTGAGTATGGCGACTCAGACTGAATGACGGAACAGTCAAGGTCCGCCCGGGTCGCGCCGATGATGCGGTTTGGTCCCCAACCGCAACAATCGCGGCCAAAAACATGCGGTTTGGGACCAAACCGCAGGGTGAAGGGACTCAGGCCTCGGCGAACGCCTCGGGGGGTGGGCAGGAGCAGACCAGGTGCCGGTCGCCGTACGCCTGGTCGATCCGGCCGACCGGGGGCCAGTACTTGTCGGGGTCGACGCCGGTCGGGAAAACCGCGATCTCGCGGGGGTAGGCGCGGTCCCAGTCGCCCACCATCACCCGGGCGGTGTGCGGCGCACCGCGCAGCGGCGACTTGTCGACGCTCCACTCCCCCCGCTCGACCTGCTCGATCTCGGCGCGGATGGCCAGCATCGCGTCGCAGAACCGGTCGATCTCGCCGAGGTCCTCCGACTCGGTCGGCTCGACCATCAGGGTGCCGGCGACCGGGAACGACATGGTCGGCGCGTGGAAGCCGTAGTCGACCAGCCGCTTCGCGACGTCGTCGACGGTGACGCCCGAGGCCTTGGTGAGGCCGCGCAGGTCGAGGATGCACTCGTGGGCGACCAGCCCGCCGTCGCCCTTGTAGAGCACCGGGAACGCGTCGTCGAGCCGGGCCGCGACGTAGTTCGCCGACAGCACCGCGGTGGCGGTGGCGCGGCGCAGCCCCTCGGCGCCCATCATCGCGGATGTAGGCCCACGAGATCGGCAGGATGCCCGCCGAGCCGTACGGCGCCGCGCTGATCGCGCCGATGCCCTCACGCCGCTCCGGGTCGGGGTGCTGGCCGTGGGTCGGCAGGTACGGCGCCAGGTGCGCGCGGACGCCGACCGGGCCGACACCGGGACCACCGCCGCCATGCGGGATGCAGAAGGTCTTGTGCAGGTTCAGGTGCGACACGTCGCCGCCGAACTCACCTGGCCGGGCGTGGCCCAGCAGCGCGTTGAGGTTCGCGCCGTCGACGTACACCTGGCCGCCGGCCTCGTGCACGATCGCGCACAGCTCGGTGATGGTGTCCTCGTAGACGCCGTGGGTCGAGGGGTAGGTGACCATCAGCGCGGCCAGGTCGTCGCGGTGCTCCTCGCAGACCCGGCGCAGGTCGTCGAGGTCGACCGACCCGGCCTCGTCGGCCTTCACGACCACCACTCGCATCCCCGCCATCACCGCGGAGGCGGCGTTGGTGCCGTGCGCCGAGGACGGGATCAGGCAGACGGTGCGCCCGGTGTCGCCGTTCGCCCGGTGGTAGCCGCGGATCGCGAGCAGCCCGGCCAGCTCGCCCTGCGAGCCGGCGTTCGGCTGCACCGAGACCCGGTCGTAACCGGTCGCCTCGGCCAGCCACTGCTCCAGCTGGTCGATCAGCTCGCGGTAGCCCGCGGCGTCCTCGGCCGGCGCGAACGGGTGCAGGTCGGCGAAGCCGGGCATCGAGACCGGCTCCATCTCGGTGGTGGCGTTGAGCTTCATCGTGCACGACCCGAGCGGGATCATGCCGCGGTCGAGGGCGTAGTCGCGCGCCGAGAGCCGCCGCAGGTAGCGCAGCATCTGCGTCTCGGAGCGATGTGCCGAGAAGACCTCGTGGGTGAGGTACGGCGTCTCGCGGCGCAGCGTGCCGGGGATGGTGTCCACGGCCGCGACGCTGAAGACACCAGCCTGGTGAACCCCGAAGGCGGTCAGCACGGCGCCGAACGTGGCCGGGCCGTACGTCTCCCCCACGCTCAGTCCCACGTGGTCGGCGTCGACCTGGCGCACCTGTACGTCGAGGTCGCGCGCCGCCGCGACGATGTCGGCAGCACGACCTGGGACCCGGGCCAGCACCGTGTCGAAGAAGCGGTCGTGCACGATCTCGACGCCGCGGTCGCCGAGCACCGCCCCCAGCAGGCGGGCGTGGTCGTTGATCTTTTCAGCGATGGCGCGGAGCCCCTCCGGGCCGTGGTACACGGCGTACATCGAGGCGACCACGGCCAGCAGCACCTGGGCGGTGCAGATGTTGGAGGTCGCCTTGTCGCGACGGATGTGCTGCTCGCGGGTCTGCAGGGCCAGGCGGTACGCCGGGCGGCCCTCGGCGTCGACCGAGACGCCGACCAGCCGACCGGGCAGATGCCGCTCGAGCCCGGCGGCTACGGACATGAAGCCGGCGTGCGGGCCGCCGTAGAACATCGGTACGCCGAACCGCTGCGACGAGCCGACCACGACGTCGGCGCCCAGCGTGCCCGGCGACTCGAGCAGGGTCAGCGCCAGCAGGTCGGCGGCCACCACTGCGAGCGCGCCGCGCTCGTGGGTGGCCTCGATCACCGGCCGCGGGTCGAGGATCCGGCCGGAGGCGCCGGGGTACTGCACGAGCACGCCGCACAGGTCCCCGTCCGGAAGGCCGATCGGTGAGGTCGGCCACGACCACCTCGATGCCCATTGCCGCGGCGCGGGTCTCGATGACCTCGATCGTCTGCGGCAGGGCGTCCGCGTCGACCACGAACGGGCCGGTCGCCCCGCGCTGCGCCCGGCGGACCAGCGTCATCGCCTCGGCCGCGGCGGTGCCCTCGTCGAGCAGGCTGGCGTTGGCGGTCGGCAGGCCGGTGAGGTCGCCGATCACGGTCTGGAAGTTGAGCAGCGCCTCGAGCCGGCCCTGCGAGATCTCCGGCTGGTACGGCGTGTAGGCGGTGTACCAGCTCGGGTCCTCGAGCACGTTGCGCCGGATCACCGGCGGGGTGATCGTCGCGTGGTAGCCCAGACCGATCATCGACTCGGCCGGCCTGTTGGCGGCTGCGATCCGGCGCAGCTCGCGCGCTGCGTCGTACTCCGACAGTGGCTCGGGGAGATCGAGGGTCCGCGAGGCGATCGAGCCCGGCACGGCGGCGTCCATCAGCTCGTCGAGCGAGTCGTAGCCGACGACCTCGAGCATCCGGGCGACGTCGTCGCTACGCGGGCCGAGGTGGCGATCGGCGAAAGTGTGCTGCTGGGTCACGGGGGGCTCCTCGACGGGTCGATTCGCCTCCCCCTCTGTCACGTGCGCTTCAGAGTTGCCTGGTCCGCACGGTCCTGGCGCCTGAGAGGTTCCGGGGAGGATTTGCCCCTTCGGCGCTCCGATCCCGGACCGAGGCCCGGGCAGAGACTCTCCCGTGCGGGATTGTCAGCGCCGTCAGTCTAACCCGCCGTCCGTCCACACGATGGTTGAGGAGGGGCGCGCTGGCGCGCCGTCTCGAAACCGAGGTGACGGAGGCTACGGGCGGTGCGGTGGTTTCGAGACGCTCGCTGGCGCTCGCTCCTCAACCACCGGGCAGGGTGAGTCAAGGGGGTCAGCCGAGCTTGCGGGCGGCCCGCCGGGCGGCGAGCTCGTCGGCGGCGTCGCTGGTGGGCTGCTCGTCGACCGCGCGCTCGCTGGGGAGCTCGGCGAGGGTGCCCTCGATCTCGCGCCAGACCCCGCCGATGGCGATGCCGAAGACGCCCTGGCCACCCTGGAGCAGATCGATCACCTCGTCGTTGCTGGTGCACTCGTAGACCGAGGCGCCGTCGCTCATCAAGGTGACGCGGGTCAGGTCGTCGGTGCCGCGGGCGCGGAGGTGCTGGACGGCGGTGCGGATCTGCTGCAGCGAGATGCCGGCGTCGAGGAGCCGCTTGATCACCTTGAGGATCAAGATGTCGCGGAAGGAGTAGAGCCGCTGGGTGCCGGAGCCGGAGGCGCCACGCACGGTGGGCTCCACGAGGCCGGTGCGGGCCCAGTAGTCGAGCTGGCGGTAGGTGATGCCCGCGGCGTTGCACGCCGTGGGGCCGCGGTAGCCGGTGTCGCTGGGCAGCGGCGAGACGTCGTCGGTGAAGAGCAGACCCTGCTCCTCCGCCGCCTCGGCCGCCAGCAGCGCCTCGGCCTCGGCGGCCTGCTGCTGGCTCGTGTGCTGCTCGTTGTCGTTCACTACGACCTCCGTCGGCTACCTCGTGCTGCGTGACCCCTGGGGAATCCGTGCGGGTGCGGTGGCAACCACATCGGTGGAGTTACAACGAGGACAGTTCAAGGTAAGCCTGCGGGTGAGGCTGGTCAAAGACGACGGCGGCGTGTCGCAACCCTCAACCTCTACTTGAGAGTGAGGGTGTGCGAAGAGGCTCAGCGGCTCTCGAAGTCCTCGGGCGAGACCTGGTCGAGGAACTCGCGGAACTTCTCCACCTCGTCCTCCTGCTCGGCCGGCGCGTCCAGGCCGGCCTCGTCGAGGACGTCGTCGGCGCACAGGATCCGGCTCCCGGTCCGCAGGGCCAGCGCGATCGAGTCGGACGGCCGGGCACTGACCTCGACTCCCGAGGCGAGGACCAGGGTCGCGAAGAACATGCCGTCCTTGACCTCGGTGATGTGCACCTCGGTGAGCTCGTTGCCGGTCGACTCGAGCACGTCCTTGAGCAGGTCGTGGGTCAACGGCCTCGGTGGTACGACGCCCTGCTGGGCGAAGGCGATGGCGGTGGCCTCGACCGCCCCGATCCAGATCGGGAGGTACCGCTGGCCCTCCACCTCGCGCAGCAGCACGATCGGGTTGTTCGACGGCATCTCGACCCGCACACCCAGGACGTCGACCTCGCGCATGCGTTCCACACTACCCCCGGACGCACAGGCCTCCGTGCCAGCAGCCAGGCCGTAACTGTGCCCGCAACGGGGGCTGGTCAGGTGGCGCGGAGACCGGCCTTGACCAGGGTCGCGTGCAGGCGCACGGACAGGGCTGCGATCTCGCTGACAGTCTCGTCGGCCCGGGCCCGGGCGGCGGCGTCGCGTCCGCGCTTGTGGGGGGCCACCACCTGCTCGACGAGCCCGACCTCGCGGTCGGCCGAGGTCTTGAACGCCCGCAGGTGCCGCGGCTCGAAGCCGAACTCCGCGAGCCCGCGCGCCGTCGTCGCGATCACCAGGGCGTCGGTGTCGTAGTGCCCGGTGCCGGTGCGCGGCGTGACCAGGCCGTACTGCTCGAGCTGGGCCAGCAGGTCCTCGGAGATCTCCGCGATCTTGAGCAGCTCCTTGCGCGACAGCCGGACCGTGTCGCGGCGGCTGAACGACTCCGCGGACGGCAGGCCGTCCGCGGCCAGGGCGACGGTCGGCACGGTCGGCACCACGGGCTCGATCGGCGGTGGTGCGAGGCCGCGGTCGATGGCGTCGAGGTGCTCGCCGATCACTCGCAGCGGCAGGTAGTGGTCGCGCTGCATCCGCAGGATGTAGCGCAGGCGCTCGATGTCCTCGTGGGAGAACTTGCGGTAGCCCGACGGCGTGCGTTCGGGCTTGACCAGACCCTTGTCCTCCAGGAAGCGGATCTTGGGGATGGTGACCCCCGGGAAGTCGGGCCGCAGCCGGTCGAGGACCTCCCCGATGTTGAGCCGCACCCTGCCGGCGCCCGCCGCCCCGATCGACTCCGTCATGGGGTGCGGCTCACCGGGCCGTCGCTGGAGACATCATCGGGTTGGTCACTGGGCATCGTGGCCCTGGAAGAACACCAGGCGGTACTTGCCGATCTGCACCTCGTCGGTGTCCTTGAGGAGCACGGTGTCGATCCGGTCACGGTTGACATAGGTGCCGTTGAGGCTGCCGGCGTCGGCGACGCTGAAGGTCTCGCCCTCACGGGTGAACGTCGCGTGCCGGCGCGAGACGGTCACGTCGTCGAGGAAGATCTCGCTGTCGGCGTGCCGGCCGGCGGTGACGACGTCCTTGTCGAGCAGGAACCGGCTGCCCGCACCGGGGCCACGCTGGACGACGAGGAGCGCGGAGCCGATCGGCAGCGCGTCCACCGCGGCCGCGTCGACCGGGTTCAGCTGCCGGTCCGAGGAGATGTCCGAGCGCTCGGCGCCGCCGACGTTCGCAGGGTTGCTGCCGGTGCTGGTGCCGAGGTTGCTGCCGATGTTGATCGTCGCAGTCGAGTCCCCCGCACCCTCCGGCGCGAGCGGCGACCCGCACTGCGAGCAGAAACGCGCCGCGTCGGGGTTCGCGTTGCCGCAGTTGGTGCAGTACGGCATCGGTGATCGTCTCCTGTCCGAACCCTCAGCAGAGGGCTGAGGTTGATGGTTGCTGCGAACTTATCAGGCGGCTCCGCGCCGCGCGCCACTTCACAGCGGCCTCCGGCCGGTTACTCGCCGAGTGTCGCCTGGTACGCCGTGGAGTCCATCAGGGCGTCGGCGGCGGAAGCGTCGTTCGGCACCAGCTCGTAGAGCCAGCCGCCGCCGTAGGGGTCGCTGTTGACCAGCTCGGGGGTCGCGTCGAGGCTCTCGTTGACCGCGACCACCTCGCCGTCGACCGGCGCGTAGACGTCGCTGACCGACTTGGTCGACTCGAGCTCACCGCAGGCCGCGCCCGCCGAGACCGTGTCCCCCACCGCGGGCAGCGAGACGTAGACGATGTCGCCCAGCGCGTCCTGGGCGAAGTGGGTGATCCCGACCCGCACCGACCCCTCGGTCTCTCCGGGTGAACGGACCCACTCGTGCTCCGCGGTGTACTTCAGGTCGTCGGGGTACACGGCTCTCCTTGGTCGTCATGGTCGTCATGGTCGTCGGTTCAGCGTGCTGACCGGCAGGCTACCGGGCCGCCGGCGCCGCTCGGAGGGGTGCTCAGTCCGGCTGGGCGAACTGCGAGGAGCCCGGCTTGTGCAGCGCGGTGATGTCGAGGGCCTTCTCCTCCTGCACGTCCACCGTGGCGCCGGCGTCCTTGAACTGCGACACCGGTCCGCCGAAGAGGCTGAGCGCGCCCTCCAGGGTGTGCGGGTCGCCGATCACGTCGAACACGTACGGCGAGGTCAGCTGCGTCCCGTCGATCTCGAGGCCGGACGCGGTGGACTGCACCGAGCTCTGGGCGACCAGGCGCACCTTGCCGTTGACCTGCATCGCCTCGGCGCCCGCGGACCGAAGCTCCTCGATGGTGTCGAGCACGGAGTCGACTTCGATGTGCTGCGGCCCCTCGGTCACGGTGAGGCGGATGCCGGGGCCGGTGACCGGGACCAGCCCGGCCAGGATGCCGAGCTCCTCCTCCTGCTTCTGCGCCGCGGAGAGCGCGGCGGTCTGGGCCTGGCGGTCGGCCTCCAGCCGCCGCCGGGTCGCCTCGAGCTGGTTGATCTCGGTCTGCGCGTGCTGGGAGGTGCCGGCGAGCCCGGAGAGCACGTTGACGAGGTCCTGCTCGCGGTACCCGGCGTACGTGCTGTCAGTGGTGTTGGTGCGCACCTGGATGATCGCGGCGAAGCCGAGCGCGGCGAGCAGGACACCGACCACGACCTGGGCCCGCGACGGCCGGAACAGGGCATCCCTCAGCCGCTGGAGCCCGACCTCCTCGGCCCGGCCCTCGGCCCGCTCGGCGGCACCGTCCGCGTACTCCGACTCGAGTACGGGCTCGGGCTCGGGCTGCGGGCTCGGGTGCAGGCTGGGACTCGACCCGGGTCTCCAGCTGGTCGGGGGCGTCGTCAGGCATGGAAGACGTACCGCCTGATCTGCGCGACGTTGGAGAAGATCCGGATGCCGAGGACCACGATCACGCCGGTCGACAGCTGACCACCGACCCCGAGCTTGTCGCCGAGGTAGACGATGGCGGCCGCGATCACGACGTTGCTGAGGAACGACACGACGAACACCTTGTCGTCGAAGATGCCCTCGAGGTACGCGCGGAGCGCGCCGAAGACGGCGTCGAGGGCCGCGACGACGGCGATCGGCAGATAGGGGTCGAGTCCGGCCGGGACGTCGGGGGTGAAGATGAGCCCGAGGATCACCCCGATCAGGAGTCCGAGTGCGGCGATCATGAGGCGTTACCCCCCTGAGTGCGGGTGACGAGGTCGTCGGGGGCGGCTGTCCTGGCCGACCGCAGACGAGGCGGCGGGGCCGCCGGCAGGTTGAGGTTGCCGACGTTGTGCACCTCGAACTTGAAACCGAGGCTGTCCTTGAGGGCGTACCACTGACCGCCCACCCGGCTCGAGAGCAGGTTGGCCTGCAGGGTCGCCGGGTTGCCGACCACGTCGAAGACGTACGGCGGGTTGACCGGCTGGGAGTTGACCAGGATCGCGACCCCGACGTTGCGGAACGAGCTGAGCACGGTGAGGCGCTGGCCGTTCACACTGATCGCCTCTGCGCCCGCGGCCCACAGGCCGTCGGTGAGCAGCGACAGGTCGGAGTCGCGGACCAGCTGGTTGTTGTCGCTGCCGGGCGCACTGGTCACCGTGGCCTGGATGCCGGGCCCCTTGACCGCCCCGAAGCCGGTGCGGGCCTGGACCCGCGAGAGCCGGGCCTGCGCGGCCTGCGTCTCGGTGCCGGCGCGGGTCAGCGAGCGTTGCAGGACCAGCTGGTGGGCCTGCGCCTGGGAGAGCTGCTGCTGCTGTGCGGCGACCGCCTGCCGGCGCAGGTTGACCTGGTCGATCAGGCTGCTGCGGCTGGCCTGGTCGACGGAGGCGTTGCGCGAGGTCTGGACCGCGGCCACGGTGACCAGCAGCCCGAAGGCCAGCAGCACGATCGCCGCCGTACGACGTGGCACCCGCTTCTCGGTGGGCTCCTCGCCGGCTGCGCGTTTGCGGGCGGCGACGTGCTCGTAGTCGGCGTCGAGGGACCGCTGGGTGATCAGGGCCAGCAGGGGCATCGTCTGCTCGGGGCGTGGGCCGGCGGCGACGGGTGTCTCAGCCATGGGCCACCGCCCTCGGCTCGGTGGACTTCACCAGCTTGTAGACCTGGTAGGCGTAGAGGATCCCGGCCCACCAGTAGAGACCGATCCCCCAGCCGGCGAAGGCCCAGCCGAACACCTTGGCCAAGGTGGCGGCCGCGCCGGTGCCGTCGCCGAGCAGGAGCAGGGGGAAGGCGTAGAGCAGGTTGAAGGTCGCGGCCTTGCCGAGGAAGTGGACCGGCAGCGCGCTGTAGCCACGGGTCCGCAGGACGGGCACCAGCCCCCACAGCAGCAGGTCGCGCAGCGGGATGATCACCGCGAACCACCACGGCACGATGTCGCGCAGGGCCAGGCCGATCACGACCGCGAGGATGTAGAGCCGGTCGGCCACCGGGTCGAGGATCTGGCCGAGCCGGGAGGTCTGGTTGAGCCGGCGGGCGAGGTAGCCGTCGAGGTAGTCGGTGACCCCGGCGAGCATCAGCACGCCGAGCGCCCAGCCGTCCGCCTCGGGTCCGAGCACCAGCCACAGGAACAGCGGTACGCCGAGCAGCCGCAGCAGGCTCACGGCGTTCGGGACGGTCCACACGCGTGCCTCGCGCGTCGCCTCGTCCGCCACCGTCGCCTGCACCTTCCCCGCTCCGACCCGGCTGTCAGCCGTCCGATCTGCCGGGGCCACCCTAACCGTCCGTACCACGAGTACCCCCGCCGCCGGCCCCGCCGTTGCGAGGTGTCGGCCACTCCAGATGCGCACTGTCGCGGATCTCCCCCACCAGCTCCTCGATCACGTCCTCGAGGGTGGCCACGCCGAGGGTGGTGCCGGCGGCGTCGACGACCCGGGCCATGTGGGCGCCGCGGCGTTGCAGCTTCTCCAGGGTCTCGTGGAGGAGGTCGTCGTCGTGGACCAGCGCGAACGGCCGGATCCACTTGTCCTCGACCACCCGCTGGCGGCGCGCCTCGTCGGTCTCGAGCACGTCCTTGATGTGCAGGTAGCCGAGCAGGTCGCCCTCCTCCCCCACCACCGGGAAGCGGCTGAAGCCGGTGGCCGCGCACAGCGCCTCCACGTCCGCGCCGGTCGAGCCACGCCGTACGGTCTGCAAGGTCTCGGGGCGCATCAAGACGGTGGCGACCGTCTTCTCGGTGAAGCCGAGGGCGCCGGAGAGCCGGTCGTACTCGCCGTCCTCGAGCAGCCCCTCGCCGCGGGACTCCTCGACCAGGGCGGCGACCTCCTCGCGGGTGAAGGTGGAGCTCACCTCGTCCATCAGGCTGACGCCGAACAGCCGCAGCACCCCGGAGGCGAGCCCGTTGATGCCGATGATCACCGGCCGGGTCACCGAGACGATCGCCCAGATCGGGGTGCCCAGCACCAGGGCGGCCCGGTCCGGGCCGGCCAGCGCGATGTTCTTCGGGATCATCTCGCCCATCACCACGTGGAGGTAGACCACGATCGCCAGCCCGACGGCGAACGCGATCGGGTGGACGAACGACTCCGGGACGTTCAGCGCGGTGAGCGGGGGCTCGAGGAGGTGAGCGGCAGTCGGCTCGGCCACGGCGCCGAGCACCAGGGAGCACACGGTGATGCCCAGCTGGTTGACGCCGATCACCAGCGACATGTGCTCCATGGCCCGCAGCGTGGTGCGGGCGAAGCGGTCGCCCTCCTCGGCGCGCGGCTCGATCTGGGTACGTCGTGCGGAGACCAGCGCGAACTCGGTGGCCACGAAGAACGCGTTGCCGAAGAGCAGGAGAATCGCGAGCAGGACCGCCGTACCGCTGCTCATGTCTGGTCACCCCCGTCGCTCTCCGGGTCCGTGCCGTCGAGCAGCCGGAGCGAGAGCCGGTCGATCCGCAGGCCGTCCATGTGCTCGACGGTGAGGACGGCGAGCTGCTGGCGCTCGGGCTGGTCGGGGTCGGAACGGTCGGGCACCGGGACCTCTGCCACGTCGCCGCGCTCGGGCACCCGGCCGAGGACTTGGAGCACCAGACCCGCGACGGTGTCGTAGTCCTCGTGGTCGGGCAGCTCGATGCCGGTGAGGTCCTCGACCTCGTCGGGGCGCAGCAGTCCCGAGACTGTCCAGGAGCCGTCGGGGCGGGGCCGGGCCCGGGCACCCAGGCGGTCGTGCTCGTCGGAGATGTCGCCGACGATCTCCTCGATCACGTCCTCGATGGTCACGATGCCGGCCTGGTCGCCGTACTCGTCGAGGACGACGGCGAGCTGTCCTTCCCGGCGCAGCAGCGTGAGCAGTGGGTCGAGGCGCAGCGAGTCGGGCACCACGATCGGTCGCGTCATCAGGTGCTTGACCCGCGTCGTCTGACGCTCGGCGATGGGCAGCGCCACCGCGTGCTTGACGTGCACGGTGCCGACGACGGTGTCGTCGCTGTCGAGGACCGGGAAGCGGGAGTGGCCGGTGTCGCGGGCGAGCTCGATGATCGACCAGGCCCGGTCGTTGGTCTCGAGGCTGATCGTGCGCACGCGCGGCGTCATGATCTCGCCGGCGGTCCGGCTGCCGAACTCCACCGACCGCTCCATCAGCTCGGCGGTGTCGGGGTCCAGGGTGCCCTCGTTGGCGGAGCGCGAGATGAGGGAGGCGAGCTCGGTGGAGGAACGCGCCGAGCGCAGCTCCTCCTGTGGCTCCATCCCGAGACGTCGGACGATCGCGTTGGCCGAGCCGTTGAGCAGCTTGATCGGCAGCCGCATCACCGCGGTGAACATCCGCTGGAAGCCCTGGGTGGCGCGCGCGGTCTCCATCGGCCGGGCGATCGCGAGGTTCTTCGGCACCAGCTCGGCGAAGACCATGGTCACCACCGAGCTGATGGTGAGGCCGATGGCGACAGCGATCGGCCGGACCGCCCCCTCGGGCACCCCCAGCGCGCGCAGCGGCCCGTCGATGAGCTCGGCGATCGCCGGCTCGGCCAGGAAGCCGATCGCGAGGTTCGTGATCGTGATGCCGACCTGGGCGCCCGAGAGCTGGGTCGACAGCGAGCGCAGGGCGCGCTGCACGCCCGCGGCGGCGGCGTCACCGTCGGCGGCGGCCCGGGCGACCTTGGTGCGGTCCACCGTCACGAAGGAGAACTCGGCCGCGACGAACGCGCCCGCGGCGATCACCAGCAGCAGCGAGACGCCGAGCAGGATCCACGCGGTCAGCACGGGAGATCACCCGCGGGGCGGGCAGCATCAAGACGGGGGCCGGGAGGGGGGCTGGGATGAGGGCGACTGTCAGAGCCGTCCATAGGCGGGTCAGGGTCCTTCGGACTCGGGGGCTGCTGAGGGTGACTCTACCGAGGCGCCGGTGGGTGGAGCGGAATCGGCGGCGCCGTCAGGGAGTGGGCGTGGCCACCGGACGGGCGGGAACCAGCGTCTGGTCGACCGCCCACTGCAGGAAGGTCTGCAGGGTCGCGTCGTCGGCGGGTACGGCGAGCGCGTCGGCCAGGCAGGACTGCATGTCGTCGAAGCTGAAGCCGTCGGGCAGCGTGGCGATGCAGTGCGCCCACGCGTCGTCGTAGGCCTGGACCTGGGCGGCGGTCAGGGTCGACAGCGCGTCGGGCACGGGGTCCGGGATCACCGGCGTGGCCGGCGGCGTCGGGGTGCTGGTCGGGGGGTCGGTGGGGCTGCTGGTGGGGCTGTCGGTCGGCGACGACGGCGGAGTGTCGGTCGGGGTCGACGGCGGGGTGGTGGGGGTGTTCGGAGGCGTGCTCGGAGGCGTGGCCGGGGTGTTGGCCGGGGTGTTGGCCGGGGTGTTGGCCGGCGTGTTGGTCGGCGGCGTCGTCGGCGTGCTCGGGGGCGAGCCCGGTGTGCCGGTCGGTTTCGTCGGTGGCGTGGTGGGGATCGGGTCGGCGATCGGGCCCGGTGCGTGCGGGTGGTGGCTCGGCGTGTGGTGCGGCTTCGGCGTCGCGTGCGGGACGCTGATCGGGCCTTGGTGCGGCAGGTGCTGGAACGCCGCGAGCTGTGGTGGTGGTGCTGATGGTGGTGGTGGACGGCCCGCCGACGGCGGTGAACACGCTGCTCAGTCGCAGCGCACCGGCCACCGACATCACCTTCGCGACGTACGCCTTGCTGTGGTTGTAGCGCATGAGAGCGGCCTCGGCTCCGGCCGTCGTGGACAGGTCGGCCTGGCCCGCGCAGAGGTACACCGCGGAGCCGAGCGCAGCGTCGTCGATGTCCTCGACGTTGCGGACGCCGTCGTCGTCGCCGTCGACCGCCACCACTGCCCAGGTCGAGGGCAGGAACTGCATCGGGCCGACCGCGCGGTCGAAGTGCTTGTCGCCGTCGAGGCGGCCGGCGTCGGTGTCGCGCACCACGGACGTGCCGTGCTTGCCGTCGAGCCGCGGGCCCACGATCGACGGCTTCGCTACGCCGTGGCTGTTCAGGTGGCTGCCGCCGACCTGGCCGTGGTCGGACTCGATCTGGCCGATGCCGGCGAGCAGGGCCCAGTCGAGGTGGCAGGAGAGGTCGGCGGTGTCGATGACGACCGCGGCGCGCTGGTAGGCCGACAGGGCTGCGTCGGGGATCGACTGTGCGGCCACGCTCGCAGGCTCGGTGTTCGAGCTGGACACGGACGCCGGCGCCTGGACGTCGCGAGAGCCGGGGACCGCGAACCCGGGCGGCACGGTCACGGGCTGCTGAGCGGTGGTGAGGGTGCCGATCGGTCCGGTCGAGACCGGACCGTCGGCCAGCACGGCCTGGTTGGGGACCCGGGCGCCGCCCACCAGGGCCGCCGCGAGTCCGGCCACGAACCAGGGAGTTGCGGCCGCGCGGAACCGCCGTCGCCCGCGGTGCGTACGCGACGGCTCCCGAGTCGTGCTCTCTCCCCTACCCATGGTGGGTCCAACGGTAGTCGACTGCTCCAGGAACGGAACCCCCCAGGTGGGGGTGCAAAAACACCCCAAGCGGGCGAGTCGAGCCCTAAGTCGTACCGGAGTGTCCCGATTTCCCTTCCGACCCGGGTCGGAAGGCCCTAGCGTGTCCACGATCTCTGACACCTCGCCGTGCCGGTCCGGGGGGTTCCATCGCGGCGAACCCCACGATGGGAGAGCCCCGGACCATGGCCGACGCCGACACCTCACGCCACCCGGCCGCACGGCGTACCGTCCTCGCCGGCGCGGGCCTGGCGGCCGGTGCCACCCTCGCCACCTCGCTCGAGGACACGGCGTACGCCGCGCCCCGGCACCCGGCCAACCCGCTGTTGTCCACCCAGGACCGTCACCTCGTCGGCCGGTTCGCGTACGGCGTCACGCCCGCCCTGGCCAAGCAGGTGCGCGCCCACGGCGGTGGCCGGGCGTGGTTCGAGTGGCAGCTCGGCGCGGGCAAGGTGCCCGACCGGAAGGGCGACGCCTTGCTGTCGTGGTTCCCCCACCTGAAGTGGTCGACCTCGCGGATCGCGGAGGAGAACGACAGCGGTCGCGTCGGTGGCTGGGAGGTGATGGCCGACTACCAGAACTGGCTGCTGGTGCGGAGGATGACCAGCCAGCGTCAGGTGCTGGAGACGATGACGGAGTTCTGGGAGAACCACTTCAACGTGCCGGTCAGCGCCGACGGCGTCTACACCTACCGCAAGCACTACGGCGACGTGATCCGGGCCCGGGCCCTCGGCTCGTTCGAGTCGCTGCTGCAGGCCGTCAGCGTGCACCCGGCGATGGGGTTGTACCTCGGCAACGCCGTCTCCGACAAGGACCACCCCAACGAGAACCAGGGCCGCGAGCTGCTCGAGCTGCACACGGTCGGCGTCGGCGCCGGCTACAGCGAGGCGATGGTCGTCGACTCGGCCCGGATCCTCACCGGCTGGCGGGTCGACATGTGGGACACCTGGGCCGCGTTCTACGACGCGGGCTCGCACTACCGCGGACCGGTCCGCGTGCTCGGCTTCCGCGACAAGAACCACTCCGCCGACGGCCGGCAGCTCACCCGCGACTACCTCAGCTATCTCGCCCACCACCCCGCGACCGCGGCGCACATCGCCGGGAAGCTCGCCCTCGCCTTCGTCTCCGACGCGCCGTCCAAGGCCCTGGTCAAGCACCTCGCGGCGGTCTACCTGCGCAACGGCACCCAGATCAAGCCGGTGCTACTGGCGCTGGTGGCCTCCCCGGAGTTCCGGCACTCGGTCGGTGCCAAGATCCGCGACCCCGAGAACGACCTGGTGGCGACGTACCGCCTGATGGGGGTGAGGCTGAACAAGCCACCGGACCAGGACCACGCTGCCCACCAGGTGATCTGGCAGGCCAGCTCGATGGGGATGATGCCGATGTCGTGGCCGGCCCCGAACGGCCAGCCGATCGTCGGCGCCGCCTGGGCCTCGCCGTCACGGGTGATGGGCTCGATGAGCACCCACTACTCGATGTCCGGCGGCTGGTGGCCGAACAAGGGCATCCACTACCCCGCGCCGACCTCGTGGCTGCCGAAGCCCAGCACCCGGTTCGACGCGCTCGTCGACCACCTCTCGCAGCGGATCCTCCAGCGCCCCGCGAGCAAGACCCTGCAGCAGGCCTGCAGCCAGGCCACCGGCATCGGCGCGCACGAGTACGTCGACAAGGAGCACGCGGTGATGAGCTGGCTGTTCCCGCGGCTGCTGACGACCTTCTTCGACTCCCCCGACTTCCTCCGGCGGTGACCGGCATGACCAGGACGGACCCGATGACCTCTCCCCTGCCCGGCGATGCCTGCTGTCCCGAGTTCGCCACGATGAGCCGGCGCGGCGTCCTGCGCGGTGCGCTCGCGCTGGGCGGCGCGACCTTCATGGTCGGCTCGGCCACGGTGTCGGCCTCCGCCTCGTCCCCGGTCCCCGCGTCGTCGGTGCTGGTGGTGCTGTCGCTCCGCGGCGGCTCCGACGGGTTGTCGCTGGTGGTGCCGTACGCCGACCCGGGCTACTACAAGGCGCGGCCCACGATCGCCGTACCGCAGGCCCAGCTCCTGGCCGGCACCACGGACGGCCGGTTCGGCCTGCATCCCAAGCTCGCCCCGCTGCTGCCGATGTGGACGAGCGGCAAGCTGGCCGCGATCCACGCCACCGGCCTGACCACCGCCAACCGCTCGCACTTCTCGGCGATGGAGGAGGTCGAGGAGGCCTCGCCCGGCTCGAACGCGCGGGTCGGCTGGCTGAACCGGCTGGTCGGGGCCGGCTCCACCGGCTCACCGCTCCAAGGGGTGGGCCTGGTGAACGGGGTCCCGCCCACCGAGCTCTCCGGGCCGGTGCCCCTGATGACCGTGGGCTCGCTGGACAACGCCTCGATCGCCGGCGACGACCCCGACGACACCGCGCACCGTCGTCGTACCTCGCTGCACACCTTGTGGGACCACGACCGCAGCGCGATGGGCGTCGCGGTCCGCGCCACCCTCCAGGCCACCACCGACATCACGCCGGCCGTGAACGCGGCGGACAACAGCGGGAACGGCGTGTACCCGGACTCCGGGCTCGGCAAGGCGATGGCCGCCGCGGCCCGGATCATCCGCGGCAACGTCGGCACCCAGGTGATCACCGTCGACCAAGGTGACTGGGACATGCACGTCGACCTCGGCGACCTCAGCGGCGGCCAGATGCGGGCCAACGCCGACGAGCTGGGCAGCTCGGTGGCGGCCTTCTTCGCCGACCTCGGCGACCAGGCGGCCAAGGTCACCCTGGTCACCATCAGCGAGTTCGGGCGGCGGGTGCTGGAGAACGGCAACCGCGGCCTCGACCACGGCTGGGGCAACGTGATGTTCGTGGCCGGGGCCGGGGTGAAGGGCGGCGCCTACTACGTCAACCCGCAGCAGGGCTGGAAGCCGCTCAGCGACGACCTGGAGTCGGACCTCCAGGTCACCACCGACTACCGGCACGTGCTCGCCGAGATCGTCGCGGCGCGGTTCCCCGCGGCCCCCCGGTCCTCGGTGTTCCCGGGGCTCGACGCCTACACGCCGCTCGGCTTCATCGCCTGAATGTCGTTGGGGTCGTCGGGGCGGAAGCGGTAGCCCATCCCGGTCTCGGTGAGCAGGTAGGCCGGGCGGCGGGGGTCGGGCTCCAGCTTCCGGCGCAGCTGGGCCAGGTAGAGCCGGAGGTAGCCGGTCTCGGTGTCGTAGCCGGGCCCCCACACCTGGTGCAGCAGGTGCTGCTTGGTGATCAGCCGGCCCGGGTTGCGGACCAGGATCTCCAGGATCCGCCACTCGGTGGGCGTCAGCTTCTGGTCGGCACCGGAGCCGGACGTGGGGCGCACCCGGTGGGCGGCGAGATCGACCACCCACTCCCCCAGCGGGACGCTGGGTGCGTGCTGGGCGGTCACCCGGCGGGAGACCGCGCGCATCCGGGCGAACAGCTCCTCGATGCCGAACGGCTTGGTCACGTAGTCGTCGGCGCCGGCGTCGAGCGCCGCGATCTTCTGCACCTGCTCGGTGCGACCGGTGAGCACGATGATCGGCGCGGTGGTCCAGCCGCGGAGCCCGGCGATCACCTCGGTGCCGTCGAGGTCGGGCAGGCCGAGGTCGAGGACGACGAGGTCAGGCGGGTGCAGCCCGGCCACCCGGAGCGCGCTCGCGCCGTCGGCGGCCGTGTGTACGTCGTACCCGCGGGCGCGCATGTTGACCACCAGGGCTCGCAGGATCTGCGGCTCGTCGTCGACCACCAGGACCCGGCTCATCGGCCCGACTCCGCCACCTGTAGGCCGACCGTCATCGTCAGGCCACCACCCGGCGTCTCCTCGGCGGTCAGGGTCCCGGCCATGGCGGTCGTCAGGCCGCGGGACAGAGCGAGGCCGAGCCCGACGCCGGTGGAGGTGTCGCGGTCGCCGAGGCGCTGGAAGGGTGCGAACATCTGCTGCCGCTTCTCCTCGGGAACACCGGGGCCGCGGTCGACGACCCGGAGCTCGATCCGGCCGCCGTGCTCACTGGCGGTCACCAGCGGCGGCTCACCGGCGGGGCTGTAGCGCAGCGCGTTGGCCAGCAGGTTCACCAGCACCCGCTCGAGAAGAGCGGCGTCCGCGCACACCTCGGGCAGGGTCTCGGGGACGTCGACGGACACGGCACCCGGTTCCAGGTCGAGGTCGTCGAGCACGAGCGGGACGATCTCGTCGAGCGCCGCGGGCGTCAGGTGCACGGCCATTGCGCCGGCCTCCAGTCGGCTCAGATCGAGCAGGTTCTCGATCAGCGCGGTGAGCCGGTCGAGCGACTCGTCGGCGGTGAGGAGCAGCTCCTGCCGTGCCTCCTCCGGCCACTCGATGCGGTCGCTGCGCAGCGAGGTGACCGACGCCTTGGCGGATGCCAGCGGGCTGCGCAGGTCGTGGCTCACCGCGTGCAGGAGCGCCGCTCGGGTGCGGTCCGCCTCCGCGACGACTGCTGCCTGCGAGGCGCGGACCGCGAGCTCCGCGCGTTCGCGCACTGCCGCCGCCTGAGCTCCGAAGGCGATCAGCAGCCGCTGGTCGGAGGCACGGACCGGGCCGGTGACCCGCAGCCGGAGCCGCTCGCCCAGGGGCAGCTCGGTGGGTCCGCCGTCCGGTGCGCCCACCTCCTCGACGGTGGTCCACTCGCCACCATCCTCGGCCCGCTCGAGGAGGGCGACCGAGTGCAGCCCGAACGTCTCGCGGGCTCGCCCGAGGAGCTCCGGGAGCGAGGTCTCGCCGCGGAGGATGCCGCCCGCCAGGCCGGCCAGGATCGACGCCTCGGCGGCGGCGCGGCCGGCCTCCGTCGTACGCCGGACCACGCGTTCGACCAGCGCCGAGACCAGGGCGGCCACGGCGATGAACACCAGCAAAGCCAGGGCGTTGTTCTTGTCGGAGATGGTGAAGGTGTAGAGCGGCGGGGTGAAGTAGTAGTTGAGGAGCAGGCTGCCCACGACCGCCGTCCCGAGCGCGGGCCACAGCCCCCCGATCAGCGCGACCACGATGACCACGGCCAGGAAGAGCAGGATGTCGCTGGGCAGGTTGAGGTCGCTCCGCAGCCGCGACAGGAGCAGGGTCAGCAGCGGGAGCAGGACCGCAGCCAGGGCCACGCCCTGCAGTCGGCGTCGGACGCTGAGAGACGTGGTCAGACCGGCCATCGGGACGTGCGGGAGGAGACCGGGGCCGGACGCCGCCTCGTGCGTGACCAGGTGGACGTCGATGTGGCCGGACAGCCGCGTGACGCGCGCCCCGATCCCCTCCCCCGACAGGAACGACTCCCAACGACCCCTGCTGCTGGCCCCGATCACGATCTGCGTGGCGTTCTCCGCACGGGCGAAGTCCAGCAGCGCGACCGCGACGTCGTCGCCGACGACCTGGTGCCAGGTGCCGCCCATCGACTCGGCGAGGGAGCGCTGGCGGGCGATCTCACCGGGGTCGATCCGGGCCAGGCCGTCGCTGCGGACGATGTGCACCGCCAGCAGGTCGGAGCCGGTCGTCCGGGCGGTGATCCGGACCGCCCGGCGCAGCAGCGTCTCGCCCTCGGGACCGCCGGGCAGGGCGACCACGATCCGCTCGCGCGCCTCCCACGGCTGGTCGATCCCGTGCGCCGCGCGGTAGCGCTGCAGACCCTCGTCCACCCGTTCGGCCACCCAGAGCAGGGCGAGCTCGCGCAGCGCCGAGAGGTTGCCGACCCGGAAGTAGTGGGTGAGGGCCGCGTCGACGCGCTCCGGCGGGTAGATGTTGCCGTGCACCATCCGCCGCTGGAGCGCCTCGGGCGCGATGTCGACGATCTCGATCTGCTCCGCGCGGCGCACCACCTCGTCCGGGATCGTCTCCCGCTGCGGCACCCCGCTGATCCGTTCGACGACGTCGTTGAGCGACTCCAGGTGCTGGATGTTGACCGTGGTGATGACGTCGATGCCGGCGTCGAGGAGCTCGTCGACGTCCTGCCAGCGCTTCTCGTTGCGGGTGCCGGGGATGTTGCTGTGGGCGAGCTCGTCGACCAGAGCGACCTCTGGCCGGCGCGCCAGCAGCGCGTCGACGTCGAGCTCCTCGAACGTCGTACCGCGGTACTCCAGCTGCTGGCGCGGCACGATCTCGAGCCCCTCGAGCTGCTCAGCGGTGTGAGCCCGCCCGTGCGTCTCCACGATGCCGACCACCACGTCGGTGCCACGACTCTGCCGGCGCCGTCCCTCGTCGAGCATGGCGAACGTCTTGCCCACACCCGGCGCCATGCCGAGGTAGACCCGCAGACATCCGCGACTCATCCGGTCATCCTCCCGCGTTCGCCAGGGCCAGGTTGAGCTCCAGCACGTTGACCCGTGGCTCGCCGAGGAAGCCGAGGATCCGTCCCTGGCTGTGGTCGTCGACCAGCCGTTGAACGTCGGCGACACTCATGCCCCGGGCCTTCGCGACCCGGGCGACCTGGAGGTCGGCGTAGGCCGGCGAGATGTGCGGGTCGAGGCCGGAGGCGCTCGACGTCACGGCGTCCGGCGGTACGTCGTTCGGTGACACGCCGTTGTCCTGGGCCACCTGGGCGCGGGCGTCGTTCACCGCGGTGAGCAGGTCGGGCGAGTTCGGCCCCAGGTTGGAGCCGCCCGAGGCCAGCGCGTCGTACCCGCCGGCCGACGGGCGGGAGTGGAACCACTGCTGTCCCTTGAACTCCTGACCGATCAGCGACGAGCCGACGTCCTTGCCGTGGAGCTGGACCATCGAGCCGTTGGCCTGGTCGTGGAACGCGACCTGGCCGAGGCCGGTCATCAGCAGCGGGTAGCCGAGGCCGAGGACGAGGGTGAACGCGAGCAGCAGCAGGAAGCCGGCGAGTGTCTGTCGAAGGATGTTCATGGGTCACCTGATTCCGGGGATGAACTGCACGAGGAGGTCGATCGCCTTGATCCCGACGAACGGCACGATCAGCCCGCCGACGCCGTACACCAGCAGGTTGCGCCGGAGCATCGCCGCCGCGGACGACGGCGTGTAGCGCACGCCGCGCAGGGCGAGCGGCACGAGGGCGACGATCACCAGGGCGTTGAAGATGACCGCCGACAGGATCGCCGACGACGGGCTGTAGAGGTGCATCACGTTGAGCCGGTCGAGGCCGGGGTACACCGGTGCGAACATCGCCGGCAGGATCGCGAAGTACTTCGCGACGTCGTTGGCGATCGAGAACGTCGTCAGCGAGCCGCGGGTGATGAGCAGCTGCTTGCCGATCTCGACGATCTCGATGAGCTTGGTCGGGTTGGAGTCGAGGTCGACCATGTTGCCGGCCTCCTTCGCCGCCGACGTACCCGTGTTCATCGCGACACCGACGTCGGCCTGGGCCAGGGCGGGCGCGTCATTGGTGCCGTCGCCGGTCATCGCGACCAGCCGGCCACCCTCCTGCTCCGCGCGGATCAGGGCCAGCTTGTCCTCCGGCTTGGCCTCGGCGAGGAAGTCGTCGACACCTGCCTCGTCGGCGATCGCCTGGGCGGTCAGCGGGTTGTCGCCGGTGATCATCACGGTGCGGATGCCCATCCGGCGCAGCTCGTCGAACCGCTCGCGCATCCCGTTCTTGACGATGTCCTTGAGGTGGATGACCCCGAGCACCCGCGAGCCCGCGGCGCCGTGCTCGGCGACCACGAGCGGGGTACCGCCGCTGCCCGCGATCGCATCGGCCATCGGGCCGAGGTCGTCCGGCGGGGTGCCCCCGTTCTCCCGGACCCACTCGCGGACCGCGCTGGTGGCGCCCTTGCGGACGCTGCGCGACCGGCCGTTCTCGGCCAGGTCGCAGCCGCTCATCCGGGTCTGGGCGCTGAACTCCACGAACGTGGCGTGGGTCAGCTCGCCGGGCGTCCGGTCGCGCAGGCCGTACTCACGCTTGGCCAGTACGACGATCGAGCGGCCCTCGGGGGTCTCGTCGGCGAGGCTGGAGAGCTGGGCCGCGTCGGCCAGCTCCTGCGCGGCGACGCCGGCCAGCGGCAGGAACTCGACCGCCTCACGGTTGCCGAGGGTGATCGTCCCGGTCTTGTCCAGCAACAGGGTGTTGACGTCGCCGGCCGCCTCGACCGCACGGCCCGACATCGCCAGCACGTTGCGCTGCACCAGCCGATCCATGCCGGCGATCCCGATCGCGGTCAGCAGGGCGCCGATGGTGGTGGGGATCAGGCAGACCAGCAGCGAGACCAGCACGATCCCGGACTGCGGGGCACCGCTGAAGATCGCCAGCGGCTGGAGAGTGACCACCGCGAGCAGGAAGACGATGGTCAGGCTGGCCAGCAGGATGTTCAGCGCGATCTCGTTGGGGGTCTTCTGCCGGGCGGCGCCCTCGACGAGCGCGATCATCCGGTCCAAGAAACGTCTCGCCGGCTTTGGCGGTGATCCGGACGACGACCCGGTCGGAGAGCACCCGGGTGCCGCCGGTGACCGCCGAGCGGTCGCCGCCGGCCTCGCGGATGACGGGCGCCGACTCGCCGGTGATCGCGGACTCGTCGACGCTGGCGATGCCCTCGACGACGTCGCCGTCGCTGGGGATGATGTCGCCGGCCTCGCAGACCACCCGGTCACCGACGGTGAGGGCGGCGGCCGGGGTGGGGTGCTCGACCCCGTCGACCAGCAGCCGCGCGGTGGTCTCCTGCCGGCTGCGTCGTAGCGAGGCGGCCTGTGCCTTGCCGCGGCCCTCGGCCACGGCCTCGGCCAGGTTGGCGAACACCACGGTGGCCCAGAGCCAGACCACGATGAGCCAGGCGAAGACCGACGGGTGGGCGATCGCCAGCGCGGTGGTCAGGGTGGCCCCGGCCTCCACGACGAACATCACCGGGTTGCGCACCATCAGGCGCGGGTTGAGCTTGGCGCAGGCCGACGGCAGCTGGGTGACCAGCATCCGTACGTCGAGCAGCCCGGCGCCGACGCGCGCCTGGGGCGAGCCGGGGTGGGCGAGGTCGGTCATCGTGCGAGTCCTTCCGCGAGGGGTCCCAGCGCCAGGGCCGGGAAGTAGGTGAGGGCGACCACGATCACGACGACCCCGACGAGCATCCCCACGAAGAGGGGCTGGTGGGTGGGGAGCGTGCCTTCGGTGGCCGGGACCGGCTTCTGGGCGGCCAGCGACCCGGCGAGGCCCAGGACGAGCAGCATCGGCAGGAACCGGCCGACCAGCATCGCCAGGCCGAGTGCGATGTTGTAGAAGTTCGTGTTGCCGGTGAGGCCGGCGAACGCGCTGCCGTTGTTGTTGCCGGCCGAGGTGAACGCGTAGAGCACCTCGGAGAGGCCGTGCGGCCCGACGTTCAGCATCGAGGCCCGCGCCGACGGGATCGACATCGCGACCCCGGTGCCGATCAGGACGACGGCGGGCGTGGTGAGGATGTAGAGCGCGGCGAACTTCACCTCCCGCGCCCGGATCTTCTTGCCGAGGTACTCCGGGGTTCGCCCGACCATCAGGCCGGCGACGAACACCGTGATCACGGCGAGCACCAGCATCCCGTAGAGACCGGACCCGGCACCGCCCGGCGCGATCTCGCCGAACATCATGTTCAGCATCGTCACGCCGCCGCCGAGCGGGGTCAGGGAGTCGTGCATCGAGTTCACCGAGCCGGTCGAGGTCAGCGTGGTGGCGTTCGCGAAGAGCGCCGAGGACGGGACTCCGAACCGGACCTCCTTGCCCTCCATCGCCGAGCCGGCCGCCTGGAGCGCCGTACCTGCGTGGTGGGCCTCGAAGGTGGTGAGCAGGGTCAGCGAGGCCGCGAAGATCACGCTCATCGCGCCGAGGATCGCCCAGCCCTGCCTCTTGTCGCCCAGCAGCCTGCCGAAGGTCCGCGGCAGCGCGAAGGGGATCACCAGCAGCAGCACGATCTCGAGCAGGTTGGTGAACGAGTTGGGGCTCTCGAACGGGTGAGCGGAGTTGGCGTTCATCGGGCCGCCGCCGTTGTTGCCGAGGTCCTTGATCGCCTCCTGGCTGGCCACCGGACCACCGGGGAGGTGCTGGGTGGCACCGGTGATGGTGGTGACGGTGTGCGGGTCGGAGAGGTTCTGGATGACCCCGGCACCGATCAGCAGCACGGTCGCGACGATGCTCAGCGGCAGCAGGATCCGGAAGCAGCCGCGGGTCAGGTCGACCCAGAAGTTGCCGACGCGGTTGGTGCGCGACCTCGCGAAGCCGCGGACCAGGGCGACGGCCACCGCGATGCCGACCCCGGCAGAGGCGAAGTTCTGCACCGCCAGACCGGCCATCTGCACGAGGTCGCCCATGGTGGCCTCGCCGGAGTAGTTCTGCCAGTTGGTGTTGGTGACGAACGACGCGGCGGTGTTCCAGGCCAGGTCGGAGGGCACCGGGTCGAAGCCGTTCGACAGCGGCAGCACGTGCTGGAGTCGCTGCAGCCCGAACAGGAACAGCACCGACGCCAGCGAGAAGCCGAGGACGGACAGCGCGTACGTCGGCCAGGTCTGGTCGGCGTCGGGGTCGATCCGGCAGAGCCGGTAGATCATCCGCTCGGGCCGGAGGTGCTTGCTCGCCGAGTACACGCGGGCCATGTAGTCACCCAGCGGGACGTGCGTGACGCCCAGGACGACGACCAGCGCGAGGACGGTGAGCAGCCCGGCTGCGGTGTCGCTCATCAGAACCGCTCCGGGAAGAGCAGGGCGACCACCAGATAGCCGGTCAGCAGGACCGCCAGGATCAGGCCGATCAGGTTCTCGGCACTCACAGGCGCTCCAACCCGCGCAGGACCACGACCAGGACCGCGAAGACCGCGACCGTCAGCGCCACCAGGGCGACATCGAGCACCACACACCTCCAGAAGAGGGAAACCTTGCGGTTCCCATCTGACGGGAGGCGGTGGTCGGGAGCGGTGGTTCCTAACGCGTTCCTGACGGGGTACGCCGTAACCCTGACGCGCCCTTGACGCCGAGGGCGGTTCTCACCGCGCGCGGCCCATCCCGGCGACCAGGTTCGACAGCGCCTCACGCCACTCGCGCTCGGCCTGCTCGGCGGGCCATCGGCAACGGCCTTCCACGGTGACGAGCCCTTCGCACAGGGCGTTGAAGTGGCGAGCGGCCGACGCCACGGTCTGAGCCGGCAGGCCTCCGGCGTCCTGCAGGCGCTGGAAGCGGTGCTCGAGCTGCTCCCAGGCGTCCTGCGCGGCAGGCACGAACCCGGCGACGATGCCCGGGTCGAGGGCGGTGTTCTGGACGCCGATCCGGAACACCGCCGGGCGGGTCACCGACAGCTGCCGGAACACCCCGACGCCCGCCTCCACCAGGTCGGCGGCCGGGTCGTCGGTCTCGGGCAGCGCGGCGACCCCCTCGGCGAGCAGGTCGAACAGCCGCGTCCCGAGCGCCGCGATCAGCCCGGCCTTGGACCCGAACACGGTGTAGACCGCCCGGGTCGTCGTCGCACTCCCCTCGGCGACCGCCCGGACGGACACGGCCTCGATGCCGCCGGCGTCGGCCAGCGCCTCGGCCGCGTCCAGCAGCGCCGCGGCGGACGACTCGTCGTACGTCTTGGGTCTGCCCATGCTTGCGATCGTAGCGCAACGTTGTTACGTTACGTCGTCACGAAACGATTCGACGAGGAGTACGCGATGACCGGAACCGCCCTGACCCCGCCCCACCAGGTGACCGCGAGCGCGCCGGGGGATCTGCACGAGCTGCTCTCGACGGGCGACCGGGCCGCGTGGGCGACCGCGGCGCTCGCGCTCGTCGCCGGCGACGGCGGGGCCCCGGCGCTGCGGCGTTCTGCGCAGACGGTGCTGGACGCACTCGGGATCTCGCTCGACGGTGCCGAGGGTCCGGGCTTCGACCGGGCGGGTCTCGCCGCCCAGGCCGCCGCTCCCCTGCTCCAGACCTCGGCCCTGCTCACCCGCGGGGAGGTGTGGGTGGACCAGACCGACGAGGCGATCCTGGCGCAGGGCCGCGCGAGTGCGCAGGGCGCGGCCGCGTTCAAGCAGCTCGGGCTGCCGGTCCTGACCGGGCTGGCCGACGCGCTGGCCACCCCCGGCGCGCGGATGCTCGACGTCGGGACCGGTGTGGCGGCGATGGCTGCTTCGTACGCCGAGCTCTTCCCCGAGCTGACCGTGGTCGGGATCGACGTCCTCCCCCGCGTCCTGGCGCTCGCCGAGGACCTGCTGCGCTCCAGCCCGGTGGCGGACCGCGTCGTCCTCCGCGAGCAGGACGTGAGCGAGCTGACCGACGACTCGACCTTCGCGCTGGCGTGGCTGCCCGCGCCGTTCGTGCCCGAGGAGCCGCTGCGAGCCGGCGTTCCGCGCCTCGCGCGGTCCCTGGTGCCGGGCGGCTGGCTGGTCGTCGGGCACGGCAAGCTCGGCGGCGACCCGCTGGACGACGCCCTCACCCGGTTCAAGACCGTCTGCTACGGCGGTACGCCGCTGGACGACGAGCAGGCTCAGCGCCTGCTCAGAGACGCGGGGCTCGTCGAGGTGGCCACGGTCCCGACCCCGCCGGGCGCACCGGCGATCACGATCGGACGGCGTCAGCCGGCGACGGCGGGCACGACCGACATCCGCGACAGCGAGGTGGCGGCCAGGGACAGCGAGTAGACGGCGGAGACCTCGGTGGCGGCGACTGGGACCGGCTGCGGCTGGATCTCGGGTGGGGGCAGGGCGTCGTCGCCCAGGTGCGCCGGCACCAGCACGCTCTCCGACAGGGCCGGCACGTGCATCGAGGGATGCTCCTGGGCCGCGAGCATCGCCTGGCTCAGATCGGCCAGCGAACGGCGGGCCGCCGCAGCCCGGCTGGGGATCGCGGTGGTGATGTCACCGATGGCCGCCTTGCCGTGGCCGGTCAGGCCGGGGCCGGGCCCTCGAGACGTGGTCTCGACTCCGCTCGATCGACGAATCCGCTCGACCGACGAATGGGCGGCCGCTCGACCGACGAATGGGGGGCCGCTCGACCGACCCCATGCTCAGGGGACGAGCTCGCCGCCACGCTCGAGGGCGAAGCCCGGCAGGTCGTCGGCCCCGGGGGAGGGCACGACCACCTCCACCGGGCACTGGGCCTCACGCAGCACCGCGCGCGCGGTCCGGCCGAGGTGGTGCATCCGGGCGCCGTGGTCGGGCTTGGAGATGACGAGCCGGTCGGCCCGACCGGAGGCTCCGATCAGGGCGCCAGCGGGGCGCCGGTGGACCACCCGGACGTACGCCCTCACGCGCGGGTAGGCGAGCCGGAGGCCGCCGAGGAGTGGCTCGAGCTCGTCGAGCTCGCGAGCGTTGGTGTGCTCCTCCTCGATGCTGCTGGCGATCATCTCGTCGTAGACGCCCTGGAGCTTCCAGGCGTGCAGCACCTCCAGCTCGGCGCCCAGCTCCCCAGCAAGGGCGAAGGCGGTGGCGAGCAGCTCGGCGGCGTGGTGCGGCGACTTCAGGCCGGCCACCACCCGGCCGCGCGGCGCAGACGGCTCCCACGAGGCGGGTACGACGACGACCGGGCACGCGGCGCGGCTGACCGCGCCGGCCACCGTCGCGCCGGTCCAGACGCGGTCCATCACGCTGAGGTGGCGTGACGCCAGCACCAGCAGGGCGGCGTCGCTCGCGAACGCGACGAGCGCGTCGATCCGACCGCCGCGGAGGTGATGGGTGGCGATGTCGACGTCCGGTGCGGTCTCGCAGGCAGTCAGTGCCGCCCGGTCCAGCACGCCGGTGGCGTAGTTCTGCAGGGAACCGTCGGGGATCACCAGCAGCGGCCCGACCGGGACGTACCCGGGCGAGACGTGCACGATGTCGAGGGCGAGACCGAGTCGCTGCGCCTCTCGCGCGGCGTACCGCGCTCCGACGTACCCACGCTCCGAGCCGTCGACCCCCACCACCACGGTGGGGTCCTCTGGTCGCTGTCCGCTCATGGCTGTCTCCCCTCGTGGACCTCCCCACGGTCATCGTGACCCCCGGAGGACCCTCGGCACACGGGACCTCGGTCCTCCGGTCGGCGGGACGATGGGCCCTGGGGAGCCCGGGACCGTCCTCAGCCGCGAGCGGCCTCGTCGAACTCGATCCGGTGCGGCGCGAGCCGCCCAGTGAGCTTGAGTCCGAGGTAGCACAGGCCGCCGGCGGGGACCGGCAGCCAGAACTGGAAGAGCCGCCAGGTCAGGGTGCCCAGCACTGCGACCGGCCCCGCGACGCCGAAGGCGACCAGCAGCGGGATCAGCGAGCCCTCGACGATGCCGAGACCACCGGGGGTGAGGGGCAGCAGGCCGAGCAGGCTGGCGAAGCCGTACGCCGTGAGCACCAGGCCCGGCGACGCCTTGTCGCCGTACGCCCAGAGGCAGACCCACAGGCACGACGCGTCCAGCAGCCAGTTCGCCATGGCGAACAGCGCGGCGCGGCGGGTGCGTACGTCGTCCCGCAGGAGCTCGAGGACTTCCGTGCGCAGCCTCCACCACAGGTCAGCCAGCCGCGCTGCCAGCCGCGAGCGGCGGCCGGTCGCGGGCTCGACGCCGACGGTGCCGCGCCGAGCCGCGACCACGGCGCTGCCGATCGCAGTGAGGATGACCGCCGCGGTGGCGGCCGCGGTGATCAGCAGCGACGGGCGTCCGTGAAGCTGGGGCAGCACGCTGAGGACCCCGAGGACGTAACAGCTGCCCAGGGCGAGGTCGCTGATCGTCGGCTGCATCGCCGAGGTGGCCATCGAGGCGGTCGGCCCGATCCCGGCCGAGCGCATCAGCCGGTACCGGAGCGCCGAGGCGGTGGCGCCTCCACCCGGGAGGGCGTGGCTGGCGCCGTTGCCGGTGAGGTCGATCGCGAACTGGGTCCACCAGCCCACCGGCAGACCGCGCGGCAGGATGGCGCGGGTCAGGCCGGTGTAGGCGGCGAGCGACGAGGCCTCGAGCAGGAAGGCGAGGATCAGCAGCCAGATGCTGGCGTCGCGGAGCAGGTGGACGTCGTGCTTGGCCGTGACCAGGCTGGGGAGCACGCCGTACACGAAGGCGGCGACGAGCAGGACGAGCGCGACGAGGAGTCGCCACCAGCGTGAGTGCGTGCGGGCCGAGCTCACGCGCGGACGGCGATCGATGCCTCCGCACCGGCGCGGGCCACCAGGTGCCCGATCACCGGGTGGCCGGGCAGCTCGCCCGCCACCAGCAGCCCACCAGACGTCTGCGCGTCGGCGAGCACCACGAGGTCGTCCTCGGAGGCATCGCTGTCGACGTACGGACGCACCCAGTCCAGGTTGCGCAGCGAGCCGCCGGGCACGAACCCGTCGGCGAGCGAGGGCCGGGCTGCGTCGAGGACCGGCACCGCGGCGACGTCCAGCTCGGCGTCGACGCCGCTGGCGCGGCAGAGCTTGAGCAGGTGGCCGAGCAGGCCGAAGCCGGTGACGTCCGTGGCGCAGGTGTGGCCGGCGTCGAGGGCGGCCCGCGAGGCGTCGCGGTTGAGGGCGGTCATCACGGCCACCGCCTCCGGGAACGTCTCACCGGTCGCCTTGTGGCGGTTGTTGAGGATGCCGAGGCCGAGCGGCTTGGTCAGGGTCAGGGGTACGCCGGCGCGCCCGGCGTCGTTGCGGAGCAGGTGCTCGGGGTCGGCCAGACCGGTCACCGCGAGGCCGTACTTGGGCTCCCGGTCGTCGATGCTGTGTCCGCCGGCCAGGTGGCAGGCGGCCTCCTCGGCGATCTCCGCTCCCCCGGCCAGCACCTCGGCCGCCAGCTCGAACGGCAGCTCGTCGCGCGGCCAGGCCAGCAGGTTGACCGCGACCAGGGGTTCGCCGCCCATCGCGTAGACGTCGGAGAGGGCGTTGGCGGCGGCGATCCGGCCCCAGTCGCGCAGGTCGTCGACCACCGGGGTGAAGAAGTCGGCCGTGGCGACCACGGCCCGTCGCTCGTCGATGCGCACGACGGCGCCGTCGTCGCCGTTCTCGAGTCCCACCAGCAGCGCGTCCCTGGCCCGGCCGCCGGGCAGACCTGCCAGCACCCGCTCCAGCTCGCCGGGCGGCACCTTGCAGGCGCAGCCGCCCCCCGCGGCGTACTGGGTCAGGCGGCGAGGCAGCTCCAGGGTCATACACAGTTCGTACCACCGAGGCCGCACGGTCAAGCACCCGGCTCACGCCGAGTCGGCGCACAAGGACACGTGAATGACGCCGAGTCGGCGCAAAGAGACGCCCAGAATGCGCCGAGTCGTCACGTGACGACTCGGCGCTCCTCGCGCTCGCGGGCGGCGAGACGCTCGCGTTGGGGTACGACGACGTACTTGGGGTCGCGGGCGGAGGCCAGGCCGGCCTCGAAGATGCCGAACCGGGTCATCACCGAGGCGGCCACGCAGGTGGCGCCCGCCAGCACCGACACCGTGCGCGAGCGGCGTCCGGCCAGGAAGGTCACCCCGGCGGCCACCGCGGTCATGGTGCGCGCCGTGCTGATCAGCTTCCCGGCGCGTCCCTCGCGGTAGGGCTCGCCGACCATCCCGATGCGGTGCAGCAGCGACTCGGCGGCCGCGATCTCGACGACCGCGCCGGCCACGGCCATCCGCCGGGCCGGGCCGGCCTGGGCAACGGGGGTGAACGCCATGGCGAGACCACCGGCGGCGGTCGCGCCGGACCCGGCGAAGATGTACGGCAGCTCACGATGGGCCTCGTGCCAGGCGGGAACGGCGGTGTTGGCAATGAGGGCAGCGGTGTACGTCGCCAGCGGCGGCCCGAACGCGGCAGCGCCCAGACCCGCGAGGCGGCCGAGCCGGGGCAGCCGCCCTGTGACGTGGGAGGCGGCCGCTGCCGTGGCGAAGCCGCTGAACGGAGCCAGGATGAACGAGCCGACCGACAGCGGCGAGGTGGGCTTGAAGACCCGGAGCATGTGCAGGAAGCGCTCGGGGCGGCCCAGGTCATGCACCAGCGCCACCGTGCCGCCGGCCGCTCCCCCGGCCGCCGCGAGACGGGCGACCCGCTCGAGGTCCGGGCGGCCGGTGAGGGCGGCGCCCTCGGCGAGCACAGCCGAGGCGCCGGCCAGGCCGCCGAGGAAGAGGTACAGCGGTACGTCGGGCGTCTTCCAGGTCGGCGTCTTGAGGATCTGCCGGCCGTAGTAGGACTCGAACTCGACCGGCGGCACCATCGACTGCTCCCCGCGCGGGCTCATCTCTTCCTCCCCAGGAACGAGGCGACGCCGAGACCGGCCAGCGCGACCGCGGCCGAGCCGACGTGCTTCCAGATCGACCCCAGGTCGCGGGTGGTGACGATGGGGTCCGGCGGCAGGCCGTAGACCTCCGGCTCGTCGAGGAGCAGGAAGAACGCCCCGTCTCCGCCGACGCCGTCCTCGGGGTCGCGACCGTAGAGCCGGGCGACGTCGAGGCCCTTGTCGTGGAGCTCTTCGAGACGCCGGTCGGCGCGCTCGTGGAGCTCGCTGAGCTCGCCGAACTGGATCGACTCGGTCGGGCAGGCCTGGGCACACGCCGGGGTCTGGCCCTCTTTGAGCCGGTCGTAGCAGAGCGTGCACTTGAAGGCGCGGCCGTCCTCCTTGCGCAGGTCGATGACGCCGTACGGGCAGGCGGGCACGCAGTAGCCGCAGCCGTTGCAGATGTCCGGCTGTACGACGACGGTGCCGAACTCGGTGCGGAACAGCGACCCGGTCGGGCAGACGTCGAGGCAGGCGGCGTGGGTGCAGTGCTTGCAGACGTCGGAGGACATCAGCCAGCGGACACCGCTGTCCTCGGAGGCCGCGGCCTGGTCCTCACCGTGCGGGAGGGTGACGCCCGGCGGGCCGGATCCGGGCATCCCGAGGTCCGTGGTCTCGACAGGCTCGACCGACGGAAGCGACTTCTCGATGAAGGTGACGTGCCGCCAGGTGCTCGCGCCCAGCTCCTGGGTGTTGTCGTAGGACATCCCGGTCAGCAGGTAGCCGTCGTCGGGTACGGCGTTCCACTCCTTGCACGCGACCTCGCATGCCTTGCAGCCGATGCAGACCGAGGTGTCGGTGAAGAAGCCCATCCGCGGCGGGTGGTCTCCCGGCTCGGTGCCGTAGCCGGCGTCGCCCGTCACGTCGTCGAGCCGTCCGGAGAGTCGTCCCATCAGTGACCGCCTTCGTCCGGTGGATCGCCGATGCCGGCCCGGCGACGGTAGTCCTCGACGTACGCCGTGAGCGCAGCGCCGCGCGGGCGCCGGCCGGGCTGGATGTCGCAGGTGCCGACCTTGTCCTGGATGTACACGTTCGGGTCCATCGTCACATTCACCAGGTCGTTCGCGGAGTCACCGCGACTGATCCCGTTCGGCCCCCAGTGGTAGGGCAGGCCGACCTGCTCGACCCACTGCGTGCCGAGCCGTAGCGACCGCATCCGCTCGGTGACCAGCACCCGCGCCTCGATCGCCGTACGGCCGGTGACGATCGTGGCCCACTCGCCGTGCTCGAGCCCGCGCTCGCGCGCGAGCCGCGGAGACACCTCGCAGAACGGCTCCGGCTGGAGCTCGCTGAGCAGTGGCAGGGTCCGGCTCATCGCGCCGGCGGTGTGGTGCTCGGTGAGTCGGTACGTCGTGTAGACGTACGGGAAGACCTCGCTCAGGCTCGGGTTGATCGGGTTCGACGCACTGCTCAGGGAGCGGCGCGACGGGTTGTTCTGCTGGGGGTAGAGCGGGTTCGCGACCGGCGACTCGGGCGGCTCGTAGTGGGTCGGCATCGGGCCGTCCGCGACGCCGAGAGGTGCGAACAGCCAGGCCTTGCCGTCGGTCTGCATCACGAACGGGTCGTGGCCGCCGATCGCGTCAGGGCCCTTCGCACCGGGCTCCGGCACGTGGTCGGGGGCCCGGTCGGGGATGAAGTCGGGTACGTCGGCGCCGACCCACTTGCCCTGCTCGGCGTCCCACCAGACGTACTTCTTGCGCTCGCTCCACGGCGTACCGTCCGGCGCCGCGGACGCTCGGTTGTAGAGGATCCGGCGGTTGGCGGGCCACGCCCAGCCCCACTCGGCGGCGACCAGGTCCTGCTCCCAGTGGGGTTTGCGGCGCCGCGCCTGGTTGGTCTCCTCGGCGTACACCCCGCAGTAGATCCAGCAGCCACACGCCGTCGAGCCGTCGGCCTTCAGCTCGGTGTACGCCGAGAGGGCACCGTCGGGGCCGGTGCCGTTGATCTCGCGCAGCACCGCCTCACCGTCGGGCTCGCCGAGGTCGTCGACCGGGTAGTCCCAGGCCAGGTCGAGCAGCGGCCGGTCCATCTCGTCGGTGGAGTCGCGCAGCTTCTCGCGGATCCGGTTGCCCAGCTCGACGTAGAACTGGAGCTCGCTGGTGGCGTCGCCCGGCGGGTCGACGGCCTTGTCGCGCCACTGCAGCATCCGCTGGGTCTGGGTGAACGTGCCTGCCTTCTCGGTGTGGGCGGCGGCGGGCAGGAAGAAGATCTCGGTACCGATCTCCTCGGTGACCAGCTCGCCGGTCTCGATCTCCGGGCCGTCCTTCCAGAACGTCGCGGACTCGATCATCTGCAGGTCGCGTACGACGAGCCAGTCGAGGTTGGCGAGGCCGAGCCGCTGCATCTTGCCGTTGGCCGATCCGACCGCGGGGTTCTCCCCCACCAGGAAGTAGCCCTTGCAACGCCCCTCGATCTGCGCCTTCACGGTCGCGTACGTCGAGTGGTCACCGGTCAGCCGTGGCAGGTAGTCGAAGCACCAGTCGTTCTCGGCGGTGGCGGCATCGCCCCAGTACGCCTTCATCAGGCTCACGGCGTACGACCGGATGTTGCCCCAGAAGCCGGCCTTGCCCTCGTCGTCGTGCACCCACTGGTCCATCGACTGGTGCAGGTCGGCGTGGGGCATCGGGAGGTAGCCCGGCAGGATGTTGAACAGGGTCGGGATGTCGGTGGAGCCCTGGATCGACGCGTGACCCCGCAACGCCAGGATGCCGCCGCCGGGCCGACCGATGTTGCCGAGCAGGGTCTGCAGGATCGCGGCGGTGCGGATGATCTGCGCACCGACGGTGTGGTGGGTCCAGCCCACGGCGTAGCAGAGCGCCGTCGTGCGCTCACGTCCGCTGTTGCGGGTGAGGGAGTCGGCGACCTTCGCGAAGTCGGCAGGCGAGATGCCGCAGGTCTCCTGCACCATCTCGGGGGTGTAGCGGGCGAAGTGCCGCTTGAGGATCTGGAAGACGCACTGCGGGTCCTGCAACGTCTCGTCGCGGCGGCCCTTCCAGTCGACGGGTGCACCGCCGGAGCCGTGGCTCTCCGAGTGCGCGGCCTCGTGGGACTCCTGTTCGGACGACGATCCGTTCTCTCCCTGCTCCTCGGCCTTGGCGCGCTCCTCGTCGCTCGGGTTGACTGGCGGGTCGTAGTTCCACGTCTGCGGGTCGTAGCGGCCGGTCTCCTCGTCGAAGCCGGAGAAAAGCCCGGCGAGGTCCTCGGTGTCCTGGAAGCGGTCGTCGATGATGTTCGCCGCGTTCGTGTAGGCCACGACGTACTCACGGAAGTCGAGGTCGTTGCTCAGCACGTGGTTGACCAGCGCGCCGAGGAAGGCGATGTCGGAGCCGGCCCGGATCGGCACGTGGATGTCGGCGACCGCCGAGGTACGAGTGAACCGCGGGTCGACGTGGATGACCGTCGCGCCCTTCCGCTTGGCCTCCATCACCCACTGGAAGCCGACCGGGTGGGCCTCGGCCATGTTGGAGCCCTGGATCAGGATGCAGTCAGCGTTGCTGAGGTCCTGCAGGTTGGTGGTGGCCCCACCGCGGCCGAACGAGGCACCCAGACCGGGCACCGTCGAGGAGTGTCATATCCGCGCCTGGTTCTCGATCTGGATCGCACCCATCGCGGTGTACAGCTTCTTCATGAGGTAGTTCTCCTCGTTGTCGAGGGTCGCTCCTCCGAGGCTCGCGATGCCGAGGGTGCGGCGGGTACGACGACCTTCGTCGTCCTCCCACTGCCAGAACTCCTTGCGGGTCTTGATGACGCGGTCCGCGATCATGTCCATCGCCGTGTCGCGGTCGAGGTCCTCCCACTCCGTGCCGTGCGGGCGCCGGTAGCGGATGGTGGTGACACGGGTCGGCGAGGTGACCAGCTGCATGCTGGCGCTGCCCTTGGGACACAGCCGTCCTCGCGAGACGGGGCTGGCGAGGTTGCCCTCGATCTGCACGATCTTCTCGTCCTTGACGAAGACCTTCTGCGCGCAGCCGACCGCGCAGAACGGGCACACCGAGTCGACGACCCGGTCGGCCTGGACGGTGCGCGGCTCGAGGGTGCGGCTGCGCTGCGACTGCGCGGCCTCGCCGCGACCGAGCCGGTCCTTGCCCGTGACCTGTCGCAGCAGCGACCAGTCCCCGAGGCGCGACGTCAGACCCACGGGCCCACCGTAGCCATGAAAGCCAGGTTTGAAACGTGTCCGGCGCGCTGAATCTCTGGCGGAGGCGGACGGGAATCGAACCCGCCTGACCGGGATACCCGGTCACTACGGTTTTGAGGACCGCGCCCGTCACCAGACGAGAAACGCCTCCGCCGCCACCCTAGGACTCCACTGCGACGCCCCGAGGGTCGGGTGGAAGAGTGGCCGCGTGACCTCCGACCCGGCCGATCCGCGTCGTCGTACGCCGCGCACCGACGCGGTGCTCGACGACCCGCGGTTGAAGGACGCCCTCGAGCGCCTCGGCCGGGCGACGGTCAAGCAGTACGTCGTCGCCGCGCTCGAGGAGTGCCGCGCCGGCCACATCCCTCCCGAGGATGTCGTGGCGCACGTCGCTGCAATCCTCCCTGGCTCGGCGACATCGCTGCGACGGGTCGTCAACGCCACCGGGATCGTCGTCCACACCAACCTCGGCCGTGCCCCGCTCTCGGCGGCAGCCGTCGACGCGGTCGTGACCGCCGCCGGCGCGACCGATGTGGAGCTCGACCTCGGCACCGGTCGCCGCGGAGCCCGCGGCCGGGGCACGCTGGCGGCGCTCGCTGCCGCCGTACCCGACGCGGAGGCGGTGCACGTCGTCAACAACGGCGCCGCCGCCCTCGCCCTGGTCACCTGTGCCCTGGCGGCCGGCCGTGAGGTCGTCGTGGCGCGGGGCGAGATGGTCGAGATCGGTGACGGCTTCCGGATCCCCGAGCTGCTCGAGTCGGTCGGCGCGCGGCTGCACGAGGTCGGTACGACGAACCGGGTGCACGTCGCCGACTACGAGCGCGCGATCGGCCCGGAGACGGCCTTCGTGCTCAAGGTGCACCCCTCCAACTTCCGGGTCGAGGGTTTCACGTCGTCCGTCTCGATCGCAGACCTAGCGGCGCTCGGCGTACCGGTGGTCGCCGACATCGGCAGCGGGCTGCTCGCACCGCATCCGCGGCTGCCGGACGAGCCCGACGCGGCGTCCACCCTGCGCGCGGGCGCCGCCCTCGTGACCGCCTCCGGCGACAAGCTCCTCGGCGGCCCGCAGTGCGGGCTGGTGCTGGGGGACGCGGCGCTCGTGGAGCGGGTACGTCGGTTCCCGTTGGCCCGGGCGATGCGCGTGGACAAGCTGACCCTGGCCGCTCTCGAGGCGACTCTCACCGGCCCTCCGGCGCCCGTCGTTGCGGCTCTGGCCGAGCGGCAGGACGACCTGATGGCGCGCGCTCGGGCGATCGCAGCGTTGCTCGGCGACCTGGCCGAGGCGGTCGCATCGGAGGGCGCTGTCGGCGGCGGTGGCGCGCCCGGCGTCGTGCTGCCGAGTGCCGCCGTGTCTCTTCCACCGGGCCTCGCCGAGCCGCTGCGCGCCGGCGAGCCGCCCGTCGTCGGTCACGTCGCCGGCGACCGGCTGCTGCTCGACCTGCTCACTGTCCCGGCCGACCTGGACGACGCCCTCGTCGACGCCGTACGCCGGGCCGCCGGGGCCTGAGGTGCACGTCGTCGCCACCGCGGGTCATGTCGACCACGGCAAGTCCACGCTGGTCCGGGCGCTGACCGGGCAGGACCCGGACCGGCTCGAGGAGGAGCACCGGCGCGGGCTGTCGATCGAGCTCGGCTACTGCTGGACCGACCTCGAACCGGTCGGCCACGTCGCATTCGTGGACGTGCCGGGCCACGAGAGGTTCCTCTCCACCACGCTGGCCGGGCTGGGTCCGGTACCGGCCGCGCTGCTCGTCGTCGCGGCGGACGACCCGTGGATGCCGCAGGCCGCCGAGCACCTGGCCGCGCTCGACGCGCTCGGCGTCCGCCACGGGGTGGTGGCCGTCACGCGCGCCGATCTGGCCGACCCGGCGCCGATCCTTGCCCGCGCCACCGATGAGGTCGGCCGCACGTCTCTCGCCGGCGCGCCCGCAGTCGTCGTCAGCGGGCGGACGGGGGTCGGGCTCGACGACCTGCGCAAGGCTCTCGGGGCCGTACTGGCCGCGATGCCGGTCCCGGATCCCGAGGTCGACGTCCGGCTTTGGGTGGATCGGGCTTTCCACGTGCGCGGAGCCGGCACGGTGGTGACCGGCACCCTGCCGGCGGGCACGGTGCGCGTCGGCGACGTGCTGGCGCTCGGCAGCGACCTCGTCAGGGTGCGAGGGCTGGAGTGCCTCGAACAACCGGTCGACGTCGTGTCGGGACCGGCCCGGGTGGCGGTCCAGCTCGGCGGGCGCGGCCCCGAACGGCTCGGTCGCGGCAGCGTGCTGGTGACCCCCGAGGCGTTCGACGAGGTGGCGGAGGTCGACGTACGGCTCGACCACGAAGGACCGCCTCCCGAGCGACCGCTGCTCCACCTCGGGAGCACCCGCCAGTCCGTGCACGCACGTCCGCTCGGCGACCACCATGCTCGGCTGCGGCTCGAGTCGCCGTTGCCGTTGCGGCACGGTGACCGGCTGGTGCTCCGCGACCCGGGCAGCCGCACGCTGTGGGGGGCGGTGCTGCTCGACGCCGCTCCCCCGGCACTGAACCGGCGCGGTGCTGCTCAGGCTCGCGCGGAGGACCTCGCACAGCGCGGCTCCGGATTGGCCGCCGAGCTGGCCGCGCGTGGCGCCGTACGGCGGACCCGGCTGCGGCGTCTCGGCGTACCCGACGCGCCCCTCCCCGATGGCGCCCTCGCAGCCGGTGACTGGCTTGTCTCCGCCGAGCAGGCGCAGCGCTGGCGGGCTCAGCTCGTCGAGATCGTCTCGGCCACCGACGACGGCCTCTCCCCCGCCGAGGCGGCACGCGACCTGGCGCTCCCCGACCCCGACCTGCTCCCCGCCCTGGTGACCGAACCAGTCCGGCGACGAGCCGGTCGTCTAGTCGTCGAGTCCGACCTTCCGGAGCCGCTGCGCGAAGCGTTGGCGGCGCTCCACGCCGACCTCGCCGGTGCGCCGTACCAGGCCCCAGGCGCTGACCGGCTCGCCGAGCTCGGCCTGGACCGCGGCGCCCTCGGCCGGCTGGCCCGCACCGGCGACCTGCTCGTGCTCGGCGACGGTGTCGCGCTGCTCCCAGGCTCAGACGAGGCCGCCGTTGATCTGCTCGCGGCGCTGCCGCAGCCGTTCACGACGAGTCAGGCGCGTCAGGCGCTCGACACGTCACGCCGCGTCGTACTGCCGCTGCTCGCCCATCTGGACCGGACCGGCCGTACGGTGCGGCTTCCCGACGACACCCGCCGGGTCCGCTGAGTCAGGAGGCTCGGTCGACGACGTCGAGGTGCGGCGCGGTGATGCCGTGCTCGACGGCCCAGAGCACCGCCTGCGTGCGGCTGGTGACGCCCATCGCCCGGTAGGCCGTGCGGATGTGGGACTTCACGGTGTTCATGGACAGGTCCAGGCAGCGCGAGATCTCCTTGTTGGGAGCTCCGGCAGCGATCAGGGCGATCACGTCGGTCTCTCGCGGCGTCAGCCCGATCTCGATGGTGGCCCGCCGGTCGGGGCGGACGCGGGGCTGCTCGACTGCCACCAGTCGCTCCCCGAGATGGACCTTCTCCAGCGCCGCGACCAGCTCCTCGGCTGGGAGCGCCTTGGAGAGGTAGCCGTGAGCGCCGGCGAGCATGGCCCGCTCGACGAAGCCGGTACGGGTCTCCCAGGTGTAGACGACAACGCGCGCCCGACCTGGCGGCCGGACGACCTCGGCCGAGCCGACGACCCCGCCGCCGCGGGTGAAGGGGTCGAGCAACGCCAGGTCGGCCTCCAAGGCGGCGTGGTGCCGGTTGGGCAGCACCACCACGCGCTCGGAGTGCTCGGCCATCATGGTCGTCACGCCCGCATGCACGAGGTCACATTCATTCACAAGCGCCACCCGGAGTGGCTCATCGAACTCCACGGAGACCCTCGTACCCTCACCGATCCTGACTATGCGTTCAGGCTGCGCGCCGAGGGCGTGGCGCGTGCTGGTGGAGGCGCTGCGTGACCAGCATCGAGCGCAGCTCCTGGGTCTGGCCGAGGGGGTAGCGGTCGATCGCCGCCTCCAGGTCGTACAGGTCGTAGGAGGTGTACGACGCGAGCTCACGGCGCAGGACAGCCCGGCGCCGGCTGTTGGCACGGCGGAGCAGCATCCCGGTGCGCCACACCAGCACCCGGCTCCAGATGTTCATCGCCGCCTCCAGGCCGACGTCGTACGCCGCGCAGGTCGACCGTGCCTCGATGGTAAGCCCGTTGCGCGGTGTTCGACCCGGTGTTCCCGCTGGTTGAGGAGCGAGCGCAGCCCACCGGTGGTTGAGGGCCACCGGTGGTTGAGGAGCGAGCGTCAGCGAGCGTCTCGAAACCACCGTCACGTGCACACCCTCCGTCACCGTGGTCCTGCTGGTTGCTGTTTGAAAGACGAGAATGGGTGGTGACGGTGGTGGTGGGTTGCGCTACCTCCGCAGGTTTGCTGTCGTCTCGCCGCTGCCTGAGGTACTCCTTCTGGTGGCGGTCTGAAAGAATTTCTGAAATATTTTCCCGTGACCGGTGGATAACCTGTTGATAAGACCTTTGAGTGTCGGTGGTCCCTGATTCACTATTCCTATGTCGATCAGTGCCGAGGTCCCCGGAGCGTCAGCCTGCCGCGGTGCTGGCCGATGCCATCTCGGCGGTGCGCGGGCTGGCCGAGACCCTGTGGTCGGCACGCTCCGATGACGAGCTGGTCGAGGTGGTCGGCCTGGTCCAGCAGGCCACCGCGGCACTGGCCGCGGTCGAGGCGGGGGCGTTGGTCGAGGTCGACTCCCGCGATCTCGCCAAGCAGGAGCTGCACTACGGCTCGACCGGTGACTGGCTCACCCACCTCGGCGGGCTACGTCACGGTGAGGGCAAGAAGCGGCTCAAAAGCGCCCACGCTTTCTGCGGTTCACTCACGCGCACCCGCGACGCTCTGCTGGCCGGCACCATCTCGCCGACCCAGGCCCACGTCATCGCTCGCTCCGTCGCAGACCTGCCGTCTGGTGACCTGGTCCGCCGCCGCGCGGAGAAGGTCCTGGTCCGCCAGGCCGGTCACCTCAACGCCTCCGACCTCGCCAAAGCCGGCCGGCACGTCGCCGAGGTCGTCGACCCCGACGCCGTCGACCGCAGACTCGAAGCCCAGCTGGAGCGCGAAGAGCGAGCCGCCCACCTGCACCGGTACCTCGCCATCACCGACGACCGAGCCGGAGGGGTCCGGATCCGGGGCCGCGGCTCGGCCGAGGACGGCGCCCTGCTCAAGGCCGCCCTGCTGCCCCTGACCTGCCCCGACCCCGCAGTCGATCCCGAGACCGGCGAGTCGTTCAGCGACCCCCGCGACCACGGCGCCCGGATGTGGGACGCCCTGGTGTCCACCGCTCAACACGCGCTGAACACCGAGCTCCCACCCGAGACCCACGGCACCCCACGCCCGACTGCTGGTCACCGTCGATCACGCGATGCTGACCACGGGCACGACCGCCGACGGCACCGACCTCCCACCCGACGTCCTGCGCCGGCTCGCCTGCGACGCCGAGATCATCCCCGCCGTCCTCGGATCACGCGGCGAGGTCCTCGACGTCGGCCGGCTTCGTCGCCTGGTCACCCCCGCCATCTGGACCGCCCTCGTCGTACGCGACCGGCACTGCACCTTCCCCGGCTGCACCCGACCACCACTCATGTGCCACGCCCACCACATCCGGCACTGGATCAACGGCGGAAACACGTCACTGGATAATCTCGCCCTCTTATGCGGCCATCATCACCGGGTCATCCATCACAGTCCTTGGGAGATAAGGCTCAACCCCGACGACCGACACCCCGAATTCCTCCCGCCGCCGAAATCCGGAATTCCACCGGAATGGATACGCTATCGCCCACGCCAGGAATGAGCGCCGTAAGAGTGTGAACTCCTGACACTTGCTTCGTGCCCACCGAGCCGTTCGTCCCGGCGAGCTTCGAGCCGCCGACCTCTCTGGCCGCTGAACCCGGCAGAGGCGTCAGTCCTCGGTGTCGTCCTCGTCGTCGATGACGTGCATCGCGGCTTCCTCGGCGCTCGCGCCGGCGCCGTCGATGCCTGCGTCCGTCGCCCACAGCTCGGAGTCGCCGTCCTCGTCCGAGCCCTGGTCCTGTGCGACCAGCCGGCCGGTGCGGGCGTTGCCGACCTCGTCCTCTGCGTCACCGTCGTACGTCGTGGCGTCGTCGTCCTCGTCCGGGTCGGCCGAGACGTCGGGCTCCTCCTCGGCGAGGCGCTCGTCGAGCGTCTCGGGCTCGTCGACCTCGTGCGGGTGGCGAAGATGGCCGGGCTCGCGGTCCGGCGGGGAGTAGCCCTCGTCGAGCACGTCGTCCACGCCGCGGTCATCGAGAGTGTCGCTGGGCTGCAGCTGGTCTTCGCTCATGCTCTCGAACCTACTCGCCCGGCTCGCGGCTGCGGCGAGAAGGCTCTCAGGCGTCGAACCCGGCCCGTACGGCGGCCATGTCGGCGCCGCCGTGCCCCCGCTCGGAGGCGCGGTCGTAGACCGCGAGCAGTGCGGTGAGCAGGTCGTCCGGGAAGTCGGCAGCGTGCGCGGAGTCGATCATCAGCCCCACGTCCTTGCGGACGCTGTCGAGCGCGAACGACGGGTCGTCCCACGAGCGGTCGATCATGATCGTGCCCTTGAGCTGGGCGTACGCCGAGTCCGCGGCGCCGCCCTTGATCCCCTCCAGGAACAGCCGTGGGTCAAGGCCGAGCGCGGAGGCGAAGCCCATCGCCTGGCCGGTCGCGGCGTTGATCGAGGCGACCCACGAGTTGCAGACCAGCTTGAGCGCGCTGGCCGCACCCAGCTCGTCACCCACGACGAGAGTGCGGGCGCCGATCGCGTCGAGAGCATCTGCCGCCCGCTCCCGCGCAGCGGAAGGGCCGGAGACGAGCACGGTCAGCTTGCCCGTCTCGGCAGGCTGCTTGGTGCCGAGCACCGGAGCGTCGAGCAGCCGCCCGACGGCGTCACCGGCGGCCGAGGCGATGCGCGCCATCCCCTCCGGGCCGACGGTCGTGGACTGCACCCACACCGCGTCGGGTCCCAGCGCCGCCACCAGGTCGTCGGCGATGTCCAGCACGCTCTCGGTGTCGTAGACCATCGTGAAGACCACCTCGGCGCCGCTCACGGCGTCCGCGAGATCAGCGTGCGCGGAGATGTCGTCTCCGGCGATCGCCTCGGCGCGGTCCGGCGTACGGTTCCAGACCGCCACGTCGTGGCCCTCGCGGGCCAGTGTCCGGGCCATCGCGGCCCCCATGATCCCGGTGCCGAGCACTGCGATGCGCATGACCCGATGCTGTCACGCGCCCCAGCCGTACGGCCGCGCGGTCTCAGTGGTGGGCGAGCCCCGCCAGCGTGCGCGGCTGTACGTCGGTGTGGGTGCGCGCCGCGGGGACCAGCTGCACGGGGCACCGGGCCCGCTGCAGCACTGCGCGTGCCGTCGGGCCTAACGCCCGGGCCGGCCCGCGGACGCGGGACCGCGACAGCATCAGCACGCTGCCCTTCGGCGCCGCTGCCACCAGCGCATCGGCCGCGTTGCCGCGCACGACGTCCACCCGCAGCTGCACGCCCGGGAAGGCATGCCGCATCGGCGCCAGCTGCTGCTCGACCAGCACCGCCTCACCCGGCAGCCAGCCCGGGTCGGGATGGCTGTGGTCGGTCGCACCGGGGTGCGGGGTCGACGGCTGCCAGGCATGCACCACCGCGAGCTCCGCGCGGTGCCGCTGGGCCTCGGCGAAGGCGGCGGCCAGCAGCTCGTCGTCATCACGGGCCGGCGACTTGAGCCCCACCACGATCCGGCGCAGCTGCCCGGCGGGATGCCGCTCCCCCGGCACCACCACGACCGGGCACGGCCCCTGCCCCGCAGCACCCAACGCCGCGGACTCCGGACGCAGGCGCTCCGTGAGCCCGGGGGTGGGAGCACCGACCACCAGGAGCTGGGCGACGGCGGCCCGGGCGACCAGTTGGTCGACTCCGTGACCGTGCAGCAGGGTCAGCGCCACCGTGATGCCCGGCACCTCCGCCAGGGCCACCGCACGGCCCTCCTCCAGCACGTCCGCAGCCACGGCGTCCCGCGCAGAACCGAGCGGTACGACGTGCACCAGCTCCAGGACGACACGCCGCGCCGCCGCCTCGCGCGCGGCGTACCGCACCGCAGACCGCGAGGCCTCGGTGTCGGCCGCGCCCACGACCACGTGCTCGTGCAGGCGCTCTTGCTCAGCCTCCGACTTCGTCACTCCGCTCCCGCCCTACCGAGGGGTGCGTCGTCGAGGTGGCTCTCGCGTTCGACGTGCTCCACCGACGCATCGTGGCCCGGATAGACCCACGACTCGCGCCCCGTATCCGTCCACCGTACGACGTACGGCGGCGCACCGTTACGGCCGTGGACCTCGAGGATCTCTCCGTCGCGGGCCGGGCGCCCCAACCGGGAGCTCCGCACCACCAGACGATCCCCGACCGCGGCGTACATGAGTGACCTCCTCCGGGAGTCACCGCCAGCCTGCTGGCCGGGAGCCGTTGACAGCAGGGGCTTTGCGCCCGCCGCCGACCGGGACCTTCGTCCCGCGTGCGCCCACGACTGCCATCCGGGGGCGGCTCCTGTCCCGGGTCCTACGGCTTCCGCGAGGTGACGTTCGCCCCGAGACAGCACCTGGTCCCGGGTCGAGGGTGGAAGAAGGGACCATCCCCTCGCGGACCAAGGAGAGTGTCGTGATGTACGCACAGACGGCGCACGCCGAGCCGGCCACGGACAGCGTTCGCGGCGTCATGAGGTGGCCGGTCGCGACGGTCGAGACCGTCGCCTCCCTCAACGAGGTCGCCGAGAACCTGGCCGCCGACGAGGTCGGCGCGCTCTGTGTGGTCGAGGGCGACTCGCTGGCCGGCATCGTCTCCGAGCGCGACGTCGTGACCCACCTCGCCGCCGGTGGCGACCCCGCCCACCTGACCGCCGGTGAGGTGATGTCGTCCGACCTGCTGGTCATCGGGCTGGACACCACCCTGCTCGAGGCCGCGCGGATGATGCAGGAGGGCCAGGTGCGTCACCTGCCGGTCCTCGCCGACGGAGAGATCGCCGGCATGGTGTCGATGCGCGACGTGTTCGCGGCCCTGGTGGACCTCACTCAGCCGTGACCGGCCCGGCCCAGCGCCTGGATGCTCCGCACTGAGTCGATCGAGCCGCGCGCCAGCGTCCGCAGGAACGGCGGCGTGCCGCTCTGCCGGAGCAACGCCGTGGCGTCGAGGACCCGCGTTGCGCCGTACGTCCTCGGGTCCGTGATCACCGTCGGCGTGTACGTCGGCCGCTCGACCCGGTAGCTGCCGTCACGCCGCTCCCTCAGGACGACGTGCGCGATGACGCCGCGGTACGTGTCGGGGATCGTCTGCTCCTGCTCCGCCACCAGGTTGCCGAGGCCGTAGACGACCCACTTCCCGTCGACCTTCTCCACCGGCTCCACCACGTGCGAGTGGTGGCCGTAGACGAAGTCGACGTACGGCGAGCGCGCCAGCGCGTGGAACACGGCGACCTGCTGTGCGCTGGGCACGTGCGAGTACTCGTCGCCGGCATGGACGGCGACCATCACCACATCGACACCGGCCCGGTGCATCGCCCGAGCCTGCGCGATCGCCCTCGGTACGTCGATGAGGTTCACCGACCAGGGCTTGTCGACCGGCAGCCCGTTGGTGCCGAACGTCATCGAGATCAGGCCGATGCTGACCCCGTGCACGTGGAACACCAGCGGCCGGCGCGCGGACCGGGGCGTGGCGAAGGTGCCGGTGTGCAGCAGGTGGCGGCTGTCCAGCGCGTGCACCGTGCGCACCAGGCCGGTGTACCCCTGGTCCACCGAGTGGTTCGACGCGGTCGTGCAGCCGTCGTACCCGGTGGCGACCAGGCCGTCCAGCACCGTCGGCGGCGCGGAGAAGATCGGGTAGTTCCGGTACGGCCCGCGCGGGCGCGACACCGGCGTCTCCAGGTGACAGATCGCCAGGTCGGCCGACGCGATCCGGTCCTTGATCCCGGCGAACATCGGCCGGAAGTCAGGCAGCGTCTCCCCGCGGCGCGCGGCGTCGTGCTCCGCGGTCTGCCAGACGCCGTCGTGGATCAGCACGTCACCAGTGAGGGCGATCGAGACCCGCGTCGCCTTCGCCGGCGGCGCGGCCAGCTCGTCCGTCGGGTACGACGCGGGCGGACGCGAGGTGGGCAGACGGCTGGGTAGCGCGCTGGGCACCGCTGGGCACCCGCTGGGCACCCCGCTGGGCGCCGCACTGGGCACCAGCGCCGCCGGCTGCGCGACGGAGGGATCGGCCGGTGCCTGGGAGGACACGCGGGTGTCGCGGAACGTGTCACCCGGCCCACACGCGGCGAGCCCGAGCACCGCCGTCCAGGTGGCGAGGATCGTCAGCACGGTCCTACGTCGTCTCAGCACTCTCGACCCGCTCCTCAGCCGACCGGGTGGTAGGCGCAGGCGTCCCGGGAGTCCTGCTCGGAGGACGGGCGGTGAGCGTGCTTCACGTGCGGCGCGAGCGCCCTCGCCACTGTGTCGCGGACGTAGCCGAAGTCCGGGTCGCCGGGGTTGAAGCTGTCGCTGAGCCGGAAGACCACGGACTTCAGCCGGTGCGCCTTCACCTTCAGCCCGAGGTCGACGAAGGCCGGCAGCAGCTCGCGCGGGATGTCGGTGCGGACCAGGTCCTTGCCCGCCTTCGCGACCGCCTGGTAGTTGCGCAGCAGGTTGAGCGGGTTCGCCTTCGCGGCGATCGCCTGGATCATGCAGCGCTGCCGGTCCATCCGCTGGTAGTCGTCGGCGCCGTACCGCCCGCGCGAGAACCACAGTGCGTTCAGGCCGTCGAGGTGCTGGTCGGGCCCGGGCTGGAGGTAGCGGGTAGGCGGGATGCCGGCGTCGGTGTTGCCGTTGACCGCGACCGGCTCGTTGATGTTGACCGTGACGCCGCCGATCGCGTTCACCAGCTGCTGGAAGCCCTGGAAGTCGATCAGCACGTAGTAGTCCACCGGCAGACCGGTGGCGCCCTCGAAGGCCTGCTTGATGGCGTCCGCGCCCTCGTTGGCCGACTTCCCCAGGATGTGTGGGTAGAGGGCCGGCACCTCCTTGTAGACGGCGTTCAGCATCCAGTTGCCGGCGTCGCCCTCCCCGGTGAAGCCGTTCGGGAAGACGTCGTGCAGGGGGCTGGTGTCCGGGAACGGCACGTTCATCAGGTTGCGCGGCAGGCTGAAGGAGACCGCGCGGCCGGTGTGGGTGTCCGCCGAGACCAGGATCATCGAGTCCGTCCGCACGCCCTGGCGCTCAGGCCCACCGTCACCGCCGAGCAGGAGCACGTTGACCCGGTCGCGGCCGCCCCACGGGTCCGCCTGGTGCACCACCGGAGCCGTGGCACTGCGGTTGTTCTCGAAGACGCTGGTCACGAAGTCGGCCTGCACGTTCGCGTAGCGCGATGCCACGGCGGCCGGTACGGCGACGCCGATGATCAGCCCGGCCACCACGACCCCGCCGATGGCCGTCACCCAGCGCCGTACGCCGACGGGCCGGACCATCAGGAACGTGAGCACCACGACCGCGGTCCACAGCACCAGCACGACCGCGAGGACGACCGAGGTGACCTGGAGGCGGGCGGGGTCGAAGGCGAAGTCGAGGGCGCCGCGTACGTCGTGAGGGAGCGCGAGCGCGGCCCCGACCAGGGCCAACAGGGCAACCACCATGGTGACGAGCCCCAGCACTCGACGGCCGGCCCACCAGAACCCGGAGCCGGGCACCACGCAGGACATCAGGGTGACCCCGAGGGCGCCGCCCATCCCGGTCGCCCGGCGGAACCTCGGCCTGCCGCGGCGGGCACCGCCCGGGCTCCGGTGCGCGCCCGAGGACGTCCTAGCCATCATGAACCACGCCCGGATTGTAGGGGGCGCACGGTAGGTCGTACCGCGGAACCCGGGACGATGGTCAGACCTCTTCCGGCTCCATCAGCATCGAGCCGGTGGGGCACTCCTCCACGCACAGCCCGCAGCCCGACAACGGCTACGCCTTCTGCCCGTCACCGGGTCGGTCAGCACGACACCGTTGTGTACGTCGAGGTGGTGGGTGTCGCCCATCAGCGACAGGTCGGTGTCCTGCCCGAGAGCGAGCACGACCGAGTCGGCGGCGAGGTGCTCGGTGCGGCCGGTGGGCTGCGGGTAGCCGTCGGCGTCGAGCTCCATCGCCTCGATGGTGAGACCGTCGGTGTCGACGTGGCCGATGGTGGACAGCCAGCGGAAGGTGATGCCCTCGTCTGGTCCCGAGCTACCAGGGACACGTGCCGACGCCGGTCCTGTCATCATGCGACGGTGAGCACGCCCACCGCCGACCACCTGGCCGTGACCTGGTGGGGCCACGCCACCACCACGGTCGAGCTGGGTGGGGTCCGGATCGTCACCGACCCGGTGCTGGTCGACCGGCTCTTCCACCTCCGGCGGTACGGCGTCACGCCGCGGCCGGAGGCCCGGAAGGCGGACCTGATCCTCCTCTCGCATCTCCACGGCGACCACATCCACCTGCGGTCGCTGCGGCAGTATCCGAACGACGTACCGGTCGTGGCGCCGCACGGGGCGAGGCGGCTGCTGCGCCGGCTCGGACTGCAGGACGTGCGGACGGTCGCCCCGGGAGACCTGGTCGAGGTCGCAGGCACCACGGTCGAGGTGCTGCCGGCCACGCACGACGAACGCCGGTCGCCGATCTCCCAGACCCGCGGCCCGGCCCTTGGCTTCCGGGTGTCGACGCCGGACCGGTCGTTCTGGTTCCCCGGCGACACCGGGCTGCGCGACGACATGGCCGAGGTGCGGCCGGTCGACCTCGCGCTGGTGCCGGTGGGCGGCTGGGGGCCGACGCTCGGCCCGCTCCACATGGACCCCGACGAGGGTGCCGAGGCCGTCGCCCGGGTAGGCGCCCGGTGGGCGTTGCCGGTGCACTGGGGCACCTTCTGGCCGGTGGCCCTGTCCCGGATCACGCCAGCCCGCCACGACACGCTCTTCACCACCCCGGGCGCCCGGTTCATCGACGCGGTGCACACGAGTGAGTCGGGTGTGACCCCTTTGAAGGTCCGGCACGGGGAGTGGATCGGCCTGGTCTGATCGGTTTCACCCGGGCGGGGTGATACCGGCCCGGTGAGCCTTCGTCACAGTGGGGGCGCCCGCCGTCCCGAGGAGTCTCCGCGTGCGCCTGTCCCTCCCGCTCGGCGGTGTCAGGACCTGGCTGGCGAGCATCAAGCCCCGGCGCGAGGACCTGCGCGGCGACCTGGTGGCCGGGGTGCCCGGCGCCATCAGCAGCGTGCCTGACGGCATGGCCGCTAGCATCCTGGCGGGGGTCAGCCCGGTCACCGGGCTCTACGCCAGCATGTTCGGCCCGATCGGCGGTGGCCTGACGGCCAGCAGCAAGCTGATGGTGATCACCACGACCAGCGCCGCGGCCCTGGCCGCCGGCTCCGCGCTCCAGAGCGTCTCGCCGGCCGACCGGCCGCACGCGCTCTTCCTGCTCACCGTGCTGGCCGGCGCCGCGATGGTCGTGGCCGGCGTGCTGCGGTGGGGCCGGTACGTCCGTTTCGTCCCCCACTCGGTGATGATCGGCTTCCTCACCGGCGTCGCGGTCAACATCGTCTTCGGCCAGATCCCCGACCTGGTGGGGGCCGACGTGTCGGGGCCGTTCGCGCTGGCCAAGTTCTGGGACCTGGTCACCCATCCCAGCCTGGCCGACCCGGCCACCACCGCCTGCGGCGTGGCCGCCCTGGTGACCCTGTTCGGGCTGAAGCCGACCCGGCTCTCGGCGTACTCCTCCCTGGTCGCGCTGATCATTCCCAGCGTGATCGTCGCGGTCGTTGGCGCCACCTCCGTCGCGCTGGTCAGCGACGTGGCGCCGATCCCACGCGGCCTGCCCTCGCCGTACCTGCCGCAGCTCTCCGACCTGTCGGTGAGCCTGGTGTCCGGGGCGCTCGCGGTGGCGGCGCTGGTGCTGATCCAGGGCGCGGGCGTGGCCGAGTCAGCGCCCAATCCCGACGGCACGCGCGCGGAGACGAACCGTGACTTCGTGGCGCAGGGCGTCGGCAACCTGCTCTCCGGGTTCTTCCGCGGGCAGCCCGTCGGCGGGTCGGTCGGCCAGACGGCGCTCAGCGTCGCGGCGGGCGCCCGGAGCCGGTGGGCGGCGATCTTCGCCGGCCTGTGGATGGCGGTCATCCTGATCGCTCTGTCCGGCCTGGTCGGCAAGGTGGTGATGGCGACCCTGGCCGCCGTCCTCATCGCCGCGGCGATCGGGTCGCTGCGCACCGACGCCGTCCTCGCGATCCTGCGCACCGGCCGGATCTCCCAGGTCGCGCTGATCTCGACGCTGGTGGCCACCCTGCTGCTGCCGGTAGCCGCCGCCGTGGGCCTCGGGCTGGTGATCTCGCTGTTGATGCAGCTCAACCAGGAGGCCGTCGACCTCCGCATCGTCGAGCTGGTGCCCGACGGCGGCGGCTTCTCCGAGCGGCCGGCGCCGCACACGCTGGAGCCCGGGCGGGTGGTCCTGCTCGACGTGTACGGCAGCCTCTTCTACGCCGGTGCGCGCACCCTCCAGTCGCGACTGCCCGACCCGACCGGCTCCTCGCGGCCCGTGGTCGTGCTGCGGCTTCGTGGCCGCGCCATGCTCGGCGCCACGTCGTTCACGGTGTTCGCCGACTACGCCGAGCGCCTGCATGCCGAGCGCGGCCGGTTCTACCTGAGTGGCGTCGACCAAGCCGTCCTCGACCAGCTCCACCGCAACGCCACCGTCGACACCACCGACCACCTCGTGGAGATCTTCGTGGCCACCGACCGGATCGGCGAGGCCAGCCTGGCGGCGTACGACGCAGCCACGGCCTGGCTCGCCGCACAGCCCTGACCCGGCCCGCCCTCCAGCGGTGAGCTGGCCACCGATCTGATCAGCGATTCCGTGGCAGGCTCACCGCCCACCAGGTTCCGCCCGGGCCAGCGGTGAGCTAGCCACCGATCTGATCAGCGCTTCCGTGGCAGGCTCACCGCCCCACCAGGATCCGCCCGGGCCAGCGGTGAGCTAGCCACCGATCTGATCAGCCCTTCGGTGGCAGGCTCACCGCCCACCAGGATCTGCCCGGGCCAGCGGTGAGCTAGCCACCGATCTGAGCAGCCACTCCGTGGCAGGCTCACCGCCCCACCAGGATCTGCCCGGGCCAGCGGTGAGTGAGCCACCGATCTGATCAGCGCTTCGGTGGCAGGCTCACCGCCCACCAGGGGCCAGGGTCACATCTGCGCGAGCAGCTTCGCCTTCGCGACCTGGAACTCGGCGTCGTCGAGGACCCCGGCCTCCTTCAGCTCGCCGAGCTTCTTCAGCTGCGCGATGAGGTCGTCGGTCGACTCCTCGGGGGCGGCCGGCGCGGCCTGCGCGTACTCCTGCGGCGGGGGGGCGTACTGCTGTTGCTGTTGCTGCTGCTGCGCGTACTGCTCCTCGGCCTTGGCGTCAGCCCTGCCCTGCTGACGCCGGGCGACGCCGCCCGAGACCGCGGTCGCCGTACCGGCGACCACCGCCGTGCGCGCTGCCATGCCGACCAGGCCCGGTCGGCCCATGCGTCGTCCCCTCATGATGGTGCTCCTTCTCGTGACTCAGTCGGTTGGAACAGGTCAGTCCTTGGCGGCCAGCGCGGCGATGACGTCGTCGACGACATCGGCCGGGATCCGGATGGCGGCGGCGAGGATGCCGCCGGAGTCCACGACGGCGTCCCGGAAGGGGATGGCCCAGGTGTGCTCGAAGACGAGGATAGCCGCGGAGCTGTTGGGCTCCAGGGTCTCCGACAGCGACTCGATGTCCTCGTCGGAGATCAGCGCGTCCATGGTGTCGAAGAGCTCGGCCAGCGCGGCCAGGTCGGTGTCGCCGGTGACCTGGTCGATCTCGAGGATGGTGATGGCGTCGCCCTCCTCACGGCTCATCATCAGGCCGTCCACGATCCGGATGGTGCCGGCATCCACCAGCTTGCGGAGCTCGGGGATGATCTTCCCGTTGAACCGGTTGCCCGGGAACTCGACGACGATGACCTCGATGGGTCCCACTGACATGGCGATCCTCCTGAGAAGCCGGACGTGCTGGTTCCCACAGTCTGAGAGCCGGCCCACCGCCCCTCTTCACCCGGACGGGGTGAAGAGGGGCGGAAAGCCGTGCACCACACTCCAGTCATGTCGGGCTCCGAAGGCAGTAGAGCGGCCCGCGCACGCCGTAGCCGGATCAGTGTGGGTGACGTCGTACGCCTGCTGGTGGCCTGGCTGTCCTCCGCCGTCGCCCTCGGTGTCGCCGTGGCCCTCCTCGACCATCTGACGGCGAACTCGTTCTGGGACCTGCTCTGGGCCTCCGCCATCACCGCCGTCGTCGGCCTCCTGATCCGTCCCGCGATCGTGCTCGTCTCGGCGTACGTCGGGTGGATCGCGGTGGTCCTCGCGGGGCTCCTCGGCCAGGCCCTCGTCACCTATGTGGCCCTCGAGATCTCGCCCGGCATCACCACCACGGTCGGCGCCGCGATCGTCGCCTCCTGGATCGTCGCCGCGACCGGCACCGCGGTCGCCTGGCTCACCACGTCCGGCACCGACGACGCGTTCGCACTCTCCCTGGAGCGCGGACGACGCAAGGTCACGCAGGTCGACGACCCCGAGGTCGACGGCATCGTCTTCGTCCAGCTCGACGGCCTCCCGTTCCCGGTGCTGCGCTGGGCGATCGCGGCCGGCTCGGTGCCGACCATGCGCCGCTGGCTCTCCTCCGGCGACCACGTGCTGCGGGAGTGGACGCCGCAGCTGCCCTGCACGACGCCCGCCAGCCAGCTCGGCATCCTGCACGGCACGATCGACCGGGTACCGGCGTTCCGCTGGTACGACCGCGAGCTCGGCCGCCTCCTGGTCGCGAACCGTCCGGCCGACGCCGCCATCATCGAGGAGCGCGCGAGCGACGGCCGCGGGCTGCTCGCCGACGGCGGGGTCTCGGTCTCCAACATCTTCACCGGCGACGCGCCCCGCGCCTTCCTCACGATGAGCCGGGCGAAGCTCGGACGAAGCAACGTCGAGAAACGTCGTACCTTCGCGGGCTTCCTCGCCGACCCGCAGGGCTTCATGCGGGCCTTCGTGCGGACTATCGCCGAGATCGTCAAGGAGCGGTTCCAGGCCCGTCGTCAGGTACGTCGTGACCTCACGCCGCGCGTGCACCGCGGCTGGACCTTCGCCGCGCTCCGCGCCGCGACCAACGTCCTCGGCCGCGATCTCAACACCGCGATCATCACCGAGGAGATGCGTAAGGGCACCCGCAGCATCTACGTCGACTACGTCGACTACGACGAGATCGCCCACCACGCCGGGATCTTCCGGCCCGAGTCGCTCGCCGCCCTCGACGGGCTCGACCGGGTCCTCGCCACCCTCGAACGGCTCGCCGAGACCGGCGCCCGCAAGTACCACTTCGTGATCGTCTCCGACCACGGGCAGTCGCAAGGGCAGGTGTTCGCCGACCGCTACGGCATCGACCTGGCGGGGGTGTGCGCCGACCTGATGAAGGAGCGCGTCGAGTCCGTCGACGAGCCGGTGGAGGGCTGGGGCCGGGCGGAGGCGGTGGCGGACGGGATGTCCACCTCGGGCGTGACCGGTCGCCTCGCCAACCGCGCGACCGACGTCTCCCAGCGCCACCAGGACGAGGCGGTCTCGGAGGACGCCGACATCAGCGTGCTGGGCTCGGGCAACCTCGGCCTGCTCTACATCCACCAGCCCACCCGGCTCACCCTCGACGACCTCGCGCAGCGCTGGCCCGCCCTCGTGCCCGGGCTCGCCGCCCACGAGGGCGTCGGCTTCGTGGCCGGCATCGACGCGACGGGCCGCCCCTGGGCGATCGGTGCGGACGGCCGGATCGCGCTCGACACCGGCGAGGTCGAGGGCAAGAACCCGCTCACGCCGTACGGCGAGCACGCGGCGCGGGTGCTGAAGCGCGCCGTGCTGCTGGCCGAGGCGCCGGACCTCTACATGAACAGCCTCGTGGACGCCGACACCCTCGACATCGCCGCCTTCGAGCCGCTCGTCGGCGCGCACGGGGGTCTCGGCGGGTGGCAGGACCGCGCCGTACTGCTGGTGCCGAAGGAGCTGACCGGGTCGCTCCCCGAGGGCAGGATCGAGGGCGCCGACCATCTCCACCGGGTGCTGGTGAACATGCTGGAGTCGGTCGGTCAGCGCACCGACCTGCCCGACCCTGCTCCCGCCTCCGGTGCGGCCGTGGCACGATCTGACGGGTGACCAGCACTCCCGCTGACCCGCAGCATCTGCGTGACCTGGTCCGGTTGCGACGCGTCCGCGACCGGATGGACCGGGAGTACGCCCAGCCCCTCGACGTCGAGGCCCTCGCCGCCGGCGAGCACATGTCGGCGGGCCACCTGAGCCGTCAGTTCCGCCGGGCGTACGGCGAGTCGCCGTACGCCTATCTGATGACGCGGCGGATCGAACGCGCGATGGCCCTGCTGCGCCGAGGTGACCTCAGCGTCACCGAGGTCTGCTTCGCGGTCGGCTGCTCGTCGCTCGGCACCTTCAGCACCCGCTTCACCGAGCTGGTCGGCGTACCCCCGAGCACCTACCGGCGCGAGGCGATGCAGACCACCGAGGGGCTGCCGGCGTGCGTGGAGAAGCAGGTCACCAGACCGGTCAGGAATCGAGAAGCACCGCTGACCCGAGTCCCCCTAACGTGACGTCCATGGACATCACCATTCACTCCAGCTTCCTCCCCCACGACGACCCCGAGGCCTCGCTGGCCTTCTACCGCGACACCCTCGGCTTCGAGGTCCGCCTCGACGTCGGGAAGGGCACGATGCGCTGGATCACCGTCGGCCCCGCCGACCAGCCCGGCACCAACATCGTGCTCTACCCGCCGACCGCCACCCCCGGCCTCACCGACGACGAGCGCCGCACCATCGTCGAGATGATGGCCAAGGGCACCTACGCCACCCTCCTGCTCGCCACGCACGACCTCGACGGCACGTTCGAGAAGGTGCAGACCGGCGACGTCGACGTCGTACAGGAGCCCACCGAGCAGCCGTACGGCGTGCGCGACTGCGCCCTGCGCGACCCGGCCGGCAACATGGTCCGGATCCAGGAGGTCCGCTCATGAAGAGCATGACCTGCCGCCAGCTGGGCGGAGCCTGCGACCTCGAGCTGAAGGGCGACACCGCCGATGAGGTGATCAAGGCCCAGGACCAGCATCTGAAGGACGTCGTCGCCTCGGGCGATGCCGCCCACGAGCCGGCGCTGAAGGACATGAAGGCCCGCTGGAAGCACCCGATCAAGGGCATGGGTTGGTACAAGGACACCAAGCGAACCTTCGCCTCCCTCCCCGAGAGCTGACCTGCAACCCACCGGTGGTTGAGGAGGACGGCGCGCTGGCGCGCCGTCTCGAAACCATCGTGACGGAACCATCCGCGTCGCCCCGGTCGCTCGAGCCACTCGTCGGTCGAGCTTGTCGAGACCACCCGTGGGCGGTGAGCCTGCCACCGAACCGCCGGCGAGAAGGGTGGCTGACTCACCGCCACCGGGGGCGGCCTCCGGTGGCCGGTGAGCCTGCCACCGAACTGCCGACCAGAAAGGTGGCGGACTCACCGCCCCCCGGGTGCCACAGTGGGCTGATGACCGCGGAGGTGCCCGCTTCCCGCGACGAAGCCGCGGCTCTGGTCATGCAGGCTCTGACCGCGGCGTGTCCTTCGGGCGAGGTTTGCCTGATCGGCTCGATGGCCCGGCCAGGGGAAGCCGACGCGTTCAGCGACATCGACCTCCGGTGGACCATCCCGCCGGGTCAGGCGTCCGCACCACTGCAGTCACTCCGCCACGACCTCCAGCGGACAGCGGAGGTGGAGTCGCTGCGGGTGGATCCGGAGGTGCGGCCGGATGAGCTCCTCGTCTTCTTGCGGTTCGTGGCTTGGCCCCTTTGGTGGCGGGTGGACCTGGAGATCCACTCCGCGGGGCTGGAGTCCATGGACGTGCCGGGCGCCGACCCGTGGTCGCCCCAGGAGAGCGCCTGCATGGGCGTCATCGTGACTCTCAAGGCCCTCGCGCGTGATCGCCCCGAGGCAGCCGAGCGTCTCTTCGCTCTCGCTCTTCAGCGCGTGCACGCCACGGACGCTCCCGGCGACTGGCAGCAGCGCATCGGCTCCCTGCTCGACCAGCTGGAAGCCGGCAGCCCGCCCACCGCCGACCTGGTCCCCCGGACGCGACGACTGACCGACGACCTGTTCAGCTCGGGTCGGGTGCCCGAGAGCCGGCGCTGACTCTCGCGCGTTGAGGTGGTTTCGAGACGCTCGCTGGCGCTCGCTCCTCAACCACCGGGGTCGTCGGTCGAGCTTGTCGAGACCACCGGCCGCGCGGGCGTTGGGGGGTTTCGAGACGCTCGCTGGCGCTCGCTCCTCAACCACCGGGGTCGTCGGTCGAGCTTGTCGAGACCACCGGCCGCGCGGGCGTTGGGGGGTTTCGAGACGCTCGCTGGCGCTCGCTCCTCAACCACCGGCGTCAGCTCAGGCCGGCTCCTCCGCCGGTACGTCGTCAGGTCCCGGCGGCGGTGGGTCGTCGTCGGGGGGCAATGCCCCGGAGATGATCGGCGCCACCCACTGCGCCGTCGGATCCGCGTCGACCAGCACGGCCCGGACGAACATCGTCATCGGCAGGGCCAGCAGCGCACCCAGCGGCCCGAGGACGAAGGTCCAGAAGACCAGGGACAGGAAGGTGAGCGTGACGCTGAGGTTGAGCGCGTCGGCCTGGAACTTCGGCTGGATCACCGACTGGATCACGAAGTTGATCGCGCAGTAGACGACGATCACCGCGATCATCTTCCACACGCCGCCCTCGAGCAGCGCGAGCAGAGCCGGTGGGATCAGCCCGATGATGAACCCGATGTTCGGGATGAAGTTGGTGATGAAGGCCAGCACGCCCCAGACGAACGCGCCGGGGACGCCCATCAGCTGCAGGGCGATGGTGTCGATGACGGCCACGATCAGGCCGAAGATCGCGGAGACCGCGAAGTAGGTGCGAGTCCCGTGCGAGAACGTCTCCAAGGACTTGGCCACGCGGGAGTGCTCCGGGCCGGTCGAGGCCAGGATCGCTGGGAACTTACCGGCGTCGAAGGCGATGAAGATCGTGATGATGCCGAGGAACACGATGTCCGAGAGCACCCCGAGGGTGCTGGTGAGGATCGTCGTCGCGACGTTGAAGAGCTTGCCGAAGTCCAGCTGGCTGGTGACGTCGTCGATCTGCTTCTGGTCGATCCCCAGGGACTTCAGCCAGTGGCCGAAGTTCGTGGTGATGTCGTTGAGCTGAGGCGTGTACTCGGTGACCAGCTGCGCGAGCCTCGCCACCGACACCACCAGGGCGACGATCATCGTGATCACGATCGCGTACACGGTGAGGATCGTGATCAGCGCTGACAGCCACGCGGGCCAGCCCTTGCCCTCCAGCCAGGTGCGGATCGGGTAGACGGTGATCATCAGCACGAGCGCCAGGAGCGTCGGCGCGAGGAAGTCGGAGATGGCCTTCATGCCACCCGCGGTGATCGTCGCCGCAGCCAGCCCGATCAGGATCACCAGGGTGCGCGGCAGCGGGGCCCGCCCCGTCACGGGTGTGCTCACGAGCCCGCCGGGAGCAGCTTGCCGACGACGAAGCCCAGGACCGCCTCGATCACCGAGATCACGAAGGCGGCGACGATGACCCCGAAGAAGCCGCCGACGTCGAGGTTGTTGCTGATCCCGGCGGTGATCGCGAGCAGCGCGCCGTTGATGACCAGGCGGAAGAGCCCCAGCGTGATCACGGTCAGCGGCAGCGAGATCAGCCGGAGGAGCGGACCCAGGACCAGGTTCACCGCCGCGAAGATCAGGGACACCCCGAGCAGCGCCGCCAGCCCGCCGTTGATCGACACCGAGTCGAGCAGCAACGCTGCGAGCGCGAGCGCCACCGCCAGGACCACCCAGTAGATGAGCAGCCGTTTGACCATCAGCACTCCCTGTCGCCGCCGGCGCACCGGGCCCGGCTTGATCGAGGCGTGCCGCGGGAAACACCCGGCACGCGGTCAGCATCGTTTCACGTCGCGACCCTCGGATCACCCGCGCCGGGTGAGAATCGGGTGGGGGCGAAGAGCCGCTGGGTGCACAATCACACGTGTGACGACCGCTCGGGTCTCATCGGAGACCACAGTCTCGGCGCGCGAGGCTGAGGTCCTCGCGGCCCTTTCCGAGCACCTCACGAACGCCGAGATCGCCGCCCGCCTGTTCATCTCCGTGCGCACCGTCGAGAGCCACGTCTCCTCCCTGCTGCGCAAGCTCCAGGTCAGCGACCGCCGCGAGCTGGCGCAGGCCGCCGACACCTACCTCTCGGTCCCCGCGGTCGAGTGGCCGGTACGACGTACGCCGACGTCGCTGCCCACCCCGCTCACCTCGTTCGTCGGTCGTGAGACCGAGGCCGCCGACCTCGCGGCCGCGCTCGAGGAGCACCGGCTGGTCACCGCGATCGGCCCCGGCGGCGTCGGCAAGACGCGGCTCGCGCTGCGGGTGGCGCGCGACGTGGAGGACGACTACCCCGACGGCCTCTGGTTCGTCGACCTGGTCCCGGTCACCGACCCGGCGCTGGTCGCGCCGGCGCTGGCGCTGACCCTCGGGCTCAGCGAGAGCCAGGGCCACTCGCTCGAGGACGTGCTGATCGGCTGGCTCGCGCCGCGTACGTCGCTGCTGGTCCTCGACAACTGCGAGCACCTGCTGGACGGCGTCGGCGTCCTGCTGGAGCGCCTGCTCGCCGCCTGCCCGAATCTCACCGTCCTCGCGACCAGCCGCGCCCGGCTGCTGCTGCCGTTCGAGCAGGCGTTCCCGGTGCCGGGGCTCTCGGTCTCGGCCGTCGACGACCGACCCGGCGACGCGGTCACCCTGTTCCTGAGCCGGGCCCGCGCCGGTGGAGCCGACGTTCTCCCCCACGACCTCGGCCGCGTCGTCTCCCTGTGCCGCGGCCTCGACGGCATGGCCCTGGCCATCGAGCTCGCCGCCGCCCGGCTCCCGTCGGTCGGTCTCGACGGTCTCGAGAGCGGCCTCGCCGACCGGCTCGACCTCCTCACCGGCGGATCCAGGCTCGACGACCGGCACCGCTCGCTGCGCTCGGCACTGGACTGGAGCTACGAGCTGCTCGACGACGCCGACCGCGCGCTGCTGCGCCGGGTCTCGGTCTTCGCCGGCCCGTTCGCCGCGGCCTCGGCCGCCGACGTACTGGCCGGGTGGGCACCCCTCGACGCCGACGGCGTGCCGTCGATCCTGGCCCGGCTCGCGGACCAGAGCCTGCTCGTCACCACCGCGACGCCCGGCGGCACCCGCTACCGCGTCCTCGAGACCATCCGCCAGTACGGCGCAGCGCTCGTCGAGGCCGCGGGCGAGACCGCCGAGCTCCACGCCCGCCATCTGGCCTGGATCCTGACCGCGTCCAAGCGGCTGCTGCCGCCGGTGACCGACGGCCCCGAGGGCGACTCCTGGCGAGCGGACTTCGACGTCATCTCCACCGAGACCCGGCAGGCGCTGCCTCGGGCGCGCTACGTGCCCGAGCAGCGCGACCCGGCGTACCAGGTCTCGCTCCTGCTCGCCGAGCTCAGCTTCGCCCGCGGCCGGCCCGGGGAGTCCCAGCGGCGCTACGAGCTCGCCGCCGAGCTCGCTCCCGACGACGACGCCCGCGCGGTCGCCCTGCGCCTGGCCGCCGGCGCGGCCGAGGGCCGGCAGTTCGGCAACGAGGCCATGCGCCTGCGCACTCTGGCCGCGGAGGCGGCGCTGCGGGCGGGTGACCGCACCGCGGCCGGCTACGACCTCGCCCGCACCGCCGAGCTGATCCGCCGCGGCCCGGGCATCATCTCCACCCTGCCCAGCCCGGACGACCTGGAGCAGCTGCGCGAGCGCGCCCGTCCGCTGGTCGCCGGCGACCCGGCCGCGGAGGGCCGGTTCCTGACCGCCCAGGCCTGGGACAACGACGAGCTCGACGAGGCGACCGCCGCGATGGTCGACCGCGCGCTGGAGCTGGCCCGGTCGGCCGGCGACCGGATGGGTGAGAGCGCAGCACTCGACATGCTCACCAACATCCACACCGCCCGCGGTGAGCCGGCCGAGGCGCTGGCCGTCGCGCTGCGTCGTACCGACCTGCTCCGCCAGGTGCCGATGACCGCCGACAGTGCCCTGGAGTTCTTCGACGCCTTCCAGATGGGGTCATCCTGCGCGGTCGCGGCCGGCCGCCTGAGCACCGCGCACCGGCTGGGTGAAGGGCTCTGCGACCTGCCGTTCTACCGCGAGGAGGACCACCTCGGCACCTCGCGGCTGATCGTGGTCGGGCTGCTGAGCGGCGGCTGGGACGAGGCGCTCCGGCTCTCGGAGCTGTTCGCCCGGGGCTGGGAGCGGGCGGGACGGCCGATCGCCGGCAACCTCAGCCCCGCCCCGTACGCCGCGGCCACCGTCCACGGCCTGCGCGGCGACGACGCCCGGCGCCGGGACTGGAAGGACCTCTCGGCGACCCTGGCCACCCCCGGTCGCCCCCCGGAGCTGATCCACTTCGGCGACTTCTTCGACTCGCTGGTGGCGCTCCACCGTGGGCAGGCCCACGAGGCCGTGGCGCTGCTGCACGAGGCGCCCGAGGTCCTCAACAACCACTACAACGGCATGTGGCGGCAGTGGTACTCCTCCACCTGGGCCGAGGCCGCCGTCCTGGCCGACCTGCCCGACGCGGCGGAGCGCCTCGAGCGGGCCGTGCCGATGACGGAAGGCAACCCGGTCGCCCAGGCCGTCGTACGACGTGCCGCCGGGCTCGCCGCCGGAGGCGACGAAGGCCGCGCCGGCCTGGTCGGCGCGGCCGCAGCCCTGCACGTGCTGGGGGCGAGGTACCAGTGGTTCCGCACCTTGGTGATGCTCGGTGGAGCCGACCGCGAGCGCGGCGAGGCAGAGCTCGCCGCGCTCGGCGCGTCTCCTATGCCCTGGCCTCGATGATCAGGTTGAACGGCGTCTGGGTGGCGACCCGCACGTGCGAGAAGCCCGCCTCGTGGAGCACCTCCTCGAGCCGCTTCGGACCGGCCTGGGCACCCAGCCCGAGCCCGACCTCCTGGGCCCGCGACGACGGCGTGCAGATCACGGTCGACAGGCCGTAGTAGAGCCGGCTGACCGGGTTCAGGTTGTCCTCGAGCCGCTCCCCCGCGGCCGGCTCGACGAGCAGCAGCGTGCCGTCGTCGGCGAGCGACTCGCGGATCCGGCGCGCTGCACCGACCGGGTCGCCCATGTCGTGCAGGCAGTCGAACAGGCAGGCCAGGTCGTAGCCGGTGCCCGGGAAGTCCTGCGCCGACGCCACCTCGAAGCGGGTACGTCGTTCCACGCCGGCCTCGAGGGCGGCGGCGCGGGCCGCGTCGATCGAGGGCCCGTGGATGTCGTAGCCGTCGAAGGACGAGTGCTCGAACGCCTTGGCCAGGATGATCGTCGACGCGCCGAGCCCGCAGCCGACGTCGAGCACGCTGGCGCCGTCCTGCAGCTTCTCCACGACGCCGTCCAGCGCCGGCAGCCAGGACTGCACGAGGTTGGCCTCGTAGCCGGGTCGGAACAGTCGCAGCGCACCGGTGTAGAGCCGGTCGTCGTGGTCGCCCCAGCCGACGCCCTCACCAGTGGTGAAGGCGCGCACGAAGGCCTCATGGTCGGTGTAGGTCGAGGCGATGGTCTCGAACGCGCCGCCCAGGAACACCGGGCTGGTCTCGTCGGCGAGCACCATCGCGTGCTCCGGGCTCAGCTCGAAGGTGCCGTCGGCGGGGTCGTACGAGACGAAGCCGCCGGAGGCCTGGTTGGCCAGCCACTCCTGCACGTAGCGCTCCTGGGTCCCGGTGCGGGCCGCGAGCGCTGACGGCGTGAGCCGCCCCGCGCCGGCCATCGCCTTGTAGAGCCCGAGCCGGTCCCCCAGGTGGACCATCAGCCCGGAGATCGCGGCCGCAAGGTCACCCACCGCCTGGTGGACGAACTGCTCGAGGGCTGCCTCGTCGAGACGAGGCGTGTCGGTCATGGTCATCGGTTGCTCCTTCCGGACTCTCGTCCAGATGTCGTACGGCGTGTGAGCCGGCGTTGAGCCGGTGCCCAGAACCCTGCGTTCGCCCCCGCTCCCCCGCATCCGTGCCGACCACGGAGCCCACCACGGACTCCGCGGATCCGTGCTCGCCCCCGATGTGCGCGCGCACGTACGCGCACAGAGTGGAGACCGCGGCAACAGCCGTGCCTGATGGAGGAGGACCTCGTGATGACGCACCACGTGCTGGCAGAGCTGGCTTCACAGCGCCAGTCCCAGCTCGCGATGAGGGCGGCCCAGGAGCGGCACAGCGCTCCGACCCGTCCGACCACGGACGCTCGGCGTACCCGGGGAGCGCGGCCGATCTCGGCTCTGGTCGCGCTGGTGAGCCGAGCATGAGCGAGGTGCTCCCGGCCGGGGGGCCGTCGGAAGAGCTTGTCGGGCTGGGGGGTCTCGACAAGCTCGACCGACGGCACGGCCTCGACCGACGGCACGGCCTCGACCGACGCACTGCAGTCTTCGCGGTGACCGCTGCCGGCGGGTTTCTGGTGTCGCTGGACGTCTCGGTCGCCAACGCGCTGATGCCCGCCATCGGCGCCGACTTCCACGGCGACGGCCGGGCCGCGGTGTCCTGGGTGATCACGGCGTACGCCATCGTCTTCGCCGCCGCCCTCGTGCCGGCCGGCCGGATCGCCGATCGGGCCGGGCGCCGGCGTACCTACCTCGGCGGCCTCGCGCTCTTCGGCCTGGGCTCCGTCGTCTGCGGGGTCGCACCCGACCTCGGCGTGCTGCTGGGCGGTCGCGCCCTCCAGGGGCTCGGTGCGGCAGCAGCCTCACCCGCCTCCTTGGGCCTGCTGCTGGCCGCCGTCGGTGACCGCAACCGCGCGACGTACGCCGCCCGCTGGACCGGCGCCGCCGCCCTCGGCATGACGCTCGGGCCGTTCGTCGGCGGAGCCCTGACCACGCTCGGCGACTGGCGCTGGGCGTTCCTGGTCAACGTGCCCGTCGTCGCCGCGATCGCCGTCGCCACCCCGCGGGTGCTGTCCGAGACGCCCCGCCATCCCGGCCGCTCGCTGCCCGACCCGCTTGGCGCCGTCGTACTGGTGCTCGCCGCGGCCGCCCTGACCCTGGGCCTCTCTGAGGCCGGCGACTGGGGGCTCGACAGCGCCCGGACCGTCGGCAGCCTCGTCGCCGGGTTGGTGCTCGCGATCGTGTTCGTACGACGATCAGCCCGGGTCGCGGACCCGCTGCTCGACCTCGGGCTGCTCCGCCGCCGCCGGGTCGCCGTCGCCGCCGCGATGACGTTCCTGTACGCCGCTGCGCTCTTCGCGGTCCTGCTGTCCTTTTTGCTGTTCTTCGTCGACCAGTGGGACCTCGACGTGGTGCAGGCCGGCGCCGCGGTGGTGCCGATGGGCCTGGTCGTCGTGCTGCTCACCACCTGCATCGGCCGGCTGGCCGACCTGGTCGGCTACCGCACGCCGCTGGTCGCCGGTGCGAGCCTGATGGCGGCGGGGCTGGTGGTCAGCGCCACGACCCTGTCGGGGCAACACTTCGAGAGCCGCTGGCTGCTGCTCGCCGCGTTGATCGGACTCGGCGTCGGGCTCTGCTACCCGCTGCTGGCGGCGGCCGCCGTGCACGGGCTCGACTCCGCCGACCTCGCCGGCGCGAGTGCGCTCAACCAGAGCGCCCGACAGCTGGGCGCCGCCCTCGGGGTGGCCACCGCGGTCGGCGTGCTCGGCTCGTCCGCCGCGCCGTCGCTCGAGCGCTACCACGCGGTCTGGCTGCTTGCCGCCGGCTTCAGCGCCGTGGCGGCCGCCGTCGCCCTCCTACTTCCCAGCGGGTCAGCCGACACCGCCCGGGAGCCCGTTCCCCCCATCCGACAACAAGTGACAGAGGAGTGTTCCGCATGATGCCCGCAGCCGTGATCTACGCCCTGATGGGGGACGACGCACGCAAGGCCCACCACCGCGCCCGAGCCGAGGGCCGTGGTCTCGACCAGCTCGACCGACGAGGAGAGCTCGACCGACGAGGTAGAAGGGTGGTCGCGCCATGGCTGCGATGAGCTGCTGCGAGGCGGTCTCGACTTCGCTCGACCAACGAACCCCTGCGCCCGACCAACGAACCCCAGCGCCCGACCAACGAACCCCAGCGCCCGACCAACGAACCCCAGCGCCCGACCAACGAACCCCAGCGCCCGACCAACGAACCCCAGCGCCCGACCGACGAGGAGACCCCGACCGGCGAACGGACGAGGTGTTCCTGCGACCGCTGGAGCCGCACGACGAGGACCTGGTGCTCGAGGTGTTCGAGCAGCTGGGGCCGCGGTCGCGGGAGCTTCGGTTCCTGACCGCGAAGCCGACCCTGACCCGCGCCGACCTGCGCCGACTCACCGCGGTCGACCACGTCGACCACGAGGCGATGGTGGCGTTCTCCGCCGAGGACGGCCACCCGGTCGGGGTGGCCCGGCTGGTACGGCTGCGCGACGACCCCGAGACCGCCGACGTGGCCGTCGCGGTCGTCGACGCCTGGCAGGCCCGCGGCGTGGGCACGAAGCTCGCCTCGTCACTGGTGGCCCGGGCCAAGGAGCTCTGCATCCGCCGGTTCTCGGTACTCATGGCCCACGACAACGAGGGCGCCGTCCGGCTGATGCACCGGGTGCTCGGCGACGTGGAGCAGGTCGACATGGACGGTGACACCGCGGAGTTCATGGTGTCTCTCGAGCCGCGCCATCGCGGCGGCCGCCTCGTCCTGAAGGGCGCCTGACATGACCCACCAGACCCTGCCGACCGTCCGCACCCTGCTCGGGGTGTGGGCGCATCCCGACGACGAGGCCTACCTGTCGTCGTCGCTGATGGCGGCGGTACGGCGTACCGGCGCGCGCGTCGTCGTGGTCACCGCCACCCGCGGCGAGCACGGCACCGACGACCCCGCACGCTGGCCACCGAAACGGCTCGCCGAGCAGCGGGAGCGCGAGCTCCGGGCCAGCCTCGACGTGGTCGGGGTGACCGAGCACCACTGGCTCGACCACCGCGACGGCGAGCTGTCCGACGTACCGACCCTGCAGGGCGCCCGGGAGCTGGTGCCGTTCCTGAACCGGCTGGCGCCGGACACCATCGTCACCTTCGGCCCGGACGGGATGACCGGGCACGACGACCACCGGGCGATCTCGGCCTGGGTCACCGAGGCCTGGCGGCTGACCGGGCGGCGGGCCGCGCTCTGGTACGCCACCCTCACCCCGGAGTTCCACGCCGAGTGGGGTGCCCTCAACGACGAGGTGGGGCTCTGGTTCGAGGGCTCGCAGCCGCCGGTGACGCCGTACGACGAGCTCGCCGCGCACCTGCACGTGTGCGACGACGACCTGGTCCGCAAGCACCGCGCGTTGCGTGCCCACGCCTCGCAGACCCGGCCGCTGGAGGACCTGGTCGGGGCCGACGTCTACCGCCGGTGGTGGGCCAGCGAGAGCTTCGTCGCGGCCGGCTGAAGCGGTCACGGGAGCGTTGCAGTCGCGTCACGAGTCGTCGCGGCGGGCTGCCGACTCGGCGCCACGTTCCCTAGCGTCAGAGGATGACGACGACTGCCACGCGGCACGCCCACGACTTCGACTTCTGGGTGGGCGAGTGGGACGTGTTCGACCCGTACGGCGCACTCGTCGGCCGCAGCGCGATCACCGGCGTGCTCGGCACCGGGGCGCTGGCCGAGCACTGGCACGGTGCGGGCGGCACGGAGGGGCGCAGCCTCAACGGGTACGACGCCACCCGCGGCCACTGGCACCAGACCTGGCTCGACTCCACTGGCGGGGTGCTGATGCTGGACGGCGGACTGGTGGACGGCGCGATGGTGCTCGAGGGGCTGGCGCCCGGCGAGGACCCGTCGGCGATGCTCCTCCAGCGGATCACCTGGACCCCCGAGGACGGGGGCGTCCGGCAGCACTGGCAGAGCAGCGCCGACGACGGCGGCACGTGGGTGACGGTGTTCGACGGGCGCTACCGCCGACGGACGTGACCCGGCCCATTCAGATGAGTGCGCCCCGCGGGGTGTCCGTTCCGCGGGGCGCACGGTAGACCGCCGAGGCATGGGCTTCGAGTCCACCAAGGGTGAGACGTCTCAGCCCTGGGCTCGTGACGCAGCGCAAGGTTAAGACTGGTCCGGGCGTCCTGGGGTTGCCCTCCGTGCCAGACGAGGTCACCCTCGGGGTGCACCTGCCCCGCTTCCGATGAGGAGAACCCGTGACCGCCACGCCCGATGCGCCGGCCGACACCCGGATGATGGGCATCGTCCACTCGGCCCTGCGCCGCGACCTGGTCCGAGCCCGACTCGTCCTGCACGCCGACCCGCCGCCGGACGACGTACGCCGGGTGGCCCTGGCCGACCACCTGCTCTGGATCATGGACTTCCTGCACCACCACCACGAGGGCGAGGACGTCGGCTTGTACCCGATGGTGGTGTCGAAGAACCCGCAGGCCGAGGCGCTGGTGCACGACATGGACGCTGAGCACGGCGCCATCGCGCCGGCGATCACTGCCTTGGAGGCGGCCGCGCGGTCCTACCGCACGAGCGCCGCCGCCCGCCCCGCCGTCGTCGAGGCGTTGAGCGCCCTGGACGAGGTGCTCCTCCCCCACCTCGAGCGCGAGGAGGTGGAGATGATGCCGGTCGTCGCGGCCAGCGTCACCGCCGCCGAGTGGCACGAGTGGGACCAGCGGACCAACGTGAAGCCGAAAGGACTGCGCCAGCTCGGCATGGAGGGGCACTGGCTGATCGATGGCGCCGACGCCGAGCGGCGGGCCACCGTCGTGGCACTGGTGCCGCCGGTGCCGCGGTTCGTCCTGCTGCACGGCTTCGCCGTTCCCTACCGGCGCCGCACGAACCGACTCTGGCGCGGCACCCCGGCGGCCGACGTACCCCTGGTCACTCTGGACGTGGCTGAGCGGTGGAAGCCGTGAGCGCGCCACCCCGCTGATGACGGCGCGGACCCTGGGGCGTGACCGGGTGGTCGGGGGCAGGCCCGACTTCGGGGTGGTCGCCCCTCCCGTACGCCGCGGCGAAGGGCGTGGCCGTCACGCCGTGCAGCACCACCGAGAGCAGGATCGTCCAGACCACCGCCTCGTACGGCGCCTCCGCGACGATCTCGGTGCCTTTCAGGTCGAGGTCGTGGACGGCCAGCAGCAGGAACACGATCGAGGCCAGACCCCGTGGCCCGAACCAGCCCAGGAACAGCACGGTGTCGCGGTCCAGTCGGGCGCGGATGAGTGACAGCGCGACGGGCACCATCCGGATCACGGTCAGCGACAGCACGGCGTACACCAAGGCGGAGGCGTGCCAGCCGTGCTGGAGCAGGGGGCCGACGAGGACCGCGCCGAACAGCGTCCACACGCCGTAGGAGAGGAAGAGGCCGGTGGTCTCGACGTACTGCGTGGCCTCGCTCAGCTCGCGCCGTGACATCGCGCCGAACGCGAGGCCGCCGACGAAGGCAGCCACGAACCCGTTCCCGTCGAGGCGGACGGTGCCGAGGAAGCAGAGCAGGGCGACGGTGAGGACGAGGAACTGCTCGGAGGTCGGCGAGGTCCACCCGGACCGTCGGGCGCGTACGGCGAGCCAGCCGGCCGAGCCGCCGAGGACCAGCGCCACGGCCAGCGCGACCGCGATCGTCTTCGTTGCCTCCAGCAGCCAGCCCTGCGTCGCGCCCTCCTCGGCGGCCACCACCGCGATCAGCACGGTCACGATCGGGGTGGCGATGCCGTCGTTGAGGCCGCTCTCCACGTTGAGGGAGTTCCGCACGGTCAGCGGGACCTTCGGGTTCGACACCACCGCGAGACTGAGGGCGGCATCGGTCGGCGCCAGGATCGTCGCGATCAGCAGGGCCAGCGCGACCGTGACGCCGGGCAGGGTGAAGTAGGCCAGGACGCCGCCGAGCACGATCGTCAGGGGCAGCCCGACCACCAGCAGCCGGGACGGCAGCCCGGCGTGCCTTCTCAGGTGACCCAGGCCGAGCGTCGAGGCATCAGCGAAGAGCAGGAGGGCCAGGGTCAGCTCGGTGATCTCCTTGACCAGCTCACCGGTCGACGGAGACTTGATCGCGGCGAAGCCCGCGGGCCCGAGCGCGATGCCGGCCAGGGTGAAGACCAGCGGCCCACCGATCGACCAGCGTTCGAGCCGGCCGGCCACGACGGCGTACACCACCGCCACCAGGCCCACCGCGACATACCCGGTCACGCCGTTCCCCTTCGTCTCCGCCCGCTGCTCGCTCGGGGGTCACTGTAGGGGCGAGACGGTGGTTGAGGAGGGGCGCTCTGGCGCTCCGTCTCGAAACCACCCTCCACGGTCCTCGCGGCCGCGGCTCAGGCCGGTCGAGCGAAGTCGAGACCACGCCCCTCGTCGGTCGACCCTCGTGGGCGGTGAGACTGCCACCGAACCGTCGCAGGAAAGGTGGCTCACTCACCGCTGCCGCCGCACACCCCCGATGGGCGGTGAGACTGCCACCGAACCGTCGCCACCAAAGGTGGCTCACTCACCGCTGCCGCCGACACCACCGATGGCGGTGAGACTGCCACCGAACCGTCGTCAGGAAAGGTGGCTCACTCACCGCCACCCCGGGCAGCCCCACTCAGAGCGGCAGCGGCCGGGCCACGGTGATGCTGGTCTTCCCGGTCACATAGCCGAGGTGCTCGTTGAGGCGCAGCATCGAGGTGTTGCCCGCCTGGGTCCAGGTGTAGAGCTCGGTGAGCCCTTGCTCGGCAGCCCAGACCAGCGTGCGCCGCTTGAGGTGCGAGGCGATCCCGCGGCCGCGCCAGTCACGCCGTACGGCGGTCAGCGCGTTCTCGCCGCGCTCGGGACGGTCGGTGTCGCGGTCGAGCCCGGCGCAGCCGATCACCTCGCCGTCGTACAGGGCCAGGAACATCGGGTCGCCGGCCCAGGAGGAGTTCCACTGCTCGGCAGAGATCTCGAGCGGCTCGAAGAGGGCGAAGTCGGCGAGTGCCTCACGCCCGAACCGTTCGTAGCTCGCGGCCCACAGCTGCGGATGCTGCTCGAGGGTGAGTACGTCGACACCGGCCGGGAGCGCCGAGGGCGGCGGCTCGACACCGATCGTGCGCACCTGTTCGACCTGGCGGTCCATCTCGACGAAGCCGAAATGCTCCGCGAACCCCAACGACCACTGGTCGTCGACCATCGCCCGGACCTCGGGCAGCCCCAGCCCGACAGCGTGGTCCGCGAGCGCCCTCAGCACGGCCGACCCGACCCCGCGGCGGCGGTGCTCGGGCAGCACCCGGGGTGCGACGAACGCGCCGCCCGCGGAGTCGGAGCGGCCGGCGACCCCGGAAGCGACGACGGCGCCGTCGAGGGTGGCGAGCAGCAGCAGCCGGTCGGGTGAGTCCTGGGCGCGCATCTCGGCGACGGTGTCGCAGCGCTCCCCCGGCACGACGGCCATCCGGACCCGTCGCCAGGACTCGTAGTCGTCGTCGGAGACGCAGGCGGACAGCTCCATGGCGGGGTCAGCCCTGCGCGGCCTTCACGAGCAGCACCGGGCAGTCGACGCCGCGGATGATCTTCTGCGAGGTGCTGCCGATGATCAGCTCGCCGACGGCGCTACGACGGCGCATCCCGATCACCACCAGGTCGGGCCCGGTCTCGGCCACCACGGCAAGGATGTCGCCGGCCGTGTCGTTGCTCGCCGGCAGCTGCCGGATCTCGGTCTCCACCCCCGCGGCCGCGAACACGGCCGTCACGGCATCGAGCCGCTGCTCCGTCGACATCGACGGGTCGACCCGGCCGACCGGACGCGTCACGGTGACGACCACGGCCGACGTGCCGCGCTGTCGGGCCTCGTCGACGGCGGCGGTCAGGGCAGCGTCGCCCTCCGGGGTGTGGATGTAGGCCAGCAGAACGCTCATGTCACTCCTTGTCGTGGCACTGTCGTCCAGCAGCGTCCCATCCCGGCCCGGCCCGTGCCAGCGGTGCCCGTACGCCGTACTCCCACCCTCGTCGGGTGATGCCGGGCGCAGGGGACAAGCCCTCATCACCGGCTTGGACGCACTGCTCTCCTCCGAGAACCCCGACGTTCGCCAGCTCGGCCTCCGCGCAGTCAACCTGGGAGTCCTCAACTGGTCGATCTGGAGCCAGGGGCAGGGCCGGTCGCTGGTCGAGGAGCAGCGGCTGATCTCCGAGACCGTGCTCTCGACGCTCTGGCGCAACCGCAGCCGCCGCGAGCCGTGCCTGGTGGTCATCGACGAGGCCCACAACGTCTGCCCGAGCAAGCCGGCCGACCCGATCATGGCGCTCGCGAGCGGGTACGCCGCGCTGATCGCCGCCGAGGGCCGGAAGTTCGGGGCCGACCTCGGCTACCTCAGCGACACCTTCTCCTTCGTGGCACCCAGCCTGATCCAGCGCGCCACGACCTTCGGCCTCGGCGAGAACCTGGTGGCAGGCAAGTTCTTCCCCCGTGCCGGGTATGTGAAGTTCGGGGCCCGGATCTCGCAGGAGGGCGGCGCCGACATCCCCATCGCTTGGGCCGCGCCGGCCCGACCGGGTCACCTGACCCGCCCGCACCGGCAGGGTCGTCCCGACGTCCCTGCCGGCCGCAAGGTTTTCCCAAGGTCGCAGGCGCAGACTGGCCAGCTTGGACACCCCGCCCGTCCACGGCGCGCTTCGTCGGTGATCGACCGATGCACAGCCGCCTCGGGGCGTGTCGGAACGGTCGCCGTGCCTCCAACGTCGGGAGGTCGACATGCCCACACGCAGGACCGTGCTCCAGATGGGCACGCTTGCCACGCTCGGGGTGGCCGGAGCCAGGATCGGGGCGGCGAACGCCGACTCCCAGTCCGTCGGGACCCTGGCCCCCCAGAACACCCCGAGGCCGTTCGCCGGCGTCTTCCAGCGTCCACCCGAGCTCCAGCCGTACGAGACCGGCTTCGACGACGGAGACCCGCACCGGCCGTTCGCGCGGTACGCCGTCACCGCGCAGGTCGGCCAGGCCCGCATCCTCCCGGGCCTGACCACCAGGATCGCCGGCTACAACGGCATCTTCCCGGGGCCCACGATCCGCGCCAGCCAGGGCACCCGGGCCGAGCTGAGGATCCGCAACGGCTTCCCGGCCGCCGGACTCATCTTCCCGCAAGCCATCGAGGTCGCCACGCACCTGCACGGGTCGGAGTCGCTCCCGCAGTACGACGGGTACGCCAACGACATCACCCGTCCCGGGTTCGTCAAGAACTACCACTATCCGAACACCCAGCGGGCCCGGACACTGTGGTACCACGACCATCGACACCTGGTCACCGCGCAGAACGTCTACTCGGGGCTCGCAGCCTTCTACCCGCTCTCGGACCCCTTCGAGCGGGAGCAGCTCCCACAGGGCGAGTACGACGTACCGCTGATGATCTCCGATGCGCTGTTCAACCGCGACGGCTCGCTGGCCTTCGACGACAACGGCACGCTGGGCCTCTGGGGCGACATCATCCTGGTGAACGGGGTCCCGTGGCCGACCATGCGGGTGAAGCCCCGCATCTACCGCTTCCGCGTCCTCATCGCCTCGATCTCCCGCTCCTACCGCCCCACGCTGTCCAACGGTGACCCTGTGTACGTCGTGGCGACGGACGCCGGACTGGTGCCCGTCGTGCAGCCCGTCGCCTCCTGGCGGCAGGGCACGGCCGAGCGGACCGAGATCCTCATCGACTTCCGCCACCTGCGTCCCGGCCAGACGGTCGACCTGCGCAACCTCAGCAACAAGAACAACATCGACTTCGCCAACACCGACAAGATCATGCGCTTCCAGGTCGTGGAGGACTCCGGGCCGGCCTCGACCATCAGCGAGATCCCGTCCGTCCTCGACCTCGGTCCCACGCCGGACCAAGCCCGCGGTGCGGTGGACACGATGTCGCTCACGCCCGAGATGGCGGTCGCGAAGCGCACCCTGAGGGTCATTCGCGACGGCGGCCAGTGGACGATCAACGGCGTCACCTGGGAGGACGTGGAGGCGAGCGGGTTCACCAAGCTGTTCGCCAACCCGAAGCCCTTCGACATCGAGCAGTGGACGATCGTCAACGAGGCGGGCGGGTGGTTCCACCCGGTGCACATCCATCTGATCGACGCCAAGATCATCGCCCGCAACACCAACGGCGGCCGGCCGTTCGCCTGGGAGAAGGGCCCGAAGGACGTCTTCTACACCGGCGAGAACGAGTCGGTCACCCTGCTCACCCAGTTCGACACCCAGCCCAACGGGTCCGGGCGGTACATGATCCACTGCCACAACCTGTCCCACGAGGACCACGACATGATGGTGCAGTTCGCCGTCGGCAACCCGAACGACAACGATCCGATCGCCTCGGATCGTCCTCTGCCGGACACCACGCCCGTCGGCTCGTTCGCGCCGACGTACCTCCTCGGGTTCCCGCCGGGGACCTGACATGAAGCCCGCCCTCCTGCTCGTCGCTGGGCTGTCGCTCTGGCTCGCCCTCAGCGGATGCCTCGCGGACTCCCACGCGGGAAGCGACCGTCCCAGCGTGTCCGAGGTCGTGGGCGTCGCGGAGGCGGGGTCGGACGTCGGTGACGCGCGCCCGCTGGTCAGCTACGACGGGCTCATGATCCGGCGCCGCGAGACGGTCGCCCTGAGGACCGGCGCAGCGGTCGACGTGCGGGGGTTCGTCCGTGACCTCACCCGGGCAGCGGGGGATGCCGCCGGCGTCAGGCTCTCCGTGATCTCGCCCGACGTCCTCGACGCGGCGGAGCTGGAACGCATGTCGCCGGCCGTCGTGCTGTCCCTCCCGGCCGGCGCCTCGCCGGCGCAGTCCCGCGACGCGATGCGTCTGGCCCTGTCCACGGCGCGGCGGGACGGTCTCCGCGTCCGTGATCACGCCGTCGAGCGCGTGCTCGTCCACGACCTGAGGTTCACGGTCCCGACCGCCCACGCCGCGCAGGTGGCGCGGGCGATCACCCGCGAGGGCATCCTGTCCGACGCCCTCGGCCCGTACACTGCCCTGCGCGGCGCCCGCCGCCTCGATCTCCTCTACACCGGTCCCCTGCTGAGCGACCGGCTGCTCCTGTCGGTACGGCAGGGGATCGCCCGCGCCGCGAGCGTCGGTGTGCGCGCGGTGACGGTCACGCCCCGTTCCTCATCGGGTCACGGTGTCTTCCTGGCCGACGAGCCGACCCCACCGGCCGCGACCTTCGGCGTGTCCGACGGCGCGCATCAGCACCATTGAGCGACGTCGGCGGGACGTCTCACACGCCGCTGTGTGCGCTCTTCTGCCGATGAGCGATCGGGTGCGAAACTGCGCGCGCACTCTGGCGGCAGTACTGGCTACGGAGCGGTCGACCACGGGCACACTGGACCCATGCCGCCGCCTCCGCGCGTCGCGACCCTGGTCCTGTGCACTCCCGCGGGCGACGTGTTGGGCCAGCTCCGGCCGTTTCAAGCGGCGTTGCCGTGGTGGCAGGAGGCATCGGATCTCGTCGCTCGGGTCCGTGAGGAACACGATGTCGAAGTCACGATCCTGCGCCTCCTGGACGCCAGCCTGCCTGCGCCGCCGGGCGGCCGGGTCAGCTATCTGGCTGAGGTCGACGGCGCGCGAGCAGGCGGCCTGCCGCTCTCGGGCTGGCCGGGTGTGCTGGAACCGCACCCGCTACGCCTGCCCTACGCCGAGCCCGGTGGACCGAGCCGAGACCTGGCGTGGGCCGACGCGAGGCTGGAGGACCACAGGCTCGTCCGCACCGGCGTTGCCCAGCAGATGCGGACCTGGAACCTCTCCAGCCTGTGGCGGATCCCGGTCGAGGGAGGATCGGTCTGGTTGAAGTGCGTGCCGCCGTTCTTTGCCCACGAGGGGCGTGTCCTGGACCGACTCCAAGACGGTCCCGTTCCCCAGCTGCTGGCACACCAGCCAGGCAGGATGCTGATGTCCGACATTCCTGGCGAGGACCTGTACGGCGCCCAGGGGCCCACGTTGCTCAGGCTGGTGTCCATGCTGGTGAGCATCCAATCCGAATGGTGCGGTCGCGAGGATGAACTGCTCGCGCTGGAGATGCCGGACTGGCGAGGCGGTCCGCTCACCGAAGCCATCGAGTCGGTCATGCGGACAAGGTGGCAGGAACTCATCAGCGAAGAACAGCGCGCGCTCACGCGGCTGCTCGAAGGATTGCCCCGACGGTTCGCCTCCTTGGTGGAGTGCGGAATCCCCGACTCTCTGGTGCACGGCGACTTCGCTCCCGGCAACGCCCGCGGAGGCGAGGACGCGATCGTGTTGCTGGACTGGGGTGACTGCGGTGTCGGCCACCCCTTGCTCGACATGTCCGTCTTCGTCGATCGGATCCCCTCCGAGTTCGTTGCGCAGACCAAGGGCCACTGGACGACGAGGTGGCGTCAGGCCATCCCTGGTTCCGACCCGGCCCGAGCCGCTGAGATCCTCGAGCCGATCGCCGCGGCGAGGCAGGCGGTCATCTACCAAAAGTTCCTCGACGAGATCGAGCCCTCCGAACACGCATACCACCGTGCCGACCCGACGCTGTGGCTCACCCGGGCCGCCGAGCTCACGAGAGAACCCTGATCAGAGCGCGCGACCCACTATCGACAGCATCTGTCGGTGTGCGTAGCCCGCACCCCTGTCCGCGCACCGATTTGCCGATGAGCGGATGCCGGACAAGGCCGCCCGGATCGCCCACCTGGGGTGATTGCACGTCGTCGTGAACGGGTGTTTGGTGAGGGTGGTCGCCGCTGAGAAGGGGAGTGTCATGACCGCTCAGAGCGTCCTGATCAACGGGTTCGGGGTGCTCTTCGTGATCTTGAACTCGTTCGGGCTGGGCCTCAGGCTCCCCGTCGGCAGGCTCCTTGCACAGGTCGTTACCCACTGGAAGATCGCCGTGTGGGCGCTGGTGGTCAACTTCGTCATCATCCCGGGCCTGTTCGTCGGCTATCTGCTGACGATCGCCTCGTCCATTCCTGGCGAGATCAAGGTCGGTTTCTGCGTCGCAGCCCTGAGCGCAGGTATGCCCTTCGCCCCCCTCCTGGCCCGGTTGGCCAAGGCCGATGCCAGCATCGCCACCACTCTGTTGGTGGTCCTGACCGCCGCGACCATCATCGCCATGCCGCTGGGCCTGCCCCTCGCCATCGAAGCGGTTGACGCGAACCTCAAGGCCTCGGTCTGGGACATCGCATGGCCGCTGCTGCTCTTCTTGCTCCTGCCGGTGGTACTCGGCTGCGGCTTCAGAATCTGGTGGCCCGATCTGACGCCAGAACTGGCCCAGTGGGTGGTCCGAGTCGCGATCCTGTGTCTGCTCTTCAACCTCAACTTCACGCTGGTCGCGTACTGGAGTGGATTCGTGACCACCTGGGGCACCCAGAGCTACCTCGCGGCCCTGGCCGGCCCCTTCATCGGCCTCGGGTGTGGGTACCTTCTCGTGTCCAGTCTTCGAGTCAAGGACGTGGGCATCAGGCATGCGACCGAGGTGACCACCGCAGTACGCAACATCGCTCCGATGCTGTTGATGATGATCTTTCCGTTCAGATCCGACCCGCTGGTCACGGTGTCGATCACGATCCTCAACACCGTTGGCATCACGGTCGTTGTCCTGTTTGTTCTGATGTGGAGGCGCGCTGCTCCATCATCGGACGTTCAGCCTCCAAGCAACCAGCCGACGAGCCAAGCCTGACCCTGCGCCTACTGCTCGTCCCGCCCCGTGGCCAGGAACGCGCCGAGTCGGTCGTTGACGCGGTAGGCGGAGCCTTGCTGCCCTTGCTCAACGACTACGAGGCTGGCCCGGGAGTAGGGGGTCAACTGTTCGCGAGGGTAAGGATCGCCCGCTTTCAGGTCAGCGAACTGAGTGCGCTGGACTTCGGTCAGGCGTTGCCACCACAGATCAAGGCGGCCGGCGCTGTCATCCTCAGTCATGTCCACCATCGCGTGGGTGAACCGCCTCACGGGCACAACCCTTGGAGCCGCGAGGAGTCGCACGCTCATGCCTGTCCGGGCGTACGCACCTGGCTGCGGGCGCTGCGCATCGCTCTCTGGAGGTGCTTGGATGACCGGATGCCGCTTCTCAGCCGGGACGAGTACCTCGGGACCATGAAGGAGCACCCGTCCCGTCTGGAAGACGAAACGACGTATCCCGTCGACTTCTGGCCCTATGTCGACGCGATCCCGGCGGCAGAACTCGATGGCTACGACTTCAGCGACCGGGTCGTCTATGCGTGGGACATGGGTGGTGCGACGTGGCAACACTTGCTCATCGCGTGTGACGACGAGCCCCACGTGTACCTCGTGATCGTGCTCGATCTGAAGACCCTCAGCGTCGTGGGCCACCACCTGCTGGACCTGAGCCTCCGGTACCCAATGGAGTGAACTGAACGTCCGCCTGCTGTCAGTACGACGCTAGCGCCGCTCACGCCGCTGACCATTGCTCGCCCACGCCGAAGAGGAGGCTCGCCATCGGCACGTGCTCCCGGCGTGGCGCAACCTCCCAGCCAGCTCGCGCGTCACACTGCGCGAGCACGATCGAGGTGGGAGGCACCACATGCGCAGCACCGCAGCATCCGCACTGCTCGCCGTAGCCTTGCTGGTCGGCATCACCGGCTGCAGCCATCACGCGACCGACGACGCCGATCCGACGACCGCGCCGGCGACCTCGGGCGCGCCCACCACCGGGACGCCGAAGCCGAGCAGCACCGCCAGTCCACGGGAAAGCGCCTCGCCCTTCATGGCGGACACATCAGCCGACGACGGTGGACAGGGCTCCGGGAACGGGCTGGGGCTGACCGGCGTTCGGATCGCGCATCATCCCGGCTTCGACCGCGTCGTCTTCGACCTGGGCGGTACCGGGACGCCGGGCTGGCGTGTGGAGTACACGACCAGGCCCAGCTACGACGGGTCCGGCGACCCGGTGAGGCTCCAGGGCACGGTGTACCTCCAGGTCTTCCTGCGCGGGATGGGATTTCCCGACGACATCGGCATCGCGCCGTACGGCGACAGCACCACACGACTCCCCGGCACCGGCTCCCGAGGGATCGCCGAGATCGTGCCCGGGGGCGTTTTCGAGGGTGATCAGCAAGCGTTCATCGGCCTGACCGGTACCAAGCGGCCGTTCCGCGCATTCGCGCTTGCCAACCCCGCCCGCGTGGTCGTGGACGTGAGCGACAGTTGAGTCTGAAACAAACGACCAGGTCGAGGGCGGGCCCTGTCATCCACCATCACTCCCCTGTGATCCACCCCCGGGGTCGCTGAGGTGGTACTGCTCCAACCCTTCATTCAGCAGGTTGGGGAGACTCTCGAAGCCGATCTTGAGGCTGACCGACGAGATGCCGACCGGGAACCGAGAGAGTTTCTTTTGCCACCGGCAACCACACGCGCGAAACGACTCAGCCAGCTGAGTGACGTCTGGGCGGCCTGTCGAGAGAGGATCTAGCGCGAGATGGGGTAGGCGTCAGCAAGGAGGTCGCCATGAGGCGCTCGTCCCAACCCGGCGCGGACTGCGTCCAAGTCATCGAGTCCCGCCGGGAGGGGGCGGCTACAAGGGCCTCGAGCGTCTGACGTGTCCAGGCAAGCCCTGGCGGTAGTGGGCTATTCGCGGCAGCCAGGTCGATGTGATGAACCGCGAGCTCGACTACCCACGTCGCCAAGAAGTCGCCGCCGTTGAGGCAACGCCCTTGAAAGCTGACCACACCCGCGGGCATGGCCCGGACCGCTGTTGTCGCATCGGCGGCAGCCCGCGAGCACGCTGAGGATCGCGCGACGGGAACAGCTCGTCGCGGCTGTGGCCGCGCAGGACTTGCAAGTCGGTGTGTAGCCAGCTCGGGACGCCAAAGGTGAACATGAGACCCCAGGCAAAGCCGGAAGCTACACCGACGAGGAAGCCAGGCCAGCCCAGGAACGTGACGAGGTAGGCCTGCACCGCGACGACGCCGAGGAACCCGGCACTGGTCACGACCTCGAGCAGGACCGGGTGGCGTTGGCGCATACGCTGTCTCTCTTGCGCGTCTGGCAGGTCTCCGTAGGCAGCAAACACCGCTCGCTGTGGATGGGGCAAGCACGGTCTGTTCCCTGTGTGTTGGCACGACTCGTCCCGGGGGCTCCTCGCGATGCATTGGTCGGTGTGGATGGGAGCGACGCAGGCGAGGCAGTCGGGCCCGCAGCTGGGCTGGCCGCGTTGACTGACAGGGGTGGTCATGGAGGCGATCCCTTCGACCCGGCCGGCGCCTCCGGCCTCGTGGACCACCACATTCGTGCTAAGACACGCTCACCACATCGGGCATCCTCCTCATCTTCGGTCGCTGGCCTGCATCGCTGCAGCACAACCGCGGTACCGACGCCCGCTCATGCCCTTTCGCCCGGACCGGGTTGCCGCGTAGTCTTCCGGCGTGGCGCCGCGGTGACGCCCTGATTCTGGAAGGGCACCCCGTGGGCACTTGGCTCTTCATCGGTGCTGTTGTTCTCTTGGTCGCTGCGCTCCTCGTGCTCGACTGGTTCATGGCCGGTCGCGCAGGCGGACGCAGGATGAAGGCCGCACGTGACGGCGAAGCCGGGAACCCAAATCCGGGCTACGCGATGATTGAGCAGCAGTCTGTTCACGACCAGTGGAAGAGCCCTAATCCGTAGGCCCTTTGCGCCGGACACAAGGCCTAGCGTGCCACCCAGGTAGAGCCCCGTTCGGACCTCCCGAGGGACTGAGTGACCAACGGCCGCTCATGCCGCCGTCCGGGCTCAAGCTCAGGCCGATGAGCGTGTGTCTCGTGGAGGACGTGAGCGTCGCCGCCTATCGCACCTTTTCAACGCGGATCACGTGTGACTCCGCATGCATTGCGGACCACCGCCACACCCAAACGTGGCCAGGAGCAAGGTCGCGACAGCGGCAGCCTTGGTCCGGCCTGAACCCAGCATGTGCACATCATGGAGCAACTTCGGATCCCTTAACTCGAAACGCACTCACCATCCTGTCAGCGCGCTGATCTGCCGATGGTGCGCCCTTCTTCGCCTAACGTGCTGACCTGTGAGCGCCGGCCAAGAGTCACACAATCCGAGGGCGTGGTCGTTGGAAGGCCTCGACATCCCGGACATCGTGCTCGATCTGGCAACCGGCGACGTACCTGAGTTGGCCTGGCACAACGAGTTGGGCGGGTTGACCTTCCGCCTGGGCGAGCGGTACCTCAAGTGGAATCCCCGCTCGACCGGCATCGATCTCAACCGGGAACGGGTCCGGCTGAAGTGGCTCGAAGGACGGCATCCTGCACCGGTCGTCCTCGACTACGGCGACAACGCAGACGCGCAGTGGATGTTGACGGTCGCGCTTCCGGCCCGGAGCGTGGTCCAGCACGATCGATCGGTGCCAGCGGGAATCGCTGTTCCCGCAATCGCGCACGGCCTCCTCGTCCTGCACGCACTGCCGGTGGACGAGTTCCCCGACGACCTGCGCGGGGCGTCGTGGGCAAACAGGAAACCACCTCAGCTCGGCCCGAGGCCCACCATCGACGGCCCAGTCGTCGTGCACGGCGATGCCTGTGCCCCGAACACGCTCATCGGGGCAGACAACACGTGGGCCGGTCACGTCGACCTCGGTGACCTGACCGTCGGCGACCGCTGGGCCGACCTTGCCGTCGCCTCCATGAGCCTGGAGTGGAACTACTCCCCACCGCTCCAGGAACTGTTCTGGAGCACGTACGGCGTCCAGCCCGACGAGGAGCGCATCCGCTACTACCGGGCACTCTGGGAGGCCGAGCCCTGACGTCGCTGACGCCCGCTCAGCGCTACCCGGGATGACGTTGCTCAGCAGCCGACAACTCAGGCGGACTCGCAGACGCAGAGTTGTAGGGGCGCTTCGCCGGTGAACGGTCCACCAGACCAGTCGCCGAAGCGCTCGACAAGCCGCAAGCCGCCGAGCGAGATCAGCAACAGCAGCTCCTGCGGGAAGATGCTCCTGATCTCGAGTGGCGCAACGACGACGTCGGGCTCGGAGTCGGTCCAGAGGTGCCACGTCCCGCGCGTCACCTGCGCGAGCGCATCGTAGGTCTCCGCGACATCGACCCTCACTCGGCCGCGATCCGGATCGGTGAACGACAGCGACTCCCTGGTTCGCCGGAGACCATCGGCCTCGGCCAGCACTCTCACGCTCGGGTTGAACACATCGAAGATGAACCGCGCGCCGGGTGCCAGGTGGCGTCGTACCGACCTGAAGCAGCTCACCAGCTCGTCGGTCTCGTGCAGATGCAACAACGAGTTGGCGGTGATGAACACCAAGTCGAACGTGCGGCCCAGATCGAAGGCCGTCATGTCGCCCTGCACCCACTCCACACCAACGCCGCACTCGTCCGCCTTGCGACGAGCTTCGGCGAGCATGTCCGACGAGAGATCCAAACCGACGCACGCATGCCCGTCAGACGCGATGGGGATCAGCTTGTGCCCGGTACCGCAGCCGAGCTCGAGTATCTGCCCGCCCGTCCGACCGGCCTCGGCACGGTAGAAGTCGACCGCGGGACCGCCGCCGGGAAACATCAGGTCGTAGAGCTTCGCGTGCGAGTAGAACGGGTCATCCACCACGAGTTGCTCCTGTTCGATTCATCCGCAGAGGACCGGAGGTGCCTGATGACTACAACACGTCTGGGCGTCGCGGGTCAGGCGCATTTCCGGGCCCAGGAGCACCACCCGTTCGAGCCAGGCGCTCGCGACTCAGATACCGAACCGGCTTGCCGAGCGACTCCGCGTAGGCAATCTCCCGTCGGGTCGACTCACCTATGTAGCCGCCCGGATCCACGATGTACACCTCGTCAGCCATGCGAATCTTCTGGAAGTGCACACCGCCGAGCCGCCCCTTCAGGTCCGAGCTGTCAGACGTCCAGTCGTAGTCCGGCAGGTCAGGGAGGCGGAACATTCCGAGGCTGATCACGACGCAACCTTCCATCGTGAGCCGCTGGTTGACCTCCGCGAACTCAGCCTCGAACCTGGTCGAGCCGCAGAGCGTGATGACCGTCGCCTCGTCCTCGGCGGACCGCGATATCTGCTGGTCTTCCACGACGTTCATGATCGTTGAACGGTACGACGAGTCCGTCGCCGCCCCCTGGACGTCCGCCCTCGCGCCTGTCGTCTTCGTCCAACTCTCCCCCGACGGTGACCACGATGAAAAGCCCCTACCCATCACCGAAGGCAGGAACTACATCGTCCGCCTCTACCGTCCGCGCGCCGAGATCCTGACGGGCGCCGGACCTTTCCGGCCAGCGCCCTCTAGCGGCCCTTGCCCGGCGCCGATGACGTCTCCTTGACCCGGAGCGCGCGCCACCGCGAGAGTGCACAGATCCGTGCAACGTGGCAGGAGAGCCCATGGACGTGCTGGTCAGGGGAGGTCTCGTCCGGGGCGACGAGCGGGACGGGGTGGCACGGTTCCTCGGGGTCCCGTACGCCGCGCCGCCGTTCGGCGAATGGCGGATGGCCTCGCCCGGCCCCGTCGTCGGTTGGGACGGCGTGCGGGATGCGACGGCGTACGGCCCGACCTGTCCCAAGGGCGACTACCCACCGCAGTACCAGCCGCTGTTGCCCGAGCAGGTGATCCCCGGGGAGGAGTGCCTCAACCTGAATGTCTGGGCACCAGCCGACGCGGTCGGCGGCGGTGCCGCGCTCCCGGTGCTCGTCTGGATCCACGGCGGCTCCTTCATGAACGGCTCCGGATCGGTCCTGGAGTACGACGGCACGTCCTTCGCGCGCGACGGGATCGTCTGCGTGACGATCAACTACCGGCTCGCCGCAGAGGGTTTCCTGTTCACCGAGGCCGACGTCGCGGCCGGAACCGCCAACCTCGGTCTGCAGGACCAAGTGGCCGCGCTGACCTGGGTGCGCGACAACATCGCGGGCTTCGGCGGCGACCCGTCCCGGGTCACCGTCGCCGGAGAGTCGGCCGGGGCGATGAGCGTGACCACGCTGTTGGCCATGCCGTCGGCGCGCGGACTGTTCCAGCGGGCGATCACCCAGTCCGGCGCCGCGGCGCACACGCTGACCCCCGAGATCGGGCTGACAGTCCTGCGGACACTGGCCGAAGCGCTCGGGGTCGAACCGACCCGCGAGGCGATCGCAGCCGTCGACCTGGACGTGCTGGTCAAGGCGGCCTCCGACCTGGTGGTCGAGGTGCAGACCGTTCCCGATCCGGACAAGTGGGGGTCGCTGGCGCTGAGCCTGTTGCCGTTCGCGCCGGTGATCGACGGCACCGTTCTGCCCGAGCACCCCCTCGACGCGTTCGCCGCCGGTGCCGGCGCCGACGTCGACGTACTCGTCGGATCCAACCGTGAGGAGTCTCGGCTCTTCCTGGTCGCGCCGGGGGTGATCGACTTCGTCGACGAGCCGACGCTGGTCGCTGGCGTCGCGGCGTACGGGCTGAGCCCGGAGGGCCTGGAGCTGTACCGCCACCACCGTCCCGGCGCTTCCCCGGGCGACGTGATGGCCGCCGTCGTCACTGACTGGTTCTTCGCGGTCCCGGCGATCCGGCACGCGGAGGCCAGGCACGCCGGCGGTGGTACGACGTGGGCCTACCGCTTCGACCGCCCTCACCCCGCCGACAACCACACCTACGGCGCCTGCCACGCGGTGGAGATCGCGTTCGTCTTCGACAACATCGGCCTCGAGCAGTCCAAGCCGCTGATCGGCGCCAACCCCTCGCAGGCCGTGGCCGACACCGCCCATGCCGCCTGGGTCGGCTTCGTGACCTCGGGTGACCCGGGCTGGGCGCCGTACGTCGCCCCCACCCGGACCACCGGCGTCCTCACCGAGACCCTCACGGTCGTCGACGACCCCGACAGCGCCGAACGCGCCGCCTGGGACGGCATCCGCTGACTGCCACAGCACTCACGTCGGATGTGAGGGGCGTTCGGCCAGTACGACGCGCGGCGGCCCGGCGGGGTGGTGCGGACCGATCGCAACGTCGCGGTGGTCGCCGTACCGGGCACGTTCGACTGGGGCGGCTGGATCGCACCACCGGTGGCACTGGTCGGTAGCCGGGTGTACGTCGGCACCAACGACCAGACCGAGGTCGTCAACTGGCGAACAGGCCTGGCGAGGAGGAGCGCGACCGTCCCCGGCTCGCAGTTCCCCGACGTTCACGGGAACCTCGCCGTGGTGGAGGGAGCACAGTCGACGCGAGTCGTCGACGTGGCCTCGGGGAAGGTGCTGCTCAAGGAGCGCCGACGGTGACCACGTCTACCGGGTGGACGGCTCCAGGATGACCACCTGCAACGCCGCGACCGGCGCCTGCCACGCGACGCACATCCCGGCCCTGCCCCAGCTTGCGACCGTCCGCTACCCGGGGATCACCTATGAGTCTTGAGCTGGAGTCCTCGGCACCCGGTTGGTCAGCCCCGGGCGCCTCCAGGTCGCTGGCGTTGTGGGCCCAGGCTCAGGCAACGTCGAAGAAGGCGTGGACGCGAGCGAGGGCCTCGGTCCGGCTTTGCACGCCGAGCCGCAGGAAGACGTTCTCGAGGTGCTTGCGCACGGTCGCGTCGGAGACCCCCAGGGTGCGCGCGATCTGGGCGTTGCCGGCACCCTTGGCCACCTGCCGCAGGACCTCCCACTGTCGCGGCGTCAGGTGCGGCTCGCCGCGGAGCTCCCGATCGCGTCGCGTGTGCAGTTCGGCGATGTGCGGACGGGCCAGCGCGAGCATGGCTATCTCACGTTCGGAGAAGTCGGGACTGTCCGCGCTGCGGGACAGCAGCAGGCGCCGGTCAGTGCCACCCACCGGTGTCATCGGGACCAGGATCTCGTCGTTCACACCCTCGGCGCCGAACGCCGAACCGAGTGGCGAGTTCGCGTAGGCCCGGGTGCGTGTCAGCTCCGCGTGATGCAGCAGCGTGGAGTAGTCGCCCGTCGCGACTGAGCAGGCGCAGCCGTCCTCCTCCCAGAACTCTTGCCAGAACAGCTGATTGAGTTCGCTCGTCGCTCCGATCGAGTCCTCGCGACTCACCCCCTCGTCGTTCACGAACAGCAGCCGGAGTCGCTGTTCGGCGACGTCCATGAGCTGGAAGATGATGTCCTCGCACGGGATCAGCTCGCGGAGGCCGGTGAGCACGTCGGCATAGAAGATGTCATCGTCCGCGTCCGGCTGGCACCGCTCGAACACGCCGAGCAGGGCGCGGATGTCGGTATCGGTCATCACCCAGTTACCTGTCACGGCACTACTTCCGTTCTGTCGGTAACGCCAGGCTACGGCGACCGGGTCGACCGCGACATACGCGTTAACGCGTACGCCGATCGCCCAGCGACAAAGGTCGCATTCCGTTCTGCCGACACCTGGCCCACGGTCGACCCATGACCATCTCAACGATCAACCACCACCGTCCGGCCACCTTCGTCGTTGCGGCAACAGCCGTGGCGGCCCTGGCTGCCGGCTCCGTGGCCTTCTCCGTCGCACACCATGCCAGCGCGCCTGGCCAGCAGCTAGAGCCGACCTCGATCGTGCACCAGCAGCGAGCCCATCACTTCCACCCCACGACGAGCGGCGGCCGAGTGATGCTCGGCGAGTGATCCAGCCGTCATGAAGGCAAAGTCGGCGGCCAAGCGTGCCGGCGACGTCGAGCCGGGCGCCCAGGATCGTTCACCTCAGAACCATCCTGGGCGCCTCGCCCAGGTCACTTCTCGAGCTCTTGGAACAGGGTGAGCTGGAGGCCGGCTGCTCCCTCGAGACGCGCGTTGAGTGAGTCCCACGGTGTCTGGGTCGGGGGCGCCACGAGCTCGGCCCCCGCGTCGACCAGGTGATGGGTGGCAGTCTCCACATCGATCACTTCGAACGCCACGCGTATCCGAGGACTGACTCGTCGACCGACCTCGACGGCGTCGATCATGTCGACCTGGGCCCGATTCGACAGTTCCAGGGTGGCCCGTCCGACGTCGAGGATGGTCACCTTCTCACCGTCAGCGCCGTGCACTTGCAGCTCCTCCGACGTTCCGAGGACGTCCCGATAGAACCGAACCGCATCGTCGTAGTCGTCGACCTGCACCACCAGCCGCATCTGCAGCACGCGAGGTTGTCCATGCACTGGATCAGTCATGCTTCGGCCCTCCGAATCACTCGTTCTGGCAAGTGCCGTCCATGCTTCGATCTGCCGATGAACGGTAGCCCTCGTACGATGCGCACCTGTGAGCGAGCCCCAGGCATTTGACCTCAATGCACGCATCGAAGCACCACTGCACGGCAGCGAGGTCGCGATCTTGCGTGGGTCGCTGGCGTACCAGCGCGACACACTCAGGTGGAAGTGTTCCGGCCTGAACCAGGAGCAGCTGGCGCAGCCATGCCCGCCCACCAACATGACGCTGGGAGGCCTGATGAAGCACCTCTCGCTCGTTGAGTCCCAGTGGTTCGATCACTGGTTCCGCGATGCCGGTTTCGCGTCGCCCTTCGACACCGTCGACTGGGCCACCACCGAGACCGACTGGGACTTCGAGTCGGCTCGTGACGACACTCCGGAGGAGCTGCGAGCGCTGTTCGACGAGGCCGTCAGCCGTTCAGACGCGGTCATCGACGAGGCGCTCACACGCGGAGGGCTCGACGAAGAGTCGGCACTCACCAACCCGCACACCGGCGAGACGTTCACCTTGCGCTGGATCTTGGTCCACATGATCGAGGAGTACGCACGCCACAACGGCCACGCCGACTTGATCCGGGAGTCGATCGACGGTCAGACCGGATGAGACGGCCCGCGTGTCCATGAAGGAGACGCCCCCTCCAGCGAGGCTGAGGCGCGCTGTACGGGCGGTCATCCTGGCCGATGATGATCGTGTCCTACTGTGCCGCTTCAGCCCTGCGCATCCAGCTGTACCGACGGGCGCAACGGGTGTCTGGGCGGCCCCCGGCGGAGGCGTCGAGCCCGGTGAACCTCCGCTGGCGGCACTGCGTCGGGAACTGTACGAGGAGACCGGGCTCGTCATGGACGGCGACCCGCCTCACGTCTGGCACCAGGAGATCGACGCCCCTGCGGGCGGGTACGACGGGGTGATCAACGACTACTTCCTCGTCCGGACCACGCGATTTGATCCCCGCGGCGCGCTGTCCGATGCAGGCCTCGCCGCCGAGCACATCAGCGCCATGCGATGGTGGCGGCACGGAGACATTGCCGGATATGAGGGAACCGATCTGTTCTCACCCCGTGACCTCGTCACGCCCCTGGCCGCACTGATCGCCGGTGACATCCCCGTCATGCCAATGCTGCTCGGCCTGTGATCTCTCCCTGGACTCTGGCGTCCGACACGAGCGATGGGTGTGCAACCGACGCCCCGATCGTGTTGTCTCATCGACGTGACCAGACATCCATATGGTCGAGGTGCGTGGATGGCCGTCGCCCTGACGGCGATGGCACTGGGCGGATGCGGAGTCGCCGGCCCGGACTCGCGCAGCTTCGTGGGACCGGTCACGGAGACCGACACGACGACGGTCTGCGTCGGCGGCGCGGAGGCGAGTGGCACATGCTTCGTCAGAGACCGACTCACGAGGAACCTGCACGTGAGTGACTGCGTCCGCGTGACCTACGTCCTGCATGACGCTGCGGGACCCTCGACCGTCTCGAAGATCGAGCACCTCGATCCCGACACCCACGCCGCCGAGTGCCCGCGCCCATGACCCGGGTCGAGACGCGGCAGTGCGGGTGGGCTGAGTGCGGTACCTGAGTGCTGCGGGGTGACACCGTCGTACCGCACCGACGTTCGGCGCACCGGACTCGCGGATGGGCAGCTCCTTGCCGACGAGAACGAGCCGGTGCCATGACGTGATCGATCGGCTTCCCGCGACAATCCACCACAGCACCGCCGCGCGTGATGACGGGGGCTAGGTGCCGGCCCAGAAACGCAGTCCGGCCAGTGGACGAGCGCGAAGACGACCCGCCTTTGAGTCTGCCAGGGGGTCGGGGGCGAAGTTGATGCCCGGCCGCAGAAACTCGTCGAGCATCGTGAGCATCTGTGAGGCCTCGGTCGTCGGCTTCTGGCCATACGGGCCGCGAGCCCGTGCGACTCCCTCGCCGAGGACGTGGATCAGCGCCTGGCGGAAGGCGTCCACCTCCGGGAGCGGTTGGCCGACCAGGATGTCCCCCACTGCTGTGAGGCCACTCGAGATGGTTCCTTCGTAGAGCTCGTAGTGGGACGCAATGGTCGTGAGGTCCGACGAGACCGAGGTGAGCACTTCGCGGTTGAGGTTCCCGGGTGCCTGCGCAGCCGCATCGAGCCAGCGCTCGAAAACGGTCATCTCCTCACGGGGGAAGTTGCGGTACCGACCGGACACGCCACTGAGGACCAAGAACGGCGCGAGCTGGAGCACGCTCCACTGCGCCCCGTCGAACTGCTCTCTGACGCTCATCGTCACCTCCCGCGGTTGACCCCCAGGATCATCCTCCCACGGGCAATGGCAACGAGACGGCGGACCGTCGAACCACCCAGGATCTCCTTGATCTCCTCCACCGTGACGCCGTTGCGGATCGCCCCCTGCGCGTAGATGCCCAGCTCCCCGTGTCGACCCAGACCGGCCACGATGCCCAACGTCAGAATCAGTCGCGTTCTCCGGTCGAGCCCGGACGGCTCCACGCGTATCCCCAGGAGATGTCGGTCACCGCGTCCTGAAAGGTCGCCATGAACTCGTCAGAGCTCGCCACGCTCGCGTCGACGTACTCCTGACCGAGAACATCGCGGCGTGTGTCGAGACCAGTGGAGTGGAGATCGTTTTTGGTTCGTCGTTGCCTCCTGGACCGGTGTGCCCTGACGGTAGGCACCCGCAGTTCCCGACCTCAACCCCTAGGCTGGATTGAACGGTTGCCCTCGGGCACACCGACCGGCCCGATGAGGAGTCCACGCATGACGCTCGATTCCAGCTCCAGCAACCGAGAGCGGGGTGTCTGACATGGTCGGCACCTACGTCTTCCTCGCTGCCATCGTGATCGCGTTGGGAGCGTTCCTGTTCTGGCTCATCTCAGGTCTGCGTAAGAACTCCCGCGGTTCCCGCCGGCGCTGACTCACGCGAGCCTGGTCCGTGCCAGGCCGGCTACGCGAGCCCCGCCAACCAGCACGTGCCGGATGAACACGAAACCCAGGGCCGGCAAGCCGGCGTCTCGCTGCTCGACCAGATAGTCCAGCTGCATCGACGGGACCTCGGTGAGCTCGTCGTAGGCGCGTTCGACCCGCGCGCGCCAGTGCTGCGATCCGCTTGGTTCAGGACGCAGGTCGTCCTGAGTGACACCTAGCCTCGGCTATGCCACTGAACCCCACACTGGACCTGATCGTGATCGACTGCCCCGAGGCCTTGGAGCTCGCGCAGTTCTACTCCGGTCTTCTGGGCTGGCCTGTCGAGGACGGTTCTGACCCACACTTCGCCACGCTGAGTCCGCCCGGAGGCGGCGTCTCACCCGACAACCCGGACGGACGGGCGACTCTCGCGTTCCAGAGCATCGAGGACTGGGCGGCGCCGACGTGGCCGGGCGGCGAGCACCCCCAACAGTTCCACCTCGACTTCAGCGTCGGCGACATCGACGCTGCCGAGCCCCAGGTCCTCGCCCTCGGGGCACGGGTCCACGACCATCAGCCCTCGGAGAGCGGAGGATTCCGCGTGTACCTCGACCCGGTCGGTCACCCTTTCTGTCTGATCCGCTGAGGGTCCGTTCTCCAGATCGCCACTCGGCGACGCGCGATCAGCCCCACCAGTGCAGGCTGCGGCCGTGCTGCTGCGTGTGGCCGACGGCGTACCCGTCGACGCCGAGGACGTACCGTCCGGGCGGCGGCTCGGGTCCGGTCGCCGTGACAGCCGGGAGCGCACGCGGACGCTCGTTGCTGACCCAATGCAGCCGCGGATCGCTCAGCAGCTCACGCATCAGGGCGGTGAACCGCTCACGCCCGGGTACGTCGAGGTAGGCGATCACGGCCGAGTGGAACACGAGCAGCCTGCCGTCCTCGGGCAGTGCAGCCAGCGCCTCGGCTGCCAGGCCGGGCAGCCCCCGCAGCAGGTCGCCACGCCGGAGGTCGGGTGGGTCGCGGCGCGTGATGGCCAACGCCTCCTCGAGTCGCGCCCGGCGGTCCTCGTGCTCGGGCCAGACCAGCGTCAGCAGCCAGCGGCAGGTATCTGGGTCGGCGGCGTCGAGGGGGTTCAGGTCGATGCCTCCTCGCCAGGTGACCTCCGGGACGTCGTCCGGGAATGCTGCCGGGCCCGAGACATCGGCGCGCAACGAGGCGGCCGCTGAGCCGACCGTCACCGTGCCGTGGTCAGTGGCCCAGGTGTAGGACCACCGATCGGGATAGAGGCAGAGCCCGGCGCTCGCGCCGACCTCGAGCAGGCTGACCGGTCCGTCACCCGGCACGCTCGCGAAGGCCGGTAGCAGGGTCGCCAGCCGTCCGACCTCGTTGGTCTGCGTGGCCCGCTCCAGGATCGTGGCGCGGATCCGGCCGTCGTCACCCAGCAAAGCCGTGCGGAGGTCGTCGTACGGCGCCGGGGCGGCGAGGCCGTGCCAGCGGGCCGCGGCGAAGACCAGGTTCGGCTGGCGCTTCGGTTCCGGCAGCTGCGCCAGCCAGCGCTGCACCTCGCCGTCCTCCGCGACACCGAGTGCCCACTCCTCGAAGCAGGGCGAGTTGCCGCCGGCGTAGACGGCGAAGCTGCGGTAGGTCGCCTGCACGTCGAGCACCGGCGCAGTCAACCACTCCACGGGCGGCGACCCATCTCAGAGCCGGGGGTCGACCGGCTCGGACTCCAGGGCGAGGACGGCGAAAACCGCTTGGTGCACCTTCCACAGCGGCTCGCGACTGACGAAACCTGTGAGTGCGTCGAGTCCCAGGCCGTGCTCGCGCTGGGCGAGCTGGCGCTTCTTGCCCAGGTGGCGCTCGCGCAGGAGGTCGAGGGAGTCGGTGTAGTCGGGTCCGTAGATGATCCGGAGGTACTCACGACCGCGCACCTTGAGTCCCGGCTGGACCCTGCCCTCGGTGAGGTGGGCCGGCTTGACGACCATGCCCTCTCCCCCGGCCTCGGTGAGCTCGAGCCACCACTGCGTCGCGGCCTCGCGCTCCTGCTGCGACGACAGGTCGACGAAGCGGTGCCGGGTCGGCGTGATCAGGTCACCCTCGAGCTTGGCCAGCTCTGCGAGGTGCCACGGGTGGGGTTCGGTGAGCGCGAGCGCGCGATCCTCGGCGGCCAGGATCTGGAACGGCGCAAGGGTCACGCCGTCGAGCCCGTCGGTGGGTCGGCAGTACGCCGCGTAGGCGTCGCGGAAGGCGACCGCATGGTCGAGTCGCCGTTCCGCGCGCTGAGCCATCGCCGTCACGTCAAGCCCCCGACCGGCCGCCTGCTCGAGCACGACCTGCACCTCGGGGAGCACGTGCCGCGCGGCCGTACCGACGGAGGCGTACTGCGACTTGATCAGCTCGATGGCCTTGGCCGACCAGGGCAGCAGCTCGCAGTCGAGGGCCAGCCAGTCGGTCTCCAGCGAGGCGAACAACGGCGCTGCCGTATCGCGGAGCCGGTCGACGAGGTCGCTCGTGTCGGCGAAGAACGGGCGGCCGGTGCGGGTGTAGACCACGCCGGTGGTGCCGTCAGCGACACCGAACCGTCGTGCGGCGACGTCCGCGTCACGGGCGATCACGGCGATCGCCCGAGAGCCCATGTGCTTCTCCTCGCAGACGACGCGGGAGACGCCCCAGCCGGCGTACTCCTCGAAGGCCTGCTCGGGGTGCTCGAGGAACCCGTCGCGTCGTGACGTGGAGGCGGGCGACATGGTCGGCGGCAGGTAGACGAGCCAGCGTGGGTCGACCGCGAAGCGGCTCATGATCTCCAGCGCTGCCGCGGCGTTCTCCTCGGGGATCTTCACCTTGCCGGCGTGGGTCGTCTCGAGCCAGCGGGTGCCGGCGACATCGTCGATCCGGAGCACGGACGGGCCGCGATCGGGCGTGGCAGGGGCGAGCGGTCGGACGGGCGCGTACCACTCCTGCTCCGCCGGCACGCTCACGATCTCCCGCTCCGGATAGCGGAGGGCGGTCAACGCGCCGCCGAACACGACCCCGGTGTCGAGGCAGATCGTGTTGTTGACCCACTCGGCCTGACGCACCGGGGTGTGGCCGTACACGACCGTCGCCTTGCCGCGGTAGTCCTGCGCCCACGGGTAGCGGACGGGCAGGCCGTACTCGTCGGTCTCGCCGGTGGTGTCGCCGTACAGCGCGAAGGCGCGGACCCGTCCGGACGCGCGCCCGTGGTAGCTCTCCTTGAGCCCGGCGTGAGCGACCACGAGCCGCCCGTCGTCCAGGACGAAGTGGCTGATCAGCCCGTCCATGAAAGTCTGTGCGGCCGCACGGAAATCATCCGGCTCGCGCTCCAGCTGGGCCAGCGACTCGGCCAGGCCGTGCGAGACGGTCACCTTCACTCCCTTGAGCGCCCGCACCAGCTTGGCCTCGTGGTTGCCGGAGACGCACAGCGCCGTGCCGGCTGCGACCATGCCCATCACCAGCCGGAGCACCCCCGGCGTATCGGGCCCGCGGTCCACCAGGTCACCGACGAAGACGGCCTGCCGGCCCTCCGGGTGGGTCGCGCCGACAGCGAGGTCACCGTCGTACTCGAGCTTCCAGCCGAGCTCGGTGAGGAGCGTGCGCAGCTCGGAGGCGCAGCCGTGGACGTCGCCGACGAGGTCGAACGGCCCGTGCACGTCGGTGCGGTCGTTCCACGGCCGCTCGCGCGCGACGGTGGCGTTGTCGATCTCCTCCCCGCGCAGCACGTGGACCCGGCGGAAGCCCTCCTTCTTGAGGCGTCCGAGCGAGCGCTTCAAGTCGCGGTGCTGCCGCGCCACCACATGGCTGCCGAACTCCCGGTCGGCCCGCCCGCGGTTGCGCTCGAGCGCCACCGTCTCGGGTACGTCGAGCACGATGGCGTCGACGAGTACGTCGTGGCTGCGCGCGAGCGCGACCAGCGAGGCCCGTGCGGCCTGCTGCACGTTGGTGGCATCGACCACGGTCAGGAGGCCACGGCGCAGGCGCGTGCCGACGATGTAGTGCAGGACGTCGAACGCGTCGGGCGTCGCGGACTGGTCGTTCTCGTCGTCGGCCACCAGGCCGCGGCAGAAGTCGCTCGAGACCACCTCGGTGGGCTTGAAGTGGGCGCGGGCGAACGTCGACTTGCCGCTGCCCGAGACACCGACAAGCACCACCAGACCCATGGCCGGCACGGTGACCGATGCCGCCTCAGTCATCGGTCGCTCCCGCTCGCGTGAAGATCGCCAGCTGGGTGGGCGTTCCGAGCAGCTCGTCGACCTCACCGATGCCGCGCAGGTCGGCGGTGTAGCCGTACGTCGAGGCGACACTGTCGCACCAGGCCGCGAACTGTCCGCGGTCCCACTCGAACCGGTGGTCGGGGTGACGCATCCCGACCAGCCCGTCGTACCGCACGTTGTACTCGCTGTTGGGGGTGGTGACGAGGACGGCGCCGGGCCGCGCGGCACCGAAGACGACACGCTCCAACGCCTCCAGGCGGGGCGGGTCGACGTGCTCGATGACCTCCATCAGGACGGCGGCGTCGAAGCCCGCGAGGCGGTCGTCCTCGTAGGTGAGGGCGCTCTGGAAGAGCTCGAGGCGGTCGGACTGCCGCTCGCTCATCCGGTCGACGCCGAGCCGGCGAGCGGCGTACTGGAGGGAGCGGGTCGACACGTCGGTGCCCGCGATCCGGGTGAACGACGCCGTGCCCATGAGCCGCTGGAGGAACTGGCCGGGACCGCAGCCCAGGTCGATCACCGACCTGGCTCCCAGCGCCAACAGGGCGTTGTGGACGGCATCGTGCCGCTGGGCGTTGAGCGGGAAGCCGCTGGGCCTCGGGCTGGAGCGCCTCCTCGTCCTCGGCGGGCTCGACCGCGTCCTCGACCTCGTCGCCTAGCTCGGCCAGCCGGGCCAGGGCGACCCGGGTGAGGGCGCCGCGCCGGCCCAGGTAGCGGCGGGTGATCAGGTCCTGGTCCGGGTGACCGGCGAGCCAGCCCTCACCCGAACGCAGCAGCTTGTCGACCTCGTCGGGTCCCTGCCAGTAGTGCTTCGACTCGTCGAGCACCGGCAGCAGCACGTGCAGCTGGTTGAGGGCGTCGGCCAGCCGGACCATGCCGGTCAGCCGGAGCCGGACGTAGCGGGAGTCGCCCCACTCCGGGAACCCGTCGTCGAGCGGGATCGGCTGCGCCTCCACGGACCAGCCGAGCGGCTCGAAGACCCGGTGCGCGATCTCGGGACCGCCGCGGCACGGGAGGACCGGCACCTCGATCTCGAGCGGGATCGCCGAGTCAGCCAGCTCCTGGCGCGAGGCGCAGCGTCCCGCGCGCGCCGTACTGAACACGTCGGCCATCGCCACGCCCAGCAGCGACGACGCGGCGTACGAACGGTCGTTGACGTACTGCGCCAGGCTGAAGTCGGGAGCGTTCCGGGCCCGCGACCGGGCCAACCGGACGGGGTCGACATCGAGCACCAGCGCCACCGTGCACCGCTCGTCGCTCGCCTCGGGGTAGAGCACTGTCACCATCCCGAAGGACTGCGGGAACTCCTGCACCCGGTCGGGATGCTTGTGCAGGAGGTAGCCCAGGTCCGTCGCCGGACGGTGGGTGGTCGAGACGGTCAGCAGCACCCGCTCAGTCTGCCCGAGAGGCTCATGCCGGTACGTCGCCGGCGTTCGCGAAGCGGGCGTGGGGGTCGAGCTGCTGGAGGAGCGTGCTCATGATGTCGTCGAGCTGGGTGAGCTGCTCGGCGTCGAGTACGTCGATGACGTGACGGCGTACGTTCGCGACGTGGCCCGGGGCGGCGCTGACCACGGTCTCCCAGCCGGCGTCGGTGAGCCGAGCGTTCGTGGCGCGGCCGTCCTCGAGGCAGGGCGTGCGAGTCACCAGGTCGCGGTCCTCGAGCCGGTGGACGACGTGCGAGAGCCGCGGGAGCGTGGCGTTGGTGCGGTGGGCGAGCGAGGTCATCCGCAGGGTGCGCTCGGGGCTCTCGGACAGCACCGTCAGCACGAAGTACTCGAAGTGCGTCAGCCCGGCGTCGCGACGCAGCTGGGTGTCCAGCACCCCGGGCAGCAGCTCCACCACCGCGATCAGCTTCACCCACGCCGCCCGCTGTACGTCGTCCAGCCAGGCCGGCTCCCCCGTGCTCATGCCGACCAGCCTACCGCTTTACTTGACGAAACAACCAAGTTCCCGCACAGTTGAACAAGCAACCAACAGTCGAGGTCACCAGGAGAGCCACATGGCACCCGTATCGATCATCGGGACCGGCGGCTTCGGCGTCGTCGCCTGACCACGCGCAACCACAGAGAGAGCCCCCGATGACCGTCCATGCCGTCCGCCTCAACCATGCCGTCCTGTACGTCGCAGACCTGGAGCGGAGCGTCTCGTTCTACCGCCAGGCCTTTGACATGGAGGTGATGGCGCGCGAGCCGCGTGCCAACGCCGCGTTCCTCCGCCTGCCGCGGTCCGGCAACCACCACGACCTCGGTCTGTTCGGGGTCGGCGCGCAAGCGCCGCGCCCGCGCGGCAGCATCGGGCTCTACCACCTGGCCTGGCAGGTCGACACCATCGAGGAGCTCGAGGAGGCACGAGCCACGCTGGCCGAGCTCGAGTCCTACACCGGCGAGTCCAGCCATGGCGCAACCAAGAGCATCTACGGCCACGACCCCGACGGCCACGAGTTCGAGGTGATGTGGATGCTGCCCAAGGCGAGCTGGGGCGACTTCGCCAGCGCCGCACCCGTCGAGCGGCTCGACCTGCCCGGCGAGGTACGTCGTTGGGGTGGCGTGAGCACGGCCGCCGAACTGGTCCCGCTGGAGGCGTGATGGCCACCGGCACCTTCGCGGCGCCGGTCGTCGCGACGTACGGCGACAACGACCCGGCCGCGCCCCTCGTCGTCCTGCTGCACGGGCGCGGCTCCCACGAGCAGGAGATCATCGGCCTGGCCCCGCACCTGCCGGTCGGACCGTCGTACGTCGCGGTGCGCGCGCCGATCGCGGAGGGCGGCGGCTTCGCCTGGTTCGCCAACCGCGGCATCGGCCGCCCGGTCGCCGCTTCGCTGCGCGAGACCATGGACTGGTTCCGCGGCTGGCTCGACCCGGTCTCCCCCGCCGGCCGGCCGGTGGTGCTGGTCGGGTTCAGCGGAGGCGCGGCCTTCGCCGGCGGTCTGATCCTCGACGACCCGACGCGCTTCGCCGGGGCGGCGATCCTCTACGGGACTCTGCCGTTCGACGCCGGAGTCCCGACCGACGCCGGCCGGCTCGACGGACTGCCGGTGTTCGTGGCCCAGGGCGACGGCGATCACGTGATCCCCCGCGAGCTGCTCGACCGCACCTGGAGCTACCTGATCACCGACTCGGGCGCGCACACCGTCGCGGAGCGTCAGCCGGGCGGCCACGCCCTCACCGCTGAGACCGCCGAGCAGCTCGCGGTGTGGGTCGCCGAGGGCTGGGGTACAAGTACCTCCACGACGTCCTAGCGCGACCGCTCGTTCGAGTAGTCACGGTCAGATCTGACCCGTGACCTGGTCAGAAGGAACCGCCCCATGTGGGTGGTCGCAAGACCATGGTGCTAGCACGTTCGGCCATTTCCTCGGCCCTCCAAGCGCGGCCGGGTCCTAGCACGAAGAGCCAACTGTTTTGCGCACGCCGCGATGTTTAGGTTGCGAGCACGGGGGCATCGGGACGGAGCAGCCCATCAGGGCATCTCACATCGGGGCAACCTAAACCATCTGCAGGCCCAGTTCCTCTTCGGGGTCATTACGACTGTGTCCTGCCCAGAACTCCCTAGGGGGAAACACTCATGCAAGGATTTCCAAGGCTCCGGCGTAGCCGCCGAGCCGCAACCGTCGGCATGGCGGTACTGATGGTCGCGGGCGTCGGTGGTTACGCCGCCCACGCCGCGCTCCCGCTGCCGGCGCATCTGAACAACACGGTCGGCCTCAAGCAGGTCGGCCCGATCGACGAGACCAACGGCTACCCGCTCTGGTACAAGGACACCAACAACGTCCGGCTGGAGCTCTGCCTGAACCCGAACGACGCCAACTGCATCATGGGTGACCTGCCCCACCCGGGCCAGCCAGTGTCGTTCCCGGACAACTTCCCGGACGAGGGTTTCTGGTCCAACTCGACCGCCACGCTGGACGCCGGCGTCGACGCCACGGGCAAGCCGGAGAAGGCGCTGCTGGTCACCGGTGTCGAGGCAGCCTTCGGCACCGCCGACGGACTGCCCGCGCCGGGCGGCCAGATCAGCTTCGGCCGGGTCCGGATCCGCGCCTCTGGCCTGGTCGACGGGGCGACGTACACCGTCACCAACCCGTACGGCGTGGAGCACATCGACGCCGAGGCCGGGGCCGTCAAGGGGATCAACACCACCGAGGACATCGGTTCGTTGACACCCAACGGGACGTTCGACCAGACGCTGGCCGCGAAGGCGGCGCCGTTCCTGAAGTGGCCTACCGGGGCGCCCGCCGGCTACCTCGGCGACCCGGCGGTGGACCACGCCGTGACCGGCAGCCCGTACAACACCAACTTCTTCCGCATCGAAGGACCTGCCGGGTCCTTCACCGGGTCGACGCAGCTGTGCGCCGACGCGACGTTGGGTGACTCGGCCACCGCGACCGACGACTGCATCCAGACCGACCTGTTCTCGGTGGTCGGCAAGCTCGCGACCCGGGCGGGGGTGGAGGTCACCAAGGCCTACTACTCCAACTCCGGCACCGGGCACATGATGGACCTGTTCGCCTTCTCCGAGCCTGGCCAGAACCTGGTCGTCTCCGGCAGCGGGATCCCGCAGACCAAGATGCGTGAGGACGCCACCACGGGCAAGTACTACGCCCGGGTGTACGCCGACGGCGCACCGCCCGCGGACCTCGCGGTGACCAACAAGACCGACGCACCGAACACTGTCGACCACGTGGCCGCCTCGTTGTTCGGCGACAAGGTGCACATCGACAGCGCCGTGTACAGCAACGACGACCACACCCTGAAGGTCACCAGCGAGTCGGGTGACGACAGCGCGGCACTCAAGCTCGACGGTTACACGGCCGCCCCCACGGTGGCGAACGGGATCTCCACCTGGACCATCCCGAACGTCAACGTGCCGCCGTCCGACGCGATGGTGACCTCCAACAAGGGCGGGGTCGACTCCGAGGACGTCGTGATCACGGGCGGCCAGGACGCAGCGGCCCAGGTCGTGGCCGTCATCACCGGTGACACCAACTCCGTGCAGGTCGGCCAGTCGGTGTCCCTCGACGGACTGGCATCGACCGGAACGGTCACAGGCACCACCTTCTCGGTCTCTCCGGCCGGAGCCACGCTCACGGGCACCGGTTCGGCGCGCACGTTCATCGCAACAAGCCCCGGTGTGTACACAGTCTCCATGACGGTCACCGGAGCAGGCGGCTTCACGTCGACCGACAAGTTCGTGATCACCGTCTCCGACGCCTCCGCGACCCCTGTGGCCGACGCCGGGCCGGACCAGATCGGCGCCACCCCGACGTCGACGGTGACCCTGGACGGGACCGGCTCGAAGTTCGCCTCGACGTTCGCCTGGCTCCAGACCGGCGGACCGGCGGTCACGTTGAACAACGCGGCCACGGCCAACCCGACGTTCGTGGTCCCGTCGGCGACGGTGTCGCAGACGTTCACGTTCACGCTGACGATCAAGGACGTCAACGGCACCAGCACGACCGACACTGTGACGGTCAAGACCGACCCGGACGACCTGACGGTCGACAGCGCCTCGTACAAGCGGGGCGGCACCGAGTGGCGGATCCGTGGCGAGGCCCAGTACTGCTCGGCCAACAACCTGGTCAGCTTCTACTGGAACAAGCCGGGCAGCTCGCCGGTCCTGCTGGGGACCATGACGCCGACGTCCGCTCTCGGAGTCTGCAGCTACGACTTCCGGATCAAGAACACCCCCACGGCGTCTCGGCCCACCGCGGTCGGCACCGTGACGGCGCGCTCCGCACTGGGAGGTGAGGTCCTCAACCGGGCGTTCGACCTGCTCTGAGAGGCCAGCACGACCGAGGTGCCCGGCGGTGACCCCCACCGCCGGGCAGCTCGTCGTGGAGGCGTAGAGCGTTCGGTCAATGCCAGAGCGCTCGAACCGTCTTGCGGTCACCGGGCCGGCACGCGCACCTCGAACCGTCCACCTGGTCCGGGCCGTGCGACCAGGTCGGCACCGGCGGACCGCGCCATCCGGCGCGCGAGGGCCAGCCCCAGCCCCGAACCGTCCGGCCGGGTCGTGTGGCCTGGCTGGAAAACAGTCTCGAGATCGGCCTCCGGAACGCCTGGTCCGTCGTCGAGCACCGCGATCACCACGGTGCGACCGTCCCTGGTCACCTCCACGCGGGTGAGTCCCGAGCCGTGTCGCTCGGCGTTGTCCAGCAGCGGCTGGACCGCAGCGGCCAGCAGCGACGTGGGCGCCGCCAGGACCACGTCGTCGTACGACGAGGGCGCGAGGCCGAGGGCAGACATCAGGTCGCGGACCGTCGACTTCTCGGTGCCACCCGCGTGGGCGCGCGCCGCGGTCAGCATCGTGTCCACCGAGTCCCGCATCCGGGTCGCAGCGGCGAAGATGGCCTCGAGCCCCTCCCGCGTCGAGTCGCTCGCCGTACGGCGTGCCAGGTCGGCCTCGGCCAGGACCACCGCCAGCGGGGTGCGCAGCTCGTGGGCGATCTCGTCGGTCAGCCGGCGCTCGGCGGACAGCGCCTCGACGATCCGGTCGAGCATCAGGTCGAGGGTGCGACCCAGGTGCGCGATCTCGTCACCACCCGGCCCGGGATCGAACCGGGCGCCGGTGTCGTGCTCGCGCCAGTCGTCGGCGAGGTTCGTCATCGCCTGCACCCGCCGCAGCGAACGCGTCGCCGCGACCCAAGCGGCCCCCGTCGCGATCGCGACCGTGGTCACCCCGAGGAGCAGCGACAGCCACAACGAGTGGCGCTCGGCACCCTCGTAGGGTTCGAGCGACTCCGCCGCCACGACCGTCGCGACGTGGCTGCCGTCGCGCACGACCGGGAGGACGTAGAACGACGTGGAGCCGACCGTCACCTGTCGCCCTTGGGGTGATGCCGCCAGACCACGCACCGCACGGCCCAGTGCCGGCTGCGAGAGGGTGCCCTCGATCAGGACACCGCTGTCGTCGAAGATCCACACGTTCTGGTCGAGCACGGGCGACTCCTGCTCCAGGACCCGCACTCCCCGCGGCGTCCGGACCACCGTGGCCGCGGACGCCTCGGCCTTGGTGGTCAACCGCGAGTGCGCCGTGGAGTCGTTGCTGGCGTCCAGCAGCACCTGCACGCCGATGACCAGCAGGGCCGCGGTGATCGTGGAGACGAGCAGCGCGGTGGCCGCCATCCTGGCGCGCAGGGACGGCGATCTCACCGCCACCGGTAGCCCACACCCCGGACCGTGCTGACGCCCGCGACGTCCAGGGGCTCCAGCTTGTTGCGGATCCGGCGGATGTAGGAGTCCAGAGTGTTGTCGCTGACCATCGCCCCGTGCGGCCAGGCCGCCGCGACCAGCGTGCGTCGCCGTACGACGGTGCCAGGCTCGGCCATCAGCCGGCCCAGCAGCCGGAACTCGGTCGGGGTGAGTCCTACCTCTACGTCGTCGACCACGAGCGCGTGCCGCGCCGGGTCGAGCACGGGGCCTCCCGGCTCGTCGGGCGCAGGCGCCGGCGTACGTCGTAACAGGGCATCCAGCCGGACCCGCACCTCGTCGATCTCGAACGGCTTGGTGAGGTAGTCGTCCCCTCCGGCCTCGAAGCCGGCGATCTTGTCGTGGAGCCCGTCGCGGGCGGTCAGGAACAGCACCGGCGCTTCCACCCCGGCGGCGCGCAGCGCCAGGCACAGGTCGCGGCCGTCCGCGTCGGGGAGACCGATGTCGAGCACCAGCGCGTCGGGGCGGCGGGCCACGAACGCCCGGAGCGCCTCCCCCGCTGTCGCGACGACCACGGGTTCGTGACCCATCATCCGCAGCGCCCGCTCGAGGACGGAGCGGAGTGCGGGTTCGTCCTCGCACACTCCGACCACGGGCACAACCGCAGGGTACGGGGACCGGGGACCATTCACGCGAAGTGCAGGATCGAGACGCCGCCCGCGACCAGGCAGTAGACCGCGAACGGGATCAGGGTCCGGGTGCGGAACCACCGCTCGAGGAAGCGTGCCGCCACCAGCGCCGAGAGGAAGGCCGCCACCGACCCGACGGCGACCTGTCCGCGGATGCCGTTGCCGAGCGGGCCGACGAGATCGGGGACCTTGAGCAGACCCGCCGCCAGGATGATCGGGGTGGCGAGCAGGAACGAGAAGCGCACGGCCTCCTCGTGCGTGAGCCCCCGCAGCAGACCACCGCTCATCGTCACGCCGGACCGGCTGATGCCCGGCAGCAGCGCGAAGGTCTGCACGACACCGATGATCCCCGCGTCACGACGGCTCACCTGCTGGCTGATGGCGACGTCGACCTCCGCCGGCCCGTCGAGTTCCGCGACGACGGCCTGACGGGACGCCGGAGCGCGTCGGCGCAGGCGCTCGGCCGCCAGCAGGATCAGGCCGTTGAGGGTGAGGAAGACCGCCGCGGCCAGAGGTTTGGCGAACAGCGTCCGCAGCAGATGCTCGAGCAGCAGCCCGGTGATCCCGGCCGGGATCGTCGCCAGCACGATCAGCCACGCGAGCCGCTCGTAGGTCGTCTCGATCCGTCGGTCCCGGATCGAGCGGAAGAACCCGTGGACGATGCCGACCCAGTCCCGCCAGAACAGCACGAGCAGCGCGAGCGCGGTGGCCACGTGCAGCCCGACGATGAAGGCCAGGTACGGCGACTCGGGGCTGGCCTCCTGCTCGACGAGCGGCTTCCAGCTCCCACCGAGCCAGGCCGGCACCAGGACCGAGTGGCCCAGGCTGGAGACGGGGAAGAGCTCGGTGAAGCCCTGGATGACACCGATCACGACCGCTTGCAGATAGGTCAGCTGGTCCATCGGTCAGCGGTCACGGCTGGGGTCGGGCTCGGTCATGGCGCGAACCGTAAGCGGGTCTGCATGACTTTCTCCTGACCAGGCACCCGCTGCATCCCAAGGTCGCTACCGGTCAGGTGGATGGCAGATCACAGCCCGCACGCTGGGCACCATGACGACATCTACTGCGGTGAGCGCACGCCGGATCATGCTCAACAAGGTGCCTGAGGTCACCGTCTACTTCTGGCTGATCAAGATCCTGTGCACGACGGTCGGCGAGAGCTTCGCCGACTACATCAACGAGACCCTCGGCTTCGGCCTGACCAACACCACCCTGCTCTTCTCCGCCGGCCTCGCGATCGCCCTGGTCGCCCAGTTCCGGCTGAGCCGCTACGTGCCCGGCGTCTACTGGCTCTCGGTGGTGCTGATCAGCGTGGTCGGCACCCTGCTCACCGACAACCTCACCGACGGGCACGGCGTACCGCTCTGGATCAGCTCGACGGTCTTCGCGGTCCTGCTCGCCGCGGTCTTCTCGATCTGGTACGCCCGCGAGCGCACCCTGTCGATCCACAGCATCGTCACGACCCCGCGCGAGGCCTTCTACTGGTTGACCGTGCTCGTCACGTTCGCGTTGGGTACGGCGCTCGGCGACTGGACCCTGGAGCTCACCGGCTGGTCACCGGGCAAGTCCGTCCTCCTCCCGCTGGTCCTGATCCTGGCCGTCTTCGTCGCCTGGAAGCTCGGGATGGGGCCGGTGCTCTCGTTCTGGCTGGCCTACATCCTGACCCGCCCGCTGGGCGCCAACATCGGCGACTACCTCGCCTCACCGCGAGCGGACGGCGGCCTGGGTCTCGGGACGCTCGGCACCAGCGTCGTCTTCCTCGGGACCATCCTCGCCGTGGTCGTCTACCTCACCGTCACCGACAAGGACCGCACGGAGTCCCGGCACGAGATCCAACATCCCGTACCCGTGTCCGACGACGTCTGAGGAGGAGACCCACCATGTCCGACTCCCGCACCTGTCGCGTCCTGATCGTGACCGACACGGCCGATCCGAGTCCCTCCCTCGAGGACGCGATTCGCGAGCGGGCCGACCGCAGCGAGGTGCAGTTCCGCTTGGTCGTGCTGAACCCGGCGCGAGCAGAGCTCCACCTGCTGCACCCGGAGCGTCACGACAAGGCGACCGAGGCGGAGCGGGTCCTGCGCTCCGCCCTGCCGCGCCTCGAGCTGGCGGCGCACGCGCCCATCATCGGATCCGTCTCAGTGCGCCACGACCCCATGGATGCGATCGAAGAGATCGTGTTCGGCGAACCCGTGGACGAGATCGTGTTGGACGTGCCGACCCACCCTCTTTCGTCCCGGTTTCACCAGGATCTCGAGCACCGGCTCGCCCACCTCGGCACGCCGGTCTCATCACTCCCCCGTGAGCATCGGGATCCATCCGACAGCAACCTGAGCATGCTCCAGGTCGCGCAACCCGTCCGTCACGCCTCCTGCCGGTCTCAGCGAACCAGCAGGCGGAGCCTCCGGCCGACCATCGAAGAGGCAAGTCCGCACAACGCCCCCAGAGCGCCCAGGACCAGGAAGGGCAGCAGTCGACTGCGCAGCGAAGCGGAGCCGTCATAGCCGGAGACCATGAACGCGTACGCCAAGCTGAACCCGTAGACCCCACCCAGGAGGGCTGCCTGCCTTCGGCTGTGGGACGCGGCGCCGAGCCCGAGGCCGACCAGAGCCCACGGGACCAGGCTGAGGCCGGACCCGACGAGCAGGATCCGTGCCCCCAGGTAGCCGAGCGCAGCGCCGACAGCGGCGGCCAACGCGAGGAACAGCACCTCCCCTTGCTTCATGAGTGGCATCATACCTAGACAGTCTAGGTATGACGGCGCGCTCAGGTTGTCGGCAGGAACCGCGAGCGAGGGTCGAGGTGTGACACCCCACTGGCTGAGGACAGAGCCGGCGCGACTCGCCTGACGCATGATCGCGACCGAAGACTCCGACCGAGAACAGCGGGCCCGCGCTCGGCGGCGAGGGCCCGACTGGTCAGCCGCGACCGGGGTGCTCTGCCTCAGCCTGCTCGTCGGCCTGACGAGAGTGCCGTTTCTGGCCGCACCGGTGAGCCCCGACGAGGGCGGCTTCCTCGTCGTAGGCGCGCAGTGGCGCCCCGGCGCCTCCCTCTACGGCGGCTACTGGGTCGACCGTCCGCCCTTGCTGATCGCCGTCTTCGCACTCGCCGACCGGCTCGGCGGCGCGTTCGCGCTGCGGATGATCGGAATTCTGGCGGTCGCTGCCTCCATCTCGGCCGCGGGCGCCGTCGGCTGGTACGCGTCGGGGCGCCGCAGCGGGGCCCTGGCATCAGCCTTCGCAGCGTCGGCTCTCCTGGCCACGCCGCTCTTCGGTACGCGCACCGTCGACGGTGAGCTCTTGGCTTCCCCGCTGGTGCTGACCGGGCTCGTGTGCCTGGTCGCTGCCTACGGCCGGCCCAGCCGTCCTGCGGTCGTGGTGAGCGGACTCGCGGGTGCCCTCGGGGTCTCCGCCTTCCTGATCAAGCAGGACATGATCGACGTCTTCGTGGTCGCGACCGTGCTCGGTGCGCACACTCTGGGGCGACGCGGACTGCGCACCGCCGCCTCGGCCCTCCTCCCTGTCCTGGCCGGCGCTCTGGTGACCGCCACCGCGGTCGCCGCCCTGGCCGCGTCGCGCGGTACGTCGCTCAGGGGTCTGTGGACAGCGGTGGTCACCTTCCGCGTCGTTGCCTCGGGGGTGGCCTCCTTCTCCGGCTCCCGTCTCTCCGACCTCGAGCATGCCTACGTCTTCACCGGAGCCTTGGCTGTGACGCTGGCAGCCGGCCTGGTCGTCTGGAGATCGTGGCGGACGCGGGTCAGTGAACCTCCGGCGCCATGGGGCGTTGCCGCCGTCGCCCTGACCACCTGGGAGCTCGCGGCCGTGTTCGCCGGAGGAAGCTACTGGTCGCACTACCTGGTCGGCCTGGTGCCCGGCGTCGTCCTTCTCGTGGCCATCGCGTTCGATGTGCAGGCCCTCTGGGGCCGCCGACTCGTCAGAGCCGCCCTCGTCTACACAGCGGCGGCCACCGTGGTCGCCCTCTGTAGGGATCCGCTCCCGCCTTCGCCTCCCTCGGACGACCAGGTGACCGCGACCTACGTGCGAAACCACGCACGACCTGGTGACTCGATGGTCACGGCCTTCGGACACGCCGACATCGTCCACGAGGCGGGACTCAGCTCGCCGTACCCGTACCTGTGGGCGCTGCCGGCCTTCGTCGAGGATCCGCGCCTCGCGGATCTCGACGCACTTCTACGTTCCACTGGTGCGCCGCGCTGGTTCGTCGCCGGCGGCAACCTCACTCAGTGGGGTTCCCCGGGCGCGTCGTTGGAACGCGTGCTCGAACGCCGCTACTTCGTCAGATTCAGATCCCAGCGATGGGTGGTGTGGTCCCACGACCCCTGATCTGCCGAGCGCAACCCCGCGCCCAGCACCTCCCCCGGTGTCGCCCGCCCGATCGATGAGGCGACACGAACAGTGCTGGTGCCGTTCTGGTCAGGACAGCCGGTGGCGGGTCCACCAGAACGAGAGGCCTGCGAGAAGAGCTGACGCGGTGAGGTAGAGGCCGGTCTCGGCCCACTGGAGTGGCCAGAAGTGGGACTTCGGCTGGTAGACGACGTGCTGCCGGTAGCCCTCGTCGTTCAGCCTGGTCAGGCATCGATCCAGGGTGGCCCGGCCCGCCGCCGCGGTCGGCTGGTCGGTCGACTGCCCGGGGGCGGGCCCCGCCGGTAGGCACGTGCTGAACCACGAGGGGAGTGCGGCGGGGCGTCCGTGGGCGTCAACGGTCCGGTTGCTCAGGATCCAGACGCCGGGGTCCACGCGAGTGGTGAGGGTGATCGTGCCGGCGTTGTCGAGCCTGATGCCATCGAGCGTCGCTGCCGAGATGACGGTGGCGGTCGATGTGGGCGGCACCAGGTGGGGGCGGACCCACAGCGGGACGGCGATCTGCACGAAGGCGTAGATCGCCAGCGTCACTGCCATGGCGGGCAGCGACCGCCTGAGGACCAGGCCGACCAAGGTGGCGAGCACGAGGGCGAAGACGGCGTACGCGATCGGGACGATGCCGCGCATGGCGAACGAGATCGGGGACAGTCGCGACGGCAGGCTGCCCTGCCGGCTTCCCAGCGCGCCGTCGATCGGGTGTGCCCACCACGTGACCGCCAGGGTGAGGATCCCGACCGCCATCGTGGTCGCAACCAGGGAGAGTCCCAGCTTGGTGGCGAGCCAGTGCCCGCGGGTCACCGACTGGTTCCAGACCAGCCGGTAGGTGCCGGTCTCGAGCTCGCGCGCCACCAGCGGTCCGCCCCAGAAGATGCCCAGGACCGCGGGAGCCAGTGCGAGGACCGCGATCCCGCCGTTGAACAGGAGTCGATCGTTGGCGGTGAGGAAGTCGTAGACGTTCGTGTTGTCGCGGGCGAGTCGAGCCAGCGCCGGTCCCGTGACCGCGAGCCAGACGCAGGCCGCGGCGACGAGGACGAACACGGCGAGGATCTGCGTGCGGCTCTGCCGCCAGGTCAGCCAGATCACCGGAGCACCTCCAACGCAGGGGGCGCCGACGCCGGGGAGGGTGTGGCCGTCATATAGGCCAGCACGAGATCCTCCAGGCCCAGCGGCGTCACCGACCACGCCGGGTCGAGGATCGGTGACTCCGTGCGGACGACGTACGTCGACTGCCGGTCGGTGTGACTGGACCAGACCGCATGCTGGTCGGAGGGGAGGCTCACCTCTTCGCGCAGCGGACCGGACAGCCGGTGGTGGGTCTCGAGAAGCTCCTCGACATCTCCGGCGACGCGGACCTGCGAGTCCACCAGGACGATGACGTGGTCGCAGACCCTCTCGAGGTCGGACACCACGTGGGACGAGAGCAGCACGCTGAGCCCCTCCTCGGCCACCGCCTCCATCAGCACCTGCAAGAACTCCCGCCGGGCCAGTGGGTCGAGACTGGCGACCGGCTCGTCGAGAACCAGCAGCTCCGGGCGCTTCGCGAGTCCCAGGGTCAGGGCGAGCTGAGCCCGCTGCCCACCAGAGAGCCGGCCGGCTCTCGTGCGCGGGTCCAGGCCAAGGCGGTCGACCCGGCGTCGGGCAGCCGCGCTGTCCCACCTGGGATTGAGGTGTGCGCCCAGGCGCAGATGGTCGGCGACCGTGAGCCCGGAGTACGTCGGGGTGTCCTGAGCGACGAACCCGACCTTGGCCAGCTGGGCTGAGCTCGCCGCTGGGCGGCCGCCGCACACCTCGATCTCCCCCACGGTCGGGGACAGGAGGCCGACCATCAAGCCGAGCAGCGTCGACTTGCCGGCACCGTTGGGGCCGACCAAACCGCTGACCCGGCCCTCGGGGATCTCCAGGGTGCAGTCCTGAAGCGCCCAACGCCGTCGGTACTGCTTTCCCAGACCCCGGGTCCAGACGATGCCACTCATGCGATCTCCTGGTTCATCGCGCGAAAGGTGCTCGTGAACAGTGCCTCGATGCTCTCCTCGTCCAAGCCGGCCGCTCGCGCCTTCACGAGCCAGCGCCCCAGGTCGCGGCGCAGCGGCTCGTGAGCTGCCAGCGAGGAGTCGGCCAGGGTCCGAGTCACGAAGGTGCCGACGCCCGGGCGGGCCGCGACGAGCCCTTCACGCTCGAGCTCGCGGTAGGCCTTGAGCACGGTGTTGGGGTTGATCGCCAGGCTCGCCACCACATCCTTCACCGTCGGTAGCTGGTCACCCTCGACCAGCAGGCCGAGCCGCAGCGCGCGCCGTACCTGGTGAACGACTTGGAGGTAGGGAGAGACCCCGGACCGGGCGTCCAGCACGAACTCGATCATCGAGACTCCATTCCACTAGTTACCTAGCACAATAGGTACCCGTCGCACACACGTCAAGGAGTAGGTGCGGTGCGGAACACTCCCCCGGACCTGCTTGCCTCCGGAGCCTGACATACCTAGACTCTCTTGGTATGACGAAGAACGATCGGCTCCACGGTCACCTGGACAGCCTGGTCCTCTCCGTGCTCCAGGGCGGGCCCGCGCACGGCTACGGCGTCGTGGCCGAGCTCCGCCGCCGGAGCGACGGTGAGTTCGACCTGCCGGAGGGCACGGTGTACCCGGCTCTGCACCGCCTCGAGCGGCAGGGCCTGCTGGCCAGCGGGTGGTCCGTGGAGGGCGGACGGCGACGGCGCGTCTACCGGATCACCGCCGCCGGCGCGACCGCGCTGTCCAAGGCGACTGCGGACTGGCGCCGCTTCTCGCTGGGTGTGAACGCGATCCTCGGGGGTGCCTGATGGGCGGGATCGACGACTACCTGGAGGAGCTCGCCCACCGGCTCAGGCTCACTCCCGTCTCGGCCCGCCGGCTCCTGGAGGAGACGGAGGCCCACCTGCGGGACGCGGTCGAGGAGGAGGTGGCCTCGGGCGCCGAGCCCACGGTCGCCGAGCACCGCGCACTTGCCCGCTTCGGCACCGCACGCGAGGTCGCCCGGGCGGCGAACGGTGGCCCGCTGCGGGTGCTCGGCCCGGGCCTCAACGCTGTCGCGCAGCTCGTCGCCGTCGGCTGTGCTGCGGTGATAGCGGGCACCCTCCTGGCGGAGGCACTCGCGTGGTTCACCTCGACGTCCTGGGTGTTCGGGCAGCCGTCGTCGTACGCCCCGTCGGCCGGCCAGGTCGCGCACTGGCTGCAGGTCCAGCCCGGCGCCCACGGCTGGCGCCAGGCGGCGGCCGCGGAGAACGCCTCGGACTCACTGGTGCTCCGGACGGCTGCCGGGGTTCTCGGGCTGGTGGTGGCGGGTGCGCTGCTCGTGATTCTGCGACGCCACGCCCGCGTGGGGGGAGGAGTCCTGCCGGCCATCGGCCTCACGGCTTTCGGCGGAGCGGCCGTCCTGTTGGCCAGCGGCTCCCTGCGCAGCCTCGACTGGGGTCGCGGGCAGACCCTGTGCGACGCGGTCGTGGCCCTGATCGCCGCGGTCGGGTACGCCGTGATCTGCAGCCGCAGCGTGCTGGTGACGAGTGGGCCCACGACCGACCTGGAGTGAGGACCCGGCCTGAGGTGGTCAGCCGCGCAGCTGCTCGAGGAGCCCCAGGTCGTCGCGGCAGGCCCAGTGCTCGACGATGATCCCGTCGGCGACCCGCCAGAGGTGGATGAACGTCCACGCCGCGGGGTGGCCGGACGCAGTCGCGTCAGCGAGCAGCGGCATGGTCGAGGCCCGGTGGGTGCCGTGAAGAGTCAGGTGCTGCGCGACGAGGTCGCCCTCACCGATCAGATGGTGCTGCTCGAGGGTGACCGGCCCGAGGTCGACGTCGATCGTGTGCAGGATGGCCCTCAGGCCTTCGCGCCCCTGCGGCCCGGCGGCATGGTTCACCAGATCTGTCGCGACGAGGTCGTCCAGCACGGTGTCGTCGCCCGCCTGCTGTCGACGGAACATCTCCTCGACGACGTCCTTCGCGGTGCGCTCACTCATCGGGTGCCTCCGGCCCTTCGAAGTCTGCGCGGGTCATGCCGTCCGGATGCCCGGCGGGCCACTGCACCAGCTCGATGCGGTAGCCGTCCGGGTCCGTCACCCAGGCCGTCCAGAAGTGCTCGGACCCGTCGGGCGAGCTCGGGGGTTCGGCCTCGACGCCACGAGCGGCGAGGTCGGCGACGGTGTCACGCATCGCCTCGACCTGGATGACGAGATGGTTCAGGCCGCCCGGCTCGACGGGCCCTCCCGCCGGGTCGTGGACGAGCTCCAGGCTGACGAACTCGTCGCCCGGCAGCTTCAGCATCGTCAGTCGACCGTGCTCGGTGGCGGGCACCTCGCCGATCACGTCGTACCCGAGGGCGGTGTAGAAGGCGAGCGACCGCGCCAGGTCCGAGACCCGGAGGCCTACGTGCAGTGTCTTCATCCTCGTCCGTCGATCAGTCGGTAGCGCAGGTGTTGCACCTCGGGCGTGTCCAGTCGCCTCACCAGCTCGAGGTGTGTCGGGTCGATCCGCAGGTGGTCGAAGAGCCTGCGGCCCTGCCCGAGGATGACCGGTACGACGTGCAGCTCGAGCTCGTCGAGCTCCCCGGCGTTCAGCAGGGCCTGCGCGGACCCTGCGCCGAGCACCGACGTGACCGCCGTACCCGCGGCCTCGCGGGCGGCAGCCGCACACTCCTGTACGTCGGTCACGAACCGGATGACGCCGGGCGGCGGTTCGTCAGGCACGTCGTGGGTGAGGACGAAGACCGGCATTCCGCCATGCAGGTCGCCGCCCCAGTGGTCGGCCAGCTCGTAGGTGCGTCGTCCCGAGATGAACGCCCCCGAGGCCATCTGGTCGGCATACGCCTGCCCGTGCGGGCCTTCCTCCTCGCGGTGGTCGAGCCAGTTGAAGAGCCGGAACCCGCCGAGTCCCATCGGGTTCTCCGCGTCGTCCTCGGGTCCGGCGACGTACCCGTCGAGCGACATGCTCATGTCGAGCCGGATGGCGCCCACGATCACGCCTCCTTCTCGACGCGGTAGTGCAGATGCAGCACGCCAGGCGCCTCGAGCGAGCGGACCAGCTCCAGCTCGTGCAGCTCGGGCGGCAGGTCCTCGAAGAGCCGGCGACCCTGGCCGAGCAGCAGTGGCATCAGCTGGAGCTCCAGCTCGTCCAGCAGCCCGGCGCGGAGCAGGGACTGCGCGGTGGAGGCTCCGTGCACCATGACGTCGCGGTCGCCGGCGGCCGCGGTGGCCTCGGCCACGCAGCTCTCGAGATCGGAGACGTACCGGGCGGGGCCGGAAGCCGGCTCGGCGGGAGCCGACCGGGTCAGCACGAACACCGGTACGCCGTCATGGTGGTCGCCGTCTCCCCACTGGCCGGCCAGCTCGAAGGTGCGACGGCCGGTGATCACCGCGCCGGTGGCGGCCATCTCGTCGAACACCGTGGCGCTCGGTCCGCTCTCGGGCCGGTACGACTCGGGGCTGACATCGCCGGCGGTGAGCCAGGCGTGCAACGGCTCTCCGCCGACCCCCAGCCCGTGGTCGAGGTCGTCGTCGGGCCCGGCGATGAAGCCGTCGACCGACATCGACATGTAGAGCACGACGCTCATGAGGGATCTGCCTCCTCGAGGGCGGCCTCGACATCCAGCTCGATCGTCACCGTGTCACCGACGACGAGCTTGCTGCCCTCGACAGCGCCCTCCCCCACGCCGAAGTCCGAGCGCCGGAACGTCGTTCGCGCGGCGAACCCGATCCGCTGTTCTCCCTGGAGCCCGGTCTCGTCGAGGCCGAGGAACTCCGCGTCGAGCCGCACCTCACGGGTGACTCCGCGGACGGTCAGGTCACCGACGATCGTGAGCAGGCCGTCCGCACCCTCCTCGACCGCACTGCTCTCGAAGGTCACGTCGGGGTGCTGCTCGACGTCGAGGAAGGAGCTGGACCGCAGGTCGTCGTCGCGTTGCGGCACCCCGGTGTCGACGCTGTCGGCCCGCATGGACGCCGAGGCCCGGCAGTCGAGCAGGCTTGCGCCGATCGTGAGGGAGCCTTCGATCTCGCGGATCCGGCCGCGCACCTTACTCATCAGGTGCCGGACCGAGAAGCTCACCGAGCTGTGCGCCGGGTCGATCCGCCAGGTGCCCGTGGGGGTGCCGGCGAGGGTCCCGCCGGCGAGGGTGGTCATCGTGCTCATCACCGTCTCCTGAGGTCGTCTGTCCCCTCAAAGTGCCCCGATCCCAGGAGTTCATCAACGGCAGTCTGCTCGACGCACCGTGTAGCGTCGGTCAACGATGGCCGAGATCGAGCTTCGCGAGCTGCGGCTGTTCCTGACCCTCGCCGAGGAGCTCCACTTCGGCCGGACGGCGGAGCGGCTCGGGCTCACGACCTCACGGGTCAGCCAGACGCTCAGCGCCCTCGAGCGCAGGCTGGGTGGGCGCCGGCTGTTCGAGCGGACGAGCCGGGTCGTGACCCTGACCGACGCGGGCGTGGCGCTGCGCGAGGAGCTCCGGCCGACGGTCGCAGCACTCGACGGCGCTCTGGACCGGGCTCGTGTCCGCAGCGCCGGCCCGGGGATCGTGAGGGTCGGCGTCCTCAACGCCGCTTCGGGAGGCGCCGTCCTCAACCGCGCCATCAAGCGGTTCGAGGCGTCGTACGACGGTGCGACGGTGCGGCTGTGGACCACCGAGTTCAACGACCGGCTCGGTGCGTTGCGCCGCGGCGACGTGGACCTGACGGTGACCCGGCTGCCGTTGGAACAGCCCGACATCGAGATCGGCCCGCTCCTGTCCGAGGGCGATGCCCGCGTGCTGATGGTGGCAGCTGACCATCCGCTCGCCGCGCGCGGCGAGGCCTGGGTGGAGGACCTGGCGGACTACCCGGTCCGGCGACCCACCGACGTACCCGAGGAGCTGGTCGAGGCCGGCTGCCCCAGCCGGACCCCCAGCGGGCGGCCGATCATCGCGGCCGACGTCGAGGTCAACGACATCTCCGAGCTGATCCTGCTGATCGCGCAGGGCCGGTTGGTGCATCCCACGGTGGCCCCCTTCGCCGACCACTTCCGGCACCCGGAGATCGCCGTACTGCCGCTGCACGGGCTGCCGCCGTCGCCCTGCGCCCTGGCCTGGCTGCGCGGACGCGAGGACGCCGGCCGCGACGCCTTCCTGGCAACGGTCCGCGAGGTGTCGACCACGAGCTAGCCGAGGCCGACCCTCTCAGGTTCTAGGCTCGACGGATGGTCGAGGGAAAACGCGTGCTGGTCCTCGGCGGGGCGGCTCCGGGATCGGGTGAGCGATCGTACGGCGACTAGGTGACACCGGTTCGTCCGTGGTGGTCGCCGATCTCCGTCAGGACCGGGCCGAGGAAGCCGCTGCCGAGCTGGTGGAGCGGGGCGCAGTCGCGTGGCCGGTGTGGGGCGACGTAACTGGGACACCGTCTACGACGTCAACCTCCGCTACGTCGCTCGGGCGGTCCGGCAGGTCCTGCCGATCTTCCTGGACCAGGGCGAGGGCGGCGCCATCGTCAGCGTCGGCTCGGTCACCGGCTTCATGGCAGCACCCCTGCAGGCGGCGTACGGCGTCGTGAAGGCCGGGTTGCTGAGCCTGGCCAGAACCGTGGCGGCCGAGTACGCCGCGGACGGGATCCGGATGAACGTGGTCGCCGGCGGCGCCATCTCCACGGGCGTCGCCAACCCCGAGTCGTCGGAGTGGGTCGACGAGATCCCCGTCGGGCGCTACGGCACCAGCGACGAGGTCGCCGACGCTGTGCTCTTCCTGCTCTCGGAGGCCTCGTCGTACGTCACGGGTCAGCAGATCGTGGTCGACGGAGGCGTCTCCGTGCGCGGTCCCTTCGCCTAGGCCCCGGCACACGGCAGCCCGACAACCCGCGAATCACCCGGTTGGGGTTTTGACTCCGAGCGCCGTAGGCAGTGGAATGGCTCGGCTGCGCGGGTTTCTCACACCAAGCGTCTCGCGGGTCCGGCCCGGGCCACCCCGGCAGCCACACAACAACAACCGGAGGAAGTCAGATGTTCGACAACAACGGGTCGTTCCTGCTCGCCATGCTCGAGTTCTTCATCTTCTTTGCATGGATCTTGCTGCTGTTCCACATCTTCGGCGACATCTTCCGCAGCCGCGACCTGGGCGGCGGGGCCAAGACGTTCTGGTGCATCTTCATCATCATCATCCCGTTCCTCGGCGTCTTCGTGTACCTGATCGCCCGCGGCCACGGCATGACGCAGCGCTCCATCGAGGCGGCGCAGCAGATGCAGCAGCAGCAGGCCGAGTACATCCGCTCGGTCGCCACCAGCGACGGCGGCGGCGGCGGTTCCGCCGCCGACCAGATCGCCTCGGCCAAGAGGCTGCTGGACGACGGCACGATCACGCAGGCGGAGTTCGACCAGATGAAGGCGAAGGCCCTGGCCTCCGCCTGACCCTCACCACGACGAGTGCCCGCACCGACCCGGTGCGGGCACTTCGTCGTACCGGGCCGCTCGAGTCAGCCGTGCGGCCAGCCGGTGTAGCCCTCGGCCAGGTACGTCGCGCCGGCCGCGGACCCCACGACGCTGCGCAGCTCGGCCACCTGACGGCGACGGTCGTACCGGTCGCCGTCCGGCAGCGCATGCAGCATCTGGGTCATCCAGTAGGAGAAGTGCTGGGAGCGCCAGACCCGGTCCAGCGCCAGCGGTCCGTACTCGTCGAGAGCCCCCTCGTCACCGTCGACGAGCGCTCGCTCGAGGCAGGCGGCGAGGACGCGTACGTCGGCGAGGGCCAGGTTGAGTCCCTTGGCCCCGGTCGGGGGCACGGTGTGGGCGGCATCGCCGGCGAGCAGCAGATGGCCGTAGCGCATCGGCTCGCAGACGAAGCTGCGGAAGCGGAGCACGGTCTGGTCGCTGATCGGGCCCTCCTGCAGGACGAACCCGTCCGGACCGGCGACCCGGCCCTGGATCTCGGCCCAGATCCGGTCGTCCGACCACGCGGCGGCCTCCTCGTCGGGGTCGCACTGGAAGTACAGGCGCTGCACGCTCTGGGTGCGTTGGCTGATCAGCGCGAAGCCCTGGTCGCTGTGGGTGTAGACCAGCTCGGGGGCGCTCGGCGGCGACTCGACGAGGAACCCGAACCAGGCGAACGGGTACTCCTTGGAGTACGTACGTCGTTGGGTCTCCGGTAGCTGCTGACGGCAGATGCTGCGCGAGCCGTCGGCGCCGATCACCACCTCGCACCGGAGCTCGTGGGCGACCCCGTCCGGATCGGCGTACCGGATCGCCGGGCTGTCACCCGTGACGTCGGTGACCCGGGTGTCGCTGATCCCGAACCGGACGTCGCCGCCGTCGCGGGCACGGGCGTCGGCGAGGTCGACGAAGACGTCGGTCTGGGGGTAGAGCCACGCGGACTCACCGACCAGGTCCTTGAAGTCGACCCGGTGGCTCTCGCCTTCGAAACGCAGGGCTATCCCGTCGTGGGCGTGGCCCTCGCGGAGCACCCGGTCGGAGACGCCCGTGTGGGTGAGGAGCCGGACGCTGTCGGCCTCGAGGATGCCCGCACGGACGGTGGTCTCGATCTCGTGGCGGGTCCGGTGGTCGACGTTCACGGCCTCGATGCCCGCCCGGTGGAGCAGGTGCGACAGCATCAGGCCCGCGGGCCCGGCGCCGACGATCCCGACCCTGGTGCGGGTCACGGTCTGGTCCGTCATGCGCGATCCGGTGGCTCGTCCGCCTCGGCCAGGGCGTCGCGGGCGACCGCGAAGGCGTGGTTGGCCGCGGGAACGCCGCAGTACACGGCCGTGTGCAGCAGCACCTCGGCGATCTCGTCCTCCGACAGTCCGTTGCGGCGAGCGGCCACCACGTGAAGGGCCAGCTCGTCCCAGTGCCCGTGGGCGACCAGGGCGGTGAGCGTGATGACGCTGCGGGTACGCCGGTCCAGCCCCGGCCGAGTCCACACCGACCCCCACGCCGTCTCGGTGATGAACCGCTGGAAGTCGGCGGTGAACGGCGTGACCCGCTGCGCAGCCTGGTCCACATAGGCCTCGCCGAGGACCTCCCGGCGGACCTGCATGCCCTCGTCGTACCGGTTGCCGTCGGTCATGACGCTCCTTGGTGGATCCAGTCCGTGAGCACGTCGGCCAGCAGGGCCGGGTCCTCGGCGGGCGGCTGATGTCCACAGCCGGCGAACACCTGGGTCGTGACGTCGGGCAGGGTCGCGGCGTCCTGCTCCCAGACGTCCGCGGAGATGACGACGTCGAGCTCGCCACGGGCCAGGAGGACGGGGATCTTCGCCTCCGCCACCCTGCCGCGCACGTCGTACGACGCGAGCGCGAGGCAGCAGGCGGCGTAGGACTCGTCGTCGACCTCGGTCAGCTCTCGGAGCATGCTTCCCACGGTCTCGGGATCCCGATCGGCGAACCCGGGCGCGAACCAGCGCTCGGCGCTGCCGGCGACCGTGACCGCCGTACCGCCGCGACGTACCAGCTCGGCCCGCTCGCGCCACGCCGCCGGCTCGCCGATCCGCGACGCGGCCGCCAGCACGGCCACCCCGCGCAGCGGCCCGGGATCGAGAGCCAGGGTGAGGCCGACGGCTCCGGCCAGGGACACGCCGGCGTACCAGACCGGGCGGTCCCCGAGGTCCGCAGCCCGGCCACGCACGACGTCCGCCAGCGACTCCACCGTCACCTCTCCGGTCGCCGGCGCGCTGCGCCCGTGGCCGGGGAGGTCGATGCCGAGCACCTCGACATCGTGCATGCGGGCAGCACAACGGCTCCACAGCCCGGCCACCGTGGTACCGAGGCCCGAACCGACGAGCAGCACGGGGTCAGCCACGGGCGCCCCATCGGTCGAGGGCGCTGTCGATGAAGACGCCGGTCAGGCCGAGGTACGACGCGGGGTCGGCGTCGGGCGCGACCGCGTCGACGCCGTCGCGCTCGGCCAGGAGATCGCCCACCGCCGCGCGCGCCCTGGCCGACATCACGTCCGCGTGGACCTCGAGCCCGTCGAGGACCTCGCGCAGCTGCGAGGTGGCGGTGACCGTGAGCCGGAGCAGCCCGGCCAGGGCCGGCCACTCGGCGTGCCAGGCGCCGTCCGGGCGCTGGTCGACCGCCTGTCCAGCGGCCACGTGGAGCTGCGCCCCGAGCATGGGCGCCTGCAGGGCCGCAGCCTGCACGAGGACGCTGAGCACCGGGTTGTGCTTGTGCGGCATCGTCGACGAGCCGCCCCGTCCCGCGACCCGACCCTCGTTCAGCTCGCCGAGCTCCGGGCGGCTCAGCAGCGCCACCTCCGCAGCCACCGGGCCGAGGGAGTCGACCACTCTGACCAGACAGTCCCCCAGCGAGGTCACCGGCCTGCGCCGCGTGTGCCACGGGAGGGCAGGCGCCACCAGCCCGAGGGCGGCCGCCAGCGCCCGCGCCCCGGCCCCGGCATCCGGCAGTACCTCCGCAGCCAGGGAGAGCGTGCCGGCGGCGCCGCCGCACTGCACCGGCAGACCGGCCGAGGTCGCGACCACGTCGTCCAGTGAGTCCTGGATCCCGGTCAACCACTGGGCACACACCAGGCCGAAGGTGACCGGGACCGCGTGCTGGGTCAGCGTCCGGCCGGCCATCACCGTCGCGCGATGCTCCGTGGCCAGCGCGGCCAGGCGGTCGCCCACCTCCACCAGGTCCTCTGCTACCCGCCCGAGAGCGTCGCGCGCGAGCAGCATCAGGGCGGTGTCGAGCACGTCCTGGCTGGTGAGCCCGCGATGCAGGAGCGCCGCCGCACCCTCGTCACCGACCTGTCGCCGGAGTGCCGCGACGAACGGTACGACGGGGTTGCCGGCGGCCTCGGACTCGTCGGCCAGCGCCGCGACCTCCGGCTGCCATCGAGCCACTGCGCCGGCCACGGTCGCCGCCTGCTCCGCGCTCGCCACGCCTTGGGCGACGAGCACGTCGTACCAGGCGAGCTCCACGCGCAGCATCGCCGCCACCACGGCGGCATCGTCGGCCACCCCGTGCGCACGGGTCGACCCCGGCTCGAGCAGCGACATCAGCGACGGTGCCGGGGGAAGGACAGGAACGGCGTCTCGTCCGGCCCCTGGAGGTGTATGTCGAAGCGCAGGCTGGCCGGGTCGTCCCGGACTGCGGTGAGCCGACCTCGGTCCGCCTCGTCGAAGGCGGACAGCAACGGGTCCGCCGCCAGCACCTGCGGCTCGGCGGGCAGGTAGACGCGCGTGAACAGCCTATCCAGCAGGCCGCGCGCGAACACCGTCACGGCGATGAACCGCGCACCACCCTCGGCCGTCGCCCCCGGCTCACGGGTGGTGAACCAGTAGTGACCGTTCGGGTCGGTGTGCGACCGACCCCAGCCCGTGAACGACGTACCGTCCCGGCGGAGCGACCCCTCCACCTGCGGTACGACGCCATCGGCGTCGGCCTGCCGGATCTCGAGCAACGCGTCGGGCAGCGGTTCGCCTGCTCCATCCCACACGTAGCCGTGCAGCCGCACCGACCCTGGCGAGCCGGCGGGAACCAGCTCACGGTCCTGGTCGAAGGGAAGGGCGTAGTGGAAGAAGGGGCCGATGGTCTGACCGGGTGTCGGTGCGAGCGTCACGACGGATCCTCCTGCTCCAAGGGGGTGGCGTGGCTCCCGGTGAGCACGATGTCCCATCGGTAGCCCATCGACCACTCGTGGCTCGACTGCTCGTGATCGTAGGCGGCCACCAGCCGGTCCCGCGCGCTCTGGTCGGTGATCGACTGGTAGATCGGGTCCAGCGCGAAGAGCGGATCACCCGGGAAGTACATCTGGGTGATCAGCCGTTGGGTGAAGTCGGTGCCGAACAGCGAGAAGTGGATGTGCGCCGGTCGCCAGGCGTTGTGGTGGTTGCGCCACGGGTAGGGGCCGGGCTTGATGGTGGTGAACCGGTACTCGCCGTCGGCCCCCGTCAGGCAGCGTCCCGCGCCGGTGAAGGACGGGTCGATCGGAGCGGGGTGCTGGTCGCCCTTGTGCACGTACCGCCCCGCGGCGTTGGCCTGCCAGATCTCGACCAGTTGATGGCGCACCGGGCGCCCGTCACTGTCGAGGACCCGACCCGCCACCGTGATCCGCTCCCCCAACGGCTCGCCGTTGGCCTGCACGGTGAGGTCGGCCTCGAGCGGGTCGACGTCCGAGTGCCCGAACACCGGCGCGACGAGCTCGACCCCCCCGGGGTCGGCATGACGCAGCTCCTTGGTGGGGTGCCGCAGCAGCGAGCTCCGGTACGGCGGGAAGTCCAGCCGTGGACCCGCCGACTCCGAGGACTCTCCCGCCGCGGCCGTCTGGATCTCGGCGATCTCCCGGCTGATCAGCTCCTGTGAGTCCATGGGAGGAGTCAACGACGTCCGAGGCCCTGGGTCCACCACCGGTCCCACGGTCACGCTCAGCGTGGGAAGGTCGATACCCCACACCAGGTGTGGTGCGGGACTCGCCGACACCGGGCGTTGAAAGCAGGACTTTGGCTGAGGTGGCGAGGCAGCCCTCCGGCTCGCTCCCTGCGCCTGGCCCGCCCGGCGGTGCCACCACCGGTCAGGAGTCGACCCGCTGAGCACCCTGCCGCCGAGGTCGTGTCATCCGCTGCAGGAGCTCGGTCATCTCGACCGTCGCCGGCGACGGGAACGAGTCGCTCAGGTGGGCCGCCCAGATTCGTCGCATGGGCACGCGGCCACGCAAGGTGACGACGTCGATGCCCGACAACGGGTGTGCGAGGGCGAGGCCGGGCATCACCGACACGCCCAGACCGGCCGCGACGAACGACTGGCAGGCCACGTAGTCGTCGGACGACAGCATCACGCGGGGGTCGAACCCTGCCTCGGCGCAGGCAGTGCGGACCGGACGGAACCAGGCACTTCCGGGTCCTCCGCCGATCCAGTCCTCCTTCCCGAGGTCGCGGAGCCGGACGGCGCGAGAGGCCCCGGCCAGCCGATGGCCCCGCGGCAGGGCAACGCGGTAGGGATCGTCGAACAGGTGGACGCGTTCGAGGCGACCACCTGCCTGGGTCGCAGTCGTGGCGTGGTCGAAGACGATGGCGAGGTCCAGCTCGGCGGCTTCCAGGCGCGGCAGCAGCCGTTGCAGGTGGTCGTCGACCACGGTCAACGCGACCTCGGGATGGTGGCGTCGGAAGGCACGCAGGACGGCGGGCACAAAGGTGGCCAGCGCCGTGGGAAAGCTCCCGAGACGCAGCCGCCCGGTGCGTTTACCGGTGATCTCCAGCAGCTCTTGCTCGGCGTTGTCGAGGCGAGCGACCACCGCCCGGGAGTGGCGCGCCAATGCCTGACCGGCCTCGGTGAGCTCGAGCGGCCTCGTGCCGCGGTCGAACAGCAGGGTGCCGACCTCCCGTTCCAGGGCCACGATGTGCTGGCTGACGCCCGACTGCGTCATCAGGAGCGTGGAAGCCGCTGCCGAGAACGAGCCGCAGTCAGCGATCGCCAGCAGGACCTCGAGCCGCCGAGCATGCGCTATCAGTTTCACTGATGGAACTCCGGTGATCGTAGTTGTCACTGATGGTAGTCACTCCTACCGTCGCCCCATGCCCTTCATCAACGTCACGCTCATCGAAAATGTCTTCACCGCCGACCAGAAGCGCGAGGTCGTGGAACGACTCACCGACGCCATGGTCTCGATCGAGGGCGAGAACATGCGTTCGGTCACCTGGGTCGTCGTGGAGGAGGTGGCTGGCAGCGCCGTACCGGTCGCGGCGCGGTCATGAATCCCGCTGTCTGTGCCAACGTGGCGGGGTGACGATGAGGCTGGGAGTGCACCTGCCGCTGGCCGACCTCGGCGAGGGCCTGCCGACCGCGGTCGACCTCCAGCGGTACGTCGTCACAGCCCGCGAGCTGGGCTACGCCACGGTGGCCGCCAACGACCACCTCGTCTGGACCCGACCCTGGCTCGACGGCACCGCCGCGCTCGCGAGCGTGGCCGCGGTCGCCGGCGACCTGGCGCTGATGACCAGCGTCACCCTGCCCGTCGTACGCCATCCAGCGGTGGTCGCCAAGACCCTGACCTCGTTGGCGCTCCTGGCGAGCGGACCCGTGATCGGCGCCCTGGGGCCCGGGTCCAGCCGCCTCGACTACGACGCCGTCGGCATCCCGTTCGAGCAGCGCTGGGCACGGTTCGACGAGGCCCTGCCGCTGGTCCGAGCCTTGGTGCGCGGCGAGAGCGCAACACCCGGAGAGTTCTACGCCGGCGACGTCCGCCTCACCCCGACCGCCGATCCACCTCCACCCATCTGGTTCGCCAGCTGGGGCTCGGACCGACGCCTCGCAGCGATGGCCTCGGTGGCGGACGGCTGGCTGGCCTCGGCGTACCACGTCACCCCCGATCAGTACGCCGAGGCGCGCGCTCGCCTCGACACCCACCTGCACCACGCGGGCCGTGCCCCAGCCTCGCTCCCCGACGCCGTCGCCACGACCTGGCTCTACATCACCGACAACCGCTCCGAAGCCGAGCACCTCCTCGTCGACGTACTGGCACCCCTGCTCAACCGCGATCCCGAGTCACTGCGACACCTACCGATCGGCAGCGCCCAACACTGCGCGGAAGCCCTGGCCGCCTACGCGGCCGCGGGAGCCGACGAGGTACTCCTCTGGCCGATCCGTCACACCCTCCACCAGCTCGAGCGATGCGCCAGCGCCACCGACTCCTGGTAGGAGCCGCTGCTACTTCGGCTCACAGCCCTCGCACAGCGGCCGGTGCGATTCTGTGGTGGTCCACTGAGCGGCCGACGATCGACCCGACCGCTCGTGGACTCCGCGACTCGAGGGGAGGAAGGCGCGTGGAGATCATCGGCGTTCTCGTGGCCGGAATCGTCATCGGTTTGCTGGGCAAGGGGCTCGCCCCCGGCGACAAGGCCAACATCCCGCTGTGGCTGACCAGTTTGTGCGGCATCGTGGGCGCCTCGATCGGGTGGATCATCTACATGGCGAACGGCGGGAACGGCAGCCCCGGGCTCGAGTGGGACTGCTGGGGGCTCGTGGCCGTGTGTGCCGCAATTCCGGTGGCCATCACGGTCATGCTCCTCGGGAACAAGAAGGTCAACTTTCCTCACTGAGGTGGGCGCGGCTGTCGCAGCACTCCTTGCGCGGGGCCGTCCTTCCCGGCATATTGACCCAAGACCGAGTGATCGCTCGGTATTTGTTCAGCCCCGTTCCCTGCCCCGTTCAGGAGTGCCGTGACCGACGCCTATGCCGAGCCTGCGATCGCGGCCCCCTCCGCCCGCGCCGCCGAGCTGCGTGAGCTCATGCTGGTCTTCATGCGCGATCGCGTGCTGCCGGCCGAAGCGGCGTACCACGCCCACCGCCGGGAGGCGGGCTCCGAGAGTCACGACGTACCTCCGGTCATCGAGGAGCTGAAGGAGGAGGCCCGGGAGCGGGGTCTCTGGAACCTGTTCCTCCCGGCCGAGTCCGGGCTGACCCAGCTGGAGTACGCCCCGATCGCCGAGCTGTCGGGCTGGAGCAACGAGCTGGCCCCCGAGGCCATCAACTGCCAGGCCCCGGACACCGGCAACATGGAGCTGCTGCACCTGCTCGGCACCGACGAGCAGAAGAAGACCTGGCTGGAGCCGTTGCTCGCAGGCACGATCCGCTCGGCGTTCGCGATGACCGAGCCCGACGTGGCGAGCAGCGACGCCACCAACATCGCCACCCGGATCCAGCGCGACGGCGACGAGTACGTCGTCAACGGACGGAAGTGGTGGACCAGCGGCGCGATGGACCCGCGCTGCCGCCTCCTCATCGTGATGGGCAAGACCGATCCCGAGGCGCCCTCGCACCTCCAGCAGACGATGCTCCTGGTGCCCCGCGACACACCCGGCGTCTCTGTCGTCCGTGACCTTCCGGTCTTCGGACACCACGACCAGCACGGCCACGCGGTGGTCACCTTCGAGGACGTCCGGGTCCCGGTCGGCAACGTGCTGGGCGAGGAGGGCGGGGGCTTCGCAGCGGCCCAGGCTCGCCTCGGCCCGGGGCGCATCCACCACTGCATGCGCGCGCTCGGCGCCGCCGAGCGCGCCCTGGGGCTGATGGTCGAGCGCGCCCGGGGCCGGGTCGCCTTCGGCGGGCCACTCGCCGAGCAGGGCGTCGTGCAGCAGCAGATCGCCGAGTCCCGGCTGGAGATCGAGCAGGCACGGCTGGTCTGCCACCGCGCCTGCCATGTCATCGACACGGAGGGCAACAAGGCGGCCCGTCACCTCGTCGCGATGGCCAAGGTCGCGGTCCCCCGCGCGGCCACCGCGGTGATGGACCGGGCGATCCAGGTGCACGGCGGGGCGGGCGTCACCGACGTCACGCCGCTGGCCTGGATGTACGCCTGGCACCGCGCGATGCGCCTGTTCGACGGGCCCGACGAGGTCCACCTGCGCTCGATCGCGCGGGCCGAGCTGAACCGCACGCCGACCCTGCCGGTCGGTGCGGTGGGTCTGTGAGCAAGCCGGCCGAGACCCTGGCCCCGGCGGCATTTCAGTCCAGTGCCGCGTGGCCGCGTTCGACCAGCGGCGGCACCAGGTCGCCGAGCTGCTCGAAACCCTCGCCGATCGTCAGCCCCTGCTGCGCCCGGTAGTGGATGCCCTCGAAGATCGCCGCGATCTTGAAGAACGCGAACCCGACGTAGGTCGAGGCCGCTCTGGTCGGCGTCAGGACCAGCTCCACGTCGGTGTCGGGGACCACCTCGTCGTACAGCCCCTCCAGAGAGACCAGCACACGGGCGCCGGAGTCCTTGAGCAGGTAGGACAGCTCGCGCACCCGGCTCATCGGGTTGATCGAGACGAGGATGCCGCCGGCCCTCCAGGCGCCGAGCAGAAACACGAGGAACTGCGGCACGTTCTGCAGGTACACCGCGAGCCGGTCGCCCGCCGCGAAGCCGTGCGTGAGCAGCCCGTTGGCGAGCGCGTCCGGTGCTCGGGCTCCATCGACTCCGGCTGGTCGCCGTAGAGCCCGAGCCACGGACGCTCGTGGTAGTCGCTCACGGCCCCGGCCTACTTGATCGCGAGCGGGTTGACCGGCGCACCGCTGCCCTGCGCCACCTTGATCGGGGCGGCGGCGTAGAAGAACTCGTAGACGCCGTCCTCCGCGCAGTCCTCGGCCAGCTTCTCGAGGTCGCAGATCTCGGTGAAGGTGACGCCGAGGTTGCGCATCAGCGCGTTGTGCAGCACCAGCGCGACCCCGTTGTTGGGGTCGATGGTGACCTCGTTGGCGATCGTGTCGGTGACCAGGTTGGGGATCTCCATGTCGGCGAACCACCGCACCAGCTCGGGGCTGTAGACCAGCCCGGGCTCGCAGAAGCCCTCGTAGAACTTGTCGCCGAGGTCGAAGAACAGCTGCAGGTAGTTGGTGCGGATCACGATGATGTCACGCTTGCGCAGCTCGACCCCCTGCTTCTCCGCGCAGGCGAGCAGGTCCTCGTGGGTGTACGTCTCGGCCGTGTCGAGGTTGCCCTTCCCGCGGAACCGGGCCATGTCGAGGAGGACCGCCCGCCCCACCACGCCGCGCTGGGCGATCGCCTCGACGCTGGCCTTGTCCATGCCACCGACGGTGCTGCGGGCGTCGTACCCGTTCCACATCTGGCCGCCGAACCAGACGTGGCCCAGCGCGTCGTACTGCGTGGAGCCCTGGAGGAAGGCGTTGATCTTGTCGTCGGCGCAGTGCAGCCCGCCGGGGAACGCCGGGGCGTCGTCGGCGTCCCACGTCGACTCGTCCATGATCTGCGTGCGCTCGGCCGGTGTCCGTCCCGGCCAGACGGGGTCGCCCTTCGGGTCACCGATCAGCCGCTGGAGCGTGAACACCTTGCCCGCACGGATCAGGCCGGCCGCCGCCAGGATCTGCTCGGGACCGAGGTAGTTCAACCCGCCGACCTCGTCGTCGGCTCCCCACTTGCCCCAGTTGGTGGGCGAGTCCTTGAGGAGCTCGGTGAGGTCGGGTACGGCGGATTCGGTCATGGGTCCTCCTGGCGGGCCTTCTGGTGTCTCCGCGAGCGAGCGATCGCTCGGGTCGGAGATATGACACCATCACACTGCAAGACCCACTCACTAGTCGTCCACACCTCGACGAAAGCAATTCACCCGCGGGCTGTTCAGATATCCTGAAGTCATGACCACCGCAGACCCGGCGGGACACCGCGCCGCCCTGGGCCGGAACCTCCGCGAGCTGCGCTCCACCCGCGGGCTGACTCTGCGTGAGGTCGCCGGCCTGCTGGCGGTGAGCCCGGCCACCCTCAGCGCCATCGAGAACGGCAAGACCGGAGTCTCCAGCGAGCGCATTGCCCGGCTGGCCCAGGCGCTCGACGTACCCGTGCAGCGGGTGTTCGCCGGCCCCGACGCCGTACCGTCGGCGCCGGCCACGGCCGAGGACTCTCCAGTCATCGGACTGGCCACCGACGACTGGCGCAGCTTTCCCCCGCTCCACCTCGACCCGGCCCTCGCCGGGGCCCTCGCCTCGTTCCTGGAGCTCGGCTACCACGGCGCGCCCATGCGGACCATCGCCGAACGGGCCAACCTCTCGGTGCCGGGTCTGTACCACTACTACGCGAGCAAGCAGGAGATGCTGGTCGCGATCCTCGACCTGACGATGAGCGACCTCCTCGCCCGCAGCCAGGCGGCGCTCAGGGAGGGTGAGGGCCCGGTCGAGCGCTTCGCGCTGCTGGTCGAGTCCCTCGCCCTCGTCCACACCCACCGGCGCGAGCTCGCGTTCGTCGGGGCCAGCGAGATGCGCAGCCTCGAGCCCGCGGCGCGCGAGCGGGTGGCCGCCGTACGCCGGGAGCAGCAGCGCCTGGTCGACGTCGAGGTCGAGGAGGGAGTGCGGTCGGGGGCCTTCGCCACCTCCCAGCCGCACGAGGCGGCGCGTGCGGTGGTCACGATGTGTACGGCGCTCGCGCAGTGGTTCCGCGGCAACGGCCCGGCCAGCGCCGAGCAGGTGGCCGCACAGTACGTCGACTTCGCGCTGGACCTCGTCCGGTGCGTCGCGGAGCGACCGCGGCGGCACCCTCAGTCATCGGGCGCGGGGTGACGAGGTAGCTCCGGTGATCCCGGACTCCCGGATTCAAGCAGAAACGACCTTGCTCGACAGGTGGTCGGTCACGCCCGCACACCACAGGATGAAAGTCCGTGCATATCCACCTCGAGCGAGGACGGGCATCCATGACGAGCGTTGCAGAGCCGGGCACGCATGCAGCTGCGGACGCAGGGGGCGAGGCTGACGAAGGCATCGTCCATATCCTCTGGATGAACGGTGGCCTCAGCTGCGACGGGGACTCCGTGGCCCTCACCGCAGCGACCCAGCCCAGCATCGAGGAGATCGTGCTCGGGGCGCTCCCCGGCCTTCCGAAGATCGCCGTGCACTGGCCGCTCATCGACTACGAGTGTGGTCCCGAGCAGGGCGCGGACAACTTCATCGAGTGGTGGCACAAGGCCGACCGCGGTGAGCTGGAGCCGTTCGTCCTCATCGTGGAGGGCTCGATCCCCAACGAGGCGATCAAGGACGAGGGCTACTGGGCTGCTTTCGGCAACAACCCCGAGACCGGCCAGCCGATGCCGACCTCCGAGTGGCTCGACCGGCTCGCCCCGAAGGCCACGGCGGTAGTGGCCGTGGGGACGTGCGCGACGTACGGCGGCATTCACGCGATGGCCGGTAACCCGACCGGCGCGATGGGAGTGCCCGACTACCTGGGCTGGGACTGGAAGTCCAAGGCGGGTCTGCCGATCGTGTGCGTCCCCGGGTGCCCGATCCATCCCGACAACCTGTCGGAGACCTTGGTCTACCTGCTCTACCAGGTGGCCGGCCAGGCACCGATGATCCCCCTCGACGAGGCGCTCCGTCCGCGCTGGCTGTTCGGCGCCACCGTCCACGAGGGCTGCGACCGGGCCGGCTACTACGAGCAGGGGGACTTCGCGAAGGAGTACGGCTCACCGAAGTGCATCGTCAAGCTCGGCTGCTGGGGTCCGGTCGTCAAGTGCAACGTCCCCAAGCGAGGTTGGATCAACGGAGTCGGCGGCTGCCCCAACGTCGGCGGCATCTGCATCGGCTGCACGATGCCGGGCTTCCCCGACAAGTTCATGCCGTTCATGGACGAGCCACCCGGGTCGAAGCTGTCGTCGCGAGGCAGCTTGATCTACGGCAAGGCCGTACGCCGTCTGCGCAAGGTGACCGAGGAGACCGTGGACAAGGAGCCGAAGTGGCGGACCAAGGGCAACGAGCTCACGACCGGCTATCAGCGCAACTGGTGAGGACGGGACCGGCACGATGACCACCACCAAGGACAACACCGACGTCGTCGAGATGTCGTGGGACCCGATCACCAGGATCGTCGGCAGCCTCGGGATCTACGCGAGCATCGACTTCAAGCAGAAGGAGGTGCGTGAGTGCCACAGCACCTCCTCGATCTTCCGGGGCTACAGCCTGTTCATGAAGGGGAAGGACCCACGCGACGCGCACTTCATCACCAGTCGCATCTGCGGCATCTGCGGTGACAACCACGCGACCTGCTCGGTCTACAACCAGAACATGGCCTACGGCGTGGCCCCTCCCCACCTCGGCGAGTGGATCATCAACCTCGGCGAGGCCGCGGAGTACATGTTCGACCACAACATCTTCCAGGAGAACCTGGTCGGGGTGGACTACTGCGAGCGGATGGTCAAGGAGACCAACCCCGGTGTGCTCGAGCGCGCCAACTCCACCGAGGCGCCCCACGCCGGCATCCACGGCTACCGCACCATCGGTGACATCATGCGGTCGCTCAACCCGATCGAGGGCGAGTTCTACCGCGAGGCCCTCCACGTCAGCCGTTACACCCGTGAGATGTTCTGCCTCATGGAGGGGCGTCACGTCCACCCCTCCACGCTCTACCCGGGCGGCGTGGGCACGGTGCCGACCATCCAGCTGATGACGGACTACCTCACGCGCCTGATGCGGTACGTCGAGTTCATGAAGAAGGTCGTGCCGCTGCACGACGACTTGTTCGACTTCTTCTACGAGGCGCTGCCCGGCTACGAGCACGTCGGCGAGCGCCGGATCCTGCTCGGCTGCTGGGGCGCCTTCAACGACCCCGAGCACTGCGACTTCCGCTACGACCACATGACCGACTGGGGTCGGAAGATGTTCGTGACCCCCGGCGTCGTCGTGGACGGCAAGCTGGTCACCAACGACCTGGTCGAGATCAACCTCGGCATGCGGATCCTGCTCGGGCACTCCTACTACGAGGACTGGGCGGAGTCCAACCGCGAGGTCTTCGTCGAGCGCGACCCGATGGGCAACCCGGTCGACCGCCGGCACCCGTGGAACCAGCACACGATCCCCAAGCCCGGCAAACGTGACTTCAACGCCAACTACAGCTGGACGATGTCGCCCCGCTGGTTCGACGGCACCGACCACCTGGCGCTCGACACCGGCGGCGGCCCCATCGCCCGCCTCTGGTCGACCGCCCTGTCCGGGCTCGTCGACATCGGCTACGTGAAGGCGACCGGCACCAGCGTCGTGATCAACCTGCCCCGAACCGCCCTCAAGCCCGAGGTCACCTTCGAGTGGAAGATCCCGCAGTGGAGCAACGCCATCGAGCGCAACCGGGCTCGCACCTACTTCCAGGCGTACGCCGCCGCGCAGGCGTTGTACTTCTGCGAGCAGGCACTCGAGGAGATCCGGGCCGGACGCACCAAGACCTGGACTCCCTTCGAGGTGCCGGATGAGGCGATCAGCGTCGGCTTCACCGAGGCCGTCCGCGGGGTGCTCAGCCACCACATGGTGATCAAGGGCGGGAAGATCGCGAACTACCACCCCTACCCGCCCACTCCCTGGAACGGCAGTGTCCGCGACGGCTACGACACCCCCGGCCCCTACGAGGACGCGGTGCAGAACACACCGATCTTCGAGGAGAACCCGCCCGACACCTTCAAGGGCATCGACATCATGCGCGCCGTCCGCAGCTTCGACCCGTGCCTGCCATGCGGCGTCCACATGTACACCGGCGGGGGCAACGTGGTCGAGCAGCAGCACGCGCCGCAGATGCCCGTGAAGCCCTACTGATCCGCGGGCGGGAGGCATGCACGAGCTCGCGATCACGCAGAGCGTCGTCGACCTGGTCGCAGAGCGCACGACGGGACGACGCGTGGTCGCGGTGCACGTGCGGGTGGGGCGCCTGTCCGGCGTGGTCCCGGACTCCATGGCGTTCTGCTTCGACCTCGCGACGGAGGGGACGGCCCTGGCGGGTGCGCGGCTCGACATCGAGGAGACGCCGGGGCGTATCGCGTGTCGGGCGTGCGGCACGCAACAGGAGCTGCCCGACGCCCTGCTGCTGTGTGCGTGTGGGAGCGCCGACGTCGAGGTGCTCGCCGGCGCCGACCTCCGTGTCGTGTCGGTCGAGCTCGAGAAGGAGCCGTCATGTGCCTGACCTGCGGCTGTGGTGCCGGAGGTGACGACGGCGTCCGGGTGACCGCGTTCGACCATCCGCACGAGTGTGACCACAGCCATCCGCACCCACCCGGCCCCGTGGACACGCTCGTGCTCGAAGAGCGGGTGCTGGCCCGCAACGACCACCTGGCCGAGCACGTGCGCGCCTGGCTCGCCGTACGCCGCATCCTCGCGGTCAACCTGATGAGCTCACCAGGCTCGGGCAAGACCTCGCTGCTGGAGCGCACGGTGGCCCGGCTCGCGCCCACCCGCGAGGTCGTCGTCATCGAGGGGGACCAGGAGACCACCTACGACGCGGAGCGCATCCAGCGGGCCGGAGCGCGCGCCGTGCAGGTGAACACCGGCGCCGGGTGTCACCTGGACGCCGGCATGGTGCAGCGCGCCCTCGAGGCACTCGAGCCCGGGGACGGGTCGCTGCTCTTCGTGGAGAACGTCGGCAACCTGGTCTGCCCTGCACTGTTCGACGTCGGCGAGCATGCCAAGGTCGTGGTGATCTCGGTGACCGAGGGCGACGACAAGCCGTTGAAGTACCCCCACATGTTCCGAGCGGCCGACCTGGTGGTGGTCAACAAGACCGACCTGCTCCCGTACGTCGACTTCGACCTCGACGCCCTCACCGAGCGGGCCCGGGCGCTCCACCCCGGCGTCACCGTGCTGCCCCTGTCGGTGCGCACCGGCGCCGGGACCGACGACTGGTACGCCTGGCTCGACCGGCTGGCCAGCACCCACGACACACCTCGAGAAGGAGCCGTGCATGGAGCAGCCAACCGTCCGTGAGTCCAGTGCCCGCATCGACGAGCTGCTGGACGACCTCGAGCAGAGGGCCGTCCCCGCCGTCCTGGAGCGGGTGCAGGAGCTCGTGTCCTGCGTGATGGCCCTCTACGGCGCCGGCCTCGAGCGCACCGTGGACCTCGTGCTCGAGGCCGGCCGACCCGAGCTGGCACGCCGACTCGCCGACGACGAGATCGTCGGCAACCTGCTGGTGCTGCACGACCTCCATCCCGATGACGTCCTGACCCGGGTGAACGACGCGCTGGAGCGCGTGCGTCCCTACCTCGGCTCGCACGCCGGTGGGGTCGAGCTCCTCGGCGTCGACGAGAGGGGGATCGTCCGCCTTCAGCTCCAGGGGAGCTGTGACGGCTGCCCGTCGTCGGCCCTGACCGTCGCCAGTGCCATCGAGGACGCCATCTTGCAGGCTGCACCCGACGTGGTGGCCGTGGAGGTCGAGGGCATGGTCGAGGCCTCCCCCTCGCTCCTTCAGATCGCGCCCTTCGCTCCGCACGAGGACGACTCTGCGGCCGTCGACCACTGGCATGCGCTCGAGCTGGACGTGCCTCCGCGGACCATGCGGCGGGTCGCCGTGGCCGGGGAGCACCTGGTGGTCGCCAACCTGGACGGCACTCTCGTCGCCTACCTCGACCGCTGCGCGTCCTGCCAGGACCCGGTCTCGGACGGCGCGCTCGGCGGCGACGTCCTCACCTGCTCCGGCTGCGCCACGGCGTACGACGTGCGGCTCGCCGGGCGGGCGTCCGCCGCGGACCTGCAGCTCATCCCGGTCCCGCTCCTCCCCGAGCGCGGGGCGTGGAAGGTCGCCCTCCCGGCGAAGGCGACCGCATGACGGCCCAGGGCACAGGACTGGGTCGGCTTCGGCGGATGGCCACCACCCCGCCCCCGCCGGAGGTCGACGAGCACTGCGAGTTCTGTGCGGTCGACCTCGGCGAGCGGCACGGCCACGTGGCCGACGTCGCGGAGCACCGGCTGTTGTGCGTCTGCCGCCCCTGCTACCTGCTGTTCGCGCCGGAGGGCTCGGGCGGAGTGCGCTTCCGCGCCGTGGGTGAGGACGTCCGCCGCGTCGGTGGGCTGCGTCTCGACGACGCCACGTGGGACTCGTTGCGCGTCCCCGTCGACCTGGTGTTCTTCTTCCGGCAATCCGGCCCGGACGGGGCGGAACCGCGCCTGCTGGCCTTCTACCCCGGACCGGGTGGTGCCACGGAGTCCGAGCTCGACCTGCACGCGTGGTCACGGATCGTGGCGGACAACCCGGCCCTCGACGAGATCATGTCCGACGTCGAGGCGGTGCTGCTCCGCCGCCACGACGGCGAGTTCACCGCCCACCTGGTGCCGATCGACGTCTGCTACGAGCTGGTCGGTGTCGTGCGCAGCTGGTGGAAGGGTCTGGGCGGTGGACCCGAGGTGTGGCAGCGGATGGCCGAGTTCTTCGACGGCCTCGACCGACGGGGCCGCGAGGTCCCCCGCTCGGGCGCGGCATGAGCACCACGGCCGACGGGTTCGGCAACCTCCCCGCCGCCGTACCCGACCTCGACTTCAGCTGCCGCGAGGTGGTGGCCGACCCCTACGCCGCCGGCCCCACCGTGGTCTTCAAGATGACGGCGACGGAGAACTCGGGCGCGCGGGTCCATGCCGTCGCCCTGCGCAGCCAGGTGCGGGTGGAACCCATCCAGCGTCACTACAGCGACCGGGAGGCCGACCAGGTGGTCGACCTGTTCGGCGACCGCTCGCGCTGGGGCCAGACCTTGCAGCCGATGCAGCTGGCCTTCCTCACCCAGGTGCTGCCGAGCTTCACCGGCACCTGCGACTTCGACCTGACCATGCCCTGCAGCTACGACGTCGACGTCGCCGCCCACAAGTACCTCACCGCGCTCGAGGCAGGCGACGTCCCGCTGATCCTGCTGTTCAGCGGCACCGTGTTCAGCGGTACGGCGGGCTCGATCCAGGTGATGCCCGTGCCGTGGCACAAGGAGACCCACGTCCGGATGCCCGTGGCCGTGTGGCGCGCGGCCATGGATGCCCACTTCCCCGGCCAGCGCTGGCTCCGCGTCCCCGCCGACACCTACGACCGGCTCGCCGCCTACCGGGGCCGGCACGGCCTGACCAGCTGGGAGACCACCCTCGACCGGCTCCTCGGAGATGAGCCGTGACGAGCGCGACCACCTCGACGTGGGAGGCAGCGCGGGCACTGGCCGACGCCGTTCTCTACGAGGGCTACGTGCTCTACCCCTACCGCGCCGGATCGGTGAAGAACCAGGTGCGGTTCCAGTGGGGGGTCCTGATGCCGCGCGACGTGGTCGCCCAGGACGCGTCCGAGTCGTCCGCCCAGCACACCGAGGTGCTCGTCGACGGGCGGGGCGACCTCACCGTCACCGTGCGTTTCCTCCAGCTCCAACGCCGCAGTGTCGAGCGGCGCACGGGCGAGCGCTTCCGCCCCGTGGACCGTCTCGACGTCGGCGACGCCTCCTACATCCCCTTCGACGAGGCCGTGCCCTGTGAGCTCGACGTGCCTGTCGGCGACCACGGTGGTGAGGTCGTGCTCGAGGTGGAGGGCGGGACCGAGGTCGAGGACCTGACCGACGTCGACGGCAGCGTCCGCGGCCGGCTGGTCCGGGTCCGCGAGGCGCTGCGCCTGGGGGTCACCACCCGCGTCGAGCGCCCCGACTCGCCGTACGCCGTGCGGGTGCTGTCGGTGCGGGTCGACAACCGCACGCCTCCCCCTGGCCCCGGCACCAGCACCACCCCCCGCGGACCGGCGCGGCCGGCCTGGCTGCGTCGCGCGCTGATCGCCGACCATCTGCTGCTCCGCGTGGACGGCGGCCGCTTCCTCTCGCTCACCGATCCGCCGGAGTGGGCCCGCCCGCTCACCGAGGCCCGCACCCATGACGGGCTCTTTCCCGTGCTCGGTCCCGGGAGCGACGACTCGGTGATGATCGCCTCGCCGATCATCCTGTACGACCATGCCGAGCTTGCGCCCGAGAGCCAGACGGCGTTCTTCGACGCACTGGAGGTCGACGAGCTGCTCAGCCTCCGCACGATGACCCTCTCGGAGGACGAAAAACGCGAGGTGCGGGGCACCGACCCCCGCACAGCGGCGCTGCTGGGCGAGGTGGACGCGATGCCCGCTGATCTGTGGGACCGCCTCCACGGCACGGTGCGCTACCTCGACCAGATGTCGGGCGGCCGCACCGACGAGTCACGCGCTCCGGAGCTGCCCCCGCTGGAGACACCCTGGTGGGACCCTGGCTCGGACGCCTCGGTCGACCCCGAGCACGACACGGTGCGGGTCGGGGACGTGGACGTGGGGCGCGGCAGCCGTGTGATCCTGCGTCCCGGCGTACGTCGAGCCGACGCCTATGACCTGTTCCTGGCCGGACGCACCGCCACCGTCGCCGCCGTCCTCTTCGACGTCGACCAAGGCACCCACCTGGCGGTCACCGTCGACGACGACCCGGGGTCCGACCTCAAGGAGTCGCACGGCCGCTACCTGTACTTCGCACCCGACGAGGTCGAGGCCCTGGCCACCGGTGATGCGTCGTGACACCCGCCGTCCTGGTCGCCTGCGTGGGCAACATCTTCAAGTCCGACGACGGCTTCGGGGTCGAGGTGGCCGCCCACCTGGCGCGGGACCCGCTACCCGACGACGTGCGCCTGGTCGACTTCGGGATCCGCAGCGTGCACCTGGTCTACGAGCTGCTCTCCGGGTACGACGTGCTGGTCCTGGTCGACACGGTCTCGCAACAGCACGGGCCCCCGGGCTCTCTGTATGTGATCGAGCCCGACCTGCCGCCACGCGACCTGAGTGGCGACGTTCCCGAGGTCGTCCTGGACGCCCACGACCTCTCTCCCGGCGGCGTGATGACCCTGATCCCGGTGCTCGGCGGGCACGTCGACCGGGTCCTCGTCGTCGGCTGCATACCGATGTCACTCGAGGACGGGATCGGCCTGTCGCCGGCGGTCTCCGCCGCGGTGGAGCCCGCGGCTGCCTTGGTGCGCGACGTCGTACTCCGCGAGCTGGGGCGGCACCCCGGCCCCGTGACGTCGTGTTGACCGTCGCCGGCGGTTGGGCTCAGGGCGGCGGCGGATACTGGAGGAGGAGGTGGAACAGATGAGCAAACTGCTGTTGATGCTGCTGGCTGCCGCGGTCGCGGCGGGAATCGCCGCCGCGACCCTGCCCGACATCAAGCGCTACCTGGAGATGCGCAGCATGTAGGTACTGACGCGCGGGTCATTCAGTGCGTCTCCGGAATGCCGGCACGGGTCCCAGGATCCAGGGGCCTTCCGTCCGCTCGGCGATCTCGGGCGCTGGCGTGCGCTCGGAGGCGGTGTCGACCGGTTCCGGCACGCGCTCGGGCAGCGGCCAGGTTGCCTCATCGGGCTGCCAGCTGAGGGGGTCTGCGGACAGGCCGACCAGGTAGGTCAGGGTGCAGTCCAGGGCGCGAGCCAGCTCCGGGAGCTTGCACACATCGAGGCCCGCGCCGTGCTCGAGGCTCGACAGCGACTTGTTCGTGGTGTCGACACCGAGCCGCCGGAGCCGCGCGACGACCTCCTTCTGGGTCAGGCCGAGCTTGCGACGGCGTACCCGAAGTCGCTCGCTGACCAACAGGTGCCGGTGGAGGCCCAGCTCATGGATGTCGATCGGCTCGGCGGACGGGACGGCGATGAGTCGGCCCTCCTGCGATCGTGCCGTGTTCATGATGGCCCTCCTGACATGTCGGCCAAGGGATGGATGGTGTAGCGGGCGAAGTTGAAGACCGGCGCCACCGCCAGGAGCCGCTCGAACTCCTCGTGCGACTCGACCTCGTAGATCCAGGCGCCGCCGTGGGCCCCCACGATGTGGTAGCGGGACAGCACCTTGCCCTCACGCTGCAGGCGCTCGCCGTACTCCGGCATCCGCGCGATGGCACCCACCATCGCCTCGCTCAGCAACGACAGCTCGATGTTCCACAGTGCCAGGAACTTCATGGCTCAACAGATCCTGGGGAGCTGCTCGCCGATGGGAAGGTCGACCACCCGTTCGGCCCCGAAACCGGTGCGTGCCGACACCATCCCCGGATGGTCGGCCACGCACTCCCCCACGACCACGGCTCCGGCCCCGGCCGGGTGGGCGCGCATCGCCGCCAGCACCTCGTCGGCATCCTCGGGGGCCACGAACGCGACCAGCTTGCCCTCGTTGGCGACCTGGAGGGGGTCGAGACCGAGCAGGGAGCAGGCGTCGGCGACCATGTCCGGGATCGGCAGGGCGCGCTCGTCGAGGGCGATGCCGACGCCGGACGCAGCCGCGATCTCGTTCAGCGAGGTCGCGAGGCCACCACGGGTGGGGTCGCGCAGCACGTGGAGGTCCTGCGTGACGGCCAGCATCGCCGCCACGAGCCCATGCAGAGGCTGGCAGTCGCTGCGGATCTCGGTGCCGAACTCCAGCCCCTCGCGCACGCTCATGATCGCGACGCCATGCACTCCCAGGTCGCCGCTGACGATGACCCGGTCTCCGGGCCGGGCCCGGTCGGGCCGGATGTCCACCCCGTCGGGGACCACACCGATGCCGGCGGTGTTGACGTAGATCCCATCGCCGTGGCCGCTCTCGACGACCTTGGTGTCACCGGTGACCACCTGGACGCCCGCGCGCTCAGCCGCCTCGCCAAGACGCTGGGCGACGGCACCCACCTGCGCGACCTCGACTCCCTCCTCGAGGATGAAACCGGCGGACAGGTAGAGGGGGGTGGCACCGCTCATCGCCAGGTCGTTGACGGTGCCGTTGACCGCCAGGTCGCCGATGCTGCCGCCGGGGAAGAACAGCGGCCGGACCACGAACGAGTCAGTGGAGAAGGCCAGCCGGGCGCCGGCCACGTCGAGGACGGCGGAGTCGCCGAGGCCCCCGAGGGTGCCGTTGCTGAACGCCGGTAGGAAGACGTGCTCGACGAGCTCGGCCGACATCGCTCCTCCGCCGCCGTGCCCCATCACCACGTTCGGGCTGTCGCGCAGTGGCAACGGACACGTCCACCCCTCGAAGGTCGCCACCGGCTCGATCGAGATCGACTCGGCGACCATCACCGGGCCCCGTCCTTGGCTCCGGCACCCACGGGCGTCCGCTCGGAGGGTGGAGGCACCTGCAGTCGCCGGTACAGGTAGTACGCCGCGCAGGCGCCCTCGCTGGAGACCATGGTGGCGCCGAGCGGGGTGCGCGGTGTGCACTCACGGCCGAAGGCGGCGCACTCGTGCGGCTTGATCAGACCCTGCAACACCTCACCACTGCGGCAGATCGACGACTCCTGGGTGCGGATGTCGCCCACCTCGAAGCGCGCCTCGGCGTCCCACGGGCGGTAGCGCTCGGAGAGCCGCCACCCGCTCTGCGGGATCATCCCGATCCCCCGCCAGGACCGGTCGACGACCTCGAAGACGTCCTCCAGCATCTCGATCGCGATCGGGTTCCCGTCCTCGGAGACCACCCGCGGGTAGGCGTTCTCGACCTCGTGCCGTCCCTCCTCGAGCTGGTGCACGGCCCGCCGGATCCCCTCGAGGATGTCGAGCGGCTCGAAGCCGGTCACCACGATCGGCACCTCGAACCGCTCGGCCAGCGCCGGGTACTCCGACGTACCCATGACCGTGCAGACGTGCCCGGCGGCCAGGAACGCCTGCACCCTGCACACCGGGGAGGTCATGATCGCCTCGATCGCAGGTGGCACCCGGACGTGGCTCACCAGCAGGCTGAAGTTGTCGATCCCGAGCTTGCGGGCCTGGTAGACGGTCATCGCGTTCGGCGGTGCGGTGGTCTCGAAGCCGATCCCGAAGAAGACCACCTGCCGGTCGGGGTTCTTCTGCGCGATCGCGAGCGCGTCCATCGGTGAGTAGACGACGCGTACGTCGCCGCCGGCGCTCTTGACCCGGAACAGGTCCTTGTCACTGCCCGGGACGCGGAGCATGTCGCCGAACGAGCAGAAGATCACGCCCGGCCGGCTCGCGATCTCCAGCGCCTTGTCGATCACCTCGAGCGGGGTGACGCAGACCGGGCAGCCGGGCCCGTGGATCAGCTCGATCCCGTCGGGAAGGAGCTGGTCGAGCCCGTGCCGGATGATCGAGTGGGTCTGCCCGCCGCAGACCTCCATCATCGCCCACGGCCGGGTCGTGGTCGCGTGGATGTCGTCGAGCAGCCGCTTGGCCAGCTCGGGGTCCTGGAACTCCTCGAGGTACTTCATGACGTGCCCCCCATCAGGTCGGGCCGGGGCATCCCGGCCTGCTCCGCGGCGCGACCCCACTGGTCGCCGAACTCAGCGTCGAGCTCGCCCATCTTCCGGAAGATCTCGAGCGTCTCCAGCGCGGACTTCTCGTCGAGGCGCTGCAGGGCGAAGCCGACGTGGACGATGGTGTACTCACCGACCTGGATGTCAGGCACGTAGGCCAGGCACACGTCCTTGGTCACGTTGCCGAAGCTCACCCTCCCCATCGAGGTTCCGTCGTCGTCCCAGATCGCGATGATCTCTCCGGGCACGGCTAGGCACATGGTGACTCCTTTTCCGGCGACGGCTGTCGCCTCGGTGGGACGGGACGAGCAGCCTCGGGGAGGCCCTCAGCATGAGCGAGCACAGCGACCTGTCCCAGCGCGATACCGGCATCACTGGCCGGGACTCTTCGGTGGCGGAGCACCTCGAAGCCGGCGGCGGACAGGTCGCGCGCACAGCCCTGGGTGACGAACCTGTTCAGGAACACGCCGCCGCTGAGCGTGGCCCGGGACAATCCGGTGCGGTGACGCACCATCTCGGCGGCGGCAACCACCAGGTCGACGACGCCCTGTTGGAAGCGCGCGGCGACCAGCGCCTGCCCCACGCCGGCCCGCACGTCGTGCGTGACGGCGCGGACCACCGGTGCCGGGTCGAACACCACCGAGCCGGACCCGCTGTCCGCGCAGAGATCGAAGCAGTAGCCGTCCACGGCGCCCACGCCGCGGGCGACCGCTTCGAGCTCCATGGCGGCCTGCGCGTCGTAGCCCGCGCGATGGCAGATGTCGGCCAGCGACGCGACCGCGTCGAACAGCCGGCCCATGCTCGAGGTCGGTACGCACCCCAACCCTCGCTCGAGCTGGCGCGCCAGCACGGCGCGCTCGTCGTCCCGGCAGGCACGCACGCTCGGCAGGTCGTCGTCCCACGGGACTCCCGCGCTGCGCAGGTGCGACAGCGCCATCCGGCACGGGTTGCGCACGGCGGCGTCGCCTCCGGGCAGATCGACGTAGGCCAGATGACCGGCGCGCTCATAGCCGTCGTACGACGCGACCAGGAGCTCGCCGCCCCACACCGCGCCGTCGTCGCCGTACCCGGTGCCGTCGAAGGCGACTCCGATCACGCGCTCGCCGGTGGTGACGCCGTGTTCGGCCATCGTCGACGCCACGTGCGCGTGGTGGTGCTGAACGCCGTGGACCGCACGGCCCTCCGCATGTTCGACCGCCCAGCGCCGCGAGCGGTACGCCGGGTGACGGTCGGCCGCGAGGGCTGCGGGTCGGACACCCGTGAGCTCCTCGAGGTGCGCCTCCGCGGCGCCGAACGCTCGCAGCGTGGCCAGGTCGTCCATGTCACCGACGTGCGCGGACAGCCAGGCGAGCCGACCCTCCGCGAGGCAGAACGTGTTCGTGAGGTCCGCGCCGACCGCCAGCACCGGGGGCACCTCGAACGGCAGAGTGAGCGGCAGCGGCGCCTCCCCTCGCGACCGGCGTACCGGCGCCTCCACGCCGGCCACCCAGCGGGTCACCGAGTCGTCACACGGCACGTGGATCGGGCGGTCGTGCAGAAGCCACGCGTCAGCCAGCCCGCCGAGACGGTCGAGCGCGTCGTCGTCGTCGGTGACGATCGGCTCTCCGGCCACGTTGCCGCTGGTCATCACGAGCAGCCGCGGGCCGGGCGAGTCGCCCTCCAACCCGAGCAACAGATGGTGGAGCGGCGAGTAGGCGAGCATCACGCCGAGGTCGCCCTGGGCCGGGGCCACCGAGGGCGCTGTCTTGGCGACGGGACGCCGACGTGCCAGAACCACGGGGCGGGTGCGGCCGGTCAGCAGAGTCACCTCCGAGTCGTCGAGGTCAACCAAGGCACGTGCCGTCGCGAGGTCCGCGGCCATGACGGCGAACGGCTTGTCACCGCGCTGCTTGCGCTTGCGCAGGGTGGTCACGGCTTCGTCGTTGGTCGCGTCACAGGCGAGGTGGAAGCCGCCGATGCCCTTCACAGCAACGATCGCACCGGCAGCGAGCAGACTCCGCGCCTCTCGCAGCGCACCCTCGCCGTACACCGGATGTCGCTGCGGGCGAACCATGCGCAGCCGCGGGCCGCAGTCGGGGCAGCAGATCGTCTGGGCATGGAAGCGGCGGTTCCCGGGATCGACGTACTCCGCCGCACACGCGTCGCACATCGCGAACCCGGCCATCGTGGTGAACGGGCGGTCGTAGGGCAGCGCCGTGGTGACGGTGAACCGCGGACCACAGTTCGTGCACGTGATGAACGCGTGCCGGAACCGGCGATCGGTGGGGTCGCCGAGCTCGGCCAGGCAGTCGTCGCAGATCGTCACATCGGGCGAGACGAACGTGCGGCCCGAACCGGAACGCGAGGAGCGGATGGCGAACTCGGTGCCACCTCGCGGCGGGAGGTCCGCGATCGTCATCGACTCGACCACCGCCAGAGGCGGCGGCGAAGCATCGAGCTCCCGACAGAACGCGTCGACGTCGGCGCTGTCGCCCTCCACCTCGGCGACGAGGCCGGCCGGGCTGTTCCACACTTCGCCGGCGAGGCCGTGGGCCTTCGCCAGGGAGTAGACGTGGGGACGGAAGCCCACGCCCTGAACCACGCCGGTGACGTCGACGCGGCGTCGGGTCCGGGCATCCCAGACGGTCGTGCTTTCAGCCGTAGGTCGCATGGCATCCCGGTGCGCTGCCTGGCTGTCAGGCGGTCCGGCGACGGGGCCAACGCCGGGCCGACGGGGCAGTCGTGCTGCTGGTGTCGGCAATAGGAGTCGCTCTGTCGGGAAATCTACGACTCCCTGACCATCCGCGCCACCCTCGGGCGCTGTCCAGCGGTAGGCGGCCGGGTGGAGGGCTATCCCTCGACACCCTGGGCGTGCTAAGCCGAGTCATGGACACCACGACGCTCCTCAAGGAGCTCCAACCGACGGTCGAGGACAACCTCAACCGGCATCTGGGGGTGGCCCAGGAATGGATGCCCCACGAGTACGTCCCCTGGCAGGACGGTCGCAACTTCGCTCTGCTCGACGGCGAACCATGGTCGGTGGAGCAGTCGACGCTCTCCCCGATCGCTCGGACCGCGCTGGAGGTGAACCTCCTCACCGAGGACAACCTCCCGAGCTACCACCGTGAGGTCGAGCGGGCGTTCGGTCGGGAGAGTGCGTGGGGCGAGTGGGTGAACCGGTGGACCGCCGAGGAGGGACGTCACGCCTTCTGCATCCGCGACTACCTGCTGGTCACACGAGGCGTCGACCCCGACGAGCTGGAACGCGCCCGGATGCTGACGATGCAGACCGGGTTCGACTCAGGTGAGAAGCCGCTGCTGCACGTGTGCGCCTATGTGTCCTTCCAGGAGCTCGCGACACGGGTCTCGCACCGGAACACCGGCCGGATCACCGGTGACCCGGTCGCCGAGCGGCTACTCACCCGCGTGGCGAAGGACGAGAACCTGCACATGATCTTCTATCGCAACATCGTCGAGTCCGCGCTGCAGATAGCTCCGGGGCCGACGATGCGGGCGATCACGGATGAGATCGTCGGCTTCCAGATGCCTGGTGCGGTGATCCCCGGATTCGCACGGAAAGCGGTACAGATGGCCAGGGCCGGCATCTACGACCTCCGCATCCACCACGACGACATCGTGATGCCGCTGGTCCGGCAGTGGCGACTCTTCGAGCTCGAAGGTCTGGACGAGGAAGGTGAGCGTGCGCGCCAGGAGCTGGCCGCCGCACTCGAGGAGCTGGATGCCCAGGCCTCACGGTTCGTGGAGCAGCGCGAGGCCGCCGCGGCGAAGCGCGCAGCGCGCAAAGGCTGACCAACCGCCGTCGAGTTCGCAGCAGTTCTCAGTCGCGAGGCCCTGCGCGACCGTTGCCACGTCGGCCGCGGTGTGCTTAGGGTTCCATCCAACAGAATCTCTCTTCCACGATGCGGAATTTCGGGCGGTGCGTCGCAGATGGCAGACCGGGTACAGGTAGGCGAGCTCGACGTGGCGGCGGTCTTGCACCGTTTCGTCATGGAGGAAGGGCTGCCGGGCACCGGCGTTGATCCGGACGCCTTCTGGGCGGGCGCAGAGGCGATCATCCACGACCTCGCACCCCGCAACCGCGAGCTCCTGGCCCGGCGCGACGAGCTCCAGACGCAGCTCGACGCGTGGCATCGTGAGCACCCGGGCCGACCCGACCCTGACGCCTACGCCGGCCTCCTCCGGACGATGGGCTATCTGCTCGACGAGCCCACCGAGGTCTCGGTGACGACCGCCGACGTCGACGACGAGGTCGCCCGCATCGCCGGGCCCCAGCTGGTGGTGCCCCTGCTCAATGCCCGCTTCGCGACCAACGCCGCGAACGCCCGCTGGGGCTCGCTCTACGACGCGCTGTACGGCAGCGACGTGATTCCGCAGGACGGCGAACTCGCTCCCGGTGACGACTACAACAAGGTCCGCGGCGACGAGGTCATCGCCCGTGGCCGGGCCTTCCTCGACGCGCACTACCCCCTCAGCTCCGGTTCGCACGCCGACGCCACGTCGTACGCCGTGGACGACGACGGCCTCGCGGTGACGGTCAAGGACGAGGTGGTGCGGCTCGCCGACGCCGGCCAGCTGGTCGGCTACCGCGGCACGGCCGAGGCGCCGGAGGGGGTGGTGCTGGTCCATCACGGACTCCACGTGGAGATCCAGGTCGACCGCGAGAGCTCGATCGGCGCCGACGACGCGGCGGGGGTCAAGGACCTGCTTCTGGAGTCCGCGGTGTCGACGATCATGGACCTCGAAGACTCGGTGGCGGCCGTGGACGCCGAGGACAAGGTTCACGGCTACCGCAACTGGCTGCGGCTGATGGACGGCACCCTCGCCGAGGAGGTCACCAAGGGCGGCGCGACGTTCACCCGGTCCCTGAACCCCGACCGCGTCTACACGACGGCCTCCGGCGAGGAGGTCACGCTGCCCGGCCGCTCGCTGCTGTTCATCCGGCAGGTCGGTCACCTGATGACCAGCGACGCGGTGCTCGACCGCGACGGCAACGAGGTGCCCGAGGGCATCCTCGACGCGATCATGACGGCCCTCGGGAGCCTCCGGGATCTGCAGGGCGGGTCCGAGCGGGTCAACTCGCGGACCGGGTCGATGTACGTCGTGAAGCCCAAGATGCACGGGCCGGACGAGGTCGCCTTCGCCGTCGAGCTCTTCGGCCGGGTCGAGGAGCTGCTCGGCCTGCCGCGGCTGACGATCAAGGTCGGGATCATGGACGAGGAGCGGCGGACCAGCCTCAATCTCAAGGCCTGCATCGCCGAGGCCAGTGAGCGGGTCGCCTTCATCAACACCGGCTTCCTGGACCGCACCGGCGACGAGATCCACACCTCCATGCAGGCGGGCCCGATGGTCCGTAAGAACGACATGAAGGGCGAGACCTGGATCCAGGCCTACGAGGACCTCAACGTCGACATCGGCCTCGAGTGCGGTCTCCTCGGTCGCGCCCAGATCGGCAAGGGGATGTGGCCGGCGCCCGACAGCCTGGCCGCGATGTACGACGCCAAGGTGGGCCACCCGCAGGCGGGCGCGAGCTGCGCCTGGGTGCCGTCGCCGACCGCAGCCACCGTGCACGCGTTGCACTACCACCAGGTCGATGTCCGCGCCCGCCAGGAGGAGCTCCAGCAGGCCGGACGTCGCCGCGAGCGCGAGCAGCTGCTCGTGATCCCGCTCGGCGACCCGGACTCCTGGTCGGTCGACGACCGCCAGCACGAGATCGACAACAACCTGCAGAGCCTGCTCGGGTACGTCGTCCGCTGGGTCGACGCCGGCGTCGGCTGCTCGAAGGTCCCGGACATCACCGGCGAAGCGCTGATGGAGGACCGGGCCACCTGCCGGATCTCCTCCCAGCACGTCGCCAACTGGCTGCACCACGGCGTCGTCACCCGCGAGCAGGTCGAGGAGACGCTGCGTCGGATGGCCCGCGTCGTCGACGAGCAGAACGCGGGCGACGCGACGTACACCCCGATGGCGCCGGGCTTCGACGGCGACGCCTTCGCAGCGGCCCGGGCCCTCGTCTTCGAGGGTCTGGAGCAGCCCAGCGGCTACACCGAGCCGATCCTCCACGCCCGTCGCGCACAGCGGAAGTCGGCCGAGAGGAGTGGCTCGTGATCACCCTGGACACCGCCCGCGCGATCGTCGCCGGGGCGCGGGCCCACGGCAGCTCGGCGGGCCTCAAGCCGCTGACCGTGGTCGTCCTCGATGCCGGCGGTCACGTGGTGGCGGTCGAACGCGAGGACGGCTCGTCGATGAAGCGCTTCGAGATCGGCTTCGGCAAGGCACACGGGGCGTTGTCGCTCGGGATGGGCTCGCGCGCGCTCATGGCCCGTGCCGAGCAGCAGCCCTTCTTCATCGCCGCCGTCACGGCCGCCGTCGGCGGCGCACTGGTGCCGGTCCCTGGGGGCGTGCTCGTCCGGGACGGCGACGGTGCCCTGCTCGGAGCGGTCGGCGTCACCGGCGACACCTCGGACAACGACGAGGCCGCGGCGGTGGCCGGCATCGAGGCCGCCGGCCTGACCGCCGAGACCGGCTGACGGAGGAGCGGGCATGTCCGGGATCGCCGCGGTCACCCGTCGGGCGCGGGAGCTGATCCCGCCCGACGGCGTGATCACCGACCGCGCCCGGTTGCGGACCTACGAGTGCGACGGGCTGGCGCACTACCGCGTCGTGCCCGCCCTCGTGGTCGTCCCGGAGGATGTCGATCAGCTGGTCGGCGTCGTCCGCGCCTGCTCCGAGAACGGTGTCCCCTTCGTCGCCCGCGGCTCCGGCACAGGTCTGTCCGGCGGCGCGCTGCCGCACGCCGAGGGCGTCCTGGTCGTGACGTCGAAGCTGCGCGCGATCACCGACGTACGCCGCGAGGACCAGCGCGCCGTCGTCGAGCCCGGCGTCATCAACCTCGACGTCACGCGGGCCGCCACCCCCCACGGCTACTACTACGCGCCGGACCCGTCGAGCCAGCAGATCTGCTCGATCGGGGGCAACGTCGCCGAGAACTCCGGCGGAGCGCACTGCCTGAAGTACGGGTTCACCACCAACCACGTGCTCGGCGCCGACTTCGTGACGCCGCAGGGCGACCTCGTCCGTCTCGGCGGGACGGCGCCCGACAGCCCGGGCTACGACCTGCTCGGCGCTGTGGTCGGCTCCGAGGGAACCCTCGGCATCGTCACGTCGGTGACGGTGCGGCTGGTCCGACTGCCCGAGGAGGTGCGGACGGTCCTGGTCGGCTTCGAGTCCACGGACCAGGCCGGCGCCGCGGTGTCCGCCATCATCGCGGCCGGCATCGTGCCGGCGGCCATCGAGATGATGGACGCCCTCGCGATCGAGGCCGCCGAGGAGGCGGTGCACTGCAACTACCCCGACGGTGCGGGCGCCGTCCTGGTCATCGAGCTGGACGGCGCGGCCGTCGAGGTGGCGGAGGAGTACGCCGAGGTCGAGCGGCTCTGCGCCGACAACGGCTCCTTCGAGACTCGGCTGGCGACCGACCCCACTGACCGCGCGCTGATCTGGAAGGGCCGCAAGTCGGCCTTCGCCGCGGTCGGGAGGATCAGCCCCGACTACATCGTCCAGGACGGCGTGATCCCCCGCACGGCCCTGCCCGAGGTGCTCAAGGCGATAGCGGACCTGTCCGGCACCTCCGGCGTCCGGGTCGCCAATGTCTTCCACGCCGGTGACGGCAACCTGCACCCGCTGGTCCTCTTCGACGAGTCGGTCGAGGGCGAGGCCGAGGCGGCCGAGGAGATCAGCGGCGCGATCCTCGACCTGTGCATCCAGCACGGCGGGTCGATCACCGGTGAGCACGGCGTGGGCATGGACAAGGCGAAGTACATGCCGCGGATGTACGACGCCGACGACCTCGACACCATGCAGCTGGTGCGCTGCGCCTTCGACCCCGACGGGATCGCCAATCCCGGCAAGGTCTTCCCGACGCCCCGCCTCTGCGGCGAGGTGCCCGGACGCCACAAGGGAGCCCATCCGGCCCAGGAAGCCGGCCTCGCGGAGGTGTTCTGAGTGAGCGAGACGGCGTACCCGACCAGCACCGCGGAGGTCGCTGAGGTGCTGCGTGGCGCCGCCTCGCGTGGGCTCACAGTGGTGGCGCAAGGTCGTGGCACCAAGCAGAGCTGGGGAATGCCACCTACCTCCGCCGACCTCGTCGTCGACCTGTCGGGTCTGGACCAGGTCCTCGACCACCAGGCCGGCGACCTGATCGTCGACACCCAGGCCGGTGCCCTCCTGGGCGAGGTGCAGGACGTCGTCGGCCGGGAGCGCCAGCGTCTCGTCCTCGACGAGACCGTGCCCGGATCCACGGTCGGCGGCACCCTCGCCACCAACGCGTCCGGCCCACAGCGGGTGCTGGTCGGCACGGCCCGTGACCTGCTGATCGGCGTCACCGTCGTCCGGGTCGACGGCGTCGTCGCCAAGGCGGGCGGACGGGTCGTCAAGAACGTCGCCGGCTACGACCTGGGCAAGCTGATGATCGGCTCCTACGGCACCCTCGCGGTCATCACCGAGGCGGTCTTCCGGCTGCATCCCCTTCCCGACATCGAGCGCTGGGTGGTGGCGCCGGTCGACGACGCGGACCGTGCCCATGAGCTCGCGCAGGCGGTCGTCCACTCGCAGGCCGTGCCCCGGGCGGTCGAGGTCGACTTCCCTGCGGCCGGGCCGGGCAGCCTCGGAGTCCTGCTCGGCGGCAAGGCCGAGGGCGTCGACGACCGGGTCCGCACGGTACGGCGTGTGCTCGGCGAGGCGGCCACGGTCGCCGACGCTCCCCCGCCCGGCTGGGCGTCGTACCCCCGCGGGCCGGTGCTGCTCAAGCTCACCTTCGCGCTCTCCGGGCTCCGCGACGTGCTCCGCGCCGCTCGCGGGGCCGGAGTCCATGTCCGCGGCTCCGCGGGGGCCGGCGTCGTCCATGCCGCGGCCGACGACGTGACCTCGCTCGACGCGCTGCGTGCGGTCTGCGCCCGACACGGAGGCTCGGTCGTCGTCGTCGACGCGCCCGCCGAGGTGAAGCAGGTGACCGACGTCTGGGGACCGATCCCCGCGCTCGACCTGATGCGCCGGGTCAAGGACCAGTTCGACCCCGACCACCGGCTGGCACCCGGACGCTTCGTAGGAGGAATCTGATGACCGAGGGGCGCGCGCAGCTCGGCGAGACCGGCAGCATCGTCGACTTCGGCGCGCCTGCGGCGGGCGGCGCCTTCGACGACCACCGGCCCCCCGACGCAGCGCTCGTCGGCGACTGCGTGCACTGCGGCTTCTGCCTCCCGACCTGCCCGACGTACGTGCTGTGGGGGGAAGAGATGGACTCGCCTCGTGGCCGGATCTACCTGATGAAGCAGGGGCTCGAAGGCTCGCCGATGACCGACGCGATGGTCTCGCACTGGGACGCCTGTCTGGGCTGCATGTCGTGCGTGACGGCCTGCCCGTCGGGGGTCCAGTACGACACCCTGATCGAGCAGACCCGCGCCCAGGTCGAGCGCCGGTACGACCGGTCGGCCGGCGACCGGGCGCTACGCAGCCTGATCTTCTCGCTCTTTCCGTACCCTGCTCGGCTCCGGCTGGTCCGCGGACCGCTGCGGGTCCTCCAGCGCACCGGCCTCGACCGGGCCGTGCGTCGCAGCGGCCTGCTCGAACGGATCGCCCCCCAGCTCGCCGCGATGGAGCGGCTCGCGCCGCGGCTCGGTCGGCCCGAGCCACTGCCCGAGAGGATCCGGGCGACGGGCGAGCGCCGCGCGACCGTCGGGCTGCTCACCGGCTGCGTACAGAGCGCGTTCTTCCCGGGCGTGAACTCCGCGACCGCGCGAGTGCTCCGGGCCGAGGGCTGCGACGTCGTGGTCCCGTCCGGACAGGGCTGCTGCGGCGCGCTGTCGGTGCACAACGGACGCGAGCCCGAGGCACAGGGCTTCGCGCGCAAGCTGGTCGACTCCTTCGACGAGCGAGGGGTCGACTGGATCGTCGTCAACGCCGCCGGCTGCGGCTCGACGATGAAGGAGTACGCCGACCTGCTGGCCGACGACCCGGCGTACGCCGCCCGCGCCCGCGCTTTCGCCGACCGGGTCCGCGATGTCTCCGAGATCCTCGACGAGCTCGGCCCGGTCGCGCCCCGGCATCCGCTCGAGGTGACCGTCGCCTACCACGACGCGTGTCACCTGGCCCACGCCCAGGGAGTGCGGGCGCAGCCACGCCGGCTGCTCGAGGCGATCCCCGGGCTCGAGCTGCGCGAGATCAGCGAGAGCGAGCTCTGCTGCGGGTCCGCCGGCATCTACAACGTGCTCAACCCCGAGCCTGCACGCGAGCTGGGCGACCGCAAGGCCGCCAACATCGTGGCCACCGGGGCACAGCTCCTCGTCACAGCCAACCCCGGCTGCCTGATGCAGGTCGCTACCGCCATCGACCGGTCCGGTCACCCGATGGGCATGGCCCACACCGTCGAGGTCCTCGACGCATCCATCCACGGGAGGCCCGCCTCGACCTTGATGTAGCGCCCTACTCAGATCCCTTCCCCACGTCTCGGAGACCACGATGCTCGAGTTCCAGCAAGACCTCAATCCGGTCGGTGAATCCCTCGCCCTGAGCGCCCTGTGTGGCGCGATCCCCCTCCTCACCCTCTTCCTGCTGCTCGGCGGCCTCAAGATCCGAGCCTGGGTCTCGGGCCTGATCTCGCTCGCGGTGGCACTCGTCGTGGCGATCGTGCTCTTCGAGATGCCGACCGGTCAGGCCCTGCTCGCCGCTACCGAGGGCGCGGCGTTCGGCTTCTTCCCGATCATGTGGATCGTCCTCAACGCGATCTGGGTCTACAACCTGACTGTCTCGAGCGGGCACTTCGATGTGCTGCGGCGCTCCTTCGCGAAGGTCAGCCCCGATCAGCGGATCCAGGCGATCATCATCGCCTTCTGCTTCGGCGCCCTGCTCGAGGCGCTCGCCGGTTTCGGCACCCCGGTCGCGATCACCGTCGTGATGCTGATGGCGCTGGGGTTCGAGCCGCTCAAGGCTGCCGCGGTCGCGTTGATCGCCAACACCGCGCCGGTCGCGTTCGGGGCCCTCGCGACTCCGATCGTCACGCTCTCGACGGTCGCGTCCGGTGCCAGCTCGGCGCCCGGTCTGGACGTCGACACCCTCGGCTCGATGGTCGGTCGGCAGACCCCGATCCTGGCCGTCGTCGTCCCGCTCATCCTCGTGGGTGTGGTCGACGGCAAGCGCGGGCTTCGCAACACCTGGCTCGCAGCGCTGGTGTGCGGCGTCGCCTTCGGGCTCGCCCAGTTCGTCGCGTCCAACTACATCTCCGTCCAGCTCGCCGACATCGTCGCGTCGCTGGTCTCTGCGGCCGCCGTGGTCGTGCTGCTGCGTGTCTGGAGCCCCGCCGAGGTGCTGGTCGCAGATCCCTCGACCGCCGCGTCGGTTTCCGTCGGCGCGGACAGCGGAGCACGTGCGGGTGCGCGTGCAGGTGCAGGCGCGGGTGCAGGTGCAGGCGCGGGTGCCGGTGCGTCCGTCCCTGCCGCGGAGGCAGTCGAGGACAGCCGGGCCGACGTGGCCCGGGCCTATGCGCCGTACCTCGTGATCATCGCGATCTTCGCCATCACCAACATCACCGCGGTCAAGGACAAGCTCGCGAAGGAGCCGTGGACGTTCAGCTTCGACTGGCCCAACCTCCACGTCCTCAACACCGGCGGCGACCCGGTGGCGACCACGACGTTCCTGGTCAACTGGCTGCCGGCGGCCGGCACGCTGATGATCATCGCCGGCCTCATCACCTCGGTGATCCTGCGGATCTCCCCGTCGACGATGGCCCGGACCTACGTCCGCACCTACGTCGAGCTGCGTACGGCGATCGTCACAGTGATGGCCGTGCTCGGGCTGGCCTACGTGATGAACCTGTCCGGTCAGACCGCCGCGATGGGGGCCTGGCTGGCCGGTGCCGGTGGCGCGTTCGCCCTCCTCTCGCCGATCCTCGGCTGGATCGGCGTCGCCGTGACCGGTTCGGACACCTCGTCCAATGCGCTGTTCGGTGCCCTGCAGGTGCAGACCGCCCAGCAGGCCGGGCTCAACCCGACGCTGATGGCCGCCGCGAACTCCTCGGGCGGCGTTCTCGGCAAGATGGTCAGTCCGCAGAACCTTGCCATCGCTGCCGCCGCGGTCGGCATCGCCGGGCGCGAGGGAGACATCTTCCGCAAGATCCTGGGTTGGAGTCTCCTTTTGCTCGTGCTGATGTGCGGCATCGTCGCCCTGCAAGCCACGCCGGTGCTCGACTGGATGGTCCCCTAGGCCGGGAAAGGAGGAGTTCGGATGCCGGTGCAGGCGGTCGACCGAGCCCTCGACGTACTGGAGGCACTGGCCGAGGCGGCCGCGCCGCTGGGGGTTGCCGAGCTCGGGGAGAAGACCGGGCTGCCGCAGGGCACCGTCCACCGGATCCTCCAGAGCCTGCAGGGGCGGGGCTACGTACGGCGCGACGCATCGCGGAAGTACTCCGTCGGCACGGCGGGGGTTCGGCTCGCCGATGCCGCCCAGCGTTCCCTGGCACGAACCGCCCGGCCGTACCTCGCCGAGCTCGTCGCGATCTCGGGCGAGACTGCGAACCTTGCGGTGCTCGAGGGGCAAGACGTCGTGTACGTCGCGCAGGTGTCATCACCTCAGACGCTGCGGATGTTCGCGGAGGTCGGCCGGCACGTGCCGCCGCACTCGACGGCGGTCGGCAAGGTGCTGCTCTCCGCGATGCCGCGCGACGAGGCCCGCGGCATCCTGAAGCGCACTGGCCTACCGGCCCGCACCGACGCCACGATCACCGACCTCGCGGATCTCGAGGCCGAGCTCGACCTCGTGGCGTCACAGGCCTGGGCAGCAGATGAAGAGGAGCATGAGACCGGCATCCGCTGCGTCGCCGTACCGGTCGGCGGGCCGGGACCCACGCTGGCGGCAATGTCGGTGTCGGGTCCGGCCGAGCGCTTCGCCGGCGGTCGAACCGCCGGGCTGGTGGCGGCCATGCAGCAGATCGCGCACGCCTTCGGTACGGGTCACCTGCCCTGAGGGGCTGACGGTGAGCTGTGGCAGTGCGGTGAACCGCGGAACGAGATCTAGGTGATCGCCTCCCGGTGCACCCAGTCGATGAGCTCGTCGGAGGCGAGAGTCCGCACGCGGGCTACATACCGGGCGAGATCGGCGTTGTCGAGGAGGTCGCGCCACTGGCCACTGGTGCCGCGGCTGAAGAATGCGGCGGGGTCGATCCACAGCCGAGCACCGCAGGGAACGGTCGTGTCGGCCCTGCTGCGCATCGAGTCGAACGCCGCCGCTCGAACCAGGCGGGGCCAACGGTGCTCGTTGACATCGATGCCGAGGCGGGCGGCCAGCCGCCGCATCTGGCCCTCCAGGTCGTCCTTCAGGTCGTCGTAGTGGAGGTGGATGACGTCGAGCTCGTCGGCGGCGTCGCGGAACGTCTGTAGGTGCTCGACGGTTCGCCGCAGTGAGGACCCGATCTGCGTCGACGGCGTGTCGTCGTCGACCCATTGCCAGAAGCGGCTCCGCTCGCCGTCGGGCCGAGGCGGCTGATGTCGCAACGGTCCAAGCTCGATTCCGTCGATCACTGCCGCCCGCTCGCGGGCTTGGAGGAACGCGCCGATGTCCATGTTGTCGATGTGGCGGTCGATCGACAACGCGACGTCGCGCGGGTCACGCCCGACGCAGATGTAGGTGACGGTCGGGTCGTTGGGGATCCCGTCGAGCGGCGTGTGGGTCTTGATGAACCGGCGGTGCGACTGGGCTTGCAGGTCCGCCAACACCTCCGTGCGGGCCCGGGTCACCAGGTCGATCCACGGCGAAAGTGTGTCCAGTGGGAGCGTGAGCTCCGGTTCCTGCAGGATGAGCAGCGCGCAGATCATCTGCGTCCAGGTCGTCCCGCACTTCGGTGGCGCAGCGATGATGATGTCGCCGGGGCGAAGTTCGAAGCCGTCCCAGCGGAAGCTGTCGTAGACAGTGCCCTCGTAGCGGCGCACGGCCGCCATCCTCGCAAAGGTTTCGATCCGGTGAGACCCCGGTATGGCTCTGCGGGTGCTGATCGCCGATGACCATCCTGTGGCCGTCGGTGGTCTGCGGGCTCTGCTCGATACCCTCGACGGGTTCGAGGTGGCCGGGGTGGCAGCGGACGGCGAGATCGCCGTCCGGAAGACCCACCTGCTGCGGCCCGACGTCGTGCTGATGGATGTCCGGATGCCGGGGGTCGACGGTGTCGAAGCCACTGGCTTTCCGGCCTGCGCTGCTAGACGCGTGGCACACTGCGGCCATGCCGGCGTCGGGTGCTGGGAGCAGGCCCGCGGGGCCACGGAGGGCGGAGGTCCTCGCGGCTTTGTCGATCGCGATCGACCTGGGTCTCGGGCTGCCCGCCGAGCACGTACTGGGCTCCGCACGGATCGCGGGCTTCTTGGCGGACCGGCTCGACCTGGACGCCGGTCAGCGGGCGTGCGTGTACTACACGAACCTGGTGCTCTGGATCGGCTGTCATGCCGACTCCCACGAGTTCAGCAGGTGGTTTGGTGACGACCTCGCGATGCGGCGTGACAGCTATGGCCTCGACTGGGCCGGCCTGCCCTACCTGCTCTTCCTGGTACGTCGTACCGGCTCCGACCGGCCGCCGTACGAGCGGGCGCGGCTGCTGCTCACGCTCCTGGTCACACCCCGCAGCCGGATGGCGGCGCTGATTCACTCGCACTGCCTGTCGGCGGGCTTGATGGCCGAGCACATCGGCTTGGACGCCGGCGTGCGGGACGCCGTCCAGTGCTCCTTCGAACGGTGGGACGGGTCGGGGCTGCCGTCAGGGCGACACGGTTCCGAGATCCCGCTGGCCACCAGGGTGGTCCAGCTGGCGGAGACCGTCGAGGTGCACCTGCGCAGGTACGGCGTCTCGGGCGCGCTGGCCATGGCGCGCCAGCGGAGCGGCACCCAGTTCGACCCCGAGCTGGTGGCGGTCCTCGAGGGCTGTCGAGCAGACCTGGCCGGCCTGGCCGAGGGCGACACCTGGTCCGAGGCGCTGGCTCTGGCGCCGGACCGAGATGTCGTCCTGGACGATGCCGGGACCGACGCGCTCCTGCAGGCGATGGGGGACTTCGTCGACCTGAAGTGCCCCTTCACTGTCGGTCACTCACGTGCCGTGGCCGAGCTCGCCGCGGCCGCAGCGGCTCGGATCGGACTGCCCGGCCCCGACGTCGCCCGGGTACGGCGTGCTGGTTACGTGCACGACCTCGGGCGGATGGGTGTGCCGAACTCGGTGTGGGAGAAATCGGGGAGCCTCACCGAATCCGAGCACGAGCGGATCCGCCTCTACCCCTACCTCACCGGCCGCATCCTGCACCGGGTCAACGGGCTCGGGTCCGTGTGCTCGATCGCGGAGCTGCATCGCGAACGTCTCGACGGGTCCGGCTACCCCCGCGGGCTCGTCGCCTCCGCCCAGCCGATGACGCAGCGGCTGCTGGCGGCTGCCGACAGCTATCAGGGCTCCCTCGAGCAGCGCCCTCACCGCCCCGCACGAGTCCCCGCCGAGGCGGCCAGGAGGCTCCGTGAGGAAGCCCGCGCCGGACGTCTGGACGCAGCGGCGGTCGACGCCGTACTTCACGTCGCCGGGCATCGAACCGGGCCTCGGTCGCCGGGTCCCTCGGGCTTGACGAGCCGCGAGGTGGAAGTGCTGGCCCTGGCCGCTCGCGGCGCCAGCACCGAGGAGGTCGCCCGTCGCCTCTCGATCAGCACCAAGACGGTCCGCAACCACCTGGAGCACATCTATGCGAAGGCCCAGGTGAACAACCGCACCGGCGCCGCGCTCTTCGCAGTCGAGCACGGGCTGGTCAACGGCACCGAAGATGAGGCACCTGCCCCATGACCTCACCCCCGGACCGCGACACGATCGCGGAGACCGAGAGGAGTCGTCATGAAGACCAAGTCAGTCATCAGCCTCACCACCGGACTCGAGGATGCCGAGAAGGTCACCGTGGCCTTCCTGGTAGCCGTCGGGTCGGCCGAAACGGGGCGACCCACCCTGATGTTCTTGACCAAGGAGGCCGCCCGCCTCGTGGTGGGGACCACCGCCCGCGCCCACGGCTGTGAAGGGCTGCCCACCGCTCGAGGACCTCCTCGGCAGGTACGCCGCGGCCGGCGGTCGCTACCTGGTCTGCCCCATCTGCTTCGACGCTCGCCACCTCGACAAGGGTGACCTGCTGAGCAACGCGGAGCTGGGCGGCACCGTTCCGATGTGGGAGTGGATCGGCGATGAACCGGCCAACACCTTCAGCTACTGAGACCCTCGGCGCCAGGCTCGCAGGGGCGATCGAAGCCCGGGACCGGACGGCCCTCCGGAGATCTCTTCGCCACGCCGGTCCAGTTCCGGGCAGTCACCCCCCGCAGGTTCTGGGACGCCGAGACACCCACCGACGTAGCAGACATCGTGCTCGGGACCTGGTTCGGCGAGGGCAAACAGGTCACCGAGGTGAGCCTGGTCGAGGACGACACGGTGGGCGAGGTCTCGAAGATCAGCTACCGCATGTCGGTTGCCACCGAGTCGGGACCGACCGTGATCGAGCAGGTCGCCTACTACGCCGTACAGGACGACCGGATCACCAACCTTCGCCTCCTGTGCAGTGGCTTCCAGTCAGCCTGAGCCACCCGGAGACGGACCACGTCGGCGGCGAGCGCGTCATACCGC
>CAWCNW010000020.1:0-190734 GCA_963796975.1 uncultured Actinomycetota bacterium
TTGCACTCTCCCTATCGCATGTTGTCCGGCGAGAACGTGTCCGGCCGTTTCGTCGTCCCGACCGTGGCGGCCAGCGTCGACCTCGTCGTCCATCTCGGGATAGACCCGCAGGGGGTGCGCCGGGTCAACGAGATCGTGGGAGTGCCGGGCCGGGTGGAGAACGACGTGATCGAGATCGAGCCGATCTTCGAGCGCAGCGGCGGCGAGCTCCGTCGTACGGCGGGGATGCCGCCGCGCCAGGGGCACTACGAGCGGGTCGGCATCGACGTCCACGCGATCCTCAACGGCGCGCGCTGATGGGCGTCCTGGTCGGCCTCGGGGTCGGGATCGGGCTGCTCCTGGTGTGGTCGGCCTTCGCCGTACCCCGTCGCGTCCCCCGGGTACGACGTACCCGTCGCCGCACCGCGCAGCTCCTCGCCGGAGCCGGCCTCGGCCACGTGTCGGCGTCGGCGTTCACCGCCCTGTGCCTGGTCTGCGGCGCCGCCGCGGCCCTGCTGATGCAGGTGGTGACCCAGACGCCACCGGTGGCGGTGCTGTTCGGCGTGATGGCGGGATTCCTCCCGGTGACGCTGGTGTCGGCGCGGCGGCGGCGCCGGCAACGCGAGTTCGCCGAGGTCTGGCCCGAGGCCGTCGACAACCTCGCCTCGGCCGTTCGGGCCGGGCTGTCGCTGCCCGACGCCCTGGCTGCCCTCGCGGTGCGTGGCCCGGAGCCGCTGCGCCCGTCGTTCGACGCCTTCGCCCTGGACTACCAGGTGACCGGCCGGTTCGGGGAGTCCCTCGACCGGCTCAAGGACCGCCTCGCGGACCCGGTCGGCGACCGGGTGGTGGAGGGGCTGCGGATCGCCCGCGAGGTGGGCGGCGGCGAGCTCGGCCGGCTGCTGCGCAACCTCTCCGGCTACCTCCGCGACGAGGCCCGCACCCGCTCGGAGATGGAGTCCCGCCAGGCCTGGACGGTCAACGGCGCCCGGCTCGCCGTCGCCGCGCCGTGGCTGGTGCTGCTGATGATGAGCTTCCAGACGACGGTGATCCGCCGCTACGCCTCACCCGCGGGCACGGTGGTGCTGCTGTTCGCCGCTGTCATCTGCGTCGTGGCGTACCGCCTGATGATGCGGATCGGCCGGCTGCCCACCGAGCGCAGGATCCTGTCGTGAGCCCGGTCGTCGCGGGCATGGTCCTCGGTGGGGTCGCCGGCCTCGGGCTGCTGCTGGTCGCCGCGCGGGTCCGGGTGATCAACCGCCCGACCCTCGAGCTCCGCGTCCTGCCGTACCTCCGCGACGTACGCCGTCCCGGCCGGGCGCCGGTCGACCCCGGTCCCTCTCCGGTCGCGGCGGCAACCGGGGTGTTCGGGCCGCTGCTGCGGTCGGCGGCCGCGCTGGTCGAGCGGGTGCTCGGCGGCTCGGCCTCGGTACGCCGTCGGCTCCAACGCGCCGCTCTCGACACGACGGTGCACGACTTCCGGGTCGAGCAGGTGCTGTGGGGGCTGGGCGGGTTCGCGGTGGTGGCGGCGTACTGCCTGCTCGACGCCCTGAGCGGGGGCGGCGGCACGCTCTCCTCCCTGCTGCTCTGCGCGGTCGGCTTCGCCGCCGGCGTGCTCGCGCGCGACACCTACCTGAGCTCGCAGGTGACCCACCGCGAGCGCCGGGTGCTCGCCGAGTTCCCCGTCATCGCCGAGATGCTCGCCCTCGCCGTGGCCGCCGGCGAGAGTCCGGTGGCGGCGTTGGACCGCGTCGTACGACGCAGCGGCGGCGAGCTGTCGCGCGACCTCGGCACCGTGCTGGCGGCCGTCCGCACCGGTGAGCCGGTCAGCCGCGCGTTCGACGAGCTGGCCCGCACCACGGGTCTGCCGTCGGTGGCGAGGTTCGCGCAGGGCGTCGCGGTCGCCGTCGAGCGCGGTACGCCGTTGGCCGACGTCCTGCACGCCCAGGCAGCCGACGTGCGCGAGGCCGGCCGCCGCGAGCTGATCGAGGTCGCGGCCCGCAAGGAGATCTTCATGATGGTGCCGGTCGTCTTTCTCGTCTTGCCGGTGACCGTCCTGATCGCCTTCTGGCCCGGCGTGATCGGGCTCCACCTCACCACCCCCTGACCCCCGGAGAGAGAAGACCACGATGAACGCACTCGCCCTGCTCGCCACCCGGCTGCTGCTCGCCCTCACCGCGCCGCGCCCCCGCGACGAGCGAGGCGACGTGCCCGGCTGGGTCCTGGTCACGGTGATGACCGCCGGACTCGTCGGGGCCCTCTGGAAGCTGGCCGGGCCTCAGCTCAACTCGATGCTCACCTCGGCGCTCGACAGCGTGCACGGCTGAGTCGATGGCCGCCCGCCCGTCGTACCGGCGCGAGCGGCAGCGCGGGGCGGCCGTCGTCGACTTCGTGCTCGTGCTGGTCGTGCTGGTGCCCGTCTTCCTGGGGATCCTCCAGGTGGGGCTGGTGCTGTTCGTCCGCAACACGCTGACGGCCGCCGCCTCGGAGGGAGCCCGCTACGCCGCGACCCTGGACCGCGGCCCCGACGAGGGCGCAGCACGGACGCGGGCCCAGATCGGCGGGGCGCTCGCCGGGCGCTACGCGCAGGGGGTGACGGCGCGCGAGGTGACGATCGACGGAGCGCCGGCGATCGAGGTCACCGTCCACGTGGTCGTGCCGGCACTCGGGCTCGGCGGCCCGGCGGTCTCACTCGACGTCTCGGGCCATGCGATCGAGGAGCAGCCGTGAGGCCGCAGGGTGACCAGCGGGGGAGTGCGCTGGTGGAGCTGTCCTGGCTCGGGATCCTGCTGATCCTGCCGATGCTCTGGATCGTGATGTCGGTCTTCGAGGTGCAGCGCGGCGCGTTCGGCGTCTCGGCCGCAGCCCGGGCAGCCGCCCGGGCCTACGCCCTCGCTCCGGACGACGCCACCGGCGTGGTCCGCGCCCGAGCTGCGGCCCGGGTGGCGCTCGACGACCAGGGCGTGCACGGCGTCACGCCCGACGTCGGCGTGAGCTGTACGCCGTACCCCGATGACTGCCACCAGGGCACGTCGATCATCACCGTCTCGGTGCACTCGCGGGTGGTGCTGCCGCTGATGCCGAGCGCGCTCGGCGGCAACCGGCCGAGCTTCGCCCTCGACGCCACCCAGACGGTGCCGATCGGGCAGTTCCAGGAGGTGGCAGGTGCGGGATGAGCGGGGCACCGGGACGCTGGTCATCGTCGGGCTCGCTCTGGTGCTGGCGATGATGGCGGCCGTCGTGACCGATGCCTCCGCGGCGTACCTCCAGCGACAGGGGCTCGACACCATCGCCGACGGCGCCGCGCTCACCGCCGCCGACGCCGGAGCATCCGGGCAGGAGGCGTACGGCGACGGGCTGAGCGACGACCTCCACCTCGACGCCGGCACGGCGCGAGCCGCCGTGGCCGACTACCTGCACCGGGTCGGCGCCTTCACCCGCTTCCCGGGCCTGACCGCCGAGGTGTCGGTCGACCAGACCTCGCAGCGAGTCGTGGTGGTCGTGCACGCACCGGTCCACCTACCCCTCCACGTCCCCGGCTCACCCGCCCGGGCCAGTGTCGGTGCCACCAGCAGCGCCGAGGTCGGCGTCGACGAGTGACTGCTCAAGCCGCGAAGTGGAAGCGCTCGGCGACGCGTGACAGGCCGGCGACGGTGCCGGGAGCGTGGTCGATGTCGTCGATCTCGATGGCGAGGAGATTGTGCTGGGAGCGCAGCAGGTACAGGCGCATCGTCATCCCGCGACTCACGCCGTGGTCGAGCGACGAGGGCGCGAGGCCGCTGAAGAGCAGGGCCACGCTGAACGTGTCGCCGCTCACGTGGCACACCGGCAGGTGAGCTCCGGGGCGGGCGCGGACGTCGAGCCTCAGCCCGGTGAGACCTCCGACGGTGACCGGTGCCGGACGGGACACGGCCAGGATCTGCTGGCCGGAGATCCAGGCAGCCATCGCGGTCGGTGGTCGAGATGTCGACCCGGTTTCGATCTCGACGGTGGCGTCGGCCAGGGCCACATCCACGCGTTGTGCGCCCTTCTGGCCCCGATGTTGATGCAGACAAGGGCCACTACGGCGCATGGTGCACCGAATGGCCCTCAGAGTGACTTGAAGCCCGCAGCCTCCACCGCAATGCGACGGAGGCTGCCGAGCAGGTGGTGTTTCAGCGGCGCTTGAGGCGATAGGTCTTGGACACCTTGGTGCTGACGCCCGCCGTACCCGCCAGTGCTGCGCGGTAGGACTGAGGTGGCCCGGATGCCGGCGAGCGCCCGCGGCGGCCGCTGGTCATCGACCTGGCCGAAGCCCCGTGGAACCAGCCGCCGCCCGATGCCGTACGTGCCCTGCCCGCAGCGCGGAGAGCACCGGCGCCTGGTGGACTGCTGGCTGTGCTGGTCGGACGTGATGCGCGGGGTGATCCTGGAGCCGCAGGCGATCCGGAGCGATGCCTGGCTGGATCTCGATGAGGAGGCGGCCCTCTGGTCCGACACCGAGGACGAGGACAGCGGGCCCGTCTGAGCCGCGATCAAGGTTTCTTCAAGCAACACCGGTCACTCTCTCCGCAGGGGAATGGAGTGATCCCGGAAGCCCCACGCGGGGCACGTTGAACTTGGAGGAAGCACCGTGAGCATCTCACTCACTCCCCGTAGTCCCTTGAAGCCCCGGATCGGGCGCGCGAGTCGGTACGTCGCGACGGTCGAGGGTTCGGTGACGGACGCCGTACGACCTGTCACCCTGCCGGCCCTGCGCATCCTGCTGGGCGTCGTGTTCATCTGGTTCGGAGCCCTCAAGGTCCTGGGGGTCTCGCCGGTGGCGAAGGTCGTATCGGGGACCCTGCCCTGGGCCGATCCCCGCGCCACGGTGATGGTCCTCGGCGCGGCCGAGGTCGCGTTCGGGATCGCGCTCGTGACCGGCATCGGCCTGCGCCTGGTGCTCCCGCTGATGGTGGCGCACCTGGCGGGCACGTTCCTGACGTTCGTCATGCTGCCGCAGCTGATGTTCCGCGACGACGACCCGTTCCTGCTGACCGAGACCGGCGAGTTCGTGACCAAGAACCTGGTCCTGATCGCGGCCACCGTCGTACTGCTCTGCCACACCGACAGCCGCGTCGGCGGTCGGCCGGTACGCGTGGCCAGATTCGACGAGTGACGTCTCAGATCTGTACGGCGGTGTGGTCGACGGTCACGCCGTGGTCGTCGACGATCGTGGTGGTCGCCAGCATCCGCTGGTGACCGTCGCGGACGAACTCCACGGTGACAACGGCGCCGTCCTTGACGAGCTCCCAGATCCGCTCGTAGGTGTCGTCGCCGTTGAGCTGGACGACCCTCACGTGCTTCCCGGCCATCCGACTCTCCTCCACTGGTACTGCGGACACTCAACAAGGGGGGAGGGCCCGATCCTAAGGCCTCATGGACCCGGCCGCGGGTAAAGAATTCCGGCCCTGGGCAGGCCTCGAGAAAACTCGTTGGCGATCTCACCGAACCGAAGCGGTGGCGTGGTCATCGGAGTAGCTGAAGGACCCGCACGGACGGGGTCCCGAGACTCCGAGGAGAAACCATGCGCAAGCTCGTCATCGCCACCGCTCTGGCCGTCGGCACCGCCGGTTTGGCGACCGTCGCCGGCCCTGCCCAGGCGGGGGTTCCGTGGCTCGTCACGGTCACCGCCAGCTCCACCCAGGTCACCCTGGGTCAGACCGTCTCCTTCAGCGGCAAGGTCACCCCGCGCGGCAAGGCCGCCGGACTGACCGTCGTTCTGCAGCAGAAGGCCGGCTCGGCCAAGGCCTGGAAGACCCAGGACACCGACCGGCTCAGCCCCCGAGGCGTGTACCACCTCTCCGACAAACCGACCACCAACACCTCTCGCCAGTACCGCGTCGTCATGCCCGCGAACGGGGCGCACGCGAAGGGTGTGAGCCCGAAGGTGAAGGTCGAGGTGTACGGCTGGAGCAACCTGTTCGACCACCCGGCCGTGAACCGCAACGACATGTACCCGGTGGAGTCGGTCAACCTGAACGGCGTCGCCTACAAGAAGTCGATCAAGGCGTTGTTCACCGGCCAGACCTCGATCGAGTTCAACCTCAACCGGTTGTGCATCGGCCTCAAGGGGACCTTCGGGATCGACGACCTCTCCGAGACCGGCGCGCAATCCACGGTCAGCGCTCTCTCCGACGGCACGCAGGTCTACACCCACACCTTCGCGGTGGGGCAGAAGGAGGTGAAGCAGGTCGACCTCGCCTCGCCGCTGAAGCTGAAGCTCACCGCGCTGTCCGTGGTGCCCAACGCCCGTGGCCTCGGCGCGATCGGGACCCCGCAGATCCTGTGCACGCGATGAGCCACCTGCGTACGACGATGGTGGCGCTGGCCGTGTCCGCACTGGTGTTTGCCGGGCAGGGTGCCGCCCACGCCGCCACGAACCGGGCCTGGAAGGTGAGCCTGCAGACCAGCACCACGACGCTGACGCTCGGGCAGAAGGTCCGGTTGGATGGCCACGTCTCGAAGGGCTCCGCCGGCCTGCTGGTCGTGCTGCAGGAGCGACGCGCCCCGGGCCGGCCCTGGGTCGACCAGCGCCAGGCCCGGGTACGCGCCGACGGCACCTTCACGACGTACGACGTGCCGACCAGCAGCACCTTGCGGTCCTACCGCGTGGTCATGCCCCGCACGAAGCACCGGGCCCGCGGGGTCAGTCCGCTGGTGACCGTCGCGGTCTACCAGTGGCGCCAGCTCACCTCGATGGCGCCGGTGAACCCGAGCTACCTGCTCCCGGTGACGTCGGTGTCGATGAACGGGATCCGTTACCCGGCCTCGCTCAAGGCGTTCACGTTCCACCCGGATGGCCCGACCAGCCAGTCGGTGGAGTTCAACCTCGACCGGCTGTGCACGGCGTTCCGCGGGACCTTCGGGCTCTCCGACGACTCCGTGGCAGGAAGCCAGGCGTCGGTCACGGCCAGTGCGGACGGCACCTCGTGGTTCAGCCAGACGTTCTCGATCGGTGGCTCGACCCCGAACGCGTTCACCTTCACCACGCCGCCACTCAAGGTGAGCTTCGTGACCTCGAGCCTCGTGACGGGTCTGGACGGACTCGGCGCCGTCGGCACGCCCGAGGTGTTCTGCACCCGAGCGTGACGCAGGGGGAGGCCCGGCCGCGGTGAGACGGTCTCACCGCGGCCGGTGCCATGCGTGCTGCGGGTTCTGCTCGGTGTGGCCCGGTGCCGTAACGTTGTTCCTCGTGGCCAGCATCGACTTCGACGTGGAGATCAAGCAGCTCCGGGCGACCATGAAGACGGTCGGCCAGGTGCTCGACCTCGACGGCATGCGCGCCGAGATCGCCGACCTCGGCGTACGGGTGGCGGCCCCCGACCTGTGGGACGACCAGGAGAACGCGACCCGCGTCACCGGCCGGCTCTCCGCCCTCCAGGGCCAGCTCGACCGCTTCACCGAGCTCGACGGGCGCATCGACGACGTCGAGATCATGATCCAGCTGGCGCAGGAGGAGAGCGACGCCAAGACGCTGGCCGAGGCCGAGTCCGAGCTGGGCAAGATCCACAAGGCGGTCGAGAACCTCGAGGTCCGCACCCTGCTCTCCGGTGAGTACGACGAGCGCGAGGCGATCATCAGCGTGCGATCCGGCGCCGGCGGCGTCGACGCGGCCGACTTCACCGAGATGCTGATGCGGATGTACACCCGGTGGGCCGAGCGCAACAAGTACCCCGTCGAGGTCTACGAGACGTCGTACGCCGAGGAGGCCGGCCTGAAGTCGGCGACCTTCGCGATCAAGGCGCCCTACGCCTACGGCACCCTGTCGGTCGAAGCAGGCACCCATCGCCTCGTCCGGATCAGCCCGTTCGACAACCAGGGTCGGCGGCAGACCTCGTTCGCCGCGGTCGAAGTGGTGCCGGTGCTCGAGCAGACCGACGAGATCGAGATCCCGGACGAGGACATCCGCACCGACGTCTACCGGTCCGGTGGGCCCGGCGGGCAGTCGGTGAACACCACCGACTCTGCGGTCCGGCTCACCCACATCCCCACCGGGATCGTCGTCAGCTGTCAGAACGAGAAGTCACAGCTCCAGAACAAGGCCAGCGCCATGGTCGTTCTCAAGGCCAAGCTCCTCGCCCTCAAGAAGGCCGAGGAGAAGGCGCAGCTCGACGCCATGCGCGGCGACGTGCAGGCCAGCTGGGGCGACCAGATGCGCAACTACGTGCTGAACCCCTACCAGATGGTCAAGGACCTCCGCACCGACTACGAGGTCGGCAACCCGCAGGCAGTCTTCGACGGTGACATCGACGGCTTCCTCGAGGCCGGCATCCGCTGGCGGATGGGCGCCGAGAAGGCCGCCGCCGCCAACTAATCGGTGGTTGAGGAGGTCGCGCAGCCCCCCGGTGGTTGCCAACCGGTGGTTGCAACCGGTGGTTGAGGAGCGCGCTAGCGACCGTCTCGAAACCATGGTGACGTCCGCGCTTTCCGTCGCCGTGGTGCTTGCTGGTTGCTGTTTGAAAGACGAGTCGGGTGGTGGCGGTGGTGGTGGGTTGCGCTACCCCTCACCGTTTGCTTTCGGGTACGACGTTGCTGGAGGTGCTCCTCGTGGTTGCGGTTTATAACCTGTGGACAATAAGTGGCCCCGAAATTAGTTTCTGTGGATTATCTCGGATCGTGGGATAAACCCTGTGGATATCGGTCTGAATGTCGGTGGTCCCTGATTCGATATTCCTATGTCGATCAGCGCCGAGGTTCCCGGGCAGTCACCCGCCGCGGTGCTGGCCGACGCCATCGCGGCGGTGCGTGGGCTGGCCGAGACGCTGTGGTCGGCGCGCTCGGATGAGGAGCTGGTCGAGACCGTCGGACTGGTCCAGCAGCTGGTCGCCGCGGCCGCCGTGGTGGAGGCCGGTGCGGTGGTCGAGGTCGACGCCCGCGACCTCGCCAAGGAGAAGCTGCACTACGGGTCGACCGGTGACTGGCTGACCCACCTCGGCGGGCTCCGGCACGGTGAGGGGAAGAAGCGGGTCAAGTACGCCCAGGCGTTGTGCGGTCCGCTCACGCGCACCCGCGAGGCGCTCCTGGCCGGGACGGTCTCGCCGACCCAGGCAGATGTCATCGTCCGCTCCGTTGCAGACCTGCCGTCCGGCTGACTTGGTGCGGCGTCGCGGGGAGAAGGTCCTGGTCCGCCAGGCCGGTCACCTCAACGCCTCCGAGCTCGCCAAAGCCGGCCGGCACGTCGCCGAGGTCGTCGACCCCGACGCCGTCGACCGCAGACTCGAAGCCCAGCTGCGAGCGCGACGAACGCGCCGCCCACCTGGACCGGTACCTCTCGATCACCGACGACCGGGCCGGCGGAGTCCGGATCCGGGGCCGCGGCTCGGCCGAGGACGGCGCCCTGATCAAGGCCGCCCTACTGCCACTGACCGCACCCCAACCAGCCGAACCGGAGGCCTGCGAAGAAGGCCGCGACCTGCGCGACCACGGCGCCCGGATGTGGGACGCCCTGGTCGCCACCGCCCAACACGCGCTGAACACCGGTCTCCCACCCGAGACCCACGGCACCCCCGCCCGGCTCCTCGTGACCGTGGAGCAGGCGATGTTGACCACGGGCACGACCGCCGACGGCACCGACCTCCCGCCCGACGTCCTCCGCCGCCTGGCCTGCGACGCCGAGATCATCCCCACCGTCCTCGGCACCACAGCGGTGAGGTCCTCGACGTCGGCCGGCTCCGCCGCCTCGTCACGCCCGCGATCTGGACCGCCCTCGTCGTACGAGACCGGCACTGCACCTTCCCCGGCTGCACCAGACCACCCCTCATGTGCCACGCCCACCACCTACGGCACTGGATCAACGGCGGAAAGACTTCGCTCGATAATCTCGCGTTGTTATGCGGACACCATCACCGGGTCATCCACCACACGCCCTGGGAGATACGACTCAACCCCGACGACCGACAACCCGAATTCCTGCCACCACCGAAACTCGGCGTGAATCCGGAATGGATCCGATATCGCCCACGCCTCGAATAGCGGGCTACGGTCCGAACGTCGGCGCCGCCGCGATCTCCTTCTGCATCCACTCCGGCACCTTCGTGTGACCGTCCGGCGAAACCGTCGTCGTCGCCGGTTGCTCCAGTACGTGCTCGAGCAACGCCCCGACCTTGAGTGACACGTCGTCGGGCGGGGGAATGTCGCCGGCCGGGACGGCGAGGACGAGGACGTGAGAGGCCACCCGCGTGGCCCAGAAGACCTGAGGGCCGTCGCCGACCAGGATCGGTCGCCCGTCGGGCAGGGTCACGGTGTGGAAGGCGTACGGCGTGGCGCACGACTCCAGGTCCCGCTGGACCTGCTCGAGGGCTTGGGTCGCGCCACTCTCGCTGTCCAGCCATTGAACCCACTCGTGGCCGTTGGTCCCGACGTTGACCGTCTGGGAGGAGCCGGAGGGGTCCTTGAGGAACCCAGCCGTGCAGGCCGGCTCGGGTGGCGGGGAGCCGCCACTGGGAAGACGGGGATCCCATGGGGTGCTCCAGCCGACCAGCGCCGGCGTGAGTGCCTCGGACCACACCTGGCCGAGCGTTTTGGCTGGATCGATCCTCTGAACGCCGCTGGGGGGCGTCGTCCCCTGCTGGTCGTACGACGAAGGGTCCTGCACAGCCGCCAGCAGCGCGTCGGCCACTGGCCGGTCGTTGCCCGTCGGCAGCTCGTCGCTCTGGTCGAAGATCGTGAGGACCCCGATCCCCTGGCCCGTGTTGACGAGCCACTCATACTGCGGCGCGGTCTCCGACTGGGTCGCGGGGATCCGGTAGGTGTGCCCCTCTGCACCCGAGGGATCGGTGAAGGAGCCGACCTGTTCGGCGCCCGGACAGGCAGCGAGCTGACGCTCGGCCACGGTCCACGACGACTGCAGCCCGGCTGCGTTCGTGCTGTAGTCACTCATCACCGCGACGGCGACGTCGTCGTGAGCGTTGCCCAGGACGACGATGCCGCCACGACCTCCGTCGATGTTCGGCACGCACGCGCCACCGAAGGTGGTGGCGAGCTTGAGCCGAGCCTGCTTCGAGGGCGTCGTCCACGCCGGGGTCCATCCATCCGTGGCCGCGGTGAGGTGTGGCCCATCGAGGATCGCCGGGGTGGGAAGCTGGTCGGCCGGAGCGACCGCGTTGCCGTGACTCGACATACCCTGTCCGGCCGCGACGCCGCCGACCACCAGCACGGTTGCGGCGGCGATCGCGCCGACCGTCGTACGGCGGCGACGGCGCGCGCGGGAGACGGCGGCGCCGGCCCCGGGGGCCGTGGAGAGAGTGGTGACGTCCTGCTCGAGGTGGGCGAACGCGGCGTCGAGGTCGTAGGTGTCGTGGTCAGGCATGGGTGGGTTCTCCGTTCGGAGTGCTGCCCAGGAGCGGGACGAGCGCGGCGCGGCCGCGGGAGAGACGAGCCTTGATGGTGCCCTCGGGGCAGCGTTCCTGGGCGGCGATCTCGGCGACCGTGAAGCCGGCCAGATGGTGCAGGACCAGCGCGCGGCGCTGGGGCTCGGGCAGAGCACGCAGCGCGGTGACCAGGGCGACGGTGGTCTCGTCGGGAGCGGGCGCGTTCTCGGGTGGTCGCGAGCGGGACAGGAAGCGTTGGGCGGTGCGGCCGCGCCGCCAGCGGCTGATCGCCTGGCGGGTGGCGACCTGGCGCACCCAGGCCCCCGGGTCGTCGTAGGTCGCGAGCTTCGACCAGCGCGGCCAGGCCCGGCTGTACGCCTCCTGGGCGGCCTCCTCGGCGGCACCGAGGTCGCCGGTCACGGCGTACGCGCAGGCGACCGTCCGCGGCCACGTCGCGTCGTAGAACGCCGTGAACTGGTGCTCTCCGCTGCTCATGGCTCCCTCGTCCGGCGTGGACCGACCCCTTGCCGGCCCATTGCAACAGACACGCCCCACCCGTGCGGCCGGTTGCACTCGAATCGCGTACGACGCGTCACACGCACGCGGGCGCCGCACAGGCACGCCGCGCGAATACCGGAACCGTTGGTCACCTCGGCTAACCTCCCTTCAGTGATTCGCTTCGAAAAGGTCACCAAGACCTACCCCGGTGGGAGCCACCCGGCGCTCGACAATGTCTCGATCGACATCGAGAAGGGCGAGTTCGTCTTCCTGGTGGGCGCCTCGGGCTCCGGCAAGTCGACCGCGCTGCGCCTGGTGCTGCGTGAGTCGCGCTGCACCTCGGGTCGGGTCTACGTCGCCGGCAAGGAGATCAACCGGCTCGCCGGCTGGAAGGTGCCGCGGCTGCGCCGCCAGATCGGCACCGTGTTCCAGGACTTCCGGCTGCTGCCGAACAAGACGGTGTCGGAGAACGTCGCCTTCGCGCTGCAGGTGATCGGCCGGTCGCGCAGCGACATCCGCACCATCGTCCCCGAGACCCTCGAGCTGGTCGGTCTCGACGGCAAGGGCGACCGGATGCCCGACGAGCTGTCCGGTGGCGAGCAGCAGCGGGTCGCCATCGCTCGCGCGTTCGTCAACCGGCCGATGATCCTGATCGCCGACGAGCCGACCGGAAACCTCGACCCCACGACGTCCGTGGGCATCATGAAGCTGCTCGACCGGATCAACCGCACCGGCACCACGGTCGTGATGGCCACCCACGACGCCGGTGTGGTCGACCAGATGCGCAAGCGCGTCATCGAGCTGGCGGACGGGAGCGTCGTGCGCGACCAAGCGCAGGGCGTCTACGGCTTCCAGCACTGATCCGAGCAGATCGACTTCCCTGTCACCACTCAGAGAGCCTCTTTCATGCAGTTGCGTTACGTCTTCAGCGAGCTGGGCAGCGGCCTGCGCCGCAACCTCTCGATGCACCTCGCAGTGATCCTGACCCTGTTCGTCTCGCTGTCACTCGTGGGGGTCGGCGTCCTGCTCAACCAGGAGGCCCACCGGGTCGCCGACCGCTGGGGCAGCCAGCTGCAGATCACCGTCTACCTGTGCAGCCGCCAGGACACCAACCCCGCCTGCACCGGTGAGGTCACTCCGGCGCAGAAGCAGGCGATCCAGAAGGTCGTCGACACCAACACCCAGGTCTCGACCTCCCACCAGGAGTCCCAGCAGGACGCGTTCGACAAGCTCAAGGAGCAGTTCCCGGGCAAGTACGACGGTCCGAACTCGCCGATCACGGCGACCGACATGCCGCAGTCGATCTGGATCACCCTGAAGAACCCCAACCAGTTCCGCGACGTGGAGAGCTCCGTGGTGGGCCTGGACGGCGTCTCGCGGGTGCAGGACGTCCACAAGATCCTGAAACCGATCTTCAACACCATCTCGTGGCTCAAGTGGGGATCGTTCTGGACCGCCTTCGTGCTCGTGGTCGCGGCCCTGCTGCTGGTGGCCAACACGATCCGGCTGGCGGCGTTCGCGCGACGCCGGGAGATAGGCATCATGCGGCTGGTCGGCGCCTCCACGCTCTACATCGCATTGCCGTTCCTTCTCGAGGCGGTGGTGACAGCCGTGATCGGCGTGGCCCTGGCGGGACTGGCGGTCTGGTCGTTCATGAAGTTCCAGGTGCAGGGCCACCTCAGCACTGACCTGAGCTTCATCCCGTGGGTCGACATGCACGACTTCTGGTACGCGCTGCTCGTGATCGCGATCCTGGGTCCGTTGCTCACCTTGATCCCGACACTCGTACTGACCCGCAAATACCTCAAAGTGTGAGATCGGTCAGTTAGCGTCGCGGTGTTCACTTCCCCGAACACCCGAAGGCTCACTGGTGCGACTCTTCCCCGTCACCGCCCGTCGACGCCTGGCCGTGGCCTGCACGGCTGGTGCGCTCGTCCTGGGCGCCGCCTCGACCCCTGTGGCCCAGGCCGACGTCAAGCATCTGCGTCACCAGCAGAGCCAGGCGCAACACTCGGTCAAGAACGCCCGGGCTGACCTCGACGAGGCGAGCTCGCAGACCGCGCACGCGGCGGCCGCGCTCAGTCGTTCCCGCAGCGAGCTGCGATCCAGCCGGCACGACCTGCAGGTGGCCCGGGCCCAGGTGCATGCCGCCCGCGACCGCCTGCACCAGATCCAGCGCCAGCTCCAGCGCGCGCAGGTCCGGCTCACCACGGCCGAGGCCAACCTGGCTCGCGGCCAGCAGGCGACCGCCACCCAGCGCACCACGCTCGTCCACACCGTCACCTCCTTCTACGAGCAGGGCGACCCGCAGCTGGTCGGGATGATGTCGCTGCTCCAGTCCGCGACCCCGGCCGACCTCACCGCGCGTGAGGCCAACAACAGCTTCGTGCTCTCCTCGCAGGACCAGGCCCTCGACGGGCTGAAGGCCAGCACCGTGCTGCTCAAGGTGCAGACCGACCAGCTGGCCAAGGCCCGCGACCTGGTCGCTCGCAAGCGCGCCCAGGCTGACGCGAAGCTGCTGCAGGAGAAGCAGTACAAGCAGCAGGCCGCGTCGGCGCGTGACCGCGTCGCCGCCAGCGTGCGGCACAAGAAGCACGCCTGGGCGATGGCCCGCCGCGCCCGCCTCCACGACCAGCGCATCCTGGCCCGCTCCAAGGTCCGCGCCGCCCGCGTCCATCGCCAGCTGATGGCCGAGATCGCCCGCGAGCAGCACAAGGGGGGCGGCTACACCGGCCCCACCGGCGGTCTTCTGATGCGCCCGGTGAACGGGCCGATCACCTCGCCGTACGGCTATCGGATCAACCCGGTCATGCACTACTACGGGCTCCACGACGGCGACGACTTCGGCGCCGGCTGCGGTACGCCGATCTGGTCGGCCGGCAACGGACACATCCTGTCGGAGTACTACTCCTCGGTGTGGGGCAACCGGTTGTTCCTCAACCTGGGTCTGGTCAACGGCAACAACGTCACGGTCATCTACAACCACCTGTCGGCCTACCGCAGCCAGGTCGGCGAGGCCGTCTCGCGCGGCCAGGTGATCGGACTGATCGGTACGACGGGCTGGTCGACCGGCTGCCACACCCACATGACGGTGATGGTCAACGGCGTGGCCGTGAACCCCGACACCTGGATCGGCTGACTTCGTCGGTCGAGCGGAGTCGAGACCCGTTCGCCGGTCGAGCGGAGTCGAGACCACGGTCGAGACCAACTGATTAGCCCCGCGCACACCGCCCTGAAACAATGGCGGGATGCCGAAGGAGCAGGGCCGCAAGCTGATCGCGTCGAACCGCAAGGCGCGACACGACTACCACGTGGAGGACACGTGGGAGGCCGGCCTCGTGCTGATGGGGACCGAGGTGAAGTCCCTGCGGCAGGGCCGGGCCACGCTGGTGGACGGCTTCGCCGAGGTGGATGCCCACGAGGTCTGGCTGCACGGCGTCCACATCCCGGAGTACACCCAGGGCACCTGGACCAACCACGCCTCTCGCCGCCGCCGCAAGCTCCTGCTCAACAAGTCCGAGATCGCCAAGATCGAGCGCAAGATCGGCGACAAGGGCTACACGCTGATCCCGTTGTCGCTGTACTTCAAGGACGGCCGGGCCAAGGTCGAGATCGGGCTGGCCAAGGGCAAGAAGTCCTACGACAAGCGACATGCCCTGGCCGACCGCCAGGCCGAGCGCGAGAAGCAGCAGGCGATCGGGCGCCGGGCCAAGGGCCACACCGACTGATGCCGGAGGTCGTACGCCGCGCCGACCCGGCGGCCGTCGAGTCGGTGCTGGCGAGCGTGCCGGAGTGGTTCGGGATCCCCGAGGCCAACGCGCAGTACGTCGCCGACGCCGCCCGGCTCCCGTCGTACCTCGCGGTCGAAGGCGACGAGGCGCTCGGCGTGGCACTGGTCGCCCAGCACGTCCCGGAGTCCCGCGAGCTGCACCTCCTCGCCGTACGCCGTGACCGGCACCGGCAGGGCATCGGGCGGCTCCTGGTCGAGGCCGTCGTCGCGGACCTCCGACAGGCCGGGGTGCAGCTGCTCGAGGTGCACACGGTCGGGCCCTCCTACGAGGACGAGGGCTACGCCCGCACCCGCGCCTTCTACGTCGCGGTCGGGTTCGTGCCGCTGACCGAGCTCCAACGGATCGACTGGAGCGGCCCGACCCTGATCCTGGTCCGGCCGCTGTGAGCGTCGACCCGGTGGCCTTCGCGGCCGGCCTCGGGCTGCCCGGGCTCTTCGACGTACACACGCACTTCCTCCCACCGCGGGTGATGGCGAAGGTGCGCGAGCAGTTCGACACCGCCGGTCCGCTGATCGGCCGGCCGTGGCCACTGGAGTATCGCGGCGACGACGAGACGCTGGTCGAGACCCTGCGCGGTTTCGGCGTACGACGGTTCTCGGCGCTGGCCTACGCCCACCGTCCGGGGATGGCGGAGTTCCTCAACGACTGGTCGGCCGGCTTCGCCGCGCGCACGCCCGACTGCCTGCAGAGTGCGACGTTCTATCCCGAGCCCGGCGCCGCCGACTACGTGCGCAGCCGCATCGAGTCGGGGGCGGAGATCTTCAAGGTGCACGTCCAGGTCGGTGGCTTCGACGTCCGCGACCCGCTCCTGGCCGAGGCGTGGGGCGTGCTCGAGGACACCGGCACGCCGGTGGTGATCCACGCCGGCTCCGGGCCGGTCGGCACGCCGTACACGGGTCCGGGGCCGGTCGCCGACCTGCTCCGCGCCCACCCTCGCCTCGCGCTGGTGATCGCCCACCTCGGGGCGCCGGAGTACGCCGAGTTCGTCACCCTCGCCGAGACCTACGAACGGGTCTGCGTCGACACGACGATGGTCTTCACCGAGTTCTTCGACGGCCTCGGCGGAACGTTCCCCGTCGACCTGGTCCCGCGTCTCCGCGAGCTCCAGCCCAAGGTGCTCCTCGGCTCGGACTTCCCGAACATCCCCTACCCGTACGGCGAGCAGCTGGCGGGCCTCGAGCGTCTCGACCTCGGCGACGACTGGCTCCGCGCGGTCTGCTGGGAGAACGGGGTCCGCCTCTTCGCGGGCTCTTCCGTGGAATGGGAATCGTCCCCGACGCGTTCCTCCCCGTAGACTGGAGCAGCCGTCGGTCGAGCTTGTCGAGACCACGGCGACTCACAACTCAAGAGGGGCTGATCGGTTTCGACTTGGGACGTCAGTTCCAGGGGAAGCGGGTCGAGAAGCCGACGTCATCTCGTAAACGTTCGTCGGGAACCTATAACTGCCAACAACACGCGCAGTAACTTCGCTCTCGCTGCCTGAGCAGTGACCGAAGGGTCTGACCGGGCACCTGCCTTCGTCCCGGATCCAGGCCTCATCTAGAAGGCTTGCTGGCCGCTCTCTGTCAGGAGGGGCGGCCGGGACTTCATCCTGACTGAGTCTGTCGGCGACGTGCCAGTGCGAGCGCCGGGACTGAGAAGACGACATCACTGACTGCACCCGGAGAAGACCTGGTTCGATGCTCGAGGACGCGGGTTCGATTCCCGCCAGCTCCACCCAACCCACGCACACACAACGGTCACGTCCGCTGAAAACTCGGGCTTGACCTTGACCCTGCGTCAGGGTTCCACCCTGGTCGCATGACAACAACGAACACCATTCAGGTCCAGGGTCTGGAGAAGGCGTACCAGGAGCTGGAGGTGCTGCGCGGCATCGACCTCGAGGTCGCCCGCGGCAGCATCTTCGCCCTGCTCGGCTCCAACGGCGCCGGCAAGACGACGCTGGTGAAGATCCTGTCCACCCTGCTCCGGGCCGATGCGGGAACAGCCACCGTCGCCGGCTTCGACCTCCGATCGCAACCGGCACAGGTGCGCGACTCCATCAGCCTCACCGGGCAGTTCGCCGCCGTGGACGAGATCCTCAGCGGGCGCGAGAACCTCGTCCTGGTCGCCCGACTTCGACACCTCGACGACCCGGCCTCGATCGCGGATGAGCTCCTGGAGCGCTTCTCGCTGACGGACGCGGCGGAGCGGAGGGTGGCGACGTACTCCGGGGGCATGCGTCGGCGTCTCGACATCGCGATGAGCCTGGTCGGAGATCCGCCGGTCATCTTCCTCGACGAGCCGACCACCGGGCTCGACCCGCAGGGCCGTGCCGAGGTGTGGCAGGCGGTCCAGGAGCTGGCCGGCGAGGGCACGACGGTGCTGCTCACGACCCAGTACCTCGATGAGGCCGAGCAGCTCGCCGACCGGATCGCGATCCTGCACGAGGGCCGGATCATCGCGAACGGCACCCTTGCCGAGCTCAAGCGGCTCCTGCCGCCCGCCCGGATCGAGTACGTCGAGAAGCAGCCGACCCTGGAGGACGTCTTCCTGGCGGTCATCGCCCACGACGGCACGCCCGGTGCCGCCACCCACCACACCCAAGACTCACTCACGAGCGAGGAAGCACGATGAGCACCCACTACCTCGGCGACACCGCCGTCCTCACCGGGCGGACCCTCCGCCACGTCACCCGCAGCGTCGACACCCTGATCACGACCGCGGTCATGCCGATCGCCATCATGCTGCTGTTCGTCTATGTGTTCGGCGGCGCGATCAAGACCGACACGAGCAACTACGTCACGTACCTGTTACCCGGGATCCTGCTGATCACGGTCGCGTCCGGGATCGCATACACCGCCGTCCGGCTCTTCACCGACCTGCAGAGCGGCATCTTCGAGCGGTTCCGGTCGATGCCGATCGCCCGCCCGAGCGTGCTGTGGGCGCACGTGCTGACGTCGCTGGCCGCCAATCTCACCTCCCTCGTCATCGTGGTGGGCGTCGCCTTCGTGATGGGCTTCCGTTCCGGCGCCGGCGTGCTGGCGTGGCTCGCGGTCGCCGGCATCCTGGTGCTCTTCACCCTGGCGATGACCTGGATCGCGGTGATCGCCGGCCTGTCCGCGAAGACCGTGGAGGGTGCGGGCGCCTTCTCCTACCCGCTCATCTTCCTGCCGTTCATCAGCTCGGCGTTCGTGCCGACCGACACCATGCCCGGCCCGGTGCGGGTCTTCGCGGAGAATCAACCGGTGACCTCCATCGTCAACACGATCCGCGACCTGCTCGCCCAGCAGCCGATCGGCAACGAGCTCTGGGTCAGCCTCGCCTGGTGCACCGGCATCCTGGTCGTGGCCTATGTGGCTGCGATGGCGGTCTACCACCGCAGGCTGGGCTGAAGGAGGAACGCCATGCTGACGATCAGCCAGCTCGCGTCGTACGCCGGCGTCACGGTGCGCGCGGTCCGGCACTACCACGCCAAGGGGTTGCTCCCGGAGCCCGAGCGCGACCACTCCGGTTACCGGCGGTACGACGCCAAGGCCGTCGTCGAGCTGATCAAGATCCGGACTCTCGCCGAGGCGGGCGTGCCGTTGGCCCGCGTCCAGGAGCTGTTGGCGGCCGACGAGCAGGAGTTCGAGGCGGCGGTCGCCGAGATCGACCGGAGGCTGCGCGGCGAGATCCGCGAACGCCAGGAGCATCGTCGCCAGATCGCGCGGCTCGCAGCCGGCGACAGTCTCTCGTTGCCCGACGAGGTGGTCGACTATCTCGACCAGCTGCGAGCCCGCGGTGTCTCGGAGGCGGTAGTGGAGGGCGAGCGTGACGGCTGGATCCTGATGGCCGCCCGCTGGCCGGAGACGATCCCGGCGCTGATGGCCGACAAGCTGGCGCAGCTGGAGGATCCGCGCACGGTGCAGCTGTACCGGCTGATCGGCGACCTCGTCGAGCTCGGCGCCGACGAGGCGCGACTCAATGCGGTGGCCGACCTGATCGCCGAGATGTCCGAGCAGGCAGCGGAGAGCGGCGACCTCGAGCGGCAGAACGAGGAGCTCAACGACGACGCGTTCGTCGCTCTGATCGACTCGTTCGCCTCCGACTCCCACCCGTTGGTCGAGCGTCTCCAGGAGCTGGTGGCCGAACGCGGCTGGTCCGGCTGGAGCCGGATGGAGAGAGCAGACGCGCGCCGTACTTCCTGACGACCGCAGGTCGGATCGAACGGTCGTTCGATTCGGTCGGAGCCCTGAGAATCACGGCACCTTCGGCGGCTTCACCGTGGCTGGGCGCACTGTCACCATCGGGTACAGCCATCACCTTCCCCGAGGAGTGCCATGCCTCCGATCGACCTCGCGACGCTCGACACGACGACCGCCTCCTCTCGGGCCAGCTACGACTCGGCGCTGGCCAGGCTCGAGCAGGACACGATCCGCGGTGTCGACCACGAGATGCGCGGGCATGACGTGACCCAGGTGCACGCCGCGCTGGTGGCCCGGTTCCACGCCCGACTGCCTGGCATCGAGTTCGACGAGCGCAACCTGCAGAAGGTCGCCGCCGCCATCTCGGAGGGCTCCCTCCCGGGCTGACGGCCGCGCGCGGGCGACGGGAGGGTCTTCGGCGTCTCCTCCTGACGGCATACGGCGTTTCCCCCGGGGTACGACGCGGGCACACCGAGACCTACAGGGGAGAACACCATGTCCACCGATGCCATCGTGCTGCTCAAGAAAGAGCATCAGGAGATCCGCAAGGCCTTCCGCGCCTTCGAGAACGCCGGCGACCGGGCCGAGGTCCGCAAGGGCCAGCTCGTCGACCGGATCATCGAGCTGCTGACCATCCACACCTACCTCGAGAACGAGGTCATGTACCCCCGGGTGCGGGAGCTGCTGCCCGAGCTCGAGGACGACGTCCTGGAGTCATACGAGGAGCACCACGTGGCCGACGTCCTGGTCCTGGAGCTCTCCTCGATGAAGCCTGGTGACGAGCGGTTCGACGCCAAGACGACCGTCCTCATCGAGAACGTCGAGCACCACATGAGCGAGGAGGAGGACGAGTGGTTCCCCCAGGTGCGTGAGGGCCTCGGCCGCAAGCAGCTCCAGGAGATCGGCGCCGAGATGATCGACCTGCGCAAGCACGCTCCTCGCCGTCCCAGCCAGCCGGGCGCGGTCAAGAAGGTGCTCAGGGCCGTCGTCGACTGACCACTCCGTCAGCCTTCGCCCGGGATCGGCCCGTCCTGCTCGTGGTTCGATGTCGAGAACCGTTTCCCGGCTCCGTTCTCCTCATGAACGGCGCCAGAGCGGCGCCCTCAGCAGGAAGGCACGGACATGGCGAAGTACCTGATCGGAGTCACCTTCACCCCGGGCGCGGACGAGACGCCGATGGAGGAGTGGACGCGTGAGGAGGTCGCTGACCACCTGGACTACTACCGCGTGCTCCACCACGAGCTCGTGGCCAGCGGTGAGCTCGTCGACTCCACGATCCTGACCGGCCCCGACCTGGCCCGGATCGTCCGCTCCGACGGCACAGCCGCACCGGTGGTCACCGATGGGCCGTACCAGGAGTTCAAGGAGTGGCTGGCCGGCTACCAGATCGTCGAGGTGGACAGCGAGGAGCGCGCGATCGAGATCGCCGCGCGCGTCTCGGCCGTGCCCGGCCGGCACGGCGTCCCCACCCAGCAGCCGATCCATCTGCGCCGGGTGATGGACGAGGGTCCGGAGGACCCGGCCGAGATGGAGGCCTACCTCCAGCAGGCCACCCGGGGCTGACGATGGACCGGGTCGAGGACCTGCTGCGCGAGCTCGCGCCGCAGGTCCTCGCCGTCCTCGTCCGGCGGTACGGCGACTTCGACGGCGCCGAGGACGCCGTCCAGGAGGCGCTTCTCGTCGCGCATACCCACTGGCGGGACGGCGTGCCCGAGCAACCGCTCGGCTGGCTGGTCACCACGGCGTCGCGGCGGCTGCTCGACCAGTACCGCAGCGAGGCGTCCCGACGCGACCGCGAGGTGCGGGCCTCGCGCGCCGAACCGCCGGCGTACGACGTGCTGGAGCGCGACGACTCCCTCGCCGTGCTGTTCATGGCGTGCGACCCGTCCCTGACCCCGGCCTCGGCTGTCGCGCTGACCCTCCGTGCTGTGGGTGGCCTGTCCACGGCCGAGATCGCGCGGGCGTTCCTGGTTCCGGAGGCGACGATGGCCCAGCGCATCTCGCGGGCCAAGCAGCGGATCCGCGAGTCCGGTGCCGGGTTCGCCTTACCGAGCGCGGAGGAGCGTCGGGCGCGTCTGCCCGCGGTCCTCCACGTCCTCTACCTCATCTTCAACGAGGGGTACGCCGCCACGAGCGGTCCCGACGCCCAGCGACCCGACCTCTCGGCCGAGGCGATCCGGCTGGCCCGGATGGTCCACCGACTGCTGCCGGAGGACACCGACTCGGCCTCCTTGCTCGCCCTGATGCTGCTGCTCGACGCGCGACGCTCCGCTCGGACCGACGACCGCGGCCGGCTCGTCCCGTTGCCCGAACAGGACCGCAGTCGGTGGGATGCCGGCCGGATGGCGGAGGGCCGAGCACTGCTCGACGCGAGCATCGGCCGGGGGCGGGTGGGGGAGTACCAGATCCAGGCCGCCATCGCTGCCGTCCACGACCGGGCAGCCGCCGCCGACGACACCGACTGGCCCCAGATCCTGGCCCTGTACGGGCTCCTGGACGCCATGGCCGACAACCCGGTGGTCACGCTGAACCGCGCGGTGGCGCTGGCCATGGTCGACGGGCCGGAGGCCGGTCTGGCCCTCGTCGACGAGGTGGCGGCGCGCCTGCCCCACCACCCGCGGGTCCCCGTCGTACGCGGTCATCTGGCCGAGTTGGCAGGCGACCACGACGTCGCGCGGTCGCTCTTCCGTCAAGCCGCCGAGCGCGCGACGAACCGCGCCGAGCGTGACCATCTGCTCACCCTGGCCGCGCGACCTTCGGCTCGACCGGTGTGACGGTCACGGCCGCGAGCGCGCGGCGGCGGGCGAACCCGGCGTCGGGAACCACCGCCAGACGACCGCCGACTGGCCGAGCGTCCACGCCCCGTTGCACACCCAGTAGACGAGCAGGGCCACCGGTACGACGCCGCCGGCCACGACCAGGCCCGTGGCCGAGACCAGTGGCAGCAGCTGCTGCACCCGCGCGACCGTCTCGGGGAGGCCGTCGGTGACGTTGTTGGGTGCCACCAGGAACCTCTGGGTGACGTAGGAGAGCGTGGCCGCCGTCACCACGAGTCCGGCGACCACGGCCAGCTGCGTCCAGCCGCCGCCGAGATAGCCCCGCTGGGCGAGCGGGACGCCCAGCAGGGTGGCCGCGCCGAGCGAGGCCACCACTCCCGAGCTCAGTGCGCCGACCGACGTCCCGGCGGCGACGGTCGCCATCAGGTGGTACAGCGCCAGCCAGATCGGCACCTGCACGAGCAGCACCAGCCCACCTCCGCGCGGCACCCGGTGCTCGGCCGCGATCCGGCGGCGTTCCTCGGTGAAGGCGCGCAGTCCGGCGGAGCTCGGGTGCGACCGGTAGCGCTCGGTGAGCGCCTGGAGGTGCGGGCGGGCGCGCGCGGAGGCATGAGCGACGCGTACGCCGTGGCAGACCAGCGGCAGCAACGCGAGTCGTACGACGACCACAACGGCCGCGATGCTCAGCAGCCAGGTGGTGCCCGACGCCGGATCGGCGCCGAGGGAGGTGAGACCGGCGTGGGCGGTGGCGACCACGGCGGCCAGGGCATGGGACAGCGGGGTGAGGACAGACATGGACGTGCTCCTGGGTCAGGGTGACGGGATGGACGGCGTGGCTCGCACGAGGCGAGCGTCAGGCCGTTCCAGGAGCACGCGGACGGAGCGGGTGGTGCACGGGGTCGGTGACCCGGCCGGCGAGCACCAGCGGTGCTCGACCACCGGACGGCGGCAGGCCGCGCGGGGCGCCAGCGGCTGCCACAGCCACCGACCTCAGGTCGAGCCGCAGCAGGAGCGCGAGAGCCATCGTCACCGCGGCCAGCGCGAGCGGCGTTGCGTTCGCCGTGGTCAGTGCGGAGGGAGCCACCAGGACGAGCAGTGCGCACATCGTGCCGACGAGCGCGACCCAGGCGCGTGACGCCCCGCCCGCGAGTGCCCGACTCATGGCGAGGATCCTACGCGCCCCCGGGTCGCGCCCATCGTCGTTCGCCTACCGTGAGCGCATGAGTACGACGTGCGTCTTCTGCTCGATCGTGGCGGGGGAGACCCAGGCCGAGATCGTGCTGGACGAGCCGGACTTCGTGGCCTTCCTCGACGCGCGGCCGGTGTTCAAGGGGCACTCGTTGCTGGTGCCTCGCGAGCACGTCGTCACCCTGCTCGACCTTCCGGCCGGGCTACGCGACGGCTTCCTCGAGGCGGCCCAGCGGCTGGCTCGGGCGGTGGTCGATGGGTTGGGTGCGCAGGGCAGCTTCGTGGCGATGAACAACGTGGTGAGCCAGTCGGTCGCCCACCTGCACCTGCACGTCGTACCCCGGACCAAGGGCGACGGGCTGCGCGGCTTCTTCTGGCCGCGCACGAAGTACGCCGACGACGAGGCGGCCGAGTACGCCGATCGCCTCCGCGCGTCGCTTGCCTGATCTCCCTCGCGGCCACGTGGAAGCGCTTCACGCGGCATGGGGTCCGCGTGAAGCGCTTGGGCTCGGAGTACGGGGGCGATCCGGGCCTGGTCACGACCCTAGGGCGCGGTTGACCGCTCAACTACCCCGCAGGTGGGTCGTTGACGCTGCCCGAAGGTGCTAGGACCGTCGGCTGACCCCATGGCCCCCGGACGCTGCCAGACCGGCTCGTCAGGAAAACTTGACAGATGATGATCTGTCAGGTTTACTTGACACAGTGAACGACGCCGACAAGCTCTCCGAAGCCGCAGCCAGCAAAGATCCCGAGCAGGGACTGGCCGCCGTCCGGGCCCTCCGCGCGCTGGCCGACCGCCTCGAGGCGGTGCAGGTCCGCAACGCACGCGAGCAGGGCTGGAGCTGGCAGGCGATCGCCGAGGTGCTGCAGGTCAGCCGCCAGGCGGTTCACCAGAAGCACTTCCGCGACTGACGCGGAAGTCACAGACCCTCATCAAGGAGATCACCATGCAGTCCCGATTCGACACCGAAGCCAGGATCGCCGTCACCCAGGCGGCAGACATCGCCCGCGAGCTGGGCCACACCGAGGTCGGTCCCGACCACCTCCTGCTCGGCCTGCTCGCCAACCCCCGAGGTACGGCGTACGCCGCCCTCACCGACCACGGCCTGCGGCTCGACGCAGCCCGCGAGATCGTGGTCGCCCAGCACGTCGACCCCGTCGACGAGCCCGACACCGACATCGACCCCGCCGCCGAGCCCGCGCCCACGTCGTACGACGAGGACCGCGAGGCCCTGCGTGCCATCGGCATCGACCTCGACCGCGTCCGGGACGCGGTCCGGACCAACCTCGGCCAGGACCTGTCCGATGGCTGGGCCTCGCGGCCCGAGCGCGGTCGGCCCGGGCGTGGTCGACAGGGTGGCCCCGGCCGTCGCGGCGGTCGCGGTCGCGAGGAGCGCGGCGACGGTCGCCGTGGACGCGGTCGCCATCACCACCACGACCCCGAGGGCCGCGGCCGTCGGGGTCCCCGCAGCCGCCGCGGCGACGGCCCGCGCTTCTCGCGCGAGCTGCGCGGCCTGCTGCGCGACGTACGCCACTCGGTCCTGCGGGACCGGTACGACGACGAGCGCGGGTCGCGTCAGGAGGTGCCCGGTCTGTCCGGTGCTCGCCTGCTGCTCGCGCTGACGAGGTCTGAGGACCCCGTCGTGCAGGCGGTGCTCGCCGGCGCCACCGACCTCGACGGTCTGCGTGCGCAGGCCGAGGCCGCCGTCACCGCCACCGTCTGACCCTGCACCGCCACGACCGCCCGGAAGGCAACTTCCGGGCGGTCTCGTGCGCTCGCAGGGCGCCCCGCCCGCCGTCCACCGGTGCCCGCCCGGGCTCTACAGTGGCCGATGGCCGGACCTCCAGGTCGCGGCCGTCACCGTCACCAGCCGACGAGGAGTCACACCATGGGTCGCTTCGACGGGCGCGTCGCCGTCGTCACCGGAGCCGCACGAGGGATCGGGCTCGGCATCGCCACGCGGTTCGCCGAGGAGGGCGCCTCCGTGGCGGTTCTCGACCTGGACGGCGACCAGGCCGCCGAGGCGGCCGGCAGCCTGGTCTCGACAGGCTCGACCGACGGGGGACGGGCGCAGAAGCATGTCGGGATCGCGTGCGACGTCAGCGAGGCCGCGTCGGTGCAGAGCGCCGTCGACCGGGTCGCCGCCGAGCTCGGCGGCCTGCACCTGCTGGTCAACAACGCCGGGGTCACCCGCGACAACCTGCTGTTCAAGATGACCGACGACGACTGGGACCAGGTCATCGGCGTCCATCTGCGCGGCGCCTTCCTGATGACCCGGGCGGCCCAGAAGCACTTCGTGGAGCAGAAGTACGGCAAGGTCGTCTGCCTCTCGAGCGTCTCCGCGCTCGGCAACCGCGGCCAGGCCAACTACTCCGCCGCCAAGATGGGCATCCAGGGCTTCGTCCGCACGCTCGGCATCGAGCTCGGCCCGTTCGGCGTCACCGCCAACGCGATAGCCCCGGGCTTCATCGCCACCGACATGACCGACGCCACCGCCGCCCGTGTGGGCATGTCGGTCGAGGACTTCCGCAAGGCCGCCGCCGATCGCAACCCGGTACGCCGGGTCGGCTACCCCGAGGACATCGCGGCCGCTGCGGCGTTCCTGTGCAGCGACGAGGCGTCGTACATCACCGGGCAGACGCTGTACGTCGACGGGGGCGCCAAGCTTGTCTGACACCGCACCTCAGCCCGGGGCCACCCGGCTCGGCCGGACACCCGGCATGAAGCCGGTCCACGCGGTGGTGGCAGGGCTCTTCGCACTGTTCTGGATCGGGCTGCTGGCCTTCGTCCTCACCCATGGCCGCGACGAGGGCTCCGGGGTGGACGTCTACTCCGAGCTCCCGCCCGGCTTCACCGCGGCCCTGCAGACCAAGGGCGTGACGTACGCCGGGCTGTCCCCGGTCGACGGTGCGACCGTGCAGCAGGTCCTCTCCCACGCCACCGCCGACGTGGCGGGAGCCGGGGGAGGAGCCCCGATCGTGCTCCGTACGGCGTTCAGCGACACCGCCCAGGGTGCGGCCTTCCAGGACCGGGCGGCGCTGATGGTCGTGGTGCCCCCATCGCAGTCGCAGGCGGCAGGCGGCTCGGTGTACGTCGCCTTCCTGGACCCCTCGACGTACACCACGCTCACCAGCGTCACCTACGACGGCGCCAACGCCTCCGGGTGAGCCTGGTCACGCCCACGGCGTGGCCAGCGCGTTCTGCTTGGGGTCGTCCCTCACACTGGTCCGGACCCTGGTCCCACCCCGATGGAGTTCCCTGTGCGACGCGTTGCCCTGACCCTGTCCGCCCTGACTGCGACCAGCCTGCTGCTGAGCGCCTGCGGCGGCTCGTCGAGCTCGACCCCCGCTGCTGCCACCCAGCAGACCCAGAGCGCCGCGCCGGTCGCCCAGTTCTGGCCGCTGACCGGTCTCCAGGTCCCGTCCGGCAAGACCTCCTCGCTCGACCGGCCGGTGCTGGTGACGAAGATGGACAACACGGTGTCCAGCCAGCCGCAGGTCGGCCTGAGCAAGGCCGACATGGTCGTGGAGGAGCTGGTCGAGGGCGGGCTGACCCGTCTCGCCGCCTTCTACTACTCGCAGATCCCGACCAACATCGGGCCGATCCGGTCGATGCGCGCCAGTGACATCCCGGTGGTCTCGCCGGTCCACGCCTCGATGGTGACCAGTGGCGCGGCCAGCAGGACGATCGCGCTGATCAAGGCCGCCCACATCCCCTTCTACACCGAGGGCTCGAAGGGCTTCTACCGCGCCTCCGACCGCCCCACGCCGTACAACCTGATGGCGCACCTCAACGACGTGGCCACCGCGGCCAAGGCGAAGGCCGCGACGCCGCCGGACTACCTGGCGTGGGGCTCCGACTCCGATCTGCCCAAGGGCATCCCGGTGACCACGATCGGCGCCCAGTTCTCCGGTGGCCACACCACCCAGTGGCAGTTCACCAACGGCAGCTACCACAACCTCAACAGCTTCGCGCCCGCCGGCGACCAGTTCCCGGCCACCAACGTGCTGGTGCTGCGGGTCAAGGAGGGCAACGCGGGCTACCTCGACCCAGCCGGCAACCCGGTGCCCCAGACCCTCTTGGTCGGCAACGGCAACGCGCTCCTCTTCCACAACGGGCGGATGGTCGCCGGGAGCTGGCAGAAGGACAAGGCGCCCGACTCGCAGATCAAGCTCACGACCAAGAAGGGTGATGCCCTCAAGGTGCCTGCCGGTCACACCTGGATCGAGCTGGTCCCGGTCGACGGCGGGAACATCACCTTCAAGAAGTAGCAGCCGGGCCGGTCTCGGCGGGCAGTGCCGGCATCGGTTCCCCTTGGTCGGCCAGCGCGCGCAGGCCGGCCAGGATGAACCCGATCGCCAGCTCCACCCGCTCCGCCGCAGCGTCAGGGTCGGTGGCGCGCGAGACGCTGGCGCCCGACGACGACATCGCGCCGAAGAAGATCCGGGCGAAGGTGTGCTCCATGTCGTCGTCCAGCGTCCAGTCGCCGGAGTTCAGTACGGCGCGCACCGTGTCGAGGACGTAGGCGAAGGTGGACCGTTCCTCCTGCTGCCGGAACCGCTCGTAGCCGAGCACCGACGGACCGTCCTGGATCACGATCCGGCTGTACGACGGCTGGCGCACCACCTCCAGGAACGCCCGGAGTCCCGACACGGCCGTGTCCCACGGGTCGCGGTCGTCTCGGGTCAGGGCCTCCTGGATGGACTGCGCGCCGGCCGACTCCACCCGCTCGAAGACCGCCTCGAAGAGCGCCTGCTTGCCGGAGTAGTGGTGGTAGAGCGCGCCCTTGGTGACGTCGGCCCCGGCAACGATCGCATCCAGCGACGTCGCGGCGTACCCGTGCTCGGTGAAGAGGCGCTCGGCCACGTCGACGAGGGCGCGGCGGGTCGACGCGGAGTACTCCGCCCGGCGGCTCGCCCCGGGCACGTGCGGCACCTCCTCTGCGAGGCGCTCCCGAGAGCTCTTGGTCATCGCCGCAGTCTAGGGCGCGGCCCTGGTCCGGACCGTGAAGGCAAGGTCGGCTCAGCCTTCTCTGAGCTCTCTCTAGGTATTGTCTAGGTATCGTGTTAGAACAGAGCGGTCCCACCTGGGCCCCGTCTCGATTCCGCTGGGAGCACGCATGCGAACGCCTCGTACGCCGGACCGTGGCCGTCTCGGTCGCTCTCGTCGCCAGTGCGGCGTCTCTCATCGCCTGCGGCAACAAGGACGACACCACGATCACGGTTCTGGCAGCGTCGTCCCTGACCGGGACGTTCACCGACCTCGCCGCGCAGTTCGAGAAGGAGCACTCCGGCGTGAAGGTCAAGCTCGCGTTCGACTCCTCGGCCACGCTGGCCCAGCAAGCCGCGGGCGGCGCTCCGGCCGACGTGCTGGCCACCGCCGACACGACCACGATGGACAGCGCGAAGTCCGCGCTGTCGTCGGCGCCTCAGCAGTTCGCGACCAACGTGATGGTGCTGGTGACGCCGCAGGACAACCCCGCGCACCTGTCGAAGTTCGCGGAACTGGACTCCGGCGGCGTCAACTACGTCGTGTGCGTCGACACCGCTCCGTGCGGGAAGATCGCTGCGGCGCTGCTCGCAGCAGGACCACATCACGACCAAGCCGGCCAGCGCCGAGGTCGACGTGAAGAGCGTGCTCGCGAAGGTCACCGAGGGAGAAGCCGATGCGGGGATCGTGTACACCACCGACGCCGTGTCGGCGGGCGATGCCGTGACGACGATCTCGATCCCAGGAACGTCAGAGCAGACGACGACGTATCCCGATCGCCACCCTCCGGCAGTCCAAAGAGGCAGACCTCGCCACGCAGTTCGTCGACCTGGTCATGTCGAGCCAGGGACAGCAGATGCTGCAGGACGCCGGCTTCGGCGCGCCGTGAGATGACTGCGCGAGCCGCCGAGCAATCGACCGAGACGCGACCCAGCGGCGCCCGTCCGACCCGTGGCTCGGTAGGCCGGGTGCCGGCGCTGCTGATGGTGCCGGCCGTGCTCGGCGCTGCTCTGCTCGTGGTGCCGACGGTCAGCCTGGTGCTGCAGACCCCGTGGGACGACTTCCTCAGCCAGGTCACGTCGACCTCGGTGCTCCAAGCGCTCTGGCTGACCGGCGTCGCCTCGGCGGCCACGGTGGTCCTCTGCCTGCTGCTCGGGACCCCGCTTGCCTGGCTGCTCGCGCGTGTCGACTTCCGAGGACGTTCCTTGCTCCGGGCGGCCGTCTTGGTGCCTCTGGTGTTGCCTCCGGTCGTGGCCGGCGTCGCGTTGGTCACCTCCCTGGGTCGGACCGGGCTGGTCGGTAGGTGGCTCTACGACTGGTTCGGCCTGACCATCCCCTACACCACCGTGGCCGTGGTGATCGCGCACACGTTCGTCTCCATTCCCTTCTACATCCTCAGCGTCGAGGGTGCTCTTCGAGCCGCGGGGGAGGACCTCGACCTGGTGGCCGCCACGCTCGGAGCCGATCGGTGGACCACGTTCCGCCGCGGTCTCGCTGCCGCTCGCGCTGCCGGGCGTGGTCGCGGGCGCAGCCCTCGCGTGGGCCCGATCGCTCGGCGAGTTCGGCGCGACCATCACCTTCGCGGGCAACTACCCTGGGACGACCCAGACCATGCCGTCGAAGATCTATACCGCGCTGCAGTCGCAGCCCGACGTCGCCCGCACGCTGAGCATGATCCTGCTCCTCGTGTCCATCGGCGTGCTCGTCCTCCTTCGCAACCGTTGGTTGACCCGTCCATGAGCGGTCTTCGGGCGCGGCTCGTCGTCCCGGGTCGCCTCGACGTCACGCTGACCGCGGATCCGGGCGAGGTCGTGGCCGTGATCGGTCCCAACGGCGCCGGGAAGTCGACCTTGCTCGCCGCCCTGGCCGGACTGGAACCGGTCGAGGGTGAGGTGGTGGTCGACGGGGCGTCGTGGACCGACCCATCCCTCAGCGTGCAGGAGCGGCGGGTCGGTCTGGTGTTCCAGGCGGGCCTGCTGTTCCCTCATCTGTCGGCGCTCGACAACGTCGCCTTCGGGCCTCGCTCGCGCGGGGTCGCGAGAGTCGATGCGGACGCGGCGGCGATCTCGTGGTTGGAGAGGTTCGGGATCGCGGAACTCGCGGGACGACGTCCCGGCGAGCTGTCCGGTGGTCAGGCGCAACGGGTCGCGATCGCTCGGGCGCTGGCCTGCGAACCTGCCCTACTCCTCATGGACGAGCCCTTCAGCGGCCTGGACACCGGAGTGGCCACGAGCCTGAGACTCGAGCTCGCGCGCCATCTCGCGGCGTACGCCAGGCGTGTGCTTGCTGGTGACCCACGACGCGATCGACGCCCTCACCCTCGCCGACCGGGTGCTCGTGCTCGACGAGGGACTGGTCGTCCAGAGCGGGACGCCGCGCGACGTGGCGGCCAGACCCCGCACCGAGCACGTGGCCCGACTCGTCGGCCTCAACGTCGTGCGTGAGGGAGACGACTTCCTGTCGTTCGGGCCAGGCGTCGTGACGGTGTCGCGCGCCGAGCCCGAAGGCTCGCCTCGGCACCGTTGGCGAGGGCAGATCGCCCAAGTGGCCGTCCACGGTACCTCGGTGCGCTTGCTCGTGGTCGGGGAACGGGACGTCCTCGCCGACGTCACGCCGGAGGCGGTGCGCGAGCTCGACCTCGCGCCCGGTCACGACGTGTGGGTGTCGGTCAAGGAGTCCGCCGTCAACCGCTACTCGGCTCGGGAGGCCGGCTGAGTCGCTCGAGCATCGGAGAGGCGACTGAGCCGCCCCTATGCTGGCCGCGTGGTCGACTACCTGCGGATCGGCGAGGTGGCCCAGCGGGCCGGCGTGAGTGTCGACACCCTGCGCCGGTGGGAGGCCGAGGGGCGGATCACCTTCGAGCGCCGAGGAAACCAGCGGGTGCTGCCCACTGGCGAGCTGGCCGGCTTCCTGTCCTCCCTGGCCGGGAGCGACAAGGTCTCGAGCGCCCGCAACCGGTTCACGGGCGTCGTGGTCGCCGTCGAGCGGGACGGTGTGATGGCCAAGGTGGAGCTCGCCTGTGGCGACTACCGGGTGGTGTCCCTGATGAGCCGCGAGGCGGCCGACGATATGGGCCTCGAACCCGGCGTCTCGGCCACCGCCGTGGTCAAGTCGACGAGCGTGATGGTCGAGGTCGGACGGTAGGTCACGGCGGAGCCGGGACCTACCGTCCGACCGAGCGCGCAGCGAGCTTGCTCGCAAGCGGCCTGCCAGCCGGCAGCTTGCTCGCAAGCGGCCTGCCAGCCGGTCGACCGTGGCGAGCGTGGGGCTGCTCACACGGCTTTCTCAGCCTTCGTGGGTGTGTTCGCATACTTTGGGTACGTACCATCGGTATTGGACTCGGCCGGGTCCCGGCAGCGAGAGGAGACGCCATGCCCTGGAGCACCTTCCACTACCGCGGCGCCGTGCTCAGCGCCGTGACCGAGGCCGCCGACGCGCGCCGCGACGGCGTGCTGCCCATGGACGTGACCGGGGTCCGCGAGACCTTCGGCGACGAGCGCACACTCCTCGGCGCCCTCCAGCTGCGCTGGCACACCCGGCTGTCGGGCCACCTCGAGCGGACTCTTCTCGACCGACCGGCCGACCTCGACCGCGCGGTGGTCCGGGCCTGGCAGGCCACGGCCGACGAGCTGCCCGGCACCCGGCTGGTCCTCGACCACTACCGCGCCGAGCCGCTGGACGACGAGATGGCAACCCGGGTCGCGACCTCGGCCGCCAAGGAACGGATCCTGCTGGCCGCCGCGGCCGGCCGTACGGGGGCGAGCACCGAGGAGACGGTTGCCGCCGGGTTCGCCCTCGAGGAGCGGGCTCGGGCGACTCACCGCGCGCGCGGGCTCGGGCTCCTCGACCGGATCCGGGCGCATCTCGCCTCCTGACCCCGTCGGCATCCTGGGTTCGCCTTCCGGCGGGGGCCGCGGGCAGGCATGCTGGAGACATGTCGGAGAACGGCGCGAGGATCCGGGCGGGGATGCTGCTGCTGGCCTCGCCCGAGCTCCTCGACCCCAACTTCGCCGACACCGTGGTGCTCCTGCTCGACGCGGACGACGACGGCGCGATGGGCGTGGTCCTCAACCGGCCGTCGCCGGTGCCCGTCATCTCGGTGCTCGCCGAGTGGGGCGACATCGTGGCCGAGCCGGAGGTGCTGTTCCGCGGCGGGCCGGTCTCGCCCGAGGGTGCGCTGGCCGTCGCCCTGGTCCGCGACCCCGCCGAGGTGCCCGACGGGCTTCGCCCGGTGACCGACCGGCTCGCGATCGTCGACCTCGAGGGCGAGGCGACCGACCTCGACGCTGCGGTCGACGGGGTCCGGATCTTCGCCGGGTACGCCGGGTGGGGCGCCGGACAGCTCGAGGGCGAGATCGCCGGCGGTGACTGGTACGTCGTACCCGCGCTGCCGCCGGACGCCTTCCGGGCGGACCCCACCGACCTCTGGCGCGACGTGATGCGCCGCCAGCCGGGTGAGCTGGCCTGGCACCTCAACAGGCCTCTCGACCCTGAGCTCAACTGACCTCGCGCTGTCGTAGGGTGGAGCAGTGCCTGAGATCGGATTCGCGACCCAGACCGCCGTCGACACGCGGCGCGACGAGCGCACCATCCCGACCGACGAGGGCGACCACGAGCGGTTCAGCCACTACGTCGACAAGCACAAGCTGACCGAGGCCATGGTGATGGGCAGCCCGGTCGTCGCGCTGTGCGGCAAGGTCTGGGTGCCGAGCCGGGCGCCCGAGAAGTTCCCGGTCTGCCCCGACTGCAAGGAGATCTGGGAGTCGATGAACCCGGGCGAGGGTGGCCCAGGGGATGGCGACAAGGGCGGACCCGAGTGACCGGACGGCCACCGCCAGGTCCCGCCGTCCCTCCGACTCCCGCTCTCACTCCGGCCTGGCCGGAGCGCGCGGCGTGGGGCACGGCGCCGCTGCTGCGGGCCTGGCAGACCGCGGCGCTCACCGACTATGTCGAGCGCGCGCCCCGCGACTACCTCGCGGTCGCGACGCCCGGCGCCGGCAAGACGACGTTCGCGCTCTCCGCTGCCGCCGAGCTGCTGGGCCGCCGGATCGTCGACCGCATCATCGTGGTGGCTCCGACCGAGCACCTCAAGCTGCAGTGGGCCGAGGCGGCGGCGAGGGCCGGCGTACCGCTGGACCCGACGTACTCCGCCGGGTCGGGCCGGACCTCGGCCGACTACGTCGGTGTGGCCGTCACCTACGCCGGGGTCGCGGTCAACCCGTTGGCGATGCGGATCCGCACCGAGCGCTTCAAGACCCTGGTGATTCTCGACGAGGTGCACCACGCCGGTGACGCGCTGTCGTGGGGCGAGGCCGTGCGCGAGTCGTTCGAGCCGGCGACGCGGCGGCTTGCGCTGACCGGTACGCCGTTCCGCTCCGACATCAACCCGATCCCCTTCGTCACCTACGCGCCCGGCGCCGACGGGGTCCCGCGCTCGGTCGCCGACTTCACCTACGGCTACGGGCACGCGCTGGCCGACCACGTCGTACGTCCCGTGCTGTTCATGGCCTACTCCGGCGACCTCGCCTGGCGGACCCGCGCCGGCGACGAGGTGGCGGCGCGCCTCGGCGAGCCGATGACCAAGGACCTGAGTGCGCAGGCGCTGCGGACGGCGCTCGCCCCGGCGGGGGAGTGGATGCCGTCGGTGCTGGCCGCGGCCGACCGCCGGCTCACGGAGGTACGGCGTCATGTCCCGGACGCCGGCGGGCTGGTGATCGCCACCGACCAGGACTCCGCACGGGCGTATGCCGCGCTGCTGAAGAAGATCAGCGGCGAGGCTCCGACGATCGTGCTCTCGGACGAGAAGTCGGGGTCGAAGAAGATTGCCGCGTTCACCGACTCCGAGGACCGGTGGATGGTGGCGGTGCGGATGGTCAGCGAGGGGGTCGACGTACCCCGGCTGTCGGTCGGCGTGTACGCGACCGCGATCTCCACGCCGCTCTTCTTCGCCCAGGCGGTCGGGCGCTTCGTCCGGGCCCGGGCGCGCGGGGAGACCGCGTCGGTGTTCCTGCCGTCGGTGCCGCACCTGCTCGGCTTCGCGGCCGAGATGGAGGTCGAGCGCGACCACGTGCTGGGGCGCCGGATCACCGACGAGAGCGACCTCTTCGCCGCCGAGCAGGACCTCCTCGACCGCGCCAACGCAGACGTCGGCGCCTCCGACGAGCTCGAGGGGACCTGGCAGGCGCTCGGCTCGCAGGCCAGGTTCGACCGGGTGGTGTACGACGGCGGCGAGTTCGGGCACGCCGGTGAGGTGCACGTCGGGTCGGAGGAGGAGATGGACTTCCTCGGCATCCCCGGTCTGCTGGAGCCCGACCAGATGCGCGAGCTGCTGCAGCACCGCCAGCGGTCACGTCGTACGACTGCGTCCGCCGCTCCCGCCGAGCGCGAGGTCTCGACCCACGAGCAGCTCGCCATCCTGCGCCGCGAGCTGAACGGACTGGTCGCCGCTTGGCACCACCGCACCGGCCAGGCCCATGGGGTCACCCACTCGGCCCTCCGCAAGGAGCTCGGCGGCCCCGCCGCCGCCATCGCCAACTCCGACCAGCTCCACGCCCGGATCAACCGCCTCCGCGAGTGGGCGTCGCGTTCTACGGGATAGTCCGTGACGAAGTGCAGGTGATTGCGGCGATTTCACCTGCGGATCGTCACGGACTATCCCGAGTGGGCGAGGGGAAGCACCCGGTAGGGGATCTGGGTGGCCAGGGCGATCACTGTGGAGGAGCGGACGATCGCGGGGTCCTGGAGCACCAGGTCGATGACGCGCTGCAGGTCGGAGTTGGAGCGGGCGACGACCCGCGCCCACAGGTCGCCGGCGCCGGTGATGGTGTGTGCCTCGAGCACCTCGGGGATCGTCGCCAGGTGGCGGGCGACCGCGTCGTGGCCGCCGAGGGCGGCGTCCTCCTGCCGGATCTCCAGGGTCAGGAACGCCGTCACCGGGAAGCCGAGGGCCTCCGGCGAGAGCTCCGGGCCCCAGCCGGTGATCACGCCGGTCGAGACCAGTTTGTCGAGCCGCGCCTGCACGGTGCCGCGGGCGACCCCGAGCTCCCGCGACGCCTGAAGCACCCCGATCCGCGGGTCGGCGGCGAACAGGGCGAGCAATCTGCGATCGAGATCATCCATGTCGGCTCCCACGCTGGACAATGTGTAGGACGGATCGCCGTACTGTTGCGCAGGTTGTCAGCGTTGGGCAAGGTGGCGCCCATGACCACGACCCACGAGACCCCCTCCACCGGCGGTGCGCTGACCGCCGACGAGCTCAAGGCCGACCTGACTCTCGAGCAGCTCAAGCAGCTCGTCGGGCTGGTGGAGTACGACGCGAGCCAGGACCCGTTCCCGGTCACCGGGATGGACTACGTCGGCTTCGTGGTCGGCAACGCGACCCAGACCGCGCAGTTCTACCAGCTCGCGCTCGGCATGGACCTCGAGGCCTACTCCGGCCCCGAGACCGGCAACCGGGACAGCAAGTCCTACGTGCTGCGGTCCGGGAGCGCGCGGTTCGTCTTCACCGGCGGCGTCACTCCGGACAGTCCGGCGCTCGACCACCACCGCAGGCACGGCGACGGCGTCGTCGACATCGCGATCGAGGTGCCCGACGTCGACGTGTGCATCGACCACGCACGGGCGATGGGCGCGACCGTCCTCGACGAGCCGCACGACGTCAGCGACGAGCACGGCACGGTGCGGATCGGCGCCATCGCGACGTACGGCGAGACCCGCCACACCCTCGTCGACCGCTCGTCGTACGACGGTCCGTTCCTGCCCGGCTACGTCGCCGACACCACCAAGGTGGCACGCCGCGAGGGACACCCGAAGCGGCTGTTCCAGGCCGTCGACCACTGCGTCGGCAACGTCGAGCTCGGCCGGATGGACGAGTGGGTGGAGTTCTACAACAAGGTCATGGGCTTCACGAACATGGCCGAGTTCATCGGCGACGACATCGCCACCGACTACTCCGCGCTGATGTCGAAGGTCGTCGCGAGCGGCAACCACCGCGTGAAGTTCCCCCTCAACGAGCCAGCGATCGCGAAGAAGAAGTCGCAGATCGACGAGTACCTCGAGTTCTACGACGGCGCCGGCTGCCAGCACATCGCACTCGCCACCGGCGACATCCTGCGCACCGTCGACCTGCTCCGCGACAACGGCATCGAGTTCCTCGACACCCCTGACGCCTACTACGACGATCCCGAGCTGCGGGCCCGGATCGGGGAGGTGCGGGTGCCGATCGAGGAGCTGAAGAAGCGCAAGATCCTGGTCGACCGCGACGAGGACGGCTACCTGCTCCAGATCTTCACCAAGCCGATGGGCGACCGGCCGACGGTCTTCTACGAGTTCATCGAGCGGCACGGCTCGCTCGGCTTCGGGAAGGGCAACTTCAAGGCCCTCTTCGAGTCCATCGAGCGCGAGCAGGAGCTCCGCGGCAACCTCTGACCCACCTTTCGCCGAGTCGTCATATGACGACTCGGCGCGATTCCGGTGCCTCTTTGCGCCGACTCGACGCAGTTCTCGTGCTCTTTTGCGCCGACTCGGTGGTCAGCCGTCTCGGACGACCTCGCCGCCCTTCATCACGAACGACACATCCTCCAGCAGGCGTACGTCGTGGAGCGGGTCGCCTTGAACGGCGACCAGGTCGGCGTACAGGCCGGGCTCGATGCGGCCGATCCTGTCCGACCACCCCATCAGCTCGGCGGCGTGGAGGGTGGCCGACCGGATCGCCTCGATCGGCGTCTGGCCGTGGCGCACGTGGTAGGCGAACTGGCGGGCGTTCTGCCCGTGCGGGTAGATGCCGCTGTCGGTGCCGTAGGCGATCCGGACGCCGGCCGCGACGCACTTCTCGAAGGCCTGGCGCTGGGTGAGCGTGGTCTCGTCGTTCTTGCGCAGCACGTCGGCCTTCCAGCCGTGCTCCCGGCCGTACGCCGCGATGTGGTCGCCGCCGTAGATGTCGGCCACCAGCCAGGTGCCCGACTCGGCCATCATCGCGACGCCCTCGTCGTCCATCAGGGAGCCGTGCTCGATCGAGTGCACCCCACCCCGGATCGCCCGCTTGATCCCCTCGGCGCCGTGCGCGTGGGCGGCGACGTGCGCGCCATGCAGGGTGGCCTCCTCGACCGCGGCCCTGATCTGCGCCTCGCTCAGCTCCGGCACGCCGGGGTCGGAGCTGTCCGACATCACCGCCCCGGTGGCGATCAGCTTGATCAGGTCGGCACCGCCGTACAGGATCCGGCGTACGGCGCTCGTCACGGCCTCGACGGTGTCGACGATGCCCACTCGGAGCTCAGCCGGCACGTGCTCCGCGGCGTCCGGTGCCAGGCCGCTGATGTCGCCGCCGCCTCCGCGGCACCCGATGAACGCGCCGGCCACCATCATCCGCGGCCCCGGCAGCCAGCCGGCGTCGATCGCGTCGCGGAGTGCGACGTCGACGAAGGCGCGGTAGTTGCCGACGTCGCGCACGCTGGTGAACCCGGCGTGCAGGGTGTCGCGCGCGTTGCGGACCCCGGTCATCGCCTCCTGCGCGCCGGTGCGCGTCAGCATCTCGGTGTAACCCTGCCCGCTGTCGATCTCGCCGACCAGGTGGGCGTGGCAGTCGACCAGACCAGGCAGCAGCGTCGCGCCGGGCAGGTCGACGACGGTCGCGTCGGATGGCGCCTCGGCTGCGCTCACCACCGCGGCGATCCGGTCGCCGTCGACGACGACAGCGCGGTCGGTGAGCAGGTCGCCGGTGGTGACGTCGAGCAGTCGTGCGGGACGGACGACGAGGGTGTCGGTCACGCCCGTCGGCTCTCCTCGCCGGACTCGGGCACGCGGGTGGTGCCGCAGAGCGCGAGGGGCGCTCCGTCGCAGCAGTTGGCCTTCATGTGGCAGTGCGGGCACAGCCAGCGGGTGGAGATGGGGTCGAACTCGACACCGCAGTAGTCGCAGGGCACGGAGCAGACCGTACGCCGGGCGGCCGGGCGCGCGTCGTACCCGCGCCGAGGTTTCTCGCTTGCCCGGCGCCGGGGGATGCGACGAGGGTGGCGGCATGAGCGTTCGGATCCACAACATCACCTTCGACTGTGCCGACGCCCGCGGGTTGGCGTCCTTCTGGTCGACGGTCACCGGCTGGCACGTCTACTACGACGACGACCCCGAGGTGGTGGTGGCGCCGTCGTACCCCTTCGACGGCACCGGGCTCCTCTTCATCCCGGTGCCCGAGGGCAAGACCGCCAAGAACCGCCTCCACCTGGATCTCCAGCCCGAGTCCTCGACCCGCGACGAGGTGGTCCGGGCGGCCGTCGCAGCGGGTGCCTCGATCGTGGCCGACCACCGCCGCGACGACGGCTCCGGCTGGGTGACGATGGGGGATCCCGAGGGCAACGAGTTCTGCGTCGAGCGGTCGCCGCGCGAGCAGGGCGAGCGCCGCCCCACTGCGTTCCGGCTCACCACCTGAGCGGAGCTCGTGGAGCCTTGCCCGCAAGCGGGCTGCGGCGCTCCTTGCGGTCGTGCCCCCACGGCTGGCGCCGTGTCGGCACGTCCTCAGTCGAGGTCGCCGACGAGGATCGCCTCGGCGTCGTCGAGCGCGGTCTCGTGGTGGGCCGCGAGGGTGCGGGAGACGAGGCGGGCGCCGCAGGCGAGGATCACCAGCCCGATCGCCACCATCGCCGCACCGAACCAGAAGGGTGCGTGCACATGCACGTCCGGCGGGGCGCCGAAGAGCTTGAGGGCGACGTACGGGCCGATGGCGCCGCCGCAGAAGCGGACGAAGGAGTACGCCGCGGAGGCGACCGGCCGCTCGACCGGAGCCGCGCCCATCACCGCCTCGGTGATCAGCGTGTTGTTGTTGCCGATCAGCGCACCCGACAGCACGATGCCGACCACGACGACGGCCTGATGGTCGGCGAACCGGGCCATCACCGCCAGGTCGAGGGCGAAGAGCGCGAGCGTGACCAGGATCGCCGGGACCGTGCCGATCGTCCGCTGCACCAGCGGCGCGACGAAGACGGAGACCACGGCCAGCAGCAGGCCCCACCCGAAGTAGATCCAGCCGATCTGGATGATCCCCGCGCTCGGCAGCGCGAACGGGCCGGCGGCGAGGATCGTGAAGAAGCCGATGTTGTAGAAGACCGCGGTCAGCGCGATCACCAGCAGCGGCTTGTGACGCAGTGCGCGGAACGGGTCGGCCAACGACGTACGGCGTCCGGTCGGCGGGGTGGAGGGCAGGAAGAAAGCGGTCGCCACCAGGGCGATCAGCATCAGGCAGGAGACGCCGTAGAACGGCGCGCGCCACGAGTGCTCACCGAGCAGGCCGCCGACCAGCGGCCCGGAGGCGATGCCGATGCCGAGGGCGGCCTCGAACAGGATGATCGCCTGGGCGGTGCCGCCGGTCGCAGACATCACGATGGTGGCCAGCGCGGTCGCGACGAACAGCGCGTTTCCCAGACCCCAGCCGGCCCGGAAGCCGACCACGGCGCCGACGCTGTTCGACGACCCCGCCAGCGCCGCGAACACGATGATCAGCACCAGGCCCGACAGCAGGGTGCGCTTCGCGCCGATCCGGCTGGAGATGACGCCGGTGACCAGCATCGCGATGCCCATGATCGCCATGTAGCTGGTGAACATCAGCGAGACCTGGCTGGGCGTCGCGTCCAGCTGGACCGCGATGCTCTTGAGGATCGGGTCGACCAGGCCGATGCCCATGAAGGCGATCACGCATGCGAACGCGACCGCCCACACCGCACGCGGCTGGGAGAAGAACGACCCGGACCGGACCGGGGTGTCGTGGGAGGGGCGGACCTGCGTGGACACGGACTGCCTTTCGGGAGGGGACAGTCCTCATATTACATAGGTAACCTATGCAATACCAGTCGGGCTCAGAGCTGCTCGGCCATCACGTCGCGGAGCACGGCCACCGCCGCAGCGACCTCGTCGGCCGTGTGTCCGGTGCGGGCGAGCCGGGCTGCCACGACGACGCCGTTCTCGCGTCGGGCCTCCTCCAGGCGACGTCGACCCTCCGGCGTCAGCCGCACCATCGAGCGGCGCGCGTCGGCCGGGTCGGAGGCCCGCGCGATCAGGCCCTGCTCCTCCAGCTGGCTGACCGACCCCGACACCGTCGGCTGCGACGATCGGTCGGCCTCGGCGAGGGCGGTGATGCCTTGGGGCCCGAGCTCGTCGAGGAGGGAGAGAATCCGGATGCCGGCCGGGTGCCCGACCCGACGGCGTACGGCGCGCACCAGCCGCGCGGCGTACACGACCATCTCGCTGCTCTGCTCCTCGAGGTCGGTCGGCATGCGCGCACGATACCGAGGTCGTCGATGGACCCGCTCCGGTCGGAACGGCAGGATGGCCCGCATGCCGACGTACATCGCGTTCCTGCGTGCCGTGAACGTGGGGAAGCGGATGTTCGCGAAGGCCGCGATCGTGCAGGCCTGTGAGGACGCAGGCTGTACCGACGTCGAGACCTACATCAACACCGGCAACGCGCGGGTCACCACCAGCCTGCGGAGCCGGGCGAAGGTCGAGGGGGCGCTGGAGAAGGCGTTCGCAGCGTCGGCTGGGTTCGAGGTGCCGACGATCGTGTTCACGCCGAAGGAGCTGACCGCGGTAGCGGCCGACGCCGAGGAGCTGGCTGCCGGGCACAGCGGGCTGCTCTATGTCTCGCTGCTCAAGGACACCCCCACCGCGGCGGCGGTGAAGAAGCTCGAGGGCGCCGGCAAGGAGGGTGAGCGCGCGGAGGTGCGCGGCCGTGCCGCCCACCTCCTGCTCGGCAACGACTACCACTCGGCGAAGCTGAGCAACGCGGTCGTCGAGCGCCATCTCGGGGTCGCGACCAACCGCAACGTCAAGGTGATCCGGACGCTCGCCGAGAAGTGGGGCGAAGGCGCGTGACCAGCCTCGGCGTGACCCGCGACGACCGGGTGCTGACCCTGACCCTCGACCGTCCCGACCGGCTGAACGCGCTCGATGACGAGCTGTCCGACGGCCTCGCCACCGAGCTCGAGGCCGCCGCGGCGTACGACGACGTGCGGGTCGTGGTGCTGCGGGGTGCGGGCCGCGCGTTCTGCGCCGGGGCAGACATCGTGAGACCGGTCGAGGAGGCGGACTCACCGATGCAGCTCGACGTACGAGCGCTCGACCGGGCCAACCGGATCATCCGGGCCGTGACCCGTCTCGACAAGCCGGTGGTGGCTGCCGTGCACGGCCCGGCGGCCGGGGTCGGCTGCTCGATCGCGCTCGCGTGCGACCTCACTGTGGCGGCCGAGTCGTCGTCGTTCCTGCTGGCCTTCGCCCGGATCGGGCTGATGCCCGACGGCGGGTCCACCGCCTCGGTGGCTGCCTCCATCGGCCGGGCCCGGGCGATGCGGATGGCCCTGCTCGCGGAGCCGCTGACCGGCCGCGAGGCGTACGACGCCGGGCTGGTCAGCCATCTCGCCGACGACGACGCGTTCGAGACGGTCGTCGCCGAGGTGGTCGCGCGGCTGGCCGCCGGGGCGCCGCTCGGCCAGGCCGCGACGAAGCGCGCGGTCAACGCCGCCGCCTACGCTGGCCTCGACGCGGCGCTCGAACGCGAGCGGACCGGGCAGACGATGCTGTTGTCCACCCAGGACGCAGCCGAGGGGATGCGGGCGTTCGCCGAGCGGCGGGCGCCGGACTTCGAGGGGGAGTGATGGAGCAGCTGCGCAAGGCTCTGGAGGCGAAGGATCCCGACGCCGTCGAGGCGTTGCTGGCCGACGACGTCGTGTTCAGCAGCCCGGCGATCTTCAAGCCGTACGCCGGACGGGCCGCGACGATGGTCTTCCTGCGGGCGGCGATGGAGACGTTCGAGAACTTCCGTTACCTGCGGACGTTCACCGAGGAGGGGGGCCGTGGTGCCGTGCTGATGTTCACCGCCTCGGTCGGCGGACGCGAGCTCGAGGGCGCGGACTTCGTCTCCTTCGACGAGGCTGGTCTCGTGAGCGAGTTCCGGGTGATGATCCGGCCGATGAAAGGCCTGATCGCGGCGGCCGAGGCGATGGCGCCGCGGGTCGAAGGTCCGCTGCTGGCGCTCAGCCCAGAGTGACTCCGGCCGCCCGCATCTCGTCGAGGGCAGCCGCGCTGGTCTCCGGGGCGACCCCGGCGATCATCTCGGTGAGCACCCGGGTCTGGAAGCCCTCGATGCGGGCGTCGAGAGCGGTGGCGCGCACACAGTGGTCGGTGGCGATCCCGCAGATGTCGACCTGCTCGACCCCGCGGGTGCGGAGCCAGTCCGCGAGAGCCACGCCCCCCGTCGTACGACCCTCGAAGCCGGAGTAGGCAGCGGCGTGCTCGCCCTTGAGGAAGATCGCGTCGAAGGGCTGAGGGTCGAGGTTGGGGTGGAACGCCTCGCCGTCGGTGCCGACCCGGCAGTGCACCGGCCAGGACTGGGCGTAGTCGGGCTCGCGGGACCAGTGGGCGCCGGGGTCGATGTGGTGGTCCTTGGTGGCCACGACGACGTCGTACGACGGTGCGTGGTCGTCCTGACGTGACCAGTGGTGGAGCAGCTGCCCGATGTCGCCGGCCACCCGCGCCCCGCCGCTGACGGGCAGCGAACCGCCCTCGCAGAAGTCGTTCTGGACGTCGACGACGATCAGCGCACGCGTCATGGGGCGAGATTATCGCCGAGCACGCGGCCGCCGACCGACCGGCTCAGGTCGGCAGAGGCAGCCAGGCGATGACGTCGGCGATCATCGGGTCCCAGAGGGCCCACTCGTGGATGCCCGGTCGCAGGTCGAGGGTGACGTCGACGCCGGCGGCGGTCGCCTCGGCGGCGAAGCGCCGGGTGCCGGGCAGCAGGGGATCCTCGGTGCCGCAGCCCAGATAGAGCGGGGGTACGCCGGAGGCTCGCTGCAGCAGGGTGAAGACGTCGTTCTCGTCGGAGACCGAGCCCCCGAAGACCCGCTCGAGGTGTTGCCGGCGCTCGGGCATCGGCAGCAGCTTGCGCAGGTCGAGCCCGCCCGAGAGCGAGGCGGCGGCGGCGTAGCGCTCGGGATGGGTCAGCGCGAGCTTGAGGGCGCCGTACCCGCCCATCGACAGCCCGGCCACGAAGGTCTCCTCGGGCCGGTCGGTGACCCGGAAGAACTCGTGGACGATGCCGGGCAGCTCCTCGGAGACGAAGTCCCAGTAGCGGTGGCCCTGTGCCTCGTTGGTGTAGAAGCTGCGGTGCACCGCCGGCATCACGACGGCCAGCCCGGCCTTCTCGGCGTACCGCGAGATGGCTGTGTAGCGAGGCCAGGCCGTGTGGTCGTCGGAGAGCCCGTGCAGCAGGTAGAGCAGCGGCGGCGGCCCCTCGGCGACCGCTCCGGTGACGCCGATCTGCTCCTCGGTCTGCTGGGGCAGCACCACCGTCATCGACGTGCCCACCTGGAGCGCATCGGAGAAGAAGTCGCAGGTCAGCAGCGCCATGGCGTCCTCACACGTGGATGGTCGGGATCACGGGCTCGCCGCGTGACATCTGCTGGGCGGCCTGCGGCAGCTCGGCGCGGGCCGACGTATGACGCTCCCGGGCCTGGTCGAGCGTCTCGCGGCCGACCACCTCGCCGTCGCGCACCAGTGGGACCATCAGGACACGGTCGTCGCCGTCGTCGACGGGCGCCTCGCCGATCCCGACGACCTCGGCCTCGGCCACCCCGGCCGCAGAGCGGCGCCGTAGCGCGTACTTGCGGCCCCCGATCGAGATCTTGTCGGTGCTCTTCTTGGCCACCGAGACCATCGCGCCGGCGTCGTCCTCGCGCGACACCAGCTTGTAGACGAAGCCGCACGTGGGGTGGCCCGAGCCGGTCACCAGCTGGGTGCCCACGCCGTAGGCGTCCACCGGGGCTGAGGCCAGCGCGGCGATGGCGTACTCGTCGAGGTCGCTGGTCACCACGATCCGGGTCCTGGTCGCGCCGAGCTCGTCGAGCTGCGCCCGCACCTCGTGGGCCAGCTCGCCGAGGTCGCCGGAGTCGAGGCGTACGGCGCCGAGCTCCGGCCCGGCGATCTCCACCCCGACCTTCACCGCCTCGCGGATGTCGTAGGTGTCGACCAGCAGCGTCGTCCCGGCACCGAGCGAGGAGACCTGGGCCCGGAACGCATCGGCCTCGGAGTCGTGCAGCAGGGTGAAGCTGTGCGCGCTCGTGCCGGCCGTCGGTACGCCGTACCGCTGGCGGGCCGCGAGGTTGGAGCTGGTCGCGAAGCCGGCGACGTACGCCGCGCGGGCGGCCGCCACGGCCGCCTCCTCGTGAGTACGACGTGAGCCCATCTCGATGCACGGCCGGTCGCCCGCGACGGCTGTCATCCGGGAGGCGGCCGACGCGATCGCGGAGTCGTGGTTGTAGATCGACAGCAGCACGGTCTCCAGCAGGACCGCCTCGGCGAAGGTGCCCTCGACCACGAGGAGTGGCGAGTAGGGGAGGTAGACCTCGCCCTCGGGGTAGCCCCAGATGTCGCCGGTGAAGCGGTACGACGCCAGCCATTCGCGGGTCGGTTCGTCGACCACGTCGCGCAGGATATCCAGGGTCTCGTCGTCGAAGCGGAACTCCTCGACGGCGTCCAGCGCGCGGCCGACGCCGGCCACCACGCCGTACCGGCGGCCCTCCGGGAGGCGTCGCGGGAAGAGCTCGAAGACCGAGCGGCGATGTGCCGTGCCGGAGCCCAGCGCCGCCTGCAGCATGGTCAGCTCGTAGTGGTCGGTGAGCAGGGCGGTCGACGCGGGCACGGGCCCCAGACTAGGACGCAGCGTAGGACGCCGCGCAGGGCCGGGGGCGCGGTGGCCTGTGCCACGATGTGCCCATGGCGACCACGAGTCCGGTCGAGGTCGAGCCGGACCTCACTCCGGACGAGATCACCCTGACGGCGAAGCCGTGGGTGACCATCGTGTGGAACGACCCGGTCAACCTGATGAGCTACGTGACCTACGTGTTCCGCACCTACTTCGGCTACGAGCGGAAGGTCGCGGAGAAGCTGATGCTCGAGGTGCACCACGACGGGAAGTCCGTGGTCAGCAACGGGTCCCGCGAGGAGATGGAGCGCGACGTGCAGGCCATGCACGAGTACGGCCTGTGGGCAACGCTGGAGAAGCAGTGACAACACGATGAGCGGCTTCACCCGGCACCGCCGCAGCGGGCGGATCATCGCCACCTTCTCCGGGTTCGAGGCCGACCTGCTGCGCTCGCTGGCCTCCCAGCTGATCGAGCTGCTCCGCAACGAGGCCGCCGTACCCCGCGAGCACGCCGACCCGCTCGAGGCGATGCTGCGCTTCGACGGTCCCACCACCGAGCCCGACGACCCGGTCCTCGCCCGCCTGTTCCCCACGGCGTACGGCGAGGACGAGGAGGCCGCGGCCGAGTTCCGCCGCTTCACCGAGGGAGCACTCCGCGACCACAAGGCGGTCGGCGCGGGCACGATCATCGACACCCTCGAGGAGGCGGGCCTCCCGGCCCAGCTCGGCGAGCAGCGGCTGGTGATCGACGTCGAGCTGGACCCGGAGACGGCCCTGGTGTGGCTCAAGTCGTTCACCGACCTGCGCCTGGCTCTGGCCACGCGGCTGGAGGTGGAGGAGGGCGACGACGCGTACTGGGCCTCGCTGCCCGACGACGATCCGCGCGCGCAGGCGCACGACATCTACGACTGGATCGGGCTGCTCCAGGAGACCCTGGTCGAGGCCCTCGGCTGACCTGCCTTGTGGTCGGGGTGGTCGCCATGTTTGGGTGACCCACGACATACCTACCCCCACTCGGAGGATCCCCTGTGAAGCACCTGTCCCTCAAGCGCCCGGCGCGCACCGCCAGCGTCGCGCTCGCTTCGGCCGCGGTCACCGCCGCGCTCACCCTGCCCGGCATCGCCCTCGCACACGGGGGCCATGACCACGGCCACGGCGCCGTTCCCGCGCCTCCTGCTGTCCCGACCAGCGCCGACCAGATCCAGAACATCGACCAGGTCAAGACCGCCATCAAGGGCTACTACGGCGACACCGTGACCACTGTTCCCGACCCGGTCGCCGGCACCACGACGCTCCACCAGTTCAACCCCGACGGCAACTACGCCCACGAGGTCGAAGGCATCGCCGCCGGCGCGGCCAAGTTCCTCGGCCACCAGAGGCACGGCCACCACCGGGACGGGCACTCCTCCGGCGCCCCGGCGGTCCTGTTCGACATCGACGACACCACGCTGAACACGTTCAGCTACGAGATCTTCAGCAACTTCGTGTTCAACCCGACCACGAACGCCGCGTTCGTGAACGCCGGCAAGGCCTCGGTCTTCCCGGCCGTCCCGGGGATGGTCGGCCTCGAGAAGGCCGCGATCGCCAAGGGCTACCAGGTGTTCTTCCTGACCGGGCGGTCGAAGATCGCCACGCCCGACCAGACGCCGGGCACGATCGCGAACCTCCAGGACGCCGGCTACACCGTCGACCCCACGCACGTCTACCTCAAGGACGCCACGGGTGCCACGGAACCCTGGCTCGCTTCCTGCGCGCCGACCTGCACCACCACGCAGTACAAGTCCCTGACCCGTCAGCACATCGAGTCGCTCGGGTTCGACATCGTCGCCAACTTCGGTGACCAGTTCAGCGACCTGAACGGCGGCTTCGCGGACCGCACCTTCAAGATCCCGAACCCGATGTACTTCCTGCCCTGACAGAACCGTCGGTCGAGCCTGTCGAGACCACGGCACGCCCGTCGGTCGAGCCTGTCGAGACCACGGCACGCCCGTCGGTCGAGCCTGTCGAGACCACGGCAGCACGCTCCCGGTGCCCCGGGACCCACCAGGTCCCGGGGCACCGTCATGTCTAGGGTCGGGTCATGCCGATCCCCGAGTTCGTGGTCGAGATGCGCCGCCTGATCGGGGCGCGGGAGATGTGGCTACCCGCCGTGACCGCCGTTGTACGACGTGGTGCCGCCGGGAGCGAGGAGATCCTGCTGGTACGCCGCGCCGACAACGGTGCGTGGACGCCGGTCACCGGCATCCTCGACCCGCGCGAGGAGCCGGCCGTCGGCGCCGCCCGCGAGGTGCTCGAGGAGACCGGGGTGACCGCCCGGGTCGACCGGCTTGCCGCGACCTCGGTGCACGGCCCGGTCACGCACGCCAACGGCGACCTCGCGTCGTACCTCGACCTGACCTTCGCCTGCACCTACCTGACCGGCGAGGCGCACGTGGCCGACGACGAGTCCAGCGACGTCGCCTGGGCCCGGCCCGACGCGCTGCCGGAGATGCCCGCGGGAATGCGTGAGCGCATCGACGCCGCCCTGTCGGACGAGCAGGCGACGCGGTTCGTCCCCGGCGGCTGATCTGCTCGGATCCCTCGTCAGATGTCGCCGGTCGTGGGTAGCGTGCGTGGGCATGCGCCGTCCGCACGTGAACGTGGCGACCGTCCTGGTCGACCCCGCCGTGCTGCGCGACCTCGAGCTCGACCTCGCCGCACTCGACCTGTGGGTCTGGCCGATCGCGACCACGCCGGGCTGTCCCGACGGGCCGCGGATGGCCTTCCAGGTACGCCGGCGCCTGGTCGAGGCCAGGCGTGGCGACTGGGACGACGCCGCGCACTGGTCGGCGGTGTGGATCTCCTTCGGCGACAGCTGGTACCACGGCGCCGATCCGCTCCCGTGGTCCGCGCATGCAGCGCTCTGGGGCAAGCTGGCCGAGTACGCCGGTCACACCCGCTACCGGTTCGCGCTCGGCGGGGTCCCGGTCGAGGTGGTGCGCCGTCGTACCGAGGTCTGAGTCACGACCCCGGCTTGGCGTCGCCGTCCCTCTACCCTGGGCGCGTGCTCACCGTTGACCGCGCGACGTACGACGGGATCGTCGCGCACGCCAAGCGCGACCACCCCGACGAGGCCTGTGGCATCGTCGCCGGGCCCGAGGGCAGCGACCGACCCGAGCGGCTGGTCGAGATGGTGAACGCCGCCGGCAGTCCCACGTTCTACGAGTTCGACTCCACCGACCTCTTCGCGCTGTACAAGGACATGGACGCGCGCGACGAGGAACCCGTCGTCGTCTACCACTCCCACACCGCCACCGAGGCCTACCCGAGCCGCACCGACATCGGCCTGGCGATGGAGCCCAAGGCCCACTACGTGCTGGTCAGCACGCGTGACCACGGGAATAACGAGGGTCCGGTGGAGTTCAGGTCGTATCGGATCGTCGACGGCGAGGTGACCGAGGAAGAGGTCGCCGTGGTCGACGTTCTGCCCGCCCCCACCAGCCAAGGAGACCGCGATGCCCGTTGAGGTCCGGATCCCGACGATCCTGCGCACCTACACCGACGACCAGAAGTCCGTGCAGGCCAGCGGCAGCAGCCTGAACGCGCTGATCGACGACCTGGAGGCCAACCATCCCGGCCTCAAGGACCGCCTGATCGAGAACGGCGACCTCCGCCGCTTCGTCAACGTCTACGTCAACGACGAGGACGTGCGCTTCCTCGGGGGCCTCGAGGCGCCTCTCGCCGACGGTGACCAGGTCGTCGTACTCCCCGCCGTCGCCGGCGGCTGAGGTGAGCGAGCGTCGGACGTTCTTGCTGGTCGACGGCGAGAACATCGACGCGACCCTCGGCACCGCCCTGTTCCAGCGGCGACCGCAGCCCGAGGAGCGGCCCCGCTGGGAGCGGCTGACGGCGTTCGCCGAGAAGCAGTGGGAGCAGCCGGCCGTCGGCCTGTTCTTCCTCAATGCCACCAACGGCCAGATGCCGCTGTCGTTCGTGCAGGCACTGCTGGCGATGGGCTACCGGCCGATCCCGCTGGCCGGCGGCTCCGACGAGAAGGTCGTCGACATCGGCATCCAGCGCACCCTCGAGGCCCTCAAGGCCCACCAGGACGACGTGATGCTGTGCAGCCACGACGGCGACTTCGCGCCGCACCTGGCAGCGCTCGACGACGGCCGCAAGCTCGGCCTGCTGGCGCTGCGCGAGTTCGTCAGCGGTCAGCTCACCGGGCTCGACATCCCGCTGTTCGACCTCGAGGACGACGTCGCGGCCTTCAACACGATCCTGCCGCGCACCCGCATCATCTCCCTCGACGACTTCGACCCCGAGCAGTTCCTGCGCTGAGACCCACCTGGAGACACATGCGTTACGACGACCTGCTCGCCTCGGTCGGCAACACCCCGCTGGTCGGGCTGCCGACGCTCTCGCCGAGCCCCGACGTACGCCTATGGGCCAAGCTCGAGGACCGCAACCCGACCGGCTCCATCAAGGACCGCGCGGCGCTCGCGATGGTCGAGCACGCCGAGAAGGACGGGCTGCTCCGGCCCGGCTGCACGATCCTCGAGCCGACCAGCGGCAACACCGGCATCTCGCTGGCCATGGTCGCCCGGCTGCGCGGCTACCGGCTGGTGTGCGTGATGCCCGAGAACACCTCCGAAGAGCGGCGCCAGCTCCTGCGCATGTACGGCGCCGAGATCGTCTCGTCCCCGGCGGCCGGCGGCTCCAACGAGGCCGTGCGGATGGCCAAGGGGATCGCGGCCGAGCATCCCGACTGGGTGATGCTCTACCAGTACGGCAACCCCGCCAACGCGCTCGCCCACTACGAGGGCACCGGCCCGGAGATCCTCGCCGACCTGCCCGACGTCACCCACTTCGTGGGCGGCCTCGGCACCACCGGCACCCTGATGGGCGTCGGTCGCTTCTTCCGCGAGCACAAGCCGGAGGTACGGATCGTCGCCGCCGAGCCGCGGTACGGCGAGCTGGTGTACGGCCTGCGCAACCTCGACGAGGGCTTCGTCCCGGAGCTGTACGACGAGAAGCTGATCGACGCGCGCTTCTCGGTCGGCCCGCGCGACGCCGTACGACGGGTGCGTGAGCTGCTCGACGGGGAGGGCATCTTCGCCGGCATCTCCACCGGAGCGATCCTGCACGCCGCGCTCGCCCAGGCCGCCAAGTCGGTCAAGGCGGGGGAGCGGGCCGACATCGCCTTCGTGGTCTGCGACGGCGGCTGGAAGTACCTCTCGACCGGCGCCTACGAGGGCACCATCGACGAGGCGGAGGACCGTCTCGAGGGCCAGCTCTGGGCCTGAGGTCGGACGCCCTCACTGAGCCCGGCTCTTTCGGGTTACCCTGAGCCCGACCGCCCGGCCCAGCCACCGTGGAGTCCCCGTGCCCGCCAGCAACGTCGTCGTGTTCAGCGGTTCCGCCCATCGACCCCTGGCCAAGGCCATCTGCCAGGACCTCGACGTACCGCTGTCCCCGGTGGAGATGACGCGGTTCAGCAACGACTGCCTCCAGGCCCAGCTCCAGGCGAACTGCCGGCAGCGCGACGTCTACATCGTGCAGCCGCTGGTGCCGCCCACCCAGGAGCACCTGATGGAGCTCCTGCTGATGATCGACGCGGCGCGCGGTGCCAGCGCGGCGTCCATCACCGCGGTCATCCCCTTCTACTCCTACGCCCGCTCGGACAAGAAGGACGCGTCGCGGATCTCGATCGGCGGCCGGCTGGTCGCCGACCTGCTCGCCACCGCCGGCGTGCACCGGGTGATGACGATGACGCTTCACGCGCCGCAGGTCCACGGGTTCTTCTCGGTGCCGGTCGACCAGCTCACCGCCCTCGGCATCCTGGCCGACCACTTCCTGGCCCAGGACCTGTCCGACGCGATCGTGGTCTCACCCGACTTCGGCAACGCCAAGACAGCCACCCAGTTCTCGCGGCTCCTCGGCCTCAACGTGGCCGCCGGCAGCAAGCGCCGGCTCGCCGACGACCGGGTCGTGATCGACTCGATCGTCGGTGACGTGCACGGCAAGCGGGCGATCGTCCTCGACGACGAGATCGCCACCGGTGGCTCCATCGTCGAGCTGCTCGACCGGCTCGCCGACACCGGCTGTACCGGCGCGGCGGTCGCCTGCACCCACGGCCTGTTCGTCGGCAAGGCCGTCGACCGGCTGCGCCAGCACCCGATGATCACCGAAGTGGTCACCACCGACACCGTGCCCGCCCCGTCGGGTTGGCCGGAGCTGAAGGTGCGCAGCGTCGCCGGCCTGTTCGCCGAGGCGATCGCCCGGGTGCACGCAGGTGAGTCGGTGAGCAGCCTCTTCGACGGCGTCGACCCGTCGTTCGGGCCGCCCCAGGCCAAGCTCTTCGAGTAGCGCCTGATTCGGTGGTTGAGGAGCTCGCGCCAGCGAGCGTCTCGAAACCACCCCGAGGTGGGCGCTTTGGTCACCGGGTTTCGAGACGGCGCGCTAGCGCGCCCCTCCTCAACCACCGGTGGTTGCTCGACGAGCTCGACTGACGGTCCTGCCGGTGGTTGAGGAGCGAGCGCCAGCGAGCGTCTCGAAACCACCCCGAGGTGGGCGCTTTGGTCACCGGGTTTCGAGACGGCGCGCTAGCGCGCCCCTCCTCAACCACCGGTGGTTGCTCGACGAGCTCGACCGACGGCCACTCCTCGACCACCACTGGACGTGACATCGGTCGCGTCGTCGTGCGTCTGTCCGCCCGACCACCTAGCCTGTCCGTTTGTGCCCCGTACGACGACCGCCGCGCCGATCGGCATCTTCGACTCGGGGTTCGGGGGGCTCACCGTGGCCCGGTCGGTGATCGACCAGCTGCCCCACGAGTCGATCGTCTACCTCGGTGACACCGCCCGCCAGCCGTACGGCTCCAAGCCGATCGGCGAGGTGCGCGAGTACGCCCTCGAGTGCCTCGACCACCTCGTCGACAAGGGCGTCAAGGCGCTGGTGATCGCCTGCAACTCCGCCAGCGCTGCCATGCTCCGTGACGCCCGCGAGCGGTACGACGTACCGGTCGTCGAAGTGATCCTGCCCGCCACCCGCCGTGCCGTGGCCGCCACCCGCAACGGCCGGATCGGCGTCATCTGCACCCGCGCCACCGCCGAGTCCCTCGCCTACGACGACGCGTTCGCCGCCGCGCCGCAGGTCACCCTCACCACCCGCGCCTGTCCGCGCTTCGTCGACTTCGTCGAGGCAGGGGTGACCGGCGGCGACGAGCTGCTCGCGGTCGCCCACGACTACCTCGACCCGCTGGTCGAGGCCGGGGTCGACACCCTGATCCTGGGCTGCACCCACTACCCCCTCCTCACCGGCGTGATCTCCTACGTCGTCGGCGACGAGGTGACCCTGGTCAGCAGCGCCGAGGAGTGCGCCAAGGACGTCTACAAGCTGCTCGTCGGCGGCGACCTGATGCGCGACGGCGGCGACCCGTCGTACTCCTTCCTCACCACCGGCGCGCCCGACGAGTTCGAGCACATCGGCCGCCGCTTCCTCGGCCCCGAGCTCGCCATGGCGGCCCAGTTCGCCGGCGGTCTGGCATGAAGCTCACCGTGATCGGTTGCTCGGGGTCCTTCGCCGGGCCCGACTCCGCCGCCAGCTGCTACCTGGTCGAGGCCGACGACGCCGACGGCCGCACCTGGCGGATCCTGCTCGACCTCGGCAGCGGTGCGCTCGGCGCGCTCCAGCGGTACGCCGACCCGGCCGGCATCGACGCGGTCTTCTTCAGCCACCTCCACCCCGACCACTGCATGGATCTCTGCGGCTACTACGTCCTGCGCAAGTACCACCCCGGCGGTGCCCTGCCGCCGATCCCGGTCTGGGGTCCGGTCGGCGTCGCCGAGCGGATGTCACGCGCCTACGACCTCCCCGCCCAGCACGGGATGACCAGCGAGTTCGACTTCCACGAGTACGACGGGCCGGTCACGGTGGGTCCGATGGTGATCGAGCCGGTCCCGGTGTCGCACCCGGTGCCGGCGTTCGGGATGCGGGTCAGCGCCGACGGCGCGACGCTCGCGTACACCGGCGACACCGGCCCGTGCGAGGCCCTCGACCGGCTCGCCGAGGGCGTCGGGCTGCTGCTGGCCGAGGCGTCGTTCCATGACAGCGAGGAGAACCCCGACGACCTGCACCTGACCGGTCGCGAGGCCGGGGAGGTGGCCGCGCGCAACGGTGTCCCGCGGCTCGTCGTCACCCACGTCCCTCCGTGGTACGACGCGGCCGACATGCTCGCGGAGGCGGCGAGCGTCTACGTCGGTGACCTGACCTCAGCGGTGCCGGGCGCGACGTACGAGGTCTGAGTCCGACTCCGAGCGGTCAGACCTGGCCGGCGTCGTGGACCACGATCGCGATCTGGACCCGGTTGGTGGCCTCGAGCTTCTCGAACAGCCGGGAGACGTGCGCCTTGACGGTGGGCACCGACAGGTAGAGCTCGGCGGCGATGTCGGCGTTGCTCAGCCCCCGGCCGACCGCCAGCGCGACGTCGTGCTCGCGCTCGGTGAGACAGGCCAGCCGCTCCTGTGCGCGGGTCGTGCGGGAGCTGTCCGGTGGCGCCACCTGCTTGATCAGGCTGCGGGTCACGGAGGGAGAGAGCATCGGGTCGCCGTCCGCGACCCGTCGGATGGCCTCCAGGATCTCCGGCGGCGGAGTGTCCTTGAGCAGGAACCCGTCCGCGCCGGCGGCCAACGCGCGCAGCACGTAGTCGTCGTCGTCGAACGTGGTCAGCACGATCACGTGCGGAGGCTCGGGGCTGCGGCGCAGCTCGATGGTCGCCGCCAGGCCGTCGAGCACCGGCATCCGGATGTCCATCAGGATCACGTCGGGTCGCAGCTCGCGCGCCGCGTCGAGCCCGGCGCGTCCGTCCGCGGCCTCGCCGACCACCCGGACGTCGGGCTGTCCGCCCAGCATCAGCCCGAGAGCCGAGCGCACGAGCGGGTCATCGTCGACCAGGAGGACGCCGATCATGCGGCGGCCCACGGGATCCACCCGCGGAGCACCCACGCGTCGTTCTCGCGCCGTCCCTCGAGCCGGCCGCCGCGCAGCTGGGCGCGTTCGCTCAGCCCGACCAGCCCGAGCCCGGCGCCGGGGGTCGAGACTTTGCGGAGGCCGAGCGGGTTGCGCAGCTCGACGTTGACACCCTGCTCGCGCGAACCGCTGACCACGATCCGCAGCGCCGTCCCGGGCGCGTGCCGTACGGCGTTCGTCATCCCCTCCTGCACGATCCGGTAGAGCGTGCGGCCGATCACGTCGGGCAGGTCGCCGGCGTCGCCGAGCCGGTCGTCGTAGGTCACCTTGAGCCCGGCCGAGCGGACGGTCTCCACCAGGGTGCCGAGGTCGCGGTACGTCGGCTGCGGTGGCTCCAGCCGCTCGCCGGACTCGGGGTCACGCAGGACGCCGAGTACGGCGCGGAGGTCGTCCAGCGCCTGGTGTGCGGTGTCCTGGATGATGGTGGCGCTGGCCCGCATCTGCTCCGCGTCGAGGTCGGTTCGGAAGGCCAGGGCGCTCGCGTGCATCGAGACCTGTGAGATGCGGTGGGCCAGGACGTCGTGCATCTCGCGCGCGATCCGGGCGCGCTCGTTGGCGCGAGCCTGGGAGGTGCGCAGCTCCTGCTCCGCCTCGGCCCGCTCGGCGCGGTTCTTCAACGTCCACATCAGCTCGCGCCGCGAGCCGATGTACGCGCCCCAGCCCAGCAGCGCCACCGTGATCACCACGGTCACCACCAGGGTGACCCACCACGGTCCGTCGGACGAGGTGGGGACGATCCGGCTGTAGGCGATGGCCACGCCGAGGTTGAGCACCCCGATCGTGATCAGCTGCCACCACCGCCGGCGCGTGGCCAGCGACACCGCGGCGAGGACGCCCGGGCCCGACGCGGTCGTGCTGAGCAGGCCGAACAGCGTGATCGTCGTCGCCACCGCCATCGGGTGGCTGCGCCGGAACCAGACCAGCACGTACGCCGTGGCGCCGAGCACCAGGTCCACCAGCGCGAGCCAGTGCGCCTCTCGCCAGGCGGCCGGGAACGTGGAGAGCGAGGTGATCAGGGAGATCAGGAGCATCGCCAGAATCCGCCACGCGTGGCCCCATCTGGTCAGCCGCGGCTCGTAGACATCGGCCGGCACACTCTCCACGCCACGATCGTAGGTCCCTGGGTTCGCGGCGGGCACCGGCCGCGAGGAGCCGCTGCCCCCTACTTTGGTCGCCGGGTCCGAGCCCGCGGGTGCGTGTGACCCACGGGGCGAGGTGGCATGGTGGTGCCCATGATCAAGGTGGAAGGGCTCACGCGGGCCTACGGGAGTTTCATCGCAGTCGACGACATCAGCTTCGAGTGCGCGCCAGGCACCGTCACCGGCTTCCTCGGCCCGAACGGCGCGGGGAAGACCACGACCATGCGGGTCATGGTCGGGCTGACCCAGGCGACGCGTGGCGAGGTCACGATCGGGGGCCTGCACTACCCCCAGATCCCGAACCCGGGCCGGCACGTCGGGGTCCTCCTCGACGCCTCGGCGCAGCACGCCGGCCGTACCGGTCGCGAGGTGCTCGAGATCGGCGCCCGCACGATGGGCCTGCCGAGCACCCGCATCGACGAGATGCTCGACCTGGTGGCGCTCGACGTCAAGGAGTCCAAGCGTCGGGTCCGCAACTACTCACTCGGCATGCGGCAGCGGCTCGGCATCGCGCACGCCCTGCTCGGCGACCCCTCGGTGCTGATCCTGGACGAGCCTGCCAACGGCCTCGACCCGGCCGGCATCCGCTGGATGCGTGGACTGCTCAAGGGGTACGCCGACCGCGGCGGCACCGTCCTGCTGTCGAGCCACCTGCTCCACGAGGTCGAGCAGATCGCCGACGAGATGATCCTGATCGGCCGGGGTCGCATCGTCGCGAGCGGTACCCGCGACGAGCTGCTCAGCCAGGCCTCCGGCGGGGCGACCACGTCCCTGGTCACCGCGCTCGACAACCAGCAGCTGAGCGCGGCGCTGACCCAGAAGGGCCTCGCCGTACACCCGGCCGGCTCCGGGCTGCGCGTCACCGCCGAGCCGGTCGAGATCGGCCGCGTGGCCGCCGAGCACCAGATCGTCCTGACCGACCTCCGCGCCGGCACCGAGGGCGGCCTCGAGGACCTCTTCCTCGAGCTCACCTCCGACACCGCCCGCGAGGACGTCGGCCAGAACGCCGCACCGGGGTTGCCGGCATGACCGCGACCGCGATGCACCTCGACGTCGCCTCGACCACCCGGGTGCCGTTCGGTCGTCTGGTCCGGGTCGAGCTGCGGAAGCTCGCCGACACCCGAGCCGGCCGCTGGCTGCTGATCTCGATCGTGGCGCTGACGCTGCTGGTGCTGGTCATCCAGATGGCGGTCGTCCTGGGCAACGACCTCCACCCGAAGTTCGTCGACTTCCTCCAGGGCATGAACACCCCGATGGGGATCCTGCTGCCGGTCCTCGGCGTCCTGTCGATCACCAGTGAGTGGAGCCAGCGCACCGCGATGGTGACTTTCACCCTGGAGCCGTCCCGGATGCGGGTGGTCCTGGCGAAGATGGTCAGCCTGCTGATCGTGGCGGTGCTCGCCTGGGCCGTCGGGATGGTCCTCGGAGCCCTCGCCAACGTGCTGTACGGCGCGTTCTCCGGCAACACCGTCGTGTGGGGGAGCGTGGGCAAGCTCGTGTTCCTGTACTTCCTGAACTACATCATCAGCATGGCCAGCGGGTTCGCCCTCGGCGCGCTGTTCCTCAACTCCCCGGCCGGCATCGTCGTCTACTTCGTCTACTCGTTCGTGCTGCCCGTCCCGTTCGCGATCGGCGCGGCGCTGATGGGCTGGTTCGACTCGGTGCGGCCGTGGATCGACTTCGGCTTCGCGCAACAGCCGCTCATCGACGGCACCATGAGCGGCACCGAGTGGGCCCATTTGCTGACCTCGGGCCTGATCTGGCTGGGGCTTCCGCTCGCGATCGGGCTGTGGCGGATCAACCGCACGGAGGTCAAATGACGACCCTGGCAAGCACCCTCGACGTCTCCGCGACACCGGGGATCCCGTTCGGCCGGCTGTTCGCGATCGAGCTGCGCAAGAGTGCCGACACGCGGGCCGGTCGCTGGCTGATCGGCGTCACCGTCGGCCTGGCGCTGCTGGCGAACGTGATCTTCGTGATCGTCATGGCCACCCACCCGGACGACGCGGCGTCGTTCGGCGACTTCGTCGCGGTGTCGGCGTTCGTCTCGTCCGTGCTGCTCCCAGTGCTGGGGATCATGCTGGTCACCAGCGAGTGGAGCCAGCGGACGGCGATGACGACGTTCACCCTCGAGCCGCGCCGGATGCGGATCGTGCTGGCCAAGATGCTCGCCGGCGTCGCGCTGACGGCGTTCGTGATCGTCTTCGCGCTCATCATCGGCGTGATCTGCAACCTGGTGCTGGGCGCGCTGCGTGACGTGCCGATCGACTGGACCTTCGGCTGGTCGGGCTTCTTCGGGTTCATCATCAACCAGACCTTCGCGATGCTCGGTGGCTTCGCGCTGGCGTGCCTGCTGCTCAACACCCCCGCCGCGATCGTCGCCTTCTTCGCCTACCGCTACGTGCTGCCGACGCTGCTGGCCATCGGCTCGGCGCTCATGGAGTGGTTCTCCCACGTCGCGCCGTGGTTCGACTTCCAGTCCGCGTCGGCCGAGCTCTACGACATGCCGTTGACCGGCAGCCAGTGGGGCCACCTCGCGGTGAGTGGCTTCATCTGGCTCGTCGTACCGCTGGCGATCGGGCTCTGGCGGATCCGGCGCGCCGAGGTCAAGTAGGTCTCGACTCCGCTCGACCACCGGGTCTCGACTCCGCTCGACCACCGGGTCTCGACTCCGCTCGACCACCGGGTCTCGACTCCGCTCGACCACCGGGTCTCGACTCCGCTCGACCACCGGGTCTCGACTCCGCTCGACCACCGGGTCTCGACTCCGCTCGACCACCGGGTCTCGACTCCGCTCGACCACCGGGTCTCGACAGGCTCGACCATCGTGGTCGTTAGGGTCTGGAGCATGACCGATCCCCAGCCCCGCAGCGACGGACGGGCCGACGATGCCCTTCGCCACGTGACGATCACCCGGCACTGGCTCGACCATGCGGCCGGTTCGGTGCTGGTGGAGTTCGGCCGCACCCGGGTGCTGTGCGCCGCCTCGGCCACCGAGGGTGTGCCCCGCTGGCGGAAGGGATCCGGCCAGGGCTGGGTCACCGCGGAGTACGCGATGCTGCCGGCCGCCACCAACACCCGGTCGGACCGCGAGTCGGTGCGCGGCAAGATCGGCGGCCGCACCCACGAGATCTCCCGACTGATCGGCCGCTCGCTCCGGGCGGTGATCGACTACAAGGCGCTCGGTGAGAACACCATCGTCCTGGACTGTGACGTGCTCCAGGCCGACGGCGGCACCCGCACCGCGGCCATCACCGGCGCCTACGTCGCGCTGGCCGACGCTGTCACCCACCTGCGGTCCAAGGGCGCCCTCAAGGGAGAACCGCTGACCGGCTCGGTGGCCGCGGTGAGCGTCGGAATCATCGACGGCGTGCCGCGCCTCGACCTGCACTACGACGACGACGTGCGGGCCGAGACCGACATGAACGTGGTGATGACCGGCGACGGCCGCTTCGTGGAGGTGCAGGGCACCGCCGAGGGCGCGCCGTTCGACCGGGCCGAGCTCGACTCGCTGCTCGACCTCGCCGCCGGCGGCTGCGTGGAGCTGACCCGCCTGCAGCGGTCGGCGCTGGAGGGGTAGTGACACGGGTCTTCCTGGCGTCCCGCAACCCGAAGAAGCTGGGCGAGATGCGGCGGATCCTGGCCGAGCACATGCCCGGGGTCGAGGTGGTCGGCCTGGACGACGTCACGCCGTACGACGAACCCGTCGAGGACGAGCCGACGTTCACCGGCAACGCGTTGCTCAAGGCACGCGCCGGCCTGGCCGCGACCGGGCTGCCGACCGTGGCCGACGACAGCGGACTGTGCGTCGACGCTCTGAACGGGATGCCAGGCGTGCTCTCGGCCCGTTGGTCCGGCCCCCCGAAGTCCGACGACCGCAACAACACGCTGCTGCTCGACCAGCTCCACGACGTACCCGACGAGCGACGCGGCGCTCACTTCGCCTGTGCCGTCGCGTTCTGCGCACCGGGGCATGGTGAGCTCGTCGTCGAGGGCCGGATGGACGGGCGGGTGATCCGCGAGACGCGGGGCAGCGGCGGCTTCGGGTACGACGTCCTGTTCGAGGCCGACGAGCAGCCCGGCCGCACGACCGCCGAGCTCGACCCCCCCGCGAAGGACGCGATCTCCCACCGCGGCCGCGCCCTGCGCGAAATCGCTCCGCAGATCGCCGCCCTGCTCGATCCCTCGGACTAGGTGGATGAGTGCTGCAGGGGTGTCAACGAAATGATGACAGCCGTGCAGTACTCACCCACCTGCCCTGCGGGGCTGTGGAAGAGCCGATGCACCGGCACCGGCGGCGGCCTAGCGTGGACCGTGATGCCCGACCCGCCCGACCTGCCCCAGACCTACGAGGAGCTGCGCGACCTCGTCCCCGAGTGGTCGTGGATGGCGCGCGACCGCACCAAGACCCGGCGGATGATCGCCGCTCGGAACGCGGTCGCCGCAGCAGAGGCGGAGCTGGTGGCAGCAGTGCATGAGGCCTACGACGGTGGCGACTCGTGGCGCACGATCGGCATGGCCCTCGGGATCTCCCGGCAGGCCGCGCAACGACGCTTCGCAGCCCACGGCATCGGCGAGGAGGCGCGCCTCAACGCCCAGGGGCTGAAGTGAGTGTGCGCTCGGAGAGATTCGAACTCTCACTGGACGGCACCTAAAGCCGTTGCCTCTGCCGTTGGGCTACGAGCGCGTGCCGGGCAAGTCTAGGGTCGACGCCGCGGCCGTTGTCCGCACCACCGACCGGTCCAGGAGCGCGAACATCAGCAGGCCGGCGGCGACGTACCCGACTCCCTGCGTGGCCAGTACCGGCATGATCCCGATCCGGTCGCCGAGGAAGCCGGCCGCCAGCGAGCCGACCACGACGCTGACCGACATGGCCAGCATCTCCAGCGACATCACCCGCCCGCGTTCGGCGTCGCGGGTGTGGCGCTGCAGCAGGGTCTGGAAGCCGACCACGGCGACGGCGCCCGGCAGGCCGACGAGCACCATGCCGACCGCGGCCGGCCACGGCGAGACCCACAGGAGCGGGTAGAGGAAGATCGCCAGGTCGACCAGCCCGAACAGCACCGCCCCCGCGCCGAGCATGGTCACCGGGGACCACCGCTCGCCCACGGCGGCCACCAAGAAGCCGCCGAGGATCCCCCCGATGGCCTGCACGCCGGTGATGACGCCGTACACCTGGGCGCCGCCGTGCAGGACGTGCCGGACGTACGGCGCGAAGAGCGTGCCCATGATCCCCTCCCCGGCGTTGGTGACCAGCGTGAAGATGATGAGCGCCCGCACCACGGGGGAGTGCCAGGTGGCGCGCAACCCGGCCCGCCACTCGTCCGTCAGTGCGCCGAGGCGACCGCGCACGACGTCCGCAGCCTCGTCGGCCGGTGCGTCGAGCACCTTCCCGGACTGCCGGATCCGCGCGATCAGCAGCGCCGCGACCAGGAAGCTGACCGCGTCGACCATCGCCACCGCGGTGATGCCGCCGATCGCGGCGGCCACGCCACCGAGCCCGGAGCCGAGGAGCCGGGCCAGGTTGCGGGCCTGGCCGTTGAGCGCGTTCGCGGCCACCAGTTCTTCGTCCGGCACGACGCGCGGCAGGAACGCCTGTTCGGCCGGCGCGAAGAAGACCTCGACGACGGACTCGAAGGCCAGCACGACGTACACCAGCCAGATCCGGTCCGTCCCGGACACCAGCAGGAGCGGCAGCAGGCCGAGGCAGAGCAGGACGTTGGCGACCACCATGGTCCGCTTGCGGTCCCAGCGGTCGACGAAGACGCCCGCGACGCTGCCGACCAGGACCTGGGGCACGAACGACGACAGCAACGTGGCCGCCGACGCCAGCGTCGACCCGGTCAGGGCGTAGACGGAGTAGGCCAGCCCCACCCCGAGCACCCAGTCGCCGCCCATCGAGACCAGGCCGGCGCCGAGCAGCAGTCTCAGGTCACGGCGACGGCGCAGCAGGCGGAACGGTGCCCGGAGATCCCACGAGATTGACAGCATTTGAGCACCATAGCGACATCATGGTGACGTCGCAATGATGTCGACAAGCCGTCAGGGCACTGTCAGCGTCAGTCCAGTCCCAGATCGCGGCGCAGCTTGGCGACGTGACCGGTCGCCCGCACGTTGTACTGGGCCAGGCTGACCTTGCCGTCCTCGTCGACGACGAAGGTCGAGCGGAGCACGCCCTCGACGGTCTTGCCGTAGAGCTTCTTCTCGCCGAACGCGCCGTACTCCTTCATCACGCTCCGGTCGGCGTCCGAGAGCAGGGTGATCGTCAGCGAGTCGCGCTCGCGGAACTTCGCCAGCTTCGCGGGCGCGTCGGGCGAGATGCCCAGGACGTCGTACCCCGCGCTCTGCAGTGAGGCGAAGGAGTCGGTGAAGTCGCAGGCCTGCTTGGTGCAGCCAGGGGTCATCGCGGCCGGATAGAAGTAGACGATCACCTTGCGGCCCCGCAGGTCCGCCAGGGAGACCGTGGAGCCGTCGTCGGTGGGCAGGGTGAAGTCGGGCGCAGGGTCGCCGGGAGAGAGTCGAGTCACGAGCGAAAACCTACTTTGTTAGCCTTCCCGCGTGACCCAGGAGACGAGCGCACTCGAGGCCGAGATGGACGCCACGCGCGAGCGTCTGGCCGGGACCATCGACCAGCTGGTCTACCGCGCCAGCCCGAAGACGATCGTGCGGCGTGAGATAGCCACGATCAAGGGCCACTTCGTGGACCTCGAGACCGGTCAGCCGCGTACCGACAACATCCTCAAGGTCGTCGGCGGCTTCGTCGGGCTGGTGGTCCTGTTCGCGGTGGTGCGCAAGGTCGCCTCGGACTAACGGTGTCCGACAAGCTGCCCATCAAGATGCTGCACGACCGGCTCCTGGTCGAGGTGGACCGGGAGAGCGGCGAACGACGTTCCTCCGGCGGCATCGTCATCCCCGCCACCGCCGGCATGGGTGCCCGCCGGCTCGTCTGGTCGCGGGTGGTCGCCGCCGGTCCGCACGCGCGCACCGTGCAGGTCGACGACCGGGTCCTGTTCGACCCCGAGGACAAGGCCGAGGTCGAGGTGCAGGGCGAGACGTACGTCGTGATGCGCGAGCGCGATGTGCACGCCGTTGCCGCCGACCGGCTCGGTGACGAGTCGACCGGCCTGTACCTCTAGCCGGCGAGGTCGGAGGACCAGCGCTCCTCGATGCGGCCGAACCGCCACACCGCGAGCGCGATCATCCAGGACACGACGAAGAGCCCGACGATGGCGTAGCCGGCGTAGTCGAGCGGGATGTCGGCGACGGCCGCGATCGGGCCGGAAGTGATGTGGGCACGGTCGGCGAGCACGCTGAGCAGCTCGACGGTGCCGATGAGGAGGGCGACCGCGACCGAGATGCTGGTGATCGTGATGTTGTAGAAGACCTTGCGAACCGGGCGGGCGAACGCCCAGCCGTAGGCGACGTTCATGAACACGCCGTCCACGGTGTCGGCCAGGCACATGCCGGCGGCGAAGAGGATCGGCAGCACCAGGATCGCGTAGAACGGCAGGTTGAACGCGGCTGCGCCACCGGCCAGCACCAGCAGGCCGACCTCGGTGGCAGTGTCGAAGCCGAGGCCGAAGAGCACGCCGATCGGGTAGATGTGCCAGGGCTTGCGCACGCTCTTGGTGAGACCACCGAGGAAGCGGTTCATGAAGCCGCGCTTGTTCAGCTGCTCCTCGAGCTGCGCCTCGTCGTACTCACCGCGGCGCATCTGCTTGAACACCTCGAGGATCCCCATCAGGACCATCAGGTTGAGCAGGCCGAGCACCCACAGGAACACGCCCGAGACGCCGGCGCCGATGACGCCGGTGGCGGAGTGGAGGGTGGAGGAGTCGTCGGCGACGGGGCCGGCGAGCGCCTTCACGCCCAGCGACAGCAGCAGGGCGAGGGCGAAGACGATGGTGGAGTGGCCGAGTGAGAACCAGAAGCCGACCGACAGCGGCTTGCGACCCGTGTCGTCGGCGAGGAGCTTGCGGGTCGTGTTGTCGACCGCGGCGATGTGGTCGGCGTCGAAGGCGTGCCGCAGTCCGAAGGTGTAGGCGAGGACACCGACACCGACGGTGAAGACCGGATGGTCGCCGCCCAGGGCGAAGTGCTGCGGGGTGACGAACCCGAACAGGATCCCGAGGCCGGCCACGTGCAGCAGCACGATGAACGCGCCCATCCCCCACAGCGAGCGCCGGTCGGCCGGCCCGAGGTCACGGCGGAAGCGGGTGAGCGCCGCTCCGGACGTGGGTTCCGCGGTGCTCAGGGCCATGCTCCGACATTAAACGCGAACTACCCCTTGTTGCAAGCGTCTTGCAACAAGGGGTAGTTCGCCCTACCCCTGTGAGGCTCAGAACTCGAACACGAGACGCGCGGTGGCGCGGCCGCTGAGCACGTCGTCGATCGCCGCGTTGACCTCGTCGAGCTTGCGCGACTCGGCCACGACCCTCGTGCGGCCGAGCGCGTGCAGGGCGTAGACCTCGGTGAGGTCCTGGCGCGTGCCGACGATCGAGCCGATGACCGAGATGCCCTTGAGCACCGTGGGGAAGATCGGCAGCGACATCGGCCCGTCGGTCTCGGGCGGGAGCCCGACACAGACCAGCCGGCCGCCACGCCGTAGCGATGCGAAGGCGCCCTCGAACACGTGGGGGATCACGGCGAGAACGATCGCGACGTCGCAGCCGCCCAGGGCCTCGATCGCGGCGACGGGGTCGGTCGTCCCGGCGTTGATCACGTGGTCGGCGCCCAGCTCGCGCGCGAGGTCGAGCTTGGCGTCCTCGACGTCGACCGCGATCACGGTGCCGCCGACGATCTTGGCGTACTGCACGGCGAGGTGGCCGAGGCCGCCGATCCCGAAGATCGCGACCTTCTCGGTGGGCTGGATGTGGGCGACCTTCACGGCCTTGTACGTCGTGACCCCGGCGCACGCGAGCGGCGCGGCGTCCCTCGGGTCGACGCCCTCGGGGACGGCGACGACGTAGTCGGCGTCGGCCACGGCGTACTCGGCGAAGCTGCCGTCGATCGAGTAGCCGGTGTTCTGCTGCGACTCGCACAGCGTCTCCCAGCCGCGGATGCAGTAGGTGCAGTGCCCGCATGCGTGACCCAGCCACGGCAGCGCGACACGGTCGCCGACCGCGCGGTGGATGACGCCTTCGCCGAGCGCCTCGACGATGCCGACGCCCTCGTGGCCCGGGACGAACGGCGGGGTGGGCTTCACGGGCCAGTCCCCGTGGGCCGCGTGGATGTCGGTGTGACAGAGTCCGCTGGCCTCGATGCGCACCAGCACCTGGCCCGGTCCCGCGGTGGGGACGGGGCGATCCTGGAGCTCGAGGGGTTGGGTGAAACCGGTGACGACTGCAGCCTTCATGGCGGTGCCTCTCCTGCTGTGGACTACGTCCAGACTGGTCCGCGGGTCCGTCCCGAGACAGGGCCTCATGCCCCCTCGAGAGGGACCAATGGACCTCTCGGCCCAGGGGTGAGGGTCAGTGGGCGGCGGCCAGGCTGTCCGAGCCCACCGGTACGACGGCGATCGCGACCGAGGCGTGCTCGAGCACCGCCACGGCGACCGAGCTGTGGGTGAAGCGCCCCAGGACACCGCGTTCGTGGTGGCCGACGACCACGAGGTCCATCGAGTCCGCGAGGGTGAGCAGGCACTCGGCCGGCTCGCCGTGGTCGATCTCGAGACGGGTCGGCACCTCGGGGTACTCCCGGGTCAGGTCCGCCACCCAGCTGGCCAGCAGGTCGAGGGCCGGTCCGAGCGACGGCTGCTCGTCGTCGGGTACGACGTGGGTCTGGGCGGAGGAGGGATCCCAGACCGTGTGCATCACGGTCAGGGGTAGTCCGCGCAGGCGTGCCTGGCGGTACGCGAAGCGGAGCACCGGCTGTGACTCGTCGGTCCCGTCGGTGCCCACCAGCACGCCGCGCCTCGTCTCCTGGTCGTGCTGCGAGCGGATCACCACCACCGGGCACGACGCGCGTTCGGCGACCTCCTCGCTCACCGAGCCGAGCACGACACTGAGCACGTGCCCGCGGCCGCGCGACCCGACCACGATCAGCGACGCGTCCGTGGAGACCTCGAGGAGCGCCTGCCGCGGGTCGAGCGGGCGGACACTCTGGTGCACGAAGAGCTCCGGGTGTCGAGTGACGACACGGGTCGTGGCCCGGGCCAGGAGAGCCCGGCCGGCCGCCTGGAGGTCGGAGTACACCTGCAGCGGGTCGGGTCCGCCGACGCTGCTCCACGACGTACCGACGGCGAGCGGGCTGCCGGTGCCGTGCACGAGCAGGAGGTGCCGCTCCTCCAGAGCCGCCTGGTCGGCAGCCCAGTCCAGCGCACGGTCGGTGGGTTGCGCGGCGTCGATGCCGACGACGACGCAGCCGTTCGGCACGTGCTGGGTCTCCATGTCCTCGACTCTGACGGGCGTGCGGCGTTCCGGACACGGGCACAGCGCCCGTCAGGACGGGACCAAATCCCTCTAGCCTTCGACGGGATCCCGGAGGTCACGGCGCGCGAGGAACACCAGCAGCACCAGCGCCGGGACCGACCAGAGCCAGAAGCCGAACCCGAACAGCATCAGCAGGACGTGGAAGACGATCACGCCGATCCATCCCCAGCGGGCGGGCCGGCCACCCACCAGGAGCAGGACGCCGAGGGTGAGCTCGCCGACCATCAGGAGCAGACCCCACACGGCGGGATGGGCCATCACGATGTCCTGCCACCCGGTGCGCACGAACGGGAAAAGCCCCCGGTCGGCGAAGTGGCGGTACACCTGCGCGTCGGCACTGACCAGGCCGAGGTGGACGCCGCCCATGGTCAGGTAGAAGCCACCGACGACCTGGCGGCCCACCGGCCGACGGGCGCGCGTCGTACCGCGGTCCTGCAGATCCTCGGGAGATCCCTCGGGCAGGGTGCGCATCGCAGCGCTCCAGGCTCAGTGTGCCGGGGTCAGCCGGCTCTGTGCCTCGGCCGCGACGCGCCGTGACCAGGCAATGGCGCGGTCGACCTCGCGGGACTCCAACGGCCCGCAGACGTCCTGCACCAGGAAGCCCATCGGCGGCGAGAGGATCGTGTGGCCGTGCTCGGCCAGCTCACGGGCCGCGCGTCGAGAGGCGGAGGCCGGGAGGTAGCGGACCTTGGTCACCCGGGTGTCGAAGGTCGCGGCCAGGAAACGGCGGTCGGAACCGGCCAGGGTGCGCAGCCACTCGCGCATCCCGATGCTCTCGGCCTCGACCCGTCCGCCCTGGCGTACGGCGTCGTGTCGGGTCACCGGGCGGCTCAGCGAGAAGCCGTGGGTCGGTGCACCGACGACGAGCAGGTCGATCCCGGCCAGGTCCACGGGCTCGGAGGAGGACACGTTCACCACGGTCGCGTCGACCCCCTCCAGCCGCAAGCCGGCAGCCACGCTTCGGGCCACGCGTTCCGTGTTCCCGAACATGGACTCGTAGGCCACCAAGGCACGCAGCGTGGGCTGGTCGGTCATCGTTGTCTCCTCGTCGTCGGTCACTTCGACAGTGCCGGGGGTCACGTCGGTGCACACGGGTCCGCTGTCATTCGACGGCGGGCAGAAGGTCCCGCCTGGCAGAGTTGGTGATGCCCACCCGTTGGCGGGCCTGCAGAGGAGGCGCACCATGTCCACGACCCGGCCCGCACCCCTGGACCACCCGACGCACCCCGGGATCCAGCACTACCTCGACGAGCGGGCCGCCGACGCTCAGGCCAGGGTCGCCGACGCGATCACCGCGTTCGCCGGCTCGATGAACTTCGTCTACCTGCATGTGGTGGTGTTCGCGATCTGGATGATCTTCGGCGAGGGCAACCCGTGGCCGACCCTCACCCTCGCGGTCTCCCTCGAGGCGATCTTCTTGTCGACGTTCGTGATGATCGGGCAGAACCGGCAGGCGGCTGTCCAGCAGGCCAAGGCCGACCACGACTTCGTGGCCCAGGAGCTCGAGCTCAAGACCAACACCGAGATCACCCGGGCCATCCACACCCTGACCACCGAGCTGCACCGGCGGCTGGTCAAGGAGCCGGACAACCCGGTCGGGTAGCCCTGCGCCCCGCTCGGGTCTTTCGCCCCGGGTACGACGGACCACTGCCACTGCTCGCTGCCGCCCCGCCGCCGGATGCTGGAAGGGGACGAGGGCGGAGGTGACCGATGTACTTCATGTGGGTGCCCCACGAAGCCGATCCGGCGCGCCGCTACGGCCTGCCGAAGGTGCTCGACCCGTCCGCCGACCGCTCGACGCTGGAGGACGCCGTACACGGTCTGACCTACGACGAGCTGGTGTCGGCCTGGGACAGCTCGGACCGCCGGCTCGCGACCCTCGCCGACCCGGCCCGACAGTGCGCGGTCGTGGCGCTGCGGGACCTGATGCTCGACGAGCTGGAACGACGTAGCACGTGGCGCTACCGCCGCTGGCTGCGCTTCGGCGGACCGAGGCGGCGGACCCGGCGGACGGACCTGCCGCACGGCGCAGACGCCCGTTGAGCCCGGGCACCGGTGACCAAGGTCCCGGGACCCGATGACGACGGCCTCCCGCGGGTGCGACCTCACGGTCCTAGCGTGGAGCCATGCTCGAAGGTGGGCAGTGCGGATCGGGGACCCGGATCCGGGTCTTCCTCCTCGACGACCACGAGATCGCCCGGCGTGGCGTCAAAGAGCTGCTGGAGAACGAGGGCGACATCGAGGTCATCGGTGAGTCGGCGCTGGCCCAGGAGGCCGTTCGCCGGATCCCAGCCCTCCGCCCTGACGTCGCCATCCTCGACGCCCGGCTGCCCGACGGCTCGGGGATCGAGGTGTGCCGGCTGATCCGCTCCCAGGACCCGTCCATCCGCGCCCTGATCCTGACGTCGTACGACGATGACGAGGCGCTCTTCGCCGCGATCATGGCCGGCGCGGCCGGCTATGTGCTCAAGCAGGTCCTCGGCCCCGACCTGATCGCCACCGTACGACGGGTGGCAGCCGGCCAGTCGACCCTCGACCCCAGCGTCACCGAGACGGTGCTCGAGCGGCTCCGCTCGGGCCCGCCGACCCATCCGGCCGTCGCGCGGTTGACCGGGCAGGAGCGTCGGATCCTGGCGCTGATCGGTGAGGGTCTCACCAACCGACAGATCGCCCACGAGCTAGGGCTCGCCGAGAAGACCGTGAAGAACTACGTCTCCTCGCTGCTCGCCAAGCTGGGGCTGGGCAGCCGCACGCAGGCGGCCCTCTTCGCCACCCGCGCGGGTAAGTGACCCCGGCGGTCCGGCCGGCCGGGCACAAGTCCCCGGTGCGGTGCGGACCTGCGCCTCTGTGAGCACGACGGCCGGGCGCGGCCCGGTTCTGCCTAGCCGGTCACCGGCCTCGTCACCCGGTCGGCGGCGCCGCCTCCGCGGCCAATCGGCCGCGCCCTCGGACCTGCTGGCCGACGAGAGCCCCTGTGCGTGACGCGGAGCGGAGGGTCCAGCGTTGTCCGACCTGTGCTCGTACGGCGGCGCCGCCGCCTCTGGGTGCCACATTTCCGTGCCGGCGTACGGCGGGCCAGGGCCGCGGGTCCTCGCGGCGGGAGGCACTTGGTCGCGATCGGCCGGGACGACGTCCTGGGACGACGGCCCGAGAGAGGGCGTCGGGGACGCAACCCCGGTCGTGCGCGAAGTCGCCTGCGCTGCAGGTTCCCCCTGAGTGCCTGCGTGTGGCATGGATAGGTCAGGTGGCCGAGTAGCCGCGACTGAGCCACGAGAGCCCCGTGACCTGGGGTGATGTGTGGTACGCCATGTAGGACTTGAACCTACAACCCGCTGATTAAGAGTCAGCTGCTCTACCAATTGAGCTAATGGCGCCTGCCGGTGAAGCGCGACCCAGATTAGCAGCGTCGTACGGCGCTTCCCAATCGGCCCAGCGGCCCCTGGGGCGGCCGGCCTCGACGTCCGCGAGCCTTGCGGAGGATGCTGGGGCAGCGGCTCCGTGGAATATTCAACATTCAACTACCGTTGGTCCGGGCACAGCGCCACGGAGGCGCCAGAAGCAGGAGGTGGGCACGATGCCCGCAGTGACCGTTGACGACCTGACCACCCTGACCAGGCTGCCCGAGCCCGGCCTCGGCGACCAGCCGCGCCCGGTGTGGCAGGTCTCCACCGCGCCGCAGGGCTACGAGGGCGAGGGCTTCCCGGTCCGTCGCGCCTTCGCCGGCATCGACCTGGCGCTGCTCGACCCGTTCATCATGATGGACCAGATGGGCGAGGTGGACTACGCACCCGGAGAGCCCAAGGGCACCCCGTGGCACCCGCACCGCGGCTTCGAGACCGTCACCTACATGATCGACGGCGTCTTCGAGCACCAGGACTCCCACGGCGGTGGCGGCACGATCACCAACGGCGACACCCAGTGGATGACCGCCGGCTCCGGCATCCTCCACATCGAGACCCCGCCCGAGTGGCTGGTGCAGTCCGGCGGGCTCTTCCACGGCATCCAGCTCTGGGTCAACCTCCCGCGCGACGAGAAGCTCGTCGCCCCGCGCTACCAGGACATCCGCTCCGGCGAGGTCGCCCTCCTCACGTCGTACGACGCGGGCTCGCTGGTGCGCGTCATCGCCGGGCAGGTCGGTCCTCAGGCCGGCCCCGGGTCGACCCACACCCCGATGGCGCTCGTCCACGCCACCATCGAGCCGGGCGCTCGCCTCGAGCTGCCGTGGAACAACGAGTTCAACGCCCTCGTCTACGTCCTCAACGGACGCGGCACCATCGGCACCGATGCCCGGCCGATACAGAGCGGCCAGTCCGCCGTGCTGGGCGCCGGTGACTACCTCACCATCGCCGCCGACGGCACCCAGGAGAGCCGCCATCCCGACGCTCGACGTGATCGTGGTCGGTGGCAAGCCGATCGGCCAGTCGATCGCCTGGGCCGGTCCGTTCGTGATGAACACCAAGGCCGAGGTGCTGCAGGCCTACGAGGACTTCCAGAAGGGCAGCTTCGGCCACATCCCGGGCTGAGCCGCCTCGACGCCGCGCGACGTGTTTGCTTGGGGTGAGTGACGGGACTTGAACCCGCGACATCCGCGACCACAACGCGGCGCTCTACCAGCTGAGCTACACCCACCATGCGGCACCGGTCCAGCCGGGGCCAGTGAGGAAGTGTAGGGCAATCAGCCCGTGGCACTCCCATCGGGGGGAGCGTCGCCGAGACCGGTGAGGGACCCGCCGACCTCGTGCGCCAGCGCCTTCGCCTCGGCGCTGTCGGGACCAGGCGACGGGACGAATATTGCGGCCCGGTAGTAGCGCAGCTCCTCGATGCTCTCCTGGATGTCCGCCAGCGCCCGATGGTTGCCGAGCTTGGCCGGCGCGGCGAAGTAGGCACGCGGGAACCAGCGGCGAGCGAGCTCCTTGATCGAGGAGACGTCGACGATCCGGTAGTGCAGGAAGGCGTCGAGGTCCTTCATGTCCCGGGAGATGAAGGCGCGATCGGTGCCCACCGTGTTGCCGGCCAGCGGCGGTCGCGAGCCGTCGACGCAGTGCTCGCGCACGTAGGCGAGGACCTGCTGCTCGGCGTCCTCGAGGCTGATGCCGGCGTCGAGCTCCTCGAGGAGCCCGGACTTCTCATGCATGGTGCGCACGAAGTCGTCCATCCGGTCGACGACGCCGTCCGGTGGTTTGATCACCAGGTCTACGCCGTCGCCGAGGACGTTGAGGTCGTAGTCGGTCACCACGGCCGCGATCTCGATCAGCGCATCGTCGACGTAGTCCAGCCCGGTCATCTCGCAGTCGATCCAGACCAGGCGCTCGTTCACAAGGGAGCACACTACCCAGCGGCGCGTACGGCGCGGGACGCCCGGTCCGGTGGTCAAGCGCCGTAGCGGGCAGGTCGTTCAGTTTCCGTTCAGGCCGATTCCGTAGGGTGGCGCATCGTGAAGCAATGGATCGGCCTCGTGGCGCGGCTGATCGTCGGGGTGGTCAACCTGCTGGCCGGCCTGTCCAAGTTCTCCGATCCCGCGGGCAACGTCCGAGCCGTCCGCGCCTACCGGATCCTCCCCGAGTCGGTCGTGCCCACCGTCGGTCACGCTCTCCCCACGATCGAGATCGTGATCGGCACCCTGCTGATCCTCGGACTGCTGACCCGGGCCATGGGTCTTCTGAGCGGCCTGTTCTTCCTCGCGTTCATCATCGGCATCTCGTCGGCGTGGGCGCGCGGCCTCGAGATCAACTGCGGGTGCTTCGGCAACGGCAGCGTCCCCGAGAACCCGCAGCGCCAGTACGCGATCGACATCGCCCGCGACGTCGGTCTGCTGCTCTGCTCGGTGTGGCTGGTGATCTGGCCGCGCACCAAGTTCGCCCTCGACAACCTGCTGTTCCCCTCGTACGAAAGGCTCGCCGATGGCGAACAAGACACGTCAACAGTCGAAGTCTGAGCGCGCCCAGGCGCTGATGCAGGAGCAGCGGCGCAAGGAGCGGACCCGCAACCTGCTGGTGGTCGGCGCCGTCGTGGTGGCCATCGCGATCATCGGCGTCACGATGTTCGTGATCTCGAGCAACAAGGACACCAGCGGCAAGGCGGTGGGCACGAACGGCACGCCCTCCAACCTCACCGGCGCCTACAACGTCGTGATCGGGAAGTCTTCGGCGCCCGACACGATCAAGATGTACGAGGACTTCCAGTGCCCGATCTGCAAGGAGTTCGAGGCCGCCACCGGCTCGCAGGTGCAGGCGGCGGTGGCAGCGGGCAAGGTCAAGGTCGACTACCACATGGTCGCGTTCCTCGACTCCCAGTCGACGACCAACTACTCCAGCCGGGCGCTCAACGCCGCGATGGCGGTCCTGAGCAGCGCCGGCCCGGACGCGTTCATGAAGTTCCACACGATCGCCTACGCCAACCAGCCGGAAGAAGGCTCGGCCGGGGTGCCTGACTCGACGCTGATCCAGTGGGCCGTCCAGGCCGGGGCGGACGAGTCCACGGTCACGCCGATGATCAACGGCAACGTCTTCCACCAGTGGGTCGTCAACGCCACCGACCAGATGTCCAAGAACGGCGTCAACGGCACGCCGACCGTCTACATCAACGACAAGCTCCAAGGTGGCTCCCCGCCGAGCCCCCAGGTCGCCGCGACCGCTGTCCTGGCTCTCGTGAAGTAGGTGGAGGTCGAACGCGTCCAACGCTGGGTCATGTCGACCCTGCTGCTCACGGTGTGCGCGCTGTTCGCCACCGGGATGGCGATCCTCTCCGGAGTCGTCGACCGGCCAGGCGCGCGCCCCGGGCTCCTGTTCATCTCCGGCATGGTCGGGCTGATGGCGATGGCGGGGATGCGGGCGATCAACCTCAAGCGGATCCTGACGCCCTGGCTGCTGCTCGGCCTGCTGCCCGCCGTCGTGGTCGGCCTGTTCTACCGGCTGACCGGCTGACGGCGCCCGGCGGTTACCCCCAAGGGGTCAGCCCCTGACAGACTCGGCCGGTGACTCCAGCGTCCCCGATGTCCGAGTTCATCGCCCGTCTACCGAAGGTCGAGCTGCACGTCCACCACGTCGGGTCGGCCTCGCCGGCCATCGTCTCGGAGCTGGCGATGCGCCACCCGGGTGTGGTCCCGGTGGACCCCGAGGAGCTGCGGCGTTTCTTCGAGTTCCGCGACTTCGCGCACTTCGTCGAGGTGTACCTCGCGGTCGTCGACCTGATCCGCACCGAGGACGACGTCCGCTACCTGACCTACGAGGTGGCTCGCGAGCTCGCGACCCAGCAGCAGGTCCGGTACGCCGAGCTCACCTGCACGCCGTACACCTCGGTGCTGCCGCACGACTCCGACCGCGGCATGCCGATCGAGGTCTACACCGAGGCGCTCGAGGACGCCCGGATCGCCGCCGAGCGCGACTTCGGGATCGTGCTGCGCTGGATCTACGACATCCCCGGCGAGAGCGGGATGCCGGCCGCGGACGCGACCTTGTCGTTCGCGCTGAACAACCGGACCGACGCGCTGGTCGGCTTCGGGCTCGGCGGCCCCGAGCTCGGCGTCCCGCGCAGGCAGTTCCAGCCGCACTTCGACCACGCCCGCCGGGCCGGGCTGCACAGCGTGCCGCACGCCGGCGAGACCACCGGGCCCGAGACGATCTGGGACTCGCTGCGTCTGCTCGGCGCCGAGCGGATCGGTCACGGCACCTCGGCTGCCGCCGACCCGAAGCTGCTCGACCACCTGGCCGAGACCGGCATCCCGCTCGAGGTGTGCCCCTCGTCCAACGTCGCGACCCGTGCCGTCGCCAGCCTCGAGGAGCATCCGATCCGGCTCTTCCGCGACGCCGGCGTGACGATCACGATCAACTCCGACGACCCGTCGATGTTCAGCACCAGCCTCAACCAGGAGTACGACGTGGCGGCGCGGCTGCTCGACCTCGACACCGGCGAGGTGGCCGACCTGGCCCGCGCCGCGGTGCGTGCCTCCTTCGCCGAGGACGACCTGAAGGTGTCCATCCTGGGCGAGATCGACGACTACTGCGGTCGCTGACAGACTTCACCCGACGACGAGGAGGACCCGATGGCTGATCTGGATGACGCGGCGCGGCAGTGGCTGACCGGCCGGACGAGGGCGGTGTTGATCACGGTGCGCTCGGACGGGTCGCCCCAGTCGTCGAACGTGCTGGCCGCCTTCGACGGCACGTCGTACCGGGTGTCGGTGACCGCGGACCGGGCCAAGACGCGCAACCTGGCCCGCGACCCGCGCGCGATCGTGCACGTGGTCGGCGACGACTTCTGGTCCTACGCGTCGGTGTCCTGCCGGGCCACCCTCGGCGAGGTCACGACGACTCCCGGCGACGACGCGGGGCGGGCGCTGCTCGACACCTACCAGGCGATCACGGGGGAGACCCACGCCGACCCCGACGAGTTCTTCGCGGCCATGGTCGCCGAGCATCGACTCGTGCTGACCCTGGTCCCGACCGGCGTGGTCGGGTCCGGCTGGTAGGACGCTCTTGATTGTCGAGTAATTCGGTCTACTTTGGAGATCCCACTCCCTGAGAAGAGGTCTCCATGTCGGTCACCGACCAGCTGCTCGAGAACAACGAGAAGTACGCCGCCAGCTTCGACGGCCCGCTCCCGCTCCCGCCCGCCAAGCACGTCGCCGTCCTGGCCTGCATGGACGCCCGGCTCGACGTCCACGACCTGCTCGGGCTCGAGGAGGGCGACGCGCACGTCATCCGCAACGCCGGCGGGGTGGCCAGTGACGACGCGATCCGGTCGCTGGCGATCAGCCAGCGCCTCCTCGGCACCCGCGAGATCGTGCTCATCCACCACACGGACTGCGGCATGCTCACCTTCACCGACGACGAGTTCAAGGCCGGGATCCAGGAGGAGACCGGCCTCAAGCCCGCCTGGTCGGCGGAGGCCTTCGCGGACGTGAGCGCTGATGTCCGCCAGTCGATCGCCCGGATCACCGCGAACCCGTTCGTGCCGCACCGCGACCAGGTGCGGGGCTTCGTCTTCGACGTCGCGACCGGGCGGCTCGAGGAGGTCGCGCCCTAGCCCGGACAAGTATCAGGCCCGGCGATCTCATACGTCGCCGGGCCAAGAACATTGGACCCTGGGACGCGACGAGATGCCGGGACCTGGCCCGGCGTGTCGTCCGTCGAGGACCAAGTCCTCTGCCCATCGGAGTGAGCCGCTGACAGCCTGGGTGCCGTGCCCGTGACGCCGTACGTCGACCTCTGGTGGCTGCCGCTCGGAGCGGGCGGCCACGTGGTGCGGTGGAACGGCCGGGTCTACGAGCGGATCCGTGCGGCGTGGCTCCGAGAGGGGCCGCGGGACCTCTTCCACTCCGCGCTGGAGGTGTCCGACGGCCGGACCCGCTACGTGATCGAGATGGCACCTGTGTGGAGCGAGTCCGCCAGCAGCCGCGGCGTCCAGGTCGAGGGACCGGTGGGCGCTCGGTGCCTCGGCGGGCTCCGTGCCTTCCGCTATGAGGTCCGGTGCTGGCCGGACGGCCGCATCCCGGACGCCGACGAGGCCGTCGCCAGTCCGGTCCGGGTCACCGACGACCTCGGGCGGGTGGAGGCCGTGCTCGCTCTCGTCGCCAGCTGTCCGGCGTACACCTGGGGTCGCGACGAGCTGCGCTGCGGCGACATGTGGAACTCCAACTCGTTGGTGGCCTGGCTATTGGCCGCCACCGGTGAGGTCGACGGGCTACAGCCGCCCGACGGCGGCCGGGCCCCCGGCTGGGATGCAGGGCTGGCGCTCGCCGGGTCGACGTCCACGGCGACACGAGGCTGACTGCGACGCACGCGTGGACCCGGCACAACGGGTCGCACAGGGAGAGGACCCGTCGTACCGGACCATATGCCGTGCCGTCCCGGCCGGCGCGTCACTGCAGCCAGGGGCACAGAGCGGTTCGAGCCTACGTCCGGCCCCACCCCGGTTGTCGATCCCCAGGCCGAGCCAGGGGTGGACTTCTACATCCCTGGCGCGGAGCGGATCCGAAGGGTGCGCAGGTCCGGGACCCGGTCCAGCCCGCTGGTGAGCGCGGTGTCGAGGCCACCGACGACCACGACGCGGGCGCCGGACTCCAGCGCCGACCGGACGCCGGGTTCGGCGTCCTCGAGTGCGACGCAGTCGGCCGGGTCGAGCCCAAGGAGCGCGGCCGCCCGGAGGTACCCGTCGGGTGCCGGCTTGCCCCGCGCCACCTCGTCGGCCGGGACCAGGACCTCGGGGACCGGGAGGCCGGCCGCGACCATCCGGTGTACGGCGAGCGCCCGCGGCGCCGAGGTCACCAGCGCCCAGGGCACCGGCAGGGTGGCCAGCAGGCGGGCCGCGCCCGGGATCTCGACGATGCCGTCGCTGACCTCGAGCTCGCGGGCCTCGAGCTCGGCCACGACCATCTCGACCTCGTCCGGGGCGGCGTCGGGCAGGAAGCGCGCGACGATGTCCGGCGTGCGACGTCCGTGGGAGAACGCGAGCAGCTCCCCGGCATCGACCCTGTGCTCCTCGCAGAACCGGGTCCACAGCATCTCGACCACCCCGGTCGAGTCGACCAGCGTGCCGTCCATGTCGAACAGCACCGCCGCAGCGGCGAGCTCGAGGGTCGTCATGGCGCCCTCAGCGTAGTGAGGCGACCGTCTAGGTCCCCGCACCCTCCTGCTGGGGCACGCGGGATGAAGCCAGCTGCCAGATCGCACCGACCAGCCAGGCGATGCCTGCAAAGAAAGTGAGGTAGAGGCCGATCGCCGCCGCGCCGCTCATGTCGAGCAGGCCGACCAGTGCCACGAGAGCGGCCAGCACGATCAGCGAGATCTGCGAGACCTTCCCCGCAGCGCGCTCGGGCCTGAAGACCCGAGACGAGAAGGCGAGCACGGCGAGGCCGGCCAGACTGAGGATCAAGGTGATGACCCCGTCACCGTCCGTGCCTCGCGCGCTGATGCCGAAGAGCGACACCCACGGCAGGAAAGCCGCGACGGCGACCACGATCATCGATCCGAAAGAGAGGCGCTGGGGCGTCGTGAGGCGAGTCAGGTCCATGGGCGGACCCTAGCCGGAGCGCTCCGGCGCCGTGCGCGATCTTCACAGGAGGAGTGCAGCAAGGGGCGGCCTACGTGGAGCAGGAAGAGCTCACTGATCGGGGGCCCACACCCAGGCCGTGATCATCAGGGCGACGTTGTCGCCCTGGGCGTAGGGAAGGACGGATCAACCAAGCTCATGGAGAAGACCGCACCTGTGGACGGTGTCAAGGGCGGCGCCCCGGGTGCGGGCAGGGACGCCGCTGTACGGTGAGTGCGCCCCAGAGGCTGCAGCCACCTTGGCCGGCTCCCGGACGCTCTGGGGTCCTACGGGAGGCGGCTCCATGAGCCTGACTGTTGAAGAGCTGGCCGGCCAGTACCACCAGGCGTGGGCTGACCACGAGCCCGCGGCCATTGCCGCGTTGCACACCGATGACTCGGTCTTTCACATGCATGGGGCTGCCCCGGAGGCGGTGGGCCGGACCGCCGTGGCAGCGCTGATCACCACCCTGGTCGGTCTCATCCCCGACCTGACTTTCGCGCCGCAGCGGGGCTACATCGCGGCCGATCACATGGTGATCGAATACGCGATGAGCGGGACATTCGGCGGATCACCCTTCGTCTGTGATGGTGTCGACGTGATCGCGGTGAGCGACGGCTTGGTCGCCCGCAAGGACACCTACCTGGATCTGACCGCGCTGGTGAGTCAGGTCGGGCCACTTCCCGACCTCAGTACCGAGGCCTGAAACAGGCGAACGCGAGTCGCGTGGGCGGGGCGTTGCGCTTGGGTCGTGTGCTTGAGAACGCGCTATAGCGCGTTCTGGGGTACACGACCTGACGCAGCGGCCTCGCCCCCGCCGGGCACGTACCCCGACGTGCCGGCGGGACGCGCCTGCTACGTCGGGCTTGGTGGTGGCTCTCCGTGGGAGAATCCAGCGGTGAATGACTACGCTGTCGCGTCGCACCGTGCGCGTCAGCGTGTCGACAGTCAGACACCGGAGGGGAAGCGCCACGCCTACCTCACCGGTGCCGACACGACCGCGTGCGGGTTCGGTCTCACCACCATGCAGCGCTTCGCGAGCCTGCGCTTCGAGCTCGAGCCACCTGCCGTGCGATGCCCTCTGTGCGCGAGGGTCGTGGGCGCCAACCGCTAGCTGGAGACGCGTCGCTACTCGGGTGGGCGAGAACCTGGGGTCGTACCCGCGGGGCGCAGTCGCAAGGCAGGATCGATCGAGCGCTGGGTGTCGGGACGGAAGCCGTGCTCCACCGCCCAGAGGACGGCCTGCGAGCGCCGTTGAACGTCGATCTTGCGGTAGGCCGAGCGGATATAGGTCTTGATGGTGTTCGCAGAGACGTGGGCGCGCTCGGCGATCTCCTTGTTGCTCAGCCCTCGTGCGATGAGTGCCACGACCTCAGCCTCGCGCGGGGACAGTCCCTGAGCCCGGCCCGGCCAGTCGCCGGCCCCGTCAACGCTCGTCTCACCGTCACCCACGAGGATCACGACTTCGCCGGCCACGATCCGCTCCAGCGCCTTGACGATCACGGGGCCGGTGAGGACCTTCGACAGGTAACCGCTGGCACCTCCATCGATCGCCGCACCGACGAGGTCTGGACGGAGGTTCCAGCTGTAGATCACCACCTTCGCGCCGCTGTCGCGGACGAAGTCGTCCAGATCGATGCCACGACCCTCGACCTGGCCGAAGGTGTCGTACAAGACGATGTCGACGTCGCTGTTCACTGGCAACGAGGCACCGGTCTCGACCACATCGATCCGCTCCTCCCCGAGGAACGACGCGACTCCGGCGATGACGACGGCGTAGTCATCGACGATGGCCAGGCGTAAAGGCGCGGACCTGGTGACCATGCCACGACGCTACACCCCCCTTGGGGTGACACTGCTCACCCGCAAGGGGCCTGATGCGGTAGCGGCAAGAGGCTCGGACCCAAGGACCCGTCCGTGGGGCTGAGCTTCGATGGCAGCGAGCACGTCACATGGCGCATGGAGGTCGCTGCTCAGTCGGACCGTTATGACCTGCGACGACGCAGCGCCGGCGCGCCCCGGCAGGACTCGAACCTGCGACCTAGAGATTAGAAGGCTCTTGCTCTATCCAGCTGAGCTACAGGGGCGGGGGATCGACCTGGAGACGACAGCAACCTCGACCTAGGAGCCCGGTGGTTCCGCCGGCTCGGTCCCCGGCCCGAGTATGCCGCAGCAGCGCGGGCTGGGTGTCGAGCGGTGCCGGACGACACTCCTCATCCGAAGTCCATTCCGTCCAGGGCGGCCGATGGTTTCTGGTCGGGCAGGCGCAGCATCCGGAAGGAGTTGCCGAGTCCGAGCAGGCCGGCCAGGAGCGGGATCAGCAGGGCGATCTGCAGGGACAGGTTGCGGGCGTCGTTGTTGATGGCTACGACCTCGGCCTCGACTGCGGGGGGCTGGCCGGTGATCTGCTGCTCGAGCTGGGTGTTGCTCATGACCTCCGCGTCGTTCTCGAGGACCGAGGCGATCTGCTGCTGTTGAGCCGGCGGGATGATCTTGCTGTTCTGGGTCATCTGGGTGAAGCTCACCGACAGGGCGGCGAGCATGATCCCTCCGGCCATCGCCAGGCCGAAGGAGAGGCCGAAGGACCCGGCCGCCGAGTTCACGCCCGCGGCCTCGCTGACCCGCTCCTCCTCGACCGGGGCGAGGGTGTAGTTGTTCAGCTGGGACACCAGCAGCCCGAGGCCGCAGCCGGTGATGGCGAGCGGGACCACGAGGTACCAGCCGCTGTTGACGCGCGGGACGAACGGGATGATGAGCGCGATCCCGAGACTGGACAGGAAGAAGCCGGCCCGGATGATCGCCGCCGGACGTCGGTCGCCGGCCTTCTTGCCGGCCACCAGCGCCGCGGCGAACATGGTGAGCGACAGCGGCGCCAGTGACAGCCCGGCCTGCAGCGCGTTGTACTCCAGCGTCATCTGGAAGAACAGCGGGAGGGCGATCATGGCCCCACCCAGGGTGACCTGCTGCAGCATCTGGGCGGTGACCCCGGCGGTGAAGTTCGGGTGCCGGAACAGGTCCGGGTCGAGCAGGGTCACCTTCTGCTCGCGCTTGCGGCGGACCAGCCACCGGGCCAGCAGCACCAGCGCCACCGCGCCGAGGGCCATCAGCAGGCCGACGAGCTCACCACCCTCCTGCCAGACCAGGATCCCGAGCACGACCCCGCCCATGCCGACCACCGACAGGACCGCACCGACCAGGTCGATCTGGCGGGAGCCGGTGTAGGGCACGTCACGGACCAGACCGATCTGGCTCAACACGATCGCGATGATCACGACCTCCAACGCGAACCCGACCCGCCACGACAGGTACGTCGTGACGAACCCGCCCAGCAGAGGGCCGATCGCCGCCGCGATGGCGGCCGCCGCACCGACCAGCGCGTAGGCCTGCTTCTGGGCGGCTCCCACGAAGTTGCCGTGGATCAGGGACTGCATGGCCGGCAGGAGCAGCGAGGCACCGAGGCCACCGATGATCGCCCAGAAGATCACGATCGCGGTCAGGCTCTGGGCCAGCGTCATCGCCAGCGCGCCGACGGCGTAGGCCAACAACCCCAACACATACGCACGCTTGCGGCCGATCAGGTCGCCGACCTTGCTGTTGATCAAGATGAACGCCGCCGAGACCAACGCCTCCAGCGCGATCGCGGACTGCACGCCGCTGGCCGTGGTGTCCAGGTCGGTGATGACCGCCGAGATCGACACGTTCATCAACGACGTGTCCACCACCAGGACGAACATCGCCGCCGCCAGCAACACCATCAACCGACGGCTGCCACCGCCCGCGGGTTCGACGCCCTCGACTGGTCTGCTGCTCATGTCACCCTCTCCGCACATCCCGAACCGTCCATGATCCCGACTCACTCTGGCACGTCACCGGGTCGCGCGAGGGTCTCAGCGGTGGCCGACTCGCCGCGCAGGGTGCCCCGGCCACTCTCGACGTCCCCCGAGAATGTGCCCACACCCGGTCGCCGACCGGGGTCGGCGCGGCGCTGCTGGCGGTCTGCCGGACGTACCCGAACATGCGGGTCTACGACTGGGCCAGCCAAGGCGCGCGACAGCTGGTACATCTCCGACGGCATCCACTTCACCAGCGCGGGCTACCGCGAGCGGGCCCGCCTGATCGCGCAGGCACTGGCGGTGGCCGACCCCGAGAAGGGCGCGCCGCCGAGCTCGTGCCTGGTGCTTCCGCGCTGACTCACTGACCCCGCGAGTCGGGGTCGACGCCGGCGAAGCGGAGGAAGTCGGTGATCGCGTAGGACCCACCACTGCCCCCGAGGCTCGGTTGCCAGTCCGGCTGCTGGCTCAGGTAGCTGTTCGGGTCGGCGCGGAGCAGCCCGAGCATCACCTCGGCCACGATCCGGCCGCCGACCGGGCCGAGGAACTGGCCGCCGTTGACGAGCTGTGCCTCGCGCAGGACGTAGAGCCAGAGCGGGGTCGAGCGGTCGAGCCTGTGGCCGTGGGCGCCGACGTCCGAGAGATCGGCGGCGGCCAGCACCGGCGCGTGCAGGCGGCGGGCGACGTCCTGGCCCGACGGCAGCGACCAGGTCAGATGTCTCAGCAGGGTGCGCTGCGGCAGCGCGACCGGCCCGGGATCACCGGGGATGTGAGCGATCGCGCTGGTGGGGAGCGCGAAGAGCGGCGTCGAGAGCGTGGTGTCGATCTGCTTGTTCGGCCGGACCGCGGCGGTGTACTGCCCGCCGAAGTCGAAGAACGTCTGCCAGCCGATGAACCGCCGCGGTGACCGGAACCCGCCGCGCAGGTCGCCGGGGTCGCTGGTCGGGTTCTGCCCGTCGGGCACCTGGACGCGCGAGTCGAAGATCAGGCCGAAGAACGGGTTGCCGTTGTCGCCGGCCAGGTTCGCGCGGTACGACGGGCGCACCATGCTGTGCCCGAACCGGTACGCAGCACCGGAGAACTCGACCGGGATGAACGGGCCGTCGTGGGAGTGGAAGAAGCGCGACCCATGCTGCAGCACGTCGTCGACCATCGACTGGCCGACGAAGTTGGGCAGGATCTGGTTCACCACCAGCCACTGGTAGTGCCAGGTGGTGAGCCGCCGCGCCTCGGTGAACGTCTCGATCGGCTCGGCGCCCGGTGTCGCGACCTCGTCGACGGCGTGGTTGTGGAACCGCAGGAACGCCGCGTGCAGCCCGCTGATGATCAGGTTGGAGTCGTTGCGGGGGTCACCGATCACCGCGGAGTGGTCGGCCCGGCGCGGCACGTCCTCGAACCGGCCACCGGACTCCAGGAGGAGCTTGATCGGCTGCGCCGGGTCGTACAGCTCGGACTGCGCGATCGGCCCGCCGCCGTACACCGAGTCGAGGTCGAAGCGGGCCGTGCGGCCGTTCGGCGACCGCGTCGGGTCCGTCGGTACGCCGAGCCGCGAGGTCGCGTCGAAGGTCAGGTCGTGGTCGATGAACTGGCCGACGAAGGTCATGCCGGCCGTGTCTCGCGGGTTGTTCTTGTTGACCAGGCTGAGGTTCGGGTCGGTGATCAGCAGCACCGGCCCGCCGTTCGGGCCGAAGAGGTCGTCCTGCGCGTCGAGCATCCCGCCCGGCGCGGCGAGGTCGAGGAGGGCCTGCCGCAACCCGGGTGAATTCTCGGCGAACGGCGGCAGGTCGCCGAAGATCCGGCCGAACGTCGTCGACGGCGTGCTGGTCGCCGTACCGCCCATCGGGCAGCCGCGACTCTCCGAGGCCACCGCGGGCGCCCCACCTCCCGCGACCGCTGCCAGCCCGGCTCCGGCGGCACTCGCCGCACCGGCCTGGAGGAACCTGCGTCGGGAAGCGCCTGCGTGACCCATGGGTGTGTCCTCTCGTCGCAGGACGAGGAGGGTGGGCCGTTCGCACTGATACCTGCCCGCGACCGTGCCGGAGTGCATCGACGCCCGATGGGTACGGCCCCGTCATGAGAATCGGGTACACGTTGATGTCGGAGCAGTCCGGACCCCGCGAGCTGGTCGTGAACGCGGCCGGTGCCGAGCGGGCGGGCTTCGAGTTCGAGGTGATCAGCGACCACTACTTCCCGTGGCTCGACGAGATGGGCCACTCGCCGTACGCCTGGAGCGTGCTGGGCGCGGTCACCCAGGTGACCGAGAAGGTCGAGCTGATGACGTACGTGACCTGCCCGCTGATGCGGTACCACCCCGCCGTGGTCGCGCAGAAGGCGGCGACCGTCGACCTGCTCAGCGACGGACGCTTCACCCTCGGGATCGGCGCGGGCGAGAACCTCAACGAGCACGTCGTCGGGCAGGGCTGGCCGTCGGTCAACGTGCGGCACGAGATGCTCGAGGAGGCGCTGACGATCATCAACGCGCTGTTCGACGGCGGGTACGTCAACTTCTCCGGCGACCACTACCGGGTCGACTCGGCCAAGGTGTGGGACCTGCCGCAGAACCCGGTCCCGATCGGGGTCGCGGTCTCGGGAAAGCAGTCGATCGAGACCTTCGCCAACCTGGCCGACCACCTGATCGCCGTCGAGCCGCAGGCCGAGCTGGTCCAACAGTGGGACGCGGCTCACGACAAGCCGCACTCCCGCAAGATCGGCCAGTTGCCGGTCTGCTGGGGCCCGGACCGCGACGCGAGCATCGCCCGCGCCCACGAGCTCTTCCGCTGGTTCGGCGGCGGGTGGAAGGTCAACGCCGAGCTGCCGGGCCCTGCGGGGTTCGCCGGCGCGTCGCAGTTCGTGCGCGAGGACGACATCGCCGACTCGATTCCCTGCGGCCCTGACCTCGACGCGATCGTCAAGGCGGTCCGGGAGTTCGAGGACGCCGGCTTCACCGACCTCGCGCTGGTCCAGATCGGAGACGAGTCTCAGCACGACTTCCTGGAGGTCGCGGAGAAGGAGCTGCTCCCAGCCCTACGCGGCTGAGGGTCGCCGGCCCGGCCACCCCGTGCCCGGCCTGTTCATGTCGCGCAAAGAGGCCCTAGGGTGACGACGACCGCCCGGCAGGGTGTCGGGGCCGGCTCTCTTGGAGGCGCCATGAATGCAGCGCGACTGAAGATCCCGACGATTGTTCTGGCGGTGGTGGCCCTCGTGATCGGGGTGAGCAGCGGTGCGGTGGCCGCGAAGCTCATCACCGGCAAGGACATCAAGGACGGCACGGTGACCTCCGCCGACATCAAGAACGGCACGTTGGTGACCAAGGACCTCAAGCAGAACGGGATCAACGGCAACCGGCTCCAGAAGGGGACGGTCGACGGTGCCAAGCTGAAGAAGGGGACGGTCGGCAACGGAAAGCTCGAGGACGGGACGATCGTCTCCAAGAAGATCGCGGACGGGACGATCGAGGAGCGCGACCTGAGCGCTGCTGCCAAGGCCTCGTTGAAGGGTGCGGCAGGGCCGGCAGGGCCGGCAGGGTCCGGCAGGGCCGGCAGGGCCGGCAGGGCCGGCAGGGCCGCCGGGTACGACGGCGTTCCCCCAGACGCTGTGGGGCCCCATGATCCGCAACCAGCAAGGCGCAGGCCAGAGCACCCTGGTGACTGGACCGGGCACGCCGCCGATGGGCACCGGAAGCCTGGAGCTGAGCACCACCGGGACACGCCGACCTGGCCGCCTTCGGGGACTCGGTCGACTTCGCCGGGATCCCGCTGGCAGAGCATCACCAGCCTGAGCTACTCGTCGTGGACTCGAAGCCCCGCCGCTGATGCGGCCCTCGCTTCGAATTCGAGATCAACCCGCACCTGGTCGCCGACGCGACTCCCGGCGGGGTGTTCGAGTTCACCACGCTGATCTACGTACCGCCGGCAACCGGTGCCACGGGATGGGTGACCCATTCGAACATCCAGGACGACGCCCATTGGTCCCTGACCGGTACCGAGGGGACGCGACCGGGTGCACGCGGCGGCCACGTGCACCTTGGCCGCACGTGATCGGAGCATTGGACGACAACGACGACACCGACCCCGCGCCGCCTGCGATCAGCACCGGTGTCTACTTCGCCCTCGGCGCCGGCATCGCCGGCGCGGCCACGACCGCGGTCGACAAGTTCGTGTATCAACAACGACTCCACGTTCGACTTCGAGCCCAACGGCGTGTTCCTCACGACACCCTGATCCGACTCACACCGCATGGCCGTTCGGTCCTGACCGGACCGTCGCGGCACGTGACCGGCGCACCTCTCGGCCCGAGGTGCGCCGGCACACCGGCGCTGCCGTCGTACGACGGGTCAGCGGCGGGCCGAGGCCATCCACTCCTCGACGTCGGACGACGTGCGGGGGAGCCGTCGGCGGTGACGAGGATGTCGTCCTCGATCCGGATCCTGATCCCGCGCATCTCTTCGGGCATCAGCAGGTCGTCGGACTGGAAGTAGAGCCCGGGCTCGACGGTCAGCACCACTCCTCGGCCAGCGTGCCCTTGTACATCGCCGACTCGATCCCCTGCGGCCCCGACCTGGACGCGATCGTCAAGGCGGTGCGGGAGTTCGAGGACGCCGGCTTCACCGACCTCGCGCTGGTCCAGATCGGCGACGAGTCGCAGCACGACTTCCTGGAGATCGCCGAGCAGGAGCTGCTCCCCGCGCTCCGTGGCTGAGGACGGGGCCGGTCACCTGCCTGCAGCGACCTGTTCAGGTCGGTGCGGAAAGGTCCTACTGTGAGAAAGGCCGCCCGGCAGCGTGTCGGGGCCGGCTCTCTTGGAGGGCGCCATGAACTGACGCGACTGAAGATCCCGACGATCGTCCTGGCGGTGGTGGCCCTCGTGATCGGAGTGAGCAGCGGTGCGGTGGCCGCGAAGCTCATCACCGGCAAGGACATCAAGGACGGCACGGTGACCTCCGCCGACATCAAGAACGGCACGTTGGTGACCAAGGACCTCAAGCACAAAGGGGTCAACGGCAACCGGCTCCAGAAGGCGACGGTCGACGGTGCCAAGCTGAAGAAGGGGACGGTCGGCAACGGCAAGCTCAAGGACGGGACGATCACCGGCAAGAAGATCGCGGACGGCACGATCGAGTCAGCAGGATCTGAGCACTGCCGCCAAGAACTCGTTGAAGACGACGTACTCCGGCCCGAACTGGGGCATCGTCGACCGCAACGTGATCGGCAATGGTGACGCCTACCTGCGGGCAGGACCGACATCAGCCTTCGGACGGCACCCACGTCGCCCCGCCGCTGGGGATCGGCAGCCTCGGGATCCGCACCGGCTCCGGGACCGACAAGGCCGCCTTCGGCAACCAGGTCGACTTCCAGGGAACCGGCTTCGCCGGCATCACGACTCTGGGCTACTCGGCGTTCACCACGGGTGAGAACATCGCCGCGGGCGGCGCCGGCGTCAACCTGCCGTCGCTCGAGATCGAGATCAACCCGAACCTCGCCGCGAACCCGACGACACTTCTCGACGGCGGTGTTCCTGCCCGCGCCGGCGTCCAACATGGCCGGCTGGAACACCATCAACACCATCACACGGGCCAGTGGTTCCTGACTGGCGCCGCGGGCACGGCGACGTCATGCACTCAGGCCACCACGTGCACCTTTGCAGCCCTCAAGGCCGCCCTCGCCGACGGCGGAGACCCAGCGACGATCTTCACCGTCGAGTTCTCCAAGGGTCGGGACTTCGCCTACTCTGGCGCGGTCGACGCACTCGAGTTCAACACCGACACCTTCGACTTCGAGCCGTTCGGCGTCACGGTCACTACCCGTAGCACTAGCGACCGGCGCGGCTCCGGGACGTGGAACCCCGGGGCCGGGCCGGACGTGCCGGCTCGGTCAGCCGCGGGTCGACGCCATCCACTCCTCGACGTCGGAGGAGGTGCGGGGGAGGGCTGCGGACAGGTTCCGCGAGCCGTCGGTTGTGACCAGGATGTCGTCCTCGATCCGGATCCCGATGCCCGCGCATCTCCTCGGGCACCAGCAGGTCGTCGGACTGGAAGTAGAGGCCCGGCTCGACGGTCAGCACCATGCCCTCGGCCAGGGTGCCCTTGTTGTAGGCCTCCGGTGCGGCCTGGCCGCAGTCGTGCACGTCCATCCCGAGCATGTGGCTGACGCCGTGCAGGGTCCAGCGGGCGTAGACCTTGGAGTCGGGGTCGAGCGCCTCCTCGGCCGTGACCGGGAGCAGGCCCATCGACTCCAGACCGTGGGCCAGCACCACCATCGCGGCGTTGTGCGGGTCGGTGAAGGCTGCGCCCGGACGCACGGCCTTGATGCCGGCTTCCTGGGCGGCCCAGACGAGGTCGTAGCACTCGCGCTGGAGCTTGCTGAAGGTGCCGTCGATCGGCAGGGTGCGCGTGACGTCGGCGGTATAGAGGTTGTGGCCCTCGACGCCCATGTCGAGCAGCACCATCTCGCCCGGCGTCATCGGGCCGGTGTTGTCGATCCAGTGCAGCGTGGTCGCGTGCGAGCCGCCGCCGACGATCGAGTCGTAGCCGATGTCGTTGCCCATCGCCCGGGCCCGGCGGAAGAAGGTGCCCTCCACCCAGCGCTCGCCGAACTCCAGCACCCGCTCCCACTCCGCGACGGAGTCGGTGAAGCCGAGGGTGGTGATGTCGCACGCGGTCTGGAGCTCGGCGATCTCCCAGTCGTCCTTGATCAGGCGCAGCTCGGAGGCGACGCGGGCGAGCTCGGAGTCACGGCTCTCGTCGGCGGCCACGAGCTTGTCGACGCCCTCCGAGACGCCGCGGTGGACGCGGGTCTTGCCAGCGCTGGACAGGTCGGCCTCGAGCCGGTCGATGTGGCGTACCTCGAGGCCGAGGGAGTCGGAGATCTCCTTCAGCGACGGACGCCGGCCGACCCACAGCTCGCCGTACTGCCGGTCGCGGAAGAACTCGTCGGTGTTCCGCTCCGACCGCGGGCGGGCGTAGAGGACGCTCTCGCCCCCGTCGACGACGAGGACCGCGTCGCTGGTCTGGTTGCCGCAGAAGTAGGTGTGGGCGGTGTCGGGGCGGAACCGGTAGTCGGTGTCGTAGGAGCGCACCTTGAAGCCGCCGGCGGGCAGCACCAGTCGCTCACCCGGGAACGCCTCGCCGAGCCGCTGCCGACGAGCCGCGGCGTACGGCGTGATCGGGTGCGGTGGGAGGTCGAGCTCGCGGTCGCCCCAGCCCTCGCGCATGAACGCGGAGTACGCCGCGGGCACGGCCGGGTCGTGTGACTCGGTGTGGAGCTCGGTCTCGCTGGTCTGGTCAGTGGTCGCGTCGGTGGTCTCTTCGCTCACGCCCGGAAGCCTACGCCCGCCCGGCGTGCGTGCGCGATCGGGAAAGTCGGGCTCCGTTAGGCTTCCGGCATGGCTGGTGCCCGCCGCGAGAGTGCCGTCTTCACTGTCGTGGTGACGGCTCTCGTGCTCCTCTGCGCGGTCCCGATGTTGATCGTCGTCTCCATGGCCGGCGCTCCCCGGGCGACCATCCTCGGCGTCCTGCTGGCCGCCCTGCCGGTGGTCCCGCTGGTGGCCTGCTTCCTCTGGCTCGACCGCTACGAACCCGAGCCGCGGCAGCTGCTCGCGGGCGGGCTGCTGTGGGGGGTCTTCGTCGCCACCGCGATCTCGCTGCTGCTCGAGGGCGTGGGTGGCTTCGTGGGCGGCATCTCCGACCACCGGATGCTCGAGGTCGGTGCACCGGTGGTGGAGGAGGCGAGCAAGGGGCTCTTCCTGTTCCTCCTGCTGTGGTGGCGTCGCTCGGAGCTCGACGGCGTCCTCGACGGCCTCGTGTACGCCGGGATGGTCGGGGTCGGCTTCGCTTTCACCGAGAACATCCTCTACCTCGCCAGCGCCTACGACGGCTCCGACAACCTCGGCCCGGGCGGCGTCGACGCCCTGTCGGCCACGTTCGTGCTGCGCTGCCTCGCCAGCCCCTTCGCCCACCCGCTCTTCACCGCCTGTACCGGCATCGGGGTCGGGATCGCGGTCTCGTCCCGGCGCCGGTCGGTGCGGATCCTGGCTCCGATCGTCGGGTTCTGCTGCGCGGTGCTCCTGCACGCGATCTGGAACACCTCGACGGTCTACGGGCCGGGCAACTTCATCTCGGTGTACCTGATCCTGATGGCGCCGATCTTTTTGATGGGCGTCGGTCTCGCCGTCTGGGTGCGCCGTTCGGAGGGGCGGATGCTCGCCGGAGCGCTCGACGACGCGGCCCGTCGTGGGCTGCTGCCGGCCACCGACATCGGCTGGGTGGTGGACCTGGCGGCCCGGCGGCGCAGCCGCACCTACGCCCGCGAGACCGGTGGTCCGGATGCCGAGCGGGCCATGCGCGACTACCAGCAGGCGGTGATCGAGCTCGGCTTCCTGCACAGCCGCTACCTGCGCGGCGTACCCCCTCCGGACTTCGCGGCCCGCGGTCACGACTACGTTCAACGCATCAGTGAGCTCCGCCCCTCGATCGCGTTTCCCGGACAGGTGGTACCCATTCGATGACCGACACCACCAGTGGTGCGCAGATGGTCACCGCGCTCGTGCGCCTGCGCGCGGCGCTGCAGGGTGCCGTGCTGCCGCTCGACCTGCCCGACGTGGAGGCGCACCGGCTGGCCCGCACCGAGATGGTCGACCAGCTCGAGGACTACGTCATCCCGCGCATCGTCACCCTCGAGGCGCCGCTGCTCGCGGTCGTCGGCGGGTCCACCGGCGCCGGCAAGTCGACGCTGGTCAATTCGCTGGTGGGCGCGGTCGTCACCGAGTCCGGGGTGCTGCGGCCCACCACCCGGTCACCCGTGCTGGTGCACAACCCGGCGGACGCCGACTGGTTCGGAGCCGACCGGCTGCTCCCCGAGCTGGAGCGGGTGCACCACCCGACCCACGACCCGCAGGCCCTGCAGCTGGTCGCGCTCGACGTCGTACCGCAGGGTCTGGCGATCCTCGACGCCCCCGACATCGACTCGGTCGAGGAGAGCAACCGCCAGCTCGCGGCCCAGCTCCTCGCGGCCGCCGACCTCTGGCTGTTCGTCACCTCTGCGGCGCGGTACGCCGACCAGGTGCCGTGGGACTTCCTGCGCCAGGCCGCCGAGCGCTCGGCCGCGGTGGCCATCGTGCTCGACCGCACGCCCGCCGACGCAGTCGCCACCGTCGCCTCGCACCTGGCCCGGATGCTGGCCGCGAGGGGGCTGAAGGACTCGCCGCTGTTCACCGTCAACGAGGCGCCGCTCGACGCGTCCGGGCTGCTGCCGCCGGCCGAGGTGGCCGGGATCCGGGACTGGCTGACCGCGCTCGGGGCCGACGCCGACGCCCGGGCCGCGATGGTCAAGCAGACCATCGAAGGTGCGATCCGCTCGCTGACCCGGCGCGCCCACACGGTGGCCGACGCCTGCCTCGAACAGGCCACCGCCGCCGAGCGGCTCCGCGTCAGCGCCGACGCGGCGTACGACGAGGAGCTGCGCAAGCTGCTCGAGGCCTCCGCCGACGGGACCCTGCTCCGTGGCGAGGTGATGGTGCGCTGGCAGGAGTTCGTCGGCACCGGCGAGCTGCTGAAGAGCCTCGAGGCCAAGGTGGGCTGGTTCCGCGACCGGATGGTCAACGCGATCAAGGGAAAGCCGAAGGAGGCGGAGCGGGTCACCGTCGCCGTCGAGTCGAGCCTCGAGACCCTCATCATCGAGCATGCCGAGGCGGCCGCCGAGCGGGCCGAGGCGTCGTGGGAGAGCCTGGCGCCCGGCCACCAGCTGCTCACCGACGTCGGCGAGGACCTCGGCCGCGCCAGCCGCGGGCTGCGCCGCAAGGCCGAGCGCGCCGTCCGCGACTGGCAGCAGGACGTGCTCGAGATGGTGCGCACCGAGGGCGCCGACAAGCGCAGTACCGCCCGCTTCCTGGCCTACGGCGTGAACGGCCTGTCGGTCGCGCTGATGGTCGTCGTCTTCTCCCAGACCGCGGGCCTCACCGGCGCCGAGGTGGGCATCGCCGGCGGCGGCGCCGTCCTCGGGCAGAAGCTGCTCGAGGCGGTCTTCGGTGACCAAGCCGTGCGGACCCTGTCGGAGCGGGCGCGCCGCAAGCTCGAGGTGCGGATCCGCGCCCTCATCGAGGAGGAGCGGGCGCGCTACACCGACCTCCTGGTCAGTCTCGGCATCGACCCGGCGTCCGCCGACCGGGTGCGCAACGCCTCGCGCACCGTCGACGACCTGCGGTACGCCGGCACCGGACGGGCGGGGACCCACTCCCACTAGGCTCGTACCTTGTTCGTCGCTGGGGGTCGTGCAAAGGGAGAAGATGTCGTCGTTGCTGGAAGGGGCCAAGCGGCTCGTGTCTCGGAGCTCGGATCTGGGTGACCGGATCGAGGGTCTCGAGCAGGCCTCCCAGGCCGCGCGTGGCCGACTCGACGACCGGGTCGTCGACGAGGCCGAGGCCGCGGCCACCCGGGTGGCGACCCGGCTGGGGCTCGCCGCCGACCACACCGTCGTCGCCCTCGCCGGGGCGACCGGCTCGGGCAAGTCCTCGACGTTCAACGCCTTGGCCGGCGTCGAGCTCTCCTCGGTCGGCGTCCGCCGTCCGACGACGTCGTGGGCCACCGCCTGCGTGTGGGGCAAGGAGGGCGCCGACGAGCTGCTGGAGTACCTCGACATCGCCCCGCGCCACCAGGTGATGCGCGACTCGCTGCTCGACCTCGGCAAGGAGGACAGCGCCCTGCAGGGCGTGGTGCTCCTCGACCTCCCCGACCACGACTCGACCGAGGTGTCCCACCACCTCGAGGTCGACCGCCTGATCGAGCTCGCCGACCTGATGGTCTGGGTGCTGGACCCGCAGAAGTACGCCGACGCGGCCGTCCACGACCGCTACCTCGCGCCGATGTCGACCCACAAGGACGTGATGCTCGTCGTGCTCAACCACATCGACGAGGTGCCGGCCGACCGGCGCCAGTCGATGCTGGACGACGTACGCCGTCTGGTCGACGCCGACGGCCTGAGCGGCGTACCGGTGCTGGCGGCGAGTGCGAAGACCGGCGAGGGGATCGACGAGCTCCGCGACGAGATCGCGCGCCGGGTGAAGGCCAAGAAGGTCACCCGGGCCCGCCTCGCGGCCGACGTCCGCAGCGCCGCCACGCAGCTGCAGCAAGCCAACGGCACCAGCGCCCATCCCGAGCTGTCGAAGGAGCGCATCGCGGCCCTCGACGACGCGCTGGCGAACGCCGCCGGTGTGCCGACCGTGGTCGAGGCTGTGGAGTCGGCGACCCGGATGCGCGCCAACCGGGCGACCGGGTGGCCGGTGACGGCCTGGCTGTCGCGCCTGCGCCCGGACCCCCTCAAGCGCCTGCACCTCGACCTCGGCAAGGACGGCAAGCAGTACACCGGCCGCGGCCGCACCTCCGTCCCTACGCCGACCCAGGTCCAGCGGGCCAGCGTCGACAGCGAGGTGCGCGCCGTCGCGGACGCGGTGTCCGCGCCGCTGACCCGGCCCTGGGCCGAGGCCGTACGACGTGGGTCGGTCTCGCGGCTGCCGGACCTCAACGACCGGCTCGACTCCGCGCTGGGAGCGACCGAGCTCAACGCCGACCGGATCCCGGTCTGGGCCGGGCTGGTCCGGATCCTGCAGTGGCTGCTGCTGCTCATCGCGCTGGTCGGCGCCGTCTGGCTGGGCGTGCTCGCGACCGACCGCTACCTCGGCGTCTCCGAGCCCTCCACCCCCGACGTCTCTGGCATCCCGGTGCCGACCGTGATGCTGCTCGGCGGCATCGTGCTGGGCATCGTGCTCTCCCTGCTGTGCCGGCTCCTGGTCTCGGCGACCGCGCGGTCACGGGCGCGCTCGGCCGACCGGAGGCTGCGGTCGGCGATCGCCGAGGTGGCCGACGAGCTGGTGGTCGCGCCGGTGCGGGCCGAGCTCTCGGCGTACGACGCGGTGCGCGACGGCCTCGCCCGCGCACTCAAATGAGCCGCTCGCCGTCCACAGCCGGCTGACCGGACACGCTGCTTCCACAGGCTTCTCGCGCAGCAGCCGTCGTTGTCGGTGCTCCTTCGCAGGCTCGTCATCGAAGTCAACAAGACCGAGGAGACACATGAACGAGACCTTCGTGACCCTGTCCGGCTGGCTGGGCAGCGACGTCACCCGCCGCGAGGCGGCCGGCGTGCCGGTGGCCACCTTCCGGGTCGCCAGCACCCCGCGCCGCTACCAGCGCCGCACCGACAGCTGGGAGGACGGCGACACCCAGTGGTACGCCGTGAACGCCTGGCGCGCGCTCGCGGAGAACTGCGACCGCTCCCTGCGCCGCGGCGACCCGGTCGTGGTGCACGGCAAGCTCACCGCCCACGTCTGGACGAACAAGGCCGGGCTCGAGGTCACGACCTTCGAGATCGAGGCGGCCTTCGTCGGCCACGACCTCAACCGCGGCACCAGCACCTTCGTGCGGCGCAAGCCCGCAGCTGCTGTAGCCGAGGTGGCTGTGGGGGACACGCCGGACGAGGCGCCCGCAGCGACCACGGAGGAGGCGCCCGTGCAGGCGGCCTGATCCCGGGCGCCCGCCCTCGCCCCGATCGGAGGTTCCTGGCGTTCTCCCCGTAGGGTTTTGGCATGGCTGACTACGTCTTCACCCTGCGCAACGTGCGGAAGAAGCTCGGCGACAAGGTGGTCCTCGACAACGTGACGTTGTCGTTCCTGCACGGCGCCAAGATCGGCGTCGTCGGGCCCAACGGCACCGGCAAGTCGACCCTGCTCAAGATCATGGCGGGGCTCGAGCAGGCCAACAACGGCGACGCCATCCTCGACCCGGGTGCCACCGTGGGGATGCTCCAGCAGGAGCCGCCGCTGACCGAGGGCACGACCGTCCTGCAGAACGTCGAGGAGGCGGTCCACGAGATCAAGTCCAAGCTCGACCGCTACAACGCGATCTCCGAGGAGCTGGGCAATCCCGACGCCGACTACGACACGTTGCTGGCCGAGATGGGCGATCTGCAGACCGACCTCGACCACGCCAACGCGTGGGACCTCGACAGCAGGCTCGACCAGGCGATGGACGCCCTGCGCTGCCCGCCGCCCGAGGAGCTCGTCGACCATCTGTCCGGTGGCGAGCGGCGCCGGGTGGCGCTGTGCAAGCTGCTGCTCCAGCAGCCCGACCTGCTGCTGCTCGACGAGCCCACCAACCACCTCGACGCCGAGTCGGTCCAGTGGCTCGAGGGCCACCTCGCGTCGTACCCCGGCTGCGTCCTGGCCGTGACCCACGACCGGTACTTCCTCGACAACGTCGCGCAGTGGATCCTCGAGCTCGACCGGGGCAAGGCCCACCCCTACGAGGGCAACTACTCGACGTACCTCGAGACCAAGCAGGAGCGCCTCAAGATCGAGGGGGCCAAGGACGCCAAGCGCGCCAAGATGCTCGAGCGCGAGCTGGAGTGGGTGCGGTCCAACCCCAAGGCGCGGCAGGCCAAGAGCAAGTCGCGGCTGTCCCGCTACGAGGAGATGGCGGCCGAGGCCGACCGCAACCGCAAGATCGACACCGCCGAGATCAACATCCCGGCCGGTCCGCGGCTGGGCGACATCGTGCTCGAGGCGAAGGGTCTGGCCAAGGGCTTCGACGGTCGTCTGCTCATGCACGACCTCTCGTTCACGCTGCCCCGCGCCGGCATCGTCGGTGTGATCGGGCCCAACGGCGTGGGCAAGACCACCCTGTTCAAGATGATCATCGGCGAGGAGAAGCCCGACGAGGGGGAGCTGGTCGTCGGCAAGACGGTCAAGATCTCCTACGTCGACCAGAGCCGCGGTGGGCTCGACCCGCAGAAGAACGTCTGGGAGGTGGTCTCCGACGGGCTCGACTTCATCAAGGTCGCCAACTTCGAGATGCCCTCACGCGCCTACGTCGCGTCGTTCGGCTTCAAGGGTCCCGACCAGCAGAAGCGGGCCGGGGTGCTGTCCGGCGGCGAGCGCAACCGACTCAACCTCGCGCTCACGCTGAAGATGGGCGGCAACCTCCTGATGCTCGACGAGCCGACCAACGACCTCGATGTCGAGACCCTGCAGTCCCTGGAGGACGCGCTGCTGGAGTTCCCGGGCTGCGCCGTGGTGACCTCTCACGATCGGTGGTTCCTCGACCGCATCGCCACCCACATCCTGGCCTGGGAGGGCGACGACGAGGACGAGGCGAAGTGGTTCTGGTTCGAGGGGAACTTCGCCTCCTACGAGGACAACAAGATCGAGCGGCTCGGCCTCGAGGCGGCGCGCCCCCACCGGGTCACGCACCGCCGGCTCACCCGCGACTGAGCGGGGGGATCGCAGCGGCCGTCAGCCGTTCGGTCGGATGTCCATCTCGGGGTGGCAGGCGATGAGGCCGTCGGAGACGGCGTTCATGACCCGGCCGAGGGCGGCGAAGTCCTCGGGGCTGACCAGGTCGACCAGGTGGTCGCGGACGCCGGTGACGTGCACGTGCGCAGCCTCGCCCAGCACGGCGTACCCCTGGTCGGTGAGCCGGCACACGATGCCGCGGCCGTCCTCGGGTGAGGAGGTACGACGCACCAGGCCGGCCTTCTCCATCCGGGTCACGGTGTGGGTGACCCGGCTCCGGCTGTGCGCGAGCGCGTCGGCGAGCTGGGCCATCCGCATCCGCCGGTCCGGCCGCTCGGAGAGGCGGACCAGGATCTCGTACTCGGTCAGCGAGAGGCCGAAGTCGTGCTGGAGGTCGGCGTCGAGCCGGTCGAGCAGCAGGGTGATCCCGACGACGAACGCCCGCCACGACGCCTGCTGGTCGGCGTCGAGCCAGCGAGTCCCCCGTGGATCGGACATGACCGCAGCGTAGCGAGGCGGCCACGGAATCCGCGGACTCCGGGCGCGCGTCGCGCCTCAGCTCACGCGCTCCAGGATCAGGGCCATGCCCTGCCCGCCGCCCACGCACATGGTGATCAGCCCGGTGGACTTGTCGTGCCAGTCCAGCGAGTTGAGCATCGTGTTCTGCAGTCGTGCGCCCGTCATTCCGAAGGGGTGGCCCACCGCGATGGCGCCGCCGTTGACGTTGAGCCGGTCGAGGTCGATGCCGAGGTCCTGGTACGACGGCACCACCTGCGCCGCGAACGCCTCGTTGATCTCGACCAGGTCGATGTCGCCGATGCTCATCCCCGCGTGGGCAAGCGCGCGCTTGGTGGCCTCGACCGGGCCGAGGCCCATGATCTCGGGCGACAACGCGCTGACCCCGGTGGACACGATCCGGGCCAGCGGGGTGAGGCCGAGCTCGGCGGCGCGAGTGTCCGACATGACGACGACCGCGGCGGCCCCGTCGTTGAGCGGGCAGCAGTTGCCGGCCGTGACCACGCCGTCGGGCCGGAAGACCGGCTTCAGCTGCGAGACGGCCTCCAGGGTGACCCCGGCGCGCGGCCCGTCGTCGGCGGACACGACCGTGCCGTCGGGGGTCGTGACCGGCGTGATCTCGCGCTGCCAGAAGCCGTCCGCGAGCGCCTTCTCGGCGAGGTTCTGGGACCGGACGCCGAACTCGTCGAGCTCGAGGCGGCTCAGGCCGCGCAAGGTCGCGACGTTCTCGGCGGTCTGGCCCATCGCGATGTAGGCGTCGGGCACCACGCCGTCCGCGCGCGGGTCGTGCCAGGCCTCGCCACCGGATCCGTGCTCGGCGCGGTCGGCGGTGCGAGTCACGGCCTCGTCGAACTCGGCGTTGCGGGTGTCGGGCCACGAGTCGGAGCTGCCCTTGTCGAAGCGGGAGACCGTCTCGACGCCGGCCGAGATGAAGACATCGCCCTCGCCGGCCTTGATGGCGTGGAAGGCCATCCGGGTGGTCTGCACCGACGACGCGCAGTAGCGGGTGATGGTGGCGCCGGGCACGTCGTCCATCCCGTTGATCACGTTCACGATCCGGGCCATGTTGAAGCCGCTCTCCCCGCCGGGGAGCCCGCAGCCGAGGTAGAGGTCGTCGACCGTGTGCCGGTCCAGGGCCGGGACCTGGTCGAGGGCGGTGCGGATCATCTGGGCCACCAGGTCGTCGGGGCGCAGGTCCTTCAGCGACCCCCGGCCGGCTCTCCCGATGGGAGAGCGGGCGGCGGAGACGATGACGGCTTCGGGCACGGGAGGCTCCGATCGTGGTCGGGAGGCGAGGGCGCTCTCACCCTAGTCCGCCCATCAGGACCTCCATCGACTGGCGGACGAACGGCCGCCGTTGGTCCGCCGGCCGGCTCGAGGCCCCGAGAAGTACGCCGTCGAACGACGCCACCAGGGTCTCGGCCAGCGCCTCGCCCTGGTCCTTGCCGCGTGCAGACAGGATCGACTCGACGAGGCCGACCAACCTCCGGCGGAAGGCGGCCAGCAGGTCCGCGAGCTCCGGGTCGCGCGCAGCCTCCAGGGACAGCTCCATCCGCGCCAGCAGCAGCTCGCGCTCGTCCAGCCACCGCATGAAGAAGCCGGTGACCGCCTCGACTGCCTCGTCGTCGCCGAGGGCACAGGTCTTCAGGTCGGTGGCGAGTCCCTCGACGTCCTCGGTGAGGCTGCCGGCGACGTACTCGGTGAGGGCGAGCACCAGCGCCTTGCGAGTGCGCAGGTACGCCGAGCAGCTGCCCTCGGGCAGCCCGGCCTCGCGGTCCACGGCGCGGTGGGTGAGCCCACGCAGCCCGTGCTCGGCCACCACGTGGAGCGCCGCCGCGAGGAGACGCTCCATGCGCGGGCTGCGGGTCTGCCCGGTCGGTGCCGGGGGCGGTGCCGTCGTCATCGGTCCTCAACGAGTGGGTGTGACGCGCGAGACTACCGCCGACTTGCGGCGGGCGCTTCTCCGGCGTATCTTCTACATGCGTAGAGATTCTACAAACGTAGAAAGGCTCGGACCATGATTCTCGACTCCACCAGCATCTCGATCTACCTGGCCGTCGTCTTCGCGATCGCCGCCCTCACCCTGGTCGCGTCGACCGGCGTCGTGGTGCGCGAGGTCGCCCGCAACCGCAGCATCCGCCTGGCCCACCACCAGTCGGTGCGCACCTACTACGGCTGTCTCGCCCTCCACCACTGACCAGGCGCCCCGGACCGGGGGCTGGCAGGATCGGCATGTGCGTCACGTGTACGAGTGCCCCGTCCGGCGAGCCGACCTGCACCCGGGCGGCACCGTCAACAACGTCGCCTACATCGACTACCTGCAGGAGGCCCGGCTCGACCTCCTGCGTCATCACGACACGGCCGTCTCGGCCCGGCCCGGTGAGGGCCTGGTCGTGGTCGGCACGGAGATCGAGTACCTCGTCCCGCTGACCCTGGCCGATCGGCCATTGCGGATCTGCACCTGGGTCACCGAGGTCCGGGCCGCGTCGTTCACGATGGCCTACGAGCTGCTCACCGAGCGGGCCGACGCGGACTCACCCGTCGTCCACGCCCGCGCGACCACGACGCTCACGCCGTACGACTTCGAGGCGGAGCGGCCCCGGCGTCTCACCGCCGAGGAGAGGGACCGGCTGCTGCGCGGCCCGGAGCCCTCGCCCTTCGCCGACCGGGAGCGTGCCCCGCGGCCGGCTCCCTGGGCTGACGGCGCCTGGCGCGAGGACGTGCGGGTGCGCTTCTCCGACATCGACCTGCTCGGGCACGTCAACAACGTGCGCTACCTCGACTACGTGCAAGAGGCGACCACGGACCTGATGCTCGACTGCTTCCGCGAGGCGGCCGTCGAGGGCCACATGGACCTCGTGATCGCCCGCACCGAGATCGACTACCGGGGGCAGATGAACCTGCGCGCCGAGCCGTACGACGTGTGGACGCGGGTGGCCGGCGTCGGGACGACGTCGGTGGCGTTCGAGGCCGAGATCCGCGACGGCGACCGGGTGATGGCCCGCTGCCGGATGGTGAAGGTGTCCCTCGACGAGCACGACCGGCCCCGGCCGTTGATCCCCGAGCATCGGGCGGTCTTCGAGAGTCGGAGAGCCGCCGCGGTCAGGGAGTGACGACCGCGCCGAGCGAGCGGAGCCGTCGCAGCCCGCGATGTCGGGCGACGCGGACGGCGGTGGCCTTCATCTGGAGCGCCGCGGCGGTGGAGGCGACATCGAGCCCGACCACGTCGATGCAGGCCACCACCTGACGCTCGCGCTCGGGCAGGTGCGACAGCAGCCAGGTGACCCAACCGTCTGACTCGGGGCCGCTGCCGGCGTCGGGGGCCTCCCAGCGAGTGTTGATCTCGATGGTCTCGGTCGCGGCCGGGGTGGTCATCCGGCGCGTCGACCGGCGCTCGACGTTGCGGGCCTGCAGGCGGGCGATGCCGAACAGCCAGCCCGCGAAGTCCGACGAGGAGCCCCCGAAGTCTGCGATCTTCGACGCCGCGGTCAGCCAGGTGTCGGAGGCGACGTCCTCGGGAGACACCCCCGCATCTCCGGAGGGGAGGGTGCGCAGCCAGACCAGCAACCTGCCGGCGTGCGCGACGTACAACGAGCGCCACGCCTCGTGGTCGCCGTCCTTGGCCCGCGAGATCGTCTCGTCGTCGGCGGTGAGGACGGTGTTAATCGCCCGACCCTGTCAGGAGCCGAGAGGACGGTCCTGCGTCTGTTCCGGAGTCGTTGTCGCCGCCGCCACCACCCGTGTCGTGGCCCGAGTCGCCGTCGTTGCCTCCGGAGCCACCGTCGGACGGGTCCTCGGACGTGCCGTCAGACGGGTCGCCCGTCGGATCGTCTCCGTGGTGGCCGCCGTCGCCCCCACCATCAGTGGGGTCGTCGCCCGGGCCACCGTGACCGGCGTGTGAGGTGCCGTCGTCACTCGGGTCGTTGCTGTTGCCGGGGCCGGAGTTGTCGCCGGGGCCGGAGTTGTCGCCGGGGCCGGAGTTGTCGCCGGGGCCAGAGCTCGAATGGTCGGGAGAGGGCCCGTCGTGGCCGGGACCGCTGGTCCCTGGCGCGCCGGCCAGCGCCAATGCACCCAGGGGCGGGGTGATGCTGGGGCCGTCCGAGCCGTCATTGCCATGGTCGGCCGCGGTCTGGTTGCGATGCCCGGCACGGTGGGTCGGATCCGCCGAGTGGGGCGAGGGGTTCTCGGTCACCTGGGTGCTGATCGGGGGCAAGGGGGAGTTGTGCGTGTGGGTGATCTGGTCGGCGGCGGCCGCCGCGCCGGCGGTGATCGCTGCCACTGCGGCGGCCGCGGCCAGAGCGCGGGCGGCCGGGCTGCCGAAGGACACGGGGACGACAACGCCCGGCGAGGCGGTGGACGCGGCCGCCAGGTCGGCGAGCCGGCGTACGAATGCCTCGTCGGGCATCAGGACCGGGATCTCGGCTCTCAGGGATCCGTACGTCACAGGGGACCTTTCCGCTCGGGCGACCTGACCGGCTGATGCCTCCGCCGTCCTACAGGGGGATCGAGGACGCGGAGGCACCAGCCTTCATTGTCAGCTGTGGTCGGCGCCGCCACCACCGTTGTCGTCGCCGTTGTCGTTGCCGTTGTCGTTCCCGTTGTCGTCACCGGCGTCGTTCCCGTTGTCGTTGCCGTTGTCGTCACCGGGGTTGTCGGCGTTGCCGTCACCGGAGTTGTCGTCACCGGGGTTGTCGGCGTTGCCGGGACCGGAGTTGTCGTCACCGGGGTTGTCGGCGTTGCCGGGACCGGAGTTGTCGTCACCGGGGTTGTCGGCGTTGCCGGGACCCGAGTTGTCGCTCGGGCCCTGGTTGCCGTCCTCGTCAGCATTCTCGGTCGCGTCGTCGCCCGGCTCGGGCGTGGCGTCCTCGGTGGGGTCTTCGGTGGCGTTCTCGCCAGGCTCCGGGGTGGCGTGCTCGGTGGCGTCCTCGCCAGGCTCGGGCGTGGCGTGCTCGGTGGCGTCCTCGCCAGGCTCGGGGGTCGGGTGCTCGGTGGCGTCCTCACCGGGCTCCTGACCTGCATCGCCATGGGAGGAAGTACGTGCCTGGCCCTGGTGCTGGTTCACCGACGTGGGGTGCACGGCCGGTGAGCCGCCCTGGGCGAAAGCGCCCGCGGCGTAGCTGCCGCCGACTGCCACGACGGCAAGGGAACCGCTGACCGCAATGATGCGGCGGATGTTCATGGTGCTCATGACTCTCCTCGGGGGGTAGGAAACTCCCTGGTGACCTACACCCGTCGCGAGGAGGCCTGAGCGTTACATCGCCGGAAAAGAATTCACCATGAACTGGGCCGCGTGGGTGACATAGTCCCAGAACTGCGCGTCCTGCTCAGGCGGAAGGCCGACCTCGTCGAGCGCTGCCCGGAAGTGCTGGAGCCAATGGTCCTTCGCGTCCGGGGTGACCGCGAACGGCGCGTGCCGCATCCGCAGCCGCGGGTGCCCGCGCCGGTCGGAGTACGTCGTGGGGCCGCCCCAGTACTGCATCAGGAAGAGCCGGAACCGCTCCTCGGCCGGCCCGAGGTCCGCCTCGGGGTAGAGCGGGCGGAGCACCTCGTCCTCTGCCACGCCTCGGTAGAAGGCGGCGACGATGGCGGTGATCGTCTCCTCGCCGCCGATCTCGTCGTAGAACGTGGTCACCGCGCCATTGTCCCCGTCACCGTTGGGGGTCGGCGCACCGGCCGTCACGCGTCCGCCGGCTCGGCGGTCACGGTCGTGGCACCGTCGTCGTCGCCCTTGGTGCGGTTCATGACCACGGACGTCGGGTACGGCGCCTGGATGCCCTCGTGGTCGAACCGGGCCTTGATCCGCTCACGCAGCACCCGGCCGACCCGCCACTGCTCCATCGGCGCGGTCTTGAGCGTCAGCCGCAGGGTGATCGCGTCCGGCGTGACCGCCTCGACGCCCCAGATCTCGGGCTCCTCGATGACCACGCCGTCGAACTCGTCGTCGCGCCACAGGTCGTTGGCGACCTCCTGCACCACACGCCGTACCCGGGTCAGGTCCTCGTGGGAGCTGACCTGTACGTCGAGCACGGTGCGCGCCCAGTTCTGGCTCATGTTGCCGACCCTGAGCAGCTCGCCGTTGCGGACGTACCAGACCGTGCCGTTGGTGTCGCGGACCCGGGTGACCCTCAGGCTGACGGCCTCGACGGTGCCGGACAGGCCCTCGCCGAGGTTCACGACGTCGCCCACGCCGTACTGGTCCTCGAAGATCATGAAGATGCCGGACAGGAAGTCCTTGACGAGCGTCTGGGAGCCGAAGCCGAGGGCGACCCCGATGATGCCGGCGCTGGCGAGCACCGGGCCGATGTCGAAGCCGAGCTCGGCGAGCGCCATCGTGACCGCGATCGCCGCGATCACTCCGGTGATGATGCTCTTGAGCAGGCCCCCCATCGTCTTGGCCCGTTGGACGCGGCGGGTCGAACCCGGCGGTGGCGGCGCGGTCTCGCGGCCCAGGGCCACCTGGGAGAGCCGGTCGGGGAGCACCCCTTCCTCCGCGCGACGGACGAGCCGGTCGATCAGACGGCGGCAGACGAACTGTGCGACGAGCGCGAGCACGAGGATGGTGAGCAGCGCGAGGGACTTCTTCGCCACGAGGGCGCCGAGGGCGGACCAGTCCGTGTGATCGATTCCCATGAAGAGCGCGGACATGGGGTCCAGTATCCTCATCGCGTGATCTCCCAGTCCCGCGCCCCGCGCCGGCTCGCGCTCGTGGTGGGGTCCGCCACGGTCCTCGTCCTGGCCTACGCCGGACCCGCCGCTGCCGACATCCCGGTGGGCTGGAGCCACCCGGCTCCGGTGCCCGTCATGCGCGACCTGATGATCTTCATCGGGATCCCGCTCTTGATCACCGTGGGGATCTTCTGCGCGATCTATCTGCCCGGCATCATCCGCGGCGAGTCGGTGGCCCCGGCCGGTGCCCATACCGACGACCAGTGGTTCGGCGGCCGCCGCGCCACGGCCGAGCTGGAGTCAGCCTCGACCACCACGGCCGGACGCGACGCGAACGAGATCGAGAGCGCCAGCGACACCGGCGGCGCCTCCGGCACCTGGTGACCGCGATGGCTCGCGAGTTCACCTCGGCCCAGCGGGTCGCCCTGGATCAGTCGATCCGGGCGGCCGAGCAGGTGTCCCGTTTCGAGTTCTCGGTGTTCGTCGGGACCGCGGAGGGCGAGGCGCGCGCGTTCGCCGAGCGGCTGCACGCGTCGCTGTCGGCGCCCTCGCGCAGCATCCTGGTGATGGTCGACCCGGGCGCCCGGGTGCTGGAGGTGGTCACCGGCAGCGAGGTGCGCCGGCTGCTCACCGACCACGAGGTGGCGCTCGCCGTACTCGAGATGCGCACCGAGTTCGCCTCGGGCGACCTCGTGAAGGGCCTGCGCCGCGGGATCTCCATGCTCGCGATGCAGTCCCGCGCCCCCCGCACCCTCCACGCCGAGGCGTGACCCACGCCGAGTCGTCATATGACGACTCGGCGTGATTCTCGTGCCTCTTTGCGCCGACTCGGTGTGATTCCGATGCCTGTTCGCGCCGACTCGGTCAGCCCTGGGCGTCCTTCTCCTGGGCGGCGAGGGCGCGGACGACGTCGGCGCGGCCTTCGCGCACGTAGCGCTTGGCGGCCGGGTTGGCGGGCGACTCGTCGAGCCAGCGGTCCACACGCTCGACCAGCGCGGGGCTGCCCAGCGGTACCGGGAAGGCGCCCTCGAGGGTGTTGGACGCCATGTGGGTGCCGAGCCGCTCCCAGATGTCGTCGGCCGCCTCGAGGTACTTCTCGACGTACGGCGCGAGCAGGTCCTCCTGGCCGTGTCGCATGAAGCTGGCTGCGATCGAGCGGTGGGTCTCGTTCGGGGTATCGGGGTTGTCGACGAGGTCGGTCCACGCCCGCGCCTTGGCGTCGGCATCAGGCCGGGACGCCCGGGCCGCCGCTGCGCGCTCCTGACCGGAGATGGTCCGGTCGCGCTCGAGTTCCTCGTCGATCCGGGCCTCGTCGGCCGCGCCGGCCCGGGCCAGCCCGACCACCAGCGCCCACCGCAGGTCGGTGTCGATGTCGAGGCCGTCGATGACCAGCGACCCGTCGAGCAGTCCGTTCAGGTCGGCGACCGCCTGCTCGGACCCGGCGGCCGCGGCGTACGCGCGGGCGAAGGTGAGCTGGTGGTCGCTGCCGGCCTCGGCCGCCATCAGCAGCTCGCGGACGCCGGACTCCCAGCGCGCCCGGAGCTCCGAGCGGCGCGACGGGTGGGAGTAGAGGTTGACCGCGGCCGCGGCGTAGTTCGGGATCGCCCGTACGCCGAACGCGTCGGTCTCGGTCGCGATGTTGGCCAGCACCAGGGTGACGAAGTCGGACGCCGTCATCTCCGCGTCGCGGGTCATGTCCCACGCCGCGCCCCAGCACAGTGCGCGTGCCAGCGAGTCGTCGAGCAGCCGAAGGCCGTCCACGACGGTGGCCAGCGACCGCTCGTCGAGTCGGATCTTGGCGTAGGTGAGGTCACCGTCGTTGAGCAGCAACAGGTCGGGCTGCTTCTCCCCGGCCAGCGCATCGACCACGGTGAGGTCGCCCTCGACGTCGGTCTCCACGTTGCGGCGACGGATCAGCCGGCCGCCCACCTCGTCGTACAGGCCGATGCCGAGGCGGTGGCGGCGCAGGGTGGCGTTGTCACCGGCCGCGGTCTGGCGGACGCCGAACGACGTGTAGGTGCCGTCCTCGGCGAGCTCGAACTCCGGGAAGAGGGTGTTCACGCCGCTGGTCTGCAGCCACTCCTTGGCCCACGCGTCGAGCTCGCGACCCGACGCTTTCTCCAGCGCCGTGAGCAGGTCGACGAACTCGGAGTTGGCGTAGGCGTGGTCCTTGAAGTACTGCCGCAACCCGACCATGAAGGGCTCGAGCCCGACCCACGCGACCAGCTGCTTGAGCACGGAGGCGCCCTTGGCGTAGGTGATGCCGTCGAAGTTCACCTCGACGGCGTGCAGGTCGTAGTTGTCGGCGGCGATCGGGTGGGTCGAGGGCAGCTGGTCCTGGCGCAGCGCCCAGTTCTTGCGGGCGTTGGTGAAGCCGGTCCACGCCTCGGTGAACTCGGTGTTCTCGACGGCGGCGTGATAGCACGCCCACTCGGCGAACGACTCGTTGAGCCAGAGGTCGTCCCACCACCTCATGGTCACCAGGTCGCCGAACCACATGTGCGCCATCTCGTGGAGGATGCACGAGGCGCGGAACTCGTAGAAGGCGGCGTCCTGGCGGCTGCGGGGCAGGTACTCGTCACGGATCGTGACCGCACCGGCGTTCTCCATGGCGCCTGCGTTGTACTCCGGCACGTAGAGCTGGTCGTACTTCTCGAACGGGTAGGGGAAGTCGAAGGCCTCCTCGAAGAACTCGAAGCCCTGCCTGGTCAGCTTCACCAGCTCGTCGGTGTCGAGGTGCTCGACCAGCGCCTGGCGGCAGTAGTGCCCGAGCGGGATCGTGCCGTTCTTGCCCTCGTAGCTGTCGAGGCTCTCGTGGTACTCACCGGCGATGAGGGCCGTGATGTACGTCGACATCCGCTTCGACTCCGGGAAGGTCCAGCGGGCCTTCTCGTCACCGAGCTCCTCGGGCTCCGGCGTCGGCGCGTTGGACACGACCTTCCAGTCGGCCGGCGCGGTGACGGTCCAGGTGAACACCGACTTCAGGTCGGGCTGCTCGAACGTCGTGTACACGCGGCGGGCGTCGGGGACCTCGAACTGGGTGTAGAGGTAGATCCGGCCGTCGACGGGGTCGACGAACCGGTGCAGACCCTCGCCGGAGTGGGAGTAGGGGCAGTCGGCGCGGACGACCAGCTCGTTCTCGGCCTGCCAGGCCGCTGAGCGTGATCCGGCTGTTCTGGTACACCGACGCCTCGTCGAGGCGCTCGCCGTTCAGGGTGATCTCGTGGACGATCGCGTCGACCAGGTCGGCGAAGGACTCCGCACCAGGCTCGCGGCAGGTGAAGCGGACGGTGGTCGTGGAAGCGAAGGTCTTGTCGCCGGTCGTGAGGTCCAGATCGATGGAGTACGACGTGACGTCGAGGAGGGCGGCGCGGGTGGCGGCCTCCTCGCGGGTGAGGTTGGTTCCAGGCATGTCGAGCATCCTGCCATCCGGGGTGACGCCCGCCACAAGCGGTTGCGGGTCACGACTGGATGACGGATCTGCTCCTTACCGGGAATGACGCGGACGTTCCAGAGGTTCCCGATACATGACTGTCTCGGAATCCCGGACCCCTGCCTCTGCCACCGACCTCGACGTCGCCGACTTCTGGTTCGATCCGCTGTGCCCGTTCGCCTGGATCACCTCGCGCTGGATCCTCGAGGTCGAGCAGGTGCGCGAGATCAAGGTCAACTGGCGGGTGATGAGCCTGTACTTCCTCAACAAGGACCGCGACATCTCGGAGGAGTACCAGACCCGGATCGCTCGCGGGCTGTCCGTCGGGCGGGTGCTGATCGCCGCGGAGCAGCGGGTCGGCCCTGAGGCGCTCGGCCCGCTGTACACCGCCTTCGGCATCCGGATCCACCACGACAAGCAGGAGCTCGGCCGTGACCTGGTCGTGGCCGCACTCGCCGACGCCGATCTCCCGGCCGACCTCGTCGAGGCGATGGACGACGCGTCGTACGACGAGCGGCTCCAGGCCTCGCACCAGGAGGCCATCGACCGCGTCGGTGACGACGTCGGCACCCCGACGATCGCGTTCAACGGCTCGGCCTTCTTCGGCCCGGTGCTGTCGAAGATCCCGCGCGGCGACGACGCCGGCCGGATCTGGGACGGCACCATCGCGCTGTCCGACTTCGACTACTTCTTCGAGATCAAGCGGACCCGCACCGGCGAGCTCGACTTCAGCTGACCGCGGCTCCCGGGCCGCCGTGCGAGGATCCCTGGCGTGGCTGCGCGGGAGACGACTGAGCCTGCGGGTGGTGGCGGCTCGGCGCCCGAGCTGGGCGAGCCGCTCTGGCCGCCCGTGGTGTCCCTGGCGGCCTTCATCGTCCTCAACGTCGGCCTGCGCACCTGGCTGCCGAGCGAAGGCCTGGTGGGCGGACGTTGGGTACTGCCGATCATCGAGCTGATCCTGCTGGTGGTCCTGGTGACCGCCGACCCCCGTCGGCACTCACGGCGGGCGCTTCGCCGGCTGGTGCTGACTCTCGTCGACCTGCTGTTGTTCTCGGCCCTGTGGGCGACGGCCGTCCTCCTCTACCGGCTCATCACCGGGTCGAAGGTGACGCAGGACCCCGGTCCGCTTCTGGCCGCCGGGACGCTGGTCTGGCTGGGCAACACCCTGGCGTTCGCTCTGCTGTACTGGTTGATGGACGGCGGCGGACCGATCGCGCGCGCCCGACAGCCGATCCCGGTGGACTTCGCCTTCACCCAGCAGATGAGCCCGGAGCTCGCACCCGCAGGGTGGCACCCGGTGTTCCTCGACTATCTCCATCTCGGATTCACCAACTCGACCGCGTTCAGCCCGACCGACGTCATGCCCCTCACGCTCCGGGCGAAGTACTCGATGCTCGTGCAGTCGACCGTCTCGCTCGCGCTCTTCGGTCTGATCGTGGCCAGGGCCGTCAACGCCTTCACCTAGCCCGACCCCTCGAGCCCGAGGTGGCCGAGCGCGGGCTCGCCTTCATGCAGGCCAATCTCACCCCGGAGATGAGGGGTCCCGCGTTCGGCCCCGAGCAGCCGGCGCCGCCAGATGCGGACGCCTACACCCGGATCGCGGCGTTCGCCGGCCGCGCGGTCTGACCGCCCGAAATCAGGTGGCGCCGCCTCACTAGGCTGGCGGACATGAGTCATGTCCTGTCCGCCGTCGCCTGGCCGTACGCCAACGGCCCGCGCCACATCGGCCACGTGGCCGGTTTCGGCGTGCCCTCCGACGTCTTCAGCAGGTACATGCGGATGGCCGGTCACGACGTACTCATGGTCTCCGGCACCGACGAGCACGGCACCCCGATCCTGGTCGCCGCCGACGCCGCCGGCGTGACCGCGAAGGACCTCGCGGACAAGAACAACGCCGTGATCGTGCAGGACCTGGTCGACCTCGGCCTGTCCTACGACCTGTTCACGCGGACCACGACGGGTAACCACTACCGCGTGGTGCAGGAGCTGTTCACGACCGTGCACCGCAACGGCTACCTGGTCGAGCGCACCACCCAGGGGGCGGTCAGCCCCTCGACCGGGCGGACGCTGCCCGACCGCTACATCGAGGGCACCTGCCCGATCTGCGGGTACGCCGACGCACGCGGCGACCAGTGCGACAACTGCGGCAACCAGCTCGACCCCACCGACCTGATCAACCCGCGCAGCAAGATCAACGGGGAGACCCCGAGGTTCGTCGAGACCCAGCACTTCTTCCTCGACCTGCCCGCGCTCGCGGACGCGCTGGGGGAGTACCTCCGGGGACGCGAGGCCTCGGGGTCGTGGCGTCCCAACGTCATCAAGTTCTCCCTCAACCTGATCGAGGATCTGAGGCCGCGCGCCATGACCCGCGACATCGACTGGGGCATCCCGGTCCCGCTCGACGGCTGGCGCGAGCAGACCGGCAAGCGGCTCTACGTCTGGTTCGACGCCGTGATCGGCTACCTCTCCGCCTCGATCGAGTGGGCACGCCGGCTTGGCCAGCCTGAGCGGTGGCGCGACTGGTGGAACGACCCGGAGGCGCTGTCCTACTACTTCATGGGCAAGGACAACATCGTCTTCCACGCCCTGATCTGGCCCGCCGAGCTCCTGGCGTACGACGGGAGGGGCGCGCTGGGCGGCGAGCCGGGGCCATTCGGTGACCTGCAGCTGCCCACCGAGGTGGTGTCGAGCGAGTACATGACGATGGAGAGCAAGCAGTTCTCCACCAGCCGCGGTCACGTGATCCTGGTCGGCGACATGCTGGCGCGGTACCAGCCCGACGCGCTGCGCTACTACATCTGCGCGGCCGGCCCCGAGACCTCCGACTCCGACTTCACCTGGGCCGACTTCGTGCTGCGCACCAACTCCGAGCTCGTCGCCGGCTGGGGCAACCTGGTGAACCGGACGGCGACGATGATCGCCAAGAGCTTCGGCGAGATCCCCGCGGCCGGCCCGCTCGAGCCGGTCGACGACGCCGTGCTGAGCGCCGTACGCACGGGCTTCGACACCGTCGGTGACCTGATCGGCCGGCAGCGGCTGCGCGCCGCCATCGCCGAGGCGATGCGGGTGGTGGGCGAGGTGAACAAGTACCTCACCGTCACCGAGCCCTACAAGATGAAGGACGACTCGCAGCGCGAGCGGCTCGGCACCGTCCTCCACGTCGCCGCGCAGTGCGTCCTCGACTGCAACACGATGCTGGCGCCGTTCCTGCCCTTCTCCGCCAATGCCGTGTGGACGACGTACGGCGGCGAGGGCGAGTTCATGCCGATGCCGCGCATCGACTACGTCGAGGACCTCGACCCCGACGACGGCGCCGGGCTCCACGTCTATCCCGTGATCACCGGCGACTACTCCGGTACGCCGCGGTGGGCCAGCCGCCCGGTGCCGGTCGGGGCGAAGGTGGCCAAACCGACCCCGATCTTCACCAAGCTCGACCCGGGCGTGGTCGACGAGGAGCTGGCTCGCCTCGAGGCCTGACGCCCACTCGGCGCAAAGAGGCACTGAAAACACGCCGAGTCGGCGCAAAGAGACGCCGGAATCGCGCCGAGTCGTCCTATGACGACTCGGCGACGGTCCGGACGCCCGGGAGCAGGGCGAGGCCGTTGACGACGACCGAGAAGACGAGCAGGGCGACCGCCCAGCTGTGGTGGCCGGCGTCCCAGAGGGCCAGCGACGCGAGCCCGAAGACCAGCACCTTGACCACCTCCCGGCGACCGCCGCTGCCGAAGCGCGCCTTCGGCGAGGCGAACAGCCACCACGCGGTCATCGCCACCAGGGGAAGCAGGACGACGAGCAGCCAGCGCGGTGTACCGACCTGCCAGCCCCACACCCCGAACGCCGCCATCGCCGCGAGCTCGTCCACGAAGACCAGCGTCAGCACCACCCAGGCGAAACCGACCACGCCCCGCACCGTACCCACCACCGCCGAGTCGTCATATGACGACTCGGCGCGATCTGGACGCCTCTTTGCGCCGACTCGGCGTGCTGCCGTTGTCTCTTTGCGCCGACTCGGCGATCAGAACCCTCGGGCCGCGTAGGGGCCGAGGTCGGTGCGGAAGGCGCGCCACAGGTCGCGGACGGCGCCGGGCCGGTGCTCGGCGACCAGGCCGGCGCGGTGGACGGGCGGCGAGGTTCGAGCCACCGAGGTATGCCGCACCGAGCGCGGACACGGGGAGCGAGACCTCGGCGTCGTCGTCTGTACGGGTCACGTCGACCGTGTTGTCCTTGACCCGGAGCCGCCAGCGGCCGGCGTTCCAGGGAGCGGGCTCGTCGGCGACCTCCACCACGACGTTGCAGTCGGCCTCGTACCCGCGCAGGGCGAGCGCCTCCGGGAGGTCCACCAGGCGCACCCAGAGGCTGTCGTACGGGTGCACGACGCCGAGGGCACGGGGTCCTTGCACCCACGAGAGCAGCGGGTCGGACTCGGCGATCCCGTAGACCTTGATGGTCCCGGCGAGGTCGAGGTCGGAGACGCGGCGAGCCAGGGCCAGTCGGGTGGCCGGAGCACCCGAGATCGGGCTCACGTCGACCTCCGCGCCCGGTCGGGCGTTGGTCCACTTGTGCTTGCGCTTGAGCACGACGTAGCCGACGTCACGGCCGTCACGCACGGCGAACACGATCCGAGGCGGCTCGCCGTGCCGCTTCTCCTCCGGGGTGAGGTGGGTGAGCACCTCGTAGAACTCGTCGTCACCGACGATCGTGCCGACGCACTCCGACATCAGGTCGAGGTCGATGCGCCTGCGGCGCTCGGCGACGCCGTCATCGGTGGTCGTGCGGAACTGCGTCGAGATCGCGGCCGCCTCGTCCTCGAGATGAGGGGCGTTCAACGTCGTGCCCCGGCCGAGCTGGATCTCCAGCTCGAGCGAGGCCAGGCCGTAGCCGTGCCGCCCGTAGATGTCCGGCTCGCTGGCGTGGAGTGCGGTCAGGTGCACGCCCTCGCGACGGGTCTGCTCGAAGTGGTGGCGCATCATCGCGGTGAGCACACCGCGGCGGCGGTGGTCGGGGTGCACACCGACCCAGGTCAGGCCTGCGACCGGGACGGCTCGCCCGGTGCCGGCGCCGTCGGGGACCGACAGCTGCATCGGGCGTACGCCGTAGACGCCCGGGTAGGTGCTGGGGTCGACGTCCGCGCCGACGATCTCTGCGGCGAACCGCTGGTCCTCAGGGACGCCGCGGAGCTGGACGTCGGTCGGCTCCTCGCCCTGGTTGTCGAACCAGACGAGCCGGTCGGAGTTGAGGAAACGCTCCGGGTCGGTGGCGCGTTCCACGCGGATCTCGAGAGGGTCGGCCATGTCCTCAAGGAAACCCGCGCCCGGCCCCGGGTGTCCACTCGTTTCTCGGGTCTCGCATTCGGGTCTCGACTCCGCTCGACCGACGAGTGAGGTCAATGGTCGTACTGGGCGAGCAGGTTCCAGGCCCCGGCGGTCACCTGGGCAGGCGTGACGCCGTACACCTGGCGGAGCAGCCGCGGGGTGAGCGCGTCGACGTCGGGGCCGGCGTAGTGCGTGCGGTAGGCCCGCATCAGGTCGAGCAGCGTGGCGACACCGTCGAGCTGGACCAGCCAGGTCACCGCCGCCTGAGCGATCGAGTAGTTGAGGGAGGGGTCCTCGTCGAAGAGCCCGATGATCGGCAGCGTGTGGTCGGCCCGCTGGATCCGGTCGTAGAGGTCGGTGGGGACGCCGAGCTGCGAGAAGTCGTCGGGGTGGTACTGCACCCAGGTGGCGACGCCCTCCGAGAGCCACTTCGGGAGCGTCCCGGTGTAGCGGTGGAGCAGGTAGTGGGTCAGCTCGTGCCGCATGATGCCCTCGTCGTGGACCACCTGGTCCACGGTGTGGGGGTTGACCTTGATGACCATGCCGGCCAGGCCTGTGCTCTGCTCGCCGAGCGGGTCGGTGCTGGTGACCCCGAAGGTGACGGCGGCCGCCTCCTCCTTGCTGAGCGAGCTGAAGTCGAGGCCGAGGCCGTTCGTCGTCGCGTCGACCAGGATCTTCGAGGACGCGGGTACGCCGAGCAGGTGCGCGTCGTAGGCGATGTCGTCCTGCACGGCGGTGGTCAGACCGGACAGCTCCTCGGCCTGCGACCGGTCGACCAGCACGGTCATCGGCCCGACCTGCTGGGCGACGATCGGTACGCCGTACCAGGGCCGCTCCTGCGGGGTGTCGATGTGGTTCGCCTCGGTCGCCTCGCTCTCCGAGCCCAGCAGCCAATGGCCGTCGCGCCGTACGAAGGTCACGTCGACGGGGTTGGAGACGGGTCGGTCGAACGTGCCCGTCAGCTTCAGGTGCTCGACCACGGTCGGGTGCAGCAGCGGGTCGTCGCCGGGAACCGACGCCGGGACCAGCGCGGCGGACGGGTCGACGCCGTAGCTGACCGAGGCCAGCGGCAGCTGGGTGATGTTGGAGTAGAGCGTGCGCTGCTGCTGCACGAGGTCGGACTGCTGCGGGTCGACCGTCGCCAGGAAGGCGGTCTCGTCGTGGTGCGTCAGGGCGTGGGCCTGGCGTGCCATCACCTGCCGGATCTCGCGGAAGTCCGCCGGGGTCGGCTCGAACGTCGCACCGTCACCGCTGCCGCCGGCACCGGCCGAGCTCGCCGTCCCGCTCGAGCCGCCGGTGCCGCAGCCGGCCACGAGGAGGACCAGGGAGAGGGTGACGGCTGCCGTCGCAGCGCGCCGCATCGCTGCTCCCACACCCCCGGTCATGCGGCGAGCGTAGACGGACCTGTGTGAGCTGTCGGGCGTGACTGGAAGACTGTCACCATGCGCGTCCACCTCGGCACCGACCACGCCGGCCTCGAGCTCAAGCAGCACCTCATCGACTGGCTCCGAGACCACGGGCACGAGCCCGTCGACCACGGTGCGTTCACCTATGACGCCCAGGACGACTACCCCGTCTTCTGCCTGCACGCGGCCGCGGGAGTCGTCGACGACCCCGGCAGCCTGGGCGTCGTGATCGGCGGGTCCGGCAACGGCGAGCAGATCGCGGCCAACAAGGTGCAGGGCATCCGGGCCGCCCTGGTCTGGAACGACGACACCGCCGTGCTCGCCCGGCAGCACAACGACGCCAACGTGATCTCGGTGGGCGGTCGGATGCACACGGTCGAGGAGATGACCCACTTCGTCGAGCTGTTCCTCGACACGGCGTTCACCGGCGAGGAGCGCCACGTCCGGCGGATCGCGATGCTGTCGGACTACGAGGCCTCGGGCGACCTCCCGCCGCTGCCCGCGTCCGCCCAGGAGCCCGAGTCCCCGACCGGCGGCCATGCCTGAGGGCCACACCCTGCACCGGCTCGCCACCGCGCTGAACGACGCCTTCGCCGGCGCGCCCGTGCGGGTCAGCAGTCCTCAGGGGCGGTTCGCGACGGAGGCCACACAGCTCGACGGGGCGACCCTGCTGGCCGCCGAGTCGGCCGGCAAGCACCTGTTCCTCGACTTCGACGCCGACCGGGTCGTGCACGTCCACCTCGGGCTGATCGGCGGCTTCGACGTACACCGCGACCTGGAGGAGGTGCCGCAGCCGGTCGGGCAGGTCCGGCTGCGGCTGGTGCGCGACCACACGGCGTACGCCGATCTGCGCGGCGCCACCCAGTGCGCGCTGGTCACCGGCTCGCGCCGTGACGAGATCGTCGCGAAGCTCGGCCCCGACCCGCTGCGGCCCGACGCGGAGCCCGACCGCGCGTGGCAGCGGATCTCGCGCAGCCCACGGGCGATCGGCGACCTGCTGATGGATCAAAACATCCTGGCCGGTGTCGGGAACGTCTATCGAGCCGAGGTCCTGTTCCGGCACAAGACCCACCCGCTGCGGCCGGGCCGGACGCTGCGGGTGAGCCAGTGGCGGTCGATGTGGGCCGACCTGGTCGACCTGATGGCTGAGGGTGTGCGGACCGGCCGGATCGACACGGTGCGGCCCGAGCACACACCCGAGGCCATGGGGCGGCCGCCACGCCAGGACGACCACGGTGGCGAGGTCTACGTCTATCGCCGTACCGGCCAACCCTGCCTGGTGTGCGGGTCGACGATCCGCACCGACGTACTCGTGGGACGCAACATCTTCTGGTGCCCACAGTGCCAGCGCCGGTTCCGGTCGCGGGCCCTACAGTGATCCCGACCCACCGTAGGACGGGACCCCGATGACCCCACCCTCCACCGGACAACGTCCCGGCCCTGACCGCGCTCGGCGGCGTGCGCGGACGTTCCTCGCCGGCTCCCAGCCGGAGCGGCTGACGCTGGCCGCGCTCTTCCTCCTGGCCACGCTGGTGGGCGTCGGGATGCAGGTGTTCCCCGGCTGGGTGGCGATCCCGACGATCGTGCTGCCGCTGGTGATGGGCAGCCTCTTGCTCGGTCCGAGGGCACTGCCGTGGTTCGTCGTCTACAACATGGTGCTGCTCACCCTGGCGCTGCCGAAGGTGCCGGACTTCAACGGCCGCGCGGTGTTCACCGTCGTGGTGCTGTTCCTGCTGGCCTTCATCTTGATGCTGACGTCGTTCCGGCGCTCGCGGCTCGGCATCGCCGGCAGCATGGGGGAGTCGATGCTGGCCGAGCTCAGCGACCGGATCCAGGGCCAGGGCGTGCTGCCCGACCTGCCGCGCCCCTGGCACGCCGAGTCGGTGATCCGCTCCGCTGGCGGCACCCGGTTCGCGGGCGACTTCTTCGTGGTGGGCGACATCGAGACCGGGCGCCTCGACGTCACGGTGGTCGACGTCTCCGGCAAGGGCGACCGGGCCGGCACCCGCGCCTTGCTTCTGGCCGGAGCCATGGGTGGGCTGGTGACGGCGGTGGAGCCCGACGAGTTCCTGCCGGCCGCCAACGCTTACCTGATCAACCATCCCTGGCAGGACGGCTTCGCGACCGCCGTACACCTCAGCCTCGACCTCACCAGCGGCGCCTACCGGCTCTGGACAGCCGGACACCCGCCAGCGCTGCACTGGCGCGCCGGCGCGGGCCGCTGGACCCCGCTGGAGTCCGAGGGCCCGATGCTCGGGCTGATCCCCGACAGCGAGTTCATCCAGGCGGCGGGCGTGCTCCGCTCGGGCGACGCGCTGATGCTCTACACCGACGGCATGGTCGAGACCCGCAGCGACGACATCGGGATCGGGATCGACCGGCTGATCGGGCAGGCCGACCGCAAGCTCCGCAGCAACTTCACCGGGGGAGCGGCCACCCTGGTCGACTCTGCCGGCAGCCGTGGCGACGATCGCGCGCTGCTGCTGCTGTGGCGTGACTGACCCGGTCGCCGGTTTGTGGGCAGCGCCGCCGCGTGTGGCACCATGACCCTCGCGTGTCACCCGGGAGCAGGAGCGATCCGGACCCCTGGTGAGGTGCGCGGACGTAGCTCAATGGTAGAGCCTCAGTCTTCCAAACTGATGACGCGGGTTCGATTCCCGTCGTCCGCTCGGCGGTGGTCCCGGAGGCACTCCGGGGGCGCCGAAACGGGGCGTAGCGTAGTGGCTAGCGCGCCTGCTTTGGGAGCAGGAGACCGCAGGTTCGAGTCCTGTCGCCCCGACCAACTGCCCGGCCCCGCGCGCGGTGCCGGGAGGGGTCCCGGCTCGGTTAGGTGGGCGATCCCGACTGCCCTAGGCTGGTCCCCGCCGAGCGGGTGAGCCGCGTCCCGGCAGCCATGAGCCGTACCGACCCCGTCGATGCCGGCGGCGCAGCCGGGGATCGTGTCGCGCAGCCCGGCGCCATTCCCCACGTCCCGAGGAGAAACCGTGAAGAGCGCCGTCGAGAACTTGGGCCCGACCCGGGCCAAGCTGACCGTCGAGGTGCCCTTCGAGGAGCTCAAGCCGAGCCTCGACAAGGCCTACCAGACCATCGCGCAGCAGATCAACGTCCCCGGCTTCCGCCGCGGCAAGGTGCCTCCGATGGTGATCGATCGCCAGGTCGGCCGCGGCGCCGTCCTGGAGCAGGCGATCAACGAGGTCGTGCCCCAGAAGTACGTCGAGGCGCTGCAGTCCCACGACCTCCAGCCGCTGGCCCAGCCGGACATCGAGGTCACCCGGATGGACGACAACGAGACGCTGGAGTTCACCGCCGAGGTCGACGTCCGGCCCGAGATCACGGTGCCCGACTACTCCGACCTCGCCGCCGAGGTCGCCGACACCGAGGTGACCGACGAGGACGTCCAGGAGCAGATCGAGGCGCTCCGCGAGCGCTTCGCCTCGCTGGCCGACGTCGAGCGCGCGGCCGCCGACGGCGACTTCGTGGTGATCGACCTGGTTGCCACGAAGGACGGCGCGCCCGTCGAGGGCGCCGAGGTCACCGGCATGTCCTACCGGGTCGGCCGCGGCGGCATGCTCGAGGGCCTCGACGAGGCCCTCGCCGGGATGAGCGCCGGCGACGAGACGACGTTCACCTCGCAGCTGGTGGGCGGCGACCTGGTCGGCGAGGACGTCGACGTCCAGGTCAAGGTCAGTCAGGTGCAGGCCCAGGAGCTCCCCGAGCTCGACGACGAGTTCGCCCAGCTCGCCTCGGAGTTCGACACCGCCGACGAGCTCGAGGCCGACGTCCGCAACCGCCTCGGCAACGGCAAGCGCCTCGAGCAGGCCGCGGCCGCCCGCGACGCCGTGCTCGAGCGGCTGCTCGACCGGGTCGAGGTGCCGCTGCCCGAGAGCGTCGTCACCGACGAGCTCAACCAGCGCCGCCAGGGCATCGAGCAGCAGCTGGCCTACGCCGGGCTGACCCTCGACAAGTACCTCGAGGACGAGGGCCAGACCGAGGAGGAGTTCGAGGCCGACCTCGACCGCCGGGTCCGCGAGGCCGTCGCCGCGCAGTTCGTGCTCGACGAGATCGCCAACAAGCTCGAGCTCGGCGTCGACCAGAACGAGCTGACCCAGCACATGGTGATGCGGGCCCAGCAGTCCGGCGAGGACCCGCAGGAGTTCGCCAACCACATGTTCGAGCACAACCACGTGCCCGAGCTGGTCGCCGAGATCCGGCGCGGCAAGGCGCTCGCCCAGATCGTGGAGAGTGCCACGGTCACCGACGCCTCCGGCAACGTCGTCGACCTGGCCAACCTCCGCCCCGACGGCACCCTCGGCGACCCGGCTGAGGCCGTTGCCGACACCGAGGCAGACTCCGACAACGACGCTGCCGCCGAGGGCGACACGACCGAGGACTGACCCGGGTCGTTGACCTGGGGCGGTGGGTCGCGGACGATCGCGACATGACGGTCGCCTCGGGTCCCCGGCTGCTCGACGCGGCCGCGCTGCTGTCCGAGGTGGCCGACGAGCTGGTCGTCCGCACGGTCCGCGACACCCACGACGCCTGGGCCACGCGGGTCCACACCGTCCTGCGCGCCTCGACCGGGACCGAGTCGCGGGTGCCCGAGCAGGTGCACCGGGGCATAGCCTCCGGGATCTACGCCGGGCTGGGCGCGGGATTCCGGGCCCTCTCCGCGGGTCTCGGCGCCCTGGCCGACCTCGAGGTCGGACCCGCGCTCGAGGACACCGACCAGGGCCGGGTCGCCAATGCGGCCGTGAACGGGATCATCGGCGACCGGCTGGCCCGCGAGCGCCCGCGGCTGGCCGTGCCGCTCGCCGTACGACGTGAGGGGCGCGACGTGCTCGTCGACGCCGACTCGCTCCGGGCGGCCTTCCCAGCGGCCACCGGGCGGGTGGCTGTCCTCCTACACGGGTTGTCGGAGAGCGAGTCGTCCTTCGAGCGGCACCGCGACCAGGTCGGCACGACGTACGCCGAGACGCTCGCCGACCTCGGGTGGACGCCGGTCCTGCTCCGGGCCAACACCGGCCTCTCTCTACGTGAGAACGGCGTCGCCCTGGCGGGGCTGCTCCAGGACCTGACCGAGGCCTGGCCGGTGGAGGTCGACCGGCTGGCCCTGGTCGGCCACTCGATGGGCGGGCTGATCCTCCGTGCCGCGTGTGCGGTGCGGAGCGAGGCGGCCCAGCCGTGGGGCGCCCTCGTCACCGACGTGGTCACCCTCGGCACGCCACACCTCGGCGCCCCGCTCGCGGGCGGCGTGGGCGCCGGTGCCCGCGCGCTGACCCGGCTGCCCGAGACGGCGGCGTTCGCCCGGATCCTCGACCAGCGGTCCGTCGGCGTGCTCGACCTCGTCGAGGGGCTGGACGACGCCGTCCCGGCACTGCCCCACGCGCGCTATCACTTGGTCTCGGCGACGCTCACCCGCTCGCCGCGCCATCCGGTCGGGCGCGTGCTCGGCGACCTGCTGGTGCGCCAGCCCTCGGCGTACGGCCGCTCCCGCCGGCACCCGGGCCTCTTCCCCGCCGCCGACGAGCTGCACCTGCCGCGCTCCGGCCACTTCGACCTGCTCAACCACCCCCGGGTGCACGACGCGCTGCGCGACTGGCTGAGCTGACGTCTCGGCGGGCCGTCTGCTGTCGGCGAACAGGGGCCCTCGCCGCGTGGTTGCGTCCTCGGTTACGGCTAGGGTCGCAGACGTGAACGACTACTCACCCACGCTCTCCCCGCAGATGAACGGCGGAGCCGGATACGGCCTCGACGACCACATCTACCAGCGGCTGCTCAAGGAGCGGATCATCTTCCTCGGCTCCGAGGTCCGCGACCAGAACGCCAACGCGATCTGTGCTCAGCTCCTGCTGCTCTCCGCGGAGGACCCCAAGGCCGACATCTTCTTGCACATCAACAGCCCCGGTGGCTCGGTGGACGCCGGGATGGCGATCTACGACACCATGAACTACATCGCCAACGACGTCGCGACCGTCGGGATGGGCCTGGCCGCCTCGATGGGCCAGTTCCTGCTCTGCGCCGGCGCCCACGGCAAGCGGTACGCCCTGCCCCACGCGCGGATCATGATGCACCAGCCCAGCGGCGGCATCGGCGGCTCGGCCTCCGACATCAAGATCCAGGCCGAGCAGAGCCTGCTGCTGAAGAAGCAGCTCACCGAGCTCCAGGCCCTCCACACCGGCCAGCCGTTGGAGCAGATCGAGCTCGACTCGGACCGTGACCGGTGGTTCACCCCCGCGCAGGCCCTCGAGTACGGCTTCATCGACAAGGTGATCACCAAGGCCAGCGAGGCCGCCGACGAGGGCCGCCCGGCCCGACAGTGAGGACGCACCGATGAACTACTACATCCCCCAGTGGGAGGAGCGGACCTCCTACGGCTTCCGCAGGATCGACCCCTACGGCAAGCTCTTCGAGGACCGCATCATCTTCCTCGGTACGCCGATCTCCGACGACGTCGCGAACGCCGTGATGGCCCAGCTGCTCTGCCTGGAGTCGATGAACCCCGACCAGGACGTCCAGATCTACATCAACAGCCCCGGTGGCTCGTTCACCGCGCTGACCGCGATCTACGACACCATGCAGTTCATCAAGCCCGACGTCCAGACCGTCTGCCTCGGCCAGGCGGCCTCGGCGGCCGCCGTCCTGCTCGCTGCCGGTACGCCGGGCAAGCGCCTGGCGCTGCCCAACAGCCGGATCCTGATCCACCAGCCCTACACCGAGGGCACCGGCGGACAGATCTCGGACCTGGAGATCCAGGCCAACGAGATCATCCGGATGCGCGAGCTGCTCGAGAGGATGATCGCGGACGCCAGCGGCAAGGACCAAGAGGTCGTCAGCCGCGACATCGAGCGCGACAAGATCCTCACCGCCCAGCAGGCCGTCGAGTACGGTCTGGTGGACGCGATCCTCGACTCCCGCAAGGCGACACCCGTACTCACCTGATCCACCGCCAGCGTCCGGCGAAACCGCCGGACGACTGGCAAAGATCCGTGTGGGAGCCGCCGCAAGAGGTGCCGACAAGGTACCGTCGAGAGGCTCCCGGACAGCAGGACCGCACAGCGACAACGCACCGGCACCAGCGCCGGGCCGAACCGGAGGATGACCGCTCGTGGCACGTATCGGTGACGGAGGCGATCTGCTGAAGTGCTCCTTCTGCGGGAAGAGCCAGAAGCAGGTCAAGAAGCTGATCGCCGGGCCGGGCGTCTACATCTGCGACGAGTGCATCGACCTGTGCAACGAGATCATCGAGGAGGAGCTCAGCGAGGGCACCGAGGTCAGCCTCGACGAGCTGCCCAAGCCGCGCGAGATCTTCGAGTTCCTCAACTCCTACGTGATCGGCCAGGAGCAGGCCAAGAAGTCGCTCGCGGTCGCCGTCTACAACCACTACAAGAGGGTCCAGGCGGGGCTCAAGCCGACCTCCGCGAAGCACTCCAAGGAGGAGACGGTCGAGGTCGCCAAGTCCAACATCCTGGTGATCGGACCGACCGGGTGCGGCAAGACCTACCTCGCCCAGACTCTCGCCCGGATGCTCAACGTGCCGTTCGCGATCGCCGACGCCACCGCCCTGACGGAGGCCGGCTACGTCGGTGAGGACGTCGAGAACATCCTGCTCAAGCTCATCCAGGCCGCCGACTACGACGTCAAGAAGGCCGAGACCGGGATCATCTACATCGACGAGATCGACAAGGTGGCCCGCAAGGCGGAGAACCCCTCGATCACCCGCGACGTGTCGGGCGAGGGCGTCCAGCAGGCGCTGCTGAAGATCATCGAGGGGACGACGGCGTCCGTGCCGCCGCAGGGAGGTCGCAAGCACCCCCACCAGGAGTTCATCCAGATCGACACCACCAACATCCTGTTCATCGTCGGTGGTGCCTTCGCGGGGCTCGAGCACATCGTCGAGCAGCGCGTCGGCAAGAAGACCCTCGGCTTCACCGCCGAGGTCCGCGGCCAGGTCGAGCGTGACGCCGAGGACCTCCTCGGCCAGGTCCGTCCCGAGGACCTCACCAAGTTCGGCCTGATCCCGGAGTTCATCGGCCGGCTCCCGCTCATCGCCAGCGTCAACAAGCTGGACCGCGCGGCGCTCGTGCAGATCCTCACCGAGCCCCGCAACGCCTTGGTCAAGCAGTACCAGAAGCTCTTCGAGCTCGACGACGTCCAGCTCCAGTTCACCCCCGAGGCGATCGACTCGATCGCCGACCGCGCGATGGAGCGGGGCACCGGCGCCCGCGGACTGCGCGCCATCATCGAGGAGGTCCTCCTCCACGTGATGTACGACGTGCCGTCGCGCGGCGACGTCGGCAAGGTGATCGTGACCGACGAGGTCGTCAACGACGGCGTCGCGCCGACCCTGCTGCCCCGCGAGTCCGAGGCCAAAAAGAAGAAGTCCGCCTGAGGCACGGCGCGAAGCGTCGGGCCTCGAAGGCGGAGGTCGAGCAAGCGCGCGACCGAGGAACGAGGTCGCGACCGCGTGTCGAGACCCAGTAGCCCCTCCAGTCGCACGTGAGCGCGGGAGCAACCCCCGGCCGAGCACAACCCCAGCCCGCGCGTAGTCATTTTGCGCCATTTTTACCATTCGGCCCCCACGGCCCTCCCGGGCCGACCACAATGGAGCGTTACGTCACACAGATCCTGAGGGGGTCACGCGCGGTGGGGGCAGACCACAAGAGACCGCTGACGGCTTTCGTGCTCGTCGCGGCCGTCGCCTTGGTGCTGTTGGTGACGTCTGTCCGCAGCCAGGCGGCCTCCGGTTGGCTGCAACGCCGACTGCCGGCGTCCGTGGTCGCGGTCGTCCCGCGGCTGAGTGACGGGGTGGCCCAAGGGGTGCGGCACGGCGTGTCGCTGGCACACCGGACCACGACCGACGGCTCCTCCGCCCACACCACGACCGCCGACGCGGCGCCGACGCTGGTCGCTCACCGCACGACGACGGTGACCCGACACCACCACTCTCCCGGCGTGCACCACGTGGCCCCGCACGCCACCCACCAGCCACCCACCACGCCACCCACCACGCCACCCACCACGCCACGCACAGCCAGCCGGCCTCCGGCTCGGTTCCGGTTCCGGTTCCGGTCCCGGCCGCTCCGCCCGCGACCCTCCCGGCGCAGGTTCCCGTCACGCAGCCCGCCGACCCGGCCGACGACAACGGCTCCTCGGACCACCACGGACACCGTGGGCGGGACGACCACGGCGACCACGGTCGCCACCACGACCAGGGAGACCAGGGCTCCCACGGCAACCAGGGTCCCAACGGCGCCCCGGGTGACCAGGGTTCCAACGGCACCCCCGGCGACGGCGACGACCAGGGTTCCAACGGCAACCCGGGCGACCAGGGCTCCAACGGAGGCCAGGGCGACGGCGACGACCAGGGCGACCAGGGTCCGAACGGAGACCCGGGCGACAGCGGCGACCAGGGCGACCAGGGCGACCAGGGCGGCGACCAGGGCTACCGCGGGCAGTACCGCGGCTGATCCGCCCTCCGCCCGGCGGTTGAGCCGGGCTCAGGCCTCCGGCGCGAGCGTCGCCGACACCGAGAGCTCGACGCCCTCGGTGACGACGTAGGTCGGTGCGGTCGTGATCCGGCCGGCCCGCATCAGGTCGCCCTCGGCCTGCCGCACCGCGTCGAGCACCACCTGCGGACCGCTGAACTCCACGGCCGACAGCTCGTGACGCATCGATACCTTGGCCTGTGACTTGGCGCCACGGAGACCGATCAGGGCGGCCGCGACGGCGTCCAGCATCGTCGGGTCGCCGCCCAGGTCACCCAGCTCGGCGTGCTCGGGCCACGCCGCGCGGTGGATGGAGCCCTCCTGCCACCACGACCAGACCTCCTCGGTCACGTACGGCACGAACGGCGCCAGCAGCCGCAGCTGCACGTGCAGGGCCAGTGCCAGCGCGGCCCGCGCCGACTCGGTCGCGGCGCCGCCGGACTCGTCGTACGCCCGCTCCTTGACCAGCTCGAGGTAGTCGTCGCAGAACTCCCAGAAGAACTTCTCGGCGGACTCCAGTGCGGTGGTGTAGTCGTAGGCGTCGAACGCCGTGGTCGCCTTGCCGACGACGAGCGCGAGGCGGGCGAGCAGGGCCTGGTCGACCGGCTCCGTGACCACCGAGGGGTCGGGCGGTGTCCCGCCGACGTTGCCGAGCACGAACTTGGAGGCGTTGAGGATCTTCATCGCCAGCCGGCGACCGATCTTGAGCGGGTGCTCGTCGAAGGCACTGTCGAGGCCGGGTCGCAGCGAGGCGGCGCGCCACCGGATGGCGTCGGTGCCGTACTGGCCGAGCAGCTCGGTCGGCGTCGACACGCTGCCCTTCGACTTGCTCATCTTCTTGCGGTCGGGATCGAGGACGAACCCCGAGATCATCGCCTCGGACCACGGCACGGTGCCGTCCTCGAAGTGGGCGCGGACGACGCGCGAGAACAGCCAGGTGCGGATGATGTCGTGGGCCTGTGAGCACAGGTCCATCGGGTAGACCCGCTCCCACAGGTCCGCGTCGGTCTCCCAGCGGCCGGCGATCTGCGGGGTGAGTGAGGACGTCGCCCAGGTGTCCATGATGTCCGGGTCGCCGGTGAAGCCACCGGGCTCGCCGCGCTGCGACTCGTCGTACCCCGGCGGGACGGCCTGGGACGGGTCGACCGGGAGGCTCTCCTCAGACGCGGGGATCAGCTGGTCGTGGAGCGGGTTGCCCTCGTCGTCGAGGGGGTACCAGACCGGGAACGGGACCCCGAAGAACCGCTGCCGGCTGATCAGCCAGTCGCCGTTGAGGCCCTCCACCCAGTTGGTGTAGCGGTGGTGCATGTACGGCGGCGCCCACGTGATCTCGTTGCCACGCTCGACCAGGGCGCTGCGGAGGTCCTCGTCGCGGCCGCCGTTGCGGATGTACCACTGCAGCGTGGAGACGATCTCGAGCGGCTTGTCGCCCTTCTCGTAGAAGTTCGCCATCCGCTGGGTGGGCTTCGGCTCACCCTCCAGGTCGCCGCTCTCGCGGAGCAAGGCGACCATCGCCTCGCGGGCGGAGAACGTCGTCTTGCCGGCCAGCTCGGCGTACGACGTCGCCGCGGAGTCGCCGGTGAGCCACTCGGGGGTCTCGCGACTGAGCCGGCCGTCACGCTGGATGACGGTGCGGACGGGGAGCTGGAGCTCGCGCCACCACTGCACGTCGGTGAGGTCGCCGAAGGTGCAGCACATCGCGATGCCGGCGCCCTTGTCGGGCTCGGCCAGGTGATGGGCGACGACCGGGATCTCGACGCCGAAGACCGGGCTGGTCACCGTGGTGCCGAAGAGCGGCTGGTAGCGCTCGTCGTCGGGGTGGGCGATCAGCGCGACCACGGCCGGGATCAGCTCGGGGCGGGTGGTCTCGATGTGGACCCGGGATCTCGACTCCGCTCGATCAGCGGGGGAGTGGAAGGCGATCCGGTAGTAGTGCCCGGGGTACTCCCGCGCCTCGAGCTCGGCCTGGGCGACCGCGGTCTGGAAGGTGACGTCCCAGAGCGTCGGCGACTCCTGGAGGTACGCCTCGTCACGGGAGAGGTTGCGCAGGAAGGCTCGCTGCGAGGTGGCGCGCGAGTCGTCGCCGATGGTCGTGTAGAGGTAGCTCCAGTCGACCGACAGCCCGACCTGCCGGAAGAGCGACTCGAAGGCGACCTCGTCCTCGGCGACGAGGCGCTGGCAGAGCTCGATGAAGTTGCGCCGGCCGATCGGCACCTGACGCTTCGGGTCCGGCTTCTCGGGCGGGGTGAAGTCCGGGTCGTAGGGCACCGACGGGTCGCAGCGGACGCCGAAGAAGTTCTGCACCCGGCGCTCGGTGGGCAGGCCGTTGTCGTCCCAGCCGATCGGGTAGAAGACCTCCTTGCCGCGCATCCGCTGGTAGCGGGCGATCAGGTCGCACTGGGTGTAGGAGCAGACGCTGCCGAAGTGGAGCGTGCCCGAGACGGTCGGCGGTGGGGTGTCGATCGAGTAGACCTCGGCGCGCGACTTGGTGCGGTCGAAGGCGTAGACCCCGTCGGTCTCCCACTGCTTCGACCACTTGTCCTCGAGGCCCTCCAGCGCCGGCTTGTCCGGTACGACGACGGCCGGAGGTGGCGTCGTCGTTCGGGACAGGGGCGTCTGGGTGTCGGTCATGGCCGAAGTCTATGGACCGTCGGGTCCACCCCGGAAACCGGTTTGCCCCCGGAGCCCGGCTCTCAGGGGGTCGGCGTGGCGGTCTCGGTCACCGTGGCGGTCGCGGTGGCGGTGGCCGTGGCCGTGGTGGTCGCGGTGACCGACTCCGTGGCCGTGGCCGTCGTGGTCGCGGTCACCGTGGAGGCGGGGGCGTTGGAGGACGCGCCGCCCTGAGGGCTCGAGGAGTCCGAGTTGTTGCCCGCGATCACCGCACCGGCGGTACCGCCGACGACGAGCCCCACCAGCAGGCCGACCAGCGCGGCGACCCAGCCGGGTTGGCCGCCGGTGGACCGCGAGGGTTCGGCGGTGCCGTTCGAGGCGGAGGTCTGAGCTGGCGTGGCAGCGGCTGGCTGGGCCGGAAGCACCGCCGTGTCGTCCCCCGCCGTCTGGTTCGGCTTGCGGTGGTCGGTCCAGTCGGAGCCGTCCCAGTACCGCTGCTGGTCGCCGTAGTCGGGGTCCGGGTACCAGCCCGGGGACGCTGTGCCGTCCGACGTCGTCATGGCGGGCACGCTACTCGCCTCCGGCCGCCGTCAGAATCCGGTGGTGGGCTGCCGGTGCCAGGCCGTAGCGTCCCGGCATGGAGCTGCGATTCTTCGACGACCCGGTCGCCTTCCTCGACGTGGCCGCCGACCACCTGGCCGAGGATCCCGTGTTGAGCACGGTGATGGCCGGGGTCACGACCCGGATCCACGACCAGCGCGAGGCCGGGATCGCGTGGCCGGACGGCGTGCCGTGCTGGTTCGCGGCGGTGCTCGAGGGCGACGAGGTGATCGGGACGGCGATGCGGACCGCAACGTTCGGGGAGTACCCCGCCTACCTGCTCCCGATGCCGGACGAGGCCGCGGTCCTGCTCGCGCGCACGCTGCTGGAGCGCGACGAACCGGTCCTGGGCGCCAACGGAGCGCTGCCGGCGGTGCAGGTCTTCTGCGAGGAGATGGCGCGCGGCACCGGCCAGGCGGCGCGGATCGCGCAGCACACGCGGCTGTTCGAGCTGGGCGAGCTGAAGGAGCCCGCCTCGGTCGCGGGTCGGCTGCGTCCGGCCACTGTCGAGGAGCAGGACCTCGTCTCCTCCTGGTACGACGCGTTCATGGCCGACGCCGACGAGCAGGCCGGCCGGGTGCCCGGCACCTCCGCCCACGAGGCCCCGGGGCCGGAGGACATGCGACGCCGGATCGAGGGCGGCCGGGTCTTCGTCTGGGTGGACGAGGCGGGGCAGCCGGTGCACGTGACCGCCGCGAGCCGACCGACGTACGGCGTCTCCAGGATCGGGCCGGTCTACACGGCCAAGGAGCACCGCGGCCGCGGCATCGCCAGCGCGGCGGTCGCCGAGGTCTCGAAGCTGCTCCGCGACAGCGGCGAACGGGCCTGTCTGTTCACCGACCAGGCGAACCCGACGTCCAACAAGATCTACGAGGCGATCGGCTACCGGCCGGTCGTCGACATGGCGAATCTCGTCGTGGAGTGAGGCGTCCCTAGACTCAGGGACGATGTCCGACTCACCTCAGCAGGCCCGCCTCGCCACGACCTTCGCGGAGGCCGAGGACGCCCTGCTCTCACGCTGGCCGGAGACCCGGCTCGAGCCCTCGCTCGACCGGATCCGGGCGTTCACCGAGCTGCTCGGCGACCCGCAGCGGAACTACCCGGTGATCCAGCTGACCGGCACCAACGGCAAGACCTCGACCAGCCGGATGATCGACACCCTGCTGCGCGCGCTCGACCTGCGGACCGGCCGCTTCACCAGCCCCCACCTGGAGCGGATGAACGAGCGGATCTGCGTGGACGGCGAGCCGCTGACCGACGAGGAGTTCGTGCGCGCCTTCAACGACGTCGCGCCGTACACCCATCTGGTCGACTCCTCCCAGCCGCACCCGCTGAGCTTCTTCGAGACCGTCGTCGCGATGGCGTACGCCGCCTTCGCCGACGCCCCGGTCGATGTCGCCGTGGTCGAGGTCGGGATGGGCGGCACCTGGGACGCGACCAACGTCGCGGACGCGCAGGTGGCCGTGGTGACGCCGATCGGCGTCGACCACGCGTCGTACCTCGGTGACTCGGCCGAGCAGATCGCGGTCGAGAAGGCCGGGATCATCAAGCCGGGCGCGACAGCCGTGCTGGCCGAGCAGCTGCCCGGCCCGGCCGAGGTGCTGCTCGCTCGCTGCGTCGAGGTCGGCGTCACCCCGGTGCGCGAGGGTCTCGAGTTCGGCGTCGCGTCGCGGGTGCCCGCGGTCGGCGGCCAGATGCTGTCGCTGCAGGGGCTCCGGGCGCGGTACGACGAGGTGTTCCTGCCGCTCTACGGCGCCCACCAGGCCCAGAACGCCGTCACCGCGCTCGCCGCGGTCGAGGCCTTCCTCGGTGACGCCCCGCTCGGGGAGGACGTCGTGCGCGAGGCCTTCGCCCGCGCCACGTCACCGGGCCGGCTGGAGATCATCCGGCGCAGCCCGATGATCCTGCTCGACGCCGCGCACAACCCGGCCGGCGCCGAGGCCACGGCCGCAGCGCTCGAGGACTCCTTCGCCTTCGCGCCGCTGATCGGGGTCATCGGCGTGATGACCGACAAGGACGTCGAGGGAGTGCTGGCCGCGTTCGAGCCACACCTCGCCCACGTCGTCTGCACCCAGAACTCCACCCACCGGGCGATGCCGGCGGCCGACCTCGCCCGCGTCGCCCGCGAGGTCTTCGGCCAGGACCGGGTCAGCATCGCGCCCCGACTGGCCGACGCCATCGACGAGGGTGCGGCGCTGGCCGAGGCCGGCGAGGCGCTCGGCTCGTCCATCGGCACCGGGGCCGTGCTGGTGACCGGCTCCGTGGTCACCGTCGGCGAGGCGCGGGCGCTGCTCCGACGGCGCGGGAGCCAGTCGTGAGCGACGCCCGGGAGCGCTCACCCAAGCGCGGGATGTGCGCCGCGATCCTGTCCCTCGAGGCGATCGTGCTCGGCCTGACGACCCCGGTGATGATCAACCTGGCGAACGTCCCGTGGAAGACCGCAGTCGCGATCGGGCTCGGCCTCTGCGTCGCCTGCCTGGTGCTGGCCGGCCTGCTGCGGTGGGAGGCGGCGTACCTCGTCGGCTGGGTGATCCAGGTCGCCGCGATCGGGCTCGGGTTCGTCGTGCCGATGATGTTCGTGCTCGGTGGGATCTTCGCGCTGCTGTGGGGGACGGCGTACTTCCTGGGCCGCAAGATCGAGCGCGAGCGGGCCGAGGCGTACGCCGCCTACGAGGCCGAGCGCTCGGCCTGACCCGGGTCCTCCAGGCCGCGGACGATCGCCGCGAGGGCGCGGTCGAGGTCGTCGTCGGAGCAGCCGCCGAAGCCGATGATCAGGCCGGTGAGCCGGGCCGTGCGGCAGTAATCGCGCAGCAGCGGCACCTCGAAGCCGGCCGCCTGGGCCGACGCGTGGGCACGCATCGCGTCGGCCTGCGGCATCGGGACGGTGGCGTACATGCCGGCCACGGGCAGGATCGGCTCGGCGTGAGGGCGCAGGGCGTCGGTCACCCGCGCCGCGCGGACGGCGTACGTGCGGCGGGCCGAGCGGACGACCTGGTCGACGTACCCGTCGCGGAGCAGCGAGAGGAACGCTCGCTGCACCGGCCAGGCCGCGACGTCGTGCGTGACGGCACGACGCGTCAGGATCGCGCGGTGCAGGTGGGTCGGCGCCACCAGCCAGCCGAGCCTCATGCTGGGCGCGACCGTCTTGCTGGCGGTACCGAGGTAGGCGACGTGCTCGCGGTCGAGCGCGGCCAGTGCCGGTACGGGCGCCACGTCGTAGCGGAACTCCGAGTCGTAGTCGTCCTCGATCACCACGGCACCGGCGTGCGCCGCCGCGCCCAGCAGCGAGAGCCGGGCGGGGCCGGACATGACCGGGCCGAGTGGGTGCTGGTGGGCGGGCGTCACGTAGGCGGCGACGGCCCCGTCGAGGTCGGTGACGGGCTCGGTCGCCGGCAGGTCGCGGATCGCCCGTCCGGACGCGCGGATCGCCTCGGCGGCCGCGCGGTAGCCGGGGTCCTCGTGGGCGACGTCGCCAGGCGGCAGCGCCGTCAGCAGCTGGTTGAGCCCGCCGATCGTCCCGGTGGTCACCAGGATCTCCTCGGGGTCGCAGACCAGTCCGCGCGTCCGGGCCAGGTGGGTGGCGAGCTCGACCCGGAGGTCGCGCAGCCCGGCGGGATCGTCGTACGACGGGGGAGCGGTCGCCGCAGAAACGTCGCGCCAGGCGCGGCGCCACGCGGCCCGGTGCCGAGGGTCGACCCAAGGCGTGCCGGTGTCGAGGCGGATCAGCGTCGGCTCGGGCGTGGGCGGTCGTGCCGGTCGGTGACGAGGCCGGGCGAGGGCGCCGGCGGCCACGAAGGTGCCCGAGCCGTGCCGTCCTTCGGTCCAGCCCTCCGCGGTCAGCTGGTCGAAGGCCTGCTCGGTGACCGCGCGGGAGACGCCGAGGTCGGCCGCGAGGGAGCGGGTGCTGGGCAGGCGCGCACCCACCGGCAGGGTGCCGGCGAGGATGCCGTCGCGGATCTGTGCGGCGACCTGGGTGCTCAGCGGAGGATCGGCCGCGCGGTCGAGGAGCAGCGGGAGTGCCAGCGGTCGGGTCATCGGAAGTGTCCTGTTCTAGTGGTGCTTGAGTGGCCCGTGCGGGCAGGCCACTTCTGGGTCAGGCTAGCCGCATGACCGCTGCGCTGTCGCCGACCCGTCGTACGACGATCACCCGCCACCGCGAGCGGGGCAGCGCCGACCGCAGCGACCTCCTCGCCGTGCTGCGGGAGGCGCTGGTCTGCCACGTCGGGATCGTCCGCGACGGTGCGCCGGTCGTGCTCCCGTCGATCTTCGCCGTCGACGCCGACGGGCCCGACGAGGGCGGCACGTTGTACTTGCACGGCTCGGTCGCGGCGCCCTGGCTCCGCGAGTCGCCCGGCGCGACCGTCTGCGCGACGTTCACCCTGGTCGACGGCCTGGTGCTGGCGCGGGCCGCCTTCAGCCACTCGATGAACTACCGCTCGGCCGTCGTGATGGGCCCGGGGCGTCTGGTCGAGGACGAGGCCGAGCGCGACCACGCGCTGCACCTGATCGTCGACCACGTGGTGCCCGGCCGCTCTGCGACGCTGCGTGGCAACACCCGTAAGGAGCTCGCGGCGACCGTGGTGATCGCCGTACCCCTGGCCGAGGCGTCGGTGAAGACGCGAGCCGGCGGGCCGTCGGACGAGGCGGACGACGTGGCCACCGGGACGTGGGCGGGCGTGCTGCCGCTGCTGCTCACTGCTGGGGAGATCGAGACGGACGACGACGGCCCCGTGCCCGACGCCGTACGCCGTCGCGCCGCCGCGTGGGAAGCGCCGTCGCCTCGCTCGGTAGGGTGCGGGCCATGCAACGCTCCCTGGTCCTGGTCAAGCCCGACGGCGTCGGTCGAGGTCTCTCCGGCGAGGTGATCCGGCGGATCGAGGCCAAGGGCTACCGGCTGGTCAGCCTCGAGCTGCGGGAGGCGACCCGGGAGCTGCTGGACGACCACTACGCCGAGCACCAGGGCAAGCCCTTCTTCGAGCCGCTCGTGGAGTTCATGCTCTCCGGGCCGATCGTGGCGATGGTCATCGAAGGCGAACGCTGCATCGAGGGGTTCCGGTCGCTGGCCGGTGCCACCGACCCGACCGGGGCCGCCCCCGGCACGATCCGGGGCGACCTCGGTCGCGACTGGGGCCACAGGGTGCAGCAGAACATCGTGCACGGCTCGGACTCCCCGGAGTCCGCCGAGCGAGAGATCGCCATCTGGTTTTCACGCCCCGCGGAGTGAGCCTGCGAACTCCGCGAAAAGGGCGGGAGGTCGAGGAGCGTCGGCTGAGACCCGAGGAACGAGGGGCTCAGCGACGCGTCTCGAGACCACGGCGACGGTGACAGACCCGGCACCGTGGTCTCGACAAGCTCGACCGACGGTGCCGGCTCGACCGACGGGGCCGTGGTCTCGACAAGCTCGACCGACGGTGCCGGCTCGACCGAGGGTGCCGGCCCGACGGCCCTAGGCGTTGAACGTCCCGACGTACTGGCCCAGGGACGGCTTCCCGAGGTGACCGGCCTGCTGCATGATGCCGGGTGTCTCCGGGTCGGTGGCGAACGCCGTCCAGCCGTCGTTGTCCCAGTCGAAGAGGACCCAGACCCGGTTCTCCTCGATCGGGTCGCGGTAGACGGTCGCACCCTTGGAGCCGTGCGAGCTGCGCTTGTCCGCACCGGCGTTGCCGAACACGTCCAGGAACTGGTCGAGGTCCTTGACCTGCGTGGTTGCCAGGATCATGAGATTCTCCTTCGTTTCGAGCTCCCGGCCCCGGTGGCCGGATCGAGGGAATCCTGTTCCGCGGAGGGGTCCGCGCACATGAGGAGATCTCCTCATTCCGGGTCCCTATCTCAGGAAACGGCCTAGCCGATGCTCGATTCCACGAGCCCGTGGTCGAGGGCCCACCGGGTCGCTGCGGCACGGTTGGTCACCCCGAGCTTGGTGTAGATGTGCTGGATGTGGTTGTCGGCGGTCTTCGCCGAGATGAACAGTTGTTCGGAGACGGCTCGCGTGCTGGCACCCTCCGCGATGAGCCCCAGCACCTGCGTCTCGCGGGCGGTCAGACCTGCCGGGCGCTGCCCAGCAGCCAGCAGAGTCTTGGAAGCCTCGCCGATCTGGTGGAGTGCGTACGTCGCGGCGTCCGGCAGGTCGAGGGCGGCACCGCTGGCGGTGCACCGGTCCGCCCGTTCCCCACCCAGGCCCGCACGGAGCCGCTCGCCGACCTCGGTCAGCGAAGGGACGTGGTGGAAGCTGGCGGGTTGCCGAGCCATCGCGCCGAGGAGGGTACAGGCAGCCGCCGGTCGCCCGAGGCGCTCGAAGAGTGCCGGCAGGCTGGCGAGCGTGATCGTCAGCTGGGCAACGGCGCCGGAGCGCACGAAGGCGTCAATCGCCGTACCGAAGAGGGCCAGGGCCGTCTCCAGCTGGCCGTCCGAGGTGTGGAGGAGCGCCGCGTCGCGGGCCAGGAAACCCTCGAAGAACCGGACGTCGTGCTCAGCGAGGTAGGCGACTCCCTCGTCCCAGGTCTCCAGGGCGCGCGGCGGGTCCACCTTCGACAGGGCCAGGCCGACGATCCACAGCGTGTAGGTGACCCAGTACGGGTTGCCGAGGTCCCGCGCCGCTTCGAGCGCGGCGTCGGTCTGTGCGAGCGCCTCCTCGACCCGGCCGGCCGACTGCAGCCCGTCGACGTACGCCGCGACCGCGAAGGCCCGGCTGCTGCCGGGCAGGGCCGCGACCTCGCCGGTCAGCTCCACGTATCGATCGAGGTCGCCGCAGTAGACCGCTCCCAGCGCCTCGATGAACGCTGCGTAGCCGGGTTGGCAGGACTGGTAGCCCGGCAGCGCCTCCAGCTCGGTAGCCCGGTGCGCGTGAGCGGTCGCCTCCGCCGCACGCCCGACGAAACAGGCGTAGCCGGCTGCGGCGTACAGCATCGGGAGACGTCGTACGTCGGCCAGGGTCGCCTGCTCGAGCAGAGCCTCGGCCCACCCGACCGTCTCGAACAGCTCGACCGAGAAGCCCATCAGCGCTGCGTGGGCGGCGATGTCGGTCGCCAGCACCACGCGTCCGCCGGCCATGCTCCAGCCGAACGCTGACCGCAGGTTGGCCAGCTCGACCTCCACCCAGTCCACCTGCTGACGCCAACCGGGGCCGTTCCACCGCTCCCAGCGGGCGGCTGCCTCGCTCGCGAAGTGGGCGGCATGGCGGTCGCGCAGGCCCTCACGCTCGTCCGCGGACTGCCGGTCGGCGGCGTAGGCGCGGATGGTCTCGTACAGGCTGTACCGGGTCTCGGCGGACCCGTGATGGGCCACCACCAGCGACTTGCGCACCAGGGAGTCCAGCCGGCCCAGCACCTCGACGTCGTCGACCGTCTCGATGACCACGCAGAGCGAGCGCAGGGCGAAGCCGCCCGCGAACACCGACGCCGCGGCCAGCGCTGCCTGCTCGGCCTCGTCCAACAGGTCGAAGGACCAGGCGACGGCGTGCTCGAGCGTCGCCTGCCGGTCGGGTCCGTACCCGGGCCCGGTCAGCAGCCGGAACCGGTCACCGAGCCGGTCGCGCACCTCGCTCGCGCTCATCGCTGCCATGCGTGCCGCGGCCAGCTCGATGCCGAGCGGGAGGCCGTCGAGGGTCTCGCAGATCTCCACCACCGCCTCCGCGGTCTGCTCGTCGTAGATGGCGAAGCCGGGACGCACGGTGGCGGCGCGCTCGATGAACAGCCGCACAGCGTCGGAGGTCGTGCCCCCGTCGAGCGCCAGCGGCTGCACCGGGACGATCTGCTCGGCGGCCACCAGCATCCGCTCGCGCGACGTCGCGATGACCCGGGGTGTCTCGGAGCGGGCGACGACCTGTGCGATGGCCGCCGCGGCCGCCGCGAGGAGATGCTCACAGTTGTCGACCACGAGCAGCAGGCGCCGTCCGGCCACCGTTTCCGCCACGGTCTCGATGACCGGCACGCCGCCCTGGGGGGTGATCCCGAGGGCGCGGGCCAGGGCGTCGGGGACGGCGTCGGGAGCGCCGAGCGGGCCGAGCTCCACCCACCAGACACCGTCGGGGAACTCGTCGGCGAGACACTCGGCGGCGGCCAGCGCGAGCCTGGTCTTGCCCACGCCTCCTGCCCCGGTCAGCGTCACCAGTCGCTGCGTGCGGACCAGATCGGCGATCGACGACAGCTCGTCGTCGCGGCCGATGAGGGTGGTCGCGGCTCTCGGGAGGTTGCCGCGCCGTACCTCGCGGTTCACGTCCGCAGTCTGGCAGACCTCGGGACGAGTAGTCTGTCGGCGGCTCAGAGGGGGCGCGAGATGGACGACCTGACGCTGCTGACCGCCGCGGAGCGCGAGCTGAACCGGGTCATCGCCGGGCTCGACGGGCACGAGATGGAGCTCGCGAGCAACTGCCCGCCGTGGACGGTCCGACGTCTCGCCAGCCATGCCCTCAAGAACCAGCTGTTCTGGGCCGGCCTCGTCACGGGTCAGGAGCTGATGGCGCAGGACGAGGCGATGGCCGCGACGCCGTACGACGGTGAGCTGGCGCCGATCGCCGCCGAGGTCACCGCTCACGTGGCGCGACTGTGGAGCACCGAGGGTGTGCTGCGGGCACACCACGAGACGCCGTTCGGCGAGCTCCCGGGTGCGGTCGTCGTCAACTTCGCGATCGTCGACGCCGCCGCGCACGCCTGGGACCTCTCCGCGAGCCTCGGCCGCCCCCTCGAGTTCCCTGCCGACTGGATCCCGGGGATGACCGGCGTGGTGGAGCTGACCTGTACCGAGCACGCCGTCGAGATCGGGCTGGTCAAGCCGCCCACGGAGCCGCCAGCCGCCGCCACCGCCACGCAGCGGCTGATGGCCCTGGCGGGCCGGACCATCCCGGCCTGAGCCGTCGGGCTGGTTCAGGCCTTGGTGCCCTGCCCGAGCAGCCCACCGAGCACCCCACCGAGGAGGTCGCCCATCGGGTTCGACGCCGAGGACCCGCCGGTCCCCTGCGAGGCGCCCCCGAGCACCTGTGACAGCACGCCTCCGAGAACGCCGCCGGCGACCGCTCCGCCACCCGAGCCGGTGACCTTCTTGGCCAGGTAGGACATCACGATCGGCGCCAGCAGCGGCATCAGCTTCTGGACCAGCCCGGTCGAGACGCCGGTCGACCCCAGCTGCTGGACGACCTGGTCCTGCTGGGAGCCGAAGATGTGGGCGGCGACCTTCTCGCCGTCCGCGGGGTCGACCTGGCTGGTGTCGATGGTGCCGGAGGCGAGGTCGTCCTGGTGCTGCTCGAGCGCGGCGGCCAGCGATGCCTCGCCTGCGGGGTCCGCGGCGTTGGCCTGGATCCCTCCGAGCAGCGCGGGCAGCACCTTGGCGGCGGCGTCCTGCACCTCGGCAGGATCGGCGCCGACCTGCTGGGCCAGGGTGGAGAGGTCGAGGTTGCCCAGGATGTCCTGGATGGGGTCGTTGGCCATGAATCGACGCTACCCCAGGGCGCCGCACCGCAAATAGGGACGAAACCGCAGGTCACCCGGCGTGGCACCGCGGCCACGCACGTCTCCGCTCCTAACCTGCCAGTGGGTCGGAGTGTGCGTTGTCGGCCCACGGGGGCGTCACGCGCGGCCCCGCTCTTCCCCGGAGTACGACGCGAACCTGCGAGGGCACCCGCATGGCGAACAGCTTCATCGGCCGCGACATGGCCGTCGACCTCGGCACCGCCAACACGCTGGTCTACGTGCGCGGTCGCGGCATCATGCTCGACGAGCCGAGCGTGGTCGCCCTCAACGACACCACCGGCGAGGTGCTCGCCGTCGGCCACGAGGCCAAGCGGATGATCGGGCGTACGCCGGACAACATCACCGCCCTGCGCCCGATGAAGGACGGCGTGATCGCCGACTTCGAGGCGACCGAGCAGATGCTGCGGTTCTTCATCCAGCAGGTGCACCGGCGCCGCTACTTCACCAAGCCCCGGATGGTGATCTGCGTGCCGAGCGGGATCACCGCCGTCGAGCAGCGCGCGGTCAAGGAGGCCGGCTACCAGGCCGGCGCCCGCAAGGTCTACATCATCGAGGAGCCGATGGCCGCCGCGATCGGCGCCGGGCTGCCCGTGCACCAGGCCGCCGGCAACATGGTCGTCGACGTCGGCGGCGGCACGACCGAGGTCGCGGTGATCTCGCTGGGCGGCGTGGTCACCAGCCTCTCCATCCGCACCGCCGGTGACGACCTCGACACCGCGATCGTCGCCTGGATGAAGAAGGAGTACAGCCTCATGCTCGGCGAGCGCACCGCCGAGGAGGTCAAGATGACCCTCGGCTCGGCGTTCCCCACGCACGAGGAGCCGGAGGCCGAGATCCGCGGTCGCGACATGATCAGCGGCCTGCCCCGCTCGGTCATGGTCTCGAGCGCAGAGGTCCGCAAGGCACTCGAGGAGCCGCTGCACGCGATCATCGACGCCGTCCGCTCCACGCTCGACTCGACGCCGCCCGAGCTGGCCGGCGACATCATGGACCGCGGCATCGTGCTCACCGGAGGCGGGGCGCTCCTGCGTGGCCTCGACGAGCGGCTGCGTCACGAGACCGGGATGCCGGTCCACGTCGCCGAGGACCCTCTGTCCAGCGTGGCGATGGGCGCCGGCAAGTGCGTCGAGGAGTTCGAGGGGCTCCAGCAGGTCCTGGTCTCGGAGCGTCGGCGGTACTGAGATGCGGCCTTCGAGACCTCGCCCCCCGCGGCTGCTGCGCGGCTATCGCCCGCTCCGGCCGGGACCCGACTCCTTCGACCAGCGCGCGGACCGCTCCCGCCTGCGCTCCCGGATGGCGGCCCTCGTGCTCGCCTGTCTGACCCTGATGACGCTCGACCACCACACCGGCACGCACTCGCCCCTGGAGCCGGCGCGGAGCGCCGTGGGCTCGGTGTTCGGCCCCGTGGAGTCGGTGAGCGCGGACGCCGTACGACCCGTGACCTCGGTCGGCGACTGGTTCCACACCCGCAAGTCGATGCAGAACGACATCGCCTCCCTGGAGGCCCAGAACTCCCGGCTCCGCGCCCAGAACGCCACCGGTGACTACACCCGCAACCAGCTCGCCGAGTTCCAGGGGCTGACCTCCGCCGCCGGCACGCTCGGCCAGGCGCTGGTCCCGGCCCACGTCATCGCCTACGGCCCGGCGCAGTCCTTCTCGCGCACCGTGACCGTCGACGCCGGCTCCAACGCCGGCGTCCGACCCGACCAGACGGTGCTCGACGACGACGGTCTGGTCGGCCGGGTGCTACGGGTGACGTCCACGTCGGCGACCGTGCTGCTGATCGTCGACACCGAGTCGGTCGTCGGCGGCCGGGTCGGCACGGACATGAAGGTCGGCTTCCTGCGCGGCCAGGGCGGGCTCGGCGACCATGGCACCCTCGATCTCGAGCTGGTCGACCAGAGCGACGCGCCGACCAAGGGCGACACCATCGTCACCTGGGGCAGCCACGACGGCGCGCCGTACGTCTCGGGAGTGCCGATCGGCCGCGTCACCGCGGTCTACGCCAGCCTCCGCGAGTCCACCCAGCGGGCGGTGATCCAGCCGTTCGTCGACTTCAGCGCCCTCGACCTGGTCGGGATCGTCGTGCCGTCCGGCACCCAGAGCGACCGCGGCGTCATCGAGGCCGACGGGAGTCTGCAGTGAGGTCGGCACGGGTGGCCGTCACCGGCGGGCTGGTCCTGGTCGCGCTGGTGCTCCAGGTGGCGGTGTTCCCCCATCTGGCCTGGGAGGGGATCGTCCCCAACTTCTGCCTGCTGGTCGTGGTCGGCGCCGCTCTCGTGCGCGGCCCGGCGTTCGCCGCCACCCTCGGTTTCTTCGCCGGCCTCCTCCTCGACCTCGCGCCGCCGGCCGACCACGTCGCCGGCCGCTGGGCCCTCGCGCTGGTGGTGGTCGGGTACGTCGCAGGGCTGATGCGGCAGGACACCAGGCCGACCGCGACCACCGTGGTCGCCACGGTCGCGGCCGCGTCGTTCATCGGTACGTCGGTCTACGCGCTGACCGGCGTGGTGCTCGGCGACGCCGTCGCCGGCTCGGGCGACCTGCTGCGGATCGTGCTCGTGTCCCTGCTGTGGGACGTGCTGCTCACGCCGCTCGTGCTGCCCGGGGTGATGCGGCTGCTCATCCGGCTGGAGCCGGCGAGCGCCTGATGACCCCGTCGATCTCGAACGCCGGCGGCGAGCGCTCCCGGCTGCGCCTCGTCGTGGTGCGCGTGCTGGTCTTCTCGCTGTTCGCCACCCTCTTCGCCCGGCTGTACTACCTGCAGGTCGTCTCCGGCGACGCCTACCACGCGGCCGCCGCCTCGCAGTCGCTGCGCGAGGTCGTCGTCCAGCCGCAGCGCGGCCTGATCGTCGACGACCAGGGGCGGCCCCTGGTCGCCAACCGCACCGCCTGGCAGGTCTCCGTCGACCGGACCCTGCTCGGCCGCCTCAGCGTGCATGACCAGCGGGTGGTGCTCCAGCGCGTCGCGACGGCGGTGAAGAGCCCGGTCCGCCGCGTCGAGCAGGCGCTGACCACCTGTGGAGATGCGGGCGCTGTCCGCGGTCGCTGCTGGAACGGCTCGCCGTACCAGCCCGTGCCGGTCGCGCTCGACGTACGCCAGTCCGTCGCGCTGCGGATCCTCGAGCAGCCGGAGGACTACCCGTCGGTCGTCACCCAGCAGCAGAGCCTGCGCGCCTACCCCCGTCCGTACGGCGTGAACCTCGCCGACATCGTCGGCTACCTCAGCCCGATCACCTCCGGCGAGCTCGAGCACGCCCGGAAGAGCCACGACACCTCGCTCAACGCGGCCAGCACCGTCGGCCGCGCCGGCGTCGAGCAGGAGTACGACCGCTACCTGCGCGGCCGGCCGGGCTACCAGCGGGTCGCGGTCGACTCGATGGGGCGGGTGCTCGGCAACGACGGCAAGGTGCCCGGCCGGCCGGGCGACACCCTGGTCACCTCCATCGACGCCAAGGTCCAGTCCGCCACCGAGCGCGCGCTGGCCCAGGCGATCCGCACCGCGCGCGCGACGTACGACAAGGTCACCCACCGCAACTACCGCGCCGACTCCGGCGCCGCGATCGTGCTCCAGGCGCGCACCGGCCGCGTCGTCGCGATGGCCAGCCAGCCGACCTACGACCCGTCGGTGTGGGTGGGCGGCATCTCCAGCAAGCAGCTGGCCGGGCTGTACTCGGCGAAGTCCGGCGACCCGCTGCTGGCCCGGGCGCTCCAGGGCCAGTTCGCCCCCGGCTCCACCTGGAAGCCGTTCATGACCGTCGGCGCCCTCAACAACGGCTTCAGCCCGAGCACCCGGCTCGACTGCTCCTCGGGCTTCCAGGTCGGCAACCGGCTCTTCCACAACTACGAGTCGGAGTCGCTCGGGATGATCGACTTCGCCAAGGCGCTGCAGTACTCCTGCGACACGTTCTTCTACCGCGTCGGCTACCACTTCTGGCAGAAGTTCGGCTCCGACCCCACCAACCTCAACGCCCGCGACCCGCTCGTCAGCGAGGCGAAGGCCTTCGGCTTCGGCAGCCCGACCGGGATCGACGTACCGGGGGAGTCGGCCGGCCGGATCGCGGACCGGCACTGGAAGCTCGCGTACTGGAAGTCGATGAAGGGCTACTACTGCGGCATCGACCAGCACCCACCGCCGGGGACCAGCGGCTTCCTGAAGCTGTTCGCCCACGAGTTCTGCCTCGAGGGCAGCTACTACCGCGCCGGTGACGCCGTGAACTTCGCGATCGGCCAGGGCGACACCCTGGTCACGCCGCTCCAGCTGGCCCGGGCGTACGCCGCGCTGGCCAACGGGGGCACGCTCTTCGAGCCACGGATCGGCAAGGCGATCGTCAGCCCCGGCGGCAAGGTGATCCGGCGGATCAAGCCCAAGGTCCAGGGTCACATCAAGGACCCGGCGAACGCGATCGGCTACGACAACAGCGCGCTGCTCGGCACCGCCAAGTTCGGCACCATGGCCTGGAAGATGGGCGGCTTCCCGCTCGACAAGATCTTCCTCCGGTCCAAGACCGGGTCGGCCGAGGTCTACGGCAAGCAGTCGACGTCGTGGGTCGCGTCGTACGACCGCAACTACGTCGTGCTGATGATGGTGAGCCAGGCCGGCACCGGGTCGGGCTCCTCCGGGCCGTTCGTGCGCAAGATCTGGGAGGCCCTGTACGGCGTGCACGGCACGCAGGTGGTCACCCAGGACGCGCTGGTCCCCGGTGTGGTCGCCCCCGACGCACTCCCGTCCTTCCAGCCCGACGGCTCGATCCTGCCGCCGACACCCCGCTCACAGACCAGGAGCACACCGTGAACGGTCGCCTGCGGACACCCGGTGTCGACCGGGTCCTGATGGGGGCGGTGCTGGCGCTGGTCGCGCTCGGCACGCTGCTGGTCTGGTCGGCCACCTCGCACCGGGCCGACCTCACCGGCGGTGACCCCACGGCGTACCTGAAGAAGCAGCTGGTCAACGTCTGCCTCGGCGTCGTGCTGATGGTCGTGGTGATGGCGACCGACCACCGCTGGGTGCGGATCATCGCGCCGCTGGTCTACCTCGCCTCGATCGGCGGGCTCGTGCTGGTGCTGACCGCCGGCACCACCATCAACGGCTCCCGCTCGTGGATCAACATCGGCGGGATGTCGATCCAGCCCTCGGAGTTCGCCAAGCTCGCGGTGGTGATCGGGATGGCGCTGCTGGTCGCCGAGCGCGCCGAGGGACGTCGTACCCAGGTGGTGGGCGCGGCCGAGGTGGTCGGCATGCTGGTCATCGCCGGCATCCCCGCGGCACTGATCATCCTGCAGCCCGACCTCGGCACCCTGCTGGTGCTCTCGGCCACGGTGTTCGGCGTGCTCGCGGTCGCCGGCGCCCCGCGCCGTTGGCTGGTGCTGCTGGCCGCCGCGGGCGCGACCGCCGCGGTGGCGGCGTTCGCCGGGCACCTGCTCAAGCCGTACCAGATCGACCGGTTCCTGGCCTTCACGAACCCCGGCCTCGACCCGCGCGGCGCGGGCTACAACACCGAGCAGGCCAGGATCGCTGTGGGCAACGGCGGTCTCTTCGGCCAGGGCCTGTTCCACGGCTCGCAGACGCGCAACGGCTTCGTCCCCGAGCAGCACACCGACTTCATCTTCACCGTCGCCGGTGAGGAGCTCGGTCTGGTGGGCGCCGCCGTGCTGATCGGCCTGCTGGGCCTGGTGATCTGGCGCGCGCTGGCCATCTCGGCGATGTCGACCGACGTCTTCGGCCGGGTGGCGGCGGCCGGGATCGCCTGCTGGTTCGGCTTCCAGGCGTTCCAGAACATCGGGATGTGCCTGGGCATCATGCCGGTGACCGGCGTACCCCTGCCGTTCGTGTCGTACGGCGGCAGCTCGATGTTCGCGGGCATGCTCGCGGTCGGCCTGCTCCAGAACATCCACCTGCGCGCCACGGCGTCCCTGCCCACCCGCTACGCGCGCCCGATCCGCCACCTCGTCTCCCGCTGAGGCCGTCGACTAACAGTTGACATCGGCAACGATTAGACTCGACTCTCGATGAGCACTCCGACCTCGGGCAACCTGCCCACCGCACCCCTGGCCCCCAGCGAGACCGGCGAGTACACCCACAAGCAGATCCTGACCATCCTGGTCGGGCTGATGATGGGCATGTTCCTCGGCGCCCTCGACCAGACCATCGTCAGCACCTCGATCCGCACCATCGCCGACGACCTCAACGGGCTGTCGGTGCAGGCGTGGGTCACCACGGCGTACCTGATCACCTCGACGGTCGCGACCCCGATCTACGGCAAGCTCGGCGACCTCTACGGGCGCAAGAAGCTGTTCATGTTCGCGATCTCGGTGTTCATCGTCGGCTCGGCCCTGTGCTCGTTCGCCACCTCGATGTACATGCTGGCGGCCTTCCGCGCCGTACAGGGGATCGGCGCCGGTGGGCTCTTCACGCTCGTGCTCGCGATCATCGGCGACATCGTCTCGCCGCGAGAGCGCGCTCGCTACACCGGCTACTTCATGGCCGTCTTCGGTACGTCGAGCGTGCTCGGCCCGGTGATCGGCGGCTTCTTCGCCAGCCACGCGGTGATCCTCGGCCTGACCGGCTGGCGCTGGGTGTTCCTGGTCAACGTGCCGATCGGCATCGCGGCCCTCTTCGTCGTCTACCGCACCCTGCACCTGAGCCACCACCGCCGCGACGCGCGCATCGACTGGTGGGGTGCGGCGACCTTGATGATCGGACTGGTGCCGCTGCTGACCATCGCCGAGCAGGGACGGCTGTGGGGCTGGAACTCACCGCGAGCCATGGTCTGCTACCTCCTCGGCGCAGCCAGCCTCGGTGCGTTCATCTACGTCGAGAAACGGATGGGCGACAACGCCCTGATCCCGCTCCGGATGTTCCGCAGCCGTGCGGTGTCGGTCGGGATCGTGGCAAGCGTCATCGTCGGAGCCGCGATGTTCGGCGGCATCCTGGTCATCCCGCTCTACATGCAGATCGTGCACGGCGCCTCGCCGATGCGGTCCGGCTTCCTGATGCTGCCGATGGTGGTCGGAATGATGAGCGCCTCGATCATCTCCGGCCAGGTCATCTCCCGCACCGGCCGGATCCGGCCGTTCCCGCTGATCGGCTCGGCGCTGATCTGCATCGCCCTGTTCATGCTGTCGCGGATCACGGCCGACACCGACCTACTGCTGGTGATGGCCGTGATGTTCGGGCTCGGCTACGGCCTGGGCAACTGCATGCAGCCGCTCCTGCTGATCCTGCAGTCCGCCGTACCGCCGCGCGACATCGGCGTCGCGACGTCGTCCGCGACGTTCTTCCGCCAGATCGGCGGCACGCTCGGCGTGGCGATCTTCCTGTCGGTGCTCTTCGGCAGCGTCGGGGCCAACATCAAGACCTCGATCATCTCGGAGTCGCAGACCCCGGCGTTCCAGCAGGCCGTGCAGACGGCGTCGCAGAGCGCGAACCCGCTCGATCGGCAGGTCGCCGAGGCGTTCCTGCACCCGACGCCGGGTGGCGGCGTACTGGCGCAGGTCCAGAACGACTCGTCGATCATCCAGCAGATGCCGCCGACCCTCGCGCATCCGTTCAAGGTCGGGTTCGCGGAGTCGATGGACACCGTCTTCCTGATCGCGGCCTGTGTGGCGATCCTGGCGTTCCTGGTCTTGCTGCTGATGCCCAAGGTGGAGCTCCGCGCGACCTCGGCCCAGGCCGCCGTACGCTCCGAGGCCGCACCGATCGCACCCGCCGCCCCCACCACCCCGACCGCCCCCGTCCCCGACCAGGTCTGACCCACTCCCGCCGAGTCGGCGCAAACAGGCACATGAAACACGCCGAGTCGGCGCAAAGAGGCGCGAAAATCGCGCCGAGTCGTCATATGACGACTCGGCGAAGTACCCGGACCCGCGAATGGCGAGGGGCATTCCGCGCGGCGACGAGTGGTGCCACGATGGACGACGGCTCCGCAGCACCGCTCGGGCACGGCGCCCGGGCGGGGCCTTCGGCAGGCGGGAGCCCCTGATGGACCTGAACACCCTCTACGACCGCACCGTCGCATGCTGGACGGACCGCGTCAGCGCCATACCCGACGACCGGTGGGATGCCCCCACCCCGTGCAGCGACTGGACGGTCCGCGAGCTGGTCAACCACGTCGTCGGCGAGGACCGATGGACCAGACCGCTCGTCGATGGACGGACCATCGCCGAGGTGGGCACCACGCTCGACGGTGACCTGCTCGGCGACACCCCGGCACGCAGTGCCCTCGACGCCGCGCAGGAGGCGACGGCGGCGGTGGCCGAGCGACTCCCGGCCGGCGGCGTCGTCCACCTGTCGTACGGCGAGGAGCAGATCGGCGAGTACGTCCACCAGCTCGCGGCCGACCACCTCGTCCACGCGTGGGACCTGGCCGTCGCCACCGGGGGAGAGACGACGCTGGACGCGGATCTCGTCGCCGAGGTGGCCGCCTGGTACGCCGAGCGGGAGCACCTCTACCGAGGGGCCGGCCTGGTCGCACCCCGCGGGCCGTCGTACGGCGACGCGCAGAGCGACCTGCTCGCGGCCTGCGGGCGAGACTCCGCGTGGGGTGCCGACCATGCGGCGATGGCCCGGTTCTCGGCGGCCTTCGGCAGCGGCGACGTCGACGCGATCATGGCGCTGATGACCGACGACTGCGTCTTCGAGTCGACCGGCCCGGCCCCCGACGGCGAGCGCTACCAGGGCGCCGCCGCGGTCCGCGGAGTCTGGGAGCAGCTCTTCGGGGAGACCCCGGCCGCGGCGTTCCACGAGGAGGAGTCCTTCGTCCACGGCGACCGCGGCGTCCTCCGCTGGCGCTTCGAGTGGCAGGACGAGAACGGCGCGCCCGGCCACGTCCGGGGGGTCGACGTGGTCCGGCTCCGCGACGGCAAGGTCTGCGAGAAGCTCTCCTACGTCAAGGGCTGAGCGGGGGAGCCGGCTGTGTTTGGATGGTCGCCATGAGCTCGGACTCGATCGACGCCCCCAGCGACATCCCCGAACAGCCGGAGCACTCCGCACCCGCGCTCGACCCGGCGATCGAGGAGGCCGTCGACGGCGTCACGAACCGGTTCGGGGCCGACGGTCTCGAGCAGATGATCGCGTACGCCGAGCAGTCGCTCACCGAGGCCCGTGCGGCGCTCGAGCAGCTGGCGTCCGACGCCGACTGACCGTCAGCGGGTCAGTCGGCGGAGTCGTCCCCGTGCACTGGAGTCGGCGCCGAGCTTGACCACTTCGGTCGCCTTGCCGAGCCCGAACGGCGGCATGTTGCCGTAGATCGCCTCGTACTCGCCGGCGCGCACCAGGTACGTCTCGTGCCAGATGCCGGTGCGGTCACTGCGGGCGACCCGCTTCCAGTACGCGCGCCAGGTCGCGAGGTGCGGGTCGACGTCGTCCTTGGCGAAGCGCTCGAGGTCCTCGAACGACCGCCAGTACTGCACGTTGGCGGTGCCGATGCCGAGCTGCTGGTAGCCCAGGAAGCCCTTCTCAGGGTGCTGGCTGAGGTACTTCAGCATCGCCGGCATGCCGCGCTTGAAACCGCCGAGGTCGCGGAGCGACCTCAGCGGGTGCCTCGCCTGGAGCCTGGCACCGATCAGGAAGACGACGAAGTCGCCCTCGATCTGCGCGGTCCACCGGCCCTGGTTGATCTCGGCCATGGTCGCCTCCTCCGACGTTGCCCGCGATTCTGCTCGTCACCCGGCGCAACCGGCAACGCCGTTCACAGGTCAGGGGTTGATGGAGACGAAGACGAAGGTCGCCAGCAGCACCAGGTGCAGGCCGCCCTGCAGGGGCTTCGACCGACCCGGTACGACGGTCAGCACGGCCACGATCGAGCTCAGCGACAGCAGCACGATCTGGGTGGTCTGCAGCCCGAGCGCCAGTGGGCCGTCCAGCCAGATCTTCGCCACCGCGATGGTCGGAATGGTCAGCCCGATCGAGGCCATCGCCGAGCCGTAGGCGAGGTTGAAGGAGACCTGCACGCGATCGTCGGCCGCCGCTCGCACCGCCGAGATGGCCTCGGGCAGCAGCACCAGCGACGCGATCACGACACCGACCAGCTCTTGGGGGAGACCGGCCGCTCCGACCGCCTTCTCCAGCGGCTTGGACTCCACCTTGGCCAGCCCGACGACCGCGACCAGGGCCACGAGCAGGAGCATCAGGCTGACCGTCGTGTCGCGGTTGCTCGGAACGGCGTCGTGCTCCACCGGCGGCTGGTCGGGAGCGACCTCGCCCTGCGGCGGCAGGAAGAAGTCGCGGTGCCGGACGGTCTGGGTGAACACGAAGAGCGCGTAGAGCGCCAGCGAGACCACGGCCGCGAAGCCCAGCTGCGACGGCGTGAACTCCGGGCCCGCTTCGCTGGTGGTGAATCGCGGCAGCACGAGCGTCGGGCCGGCGAGCGTGATCACCGTGGCCAGCGCCGACCCGGTCCCCTCCGGGCTCACCGTCCGACCCTAGGGGAACCCGCCGCAGAAGGATTCCGGCGGGCGCCGTCGTACGGCGTACGCTGGGGCGTTCGTCCACCCTGCCAGCGACCAGTGAGGTCCACCCGCGTGTCCGCGAGCGTCTTCCCCTTGCTCGAGCCCCGGCTTCCGTCGGTCTCCAAGCCGATCCAGTACGTCGGCGGCGAGCTCAACTCCACCGTCAAGGACTGGGAGTGCGCGCCCGACGGCCCGACCGTCCGGTGGGCGCTGATGTACCCCGACGCCTACGAGGTCGGGCTGCCCAACCAGGGCGTCCAGATCCTCTACGAGGTGCTCAACGAGCGCGACTGGATCCTCGCCGAGCGGTCGTACGCCGTGTGGCCCGACATGGAGGCGATCATGCGGGAGGACGGCATCCCGCAGTTCACCGTCGACGGCCACCGCGCCGTCCGCGACTTCGACCTGTTCGGGATCAGCTTCTCCACCGAGCTCGGCTACACCAACCTGCTCAACGCCCTCGACCTGGCCGGCATCCCGCTGCATGCCGTCGACCGCGGCGACGACGACCCGGTCGTGATCGCCGGCGGCCACGCGGCGTTCAACCCCGAGCCGGTCTCCGACTTCGTCGACGCCGCCGTCCTCGGTGACGGCGAGGAGATCGTGCTCGCGATCTCCGAGGTCGTGCGTGAGTGGAAGAAGGAGGAGCGTCCGGGTGGGCGCGACGAGCTGCTCCGCCGGCTCGCGGTCTCGCAGAACGTCTACGTCCCCAAGTTCTACGACGTGGTCTACGCCGCCGACGGCACGATCGAGGCGGTCGTCCCCAACAAGCCCGGCATCCCGTTCCGGGTCCGCAAGCACACGCTGATGGACCTCGACGCGTGGCCGTACCCGGCCAAGCCGCTGGTGCCGCTCGCCGAGACCGTGCACGAGCGCTTCAGCGTCGAGATCTTCCGGGGCTGCACCCGCGGCTGCCGCTTCTGCCAGGCCGGCATGATCACCCGCCCGGTGCGCGAGCGGTCGATCGAGACGATCGGGGCGATGGTCGAGAACGGCATCCGCCAGTCCGGCTTCGAGGAGGTCGGCCTGCTGTCGCTGTCGAGCGCCGACCACTCCGAGATCGCCGAGGTGGCGCACCAGCTGGCGGACCGCTACGACGGCACCAACGTCTCACTGTCGCTGCCGAGCACCCGGGTCGACGCCTTCAACATCACCCTGGCCGACGAGTTCTCCCGCAACGGCCGCCGCTCCGGCCTCACGTTCGCCCCCGAGGGCGGCAGCGTGCGGATGCGGAAGGTGATCAACAAGGCCGTCGACGAGGACGACCTGATCCGCACCGTCGCGACGGCGTACTCCCACGGCTGGCGTCAGGTGAAGCTGTACTTCATGTGCGGCCTGCCGACCGAGACCGACGACGACGTGCTGGAGATCGCCGACCTGGCGAAGAAGGTGATCGCCAAGGGCCGCGAGGTCACCGGCCACAACGACATCCGCTGCACGGTCTCGATCGGCGGGTTCGTGCCCAAGCCGCACACGCCGTTCCAGTGGGCCGCCCAGCTCGACCACGACACCACCGACGAGCGGCTGAAGAAGCTGCGGGACGTCGTACGCGCGGACAAGCGCTACGGGCGCGCCATCGGCTTCCGCTACCACGACGGCAAGCCCGGCACCATCGAGGGCCTGCTGTCCCGCGGCGACCGCCGGGTCGGCGCGGTGATCGAGGAGGTATGGCGTGACGGCGGCCGTTTCGACGGCTGGAGCGAGCACTTCTCCTACGACCGCTGGGTCGCCGCCTGCGAGCAGGCGCTCGACGGCACCGGTGTGGACCTCGACTGGTACACCCTCCGCGAGCGCGACTACGACGAGGTCCTGCCCTGGGACCACCTCGACTCCGGCCTCGACAAGGACTGGCTCTGGTCGGACTGGGAGGACGCGCTGAAGGTCGCGGCCGACCCCGACTCCGTCCCCGAGGTCGACGACTGCCGCTGGACCCCCTGCTACGACTGCGGCGTCTGCCCCGAGATGGACACCGAGATCCAGATCGGCCCGACCGGCCGCTCGCTGCTCCCGCTCAGCGTCGTCTGACCCGAGCAGACGTGCCCGCGGATCCAGGAAGCACGCGCCGGCTCCGGTGGCGGGCCGCCTCGCTGGCGGGTGGCGCCGTCCTGGCGGTGGTGGGCTTGTTCGTAGCCCTGACCTGGCTGGCGGTCGTGTCGCATGACTCGTCGTCGGCGACGCCGGTCTCGGTGATCACCGCGCCGCTGTCCACGGCTCCCACACCGTCCGTCTCCGCCCACGCATCCGGCCTCCTCGGTCCCGCGCTCCAGGCAGGAGTCGTGAAGAGAGGTGTCGGGTGCCGGGGTCGGCGCCAGCCGGTCATCGGGGTCCTCCAGTTCAACATCCGTGCGGCCCGGGACGGCAAGGACGACGTCGACCTGCCCCAGATCGCGGCCGAGATCGAGGCGGTCCGGCCCGACCTGGTCAGCCTCAACGAGGTCGACAGCGACACGACGCGCACCCGCGCCGACGAGCCGGCGTACCTCGCCCGCGCCACCGGGCTGCACGTGGTCTACGGGCCCAACGTGATCTACGACGGCGGTCCGTTCGGGAACGCCATCCTCAGCCGCTACGCGGTGGTCGCCAGTCACAACCTCCGGCTGCCCGGAAGGTCCGGCCGGGAGTCCCGGGGGCTGTTGACCGTGGTCGTGAACGTCGAGGGACACAGGGTCGTCTTCGCCTCCACGCACCTCAGCAACGGAGACCGTGGCCGACAGAGCCGGCTCCTGCAGGCGCTGACGGTGGCGCGCGCGCTGCGCGAGACGTCGGCGCCGGCGATCCTGGCCGGGGACCTGAACTCCGAACCCGACGACGTTCCCGCGCGGATCCTGCGACGCAATCTCCTCGATGCCCAGGAGGAAGCCGGAACCGGGAAGGGAGCGACCTATCCGCAGGCGAGTCCCACCGACCGCCTCGACTACATCCTCTACGGCCCTCGGCTCGCAGCCGTGCCTGGCAGCACCCAGGTCGGGACCTCGCAGTCCAGCGACCATCGCTCGGTGTTCACCAAGCTGAGGCTGCTCGCCCAGGACAGCTGCTGAGCGGCTACTCGCTCTTGTCGCCGATCAGCGTGCCGCCGGCGACCATGCCGAGCTCGGCATGCTCCGGCTCGCCCACCAAGTGCTCCTCGATCACGACCCGTTCGACCCGGGGGATCTTCAGCGCGACAGCGGCGCACACGAGCATCACGATCATCAGCATCGCGAACCCGCGGGTGTAGCCGGACTCGTGGGGCAGGCCGTTGGGGAAGACGCTGGCGGTCACGATGGTGGCCATCACGGCCGCGCCGATCGAGCCGCCGACGGTCCGGATGTTGGCGTTCATGCCGCTGGCGACCCCGGTCTGCTCAGCGGGTACGGCGGCGACGATCAGGTTCGAGAGGCAGGCGAAGATCAGCCCGACCCCGACACCCATCACGGCGTTGGCCAGCACCAGCTGCCACGGGTGGGCGTGGGCGAAGGCGACCATGCCCATCGCCAGGGCGACGATCAGCGAGCCGATCACGACCACGGCCTTCGGGCCGATCCGCCGGGCCGCGGGCGAGGAGTACAGCCCGGCCAGGAACATCGTGATCGAGGACGGCAGCAGGATCAGACCGGACTCGGTGACCGACGCACCGAACCCGTAACCGGCCACGCTCGGGGTCTGGCTGAGCTGGGGCAGGAAGGCGAACGAGCCGTACATCGCGAACCCGACGAGCAGCGCCACCAAGTTGGTCGTCCACACCGCCGGAAGCCGCATCATCTGCATGTCGATCAGCGGGGACGCCGAGCGGCTCTCGACCCAGACCCAGACCACGGCCAGCACGACCGCCGCGACCAGCAGTCCGAGCACCGCAGGCGAGGTCCAGCCCCACTGAGACCCCTGGCTCAGGGCGAGCAACAGACATACCAACCAGGCCGACAGCAGCACGGCCGGCAGCACGCTGATCTTGCCGGGTGTGCGGACCGGGGACTCTGGCACGAAGACCACCGCCGCCAGCGCCGCTGCGGCCGTGATGATCATCGGGAACCAGAACAGCCAGTGGTAGTCGAGAGCGCTGACGATCGGGCCGGCCAGCACCAGGCCGAGGCCGGCGCCGACCGCGGCCAGTGAGGCCACGGCTCCGACGGCGCTCGGTACCTTCTTCGCCGGGAACTCGTCGCGGATGATCCCGAACGACAGCGGCAGCACGCCACCGCCGACTCCCTGGATGACCCGCCCGACGATCATCGGCCCGATGCTCGTGGCGAGGGCGGCGATCAGCGACCCGACCGACAGCGCGACCAGGGCGACGACCAGCATCCGCTCCTTGCCGACCTTGTCGCCGACCCGACCGACGATCGGCGTACACACAGACGCCGACAGCAGGTAGGCGGTCAGCACCCAGGTGACCGTCGTCTGGCTGGTGTGCAGGTCGGCCTGGATCTCGGCGAGCACGGGTACCACGAGCGACTGCAGCAGGGCGAAGGCCGACACCGAGACGGCGAGGACCGCGAACGTGACCTGGTAGTGGGACCGGCGCTGCGTGGCTGACACGGACATCCTTCATGGAACGGGCAGAACTCGCAGGCTACCAGAAACGGAGATCCTGTCCGGTTCTGTGGCGGTCGTCACGGGCGGGGCAGCCGGCGCCCCGGGCGCTAGCGACTGATGGTCGCCTCGACGTCGATCCCTCCGAGCTTCGCCGGGTTGCGGACGGCGTAGATGCGGCTGATCCGGCCCTCTTCGACCACGAAGCTGATCGCCGTGACGTAGCCGTCGTCGGTGCCGACGACCCGGGCTCCGACCGCACCGTTCAGCAGCACCGGCAGGATCCGGGCCTCGGGGGCAAGGCGCGTGAAGGGACGCAGCAGGTTGGCGACCCTCTTCGCACCCAGCACCGGGTTGACGACGGCCTGGACGACCCCGCCGCCGTCGGCGACGAGCACGACATCCGGCGCAAGGACGTCGAGCAGCCCCTGCAGGTCTCCCTGCGTCACTGCAGCCAGGAACCGGTCGACGACCTCCCGCTGCTCGCTGCGACTCACCTCCATCCGGGGCCGGCGAGCCGCGACGTGCTCCCGGGCGCGATGCCCGATCTGCCGGACCGCGCCCGAGGACTTGTCGACCACCTCGGCGATCTCGTCGTACGGCGTGTCGAACACCTCGCGCAGCACGAAGACCGCGCGCTCGGTGGGCGTCAGCGTCTCGAGCACCGTCAGCATCGCGATCGAGACGCTCTCGGCGAGCTCGACGTCGTCGGCGACGTCGGGGGCGGTGAGGAGCGGCTCGGGCAGCCACTCGCCGACGTACTCCTCACGGCGCCGGGCGTTCGCGCGCAGCCGGTCGAGTGCCTTGCGGGTCACCATCCGCACCAGGAACGCACGCGGGTCACGTACGTCGCCTCGGGCATCGGCACCGATCGCGTCCCACCGCAGCCAGGTGTCCTGCACGACATCCTCGGCGTCGGTGGCCGAGCCGAGCATCTCGTAGGCGACGGTGAAGAGAAGGCCGCGGTGAGCCACGAACGGGTCGTCGGTCGTGGTCACGAAGACGAACCTACGGCGGTCGGGCGCGCCAGCGGCTTGAGCCCGCATGCCGCAGCGAAACCGTCCGACTCGATACCGAGCGCGACGTTCGGACGGGTGGTGAAGTTGGCGAACGCGATGACCGCCGTGAGCTCGACCAGGGCGGCGTCGCCGAGCTGGGTTCGCAGCGACGCCACCATCTCGTCGGTCACCGTCGGCTCGGTCACGGTCATCGCCTCGGCGTACGTCAGCACCTCGCGCTCGAGCGGCGAGAACACCTCCGACTCCCGCCACCGCGGCACCTCGCGAGCCTTGGCCAGGTCGAGGTGCTTGTTGTGGGCCTCGAAGTAGTTGAAGTCCAGGCACCAGCTGCAGCCGACCTGAGCGGCCACCGCCATGTGCGCGAACGACTTGAGCTGCTCGTCGCAGGCGTCCCACTTCTGGACCTTGCCACCGATGCCGGCCATGCTCATCAGCACTTTCTGGTTGTGCCAGTAGACCCCGAGCGAGGTCGGGACCTGGCCGAGGCTCCTCTTCGCGAACCGCTTGATCAGCATGCCCTTGAAGCCGGTGATCTCGGCCGCAGGGATGCGGGTCGTTCCGGTCATGTCGTCCTCCTGTGTGAGTCGGTACGACATCCAGACGCCGGCCGGACGCGAGATGTGACAGGCAGCGGTGTCAGATTTCGGGTCCGCGAAACGACGTACTGGTATGACGGCCATGACCCTCACCCCGACCGACGGGCCAGCGGTGACCACCACCCTGCTCGACCAGCTCTCGCGACGCGAGCTGGAGGTGCTCGCCTTGATGGCCGAGGGTCGCTCGAACCGGGCCATCGGCGAGCGGCTCACGGTCGAGCTCAAGACGGTGGAGACTCACGTCAGCCGCGTCTTCACCAAGCTCGGCCTCGAGGAGGACCGACGCGAGAACCGTCGCGTCCTGGCGGTCCTCACCTTCTGGAGGGCTACCGAGCGTTCCACTGCCGCCTGAGCAGCCCGTAGACCCACGAGTCCGACACCTCGCCGTTCACGACGCAGTCCTCGCGCAGCGTCCCCTCACGCAGGAACCCGAGCTTCTCCAGCACGCGAGCAGAAGCCGCGTTGCGGGTGTCGACCTCGGCCTGCACCCGGTTCAGGTCGAGGGTGTCGAAGGCCCACTGCAGCAAGGCTCGCGCGGCCTCCGTCGCATAGCCGTGGCCCCAGGCCTCCTCGGCGAAGCAGTAGCCCAGCGACGCGCTGCGATACTCCGGGTTCCAGCGGCTGAGGCTGCACCAGCCGAGGAACGACGTGTCAGAGGCCCGGTCGACGGCCAGCCGCGCACCGCTGCCGTCCTCGGCCAGCTGTCGGCTGTTCGTCAGGAAACGCTCGGCCCGCGCGGGGTCGGTCCAGGGCGGAGAGTCCCAGTAGCGCAGCACGTGCGCGTTGCTCTGCAGCGCGAAGAGGGCATCGCCATCCGCGTCCGTGAAGGGCCGTAACTTCAGGCGAGCGGTGAGCAACGTGGGAGTGGGCAGGGACATGCGCGCCATGGTGCCGTGTCACCGGCGGCGCGGGTCAACCGAATACCCGAGGGTCCGCGCCCACCACAGCGTGGTCGTGGCTACTGTCGGGCCACCCAGCCTGTGGGTCCTGAGCGGAGGCAGCGGATGACCAAGCTCTCCATGCACGAGCAGCTCCCGTACGACGAGGCGACCCTGCCCGCGGTGGTGTCGACCGGAGACCTGCCCGACCCGGAGGAGGTGCGGGCGACTCTCACTGCCGCCTACGAGCGCTACCGCGCCGAGGACAGCGGCGCCGTGGCCGACTACATCCCGGTTCTGGCCGACGCCTCGCCGGAGCTCTTCGGCATCTGTGTCGTCGGGGTGCGAGGTGCGTCCATCGCCGTGGGGGACGCTGAGGTCGCGTTCTCGATCCAGAGCGTCTCCAAGCCGTTCGTCTTCGCGCTGGTCTGCGAGGCGATCGGCTACCAGGAGGCCAGGGAGCGGCTGGGCGTCAACAGCACCGGGTTCCCGTTCAACTCCCTGATGGCCGTCGAGCTGAACCAGGCCCGCACCATGAACCCGCTGGTCAACGCCGGGGCGATCGCGACAACGAGCCTGGTCCCGGGCGACTCGGCCGAGGAGAAGTGGGAGGGGGTCCTGGACGGGCTGTCCCGGTTCGCGGGGCGGGAGCTCACCATGGATCGCGAGGTCTACGAGTCGGAGTCGGCCTCGAACCTGCGCAACCAGGGCATCGCGCACCTGCTGCGGAGCTACCGGCGCCTGTACTTCGATCCGGACCAGGCCACGGACATCTACACCCGTCAGTGCTCGGTGAGCGTGACGGCCACCGACCTCGCCGTGATGGCGGCGACGCTCGCGAACGGCGGAGTGAACCCCGTCACGGGCGTCCAGGTCGTCGGTCCCGGGGTGTGTCGTCGGGTGCTGTCGGTGATGGCGACCGCGGGTCTGTACGAGCTGTCCGGGGACTGGCTCTACGAGATCGGGATACCGGGCAAGAGCGGGGTCAGCGGGGGCATCGTGACCGTCTCGCCCGGCAAGGGTGGGCTCGCGACGTACTCACCACCGTTGGACGACGCCGGCAACAGCGTCCGTGGCCAGCTCGTCACGAAGCTCCTCTCCGAACGGCTCGGCCTGAACCTCTTCGCCTCCGAGCCGCACGTCCAGGGCGGCTGACCGGCTGCCGTCAGCGGCCCCCGTGCAGAAAGTCCAGGACCGCGCTCGGGAACGACGTGCGCCGGGCGCGGAGCTCGTAGCTCTGCGCTCGTCGCCGAGCGGCTTGGACGCGGTCGTCGATCCGACGACGCGCGACGATCAAGGCCTGATCGGGGCTGTCGGGGATGTGGTTCATCGGGTCTCCTCCGGTGCAGCTGGATGACGTCGTCGGCGAGCGAGGTATCTATCAGCACTGTAACAGTGCTTATATATCTGTCAAGAGTGACGTCAAAAATCATGTAAGTGCTGTTACAGTTCAGTTGTGACCGAAGACGTGACGAGTCAGAGCCTGTGGCGTTCCGTGCGTGAGCTGATGGAGCGGGTCGACGCCGACATCGCCCGTGTCTACGAGGGGTCGACGGACGCCGCTGACGTCCGACCGTCCTGGGTCCTGGAGATCCTGCGCCTCGACGCCCGCGGTCCGATGACCATCCGACAGCTGTCGACGTCCGTGGGGCGCACCCACTCGGCGTCCAGCCAGAAGGTCGCCGCCATGGTCAAGGCGGGACTGGTCGAGACGAGTCCCGGCAGCGATGCGCGGACTCGGCGGGTGCAGCTCACCCGGCGCGCCCGCCGGCTGGTCAGCCGGATGCGCCGCGAGTGGGTCGCCACGGAGGAGGCGCTGGCCGAGCTGGAGAGCGAGACGCCGTACCCACTCAGTCGCGCGGTCGCCGACCTGAACGCGGCGCTCGACCGCCGGAGCTTCTACGAGCGTCTCGAGGCGCGCCTGGCTGCGGGCGAGCCCCAGGGTTGACGGGACTTCCGGCTGGGCGCTCGTGCCCATGGCGGGCACGGTTTCGCGCACGACCCGGTCGTGAAGGCGCCGTGAAACTGGCGTGAAGTTGTCGGCCCCTAGCGTCGTTGACAGGTCGTTCGAGTCCCGAACGCCACACGACAGGAGGCCACCATGACCGTCACCACCACGGCGACGACGCCAGCCCCGTCGCGCACCTACACGTCCCTCCGCGCCGCGTGGATCCCGCTCGCCGCCCTCTGCCTCGCCTTCTTCGTCGAGATGGTCGACAACACGCTGCTGTCGATCGCGCTGCCCACCATCGGCCGCGACCTGGGCAGCGGCACGACCGCGCTGCAGTGGGTCACCGGCGCCTACTCGCTGACCTTCGGCGGTCTCCTCCTCACCGCCGGGTCGATGGCCGACCGGCTCGGCCGCCGACGGGTGCTGCTGGTCGGGCTCGCGGCGTTCGGGCTGCTCAGCCTGTGCGTCATCGCCGTCACCACGGCCGGTGAGCTGATCGCGCTGCGTGCCGCTCTCGGCATCGCCGCGGCCGCGATGGCTCCGATCACCAACTCGCTGGTCTTCCGCCTGTTCGATGACGCGGCGCTGCGGATGCGCGCCGTGACCGTGATGATCGTGGTCGGCATGTCGGGCTTCGTCCTCGGGCCGCTGCTCGGTGGTACGGCGCTGGCGCACGTGCGGTGGGAGTGGCTGCTGGTCGTGAACGCCCCGATCGCCCTGATCGCGTGCATCGGCGTGCGGCTCGGCGTACCGGCCGACCGCCCCGAGGACCTGACGAAGGACGCGCTCGACCTGCCCGGCGCCGTCCTCAGCATCACGACCATCGGCCTCGCCTGCTGGTCCTTGACCAGCGGCGTGCTGCACGGCTGGGTCTCCGCGATCACCCTCACCTCGGTCATCGGGGCTGTCCTGGCCGGTGTCGCCTTCGTCTGGCACGAGCGCCGTACCGCGGCACCGATGCTGGACCTGCGCCTGTTCTCCAACGGAACGGTCCGCGGCGCCGCGATCGCCCAGGCAGGTACGGCGATCGCGATGGCGAGCGTGATGTTCGGGCTGATCCTGCACTTCCAGTACGCCTACGGCTGGAGCCCCGTGAAGGCCGGGCTGGCCAACCTGCCGATCATCGTGACGATGCTGGTCGCCACCCCCTTCTCCGAGTGGCTGGTACGCCGGTTCGGGCACCGCATCGCCTGCCTGGTCGGCGCGGGCTTCCTGGGCGGCTCGCTCGCCGGGCTGGCCTGGGCCGTCGACCATGGCTACGCCGCCATCGCCGTCTGCATGGTCCTGATGACCGTCGGGCTGCGCACCGTGATGACGATCTGCGCGGTCGCACTCATCGGCGCGATGCCGAGCAACCGCACCTCCATCGGTGCCGCGCTCAACGACACCGCCCAGGAGGTCGGCACCAGCGTCGGCACCGCGGTGATCGGCACCATGATCGCTGCCCTGGTCACCACCCGGCTCCCGGCCGGCACCTGGAGCAGCGCTCTGGTCGACTCGTTCTTCCACGGCGAGCGGATCACGTACGCCGTGCTCGCGGTCGTCGTCGGCCTCGTCACCGCGGCCGGTGCGCTCACCCTCACCGACGCCCGCACCACCGAGGAGCACGCCTGACGCTGGTGGGTCGGAAGGCTGGCCATAGGCTCCCGAGCAGTCCACCTCCAGCGAAGGAACCGCCATGCCCGAGATCCCCACCACCATGCACCAGCTCCGGAGCCTGGTCACTCCGGAGGGCGAGCTGCGGCTGTCGGCGTCCAGCGTCGACACGCCGCGCCCGGGGCCGCGGGAGGTGCTGGTGCGAGTGGAGGCGGCGCCGGTCAACCCGTCCGACCTCGGGCTGCTGCTGGCGATGGCCGACGTGTCCCAGGCGGTGGCGGGTGGCTCGGCGGACGAGCCGACCGTGACGGCGCCGATCGCGGAGCCGGTCCTGCGTTCCCTGTCGGCGAGGGTCGGCACCGCGATGGCGGTGGGAAACGAAGGGGCGGGCACCGTCGTGGCGGCGGGGGAGTCGCCGGAGGCACAGGCGCTGCTCGGCCGGACCGTGGGCTTCCTGGGCGGCGCGACGTACGGCGAGTTCTGCCTGGCCTCGCCCCGGATGTGCCTGCCGCTGCCCGAGGGCGCCGACCCGGTGGACGGAGCGTCGTCGTTCGTGAACCCGCTGACCGCGCTGGGCATGGTCGAGACCATGCGCCGCGAGGGCCACACCGGGCTGGTGCACACGGCAGCCGCCTCCAACCTCGGGCAGATGCTGAACCGGATCTGCCTGGCCGACGACGTGCCCCTGGTCAACGTCGTACGGCGCCCCGAGCAGGCCGCGCTGCTGCGCGAGCAGGGCGCCGTCCACGTGTGCGACTCCAGCGAGCCGACGTTCGAGGCCGACCTGGTCGCTGCGCTGCGGGACACCGGGGCGACCCTGGCGTTCGACGCGATCGGCGGGGGACGGTTGGCGGGCCAGATCCTCAACGCCATGGAGGCGGCCATCGTGCCGCCCGACGCGCCGTACAGCCGCTACGGCAGCGACGTGCACAAGCAGGTCTACGTGTACGGCGCGCTGGACCCGCACCCGATCGAGCTGCGCCGCCGGTTCGGCTTCGCCTGGGGCGTCGGCGGCTGGCTGCTCACGCCGTTCCTCGCGCGGACCAGCCCTGAGGACCTGGTGCGCCTGCGCCAGCGGGTCGCCGATGAGCTCACCACGACGTTCGCCAGTCACTACACCGACCAGATCTCACTGCGTCAGGTCCTGGACGTGGAGACGCTCCAGCGCTGTGCACGCCAGGCGACCGGCCAGAAGTTCCTGCTCCGCCCGCAGAGTTGACTCGAGAAAAGGCGACGCCGGAGGTTCGAATGAGAAGCCCGCGGCGGGGTACGTGCTGCCCCAAGGTGGGAGGAACCTATGAAGATCGTCATCATCCTGGTGATCCTGGTGATCATCGCGGCGGCAGTAGCGGCCTTCGTGTATCAGCGAAGGAAGTCGGCCCAGCTCGAGCAGAAGTTCGGGACCGAGTACGACCGGACCGTGGAGCAGTCCGACGACCGTCGGTCGGGGGAGAAGGTCCTGCGGGAGCGCGAGAAGCGGCGTTCGCAGTTCGACGTCGTGCCCCTGAGCGGTGCTGACGCCGACCGGTACCGCGAGGAGTGGCTAGCCGTCCAAGGCGGCTTCGTCGATCGGCCGGCCGAGGCTGTGCAGGAGGCGGACAGCCTCGTGGTCCGCATCATGCGGGACAGCGGCTACCCCGTCGACGACTTCGACCACCGCGTGGACGACATCTCCGTCGACCATCCAGACGTCGCCCAGCACTATCGCGACGCCCACGCCGTCGCCACGGCCCAGCTGAACGGCACGGCTGACACGGAGCAGCTGCGTCAGGCAGTGACGTCCTACCGAGAGCTCGTCGATGTGCTGCTGCGCGACGGCGAGTCAACGCAGTCAGGCATGTCAGAGGATCGATCATCACAAGGGAGCAGAGATGACCACGCAGGGTAACGAACCGTCCGGGGACCTCACCTACGAAGCCGGTACGGCGCCGGCGCCCGCGACCGGCGAGACAGCCGCGACGCCCTCGGCGAGCCCTGAGGCTCCGGCCGGCGACGAGGTGCGTGAGCCCGACACGGCCACTGCTGAGAACCCGGCGCCGACCTCGACCACAGGCGAGGACCAGGTCGACGCGACGGCTACTGAACAGGCGCCGGTGGAGTCCACCGGCGCGAGCCAGGGACTGAACGGGTCTCCCGCCGAGACCCAGGTGGCGGGTGCGTCGCAGGAGCAGCTGGTCTCTCCCGAAGCAGCCATGGACTTCAAGGCTCGGTGGGAAGCGATCCAGCAAGGCTTCGTGGACGACCCTCGTAGCGCCGTGAGCGACGCGGACAGCCTGGTGAGCGACGTACTGAGCCAGCTGTCGGCCGGTTTCGACGAGCAGCATCGCCAGCTCGAGGGGCAGTGGAGCAACGGTGAGCCCGACACGGAGGGCCTGCGCTCGGCGCTGCAGCGGTACCGCGACTTCTTCGATCGGCTGCTCACGATCTGACTGGCGGGGCCTTCGGGTCCAGCCTGAGCAGGCGATGGTGGACGGCGCCGCATGTGGCTACCGTGAGTCAGTGGTCCGGGCCACTGACCCACGAAGGCTGAGGGCCGGCGTCTGTCGCCGGTCCGGCGATGGCACGACGGAGGGACCAGAAGATGGCAGAGTTTCCGGGTTTCGCCCATGCCGCGGTCACGGTCAGTGACCTCGAGCGCAGCACGCAGTGGTACACAGCGCTGCTGGGCTCGGCCCCCGTCCTCGACGAGGACGAGACGACGGGCGGGTTCCATCACACCGTGTTCCTCATCGGAGGTGGTCAGCTGCTCGGGTTGCACACCCACCCCGGGCATACGCCGGACGTCGCCTTCGACGAGCACCAACCCGGTCTCGACCACCTCTCCTTCGCGTGCGCAGACCGCGCGGAGCTCGCCGCGTGGGTTGACCGCTTGGACGAGCTCGGCATCGACCACGGCGGCATCGTGGATGCCGGCTACGGATCCGGCGTCAGCTTCCGCGACCCCGACAACATCGCGCTGGAGTTCTTCGCACCCCCAGCAGGCTGAACCGGCGCCCCTCGCGCCGTACGACGTCGATCAGAACGGGTAGCTGGCAGGCTCCCCTCGCATCGTGATCCAGCGGGTCTCGGTGAATGCCTCGATGTTCGCGGCCGCGCCGCCCAGCCGGCCCAGCCCGGAGGCGCCGACGCCGCCGAACGGGACGTTCGCCTCGTCGTTCACCGTCTGGTCGTTGATGTGCACGATGCCGGTCGGGATCTGCTCGGCGAGTGCCAGTCCGCGCATCACGTCGCGCGTGACGATGCCGAGCGACAGCCCGTAGTCGCTGTCCGAGGCCAGCCGGACGGCTTCCTCGACCGAGGAGATCTTGGTGATCGGGGCGACCGGGCCGAAGACCTCCTCGGTGAAGACGGGGGAGTTGAGCGGGACCTCGGCCAGCACGGTCGGCCGGTAGAAGAGCCGGTCGTACTCCCCGCCCGCGGCCAGGCGCGCACCTTGGTCGACACTCGCCGTGACCAGGCCGTGGATCTTGTCCCGCGACCGCTCGTCGATGACCGGTCCGAGCGCCACCTGCTCGGTGGACGGGTCGCCGACCGGCAGGTGGCCCGCCTTCGCGGCGAGCTGGTCGACGAAGTCGTCGTAGATCCCGTCGGCGACGAAGTAGCGGCCGGTGGTCATGCAGATCTGGCCCTGGTTGAGGAACGACGCCCAGCCGGTCAGCCCCACCGCCTTCTCGACGTCCGCGTCGTCGAGGATCAGCAGCGCGGAGTTGCCGCCCAGCTCGAGGTGGGCCCGCTTCAGGTGTCGGCCTGCGAGCTCGCCGATCGACCGGCCGACCGCTGTCGAGCCGGTGAACGAGATGACGCGGACGTGCGGGTCGGTCACCATCGCCTCACCGACGTCCTTGCCGCCGGGGAGCATCTGCAGGACGCCGGCCGGCAGCCCGGCCTCCTCGAAGATGCGCGCCATCACCGTGCCGCCGGTGACCGCCGTGCGCGGGTCGGGCTTCAGGAGTACGGCGTTCCCGAGCGCCAGTGCCGGCGCCACCGACCTGATCCCGAGGATGATCGGGACGTTGAACGGCGAGATGACCGCGACCACGCCGGCCGGCAGCTGGCGGGCCATGGAGAGCCGAGGCTGCTCGCTGGGGAGCACCTGGCCGATCGGCTGTCCCGGCAACGACGCGGCCTGGTAGCACTCCTCGGCCGCGACGTGCATCGCGAAGTCGGCCATCGGCGGGATCGCGCCGACCTCGCGCACGTTCCAGTCGCGGATCTCGTCGGCGTGCTCGGCCCACAGGTCTCCGGCTCTGCGGAGCACGGCCGCACGCGCGGTGTGCGGGAGCGCGGCCCACTCCTGCTGCGCCTCCGCCGCCGACGCGGCGGCTTCGGCCACGTCCTCGGCGTCGGCCTGGCCCATCGTGCCGAGCTCGTTACCGGTGGCCGGCTCCACGACGGGATAGGTGCCGCCGCGTCCGTCGGTCCACGCGCCGCCCTTGAAGACCTTGCCCTCCCAGGCGACGCCGTCCAGTAGTGCCATGACCTACCCCCACACTTCCTCGGCGGTCTCGACGACCAGCCGTAGTTTGGCCCGCTCCTGCTCTTCGCTCAACACGTTGCCCTCCACGGTGGAGGAGAAACCGCATTGGGGCGACAGGCAGAGCTGCTCCAACGGCACGAACTTCGCCGCCTCGTCGATGCGACGTTTCAGCTCCTCCTTGTCCTCGAGCTCGCCGGTCTTGGTGGTGACCAGGCCGAGCACCACCTGCTTGCCCTCCGGGACGAACCGCAGCGGCTCGAAGCCGCCGGACCGCTCGTCGTCGTACTCGAGGAAGAACCCGTCCACGTCGAGCTGCGAGAAGAGAACCTCCGCCACGAAGTCGTAGCCACCCTCGGCCGCCCACGACGAGCGGAAGTTGCCGCGGCACATGTGGGTGGTGATCCGCATCCCCTCCGGGCGGCCGGCAATGGCGGCGTTGACGTTCGCGACGTACTGCTCGTGCAGGTGCTCGGGGTCTCCGCCCTGGGCCGCGACCATCGCGCGCTGCTCGGGGTCGTTGAGGTAGGCCAGGCTGGTGTCGTCGAGCTGGAGGTAGGTGCAGCCGAGCTCCCCGAGACGGCGGACCTCCTCGGCGTACGCCGCGGTGAGGTCCGCCCAGAACGGCTCGAGCTCGGCGTAGACCGCCTCGTCGATCGCCGCCCGGCCGCCGCGGTAGTGGACCATGTTCGGCGAGGGGATGGTCAGCTTCGGCACCTGGTCGCCGGTCGTCGCGCCCTTCAGGTACTCGAAGGCGTCTCCGAAGATCGTGTGGCCGAGCCGTACCCGGTCGTGGACGCTCAGCGCCGCGGTCTCGAAGTCGAGGTCACCGCCCTTGTTGTGGAAGTGCACCGCCAGCTTCTGGTCGGTGGGGTCGACGCCTTCGAGCTGGTAGATGAAGTCCATGTGCCACGACGTACGACGGAACTCGCCGTCGGTCGCGGTGCGTACGCCCGCTTCGCGCTGCAGCGCCACCGCGTCGCCGATCGCCGCGTCTTCGGCTGCCCGCAACCCCTCGTCGTCGAGCTCGCCTGCCCGGTGTCGGGCCCGCGCGTCGAGCAGCGCCGGTGGTCGGAGCAGGCTGCCGACGTGGTCGGCACGAAAGGGCGGGAGCGTGCGGGCAGCCATGTCCCGGAGCGTACTCGCGCGCCGGTTCTGTCAGGTGGGTGCGAGGCGACGTCTCCGAGCCTGGACGACGATCACCACCAGGACCACCACGATGGTCAGGAGCGTGGAGTAGTGGTCGATCCGGTGGACGACGTCCACGGCGGGCTTGCCGATGGTGTAGCCCAGGGCGACGATCGGACCGACCCACAGGAGCGTGCCGATCACGTCCAGCAACAGGAAGGTGCGCAGTCGCATCCCGGACAGGCCGGCGGCCACGTAGATCAGCAGCGAGGGCAGCGGCAGGTAGTAGGCCAGCACGACCGCCACCGGGCCGAACTTCTCGGCCATCCGCTCCAGTCGTGCGGCCCGCGCCTCGCGTTTGGCCACGCCACGGGGCGACGGGTCGCGGCCGAGGAGCAGGTGCAGTGCGCGGTCACCCCATCGCCGCCCTGCCCACCAGAAGACCCAGTCGAACATCATCGAGCCGGGCACCGCGGCGACGATCGCGAGCCACAACGGCAGCTCGCCCAGCCGACTGTGCGCACCGACCGTCACCTCGGCCAGGGTCGACCCCCCGAGGATCTCCAGCAGCAACGGATGTGACCCGATCAGCGCTGGGACCAGCGGCCACAACGCGAGCGAGTAGGCGACGTACAGGCCGATCAGCAGCGCGATCGCCATGTCCGCCCGTCCAGCGGTCTCACCCCACGGCATCTGCGCCTGGCGTGGGGCCTGCGGCTCCGACCCATCCGTGGCGAGACTCATCGGGTCCATAGTCCCACTGGTCCGGTCACGCCCACTCGCTGGCCGATCCGCGGCGAAGTGACGCATGGGTCAGCGGCATGATGGGCAGATGACCACCGGAACGTCGATCGAGAAGGCAGCGGCCCTCCTCGCCCTGCACAGCAGTCCGGGGTTCGTGCTCCCCAACGCGTGGGACGCCGGCTCCGCACGCGTGCTCGAGCAGGTCGGGTTTCCTGCCATCGCCACGACCAGTGCGGGCATCGCCTGGTCTCTGGGTGTCCCGGATGGCGGGGTGCTGGACCGCGACGTCATGCTCGAGCACGTCGGCCGCATCATCGCCGCCGTGAGCGTGCCGGTGACCGCGGACCTCGAGGCCGGGTACGGCCTCAGCGCGGACGACGTCGGCGACACCGTGGCCCGAGCCGCGGCGCTCGGTGCAGTGGGCGCGAACATCGAGGATGCCGGGACAGACGGGCTGTTCGGCATCGATCAGGCAGTCGACCGGATCGCGGCCGCGCGAGCAGCAGCACCGAGCGGCACCTTTGTGCTGAACGCCCGCACCGACACCTACTTCGCCGGTGCCGGTGGGGACGTCTTCCCCGAGACGGTCGAACGGGCGGTCAGGTACGTCGCTGCGGGGGCCGACTGCGTTTTCGTGCCCGGGGTCGTCGAGGAGGACACGATCCGGCAGCTGGCCGAAGCCATCCCTGCGCCGCTCAACGTGGTGGCGGGGCTGGCGAACACGATCGACGCGCCGACGTTGTTCTCGCTCGGGGTCGTACGCGTCAGCTTGGGAGGCAGCTTGGCCCGGGCCTCGCTGAGCATGCTCGAGCGCGCCGGCCAGGAGCTGCTCGACGGAGGAACGCTCAGCTTCCTCGACGGCGCGATCGGATACGCCGACCTTCAGCGACGCTTCGATTCCTGACCGCGTACTGCGCGACTCCGGCAGGACCACAGGCCGCCGTGATGCGCCACCAGGCGGCGGTCACGTCGAGTTACCGACGCGGCAGGTCGTTCTGATCGGCGAAGATCGCCTCGAGAGCGGTCGGGAGGCGCGATGCCGCCACCGGCTCGGGCTCCACGCGTTCGATGGGGGTCGTAGGAGCGGGCTGGAGCGCTGCCGGCGCGGGCGGGTGAGCCAGCTCGGCCAGCGGCGGTGCCTTCGTCGCCAGCGCCGGATCGGTGGATACCTCGAGAGTCACCCGCGGCCATCGACGACCGTGATCGCGACGCGCCAGGACAGCGGCCTCGTCGAAACGCGTCTCGACGTAGTGGAGCGCGGACTCGAACGAGCCCGCCGTCACATGCCACGTGTCGTGGTGCCAGGAGACCTCCACGCGGTCGCGAAGATCGGCCACCGTCTCTGCAATGACCCGCCCGAGCGGCATTGGTGTACCCCCTGCCTTGGTGTCACATCCAGGCTAACTGGTCAGGGCGGGGCCTTCGGGCAACGACGCCGACTGCGACTAACGACGAGGGAGTGTGGCCACCCGCGGCCGTGCGCGCAGCCAACCGGGTGAGCCCGATGGGCCCGGTTCGGCTGTGGCGCACTGTCCCAGACCTGAGTAGCGTCCGGAGTCGACCCCGCTCAGGACGGCCAGGGGACAGCTCGGGCAGAGCCGATCACTCGAAGGAAAAGGACTCCGATGCCCAAGCTGATTGCCACCCACGAGGTCGACGACGTTGCGCACTGGCTGTCGTCCCCCAAGCGCGAAGAGGTCTTCTCTTCGGTTGCGAGCAACATCAACACGTTCGTGGACCCCAACAGGCCGAACCACGTAGGTCTCAGCATGGAAGTCGGCGACATGGCTGCGTTCGAGGCCGTGATGCAGAGCGAGGCCGGCGCCGCCGCCATGGCGTACGACGGCGTACACCCGGACACGCTCGCGGTCTACGTCGAGGGCTGACCGACCTGTCGCGCCGGTGTGACGCTGGTGGGGTCGGGCCGAGTCCCGGCGCAAAGACGCACCTCGAGGCGGCAGATGCGTGCGCTGCTTCCGATTACGGTTCAGGGATGGAGCCGACGGAGGATCCGAGCCGTTTCCAGCCACGAATGCCGCCGATGGCCGTGGACGATCCCGTTGTCCAGTGGCTGTTGCAGGGCGATCCGGCGATCCGCTGGCAGGTTCAGCGGGATCTCCTGGACGCGGAGGAGACCGAGGTGGCGACCGAGCGAGGGCGCGTGGAGCACGAGGGCTGGGGTGCTCGACTGCTGGCACTCCGGGCTCCTGATGGGCTGTGGGCGAACGGAGCATGCTTTCCAGGTACCGCTGCATTCGCAGCGGATACTGCGCAAGCCCTGGCTGCTGGTGAACCACCGCCACCCTGGCCGTCGCCGGACGCGGGAACGGCCGACCCACCGACCGACGAGTCGGGTGCCGACCCGGGTGCCGACCCGGGCCAGCCGTGGACCGCGACGTACCGGGTCCTGCTCGACCTGTGCGACCTGGGGGCACCGCCAGAAAGTCCGGTGATGCAGGAGACCGCACACCTGGTGGCGCGGAACTGTCGGTGGGAGTGCGACGGGCTGCCGTTCTTCGCCGGCGAGGAGGACTGCTGCATCAACGCCGGCACGATCCTGATCGGTACCTACCTGGGCGTCGACGTCGACAAGGTGGTGCAGCGGCTTCTGGCCGACCAGATGCCGGATGGTGGCTGGAACTGCTGGGCCGAGACGCGCCCCGCGCCGTCATCATTCGCCAGCACCCTGGACGTGATCGACGCTCTGCTGAGGTGGGAGCGCCATACCGGCGGATCTGAGGAGGTCCGCCGGGCTCGGCGGCACGGCGAGGAGTACTTGCTCCGGCGCAACCTCGTCCGGTCGTTACGCACGGGCGACGTGGTCAACCCGCAATGGGCCTTCTTCTCCTACCCCCCACGCTGGCACTACGACCTGCTCAAGGCCGCGGAGCACTTCGCCCGGCGTGGGGGCACTCCGGATCCGCGGCTGGCCGAAGCGATCGAACACGTCCGAGCGAAGCGCAGACCCGACGGGCGATGGCTGCTCGAGAACACGCACCCCGGCGCGGTCCACTTCCGGTTCGAGGAACCCGACGGCACGCCCAGCCGGTGGAACACCTTGCGGGCGCTGCGGGTGCTGCGCTGGTACGACGCCTCCGCCCACGGCACCGACCCCAGCCAGGCGTTCTTGCCAACAGGTGGCGTCATCACAACGGACAGCGCCAACTGAGTCGATCCCCCGGCCATGAGCTGAGAAATGAGGAACCCTTGAGGGAGGGGTGACCGCCGAGGCGTCAGCGGACCATCTGACCGGCACCGTCGGCTCTTCGATGTGCTCGAGGAGTGGTCCCCCGCACTTCTTCCACACCTGTGACAACCTGATCACGCCTACCGGAGTTCAAGGTGGTGTGACGAGCACATCAGGGGCGCGAGCGTGATCGGTGGCCGGGACCAACAAGAGTTCGAGGCGTTCGTCGCCGCGAGCTCGGACCGGCTGCTCCGGACGGCCTATCTCCTGACCGGAGACGCCGGCCACGCGGAGGACGTCGTGCAATCTGCGCTGCTGCGGACCGCGCGCCGGTGGCGCTCGGCCCGCCGGTCCCCCGAGGCATACGCGCGAACGACTGTCGCCAACCTGGTCAAGGACCGGTGGCGCAGCCTTGGCCGCCGACCGAGCGAGGCCCCGCTGGAACACGACGTGCCGCTGGCGGCCCACGACAGTCCCGCATACGACAGCCGGCTCGACCGCGACCTGCTGATGCGGGCCGCACGCGAGCTGCCTCCGGGCCAGCGCGCGGTCCTGGTGTTCCGCTACTTCGACGACCTCTCGGTCGAGGAGACGGCGAGGACGCTCGGTGTCACGACCGGGACCGTCAAGTCACAGACCTCGCGTGCGCTCGCCAGCTTGCGGACCGCGCTCACCACCGAGAAGTCCGACGAGGAGAACGTTGATGCTCACTGATGATGACTTGATCCGAGGGCTCGAAGCGGGTTTCCGCGACGAGAGCCGGGGGCTGACCTACACCGGTCGGGTGCGGTCCCCGCGCCGCGCGGTGCTGCCGTGGACCGCCGTCCCCGTCGCGGCGGCGGCCGTGGCCGCGATCGTGCTGCCCCAGCTCGGCGGTGCGGGCACGCCGACCGCGACTCCGGCTCCGCCGGCGGCCATTCAGACCGTGCCCGAGCGCGTCCACGGTTCGTTCGTGCCGGGACCGAGTGCGGCGGCCGCGAACGGCCACGTCAGGCTGGTCACGACGTCGTTCGAGTTCGCTGGCCGCACGTTCCGCGTCCAGCGCCCAGCGAACCAGCCGCTGCGTTACGTCGTCTGTCGGATCGATGCTGCCGCACCGCCCGCCGACGCGACGCCGGTGCCGAACCCCTTTGACATCGAGCAGGCGTGGTCGGGCCGGGATCCCAAGACCGGCGACGCCGCAGTCTGGATCAAGGACTCACGGTTCTTCCACGGCCAGTACGTCGAGATGTCCAGCCCGAGCTTCACCGAGCAGGAGCTGGTCACCATGCTCCAGACGCCCCCGGACCAGAAGTAGGAAGCCTGCCTCAGACGCGCTGAGCGACCGCCTTGCAACGTGTGCGCGCGAGCCTCGTCGCCCGTTTCGCGGTGGAGTGCGCGGCGTCGGGCACACGTGTGGCTCGAAGTCTTGAAGTGGGACTCGACGGATGAGCAGCGCCGAGCTGTGCTCCTGTTTCCGTACGGACTCCGTGTCAGGATCGGCCCCATGGGTGACAACCAGCCGAGCTTCGCGGAAGCCGCCGCGTTCTGGAATTCAATGAACGATGAATGTCGCGAGACGCTGCTGAGGGGTTATGACGGACTGCATCCATGGTCCCTGGCCGTGCAGCTCGAAGAGGCGGGCATGTTGTCTGAGGCAGTGCCCTCGCCCGGAGAGCGTGTGGTTTCTATCGCCGAGGAGGGCGCCGGCGGGCAGCCTGCGGCTCCATCGAGCGATGGAGTGCAGTTGGTGCTCGCTCGTGAGCTGGTGCGGATCCTGGATCGGGGAGACCTCGGAGATGTGGACCCCACGGGATGAAGCAGGTACCTCGGCAAGACACAGTCGGCCACCGGTGGCCCTGCCCACCGGCAGTACGACGCAGGTGAACGGTGCGTGGCTTTCGCTCCGCAGGAGGATCTCCGCCGGTGGTCCGTGTCGTCAGCGGTAGCGCGCGACCACCCGGCCGGTCTGCACGACCGGAGGCTCGAGCACCCTCTCGCCGACGGTCGAGCTGAAGGCCCGGAACGAGGCGAGGGTGGGCAACGGGTTCGCCCCCTCCTCGACGACTGCCACGTGCTCGAAGGACAGTCCGTCGTCCGAGCGGGCGACCCGGTAGGACAGGCCGTCGGGTTCGAGTTCGGCCAGCTCGGTGAACACGTCGTCGATCAGGCTCTGGTTCCTCTCCGCTGCTGCCGCGTCGCGGGTCGTGTATCGGACGCTCGTCTGCTCTGCCATCGGACACCTCTCATCTGGTTGCTGGGAGACTTCATGGGGCTCAGGAAAGGATCCGCGGCAGCCCGAAGCTCGCCATCACGCCGACCTCGAAGCGGGTGAGCTCGGTGATCCGGTCGCCAGAGATGACCACCACGACCAGACCGGTCGCACGCCACGTCTGCGTGGTTGGGTCGTGGGCGTACATGCCACTGGCTGGGCAGCCGTTCGCCCGCGTGTGGACCAGCCGAAGCGGACGGCTTCGCGGGTGCACGACGGCCTGGAAGAAGCCGATGGCGGCGTCGCGGCCGTGGTACTCCAGAGGCAGCGGCGGCATCTTCAGCCAGACGTCCTCGCTCAGGATCGCGACCAGCTTGTCGACGTCGTGCGTGGTGAAGGCGTCGACGTACGCCTCGATCATGCGGCGTTCCTCGGGCGAGCCTGCAGCGGGAGCCGGTGGTTGCGTCCGACGTTCGGCCAGGGTCTCGTCGGAGTCGAGCGTGGCTCGGGCGCGCTTGAGGGCGCTGGTCACCGACTCCACCGTCGTGTCGAGGACGTCGGCGACCTCGGCGGCCCTGTAGCCCAGGACGTCGCGCAGGATCAGGACGGCTCGCTGCTTGGGTGGAAGCAGCTGGAGTGCGGTCACGAACGCCAGGGACGTGGCCTCGTGTGACTCCACCACGGCCTCCGGTCCGGGGTTCGGGTCGGGCAGGTCGAGCAGGTCGTCCGGGTACGGCGTGAGCCAGGGGACTCCGCCGTGGTGGGTGGGCGCGGGTGGCACGAGCCCGTTGACGCGCGTCGTCACCGGCTCGTCCCGACGGGCGCCGGCGCGGATGACGTCGAGGCTGCGGTTGGTCGCGATGCGATAGAGCCAGGTGCGGACCGACGAGCGCCCCTCGAAACCGCCGATTCCCCGCCAGGCAGACAACAACGTCTCCTGCACGACGTCCTCGGCGTCGTGCAACGACCCCAGGATCCGGTAGCAGTGGACCTGCAGCTCGTGGCGGTACGGCGCGACCAGCTCTCCGAAGGCGTCCTCGTCACCGGCTCGCGCCAGCGACAGCAGTTCTGTGTCCATGTCATCACCCTTTGTCTCCTCGACCCTCTCGCACACCGCCGACAGCGGCGGCTGAAGAGGTAGACGTCGCGAAGGAGGAGAACTGGGCGGTCGGCGGCCGCCCACTTCGCGGGGCACCACCCGTCTGCCTTTTCGTACGTCGGCGACACCCGGTCGGTCGACGAGAGAGGAACTCCGATGCCACACCCGGCCTCCGGACCGACTCGTCACGAGTCGCCACAGACGCTCACCACGCCCCAGCCCGCCGACATCCCTGCGCCGCGCCGGCTCACCGTCCTGCTCACGGCGGGCGCGTACCTGCTGATCACCCTCGACGCCCTGGTGGTGGTGACCGCGTTGCCGTCCATCCATGCCGATCTCGGCGGCGGCGCCGGCAACCTGCCGTGGATCATCAACGCCTACGCGCTCACCTTCGCCGCGGGGATCATCACAGCGGCTGCGCTCGGCGACCGACTCGGCAGGAGACGCACCTACGTCGCGGGTCTGCTGCTCTTCAGCCTCGCCTCGGCGGCGTGCGCGCTCGCGCCTGACCTGAACACCCTGATCGGCTTCCGCGCCATCCAGGGTCTCGGCGCGGCGATCGTGATGCCCCTCGGCCTGACTCTGCTCACGTCGTCCTTCCCTGCCGAGCGCCGCGGCGCCGTCGTCGGCATCTGGGGCGGGGTGGCCGGTCTCGGTGTGGCGGCCGGGCCTCTCATCGGCGGCGTGGTCACCGAGGGCCTCGACTGGCACTGGATCTTCTGGGTGAACGTGCCGCTCGGCATCGCCGCCGTCGTCGGTGTCCTGCGCGTCCTACCCGAGAGCTACGGTCCCAGGACCCGGCTCGACCCGCTCGGCATGATCGCTGCGTCCGGCGCGATGGGGGCCCTGGTCTTCGGCGTGCTCCGCGCTCCGGACGCCGGCTGGCAGTCCACCGAGGTCGTCGTCGCGCTCGTCCTCGGCGTCGTCCTCCTGGTCGGGTTCGTGGCCTGGGAGTCCGTCGCACCGGCCCCGATGGTGCCCCTGTCGCTCTTCGGCTCGCGGGTGTTCTCCGCCGCTGCACTCACCCAGTTCCTGATGGCCGCCTCGATCTTCGCGACGGCCTACGTGACCAGCCAGTACTTCCAGATCGCCCGTGGGGACTCCCCGCTCAGCACGGGGCTGCGGTTCCTGCCCTGGACGATGACGCCGCTCCTCATCGCGCCGATCGCCGGCAAGCTGGTGGACCGGATCGGTGCCCGCGCCCTCGCCGCTCCCGGTCTCGCGCTGCAAGCGCTCGGGTTCCTCTGGATCCTCCGCGAGGCGCACCACCACGCCCCGTACGCGCAGTTCGTCATACCGTTCGTCGTCGCCGGCGTCGGCATCTCGATGGCACTCCCCGCACCTTCCGCCGCCGGCCTCAACGCCGCTCCGCCGGCCCTGCTCGGTCGCTCGGCGGGCGTCCTGAACACCCTCCAGCAGATCGGCCAAGCCGCCGGCGTCGCTGTCGTCACCGTCGTCTTCGACGCCCACGGCTCACTCGACACCCCGGCACAGACCCTGTCCGGCTACGAGCCTGCACTGGTCACCGCGGCCACCATCTCGCTGCTCGGTGCCCTCGCCGCCCTCGGAATCTCCCATCACCGCCCCACCCCGATGCCCGCCGGAACGCGGGCGTCCGATGAGATCGCGGAAGGAGTAGCCACCTGACCGGGTCCGTGTCGTTCCAGGCTCGGAACCATCGGCATTCCGGGTTGGTGCCCCTCATCGCAGTCACCGGAAGCTGCTCACCGGCCCGAGCAGGACCAGGCTCCTTCGGTGGCTGCAGGATCAAGCAGGGCCGGCATCCGCATGACCTCGCCGGTTGTGAGAACGTCGTAGTCCGCTCCCGGCGAAGTGACGCAGGTTGCCTGGGTGGGGTGTCTGCGTCGCGATGATGCGACGACCCGGATGCCCTGGGTGTGGGGACACCTTGAGCGCGAGCGCGTGTTCAGCTGCGTTGGCACTGACGCCGAGGGCCAAGGCACGCTCGAGGTGTAGGCGATGTTCGGACGCGCGGGCATTTACCGGGCCACGCAGGTTTGGGCGCGACATACCGGTATCGACTGAGACTGGGCCATGGAGTGCGAGGTGGGTGCTCAGTCTCGCTCTGGGGTCGGCCTCGTGTGCGTGGTGGGCTCTGGCAAGGGGTACGGAAAGGATCACGGCAAGCAAGGTGACTGTCCTGAGCAGAAGCCTGAGGGCACGGTATGAGGACGTGGGTTCTGGTGTGCCGAACTCGAGTCGTTCGGTGATCTCGTTGTCAGACATGATTTCCTTCCTCACATCCGGTCGGTGTCGATCAGTGCGGCCGCGCCCAGCGCGCGGTCGACCCGGAGCGCGGCCGATCAGCCTTGGTGTGCGTCGTGACGTGCGCGCGACAGCGTCGGCGAGGTGGAGCCTTGTGGGTCCGGTCCTGGAGGGAGCTGTCCCGGGGTGCGCTCAGCTGCGGGGGAGCACGGTGGCCACGGTGAGGCGCGGTGTCCCGGCGACTGCGATGTCGTTGTTGACTGCGTGTGCCCAGGTGGCGAAGTCGATCAGGCTCGATGCCGGGTCAGCGACCTTGGCCGTGACCTCACCCGCGGCACGAGTGAGTACCCACCACTGCACGCGGATCGACTCGGCCGTGCGCACTTCGACCTCGATCGTTTGGCTTCCGGGCTTTGGGGTCGTGTCGTGGGCCTGCCTCACGATGATCACGTTGGAGCGGGTACGCCACAACGTGCCATCGGCGTTGATGCCGACGGGCGCAGCGCTGCGGGAGTACCGGTGACAGCTCGGCTGGTGGGCGTGACCGCAGGAGTCTCGCCAGCGGTGGTCCACGCGAGCCGGCAGGGTGAGCGCCCGCTCGGACGTGTTGAGCAGTGGCACGCGCTGACTCGACGGCGCTGAGGTGGGCTGCTCGATCGGTGTGGGGCCACTGACATCGGTGGTGATCATCTGTGCCGAGCCCCAGACCACCCCCGACACAGCTGCGGCGGCCACGAGCCCTGTGAGGACGCGGCGGCGCCGCAGCGCCCTCCTTCCCGCGACGACCCGGGCCCGCGGCGACGGCAGCAAAGGCTCGGAGCCAGATGACGCCTTGAACGACGACTCCAACGCCCGTTGCAGATCGAACTCAGTCATCTCAGTGGTCCTCCCTGGCTGCGACTCCGCTCAGCAGCGACTGAAGTCGCTCCCGGCCCCGCGAACAGTGGGCCTTGACCGTGCCTTGGGCGACCCCGAGCTCCTCGGCGGTCTCCTCCACCGACAACCCCACCCAGTGCCGGAGCACGACCGCCCGGCGTTGCATCGGCGGCAGCTCCTGCAGTGCCGCGATCAGGTCATCCCGGGTTCCGGTGTCCGACTCGAGAGCCGGCGTGCGCTCCGGCAGGACCTCCATCGGCTGTTCCCGGTGCCACGGCCGCCGATGCTCGTCGATGCTCGCCCGAACCAGAATCTGACGCACGTAGGCCTCCTCCCTCCCGTCGCGACGAACCCGCGGCCACGCCACGTACAACTTGACCAGTGCGGTCTGGACCAGGTCCTCGGCCAGGGTCCAGTCACCGCACAACGCGTATGCGATACGACGCAGACCGGCCTGCCGAACAGCCACGAAGGCGACGTACTCGGACTCCCTCCGGCTCCGTCGCATCCCGACCCCCTCAGACCACCATGGTCTTGCCTACCAATACGGATCCGCCAGCAGATCCGTTTACCCGCAGCGCAAAGACTCCGCGGAACACGGACCACCCCGCACCCCTCGCACCCCTCGCACCGACGCCCAACACCCCAGGACCGTGAACCACGAGCCCACTCGGCCTGCCAGAAGGTGACCAACGAGGCACGCCGGAACGCGGCGCAGTGACGCTCTTCTGGAAGCGCGGATCGCGGCATGCCAGTGCCTATGCCCACCGTCACGACCAACAACGAGCGGACGTTCCTCCCAAGTCCACGGCTTTCGACCCGCACTGTGGATCTACAAGGCATGGGTGTGGCCGGAGTATCGGGCCACATACGAAACGACCGCCAGCTGTCCCGGGCTCATCCGGTCCGGCTGGAACGGCAGCAGAGTGGTGTGCGACATCGCACCTCCCGACGGCCTGAGGTCCAAGCCACACCTGCGGACCGCCACACGAGTGGGCGTCTTCGCAGTAGTCACGCACGAACGAGGGCCACCAAGACCCGGCGGAGTGACGCGCCTTCACGACGGGCGGAAGGCGGCCCGCGGAGGTGCACAGCGAATGGGGACGGCTCCGCGGGGTACCCACAAGTGTGCATACCAGGACTATTGGCAATGACACGGTCGGGCGGCTCGAAGTCGGCGCGATCGGACTCGGCCTGATGACGTTCGACCAGACAGGGACACAACCCCGAGACCAGCTCGCGCGAACTGTTATGGCCGCTCTGGATGCCGGGGTCACCTTCTTCGACACCGCCGACGCCTACGGACCGGGTGACGACCTGGGGGCCGACGCCATGGGAGCGAACGAGCGACTCATCGCGTCCCTTCTGGACGAGCTGGGTGTCCGCGACCGGGTCGTGCTGGCCACGAAGGGTGGGCATGTCCGCACAGACGGTGGTGAGTGGGATCTGGACAGTTCCCGCTCTCACCTGGAGCAAGCGGTCGATGACAGCCTGCGGCGGCTCGGGGTTGAGCGGCTCACGCTGTGGCAGCACCATCGGCCGGACCCGACGGTGCCCTACGACGACCTCCTCGAGACACTCACTGACATCGCGGACTCGGGCAAGGTCCACATGATCGGCCTCTCCAACGCCGACGAGGACCAGATCAGGGCCGCGCACAAGGCACTGGGCGAACGGCTCGTGAGCGTGCAAAACGAGTTCTCCCCAGGGTTCCGCAGCAGCCGCCGTGAGATCGAGGTCTGCGAAGAGCTCGGTCTGGCGTTCCTCCCGTGGAGCCCTCTGGGTGGCTTGAGCAACGCCAAGCAGATGTCCGAGGAGCATCCGGTGTTCGCCGACGTCGCCCAGAACCACGGCGTCAGCCCGCAGCAGGTCGCCCTCGCTTGGGAGCTCGCCCAATCACCAGTCGTGATCCCGATCCCGGGCGCCAAACGCCCCGAGTCGATCCGCGACTCGGCATCAGCGGCTGACCTGCGTCTCACCCAGGAAGAGCTGCAGCGACTCTCCGAGGATTGAAACCCGCCGGCTCACGTTGTGCAGGTCGTGCGCTCCACCCGATCCCGGCGATGTGACCCACCTCGTCAGCGGCGTAGGAGCAGGCATTCCTTGGTGCATTGCGTGGGGCAGTCCCGCAACGTGGTCGGCCATGGCTGCCCTTCGCGGCCCCTGCCGATGGCGCTCTGGCGCAGTGATCGACCCGATACGTGCGGGCGCGACTTGGGTGAACGGCGGCGCTTCCGCAGCGCGCTGACGATCTGCCCAGGCGCACAATCCCAGCCCCCGCCTGCCGGGGGTTCTCAGCCGGCGATGACGCCGCCGATCGGCTGTTCGCCGTCATTGAACTCCAGGGTCAGGCCCTCCGCCCTGTCTGGGGCCCCGATGACGGCGGTGATCACGTCGGCGACCGTGGCCCGCGCGACCTGGCCGCCGGTGACGCCAGCGCCGGTCTCGATGCCGCCGGTGCCGGCCTCCTCGGTCAGGCTGCTGGGTCGCAAGACCGTCCACCCGAGGCTCGAGGCCGCGAGGTGAGCGTCGGCCTCAGTCTTCGACTCGGCGTAGGCGAAGAAGTCGGAGCTCGGATCCACGCCGTGGTCGGGACCGGCGCCGAAATACGACACCATGACGAACTGCGACGCGTTGGCCTGCTCGGCGGCGTCGATCGTGCGGATCGCCGCGTCACGGTCCACAGCGTAGGTCCGCTCCGGGCTGCCCCCACCGGCTCCGGCGGACCACACCACCACGTCGTGGCCCGCGAGAACCTCAGCGATCTGGTCGGTGGACAAGTTCTCGACGTCCGCGACGACGGCCTCGGCGCCGCTCCTCCGTACGTCCTCGGCCTGCTCGGCCTTGCGGATGACGCCGGTGACCTCGTGACCGGCCGCGACCAGTCGCGGCACCGTGAGCAGAGCGACCTTGCCGTGGGCGCCGATGATGATGACTTTCGACATCTGGTGACTCCTCGCTGCCAGACCCGGCCCCGCCGTGTCGAGGCTGTGTCGCTCCCAGCGTCTCCTCGGACCAGATCATTCCCGCGAAGCCCCTCGAGCTCGACTCGCCGCCTTCGGAAGTGGGTCCGCACTGACCCTTGCCGGGGAGGTTGAATTGTTCGTGAGGTGGCGCCAAGTAACCCCGGCACCGACCACGTTCACCTGTCGAGCGCGTTGGCGAGACTTCGGCTCCTGCGTCATCGGACACGTCCTCGATCCGGCACCGGGTGACGCCGGCTCGCGGCGCAGTGACGCATCTTCTGGAAGCGCGGATCGCGGCATGCCAGTGCCTATGCCCACCGTCACGACCAACAACGAGCGGACGTTCCTCCCAAGTCCACGGCTTTCGAACCCCACTCGGGACCTACCGCGTGTGAACCTGAGGTTGTCTCCGACCGAGATCCCGCCGGGCGCGCGTAGCGAACTGGTGGAATGTCGCCGGAACTCAGCTTCCCGGCGGCGCGTAGTCGACGGTCATCTTCGATGCCTCGTCAAGTTGCGCCGGCGTCAATAACACGACGGTCTCGTAGCTGCTGAGCGCACCGGTCCGACCGACCGTGCCGGCGATGGCTGCCATCGCCTCATGGCTCGGTGCATCGACGATGGCGAAGAGGTCATCAGAGCCGAACGAGAAATAGACACACTCCACCGAGCCGCCAACCCCCGAGGCCAACTTCTCGATGGCTTCGGCGCGAGCGGAGCCGCCCTTCGCCATGACGCCTTTGATTCCTTCAGGCGAGTAGGAAGCCTTGATCATGTACTTGGCCATGGTGTGCTCTCTCTGTGGACGGCAGGCGGTGGTGGAACGCCCGAGAAGGCGTCTCCTCCGAGCCGTCGAGAGCCGAATCCTCGACGAGGGTCACACGGACCGGGAGCACCTTGACCGTACGCTCCCGGTTGCGATTGCGGAAGGTGATGGCGCACGCTCATCGCTGCGGGTGCGCCCGCCATCGTCGTGTCATTCTGGGCTACAGAAGCGCCGCTGATCCGCGGGGCTACGTGAGTGCCCCGCGGTGTCGAATCCGGCCGGAGGACCGATCGTCAACCTGTCGGTTGGCTTCAGCCGTGGGTCGTCGACGATCGGTCCGGGGAACTGTCGGCGTGGGCTCGCACGTATGGTTCGGTCGGTCATGACGGTCAGGGGACGTAGGTGTAGCAGACCGGCAGTTCTTCAGCTTCGGCTTCGTTCAAGTTGTGGGGGGTCATGAAGCAGCCGTGCGCGACGTAATGGCCGTGGGTGTGGACGAGAGGAACGGGAGCCGGTGGCGGGTCGCCGCGGCCGGGCATGGCAGACGCGCTCCCGAGAGTGACGGCCAGCAGGGTGCCGACCAGTCCGGCGGCCGCGGCGGCGGAGAGGGCACGAACATGGTTGATCGATGAGGTGGGGCGGTGAACGGTCGTCCTGGTCATGAGAGTTTCCCTTTGTTCGGTGGCCGGGATGTGCGGCCTGGTGAACCCTCACGCTGACGCTAAGAACCGCCTTCCACATGGGGAGAATGACTAGTCCTGGGTGCCCATCGGACACAGGAAGCTAAGAGCCGCATTGCTCGACGCCGGCGACTTGCCGCGGAGTGGGGCGTGGTTGAGTTCTCCGTTCAGTTGCGGGGGCGGCCGTCCGGCTGGACGGTTCGCCGGCTCCGGGTGGCGGTACGGGTGCCCGGCCGCCGCGATCTTGGTCGCCAAGGCGCTCCGGGGCGCTTAGCATGGTTGGTCTGGGGACCTTCGTCCCACCCACGTTGAGGGCGGTGGGCAACATGCCCGTGCCAAGCGTTGCGTCTTCTGTGCTGCTGGGGCGCGAGCCCGAGATCGCAGAGCTCGATGAGGCTCTCGCTTTGGCGGCAGAAGGCATCTCGCAGATCGTGCTCGTCGGCGGCGACGCGGGGATCGGCAAGACCACACTCGTGGTCGACCTCGAACACCGTGCCCCAGGGCTCGGGTTCACCGTGGCGGTGGGCCACGGTCTCGACCTTGAGGCGGGTATCCCGTTCGCCCCGGTGGTCGAGGCGGTGCGTTCCCTCCTCGGCGGGGTCGACGACTTCGAATTGCGGCCCTCAGCACATCGCATGCTCACTCTGCTGGACCCGGAAGCGCCGCGGAGTCGGGAGGCCCTGCATGTATTGGACGACCTCACCGCCGTCGTGCACGAAGCCGCGGCGGCGGGTCCGGTACTGCTGGTGCTGGAGGACATGCACTGGGCTGACCGCTCCACCCAGGGCTTCGCGGCCACGTTGTCTCGGACCGCGCGTGGGGCCTTGTTGTTGGTCTTGACGTTCCGCAGCGACGAGCTGCACCGCCGCCACCCGTTCCGGAGGACCGCAACTGAGATCGGTCGAGTCCCCGGGGCCCGACGCGTCGACCTCGCCGGGTTGGACCGCGACAGCATCGCGAGCATCGTCGCCGCCCACACTGACGGGCCGCCTGACCCGGCGTGGGTGGAGTCTGTGCTGGCGCGGTCGGAGGGCAATCCGCTCTACGCCGAAGAGCTCCTGACCGCCACTCAGGAAGCGGTCCCCGGCCACCTCTCGGACCTGCTGCTGGACCGGATCGACGCCCTCAAGGAGGGTCCGCGGGGACTGCTACGCGTCGCCTCGGTCAACGGGACCCGTCTCGACACCGAGACCCTCGGCGACCTGGCGGGACTCGACCAGACCCAGATGGAGGGCTATCTGCGGGAGGCTCTGGACGCCAACGTGCTGCGTCAGGCAGGCGACCACCTGGAGTTCCGGCACCCGCTGCTGCGTGAGGTGGCCTATGACGACCTGATGCCCGACGAACGCACCCGGACCCACGCCAGGCTCGCGGAGATCCTGCAGGCCAGGGTCGACGGCGACCCGGATCCGGGACTGGCGACTCTGAGCCGGCTGGCGTTCCACTGGAACGCCGCCCACGACCTGCCTCACACCCTGGCGGCGTCGGTGCGCGCGGGGCTGGTGGCGAAGCGACTGGGAGCCGCCGAGGCCGTCACCCAGTTCGAACGCGCACTGTCGCTGTGGGATCGAGTCCCCGACGCCGTGAGCGTGGCCGGCCGCCCGCAGGCCGAGCTCGTCGTTCTCCTGGCCGAGTCGGCAGTCGAGCAGGATGACGAGGAGCGCTGGCGCGCGCTGGTCCACACCGCGGTGGGGATGCTCGGGCCTGAGCCTGACCGGTTGCTGGCCAGCCGCGTCTACTCCGCGTTCGTCCCCGTCTCCCGCGAAGGGGACGCGATCGGAAAGGAGGAGGCGATCCGGCTCGCCGTTGAGTACGCCGGCGACTCCCCGACCGAGGAGCTGGCACGGGCCTGGAACGCCCAGTCGCTCTATCTGAACCGGCACGCCCACTTCGCCGGCAGCCTGGAAGCCGCGCAACGAGCCACCGACGCCGCCACGAAGGCGGGGTCCGCCCAAGCCGAGATGGATGCCCTCTACCTCGGATCCCTCTCCCAGTACTACCTCGGTCACATCACTGTCGCCCTTGCGGGGATGGAACGAGCCGAGGCCGTGGGACGAGCAGCGGGCCTGGTCGCGCAGGTGCTCGGGGGGCTTCTCCCCGTGCAGTACATGGAGGCCGGTCAGATCGATCGTGGACTGTCCGTGGCCAGCGCGGGCTTCGAGGAAGGCATGGCCCTGGGACTTCCCCTCCAGGGGACCGTGTGCGGGGGCGCGGCGCTGCTGGCACTCCTGTGGCGCGGCCGCCTGGACGAGGCCGAGCACCGGCTCGAAGAGCTCCGTGAGCTCGGCCTGCCCGCCTACAACGATCGCTGGGGCGTGCCGCGGGCGGAGCTGCTGCTGGCACGGGGTGACACGCACGCGGCGACCCCGCTGGTACGCGACGTAGCGGCCTATACACAGCAGATAGGGCGGACGCCGTGGGACACCGAGGTCCTGACCAAGCTGAAGCTCGAGGCCATGACCGACGACCAGCCCGGCGCCCTCGAGACCGCTGCCTCATACCTGGCCCAGCTCGACGACTGTGACTCCCCGCTGACCTCGGCCGGAGCTGCCCGGATCGGCTTCCACGCCCTCTGTTTGGGTCGCCCGACGACCTGGACTCGGACCGAGGAGCTGCGGGATCGGGCCGGGCACCAGCTCCAGCGGGCACGTGCGGGGCTTACCGACGAGTGGCAGCCGACCTATCACGGGGTCCAGCTCGCCCTCGCAGAGGCCTACGCCGCCAGGTACGCAGAAGAACCAGCCGTCGCCCAGTTCCGCGACGCCACCATCCTGGCTGACCCGTTCGGTGCTTACTTCGCTCTCGAACCCCGGCTGAACCTGGCCACCGAGATGCTCGTCCACGGAGCCCGGGATGAGGGCCGCGAGCTCCTCGTCGCCTGCTGGGGCACCGCCCACGACATGGGTGCCCGTGACATCGAACGCCGCGCAGTCCGGCTGGCCACCCGCACCCGGGTTCCCCTGCCCCCATCGGCCGCCCCCCAGGGACCTCTTGGCCGGCTCACACCCCGCGAACGCGAAGTCCTCGACCTCCTCGCCACCGGCGCCACCAACAAGACCATCGCCGAGACCCTGTTCATCACCGAGAAGACCGCCAGCGTCCACGTATCCAACCTCCTCGCCAAGCTCGGCGTCACCAACCGCGGCGCGGCCGCGGCACTTGCCCGAGATCTGGTCGGCTGACCGTCATGCCTCCGCCAGGCTCTTGTGAACAACAGAGGAAGCCCACCACACCGCACGCGCCGACAGACCAACGCCCCCTGGACCGACAGGTCGGAAGATGAACCGCACGATCACGGCCCTTGGTGCGTTTGCCATGGTGGGCGCGTTCGTAGTGAGCGCATGTGGTGGCTCGGGGTCCTCTGGGAGCTCGGCGGGCAGCGCGGGCAATCGCCAAGGCGGGAACACCGGTAGCGGTCAGGACCCGACAGCACAGGGTCCGGTCACCATCCCCAGCGCGAGGAAGGGCGGCACCGTCACCGTCCTGACCCAAGACGGCCTGAACAGCACGCTCGACCCGAGCGAGATCTACTACCCCGACACAGTGTCGATCATGAGCGGCCTGGTCACCCGCTCGCTGACGCAGTACAAGTACGACCCGGCCACCAGGCAGATGGTGCTGGTGCCCGACCTGGCCACCGACCTCGGCACGCACAACGACAACTACACCCAGTGGAGCTTCACCATCCGTCCCGGCGTGAGGTGGGAGAACGGTCAGCCGGTCACGGCCACGGAGGTCGCCTGGGGCATGTCGCGATGCATGGACGCCGCCACCTTCCCGACCGGCGCCTGCCAGTACTACTCAAACGTCTACTACAAGGACGGATCGAGCGACAAGGGTCCCTACACGTCCCACCAGAAGCCCGGCACCCTGGCCAAGGCGATCACGGTGAACGGCAATCAGATCACCATCCAGATGGCCGAGCCCTTCCCGGACATGCCCTACTGGGGCACCTTTCCGGCCAACGGCCCGATCCCGCTGGGCAAGGCGGCTTCGGACCCGAAGACCTACAAGAATCACCCGCTGTCGACCGGTCCCTACAAGATCTCGAGCTACCACCCGGCCAGCGAACTCGTGCTCGAGCGCAACAAGTACTGGAACCCCAGCACCGACCCCGCGCGGACGGACTACCCCGACCAGTACGACATGAAGAGCCAGCAACAGTCGGTCAGGATCGACGAGATCCTGCTCGCTGACTCCGGCACCGGTCAGACGACGCTGACCTACGACAACCTTCTGGCGCCGGACTTCCAGCAGATGCAGCAACAGTCTCCCGAGCGGCTGACCCTGGGCGGCTCGCCGTGCACCTACTACTGGGCGCCGGACAACCGGAAGATCACCAGCAAGAAGATTCGTGAAGCTCTCTCCTGGGCCTATCCCTACAAGAACGTGATCCTCGCCCAAGGTCTGATCCCCGGGGTCACCGCCCTCCCGGCGACCAACTTGATTCCTCCGGGCCTGCCCGGTCGCACGGCCTACAACATCACGGGTCGCACCGGCTTCGACAACGACCCGCAGAAGGCGAGGCAACTGCTGCAGCAGGCCCACGCCCTCGGCTACGAGATCCGGTTCTTGTTCCCTGTCGACGACCCGACCAGGGTGAAGGTCAAGGACGCGATCCTCAAGGCGCTCACCGAAGGCGGCTTCAAGGCCACCCCGGTGCCGACCACGACGGGGAACTACGAAACGGCGCGCGCGAACCCCACCGAGGACATCAACGTCCGGTCGGGCGGCTGGTGCTCGGACTGGCCCTCCGGCGCGACCTGGATCCCGGCCAACTTCGAGTCGACGAACCCGGACAAGACCCACACGCTGGGGTCCAACTCCAGCGCGTTCAGCAATAAGTCGGTCGACTCCCAGATCAACGCGATCCCGAGCCTGCCGCTGGACCAACAGCCCGCGCGCTGGAACAGCCTGGACAAGACCATTGCCCACACGTACTTTCCGCTGTTCCCGACCTGGTACACCGGCGTCGCCACGGCCCACGGATCGAAGATCCAGGGCGACTTCGACGACAGCACTGTCGGGATGCCCACCTGGAAGGACATCTGGGTTTCCCAGTAGCGGCACCTTGATCGGCAGCGCCGCCACTCTGCCCCACCTTCCTCGGCGGTGGGTCAGGCCAGTCCCCTCGTCTCCCTGGTTTCCGTGCGAATAGAAGATTCGAGATTCCGACGCCGTGACCGAAGGCCGAAGAGCCCGTTGCGACACGGACCTCCCAGATCCCCCGGAGACCGCTCATGTCTGGCAGGCAGGTGAGTGCCTTGGGTACGCGCCGGGTGTCGGCGCAGTGCCGCAGGTGAGATCGCGCCGACACCCGGCGGTATGACTCGCTCGCGGCCGACGTGGTCCGTCTCCGGGTGGCTCAGGCTGACTGGAAGCCACTGCACAGGAGGCGAAGGTTGGTGATCCGGTCGTCCTGTACGGCGTAGTAGGCGACCTGCTCGATCACGGTCGGTCCCGACTCGGTGGCAACCGACATGCGGTAGCTGATCTTCGAGACCTCGCCCACCGTGTCGTCCTCGACCAGGCTCACCTCGGTGACCTGTTTGCCCTCGCCGAACCAGGTCCCGAGCACGATGTCTGCTACGTCGGTGGGTGTCTCGGCGTCCCAGAACCTGCGGGGGGTGACTGCCCGGAACTGGACCGGCGTGGCGAAGAGATCTCGGAGGGCCGTCCGGTCCCGGGCTTCGATCGCTCCTGCGAGCCTGGCGCCGAGGGTCTCAGTAGCTGAAGGTGTTGGCCGGTTCATCGCCGATCCACTCCCACATCGGAACGGTGCCGCCCAGCTCCGCGTTGCTCAGCAGGTCACCCTTGTCGAGGTGGCGAGCGTCGAAGCAGATGGGGCAGACCAGGTAGCGACCGCCGGCCGCGGCGTACCTGCCGACGAGGTCCTCGAGCGGTGGGCACCCTTCACAGCCGTGGGCGCGGGCGGTGGTCCCCACCACGAGGCGGGCGGCCTCCTTGGTCAAGAACATCAGGGTGGGTCGCCCCGTTTCGGCCGACCCGACGGCTACCAGGAAGGCCACGGTGACCTTCTCGGCATCCTCGAGTCCGGTGGTGAGGCTGATGACTGACTTGGTCTTCATGACGACTCCTCTCGGTCTCCGCGATCGTGTCGCGGTCCGGGGGTGAGGTCATGGGGCAGGTGCCTCATCTTCGGTGCCGTTGACCAGCCCGTGCTCGACTGCGAAGAGCGCGGCGCCGGTGCGGTTGTTCACCTGGGCCTTCGCATAGATGTGCTCCAGGTGGTTGCGGACCGTCTTGGTGCTGATCGAGAGGCGACGGGCGACCTCCTCGGTGCTGGCGCCGCGAGCGGCCAGGGCCAGCACTTCCACCTCGCGGGATTGCGGGTCATGAGTCGTTGGTGAGGCTGTCGAGTTTGTCCGCGTCGAGGATGAGGTCGATCTCTGTAATGCGTTGGTTGATGACGGTGATGCCGACGACGGCGACGATTCGTCCGCGGGCCTTCGCGACGACGCCGGCGGCGCCGTTGACCAGGGCGGGTTCGCACAAGCTGGCGAACCGGGGGCCCTGGGTGGCGGCGTGCTCGGCGACCTCGATGGCTCCGGTGATGAGAGCCGGAGCGAGCCAGGTGCGTGTCCCGGTGTCCACTCGGAAGACGACGTCGGGGTCGAGCACTTGGAGGAGTTCCTCGAAGTCTCCGGCGCGTGAGGCTGCGAGGAAGGCGTTCACGACCCGACGTTGGGTATGCAGGTCGGCGTCTGGGACGGTTGCCGTGCCCCGGAGTCGCCTTCGGGCTCGGCTCGCGAGCTGGCGGGTGGCTGCTGGCGTACGCTCCACGATCGGTGCGATTTCGTTGAACGGCACTCCGAACATGTCGTGGAGGACGAAGGCCAGCCGCTCGGCGGGCTCGAGGCTTTCGAGAACGACAAGCAACGCGATCCCGACAGAGTCCGCGAGCATGCTGGCATGCTCGGGATCGACGGCGGCGTCGGTGCTGACCAGTGGCTCGGGCAGCCAGGTGCCGGTCGGGCTCTCGTGGCGGGACTGCCGGGTCCTGAGCATGTCGATGCAGACCCGTCCGACCAGGGTCGTCAGCCACCCGTTGATGTTGTTGATCGTGGTGCTGTCGGAGCGGGTGGTTCTGATCCAGGCTTCCTGGAGGGCGTCGTCGGCTTCGGTGACCGACCCGAGCATCCGGTAGGCGACGGCCCGCAGATGGGGTCGGTGGGCCTCGAACTGGTCGGCGAACCACTGGTGGTCGTCCACGGTGGTGTTTCCCATCGGCTAGGCCAGCCGTGCCGAGCTGCGGTACTTCTTGTCCCAGACGCGGCGGTAGAGGAGCCGGGCCGGCGGCGGGAGGAGTTTGAGGACCTGGGTCTTGGTCTCGTCGGTGGCACCGTCGAGTACCCAGGGAAGATACTCTGCCGCGCCCTTGAGGCCGCCCTGTTGGTCGCGGATCTCCTTGCTGAAGGCCTCCCATCCTGCCGTGCCCGTACGGCGTTCGAGCAGCGGAAGGGCGGACTGCTCCTCGTGGATCATGTGCTCTGCGAGGCCGTGGGCTAGGGCCTTGAGTTCGGCGTCGAGCGCGGTCGCGTCGCCTCCCTCGAGGGCGGCGTCGATCTGCTCGAGTCGGGGGTCGATCGAGCCGTGCTCGGCCTCCATGTCGCTGAGGATCTGGATCTCGTCTGGGTCGGTGACGACTGCGTACAGGCGTGGCCACAGGGCCGCGTCCTCTGCGTTGTGGTGGGTGTGGAGCTGCTTGCTGAAGGATCGCCAGGTGGTGATCGCGGCGGGGGTGAGCCCGCTGCCAGCCTGGCTCGCGCCGACGAGTCGCTCCAGGTCGCGGTTGAACGCGTCGTGGGCGACGTACATCATCGTGAAGTCGACGCTGCCGGTGAGCGATTGGCGACGTGTCCAGGCGTCGGCCCTCGACTCGGTGTGGTGGGACATGAGCTTCTCCTGTTCGGTGTGGGGCTTGGTCGTGTTCGATGCGGGTCTCAGCGCCCTGCGAACGCCTCGCGGCGGATCATCTGCAGCAGGGTCGGCGCGCCGTCTGAGGTGGTGACAGCGATGTTCTTGCGGATCCATTGGGTGCTCGTGATCTGGGCGAGGATGCTGGCGGCGAGATCGGCCCGGCTCGTGAAGACGCCGTCGGCGTGGTTCTCCCGGAGCTCGAAGGTGCTCACCGCTGGTGCGTCGAACAGCCCGCTCGGACGCATCACCGTCCAATCGAGAGAACTGGACCGCAGATGTGCCTCCATCTTTCGCATGTCGGCATATGTCGTCTTGCCGATGGTCGCGGTCACCAGGGGCTGCATCACCCGGTTCAAGAGGAACCCGGCGCCCTCGTGGCGGCGCGGCTCGGTCGCGGCCGAGCTGACGACAACCACACGGGCGATCCCGTGCTGCTTCATGGCTGCACCGATACTGGCGATGCCTGCGCTGTAGACGTCGATGGGTTTCCGAGTGAACGGCACTCCCAGCGTGGAGAGGACCGCCTCGGAGCCGGCAACGGCTCGCGCGACTGCCTCCACATCGTGTACATCCGCCTCGACGACCGTGAGTCGCTCGTGAGCGAGGGGGAACTGCGCCGGCTTCCGGACCACGGCCACCACGTCATGGCCGGCGTCCAATGCCTGCTGGGTCAACAACCGGCCGGTTCCGCCGTTCGCCCCGAAGACTGCGATCTGCATGCGCTGAGTCCTTGCTGCCCTGGCACGGTGATTCCGTGCGTCCACAGAGTTAGTCGGATGCGCCATGACAAATGTGACGAGGTCGGGTCACGGCACAGGCGAATGGTTCTTCGAGCGAGCCCCTCGGCGCGACACCAGGACACCCAGCTTCAAGAGCGTCGGCCACAGAGGCGGAAAATGACACTGCCGATGTCGTGGCTGGATGGGGCTCTTCGCTGGCGGATGGACGCACCTCATGTCGGTGAGCAGTCAAGCCATGCCGTCCATGCCAGCGGCCGGTGAGTGCGCTCGTCCGGCGGCACGGTCCACCTGCGTGGGACTATCGGCGCCATGGAGACTTCTCGCGCGAGCCGGGGTGCATCGGGCTATCCCCGCTCGGTGCGTACACCCCGTGGCGAGGCGCGGCGTGCGGAACTGTTGGCGGCCGTGGCTAGCGATTTGAAAGCCAACGGGCTGGCCGACTTCTCCCTGCGTCGGGCCGCGCGAGCCGCCGGTACGACGCACAAGGTGCTGCTCTACCACTTCAACGGCGCCGAGGAGTTGCTCGGCGAGGCAATCGCGTCGCTGAGAGAGGGACGCATCGCAAACGCGCTGTCGGCCGCGGCTGCACACGACACGCTCGGCGAGCGAGTGCAGGCCATGTGGCCGGTCCTCATGGAGGACGCCACCGGTCTCCGGGTGATCGACCAGGCGATCGGCCTGGCCATGTACGACCCCCAGCGGTACGCGCACCTCGCCAACGACGCCACTGCCCTGTACCACGGCCCGTTGCGGACGCTGTGCCCGCCGGGGTGGACAGAGCAGAGGAAGGAGGAGGTGGTCGATCTGATCCTGGCCACGATGCGGGGCTTCCTCATGGAGTGGCAGACGACCCGCAGCGTCGTTCGGATCGATCCAGCACTCAGGGCACTCGTCCGCGCGCTCGACCGCGAGGAGACCGCAGGCGCGTAGCGAGAAGTTATCGGCCTCGACATCAAGTGAACCGCGTGGTTCACTTGAATCATGGAGACAGCGAAGCGATCGAAGGTCTGGTTCAGCAGTAGTGGAGTCGAGTGCGCCGCGTGGCACTACGTCGGCACCAACGGTGCCTGCGTGGTGATGGCCGGCGGTGCAGGTGTCACGAAGGAGCCCGGCACCGATCAGTTCGCCGCGCGGTTCCATGCCGCCGGCTTCAGCGTCCTCGCCTTCGACCATCGTCACTTCGGCGAGAGCGGAGGTACGCCGAGACAGGTGATGCGCGTGCGTGAGCAGCTGACCGACTGGGGCGCCGCCGTCGACTGCGCCAAGGCATTGCCCGAGGTGGACCCGCTGCGGGTCGCCGCCTGGGGCTTCTCATCCGCAGGTGGTCACGTGCTCCGGGTCGGAGCGGGCGGGAAGGTCGCGGCCGTGGTCGCTCAAACGCCCTTCGTGGACGGCCTGGTGTCAGGACCGAACTCGCTGCGACACGAATCGGCCGGCGTCGTACTCCGCTTCCCCTTCATAGCCTTGGCCGACCTGCTGCGCGGCCTGTTCCGCCGGCCCCCGCTGGTCGTCCCGCTGGCCGGACGACGGGGCGAGGTCGCAATGCTCACCACGCCCGACGCTCTCGACAGCGAGCGCGCTCTCGATCCCGGTGGCCGCTACCCGGATTGGCAACAGACGATCGCGGCTCGCTCGGTCATGCCGATGTTCACCTACCGTCCCGGGCGCGCCGCCCGGCGGATGAGGGTCCCGCTGCTGGTCGTCGTGGCCGAGCAGGACCAATCGGTGCTCGCAAAGCCGGCCGTCCGTGTAGCCGCCCGGGCCAACGCGGCCCTGGTGCAGGTGCCAGGCGGCCACTACGCGCCCTTCCTGGAACAGCATGAGGTCGTGGCCGAAGCCGAGCTGAGTTTCCTTCTCACTCACCTAGGCGTCGGCTGACGCTGAGTTTGATACCGAGGCCCTGGTCCCAGTGCTGCAGCGGTCTGTGGTGACGTCAGCGGGATCTCTCCCGCTCCGTTTCCATGGCGACGGCTTCAATCGTGGTAACCGCGTCGGAAGCGCTCGACGCGCTCGGCGATGACGCCCACGCCCCCGCGTGATCCAGGGCGAAGATGGATCGGGCCCATCGCTGCCACGCCATGGAGCATCTGCAGCGGGTAGGGGTCCGGTCGCCTGCGCCTGGCCAGCGACGCCCGTCCAGGCGAGCATCGACATCGGTGCCGGGCAGGAACGCGGCGGAACGCGGCGGTGTGACGCAGGTCAGACGTCTACTCATCTCGGCTAAATGAGTAGGTTCACCTCTCGTCGGACTCGGTCAGCCCCTGCGAGGGGAACCGTCTTCGCGTGCGGACCAAGCATCGACGATGCGGTCCAAGGTGCGTCTGCCCCACCGGCTCATCGTCGGGTTGGAGTCGGCGTAGTACCAGACCAGCCCCATCGCCTGCTGGAACGCCCAAGCCATCCCGCGCTGCCATTGGACTTCGCCGACTCCTAGCTCGCGGTGGAGAATGCCACGCTGGGCCTCGTCGAGGAGATGCCAAGCCGCCACGAGGTCGAGCGCCGGGTCCGCCGGGCCGAAGCCGCCGACGTCCAGGACGCCGACGAGGCGGCCGTCTTCGACGAGGACGTTGGGCGGGATGAGGTCGCGATGGCACATGGCGTCCTCGTCGACCTCGGGCAGCGTTCGAAGCTCGGCCCAGATCCGGCGTAGCCGGGGCACGTCGAGCAGGTCTTCGCTCTCCCGGAAGCATGTCTCGAGCCATTCGTCGTGGTCCGGGAGGTGCCCGCCGCGTCCGACGCCGTCGAAGCGTCGCCCGCGGGTGGCCACCAGGCGCATCCCGGCAATGAGCCCGGCCAGGTCACGGGCGAACGCCTTCGATCCTGCAGGGTCCTCGACCGTCGCATCGTGCCCGGGCAGCCAGGTCTGGACGCTCCACGGCAACGGATAGCCCGCGCCCGGCTCTCCGATCGCCACCGGCTCCGGAGTGGGCACGGCGGTGACGTCGGCCAGTTCACGCGCGGCCTCTACCTCGGCCGCCATCGACGCACGGGCCTGCGCCGGGTCCTGACCGACCAGCGGGAAGCGCGCGGCAAGGTCGTCGCCAATCCGGAAGATCGCATTCACGGTCCCTGGTGTACGCACCTCGGTGACAGGCAGTCCGCGCCACTGAGGGAACTGCACCTCGACCAGCCGACGGACGGTCTGCGCGTCGACGTGGACCTGGTCGGCGTGCATCGGCATGCCGCCATACTCGCCGTCCACGACCGCGGCTGTCCTCCGACTTTCGCGCGGAAGGGTTGGCGCCGTCATTGCCCGACCGCTGCCAGTGCCCGTTCGAGACGACGACCACCGTGTCGCCCCGGACCCAGGACGCCACACTGCCGGGTGCCTCCCCAGAACGCGAAGGGAATCTTCGCGTCAGAGCCGGGTTCGTGGATCACCACGGGCTCGGTTCTGGCGTTCCATGTCAGCACACGGTCTGCCGACATTGCCTCGAGATGGGCGCGAAGCGGCTTCATCGCGAACAGCCGCGAAGCCTGTCGAAGGTCTACGAAAGTTCGGAGTGGGCGACCTCTCCGACCGCTTCGGCAGCCGTGTCGCCCGTCGTCGCAGCGCAACGAGCGCTCGCCGCTGAACCGTGGCCCGACGGTCTCAACGTGAGGACCCGGATGGGTGTGCACACCGGGTCGCCGCAACGGCACAGCGACGGCTACATCGGTCTCGACATCCACCGGGCGGCGCGCGTCACAGCAGCAGCCAACGGCGGACAGACTCATCTCGCAAGCCACCGCGGTCCTCGTCGAGGACCTCGCCCGCTCCGGCCAGTCCCTGGTCGACCTCGGCGAGCACCCCCTCAAGGACATCCCCGACCCAGTCCGGCTGTACCGGGTCCGCGACCCCGGATTCCCCGACAACACCGCCCAACCGCGTTCCCAGGGCTCGGCCGGCAACCTCTCAGAGCCGCGCGTCGGGTTCGTCGGGCACCTCGAGGAACTCGCCGAGCTGCGCGACCTCGTCACCGACGGAGCGCGGCTGGTGACGCTGACGGGACCTGGAGGAACCGGGAAGACGTCGCTGGCGGTCGCTGCCGCTCGCGACCTGGGCGGACGGTTTCCCGAAGGTGTCTTGTCGTCGACCTGGCGACCGTCACCTTGGGCCACCAGATGTGGGGTGCCGTCGCCAACCAGCTCGCCGTACCCGCCGACGGACAAGTCCCGCCTGGGTTCTTCGACCACTTCGCCGGCCGCCGCGTACTACTCGTGCTGGACAACCTCGAGCAGATCGACGACGCCGACCAGATGGTCCAGCCCTTGCCCGAGCACGCCCGCACGTCACCGTCCTCGCCACTTCCCGGCGCCCCCTGCACGTGCAGGACGAGTACGACTACGCCGTCACGCCCCTACCGAGCGGCGACGCGGTAGCGATGTTCGTCGAGCACGCGAACCAGTGCGGCGCGGCTCGCGGCCGCCACCGCCCTGGCCGAGGACTGGATCACCGCGGCGCGTTCAACAACGGTCCGGCCGCTCGGTGATTGACCGCGACCGAGGGAACTAGAGGATCCAACAAATGACATGGCCGAGCCTCGTGAGATCGGATGAGTCGCCGGCTCACGGGCCGCCTTACGGTGGGCAACGGCGCGGCACTGGCGGCGGCCACCCATGCCCCACGCGGCACGAAAGAGGTACACGATGAGGACCACCCACAAGAGGGCCGTGCTCGGGCTCGCGCTAGCTCTGGTCGGCGGCGCGCTCGCCGCGTGTGGCGGCAGCGACAGCAGCGGCTCGGCCGGCGCGTCGACGAAGTTTGCCGACGGCAAGACGTTCACCCTGGCCCTCGCCTCCGACCCGGGCGCGCTCGACCCGCAGGCCTCGGCGGGGAGCGCGGTGCTCCAGCTGAACACCTTCGCCTACGACTCGCTCATCGGCGTCGACCCGAAGACCGGCGGCATCGTCAAGCAGCTGGCCACGTCGTGGAAGGTCGACGGCACCACGGTCACCTTCGACCTGGGCTCGGGCATCACCTGTGCGGACGGCTCGAACTTCGACGCCAAGACGGTCGTCGACAACATCTCCTACGTCGAGGACCCGAAGAACAAGAGCCCGTTCCTCGGGGTCTTCATCCCGGCGGGCGCCACCGCGAAGGCGTCCGGCTCGACCGTCACGCTCAAGCTGGCCGCACCCGCACCGTTCGTGCTGAACTCCATCTCGAACCTCCCGATGGTCTGCGAGTCAGGCATGAAGGACCGCGCCAGCCTCAAGAACCAGACGGCCGGCACCGGCCCCTACGTGCTCACCAAGGCCAACCCCGGCGTGGACTACGTCTACAAGGTCCGTGACGGGTACACCTGGGGCCCGGACGGCGCCACCACCGCCGAGAACGGCACGCCGGCCCAGATCGACGCGAAGATCGTCGCGAACGAGACCACGGGGGCCAACGAGATCCTGTCGGGCGCGGTCAACGCCGTCCAGATCGTCGGCCCGGATGCGGCCCGGCTGAAGGGCGCCGGCCTCACCTCCGTCGACACCACGATCGTGATCGGTGAGCAGTGGTACAACCACGAGTCCGGCCGCCTGACGAGCGACCCCACCGTGCGGATGGCTCTGACTCAGGGTGCGGACTACGGCGAGCTCGGGAAGGTGCTCACCTCGGGCAAGGGAACGGCGGCCACCCAGCTGGCCGCCCTACCTCAGACCGGCTGCACCGGTGACTCGGTCAGCGGCAACGTCCCGGCGTTCGACGTGAACGCCGCCAACTCCGCCCTCGACGCAGCCGGCTGGACGAAGGGCTCCGACGGCATCCGCGCCAAGGACGGGAAGAAGTTGTCGGTGACGTTCATCCACGACGGCGCGCTGGGCACCGGCGGCAGCGCCGCCGCCGAGCTGGCCGTCTCCAGATGGAAGGCGATCGGCGTCGACGTCACCTCCAAGGAGCTGTCCACGACCCAGATGTCGACGCCACTCTTCGGCACCAGTGACTGGGACATCGCTTGGGAACCGGTCAACGTGAACACGCCCGACCAGCTGGTTCCCCTCCTCTCCGGCACGACCGCACCGAAGGGCACCAACTTCTCCTTCATCGACAACGCCGACTACACGGCCGGGGTGAAGAAGGCGGCCACCAAGCCCGGTGCGGAGGGTTGCCCCGAGTGGCTCGACGCGGAGTCCAACCTGTTCAAGGC
>CAWCNW010000021.1:0-87446 GCA_963796975.1 uncultured Actinomycetota bacterium
TCCGTGCTATCTCGCTCCAGCCGACCGACGGCCTGGTCCGTGGCGCGCAGGTGAGCGACACCGGCGGCCCGATCACGGTCCCCGTCGGCGACGCGACGCTCGGCCATGTGTTCAACACGCTGGGCCAGTGCCTCAACCTCGAAGAGGGCGAGACGCTCGACGTCAAGGAGCGGTGGGGGATCCACCGCAAGGCGCCGGCGTTCGACCAGCTCGAGTCGAAGACCCAGATGTTCGAGACCGGGATCAAGGTCATCGACCTGCTGACGCCGTACGTGGAGGGCGGCAAGATCGGCCTGTTCGGCGGTGCCGGCGTGGGCAAGACCGTGCTGATCCAGGAGATGATCGCCCGCGTCGCCCGTGACCACGGCGGTGTGTCGGTGTTCGCCGGGGTCGGCGAGCGCACCCGTGAGGGCAACGACCTGATCGTGGAGATGGAGGAGGCCGGCGTCATCGGGCAGACCGCCCTGGTGTTCGGCCAGATGGACGAGCCGCCCGGCACCCGGCTGCGGGTCGCGCTCTCCGCGCTGACGATGGCGGAGTACTTCCGCGACGAGCAGAACCAGGACGTGCTGCTCTTCATCGACAACATCTTCCGCTTCACCCAGGCCGGCTCCGAGGTCTCGACGCTGCTCGGCCGGATGCCGTCCGCGGTGGGCTACCAGCCCAACCTCGCCGACGAGATGGGCACGCTCCAGGAGCGGATCACCTCGACGCGTGGTCACTCGATCACCTCGCTGCAGGCGATCTACGTGCCGGCCGACGACTACACCGACCCGGCGCCGGCGACCACCTTCGCCCACCTCGACGCCACCACCGAGCTGTCCCGCGAGATCGCCTCGCTGGGCATCTACCCGGCGGTGGACCCGCTGACGTCGACCTCGCGGATCCTCGACGCCCAGTACATCGGCAAGGACCACTACGACTGCGCGATCCGGATCAAGCAGATCCTGCAGCGCAACAAGGAGCTCCAGGACATCATCGCGATCCTCGGTGTCGACGAGCTGTCCGAGGAGGACAAGGTCATCGTCTCCCGGGCCCGCCGGATCCAGCGGTTCCTGTCGCAGAACACCTACGTCGCCAAGCAGTTCACCGGCCTCGAGGGCTCCACGGTCCCGGTCGCGGAGACGGTCGAGGCGTTCAACAAGATCGCCGACGGCGAGTACGACCACGTGGCCGAGCAGGCGTTCTTCATGTGTGGCGGTCTGGACGACGTCGAGCGCAAGTGGGACGAGATCCAGAAGAGCCTCTGAGATGGCCAAGACGATGCAGGTGTCCCTGGTGGCCGCCGACCGCGAGGTGTGGTCGGGCGAGGCCACGGTCGTGAACGCGCGCACCCTGGCCGGCGAGATCGGGATCATGGCCGACCACTCGCCGGTGATGTCGGTGCTCGCCGCCGGTCAGGTCGACGTGCGAACGGTGGACGACGGGCACTGGGTGGCCGCCGTCGACGGCGGCTTCATGTCGGTGGCCGACAACCACGTCCGGCTGTTGTGTGAGTACGCCGAGCTGTCCCACGAGAGCGACTTCGACGAAGCCAAGCGCCTGCTCGAGGAGCGCAAGGCCGCTCTGGAGGGCGACGCCTAGCCCGCGTCGTACCTCTCGGAGCACGGGGCCGGACAAGGGGACTGCATGCCGATCTGGGAGTGGCTGCTCGAGTCGGCCGCGCTCGTCCTCGTCCTCGTCCTCGCGCTCGGCGTTGCTCTCATCGTCCGCCGCCGGTGGCTCTCCCGCCACGGCGGCACCTTCGAGCTCAGCTACCGCGCCCGAGCCTCCCAGCCCGGGCGCGGTTGGCTGCTCGGCCTCGGCCGCTACGCCGGCGACCGGCTCGAGTGGTTCCGGATCTTCTCCCTCTCGCCCCGACCCAAGATGGTGTGGCAGCGCAGCACCCTGGCCTACGTCGAGCGCCGTGACCCCGAGGGCGTCGAGCAGCTGTCGCTGTATCCCGGCCACGTGGTGATCCGCTGCGAGACCCCGGCCGGTGACGTCGAGCTGGCGCTCGGGGCGTCGTCGCTGATGGGCTTCCAGTCCTGGCTCGAGGCCGCCCCTCCGGGTGCCCACCACCTGTGACCTCCTCCTCCGCGACCACCGCGCGCAACGCGGTCGCTGTCACCTTCGCGCTCAACGGGCTGTGTTTCGCCACCTTGGTCTCGCGGGTCCCCGACCTGCGCGGCTCGCTCGACCTCAGCAACGGCTCGCTCGGGCTGCTCCTGCTCTCGATCGCGATCGGCTCCATGGTCGGCATGCCCGCCAGCGGCCGCCTGATCGACCGGTACGGCGAGGGCGCGGTCGTCCGCCTCGGAGCCCGGATGGTGCTGCTCGGCCTGGTGCTGGCAGGGATCTTCGCCACCGCCGGCTCCGAGCTCGGGACCGCCGCGGGCCTGCTCTGCTACGGGTTCGGCACCGGCACCTGGGACGTCGGGATGAACGTCGAGGGGGCCGCCGTCGAGCGGCTGCTCGGCCGCAGCATCATGCCGCGCTTCCACGCCGGCTGGAGCTTCGGCACCTTCACCGGCGCCGGGATCGGTGCGGTCGCGGCGGCCCTCGGCGTACCCCTGGCGGTCCACTACACCGTCGTCGGCGCCCTGGCCGTCGGCGCCGCCCACCTGGCCTCCTACCGCTTCCCGTCCGGCGGCGCCGAGCGGAACGAGGAGGAGACAGCGGAGGCGGCCAGGTCGGCCTGGCTGGAGCCGCGGACCTTGGCGATCGGACTGATGGTGCTCTCGTTCACCCTCGCCGAGGGCGCCGCGAACGACTGGCTGGCGCTCTCCCTCGTCGACGGGTACGGCGCTCGCCACTGGGTCGGGGTCGTCGGCTTCGCCACCTTCGTCGCCGCGATGACCACCGGCCGGTTGATCGGTCCGGTCGTGCTCGACCGGTTCGGCCGGTCGCTGTCCATGCTCGTCTCCGCCTTCATGGCCTCCGCCGGCGTGCTGCTTCTCGTGTACTCCGGCAACCCGGCCGTCGCCGTGGTCGGGATCCTGCTCTGGGGCTTCGGTGCCGCGCTCGGCTTCCCGGTCGGGATGAGTGCCGCCGGCGACGACCCACTCCGCGCCGCCCACCGGGTCGCCGTGGTCTCGACGATCGGGTACGGCGCCTTCCTCGCCGGCCCCCCGCTCCTCGGCTTCGTGGGTGACCACGTCGGCACCCTCGACTCGCTCCTGGTGATCGCCGTCGCCATGCTTCCCGCCGCCGTGATGGTGACCGCCGTCCGCCGGCCTCGGCTGGTGGGTTCCGGAACACCCTGAGCCCCTTCCCGAGACCGCTTCTTCTTGTGATGGAACAGGCCGTTCCACAACGAGGATCGGCGGACCCGCACAAGGGGCACACCGTGTTCCATGTCGATGCTGAGGCGTCCCGCAACCGACGCCAGCCCGTAGCATCGCTGGGTGGCTCAGACCGATCACCTGGGGGACGCGCGACGAATCCTCGTCTACGGCGTGACGGGATCCGGCAAGTCGACCATGGCTTCGCCCGCGACTCCATCGTGCTGTGGCACTTCGGGTCGTTCGCTCGCAAGCGGCGCGAGATCCGCAGGCGGGCCGCCGACCCAGTCGGCCCGCCTGTCGTGCTGCTGCGTCGACCGCGTGAGGCGAGGGCGTTCCTGGAACGGGTGCGCGGCGACATCGCCGGGACTGGGAGAGTGACGGGGTGAGCTCCGAGCACCCGTCCCTGCGCGAGGCCGCGCCCACGCCGTACTGGCTCGACCGCGGCGACCGCCCGGCGCCGCGAAGCGGGCTCGAGGCGCACGCCGCGACCGACCTCTGCATCGTCGGCGGCGGCTACTCCGGGCTCTGGACCGCGATCCTGGCCAAGGAGCGCGACCCGTCACGCGACGTCGTGCTCCTCGAGGGCAACCGGATCGGCTGGGCGGCGTCGGGCCGCAACGGCGGCTTCTGCGCCGCCTCGCTGACCCACGGCCGCGCCAACGGCGCCGAGCGGTTCCCCGGCGAGATCGACCGCCTCGAGGAGCTCGGCCGCGAGAACCTCGACGCCCTCGAGGCAACCCTCACCCGCTACGGCATCGACTGCGACTTCCACCGGCCCGGCGCCATCGCGGTCGCGACCGAGCCCCACCAGGTCGCGTGGCTGCACGAGCTCGCGGCGGAGACGCCCGGCAGTCGGTTCCTCGACCGCGACGCGATGCGCGCCGAGGTGAACTCTCCGACGTACCTCGCCGGCGTCCACGAGCCCCACGACACGGCCCTGGTCGACCCGGCCCGCCTCGCGTGGGGGCTCGCCGCCGCCGCCGAGTCACTGGGCGTCCGGATCCACGAGCAGACCGCCGTCTCGGGCGTTTCTCGGAGCGGGGCCGGGCTCGACGTTCACACGCGGGCCGGTCCCGTCGTCCACGCGCGTCACATCGCGCTCGGCACCAACGCCTTCCCCTCCCCAGTGCGGCGGCTCCGGCTCTACACCGTGCCGGTCTACGACTACGTGCTGATGACCGAGCCGCTCAGCCCCGACCAGCTCGCCTCCGTCGGCTGGGCGGGTCGACAGGGCCTCGACGACATGACCAACCAGTTCCACTACTACCGGATGACCTCCGACCACCGGATCCTGTGGGGCGGGTACGACGCGATCTACCACTTCGGTCGCCACGTCCGGCCGTCCTACGACCAGCGCCCGGCGACCTTCGAGCTGCTCGCCCGGCAGTTCTTCGAGACCTTTCCCCAGCTCGAGGGGCTGCGGTTCAGCCATCGCTGGGGCGGCGCGATCGACACCTGTACCCGCTTCTGCGCCTTCTTCGGTACGGCGTACGGCGGTCGCGCGGCGTACGCCCTGGGCTACACCGGCCTCGGCGTCGGGGCGACCCGGTTCGGCGCCGAGGTGATGCTCGACCTGCTCGACGGCGCCGACACCGAGCGCACCCGTCTCGATCTGGTGCGCTCCAAGCCGCTGCCGTTCCCGCCCGAGCCGTTCGCCTGGACGGGCATCGAGGCGACCCGCCGCGCCATCGCCCAGGCCGACCGCAACCAGGGCCGGCGCAACCTCTGGCTGCGCAGCCTCGACCGGCTCGGTCTCGGCTTCGACTCCTAGCCGCAGACGCCTCTCAGCGACCGCTCTGGCTGGCGGCGACCGCGAGCTCGTCGACGAAGTCGTTCATCGCGTGGCCCGAGTGTCCCTTCACCCAGTGGAAGGCGACATCGCGACGCTCGACGACCGCCTGGATGAGCGGCTCCCACAGGTCGCGGTTGGCCACTGGCTTCTTGGCGGAGGTGAGCCAGCCGCGGGAGAGCCAGCCTTCCCACCAGCGGTCCCGGAAGCAGTTCACGACGTACGTCGAGTCGCTCACCACCAGCAGCGGCCCCGGTAGGGCGGTGACCGCCTCGAGGGCGGCTCGGATCTCCATCCGCTGGTTCGTGCTGACCGGGTCGGCGCCCGAGTCGAACCTCGTGCGGTCGACCGCCCAGGCCCAGCCACCGGGGCCGGGGTTGCCGGAGCAGGCGCCGTCGGTGAAGACCGAGACGGCGCCCGGAGGGGCGGTCATCGCCTCCCGGGGAGCGCGTCGTACCACCGTCAGCGACCGCCGGTCACGAACGCGGCGATGCCGGCCGCCTCGCGCTTGCGCGATGCTTCGTGCAGGTACGGCATGTGACCGGTCTCGAAGTACTCGTGCTCGATCCGGCCGAAGGCCTCCTCGGGCAGCCGCAGGTGGGCGACCATGTCCTCCGCCGCGTGGTACGGCGTGGCGAGGTCGTAGTAGCCGTACTCGATCCGCACCCGCAGGTGCGGGTTGGCGCGCATCACCCGCTCCAGCTTGTCGGCCACGAAGATCGGCTTGCCCTCGAACTCCTTGAACGACCACTCCTTGATGGCGCTGGCGAAGATCTCGTAGGAGAGGTCCTGGGTGCTGCCCAGCTCGCTGCGCAGGTAGTGGTGCAGCGCGGCGGTGAACGGCGCCTCCATCGCGTCCATCGACGGGTCGGCGTCCATGTTCTCGGCGATCAGCGAGTGGAGAGGACCGCTGAACCGGCCGTCGATCCGGCCCACGGTGAGGCCGCGGTCGCGCAGCAGCTCGGTGCAGAACCGCCAGTGCTCGATCCGCAGGTCGGTGCGCTCGACGTACTCCTCCGACAGGCCGGTCAGGCGGGCCAGCGTCCGCACGACGTTCGTGCGCTCCTTGGCGGGCAGCCGGCGCCCGGACGCCAGCGCGGTCCGGTAGGGGCCTGCGGAGAAGGCCTCGGCCTCCTGCCGCAGCTTGGCCGGCCGGCCCTTCAGCTTGCCGTGGTAGTGCGCGATCGCGGTGTAGGTCGGCAGGAAGTTCAGGCACGCCTCGTCGACGCGGTGGAACTCGAAGTCCTGGCTGCCGAAGTCGAGGACGCTGGAGATCAGGACGATCCCGTTCAGCCCCATCGAGTGCCGGGTCGAGAGCCGCTCGGCGACCGCGACGGCCCGCACGGTGCCGTAGGACTCGCCGACGAGGTACTTCGGCGACATCCAGCGGTCCTCGCGGGTGCACCACAGCCGGATCAGCTCGGTGACCTGCTCCACGTCCTTGCCGAAGCCGTGGTAGTCCTTGGCCTTGCCGCCCTCCACGGTGCGCGTGTGCCCGGTCGACATCGGGTCGATGAAGACCAGGTCGGAGACCGCGAGCAGGGTCTCGGCGTTGTCGACGAGGCGGTACGGCGGCGGGTGCGGCGCGGTCACGTCGCCGAGGTCGACGCGGCGCGGGCCGAGCAGGCCCATGTGCAGCCAGATCGACGACGAGCCCGGGCCGCCGTTGAAGACGAACGTGATCGGGCGCGTGGTGACGTCGGCGTCGGCGAGCGTGTACGCCGTCACCGACATCTCGGCGCGGGCCTTCCAGCCCTTGAAGACGTCCTTCTCGACCTCCTCCTCGCGCAGCACCACCCGCCCGGTGCGGGCCGTGTAGGCCAGCTCGCCGGACCGGGTCCGCAAGATGTGCTGGGTGATGACGAGATCGTCGACCGGGTCCGGCTTGGCGTCGGTCTTCGAGTCGGGCTTCGCGCCGGTCGGGCTGCCTCCGTCGGTCGAGCTGCCTCCGTCGGTCGAGCTGCCTCCGTCGGTCGAGCCTGTCGAGACCTCGCTCACGACCGCTCCCCGCCCGGCACCCAGAGCACGTCGCCCTGGGCGCGGTTCACGTAGCGGGCCAGGATGAAGACCAGGTCCGAGAGCCGGTTCAGGTACAGGATCGGCGGCTTGTTCATCGTCTCGCCGTGCACCTCGTAGGCCGCCCACGCCGACCGCTCGGCCCGCCGTACGACGGTGCGCGCGACGTGGAGCTGCGCGGCCGCCGGGCGTGCCCCCGGACAGGATGAACGACCGCAGGTTCGGCAGGTCGGCGTTGAACTCGTCGCACCAGCCCTCGAGCCGGTCCACGTAGTCCTGCGTGATCCGCAGCGCCCCGTCCTCGGTGGTCGAGCGGAGTCGAGACTCGGGATCAGCCACCACCGGCGTGCAGAAGTCGGCGCCGACGTCGAAGAGGTCGTTCTGGACGTGTATCAGCACGGCCCGCACCGGCTCCTCGACGTCGTGAGCAAGTGCTACCCCCAGCTGGGCGTTCGCCTCGTCGACGTCTGCATAGGCGTGGAGCCGCAGGTCGTTCTTCGACGTCGCGCTCATGTCGCCCAAACGGGTCCGGCCACCGTCTCCCGTGCGCGTGTAGATCTTCGTCAGGTTGACCATGACACAGGACAGTAGTGCGCACCCGTCGAGAAATATCCGGGCGAGGCGCAACCGATCACGGGTGCTGGCGCGTCATAGTGGATAACAGGCCGTCACATATATCCCTTTACCCGGGCGTTACTTTCCCGGACCATGGGGTGAAGCGGTGAGCCGCAGGCACAGCCCGACTCGGGGCACGGGGAACGGGGTACGGACGATGGACATCTGGACCGATGGACCGACGCTGACTCTCAGCGGAGACTTCGACGTGCGCAGCACGATGGAGGTCCGCTCCGCCATCTACGAGGCGTCGCACGCCTACGAGCAGGACGTCGTGGTCGACCTGACCGGCGTCGAGACGATCGACCTCACCGCCGCGCGGGTGCTGGCCTACGCCACGCTCGAGACCAGTCGCACCGGTCACCACCTGCTGCTGCGCGGCTGTGGACCGGCCGTGCTCCGGATGCTGCACCTGACCCGGCTGGCCAGGGTGGTCGAGGTGGAGCGGGTCGCCGCCAGCGCCTGAGGCTTTGTTCACACGCCGCTGACCTGCGGCGTTGCCGGGCCTACCCTCGGCTCATGAGCGCCAAGGACCGCCCCTGGGTGATGCGGACGTACGCCGGGCCACTCGACCGCCGCTGCGTCCAACGCGCTGTACCGCACCAACCTGGCCAAGGGCCAGACAGGGCTCTCGGTGGCGTTCGACCTGCCGACCCAGACCGGGTACGACCCCGCGGACCCGCTCAGCCGCGGCGAGGTGGGCAAGGTCGGCGTACCGATCCCGCATCTCGGTGAGATGCGACGTCTCTTCGCCGACATCCCGCTCACCGAGATGAACACCTCGATGACGATCAACGCCACCGCGATGTGGCTGCTGGCGCTCTACCAGGTCGTCGCCGAGGAGCAGGTGTTCGCCGGTCGAGCGGAGTCGAGACCCCCGACCGACGAGGAGCGGCTCGCGGTCGCGCACCAGCTGGCCGGCACGACGCAGAACGACATCATCAAGGAGTACCTCTCGCGCGGCACCTACGTGTTCCCGCCGGAGCACTCCCTGCGCCTGATCACGGACGTGATCGCCTACACCGTCCACGAGATCCCGACCTGGAACCCGATCAACATCTGCAGCTACCACCTGCAGGAGGCGGGGGCCACGCCGACGCAGGAGGTGGCCTACGCGCTCTGCACGGCGATCGCGGTCCTCGACGCCGTGCAGGCGTCGGGCCAGGTCTCGGAGGCAGACTTTCCGAAGGTGGTGGGGAGGATCTCGTTCTTCGTCAACGCCGGCGTCCGGTTCGTCGAGGAGACCTGCAAGATGCGCGCCTTCGTGCAGCTCTGGGACCGGCTGACCCGTGAGCGGTACGGCGTGGAGGACCCCGCCATGCGGCGGTTCCGGTACGGCGTACAGGTCAACAGCCTGGGCCTGACCGAGGCGCAGCCGGAGAACAACGTGCAGCGGATCGTGCTCGAGATGCTCGGGGTGACGCTGTCGAAGAACGCCCGGGCCCGCGCCGTCCAGCTGCCGGCCTGGAACGAGGCGCTCGGGCTGCCCCGGCCGTGGGACCAGCAGTGGTCGCTGCGCCTGCAGCAGGTGCTGGCCTACGAGTCCGACCTGTTGGAGTACGACGACATCTTCGAGGGCTCGCACGTGATCGAGGCGAAGGTCGCCGAGCTGGTCGAGAGCGCCACCGACGAGATGGACCGGGTGCAGGCGATGGGTGGCGCGATCGCCGCCGTCGAGAGCGGCTACATGAAGCAGGAGCTGGTCTCCGCCCACGCCGCCCGGCGCGGCCGGATCGAGTCGGGCGAGGAGATCGTGGTCGGCGTCAACCGGTTCGAGACCACCGAGCCGTCGCCGCTGACCGCTGATCTCGACGCCGCGATCCAGGCCGCCGACCCGGAGGCCGAGCGGGCGGCCATCGCCAGTGTCGAGGCCTGGAAGGCCGAGCGCGACGAGGCGGCCGTGACCGAGGCGCTCGCCCGCCTGGCGGCCGAGGCCAAGACCGACGTCAACCTGATGCCGGCCACCCTGGCCGCGGCCCGGGCCGGCGCGACCACCGGCGAGTGGGCGGGCACGCTGCGCGGGGTGTTCGGGGAGTTCCGGGCCCCGACCGGGGTGAGCGGGGCCGTGGGCGCCCTGTCGGAGTGGCCGAGGCGGGCGCCGAGCTCGCCGACGTACGGCGTCGCGTCCAGCGGACCGGCGAGGAGCTCGGCGGCCGGCTCCGGCTGCTGGTCGGCAAGCCCGGGTTGGACGGGCACTCGAACGGCGCTGAGCAGGTGGCCGTCCGGGCGCGCGACGCCGGCTTCGAGGTGATCTACCAGGGCATCCGGCTCACCCCCGAGCAGATCGTCGCGGCGGCCGTGGCCGAGGACGTGCACTGTGTGGGGCTGTCGATCCTGAGCGGCTCGCACATGGCGCTGGTGCCCGCCGTACTCGTCGGGCTCGAGCAGGCCGGCCTCGGCGACGTACCGGTGATCGTCGGCGGGATCATCCCGGACGGCGACGCCCGGCGGCTGTTCGACGCCGGCGTGGCCGCGGTCTACACGCCCAAGGACTTCGGGCTCACCGAGATCATGGGCAGCATCGTCGAGGTGATCCGCGAGGCCAACGACCTGGACTGAGCGCTCACCGCTCGCCGAGCATCTCGTCGGCCCAACGGTCACCGAGCACCTCGCGGGCGACCATCTCCCCGACCTCGCGAAGCGCGGCGAGCTGAGCGGGGCTCAGCCGGTCGACCAGCAGCCGGCGTACGGCCGCGACGTGGCCCGGCGCGGCGGCGACGACCTTGTCCCAGCCGGCGTCGGTGAGGGTGGCGACGGTGCTGCGGCGGTCGTGCTCATGGGGGTGGCGCTCCACCCAGCCCTGCGCCTCCAGCCTGGCCACGACGTTGGAGAGGCGCGAGGGGCTCGCATTCGACTGCAGGGCCAGGTCGCTCATCCGCCGCTGCCGGCCCTCGGCCATCGACAGTGAGCTGAGCACGAAGTAGTCGAACAGGTGGAGGCAGCTGTCGCGCTGCAGCTGCGCGTCGAGCGGGCCGGGGAGCAGCCACATCACCGCGGTCACCCCGATCCACGCCTGCTGCTCGTCCGGGGACAGCCATGGGGGCTCAACCTGCTCGGTCATCTGCTTCACCTCCTGCTCGTCTGTGGCGCGATGCTACCGAGGGCTAGATATTTCAAGCGTGAAATATTCATGGTACGGTAGTTCAACCTTGAAACATCAAAGAAGGAGAACCGACATGACGCTGTTCCGGCTCGACGCCAGCATCCGGGTGGAGGGCTCGCACAGCCGGGCCCTGGGCGACCTGGTGGAGCACGAGTGGACGCAGGCACACCCTGGTGACGAGGTGCTGCGACGTCACCTCGGCACCGACCCCGTCCCGGCCACGGCGTGGGCCGACGCCGTCTCCGGTGCCTACGTGCCCGCCGACCAGCGGTCGCAGGCCCAGACCGACGCGGCCGCGCTGGCCGCAGGGCTGGTCGACGAGCTGGTGGCCGCCGACGCGCTGCTCTTCGCCGTACCGCTCTACAACTTCGGGGTGTCCCAGCACTTCAAGACCTACGTCGACCTGGTGGTCACCGACCCGCGGATGGCCGCGGGCAAGCCGACCGCCATCGCCGGCAAGCCGGCCGTCCTGGCCACGGTGCGCGGCGGTGCGTACGGCGCCGGCACCCCCCGCGAGGGCTGGGACCACGCCACGCCGTGGATGCGCCGGATCCTCGAGGACGTCTGGGGCCTCGACCTGCGCGCGGTCGAGGAGGAGTTCGCGCTGGTCGGCGTCAACCCGGCGCTCGACGAGTTCGCCGACCTCGCCGAGGCGATGCGCGCCGACGCAGCGGTACTCGCCACCGAGCACGGCCGCTCGCTGGCTGCTGCACTGCGCCGCGCGGCCTGACCGAAGGCCCTTGTCAGCCGCCACTCCGGCGTAGGACGGTGGCATACAGGGAGGCCACATGACCAAGACACCGCCGGAGGGTGCCGACGACGTCGTCGGCGCGCTGCTGCCGCCCGACCACGACGTGTCGGACTACACCCGGCGCGGCAGACTCCGGTCTGCCGTCTACGACGCCGAGATGGAGCGGATCCAGGAGCAGCTGGTGCTGCTGCAGTACTGGATCGCCTCCCAGGGCCTCAAGGTCGCGGTGGTCTTCGAGGGCCGAGGCTCGGCCGGCAAGGGCGGGGTGATCAAGCGGATCACCGAGCGCACGTCGCCCCGCACCGTGCGGGTGGTGGCGCTGCCCAAGCCCACCGAGCGCGAGCGGACGCAGTGGTACTTCCAGCGGTACGTCGAGCACCTCCCGGCCGCGGGGGAGATGGTCCTGTTCGACCGCAGCTGGTACAACCGCTCGAACGTCGAGTGGGTGATGGGCTACTGCACCGACGAGGAGCACCAGGAGTTCCTGCGCAGCTGCCCGGAGTTCGAGCGGATGCTGGTGAGGTCGGGGATCACGGTCCTCAAGTACTGGTTCTCGGTGTCGTTCGAGGAGCAGCGCCGCCGGTTCGAGGCGCGCAACGCCGAGCCGCTCAAGCGGTGGAAGCTCTCCGACATGGACCTCGCCGAGCACGAGCTCTACGTGCGCTACTCGATGGCCAAGGACACGACGTTCCAGTACACCGACATCAAGCAGGCGCCCTGGTACGTCGTACCGTCCGACGACAAGCGGGCCTCGCGGCTGAACTGCATCAACCACCTGCTCAGCCAGTTCGGCTACGTCGACGTGGCGCCCGACGTGGTGCAGCTGCCGACGATGCGCGAGATCCCCTACGTGCGCCCGCCGATGCACGAGCAGACCTTCGTGCCGCGGCTCTTCTGACGCAGGAGGGTCACCAGCCCCTGGTGCCGGGCGCGCCCTTGAACGGGCCGACGACCTGGCTGGTGATCCAGCCGCCGTAGAAGCCACCCTCCTGCGGCACCACGGTCTCGCCGTCGACGGTGCAGGCGTCCACCGCGCCGGGCATCACCGCGACGTGGTCGAGCAGGGCCTCGAACCCGGGGGAGGGCTCCGGGTAGGTCCAGCCGGCGCGCGCGGCCGTCCGGTCCGGGCCGACCACGTCGTAGTAGGACGCCACGCCCTTCCACTCGCAGTACGACGACCCGGTCGCGGGCAGCAGGACGCCGTCGGCGAATGCTGCGCGGGGGAGGTAGTAGGTCGGTGGGTGGCTCGTCTCGAGGACACGGAGGGCCGCGGTGGTCCGCGCGACGACCGCGCCGCCGACGCGGACCTCGACGGTCTCGCTGCTGGGCTCGACCCGGGGCGGTCGCGGGTAGTCCCAGACCGACTCCTGGCCCGGGCCGGGCGGCTGCGGGGAGATCCTCACGCGTCGCTCCGTCCCGCGTCGTCGCGGAGGATCTGCCGCCTCAGCGCCCAGGCGATCCCGAGGGCCGCGACGGTGGCGACGGCGCACGCGGCGGCGAGGGTCCAGACCAGGAACTCGGTCGCGTGCGGGAGCGTCGGCGGCGACGCGTGCGCCTCGGCGTCGGCGAAGAGGCCCGCGGCCGCCAGCACCAGCGCAGTGACGCCGAGCACGACGGTCAGGCCGTAGAAGGCGAGGACGACTGTTGGCACCGGCACCGGGGGGACGGTGTCGGCCGCCTCGAACGGAGGCAGGCGCGCGGGGCGCCACCGCACCACCGCCTCGGTCGTGAGCGGGCCGTAGATGTGCGGGAACGCCTCGTCTCCCACCGGATCCTCGCGCCAGGGCACGTCGAGGAGGTCCGTCTCGATCTCGAGCACCACCAGCGGCTCGGTCACCTCGCCGTAGTAGCGGTCCAGCACGCCACGGACCTGCTCGTGCCGCGCGGCGTGGAGGAAGCCCTGCTCGGCCAGGGACACGCCGTACGTCGAGGTCGTGTAGGTGCCCGACTCCTCCGCCTGCTTCCAGTCGGCGAGCGTGGCGATGTGGAAGATCCGCACGCCGTCATCCTGCCGCACGGGATGGCCCGGTGGATGACACAGTGGCACTCATGAGCGACCTGCACTGTCCCGCCCGGGTGATCGTGGCGCGGCACGGAGAGGCCGAGTACGAGACGAACACGATGACCGAGTCAGGTGGCAGCCTCACCGCCCTGGGCCGGGAGCAGGCGCGCGGGCTGGGCGACCGCCTGCGTGGCGAGCGGGTGGCCGGCATCGTGTGCAGCGATCTGGCGCGCGCCGTCCAGACCGCGGAGATCGCGGCCGGCGTGCTGGGTCTGCCGGTGAAGGTGCGGCAGGGGCTCCAGGAGTTCGCCGTGGGCGACTTCCTCGGCCGGGCCTGGGACCCGGTCGTCTTCGACCCGATGGTGGCGGCGTGGCTGGCCGGGGATCTCTCACCGGGCGTGCCCGGCGGCGAGACGGGGGAGCAGATCGTCGCGCGCGTGCTCGAGGTGCTCGACGGCGTGGCCGACCAGTTCCGCGGCGAGACCGTGCTGACGGTCAGCCACGGCGGCGTGATCCTGGCCCTGATCGGGCAGGCTGGCCGCCGGCTCGCCCACCGCACCGAAGGACGCCTACGACGTGCCGAACTGCTCGACGTACGTGCTGGAACGCGACGCCGACGGGTGGCGGGTCGGCCGGACGTGACCTCCGAGGACCTGGCGTCGCGGGTCCGCGTGGGGGCCCTGCACGTGCTGGACGCGAGCTGGCGGGAGGCGGACGGCTTCTGCCCGCCGAACCCGGAGGTCTATCCGCATCAGTGGCTGTGGGACTCGTGCTTCCACGCGATCGCCTGGTCGGCGCTGGGGGACCCACGCGGGGAGCGAGAGCTGTCGAGCGCCCTGGAGGGCCAGCTCGAGGGTGGGTTCGTCCCGCACATGCGCTACCTCGGGTCGAGCGACAACCGTGGCCCGCTACCGGACCGGTCGTCGTTCACACAGCCGCCGGTCTATGCGCATGCAGCCCGGGTGCTGAGGGACCACGGCACCGTGCTCGACGTGGCGCTCGTCGGCAGGGTCGCCTCCGGCCTCGAGTGGCTCTGGCGGCATCGCCGGACCCCGGAGGGGCTGATGTACGTCGTCCATCCCTGGGAGACCGGGACGGACGACTCGCCGCGGTGGGACGACTGGGTGCCGTTGTCGGCCTACGACCACGCGGCGTACAGCGCCTTCGACCGCGGACTCGTCGACGAGACCTACTTCGACCGGCAGGGTGCGGCGGTCTGGTCGCGGTCGTTCGCCAGCGCACCTGCGTCGTTCAACGCGCTCTGCGCCCATGCCGCGCTGGAGTGTGCCGCCCTGACCGGCGACGACCGGTGGCGACGGCGTGGGGAGGACCTCGCCGCGCTGGCTGACGACCTGCTCTGGGACGAGCGCGAGGGGCTCTGGGTCGACCGGCCCGTGATCGGGGGAGGGCCCCGATGCCGCGTCCCCACGCTCGACGGGGCGCTCGGCGCCCTGGTCACCGCGGACCGGGCGAAGGCTCGAGCGGGTGCTCGGCCAGCTGACCGACCCGGAGCGGTACGGCGCGCCGTACGGGCTGTCCTACCTGCCTCGCGGCCACCCCGCCTACCAGCCCGATGAGTACTGGCGCGGCGCCGCGTGGCCCCAGCTGAACTACCTGATGGCGCTCGCGGCGGACCGCTGGGACGACCAGACGACGTACGGCGCGATCCGCGAGCTGTCGTGTGCGGGCGCGCTCACGTCCGGCTTCGCGGAGTACTGGAACCCGGAGGACGGCACGGGGCTCGGCGCGGTGCCGCAGGGGTGGGCGGCGGTGGCGGCCGCGCTCTGAGTCATCCGACGATGCCGCGGTGGACGACGTCGAGCACCGTCTCGAGCAGCACGTCGCGGATCTCCGCGGGGACCTCGTGGAGCGGCCCGTCCACGTGGAGGGACGCGAAGCCGTGCACCGTCGCCCAGCAGGCGACGTCGGCGCCCAGCCGGCGCGCAGGGGTGACCGCTCCGCACTCGACCAGCTCGTCGAGGACGCCGTTGAGCACGGCGTACGGGCCGACCATCGGGTCGCCCTCGCCATGGACCTCGGCGCCGCCGGCGGTGCCGAACGCGACGGCGAAGAGGCCCGGCTCGCGGAGCGCGAAGTCGACGTAGGCCCGGCCGGTCTCGCGCAGCCGCTCGGTCGCGCGCGCCGTCGGGTCGGGCAGGGTGACCGCGTCGATCCGGGTCCGCATCGCCTGCTCGAGCTCACCCATCGCCCGGTCGGAGACCTCGGCGAGCAGGGCGGCCCGGTCGGCGAAGTGGCGGTACGCCGCGTTGTGCGAGACGCCGGCGCGGCGGGCGACCTCGCGCAGGACCACCCCATCGGGGCCGGTGCTGCGTGCCAGCTCGACCGCGGTGTCGACCAGGACCGGTCGGAGGTTGCCGTGGTGGTAGGGCTGCGCGCGGGTGCTCACGCCCCGATCCTAGGCGATGTTGACACTGGGTACATCACCGGGCTACCTTGATGTGGACAGCGTCCACATAGGACGACGGAACCTGGGGAGGTCACCATGCGGAACCACAAGGGGGCGATCCTGGCCACGGTCTGCGCGGCCGTGCTCGCCATCAACCTCGACACCACCATCGTCAACGTCGCACTGCCGTCGATGTCGCGAGAGCTCTCGGCGGGCACCCGCCAGCTCCAGTGGGTCGTCGACGGCTACAACCTGGCCTTCGCCGGGCTGGTGCTGGCCGCGGGATCGGTCTCGGACCGGTTCGGCCGCCGGCCGGCCCTGATCGTCGGTCTGGTCGGCTTCGCGATCGCCAGCGCCGCGGGGGCGCTGGTCACCTCGGCCGACGCCCTGGTGGTGGCCCGGTTCGCGATGGGCACCTGCGCGGCCCTCATCTTCCCGACCACGCTGTCGATCATCAGCAACACCTTCCGAGAGCGGCGCGAGCGCGCCGCGGCGCTGGGCATCTGGGGTGCGGTGGTCGGTCTCGGGGTCGCGACCGGCCCGATCACCGGCGGCCTGCTGCTCGAGCACTTCTACTGGGGCAGCGTGTTCTGGGCGCTGGTGCCGCTGGCGCTGGTGACCGCGGTCGCTGCCTTCCTCTTCGTGCCGGAGTCGCGGGATGCGTCGGTGCCCGGCCTGGACCGGCCCGGCCTGGTCCTGTCGGTCGCGATGCTGGTCTCGCTCACCTACACGATCATCGAGGCGCCCGCTCACGGCTGGACGTCGGCGGCCACCCTCGGCGGCTTCGTCGCCTCGGCCGCCCTGCTCACCGCCTTCGTGCTCTGGGAGCGACACACCTCGCACCCGATGCTGGACGTGACCCTCTTCAAGGACCGCCGGTTCAGCGCCGCGAGCGGCGCGGTGACGATCACCTTCTTCGCGCTGTTCGGCTTCATCTTCCTGGTCACCCAGTACTTCCAGTTCGTGCGCGGCTACGGCACCCTGTCGACCGGCGCGCGGATCCTGCCCGTCGCGCTGAGCATCGCGGTCGCCTCGGTCGTCGGCGCGGCCCTTGCACCTCGGATCGGCACCAAGATCGTGGTGACCGTCGGGATGCTGCTCTTCGCTGCGTCCTTCCTGTGGATCTCCACCGCGGCGGTCGACACGTCGTACGCCCGCGAGATCGTCCCGCAGATGGTGCTGATGGGGCTCGGCATGGGCCTGATCTCGACGCCGGCCACCGAGTCGATCCTGCTGGTGCTGCCGCCGGCGCGGGCCGGCGTGGGCAGCGCGGTGAACGACGCTACCCGCGAGCTCGGCGGGACCCTCGGGGTGGCGGTCGTCGGGTCGGTCTTCTCCTCGGTGTTCGGTGCCCACCTGGCCTCGGGCAGGTACGCCGGGCTGCCCGGCAACCTGCTCGGCCGGGCGCAGGACTCCGTCGGCGTCGCGCAGGCTGCCACCGTGCAGGACCCCCGCCTGGTGACGGCGTTCCACGACTCGTTCCTGGCCGGGATGAGCACGGCCTGCATCATGGTCGGCCTGCTCTGCCTGGCCGGCGCCGTCGCCGCGGCCGTCCTGCTCCCGGGCCGGATCCGCGTCGAGGTCGAGGTCGAGGTCGAGCCGGTGGGGGCGGTGGCCGGGGCGGCGTACTCTCGAGAGCAGTGATTCTCGCATCGGGAGGTCGCATGGAGATCCTGGCTCTCATCATCGCCGTCGTACTGATCGGGCTGGCGGCCTCGTGGTTCGTCACTGCCCGGGTGGTGCGCCAGATCGAGCGGGGCGTCGTGTTCCGGCTGGGCCGGGCGCAGGCTGAGGTGCGCAAGCCCGGCCTGACGATGCTGATCCCGATCGTCGACCGGATGACCAAGGTCAACGTCCAGGTGATCACCATGCCGGTGCCCGCCCAGGACGGGATCACCCGCGACAACGTGACCGTGCGGGTCGATGCCGTCGTCTACTTCCGGGTCTTCGACCCGTGGCGGGCCGCAGTGATCGTCGAGGACTACAAGTTCGCGATCCTGCAGGTGGCGCAGACCTCCCTGCGGTCGATCATCGGCAAGAGCGACATGGACGACCTGCTCTCCAACCGCGAGCGGCTCAACGAGGGTCTCGAGGTGATGATGGACAGCCCGGCCGCCGGCTGGGGGGTGGAGATCGACCGGGTGGAGATCAAGGACGTCGCGCTTCCCGAGTCGATGAAGCGCTCGATGTCGAGGCAGGCCGAGGCCGAGCGCGAGCGGCGGTCACGGATCATCACCGCCGACGGCGAGCTCCAGGCGTCGGCGAAGCTCTCGCAGGCCGCCGAGGCCATGAGTGCCACCCCAGGAGCGCTCCAGCTCCGGCTGCTGCAGACGATGGTCGAGGTGGCGGCGGAGAAGAACTCCACCCTGGTGCTGCCGTTCCCGGTCGAGATGCTGCGCTTCTTCGAGGCCGCCGCGAGTGGTCGGGTGACCCTGCCGACGACGGATGCTGCCGAGCCAGAGCCGGAGCCGGAGCGGGGGCGGGAGCCGGTGTCCGAGCCGCTGCTGCGCTCCAACGGGCACGGAGCCTGAGGGTCAGGACGGCTCGGGCAGTCGGCGGACGACCTCGGTCAGGGTCGTCTCGATCGCGTCGAACGCGCTGTGTCCATCGCGTCGAACCGCGTGTCCATCGCGTCGAACCGCGTGTCCATCGCGTCGAAGCGCTGAGTGTGCTCGTCTTGGGTGGTCTTGATCTCGGTGATGAGCTCGTAGATCGACGCGGTGTCGTTCTCGAGTCGACTCACGCGGCGGTTCATGCTCTGGTCGCCCGTCATGACGGTCACGGTACGTCGTGCACCGAGGGTGTGCCAGGTCTGCGCCCGCCACCTGTGGACAGTCAGAAAAGGCGCAGGGACGGATCGTCGAGCCCGCGCAACGCGTCGTAGTCCACGACCGCGCAGGCGATGCCCCGGTCCTCCGCGAGGACGCGCGCCTGGGGCTTGATCTCCTGGGCGGCGAAGATGCCGCGGACCGGGGCCAGCAGGGGGTCGCGGTTGAGGAGGTCGAGGTAGCGGGTCAGCTGCTCGACCCCGTCGATCTCGCCACGCCGCTTGATCTCGACGGCGACCGAGGCACCGCCCGCGTCGCGGCACATCAGGTCCACCGGGCCGATGGCCGTCGGGAACTCACGTCGCACCAGCGTCAGGCCGTCCCCCAGGTGGGACGGGTGTTCGGCGAGGAGCTCCTGGAGATGCTTCTCGACGCCGTCCTTCTGGAGACCGGGGTCGACGCCGAGGTCGTGCGCGGTGTCGCTGAGGACCTCCTCGATCAGGATCTGGAGCGTGTCGTCGGTCTTGCTGGTCACCGTCCACAGCGCCGCGCCCTCGTCCGTCGTACCCTCGCGCAGGGTGCACGGTGGCGACATCCAGTTCAGCGGCTTGTACGAGCCGCCGTCGGAGTGCACGAGCACCGACCCGTCGGCCTTGATCATCAGCACCCGGGTCGCCATCGGCAGGTGTGCGGTCAGCCGTCCGGCGTAGTCGACCTGACAGCGCGCGACCACGATCCTCACGGGCGGGGAATCTACCGGGTGCGGCAGACTCGGCCGCATGGCGGACCGGGTGGTCGTGGTCGGGGCGGGGGTCGTCGGCCTCAGCTGCGCCCTCCGGCTGCTCGGGGCCGGCCACCGGGTCGACGTCCTGGCCCGCGACCTCCCGCTGGAGACGACGTCGAGCGTGGCAGCGGCGGTCTGGTACCCGCATCTCGCGCTACCCCAGGACAAGGTCACCGCCTGGGGCCGTACGACGTACGCCGAGCTGGCGCGGCTGGCGGGCGACGAGGCCACCGGCGTGGTGCTGCGGCACGGCACCGAGGTACTGCGTGAGCCGACGCCGGACCCCTGGTGGGCCGACGCGGTGCCCTCGCTGGCTCGCGTGCGGCCGCCCGCGCCGTACGCCGACGGCTGGTCGTTCGTGGCGCCGGTGGTGGAGATGCCGGTGTACCTGGCCTGGCTCCGCGCCCGCGTCGAGGAGGCCGGCGGGACGGTGACCCGGATGGCGTTGGCCCACCTGCCTGCAGGTCCGCTCGTCGTGAACTGCTCCGGGCTCGGCTCGCGAGCCCTGGCGGGTGACCGTTCGCTGACACCCGTGCGCGGCCAGGTGGTCGTCGTCGAGCAGGTCGGCCTGGCGGAGTGGTGGCTCGACGAGGACGGCCCGACGTACGTCATCCCACGCAGCCGCGACATCGTGCTCGGGGGCACCAAGGCCGTGGGGGAGTGGGACCGGACCCGCGAGCCGGGGACGGCAGCCGACATCCTGCGCCGCGCGACCGCGCTGGTGCCCGCTCTGGCCGGGGCGCGTGTACTGCAGCACAAGGTGGGGCTACGCCCGTCCCGTCCGGAGATTCGCCTCGAGCGCGTCGGGGACGTGATCCACTGCTACGGCCACGGCGGTGCGGGCGTGACGCTCTCGTGGGGCTGCGCCGACGAGGTGGCTGGCCTGGCCTGAGCCCACGCACGCGCGCGGTGTGAGAAGTCTCGCCGCGTCGTCAGCAGGCGCCCGTGGGAGGATGCGCCCCATGAGCACCGCAGCGCCCGAAGCCAGCATGTCGTCCCGTGAGTTCACCACGATCGGCGTGGTCGGCCTCGGCACGATGGGCGCCGGGATCGCCGAGGTGTTCGCCCGCAACGGCTTCGCGGTGGTCGGCGTCGAGGTGAACGACGAGAGCCTCGACCGCGGTCGGCAGCACCTCGAGAACTCCACTGCGCGAGCGGTCTCCCGCGGCAAGCTCAGCGAGGACGAGCAGCAGGCTCTCGTGGGGCGAGTCACGTTCACCACGAGCATGAAGGACCTCGCCGACGCCGACTTCGTGGTCGAGGCCGTGGTCGAGTCGATCGAGGTCAAGAAGACGATCTTCCGCGACCTCGAGGCGATCGTGAAGCCCGAGGCGATCCTGGCCACCAACACCTCGAGCCTCAGCGTCACCGAGATCTCGACCGCCAACGCGCACCCCGGTCGGGTGATCGGCGTCCACTTCTTCAACCCCGCGCCGGTGCAGAGCTTCGTGGAGATCATCCGCACCGTGGTCACCGAGCCCGACGTCCTCGACGACGTGAAGGCGCTGGTCGGCCGGCTGGGCAAGAACCCCGTCATCTGCGGCGACCGCGCCGGCTTCATCGCCAACACGCTGCTGTTCGGCTACCTCAACCACGCCGCCTCGATGTACGAGGCGCGCTTCGCGTCGCGTGAGGACATCGACGCCGCGATGCGCTTCGGCTGCGGCTACCCGATGGGCCCGCTCGCGCTGCTCGACCTGATCGGCCTCGACACGGCGTACGAGATCCTCGACACGATGTACAAGCAGGGCCGGGACCGGCTGCACGCGCCGACGCCGCTGCTCAAGCAGCTGGTCACCGCCGGCTTCCTCGGTCGCAAGACCGGCCGCGGCTTCTACACCTACGAGGGACCCGACAGTCCGGTCGTGGTCGCCGACGCCCAGACCCCGAGCGCGGATGACAAGCCGCGGCTGGAGCGACCGATCACCCGGATCGGCGTGGTCGGCACCGGCACCATGGCCACCGGCATCGTCGAGGTCTTCGCCAAGGCGGGGTACGACGTGACGTACGTCGGGCGGGCGCCGGCGAGGGTCGACGGAGTCCGGGCCACGATCGAGCGCTCGCTGGACAAGGCGATCCAGCGCGGCAAGCTCGAGGAGTCGGTGAAGCCCGAGGTGCTCGGCCGGCTGACGGGCACCACCAGCCTCGACGACCTCGCCGACGCCGACCTGGTGGTCGAGGCGATCGCGGAGGACCTCGCCGTCAAGACCACGCTCTTCGAGAACCTCGACGAGATCTGCAAGCCCGGGGCGATCCTGGCCACGACCACGAGCAGCCTGCCGATCATCTCGTGTGCGACCGCGACGAAGCGGCCGCAGGACGTCGTCGGCATGCACTTCTTCAACCCCGCGCCGGTCATGAAGCTGGTCGAGGTGGTCTCCACCGTCAGCACCGGCGACGACGTCCGCGACACCGTGCTCGCCTTGTGCGAGAAGGTCGGCAAGGTGGCCGTCTCGTGCGGCGACCGGGCAGGCTTCATCGTCAACGCGTTGCTGTTCCCCTACCTCAACGACGCGGTGAAGATGCTGGAGGCGCACTACGCGACCGCCGACGACATCGACATCGCGATGAAGCAGGGCTGCGCCCTGCCGATGGGGCCTTTCGAGCTGCTCGACGTCGTCGGCAACGACGTGTCGCTGGCGATCCAGCGCGAGCTGTACCTGGAGTTCCGCGAGCCCGGCTTCGCGCCAGCGCCGCTGCTCGAGCACCTGGTCACAGCGGGGTACCTCGGGCGCAAGACGCAGCGGGGCTTCCGCGACTACTCCGCCTAGGGTCCTGGTCTCGACCGGCCCGTCGCGACCTCGCAGGCTCGGTCGCGGGGCTCGCTCGACCCGGCTCCACACGCCGAGCACTCCTTCGTCGTGCTCGACTAGTGTCGCCGCATGTCGACGGGCCGCCTCGAAGCGTTCAGTGACGGCGTGCTCGCCATCATCATCACGGTGATGGTGCTGGAGCTGAGGCCACCCGACGGGCCCGAGTTCTCCGATCTGCACGCATCCGCGACGAGTCTGCTCACCTATTTGCTGAGCTTCGTCTACATCGGCATCTACTGGAACAACCACCACCACCTGTTCCAGATCTGCAAGACGATCGATGGTTCGGTGCTCTGGGCCAACCTGCACCTGCTCTTCTGGCTCTCGCTCTACCCGTTCACGACCGCGTGGATGGATGAGCACTTCGGGAAGGCGTCCGTGGTGGTCTACGGCGTGAACCTGCTCCTGGCGGCCATCGCGTTCACCATCTTGCAGCGGCGGATGATGCGGATGCCGGAGAGCCGCGAGCGGATGCTCGAGGTGTTCGGTAGCGACCTCAAGGGCAAGGCCTCGCCGGTGCTGTACGTGCTCGGCATCGCCCTGGCGTTCGTGGAGCCTTGGCTGGGTCTGGTGCCGTTCGTGGTGGTCGCCCTGATGTGGCTGGTGCCGGACCCTCGGATCGAGCGCTACCTGCGGCGCCAGCAGGAGCTGGGCAGCTCTGTCGACTGAAGGCTCAGTCCAAGCAGAACTCGTTGCCGCCCGGATCGGCCATCACGATGTGGCCGGCATCCATCGGCGGCTCGGGCTCGTAACGCTGGAGACGGGTCGCGCCCAGCGCCACCAGGCGCTCGCACTCGGCCTCCAGCGCCGCCATCCGCTCGTCGCCCTGGAGTCCCGGCGCCACGCGGACGTCGAGATGCAGGCGGTTCTTGGCCGTCTTGCCCTCGGGCACCTTCTGGAAGAAGAGTCGCGGGCCGCGCTCGTCGGGGTCGACGGAGGCCGAGGCGTTGTTGCGGTCCTCCTGGGGGACGCCGAAGTGGTCGAGCGCCTCCTCCCAGGTCGCGAAGCCGGGAGGCGGCGCGTCGTACTGGTAGCCGAGCGCCTCGTTCCAGAAGCCGGCGAGGGCGTTGGGGTCGGCGCAGTCGAAGGTGACCTGGACGGTGCGGCTCATGACAGCTCCTCGCGGCGTACGTAGAGGTCACGGAGCAGGCAGATCTCAGCTCCGTGGTGGATCATCTCGCGGTTGATGTGGAGGACGAGATCGGCCAGCGGGTACTCCGCGAACGGACCCTCGGCGGGGCCGCAGGGGCGCGCCAGCCCCTCCTCGTCGAGCGACTTCACCCCGGCCGCCCACGCGTCGTACGCCGAGTCGAGCTGCGTGAGGGCCTCGTCGGCGGTGGTGGCGAACACCCACGTCTCGGGTTCCGCCGGTTGGCCGCCGAAGTGACTCGCGGTGCGCTGAGCCAGACAGCTGCGGGTCACGTGGGCCAGGCGCCACGCAATGGTGGTCACGGGTGCCGGCGTCGGATCGGGCCATTCGTAGTCCAGGACCAGCTCGCCCCCGCCGGCGGCGTCGCTGGTGGTCGCGTCCGCGCGAGCGCGGAGGCTCCAACAACCCGGGACCGGCTCCCAGAAGTACTCGTCGTCGGTGAGCCCCTCCAGCCGCGGCCGCAGCCCGTGCTGCCAGTGCCAGTCGAGCTGCTCGTGGAGGTGTGTGGTCCAGTCGAGCTCGGTCACGACACGACCTCCTCGCCCGGCTTCCACGCCTTGAGGAAGGGCAGGTCGGGCAGGCCGTCGCGGGCCGCCACGAGTGCGTACATCGTCGCGCCGTCGAGCGTCTCGCGGACGAGGTCGCCGTGACCGGCGTGCCGGGCGAGCTCCTCCATCAGGTGCCACCAGACCCAGCGCACCGACCACGCCTCGACGTCCTTCGGGAACCACGGAGCGTCCGGCACTGGGACCGGGGTGTCGAGGTCGAGACGGCGTACGGCGTCGAGCACGGCGGCGCTCGCCGCGTCGAAGTCGGCCAGAAGGTCGGTCAGGGACCCGTCCTCGTCGAACCGGAAGCCGTCGAGGTAGGCGTTCACGCCGTCGTCGCGTGGCTCGGGAACGCCGGGAGCGGCTTCGGCGCTGTCGAGCCAACTGCGTTGGACGAGGGTCGCGTGTCGCACGAGCCCGCCGATGCTGAGCGACGAGGCGCTGGGTGCGGCAGCCGCCTGGGCCGGGGTGAGGCCGAACAGCAGCGCCCGGAAGGCGTCCTGCTGCTGGGCCAGGAAGGCGGCGATCGCGTCGGTCTCGTCGGTGACGGGTGGCACGTGGAGGGCCATGACAGGATCCTTTCGGTCGGTGCACCCAGTGTCGAGCAGAAACCGGACAGGACCTGTCCGCTATCGGTGGCAGACTGAGGCGCATGGCGGGTCATGAGGGGACCACCGAGCGCCTGCTCCACCTGCTGGGGCTGCTCCAGCAGCGGCCGGTCTGGACCGGGCCCGAGCTCGCCGAGCGCCTCGGCGTCACCACTCGCAGCGTGCGGCGCGATGTGGAGCGGCTGCGGGGTCTCGGCTACCCGGTGCAGGCCACCCAGGGCGTCGGCGGGGGCTATCAGCTCGGACGCGGGCGCGGGCTGCCTCCGCTGCTCCTCGACGACGCGGAGGCGGTCGCCGTCGCGGTCTCGCTGCGGATGGCCGCCGGCGGCACCGTGTCCGGTGCCAGTGAGGCCGCGCTGCGGACCCTGGCCAAGCTCGACCAGGTGATGCCGCCTCGGCTGCGCAGCGAGGTGCGCGCCATCCACGAGGCGACGCAGACGCTCGACCAGGGCCAGAGCCCGGTCGACGGCGAGGCGCTGCTGCGGCTCGCGCGAGCCTGCCGCGACCTGGTCCGGGTGCGGTTCGACTACGAGGCCCGCGACGGGACGCCGAGCTCGCGCACCGTGGAGCCGGTCGGGCTGGTGGCCACCGGTCGCCGCTGGTACCTGATGGCGTACGACGTGGACCGCGAGGACTGGCGCACCTTCCGGCTCGACCGGCTGGCGAAGGTCGAGCCGACCACCTGGCGGTTCCGGGAGCGGGAGCACGAGGACCCGGCCGCGTTCGTCCAGCGGGGCGTGGCCAGCGCGGCGTACCGTTTCCAGGCCCGGATCCTGGTGCACGCGCCGCTGGCCGAGATCGCTGAGCGGACCAGCGTGCGGACCGTCGTACTGACCGCCGTCGACGAGTCGACCACCCTGCTCGAGGCGGGCTCCGAGACCCTCTACGGACTGGCCTTCCACCTCAGCATGCTCGGCTGGGAGTTCGAGGTGCAGGAGCCGGCCGAGCTCCGCGACGCTCTCGCGGAGATGGGCGCGCGGGCGCTGCGTGCGGTCGGGCGCACCTGACCCCACCACGTAGGCTCCCTGCATGGAATGGGTCGTGGTCGCGGTCGTAGCGGTCGTCGCGGTGCTGTTCGTGGTCATCGGCCGACGCAACAAGGCGCTGAAGGCGCAACGGGCCGCGGCCGAGCTCGAGCCGGTCAAGAAGCTGGCCTTCGAGGACGTCACCGCGCTCGGCGTCGAGCTCCAGGACCTCGACCTCGAGCTGGCGGGGAAGCCCCTCGACGTCGGGGCGAACTCCGACTACCAGCGCGCCCTCGACAGCTACGAGGCAGCCAAGACCGCGGCCGACGCGATCGCGCGTCCCGAGCAGGTGCAGGACGTCACCAAGATCCTCGACGACGGCCGCTACGCCATCGCCTGCGTGCGGGCCCGGGTGGCCGGCGACCCGCTGCCGCAACGGCGGCCGCCCTGCTTCTTCGACCCACGGCACGGTCTGTCGGTGGCCGACGTCACCTACGCGCCGATGGGCGGCGCGGAGCGTCAGGTGCCGGCCTGCGCACTGGATGCCGAGCGGGTCCGGGCGGGTGCCGAGCCCGACGTACGCCAGGTCATGGTCGGCACCAGGCGGGTGCCGTACTGGGAGGGCGGTCGTGCCTACCGCCCCTACGCCGCCGGCTACTTCGGCGGCTTCGGGCCGATGGACTGGATCTTCATGGGCTTCATGTTCGAGGGCATGGGCGATGGGCTGGGCGCGCTGGGGGCCGGCCTGGGCGACGGCATGGGCGACCTCGCAGGTGGGATCGGCGACGGCATCGGTGACATCGGCAGCGGGATCGGCGACGTCTTCGACGGCTTCGACTTCTGAGATGACCCGCCTCGCCCGCGTGGTGCTGCTGGCGCTGCTGCTCGCGGTCGCCGCCGGACCGTCGTACGCCGCGACGGTCACGCTCCCGCCGACCGGCACCGACTGGGACTACCAGCTCGGCGGCGACCGGTCGGTGCCGGCTCACGTCGGGATCGTCGAACGCGACCGGCGGGCGCAGCCGGTCAGCGGGAGGTACAACGTCTGCTACGTCAACGGCTTCCAGACGCAGGCGGACGAGAAGCACTTCTGGCACCGGCACTGGTCGCTGGTGCTGAAGCGTGACGGCCGACCGGTGGTCGACTCGGTCTGGGGCGAGTGGCTGCTCGACCTCCGCACCGCGGCCAAGCGCGCGGCGCTGTCGAGGATCATGGACCGCTGGACCACGGGCTGCGCCGACGACGGCTTCCAGGCCGTGGAGTACGACAACCTCGACTCCTTCAGTCGTAGCCACGGGCTGGTCACCCGGGACGACGCGAAGGCGTACGCCGCCCTGCTCGTGGAGAACGCGCACGGCCATGGCCTCGCCGTCGCCCAGAAGAACTGGGCGGAGTGGGACGGCACCGTCGTTGGTTTCGACTTCGCGATCGCCGAGCAGTGCGGGCAGTACCGCGAGTGCGGGAGCTACGTCGCCCACTACGGACGCCAGGTGCTGGCGGTGGAGTACGGCGACCGGGCGTTCGGCCGGACCTGCCGCGGTTGGGGCAGCATGATCGCCGTCGTACGACGCGACGTCGACCTGACCCCTCACGGCGTACGCCGGTGGTGCGGCCACTCAACCTGACGCCGCACTCGTTCGTCGTAGGAGATGAGGGCCGTCCGGTACTCACTCCGACCCACTCCCCCGGGGGATGAGCAGATGAAGGCGTACGACGAGGAGTTCGACCAGTTCGTGACCTCGGCCTGGCCGCGTCTGCGGCAGGCAGCCTTCGCGCTGACCGGGCAGCCGGCCGATGCCGAGGACCTGCTCCAAGGCGTGCTCGTGCGGGCCTATGCGCGCTGGCCCCGGGTGCGCCGCGACGACCCGGTCGCCTACGTGCGTCGGGCCCTGGTCAACGCCTACATCGACACCTGGCGGCGCCGGCAGCGGATCCAGGTCGACCCCGTCGACGAGGTACCGGACGGTGCGGCGACCGACCGCAGTGACGACGCGGACGCCCGGGTGGACCTCAGGACCCGGCTCGCCACCCTGTCTCCCCGCGAACGGTCGATGGTGGTGATGAGGTACTACCTCGACCTGCCCGAGCTGGAAGTGGCCAAGCTCCTGGGCTGCTCCACCGGCACCGTCAAGAGCACCTGCTCCCGAGCGATGGGGAAGCTCCGCCTCGCCGAGGACTCACCGAAAGGGGCCGTCCGATGAATGATCTCTCCACCCTCCAGCAGGAGCTCGACGCGCTCGACACCGGCTTGCCGGCCACTCCCGACCTGCACCGGATCCATCGTGCGGGACGCCGTCAGCGCCGGGTGCGTCGTTCGGCCCGCGGTGTCGTCGGGGCCGTGGCCGTCCTGGGTCTGACCGTCGCCGCGGTGCCCGCGCTCCGCCCGCCGACCCCGTTCTCCGCGCCCGGCTCCCTGTTCGCCGCGGACGACGGCGGAGGCACCTTCGTCACCCTTCCGGTCGCGGGCTGGAAGATCGGCAACGTCTCCGACAGCTACGGCGTCCGCGAGATGAGCTTCACCCACGGCTCGCAGGAGCTCGAGGTGGACCAGTACGCCGCCTCGCAGTACGACAGCTACTACGCCGACCGGAACGAGCTCGACGACCGCCAGCCGGTGCAGGTACTGGGCCTGCCCGGCACGATGTGGACCTACACCGCCGACGACCACACGGTGATCCGCACTGCGCAGGGCGGTCACTTCGTCGAGATCCGCGGCACCGGGATGAGCAAGGCGGACTTCCGGGTGCTGCTCGACCGGCTCGTCCTCACCGACGAGGCCGGCTTCGCCCAGGCGTTGCCCGACCAGGCCGTCACGCCGGAGAACCGCGACCGCGCGATCGCGCGGCTGCTGCGCGGCGTCGACGTACCGCCGGGCTTCACGGCCGCCGACGTCCGGCTGGCCGGCTTCAACGACGCCTACCAGGCGTCCGCGCAGGTGGCCGGCGCGGTCGGCTGCGCCTGGCTCGACGTGTACGACGGCGGCTCGCCCAGCCAGCAGCAGGCGGCGCTCGCCGCGTTCGACGGCAGCCGGCAGTGGCCCCTACTCGTGGCCATCGCCCACCAGGGGGACTACTCCTCGGTGTTCTGGTCCATCGCCGACCGGCTGCGGCACCCCACAGAAAAGGACGGGGACAGCGAGGCGGCGCTGCTGAAGCCGGGCCTCTGCTGAGGGTCGCTCGGCCCTTACTAGCCTGGGGCCGTGGTCTCGACAAGCTCGACCGACGAGGGGCGCTCGACCGACGAGGGGCGCTCGACCGACGAGGGGCGCTCGACCGACGAGGGGCGCTCGACCGACGAGGGTCGCTCGACCGACGAGGGTCGCTCGACCCTGCACACGACGTCGCTCGGTGACCGCGGATCACTCGTGGTGTTCGCCCACGGCCTGTTCGGCCAGGGTCGGAACTGGACCCAGATCGGCAAGGCCCTGGCCGACCCGGCCCGGGAGGACCGGCACCGGGTGCTCCTGGTCGACCTTCCGCACCACGGTCGCTCGAGCTGGGGGGAGGGGTTCGACTACCTGACCATCGCCGACCAGGTCGCCGGGCTCCTGAGCGCCGACGACCCGGTCGCCCTGGTCGGCCACTCGCTCGGCGGCAAGGTCGCGATGGTGCTGGCGCTCCGGCACCCCGAGCTCGTGGAGCGCCTCTGTGTGGTCGACGTGTCGCCGGTCCCGTACGACCGGCTCTCGCAGTTCGAGGGGTTCATCGCCGCGATGCGTGGGCTGGACCTGGGCTCACTGTCGCGACGCGACGACGCGGATGCGGCCCTGGCTGAGGCGGTGCCCGACCCCACGGTGCGTGGCTTCCTGCTCCAGAACCTCCGCCGGGAAGGCGACGGCTGGCGCTGGCAGGTCAACCTCGAAGTGCTTGGCTCCGCGCTCCCGGTGATCGGCGGCTGGCCGGAGGACCGCCTGGCCGGGACCCCGCCGTACTCGGGTCCGGTGCTCTGGGTGGCGGGAGCCCGCTCCGACTACGTGACCCCGGCGTACACGGAGGCGATGGACCGCTGGTTCCCGACCAACCGGTCTGTGACCGTCAAGGATGCCGGCCACTGGGTGCACTCCGAGCAGCCCGAGGTGTTCGTCGAGGTGCTGCGCCGGTTCCTCGACACCTGAGCCGCTCCGTCAGCGCTTCCGGGCGCGGTACGCCGCGACGGCGGCCCGGTTCGTGCAGGCCGTGCTGCAGAACCGACGCGACCGGTTGCGGGAGAGGTCGAGCACCAGCCCGTCGCAGTCCGGGTCGTCGCAGACGTCGAGGCGTGACATCTCGTCCGCACGGATCACGTCGATCATCGCCATCGCGGTCTCGACGGCGATGCGGGTGGCCAGCGGTGCCGCGGGTGCCACGGCATGGATGTGCCAGTCATGCCCGGAGTGTCGGACCAGCTGGGGGAGCGCGTCCTCCTCGGTGAGCAGGTCGTTGACCAGGCCGGCAGCGGTGTCCCGGTCGCTGGTGAGGATGGTCCGCAGTCGCCCACGTAGCTGCCGCACGCTGGTCAGCTCGGCCTCGCTCCCCAGGCGGGTGCCCGTGAACTCGTGCTCGTCGAGGAACGCATCCAGCTCCTCGGCGCTGGTGAGGGTGTCGGGCGCGGCACCGGTGTTGACCAGGGCGACCGCGGCCAGCAGCGACGCCTCCGTGTCATGTGTGAAAACCACGTTGACAGATTACACGCACGTTCCGTAGTGTCATGTGTCATGACGACGATGACTCATGACGCCACCGGGATCGCGGCGCGACGCCGCGCCCGGGCCGGCTTCGGCTTCGCCGCCTTGGCGGCAGCGTCGTTCGGGCTCTCGGGCGCGCTGGCGACCTCGTTGATGGAGGCTGGGTGGAGTCCGGCGGCCCTGGTGCTGAGCCGGATCGTGGTCGGCGCCGTCGTCCTGACCGGCCCGGCCGTCGTGGCGCTGCGCGGGCGCTGGCACCTGCTGCGCACCCACGCCGGTCTCCTGGTGGCCTACGGACTGATCGCCGTGGCGGGCTGTCAGCTCGCCTACTTCAGCGCGGTCGACCGGCTGCCGGTCGCCGTCGCCCTCCTGATCGAGTACACCGCGCCGGTCGCCGTCATCGGTTGGCTGTGGGTGCGCCACCACCAGCGTCCCTCGCGACTGACCGTGATCGGAGCGCTCGTCGCGGGCGCAGGGCTGATGCTCGTGCTCGACGTCTTCTCGGCCGGTGCGGTCGACGGTCTCGGCGTGGTCTGGGCGCTGGGCGCGATGGCCGGCTGCGCGTTCTTCTTCGTGGTCTCGGCCTCCTCCGACGACGTGCTCCCACCGATCGTCCTGGCCGCGGGCGGTCTGGTCGTCGGTGCGGTCGGGCTCGCCGTCGCCGGGCTGCTGGGCCTGGTGAGCCTCACCGCCTCCAGCGAGGACGCGACGTACCGCGGGACGAGCGTGCCGTGGTGGCTGCCGGTGCTCGCCCTCGGCGTGGTCACCGCGGCCGTGGCGTACGTCGCGGGGATCCTGGCTGCGCGGGGCCTCGGCGCCCGGATGGCGTCGTTCGCGGCGCTGCTCGAGGTGCTCTTCGCCGTCGTGTTCGCCTGGCTCCTGCTCGCTCAGCTGCCGCGCGCCGTCCAGCTGGTCGGCGGCCTGTTCGTGCTCGCCGGCGTGGTGCTGGTCAAGCTCGGCGAGCCGAGCGTCGAGAGCACCGACGAGCGGTCAGGCCTCGTCCTCTCCGAACCCGGACATCAGCTCCCGTAGCGAGCCCAGCTGAGCGGAGATCGCCTCGCGCCGCTTGGTCATCCGGTCCACCTCGGCCTTGAGGGCCGCGAGGTGCCGCTCCTGCTCGGCGTTGCCCGAAGCAGCGAGGGCGTCGGCCTGGGTACGCGCCGAGGCGACGATCTGCTCGGCCTCGCGTCGGGCCCGCGCGAGCAGCGCGTCGGCCTCGGTCTGGGCCTGCTGCCGATGGGTGTTCGCCTGGTTGGTCGCCTCGCGGGCCCGCGCCTCGGCAGCCTCGGCCCGCTGCTCGGCCTCCTCCACGAGTCGCTTGGTCTCGGCGGTGGCCGTGGCGTGGTGGTCGCTGGCCTCGCGGGCCAGGCGCTCCTTCTCGACCGCGAGGGTACGACGGGCCTCCTGCACCTCGCGGTCGGCGCTGGCCCGGGCCTGTTCGGCCTCGCGGACCGCGGTGACCTTGAGCTCCTTGGTCTCCTGCTCGGCCGCGAGCCGGAGCTGGTCGCTCTCGCGCTTGGCCGCGGCCCGCATGTCCTGGGCCTCGCTCTGGGCCAGCGCCCGCTCCTGCTCGGAGTCGACGGTGATCCGGGCCCGCATCTCGTCCAGCTCCTGGAGCTGCACGAGCCGCATGTCGTCGGCCTCCTTGGTCGCCTCGGCACGGATGCCCAGGGCGTCGCGGGTGGCCTGCTCGCGGATCTCGTCGGCGTCGTTCTGCCCGGCGCTGCGGATCTCGGCGGCCTCCTCCTCGGCGAGGCGAAGCATGGCGCTGGCGCGGCCACCGAGTCCGGCGTACGACGGGTTGGCGTTCTCGGCGAGGTCGTGGCGGGCCGCCTCGAGCGCCGCCTCGAGCTCGCTCACCCGCTGCTCGGACCGCGCCAGCGCGGAGCTCACTCCCGACCGGTCCTGGCCGACCTGACGCAGGAAGGCGTCGACGGCCGCCTTGTCGTAGCCGCCGCGACGAACGGTCGCGAAGTTCGGCGCAGCGACCGCGGCGCTCTGGGGCGCCGGGGCGGTCGCGGCCGGCTGGTTGGTGCGGGGCGGCGGGAGCGGGCGTCCTCCGGGCGCGGGGGCCGGAACCGGCTGCGCCGGCTTCGAGGCAGCCGCGGCGGGCTCCTCGACCGGCCCGGCCGCGTCAGTCTTGGCGGTGCCGGTGTCCTCGGGCTTCTCCGGCTTCTCCTTCTTCTGCGACGCCGTGGCGGGCTCGTCCTTGCCCTGCGCCTCCAGCACCTGCGTCGGCTGCTCGTCGGCGCCCTCGCCGTCCGGCTCGTCGAAGATGGACAGGCCCTGGTCGCTCATGGTGTGGGGGTCCTCCCGGAAGATATGTCGGTGTGATCCCCAGTGTGTCGGACGGGGCAGAGCGCTTCCACCCCGGCTCGCCCCGGCGTGACCGGAACTACACCTAGATCCCGCGGAAGGCGTTGATCGCGTCGAGGTGACGGGCCCGCATCTCCTCGTCGCGCACCCCCAGCCCCTCCTCGGGCGCCAGGCAGAGCACCCCGACCTTGCCCTGGTGGAGGTTGTGGTGCACGTCGAGGGCGGCCCGGCCGACCTCGGCGAGAGGATAGGTGTTGGACAGCGTGGGGTGGATCATCCCCTTGGCGATCAGCCGGTTGGCCTCCCACGACTCGCGGTAGTTGGCGAAGTGCGAGCCGATGATCCGCTTGAGGTTCATCCACAGGTAGCGGTTGTCGTACTCGTGCAGATACCCGGAGGTCGAGGCGCAGGTGACGATCGTCCCGCCCTTGCGCGCGGCGTACACGCTGGCGCCGAAGGTCTCGCGGCCCGGGTGCTCGAAGACGATGTCGACGTCCTCCCCGCCCGTCAGCTCGCGGATGTCGGAGCCGAACCGCCGCCACTCCTTGGGGTCCTGGGTCCGCTCGTCCTTCCAGAACTTGTAGCCGGCCTCGGCCCGGTTGATGATCAGCTCGGCGCCCATCGACCGGCAGATGTCGGCCTTCTCGTCGCTGGAGACCACGCAGACCGGCACCGCGCCGCCGTTGAGCGCATACTGCGTCGCGAACCCGCCGAGACCGCCGCTGGCGCCCCAGATCAGCACGTTGTCGCCCTGCTTCATGCCGGCGCCGTTGCGGCTCACCAGCTGGCGGTACGCCGTGCTGTTCACCAGGCCCGGCGACGCCGCCTCCTCCCAGGTGAGATGGGCGGGCTTGGGCATCAGCTGGTTGGACTTCACCAGCGCGATCTCGGCCAAGCCGCCGAAGTTGGTCTCGAAGCCCCAGATCCGCTGCTCGGGATCCATCATCGTGTCGTTGTGGCCGTCGGGGCTCTCCAGCTCGACCGACAGGCAGTGGGCGACGACCTCGTCGCCGGGGTGCCACAGGTGGACGCCGACGCCGGTCGCCAGCACCACGCCGGACAGGTCGGAGCCCACCACGTGGTAGGGCAGGTCGTGCCGCTTGCTGAGCGGGCTGAGCCGCCCGTAGCGCTCCAGGAAGCCGAAGGTCGCGACCGGCTCGAAGATCGAGGTCCACACCGTGTTGTAGTTGATGGCGCTCGCCATCACCGCCACCAATGCCTCGCCCGGGCCGAGCTCGGGGAGCGGCACGTCCTCGACGTGGATCGACCGGCGCGGGTCCTTGTCCCGGCTCGCCAACCCCTCGAACATGTCGACCTCGTCGCGGTGGACCGTGGCGGCGCGGTAGGCCTCGGGCACCTCCAGGGCGGCGAAGTCCTCCGCGGTCGCGGTTCCGGACACGATGGCGTCGAGGATTTCCTGCACGTCTGCTCCTGACGGTCGGGTGAGCGGTGCGCTCGGAGAGTACCGACGGCCCAGCCGTCGTGGGGCACGGTGTGCGGCTTCTCACCGTGCGGGCTGCTGGTGGTTGAGGAGGGCGCACCGGCGCCCGTCTCGAAACCACCCGACGGTCCGCGCCGTCGTCGGGGTGGTTTCGAGACGCTCGCTGATGCTCGCTCCTCAACCACCGGACTCACGGTCCGCGCCGTGGTCGGGGTGGTTTCGAGACGCTCGCTGATGCTCGCTCCTCAACCACCGGACCACGGTCCGCGCCGTCGTCGGGGTGGTTTCGAGACGCTCGCTGATGCTCGCTCCTCAACCACCGGACTCACGGCCACCACAAGGAAAGCGCAAGCGCCTCTTGGCCGACTGGGCTCGCACCTCCGTCGCCGGACGGGGTGGAACCACGGGGGAGCCATGCGAGCAGACAACACGGATCTGGTACGTCGTACGGAGAGGTCGGGGTCGCGCTCACCGCGCCGGCGACCCGTCGTCCTCGCGCTGGTGGTGCTTCTGGTGGGCGCGGTCCTGGCGACTCTGCCGCTGGCGGCCAGCTCCGCGGCGCCCGCTCAGCCCGCCGTCTCGGCGGGCACGGACCCCGCGAACGGCTTCCCGCTCTGGTACCAGGACAACACCGGTACCCGGGTGGCTCCCTGCCTCGACCCGGCGGACGCGAACTGCATCGTCGCCGCGGATGCGGGCTTCGACCCCGCCAGGCCGACCGTGTTCCCGACCAACTTCCCCTCGGAGTTCTTCTACCTCAACGCCCAGTCCGACCGGCTGGCGACCCCGGGCTGCAAGGGAGCGAAGGCCGGCCGGATCTCGATCATCAGCAATCTCGAGGGCGCCTTCGTCAACGGCGCGCCCAAGTTCGGCGACCAGATGGTCTTCGGCCGCGTGCGACTGATCCTGACCGGCGGCCTCTGCCCGAAGTCGACGTACCAGGTCACCGCGCCGTACGGGAGCTTCAGCTTCACCACCGACACCAACGGCGCCCTCCCGCGCAACCAGGGCACGACCGACATCGGCTGCGCCCCCGTCGCGCCCAACGTCTGTGACTTCAAGCTCGCCCTCGCGAGCCCCAACGCCACCAGCTTCCTGCGCTGGGACCCGGCCGTCGCTCCGGCTGCTCCCAGCGGCTACCTCGGTGACGGCACCACGCTCCACCCGATCGTGGGCGGCACGAACGGCAACCTCTTCCGGGTCACCGGTCCGGGCGCCAACAACAACACCCCGATCAACCTGTCGACCAACCTCTTCACTGTTGCCGGCAAGCTGGCCGGCCCACTGTCGGCATCCCCCAGCCCGGTGAACTTCGGCGGTGTCGCGGCCGGCACCACCAGCGCCGCGAAGACGGTGACCGTGACTGCTCTCGCCGCGACCGGCGTGACGCCGGGGGCGGCCACCATCACCGGCCCGAACGCTGCCGAGTTCTCGATCGCGAGCAACGGCTGCTCGGGCCAGGCCACCGCGCAGGACGCGAGCTGCCAGATCTCGGTCACCTTCCAGCCCGGCGCGGCCAGCTCGGGACCACGCTCGGCCACGCTGACGGTCCCGCACAACTCGTTCGGTGCGTCGCTCCAGGTGCCGCTCAGCGGCACCGCCACGGCACCGACCGAGGCTCCCGCGATCGCGGTGTCACCGTCGTCGATCGACTTCGGCCAGGTGCGCAAGACCTTCGGACGCGCCGACCAGGACGTCACCGTCACCAACAACGGCACGGCACCCCTGGCGATCTCCGATGTGTCCCTCCAAGGTGGTGACGCAGCGGACTTCAGCGTGATCAACCACTGCACGGACCCGGTCGCCCCGAACGGCGGCACCTGCCTGATCAACGCCGCCCTCGCGCCGAGCGTGCTCGGAGCCCGCTCCACGACGCTGAACATCACCAGCAACGCGACCCCGACGGTGACGTCGGTGCCGCTGAGCGGCACCGGCATCGGTGGCCACGCCGCGGTGTCGGCCACCAACACGCTGACCTTCCCCGACTGGTACCAGGACGAGGGTGGCGTCCGACTGGACCAGTGCCTCGACCCGAACAACCCCGAGTGCCTCGTGCTCCCGGGCGGCACCTTCGACGGCACCAACAGCACGCTGAGCTTCCCGGACAACTTCCCGGACGAGTTCTTCTGGTACGACGCGGACGCCGACGTCCTGTCGACGCCGGGCTGCAACGGCACGGCTCCGGGCAAGCTGCGCTTCCGCTTCGCGCTCGAGGGTGCCTTCCTGAACGGCGATCCTGCCGTGGGTGACCAGATGACCTTCGGCCGCCTGCGCGTGCAGGGGAGTGGCGGTCTGTGCCCTGCCCACGACTACACGGTCGTCACGCCGTACGGCACCTGGAAGGTCACCACGGACGAGCTCGGCGGTCTCAAGCCGGGTGCGAACACGACCGACGTCGGCTGCACGCCCGCTCCCGGCGTGCCGTGCGACTACTCACTGGCCCTGCGCAGCGACGTCCTCGGCGGCTTCCTGCGCTGGGACCCCAGCCAGCTGCCCAAGGCGCCGGCCGGCTACCTCGGTGACCCGAACGTGCTGCACACGGTGGTCGGTGCGCCGTACCACCGCGACGGCAATGCGGTGAACTACGTCGCCCTCTACGACGGCGCGGTCGCCCCGGCCAACCTGGTCGTGCGCACCGACAAGTTCAACGTCATGGGCAAGCTCGGCGGCCCGCTCGTGGCCGACCCCTCGAGCGCCACCTTCCCGGACGCTTTGCCGGTCGGCTCCGCTCCCGCCTCGCGGGTGGTGACCCTGTCCAACCAGGGCATCGACCCGATCACGGTCAACGGCTTCTCGGTGACCGGGGACGCCGCGGGGTCGTTCACCTCGAGTGGCTCGACCTGCCAGGCGGCACTCGCCCCGGGCGACACCTGCTCGGTGACGGTGAACTTCTCGCCGGTCGACGTGGGCCCGCAGAATGCCTCGCTGATGGTGGACCACACCGGTCTCAACTCGCCGCTGGCGGTCCCGTTGAGCGGCGTCGGAACCCCGTCCACGGGCACGGCCGCCCTGTCGGTCGACCGTTCCTCGGTGTCCTTCGCCCAGCTGCACACCGGCCGCACGTCGCCGGCCCAGCAGCTCGCGGTGTCGAACATCGGCGGCACGGCCGACCTCAACCTGGGCAACCTCGACATCACCGGTGGCGGAGCAGCCAGCTTCTCTGTCACCCGTGGCGACTGCCCAGACGCGCTGCCGATCGGAGCCACCTGCCACCTCGAGGTGCGCTTCGTGCCGGTCGCGGCCGGCGACCTGTCCGCGACGCTGACGGTCAACGCGCTGCCGCCGTCGTCGCCGTCCTTCCGCAACGTGACGCTGTCCGGCACCGGGTTCGCTGGTGACGCCGCGGTGTCTCCGTCGATCAACCAGGGCTTCCCGGCCTACTACCAGGACGCCAACGGCGTGCGCCTCGCACCGTGCACGAACCCCAGCGACGGCAACTGCGCCATGGCGCCCGACCCCAACCTGGACACCGCTCTGCCGGTGAGCTTCCCCGACAACTTCCCGGGTGAGTTCTTCTACACGGTCGCGAACTCCGAGCCGCTGACGATCAACGACGTCTGCGGTGACGGCTCCACGGCCTCGGCGGACGTCTCCCTGCTGGAGGGTCTGGAGGGTGCGTTCGTCACCGACGCGCCGCAGGCCGGCCAGCAGATCACCTTCGCCCGGAGCCGGATCATCTTCGGCCCCCGCGCGACCACCCTGTGCCCGACCACGACGTACACCTTCGTGACCCCGTACGGCGAGCAGTCCTTCACCACCGACGCCACCGGCGCGCTCAAGCGCACCGACGGCACCGTGAGCGTGGGCTGTGCCGGTCCGGCTGCCGGGACGACGACCCCAGCGTGCGACTACGCCGAGGCGCTCGGGGGCGACCAGCTCACCGGCTTCCTGCGGTGGGCTCCGGGCGTCGGCCTCGCAGCCCCGGCGGGCTACCTCGGGGATGGCGTGACCTTCCACCAGGTGGTGGGTGCGACGTACGTCCCGCCGGGCGAGACGGAGGCCGCGAACTACTTCGAGGTGCAGAAGGCGGGCACGTCGCTCGGTCGCACCGCGAAGTTCTCGGTGATCGGCAAGCTGGCCTCAGGCCTGGCCGCGCCGGCGGCCACGGACTTCGGTGCCGTGACCGTCAACGACCTCGTGACCAAGACCCTGACCTTCAGCAACATCGGGACCTCCCCGGTGGCGGTGGCGTCGGCCCAGGTCGGCGCGGGACCGTTCTCGGTCATCGGCGGCACCTGTGTGGGCACCGTCCCGGCGCTGGGCGACTGCACCGTCCAGGTGCGGTTCGCGCCGACGGCGGCCGGCTCCGCGTCGACGACGCTCAGCCTGCAGTCCGCAGGCGGCGGCACGCTGGCGAGCGTCGACCTCACGGGCACCGGACTGGCACCCACCGGACCGCAGATCTCGGTGTCGCCGACGTCGCTCACGTTCGCGGCCACCCCGGTGTCCACGACGAGCGCCGCTCAGCAGGTGACGGTGCGCAACACGGGCGGTGACGGCCTGAGCCTGGCCGCCCCGACGCTGACCGGTGCAGGAGGTGACTACGTGGTCACCGTGCCTGCGACCTGTCACGCCATCCCGGCCAACGGCACCTGCCAGGTGAGCGTGGCGTTCCGGCCGACGGCGATCGGGAACCGGACTGCAGTGCTCTCGCTGCCCAGCAACGCGCTGGGCGCGGCCCCGACCGTGTCGCTGGCGGGCAGCGGTACGGCGTCGCAGATCCAGCTGAAGGACCCGTCCTTCGCGATGGGCACCCAGGCCATCGGCAAGAGCGTGACCAAGCCGTTCACGATCACCAACAGCGGGACTGCCCCGCTGACGATCACCGCGGTCACCCTGGCGGGGACGGTGGACTTCACCGCGAACGCCGGGACCTGCACGGTCGCCGTGGCGCCGGGCAAGAACTGCCAGGTCAACATCACCTTCACGGCCAGGGCGCCGGCCGGGAACAAGGCGACGACGCTGACCTTCGTCAGCAACGCCGTCAACAGCCCGGTCATCCCGGTGACCGGCACGTCGAAGTAGCGCGGACCGGACCCGGGCTCCGGCCCGGGTCCGGCCGTCTTCGGCTCCGCTTCCTGGGCGAACCTGGGGTCGGCCTGGGGTCGGCCTGGGGTCCGGGTCGTCGCAGGGACTAGTCAATAGTTGCCGTGGCGACCACCCCACACGAGGCTGTCGCCGGGGTGCGGTGCCGGTGAAGATATGGCGCAAGGGCGGCGCTGGGGGAGTGCCACCACGGGGGCTGGGGGGCCATACCGATGTCGCAGATCCGCATTGTTCTGTTCGGGGAAACCACCGTGACGGACGAGCTCGGAGGAGCGCGTCCGATCGCGGGGGTCAAGTCGATCCGCATCCTCGAGATGCTCGCGCTGCAGCAGGGCCAGTCGCTGGCCAAGGACGTGATCGCCGACCGTCTGTGGGACGGCGCACCGCCACCCTCGTGGGTCGGCACCCTGGAGAGCCACATCTCGACCCTGCGTCGTGACATCGGCTCCACCGGGCGCCGGTCCGCGGTGGCCACCACCGCCAAGGGCTACGTCCTCACCAACGCCGGCGTCACGGTCGACGTGACCGACGTGCGCGGTCTGCTCCAGGCAGCCACCCAGGCCGACGACCAGCAGCGCCGCGCGCTGGTGGCCAGCGCCCTGGACCTGCAGCAGCGGGGAACACTGCTCGCGGGCAACCTGTACAGCCTGTGGGCCGAGCAGGCGCGGACCGAGCTCGAGACCCAGCTGGTGGGGGCCTGCACCGAGGCCGCACGCGCGGCGTACCGGCTCGGCGAGCTCGACACCTCGCGCCGGCTCGCGCAGCGCGCCATCGACCTCGACGAGTGCGCCGAGGGCGCCTGGCAGGTCGTGCTCGAGTCGCTCGAGCGGGCCGGACGCGGCGGCGAGGCGCTGACCGCCTACGGCCGGCTCCGCGCGGTGATGCTCGACCGGGTCGGAGTCGAGCCGTCGTCGATGAGTCGCGGCATCTACTCCCGGCTCCTCGCCCAGGTCGACGGTGGCGGGTCAGACGACCGCGCCGAGCTGAAGGGGCTGCTCAGGCTGCTGCGCCAGCGCCTCGAGGGCTGGCCCGGCATCGTGGTGCCCGAGCAGGACTCGCGGCTCGCGGAGGTCGCGGCGCGGATCCTCGCCGTGGCCTGAGCCGGACGGATCTGCTGTTTCCTGGACCGTCGCGGTCCTGATCGGGCATCATTCGCACAGGTCGGTCTCGGGGTGACCGGGCTGGGCCGACACGGGGACTGCGTCATGGACGAACAAACGGGGGCGGACGACGCTGCATGCGTGCAGCGCGTCGTGGTGGTGGACGACCATCGGACGTTCACCGACCTCTTGGTGCTCGCGCTCGACGGGCTGCCCGACATCGAGTGCGTCGGCCAGGCACACGACGCGGCCACGGCGCGCCGCCTGGTCGATGAGCTCCTGCCCGATCTGGCGATCATGGACGTCGAGCTCGGCGACGACGACGGGATCGAGCTCAGCGCCGAGCTGGTGTCGCGGCACGCGGACCTGCGGATCGTCGTGCTCACCGCGCACGCCAGCCGCTCCCTGATGACCAGAGCGGCCGATGCCGGCGTCTGCGCGCTTCTGCCCAAGGTCGGTTCCCTGCCCAACGTGCTCCACGCCCTGCGCACGGCCCGGCGCGGTTCCTTCGTCGTCGACCAGTCGCTGCTCCAGACCCTGATCATCCGCGGGACCGACACGCCCGCCGCCCGGCACGCACCCCTGAGCGACCGCGAGTCGCAGGTGCTCGCGCTGATGGCAGAGGGAGTGGACGCGCGCCGTGCCGCGCAGCTCCTCGACATCTCGATCCACACCTTCCGCGGTCATGTGCGGCACGTGCTGTCGAAGCTGGACGCTCACTCCCAGCTCGAGGCCGTCGCGATCGCCAAGCGTGAGGGGCTCCTCGAGTGAGGCGCCTCTGGCCGGCCCGGGACGACTCCGCCGATCGCTGGGCGGTGCGGTCGGCTGTGCAGCGCTTCGCCATCGGCGCGGCGGCGACGCTCCTGGTCCTCGTGCTGGTCTCGATCCTGATCGCCCGGATCGTCGCCCGCCAGGCCACCCTGGACGAGGCGTCGTTCCGGACGACGACGATCGCCGACAGCCTCGCGGCGCCGCTGGTCACCCAGAGCTTCCGCCACCACGACGAGGACGCCGTCGCGGACATGTCCCGGTTGATGGGCAACCGGATGAGCGACACCACGATCCGCCACATCAAGATCTGGTCGGCCGACGGCACGGTCCTGTGGGCCGACGAGCCGGACCTGATCGGTCGCCACTACACCCTGAAGCCCGACCAGCGCGAGGCGCTCGACAGCCCGGACGCGATCTCGGACTACACCGACCTGTCCGACCCCGAGAACATCAGCGAGCGCAACGAGAAGGGGCCGGTCATCGAGACGTACGTCGGAGCCAACGGCGCCGACGGCAGCCGGATCCTGTTCGAGACCTACATGTCGCCCGAGGGTGCCGCCCGGCAACAGGACGCCATCGTCCGGGCCACAGTCCTGGTGGGGCTGGCGGCGCTGCTGGTCTTCGGCGTCGCCGTCCTCCCGCTGAGCCTGCGCCTGGCGCGACGGGTCGAACGTGCCCACATGGACCGAGAACGGATGACGCAGCACGCGCTGCTGTCCTCGGAGCTGGAGCGTCGCCGGATCGCCCAGGACCTGCACGACGGCGTGATCCAGGACCTCGCGGGCACCGGGCTGGTCCTGCCGCTGGTGGCCGGCCGGGTCAAGGAGGGGCGTGCGGCTCCCGGGGACGGCGACCTCCTGAACCGTCTCCACGACCTGATCTCCCGCAACGTGCACCGGCTGCGGTCCCTGATGGCCGAGGTCTACCCGCCCGACCTGACGGGCGCCGGGCTCCGCCCGGCGATCGAGAACCTGGTCCTCGAGACGGCGGACCGGGTGGACACCGAGGTGCACGTCGACCCGGAGCTGCGCCTCGGCGAGGGGGCGGCGCGACTGGCCTACCGGATCGTCCGCGAGGGCCTGCGCAACGTCGTCAAGCACGCGAACGCCACCTCGGCCCTGGTCGAGATCCGGCGCGAGGACGGCTGCGTGCACGTCGTCGTCGCCGACGACGGGTGTGGGGTCACCGTCGGCGCCGAGGACGGCGGCGACTCCACCGACGGGCTCCCGTTCACCGAGGGGCATCTCGGGCTCCGGCTGCTGAGCGACTCCGTCCGCGACGCGCACGGGCACCTGGAGCTGGTGCCCAACCGACCGCAGGGCACCCGGTTGCGGGCGAAGTTCCTCGAGGACGTGCCGGGGATCTGACCGGCGCCCTCAGACGATCGGGGCCGGCTCGACCAGCTCGACGAGCACACCGCCGGCGTCCTTGGGGTGCACGAAGTTCGTCAGTGAGCCGGCCGTGCCGTGGCGGGGCTCGTCGAAGAGCAGCCGCAGGCCCGCGCTCGCGCAGGATCGCCGAGACGGCCTCGAGGTCGGTGACCCGGTACGCCAGCTGCTGCAGGCCCGGGCCCGACCGGTCGAGGAACTTCGCGATCGTCGACTCGGGGGTGAGGGGTGCCAGGAGCTGGATGCAGCTGCCGGAGTCACCGACGGCCACCATCGCCTCGCGGACGCCCTGCTCCTCGTTGGTCTCCTCGTGCACGGTCTCCATGCCGAAGGTGTCCTGGTAGAACGCCTTGGCGACGTCGAGATCGGCGACGGCGATGCCGACGTGGTCGATGTGGGTGAACAGCTGGGCAGGTACGTCGAGGGCCATGCCCCCATCGTCGTACGACGCGCGGCCGCGCGCAGGGGGCGAGTGGCCTGGTCCCGTGTGACGTTTTCCTCAGCCGCCGGCCGGCTCCGGCCTCGCGGCCCCGGCCGGCCGCTGGGTATCGTCACGGGTATACCCGATCCCTGGCTGGAGGCACCATGTCCGGAACCGTCATCGTCGCCGGAGCACGTACGCCGATCGGGCGTCTGCTCGGTGGCCTGAAGTCCCAGTCCGCGGCCGACCTCGGCGGTGTGGCCATCAAAGGGGCGCTGGAGAAGGCCGGGGTGTCGGCAGACCAGGTCGACTACCTGATCATGGGCCAGGTGATCCTGGCCGGCGCCGGGCAGAACCCTGCGCGCAGCGCCGGCATCGCCGGCGGCCTGCCGCTCTCGGTGCCCTCGATCACGGTCAACAAGGTCTGCCTGTCCGGCCTGAACGCGATCGCCCAGGCCGACCTCCTGATCAACGCCGGCGAGGCCGAGATCGTGGTGGCCGGCGGCATGGAGTCGATGACGAACTCCCCGCACCTGCTGCCCAAGTCGCGTGAGGGCTTCAAGTACGGCGACACCACGCTGGTCGACTCGATGGCGTACGACGCCCTCTACGACCAGGCGACGCAGCAGGCGATGGGCGCGCTGACCGAGGACTACAACGGCTCCCACACCGAGCTCACCCGCGAGGAGCAGGACGCCTTCGCGGCCGCCTCGCACCAGAAGGCCGCCGAGGCCTGGAAGAACGGCGTCTTCGACGACGAGGTCGTCCCGGTCTCGATCCCCCAGCGCAAGGGCGACCCGGTCGTGGTCAGCGCCGACGAGGGCGTGCGGGGCGACACCACCGCCGAGTCGCTCTCAGCGCTGCGCCCGGCGTTCCGCAAGGACGGCACGATCACCGCCGGCTCGGCCTCCCAGATCTCCGACGGCGCGTGCGCGGTCGTGGTGATGAGCAAGGCCAAGGCCGAGGAGCTCGGTCTGGAGTGGCTGGCCGAGATCGGCTCCCACGGCATGGTCGCCGGCCCCGACTCGACCCTGCAGATGCAGCCCGCGAACGCCACGAAGCTGGCCTGCGAGAAGGAGGGCATCTCGCCCACCGACCTCGACCTGGTCGAGTTCAACGAGGCGTTCGCCGCGGTCGGCATCGACTCCACCCGCGCCCTCGGCCTCGACGAGTCCAAGGTCAACGTCAACGGCGGCGCGATCGCGCTCGGCCACCCGGTCGGCATGTCCGGCGCCCGGATCGTGCTGCACCTGGCGCTGGAGCTCAAGCGCCGCGGCGGCGGCGTCGGTGCGGCCGCGCTGTGCGGTGGCGGTGGCCAGGGGGATGCACTCATCGTGCGCGTGCCTGCGTGAGCCGACGCTCCACGGGTGACGTCGGCGACCTCGTCCGGCGCGCCCGCGAGGGCGACCCGCGGGCGGTCGCCCGGCTGATCTCGCTGGTCGAGGACGAGTCACCGCTGCTGAGCGAGGTGATGGCCGCCCTCGCGCCGTACGCCGGGCACGCCCAGATCGTGGGCATCACCGGCTCGCCGGGCGTCGGCAAGTCCACCTCGACCTCCGCGCTGGTCGGCCGGCTCCGTGCCGACGGCAAACGGGTCGGGATCCTGGCGGTCGACCCGTCGTCGCCGTTCTCCGGTGGCGCCCTGCTCGGCGACCGGGTGCGGATGCAGGACCATGCCCTCGACCGTGACGTCTACATCCGCTCGATGGCCTCGCGCGGACACCTCGGTGGTCTGGCCTGGACGACGCCGCAGGCGCTGCGCGTGCTCGACGCGGCCGGCTGCGACGTGATCCTGGTCGAGACCGTCGGGGTCGGGCAGAGCGAGGTGGAGGTTGCCGGGCTCGCCGACACCACCCTGGTGCTGCTCGCGCCCGGGATGGGTGACGGGATCCAGGCGGCGAAGGCCGGGATCCTCGAGATCGGCGACCTGTATGTCGTGAACAAGGCCGACCGCGAAGGAGCGGACACCCTGCGCCGCGACCTGCGGTCGATGCTCGCCCTCGCCGAGCGGGGCGAGGGCGCCTGGCGGCCGCCGATCGTCAAGACGGTCGCGTCGAAGGGGGAGGGGCTCGACGAGCTGGTAGCCGAGATCGAGCGGCACCGGGTCTGGTTGGAGTCGTCGGGCGAGCTCGCGCACCGGCGTACCCGACGTGCCCGCGACGAGATCGAGGCGATCGCCGTGACCGCCCTGCGCGAGCGCTGGGGCGACGTGCACGGACGATCGGAGCTGGACGACCTCGCGGCCGCCGTCGCGGCCGGTGAGACCGACCCCTACGCCGCCGCGCATACCCTCCTCGCCGCGTTCTAAACATCTCCCCTGGGGCTGTTGGTACTAGTCCCATCGGACACTTTTCGTTCGCCCGCTGTTCGTCGCACGGTGGAGAGGTGGTTCACAACGACGTACGCCGGGTGCTCGGGCCCACGCTGCGCTCGCACCGAGGCAGCCTCGGACTCGCGTGTGGACTGGCCGTGCTCCAGGTCGCCTCGGTGCTGCTGCGCCCCTGGCCGCTGGCGTTCGCCGTCGACCACGCCCTGGACCCTGCCCCCTCCGACTCGCTTCCGTCGTTCCTGGCGTGGGCCTCCCCGACCCAGCTGCTGATCCTCGCCGCGCTCGCCAGCGGCCTGCTCACCATCGTGCTCGGGCTGCTCGACCTGGCCACCGACCGCACCGCGGAAGGCACCGCCGAGCGGCTCGGCGCGGACCTGCGCTCGGCCGTGTTCTCCCGGGCCATGACGCGGTCGCTGCGGTTCCACGACCGGATGCGCAGCGGTGAGCTGGTCTCCCGGCTGACCACGGACGTCGGGCGCGTGCTCGACGCCGTCGTGGCGGTCACCACCACGCTGCTGCCCGACGTCCTGCTCCTGGGTGCCGTGCTGGTCGTGCTGACCACCCTGGACCCCGAGCTGGCGCTGGTCGGGCTGAGTGTCGTTCCGTTCCTGGCCTGGTTCGCGGCCGGGCAGCGACGCCGGGTGCGCGCCGCACAGCAGGAGGCGCGGGCCGCCTCCGGTCGGGTCGTCGCCACCTCCCAGGACCTGCTGCGCAACGTGCGCGCCGTCCAGGCCTTCGGCCGGCTCGACCGGGCGCAGTCGACGTTCGAGGCCCGCAACCGCGAGCAGCTCGGTGCCGAGCTCGGAGCCGTCGCCGTCGAGGCCCGTTGGTCGCCCGTGGTCGACTCGATCCTCGCGGTCGGGACCGGACTTGCTCTGGTGGTCGGCGGCACCCACGTGCTCCACGGAGAGCTGTCCACCGGAGCCCTGCTCGTCGTCCTGGCCTACCTGCGCGACCTGTACTCCCCGGTCCGCGGCCTGACCCGGCTGTCCACCCTGCTGGCCAAGGCCGGTGTCTCGATGGGCCGGCTGGCCGAGGTGCTGGACTCGCCGGAGACCGTGCCCGAGCCCGCGAACCCGCTGCCGGCGCCGCAGGGCATCCCCTCGGTCCGCATGGAGGCGGTCGACTTCGGCTACCTGCCCGGCCACCCGGTGCTGCAGGGCTTCGACCTCGACCTGGCGTCGGGCGAGACCGTTGCCCTGCTCGGCCCGAGCGGAGCCGGCAAGAGCACCCTGCTCCAGCTGCTCCTGCGCCTGTACGACGTCGACGCGGGGCGGATCCTGCTCGACGGCACCGACATCCGCGACCTCGGTCTCGACGACCTGCGGTCCGCCATCGCCTACCTGCCCCAGGAGCCGTGGCTGCTCGACGCCTCGATCGCGGAGAACATCGCGTTCGGGAGCCGGAACGCCACCCGGCACGGCGTGCTCGCCGCCGCCCGGACCGCGCTGGTCGACGAGTTCGCCGAGCGTCTGCCCGACGGCTACGACACCCTGGTGGGCGAAAGCGGTGTGCGTCTCTCCGGCGGCCAGCGTCGCCGGGTCGCCCTCGCCCGGGCCGCCGTCTCCTCGGCCGGGCTGGTGCTGCTGGACGAGCCGACCGCCTCGCTTGACCCCGACTCCGCGGCCGCCGTCGTGGCGGCCACCCGTGCCGCGACCGCCGGCCGGACGGTCCTCGTGGTCACCCACGACACCGACCTCGCCGCCCACGCGGACCGCTGCATCCGGGTCGTCCCCGCCGCGCCGGACTCGCTGCCGGGCATGCCGGACCAGGCGCCGGCCATCCTGAACCCCCCGCACTCGTTGACCACCGTTGGAAGGAGGTGACGACATGCTCCGGATCAAGACTCCGATGCGCCACCACGGCTCGAGTAGCCGTTCGCGCAGCAACTCGCGCAGCAACTCGCGCAGCCGTTCGCGCGGCTGACGCAGACCGCCACAGGCTGTCCCGCTCAGCAGAGGTAGATGAGGAGGTGTCCGACATGCTCCGGATCAAGACTCCGATGCGCCATCACCACGGCTCGAGCAGCCGTTCGCGCAGCAACTCACGCAGCAACTCGCGCAGCCGTTCGCGCGGCTGATGACAGACCCGCCCGGTCCTCGGTGAAGGAGGACCGGGCGGGCCGTCGCGCATCCTACGGACTCCGGAGAGGAGACAGCGAGTCCGATGCTCGTTTCCATCGCAGGCCTGGCCGGTGACCAAGCGCTCGACCCCGACGACGGCGACCCGATCTGGGACTTCCCGGCCGGCTACGAGGTCCTCCCCGGCATCCTGACCGCAGAGTCGCTCGGGGTCGGCTACCGGTGTGAGACCTGGCTGGTCTGGCTCCGCGCCGGGTGGCACCCGGCCGTCCTCAAGCTCCCGCGCCCGCACCAGCAGGACCACCCTCGCGCTCGCGGTGCCCTGGAGCGCGAGCTGGCCGGCCTGACCGCCGGCGCCGGCCACCCGACGTTTCCCCGGCTCGTCTCCGAGCACACCGGTGACCCGACGCCGTACCTGGTCATGGAGTACCTCGACGGCCCCAGTCTCGCCGAGGTCGTCGACGAGCACGGCGCCCTCGACCCCGGCGACGTCGCGCTGCTGGGCGCGGCTCTCCTGCCGGCTCTGCTCGTCCTCCACGACAGCGGCCTGGCTCACGTCGACGTGAAGTCGGAGAACGTGCTGGTGCCCGACGGCCGGCCGTTCCTGGTGGACTTCGGTTCGGCCCGCCGGCTCGGACGCACGCAGCCGCCGGGACGTCCGGTCGGCACCACGGGGTACGCCGCGCCCGAGATGGAGGCCTGCGAGCCGATCGCCGCGTCGATGGACCTCTACGGTCTCGGCACCGTGCTCGCCGAGGCCCTCACCGGTACGCCGTTCCCGGACCACGCGCCGCTGCCCGACGTTCCCCTCACCCCGCTCGTGGAGCGGCTCCTCGAGCCGGACCCCGCGCGCCGCGGGTCACCCTCCGACCTCCTCCGCGAGCTGGCCGACCTGGTGCCCGACGACCGTCGGCCGTGGCCGGTGTGGGCCGACGCCTACCTTCCAGGTCCTACCGCTGGCTGAGGAGACGATCCCCGAACCACGCGACCGACCGCCGGATCGCGTCGCGGGACGCGTCGGTGTCGTCGACGGTCTCGAAGGCATGGTGCGCGCCGGGGACGTCGATGACGTCGACCGGACGGTCCGCGGCGACGCAGCGGGCGAGCAGGTCGTCGGTGAAGGGCTCGATCCAGTCGAAGTCGTGCTCGGGTCGCACCAGCAGCATCGGGACGGTCGAGGTGGGCGCGGTGTCGATCGCCTGCGGCAGGTCGGTGGCGGGCAGGTCGGGATCGGCGACCAGGGTGTAGGTGCCGCCGACGGCGAGCACCCCCTCAGGCGCCGGGTCGAGGAAGGACCCCATCAGCAGCCCTCCGACGGAGAAGAACCAGAGCCCGATCCGTTCGCTGTCGATCCGAGGGTCGGCGCGCACCAGGTCGAGGGCCGAGCGGACGTCGCCGCGGGCTCGGGGGAGCGAGTCGTCGTCGACGAAGCCGTGCTCGAACATCACCCCGACCAGGCCCGCCTGCGCCAGCAGCGCGCCGTACCCCTGGAAGGCCGGCCACTGGGGCGGCCGCACAGGTCGGTCCGGCGCGACGGGTCCGCCGTGCACCATCAGCACCGCGGGCGCGGGGGTGCCCGAGTCCGGGAGGTAGAGGTCGAGGTCTCCCGAGCGCGCGGGGGTGACGGGCTCGTAGGGGAGCACGAACGGTCGCAGATGTGGGGGGAGCTCACTCATCGCAGCGATCCCACCACAGCGGGGCGGTGTCTGTCGCCGGGAATAGGCTCCCCCCATGCCGCTGCCGTTCGACCCGATCGACGAGGCCGCCCGGCAGTGGGCGCTGCGGTGGGACGGCGTCCCCGCCATGCACGCGGTCACCTCGCTGATGCGGGTCCAGCAGCTGGTCCTGGGCCGGCTCGACGCGATCCTCAAGCCGCATGGACTGACCTTCGCGCGCTACGAGGCGCTGGTGCTGCTCTGCTTCTCCTCGCGCGGGTCGCTGCCGCTGGGGAAGATGGGGGAGCGGCTGCAGGTGCACCCGACCTCGATCACCTCGATCGTGCAGCGGCTCGAGACCGACGGGCTCGTCGCGCGCCGTCCGCACCCCGACGACAGGCGCGCCGTACTGGCGGAGAGTCACCGAGTCCGGGCGGGCGCTCGTGGAGCGTGCGACCGCCGACCTGGTCGGGGCTGACTTCGCCCTCGGGGCGCTGTCGGACGAGCAGCTGACCGAGCTCTCCACCCTCCTCGCGCCCGTACGCCGGGGTGCCGGCGACTTCGCCTGAGCCCGGCGATGACCACCGCCGACGCCGTACGCCGCGTGGGCCTGGCCCTGCCCCGCGTCTACGAGCGCGAGGTCAACCGCCGGTGGAAGCTCAAGGTCAAGCAGATCGTCTTCGTGGCGTTCTCGCGCGACGAGACGCAGATGGGGTTCGGCTTCCCCAAGGCCGAGCGTGACGGGCTGGTCGCCTCCGATCCCGAGACGTTCTTCCTGCCCGGCACCGCCGACCTGCGCTACCAGTGGGTCTGCGCGCACCTCGACCGGCTCCCCGACGACGAGATGCGCGAGCTGGTGACCGACGCGTGGCGGATGTGCACGCCGCAGATGCTCCACGACCTCCCCGAGCTGCCGGCGCCGGCGATGCGGGTGTGGGACCTCGTCGAGCGCCAGGACTGGCACGCCGTACGCCCGCTGCTGCACCCCTCCATCCGGTTCGAGGACGGCGACGTGTCGGTGCGCGGTCGTCGTGTGCTGCTCGACCACCTCGTCGGCCACCCGACACCCCGGCCGCCGACCGAGGTCGAGGTGCGTGACGGCCAGCTGTACCGCTGGCATCGGTGACCGGCGCTGTCCGAGCTAGGCGGCGAGCTCGACGAGGGGCAGGTCGGTGCCCGGCATCCCCGTGCGAGCGCAGTCGCAGGTGGCGCTGCACTCGAGGTAGCTGTGCGCGGCGTGCCCGCAGCGCGGGCAGGGGAGGTCGTGCGACAGGTGAAGCTCGTTGGTCTGGACGGTGTCCCACATGATCGATCCTCCTTGCCGTTCGGATGTCGTGCCTTCACTCCTAGGTCGAACGGAAACGGGCCACATCGACAGCCCATCCGTTTCTCCGTTGCCTCCAGGGTCTCGGAATCCTGGTCGCAGAATCCATAGGACGAGTGTGCTAAGACCTCGTCCGGCTCCGGTGTCCCCGCGTTGTGGTTGCCTGGCAGCTCCGGAGGAAGAGGAGGAGCTCTGGTCGCCTACTACTTCATGTGGTGTCGCCGAGCTCTCCGCTCTCCACTCCCGCGACATCACCTACGCCGTGCTGATCCAGGGCCGCAACACCGCCTACGGTCCGGCGGACGCGCAGACGTCGTACGACGAGAGCTGGGGCGGGAGGCCGGTGGGGCAGTGGCCGCGTCTGGCGGCCGGCCACTCCGACGACCTCGGCACCGTTTGAACCAGCCGGCTCGGGGTACGCCGAGACGATGAGGTCACGCTCGGGCTTCCTGGTGGTTCTGTCCGCTCTTCTGCTCTCGGGGGTTGCTGCGCAACCCGCGGGCGCCACCTCGGAGCGCGCGGCGCCGGACGCGGCTCGCGCCGGCGGCCATCGTGGCTTCGTCCTCACCACCACGAAGCCGGGAGGCCCCGGGTTGGCGCCCGCCTTCGTCGGCAACGGCTACCTCGCCGGTCGCCAGCCCTTCGACGGCCAGGGCTTCGCCGAGGTGAAGCTGCCCGGCGACTCGGACCCGCTGGCGACCCAGTCCGAGGTGCACGGCCTCTACGCGCTCGGCGTACCCGACGCGCCTCCGGGCTCGCCGCCGGAGCCGAAGATCGAACGGCGGGCCGCCCTGCCGGCCTGGTCGACGCTGTCCTACGACGACGGCAGCGGCTCCTACCGGCTCTCCCGCGGGACGGTGGCGGGCTACCGGCAGTCGCTCGACCTGCACACCGGCACGTTGACCACCTCGCTGACCTGGACCTCGCCTGCCGGCAAGAAGGTGGACCTGCGCTACGACGTCACGCCCGACCGCGCGCGGCGGCATGCTGCCGTGGTCCGGCTGCGGATGGTCCCGCGGTTCAACGGCCCGGTCACGGTGACCGACACCCTCGACGGCACGGCGGCCGAGCTCCTCTCCCCTCGAGGGAAGGGCCAGAGCGGCCGCAGCCAGTGGGTCGACGTGACCACGCCGGGGCTCGACGTCCACGCCACCGAGGCCTCGACCCTGGTCGGCGGCCCGGTCCACCGGGTTGCTGCTTCGGATCGGCTGACCGCCCGCCAGGCAGTTTCGCTGCGGGTGCGGGCCGGGCATAGCTACACCGTCACCAAGTACGTCGGCGTCGCGACCGCGACGGACTCCCGCGACCCGCACCGGGTGGCGCTGACGGCGTCCCGCAGCGAAGCGGGCCTGGGCTACACCCGGGTCCGTGCGGCCTCGGACGCCGCCTGGGCCAGGCTGTGGCGCTCCGACATCGTGGTGTCGGGCGACGCGCGGCTCCAGCGGCAGGTGCGGGCGTCGTTCTTCGCGCTGCTCGCCAGCGTCCGCCAGGACACGCCGTGGGCCCCGTCTCCGGGCGGCCTGTCCTCCGACGGCTACAACGGCCACGTCTTCTGGGACTCCGAGACCTGGATGTACCCGAGCCTGCTGGCCACCGAGCCGGACCTGGCCCGCGAGAGCCTGCAGTACCGCTTCGACCGGCTCGAGGCGGCCCGCGCCAACGCCCGGAAGACCGGCTGGCAGGGCGCCCGCTTCCCGTGGGAGAGCGGGCTGCGCGGCACGGAGGAGACCCCAGCGTTCGCCACCACGGGCAAGCTCGAGATCCACGTCAACGCCGACATCGCCCTCGCCGTCCACCAGTACTGGCTCGCGACCGGTGACCGGCACTGGCTCGCCACCCGCGGCTGGCCGCTGCTGGAGGGCATCGCCCGCTACTACGCCAGCCGCGCCACCAAGCGCGCGGACGGCACCTACAGCATCCGCAAGGTGACGCCGCCCGACGAGTACGCCGAGGGGGTGGACGACAGCGTGTACACGAACATGTCGGCCGCCCAGGCGCTCCGCTTCGCCGTGGCCGCCGGGCAGACCCTCCACCGTCCGGTCGACCCGCGCTGGTCGAGGGTCGCCAAGGGGCTGCGGATCCTCTTCGACCGGTCGTCCGGCACCCACCCCGAGTACGCGACGTACCCGGGCAACGCCGTCAAGCAGGCCGACGTGACCCTGCTGTCCTACCCCTGGGAGCACCCCCAACCGCGGAAGGTGACCCGCGCCGACCTCGACTACTACGTGCCGCGCACCGATCCCGGTGGCCCGTCGATGACCGACGCGATCCACTCGATCGTCACCTCCCAGCTCGGCACCCCGGGCTGCGCCGCGTTCACCTTCACCCGCCGCAGCGCCGACCCGTTCCTGCGGCCGCCGTACGACCAGTTCGCCGAGGCGCGCAGCGGTGGGGCGTTCACGTTCACCACCGGCACCGGCGGGTTCCTGCAGGAGTTCCTGTACGGCTACACCGGCTTCCGGTGGCGCGCCGGCGGGGTGCGGCTCGACCCGAGCCTGCCGCCGCAGCTGAACGGCGTGCGCGCCACGGCGCTGCACTGGCGCGGCCGCACGCTCAGCGTCGCCGTCGGACCCACGACCACCCAGGTGGTGCTGAAGTCCGGCGCGCCCGGTGCGGGTCTCGTCGCCGGGCGGCACCCATCTGCTGCGGTCGACGCTGGTGCTGCCGACTCGCCGACCCGACCTGAAGCCCACCGGCGACCTGGCCCGCTGCCACCCGGCGACGGCTTCGCCGGCGTCCGCCGAGCCGCCCGAGGCGGCGGTCGACGGGACCGTCACCACCCAGTGGATCGGCGACGACCCGTCGGCGACGGTGCGGGTCGACCTGGGCGCCGCGCGCTCCGTCGGTGCGGTGACCCTCGCGCGCAACGCGGTCACGACGTACCCCGCCCCGCCCGACGGCGACAAGGGCGTGACCAAGCCGACCGTGAGTGCGCCGGCCCAGGTGCAGGTCTCGGTCGACGGTGCCACCTGGCGGACGTGGGGGACCGTCGACGGCACCACGTTGCGGCAGAGCGTCGCCGGCGACGGCGGTCCGGTCCGCTTCGTGCGACTGGTGGCGGTCGGCGCGACGACCGACGTACCGCTCATCGTCGGCGAGCTGGGCGCCACTGCCGGGGGCTGACGCGTTAGGCGGATTTAGTAGGACGTCCTAGTATCTTTCCATGACCGACGACGCGCGTTCCCGCTGGCAGGCCCGCTACGACGCCTCCCGGGTGCGCGAGGCGGACTTCACGACCCTGTCCGCGATGCCGGTCGAGCCGGCGTACGGGACCGAGACCTCGGAGTGGCCGGGCGAGTTCCCGTTCACCCGCGGGCTCTACCCGACCGGTTACCGCGGCCGGACCTGGACGATCCGTCAGTTCGCCGGCTTCGGCAACGCCGAGCAGACCAACGAGCGCTACCACATGATCCTCGGCCGGGGCGGCGGTGGCCTCAGCGTCGCCTTCGACATGCCGACCCTGATGGGGCGCGACTCCGACGACCCGAAGAGCCTCGGCGAGGTGGGCCACTGCGGGGTCGCGATCGACTCGGCCGCCGACATGGAGCGCCTCTTCCACGGCATCGACCTGGGCGCGGTGACGACCTCGATGACGATCAGCGGCCCGGCGGTGCCGGTCTTCTGCATGATGCTGGTCGCGGCCGAGCGGGCCGGGGTCGACACCGGGGTCCTGAACGGCACGCTGCAGACGGACATCTTCAAGGAGTACATCGCCCAGAAGGAGTGGCTGTTCGGGCCCGAGCCGCACCTGCGGCTGATCGGTGACCTGATGGAGTACTGCGCCGAGAAGATCCCGGCCTACAAGCCGCTCTCGGTGTCTGGCTACCACATCCGTGAGGCGGGCTCGACGGCCGCGCAGGAGCTCGCCTTCACCCTGGCCGACGGCTTCGGGTACGTCGAGCTCGGCCTCAGCCGCGGCCTCGACGTCGATGTCTTCGCCCCCGGCCTGTCGTTCTTCTTCGACGCCCACGTCGACTTCTTCGAGGAGATCGCCAAGTTCCGCGCCGCGCGCCGGATCTGGGCGCGCTGGCTGCGCGACGTGTACGGCGCCCAGAGTGAGAAGGCGCAGTGGCTGCGGTTCCACACCCAGACCGCCGGCGTCTCGCTCACCGCGCAGCAGCCGTACAACAACGTCGTCCGCACCGGCATCGAGGCGCTTTCGGCCGTCCTGGGCGGCACCAACTCGCTGCACACCAACGCATTGGACGAGACCCTCGCCCTGCCGAGCGAGCAGGCCGCCGAGATCGCGCTGCGCACCCAGCAGGTGATCATGGAGGAGACCGGCGTCGTCAACGTCGCCGACCCGCTCGGCGGCAGCTGGTACGTCGAGGCGCTCACCGACCGGATCGAGGCCGAGGCGAACGCGATCTTCGACAAGATCCTGGCGATGGGCGGCTCCGACCTCACCCACGCCGACACCGAGGGCCTGGCCGAGGCGACGAGGGTCTCGACAAGCTCGACCGACGGAGTAGGCCCGATGACCAAGGGCCTGCTGCGCGGGATCGAGGACGGCTGGTTCATGTCCGAGATCGCCGAGGCCGCCTTCCAGTACCAGGTGGCGCTGGAGAAGGGCGAGAAGAAGATCGTCGGCGTCAACGTGCACACCGACTCGGTGACCCACGACCTCGAGATCCTGCGGGTCTCGCACGAGGTCGAGGTCGAGCAGGTCCGCGCGCTCGCCGAACGTCGTACGACGCGCGACGAGCCCGCGGCTCGAGCCGCGGTGGAGCACATGGTCGAGGTCGGGCGCACCGACGGCAACATGATCGAGGCGATGCTCGAGGCGTGCCGGGCAGAGGCGACCCTCGGCGAGATCTGTGACGCACTGCGCGCGGAGTGGGGCGAGTACCGGGAGCCCGCCCGCTTCTGAGAAAGTGGCGGCGTGGACCTTCAGAGCGCACTGCGCTCGCTCCCTCCCAACCCCCGCGTCGTCGTCTCCGGTAACCACGCCCTGCCCTGGCACACCATCGGGCTCGTGGACGAGGGGCTGAACGAGTACCGGCTCTGGGCCCTCAACGCCCCGCCCGGCATCCCGGACCGGGAGGGAGTCACCCTCGAGACCTCGTTCGTCGGGCCCGGGATGCGCAAGAGCCCACGGCTGAGCTATGTGCCGTCGCGGCTGTCGATGGTCCCCACCCTCTTCGGGACCCGGCTGCCGCCGGACGCGGTACTGCTCCACACGACCCCGCCGCGCGACGGGAAGGTGTCGCTCGGTGTCGAGGTCAACGTGCTGCCCTCCGCGGTGGAGGCGACCCGGCGCCGGGGTGGCGTCGTGATCGCGCAGACGAACGCCGAGATGCCCTGGACGCACGGCGACGCCGTGCTCGACCTCGACCAGGTCGACGTCCTGGTCGACGCCAGCGGTCCGATGCCGCATGCGCCCGTCGGCAGCGTCGACGAGGACTCGGCGACGATCGGCAGCCTGGTGGCCGAGCGGGTCCCGGACGGCGCGACGCTCCAGGCCGGCATCGGCGCCGTACCCGACGCGACCATGCACGGGCTCGTCAACCGCCGTGGCCTGCGGGTCTGGACCGAGATGTTCTCCGACAGCGTGCTGGCGCTGGAGCGGGCCGGGGCCCTGGACCGCGAGGTGCCGCTCACGGCGTCGTTCCTGTTCGGCTCTCCGGAGCTTCTGGCCTGGGTCGACGGCAACCCCCGGGTCGAGATGCGGCGCACCGAGGTCACCAACAGCCCGGCCCTCATCGCCCGCAACCCGGCGATGATCAGCGTCAACACCGCCCTCCAGGTCGACCTGTTCGCCCAGGCGAACGCCAGCCGGATCAACGCCCGCATCCACAGCGGTTTCGGTGGTCAGACCGACTTCATCGTCGGGGCGATGCACAGCCTCGGCGGGCAGGCGTTCATCGCGCTCCGCTCCTGGCACCCGAAGGCGGACTGCTCCACGATCGTGCCGCTGGTCGACGAGCCGGTGACGTCGTTCCAGATGACCGCGGTGGTGACCGAGCTGGGGACCGCCGAGATCTACGGCAACGACCAGCGCGAGCAGGCGCGGCAGCTGATCGAGAACGCCGCCCACCCCAGCGTCCGGGAGGAGCTGTGGGAGGAGGCCATGGAGCTGGGCCTGGTCCGCGCGCCATGAGGCCTTCCCTAGGATTGCCGTCATGACGCAGCAGCCCTTCAGCCGCCCAGGCGCGATCGACCTCTCCGGCCTGACCCGGCCCGCGGGCGCCCAGCCTCCCGGTCAGCCTCCGGCAGGCGCGCCGACCGGTGGTGGGCCCGCCGCGCCCACCGGCGGTGCGCGCTCGTCGTACGCCCTGGACGTCTCGGAGGAGAACTTCCAGACCATCCTCGACGCCTCGGTCACCGCGCCGGTCGTGCTGGTGTTCTACTCGCCGACGCGGGCGCCCGAGAGCGCCGCGATGGCCGACGACGTGACGACCGCGGCCGACGAGTACGACGGACGGTTCCTGGCCGGTCTGGTCGACATCGACGCAACGCCGACCATCGCGCAGGCGCTCCAGATCGCACAGGTCCCGCTGCTGATGGTGATCCTCGACGGGCGGCCGGCGGCACAGCCGATCCCCGGGATGCTCTCCCTCGACGAGATCCGCACCCTGCTGAACCAGCTCGCGCAGGGCCTCACCACCCAAGGCATCACCGGTCGGCACCAGCCGCTGCACGCCGCGCCAGCCGGCGACGAGGGGGTCGAGCAGATCGACCCGCGGTACGCCGCCGCCCAGCAGGCGCTGGAGGACAACGACATCGACGGCGCGGTCGCCGAGTACGAGCGGCTTGTCGAGGCCAACCCGGCCGATACCGAGGCGGCCGCGGGGCTGGCGATGGCGAAGGTGCTGCAGCGCACGCAGGACGTCGACCTCGAGGCCGCGCGCGCGGCCGCGGCGGCCGCGCCCGACGACGTCGCGGCGCAGAGCCTGGTCGCGGACCTCGACCTGCTCAGCGGCAACGTCGAGGACGCGTTCACGCGCCTGGTCGACCTGGTCCGCCGTACCGCGGGCGACGAGCGCAACCAGGCGCGCGAGCACCTGGTCGGGCTCTTCGCAGCCGTCGGCAACGACGACCCGAGAGTGATGCGGGGCCGGCAGAACCTGGCGTCCGCGCTCTTCTGACGGGCGCCCCGATGGCCACCATCGTCTACTGCCACGCCCACCCGGACGACGAGGCGTCGCAGACCTCCGGCGCCATGGCCCGGGCCGCCGCCGAGGGGCAGCGGGTGGTGGTCGTCTTCGCCACGAACGGCGATCACGGAGAGGTCGCGGCCGACGCCGCCGAGGGCGAGAGCGTCGTCGATTACCGCCGCCGCGAGGCCGAGGCGTCGGCCGCGGTGCTCGGGGTCGCCCGGATCGCCTGGCTCGGCTACGCCGACTCCGGGATGACCGGGTGGGAGCAGAACGACGCGCCCGACTCGCTGCACGGCGCCGACCTCGACGAGGCCGCCCGGCGCCTGGCCGACGTGCTCGACGAGGAGGATGCCGACGTCGTCGTCGGCTACGACTGGCACGGTGGCTACGGGCACCCGGACCACGTGCGCGTGCACCACGTCGTGCACCGGGCCGCCGAGCTCGCCGTACGGCGACCCCGCCTGCTCGAGGCGACGATGAACCGCACCCAGATCTCGCGCCAGCTCGCGGCCGGCCGTGAGCAGGGCGCCGCGCTCGACGCGTTCGACGACTTCGACCCCGAGGCGCCGATGGACGACGGGAACCCGCTCGGTACGCCGGAGGACGAGATCACCTGGCGCGTCGACGTGACCGACTACCTCGAGCAGCGCCGAGCCTCTCTGGAGGCCCATCGCTCCCAGGCCACGGACATCGAAGGGTTCTTGTCGATGCCGCCGGAGGTGTTCGCGATGATCTTCGGCTACGAGCACTACCTGGAGCCCGGGGTCGAGGGACCGATGCGGGAGGGCTGGCCTTTCGGTGGTTGAGGAAGGCGCGCCTGCGCCTGTCTCGGAACCACCCCGACCCAGGTCACCTCGACGTGGTTTCGAGACGGTCGCAGAGCGACCTCCTCAACCACCGGAGAGCGTCGAGCGGCCCGCCTCCAGCCGCGCGACCGGCACCCGGAACGGTGAGCAGGACACGTAGTCGAGGCCGACCTCGTCGAAGAAGTGGATCGACGCCGGGTCACCGCCGTGCTCGCCACAGACCCCGACGTGCAGGTCGGGGTTGGCCTTGCGGCCGATCACCGTGGCGTGACGCACCAGGCGACCCACGCCGTCGATGTCGAGGCTCTCGAAGGGGCTGACCTGGAAGATGCCGGCCTCGAGGTAGCGGCTGAAGAACGAGGACTCGACGTCGTCGCGCGAGAAGCCCCACGTCATCTGGGTCAGGTCATTGGTGCCGAAGGAGAAGAAGTCCGCGGACTTCGCGATCTCGTGGGCCGTCACGGCGGCCCGCGGGAGCTCGATCATGGTGCCGACCTTGTGCGGCACCGCCTGGCCGCGCTCCTCCTCGATCGAGGTGGCGACCTCGGTGACGATGGCGCGCACCAGGTCGAGCTCGGTGACCGAGGCGACCAGCGGGATCATGATCTCCGGCTGCGGGTCGCCACCGTCGGCGATCCGCTCAGCCGCTGCCTCCAGGATCGCGCGCACCTGCATCGCGAACAGGCCGGGGATCACGATGCCGAGGCGGACGCCGCGCAGGCCGAGCATCGGGTTCTGCTCGTGCAGTCGCTTGACAGCCTCGAGCAGCTTCTGGTCGTGCGCGTCGAGGTCGTCGTGGTCGTCCTCGAGCGCGACCTTCACCGACAGGTCGGTGTAGTCGGGGAGGAACTCGTGCAGCGGCGGGTCGATCAGCCTGATCGTCACCGGCAGGCCGTCCATCGCCTCGAAGATGCCGATGAAGTCGGCGCGCTGCAGCGGCAGCAGGGCCGACAGCGCCGCGTCGTGCTCGTCGTCACTCTCGGCCACGATCAGGTCCTCGACCAGCTGCCGGCGCTCGCCGAGGAACATGTGCTCGGTCCGGCACAGACCGATCCCCTCGGCGCCGAACCGGCGGGCACGGGCGGCGTCCTCGGGGGTGTCGGCGTTGGCGCGCACCCGGAGCCGGCGTACGTCGTCAGCGTGCTTCATGACGCCGTCGACAGCGGTCACGATGTCCTCGTCGCTCTGGTCGCCCTCGAAGTAGCGCATCACCGAGGAGTCGACCACCGGCACCGAGCCGAGGAAGACCTGGCCGGTGGTGCCGTCGATCGAGATCACGTCACCCTCGTTGATGTCCTCCCCGTCGCGGACCCTGGCCCGCCGCTTCTTGGCGCTCACGTCGAGCGCCTCGGCGCCGCAGACGCAGGTGCGGCCCATGCCGCGTGCGACGACCGCCGCGTGGGAGGTCTTGCCGCCACGGCTGGTGAGGATGCCCTTGGCGGCGACCATGCCACGCAGGTCGTCGGGGTTGGTCTCCTTGCGGACCAGGATCACGTCCTCGCCACGCTCGGACCACTCGACCGCGGTGTCGGAGTCGAAGACGGCCTTGCCGACGGCAGCGCCGGGGGAGGCGTTCATGCCGGTGGCGACCAGGGTCCGCTCGGCCTTCTCGTCGAAGCTGGGGAACATCAGCTGGGCGAGCTGGGCGCCGGTCACGCGACGGGTGGCCTCGTCGGTGTCGATCAGGCCCTCGTCGGTCATGTGCATGCCGATCCGGAACGCCGCCGCCGGGGTGCGCTTGCCGACCCGGGTCTGGAGCATCCACAGCTTCCCGCGCTCGACGGTGAACTCGATGTCGCACATGTCGCGGTAGTGCTTCTCCAACGTCGCCATGATCAGCAGCAGCTCGTCGTGCGACTTCTTGTCGATCTCGGCCATGTCGGCCAGGGAGACGGTGTTGCGGATGCCCGCGACGACGTCCTCACCCTGCGCGTTCTGCAGGTAGTCGCCGTACACGCCCTGGTTGCCCGAGGCGGGGTCGCGGGTGAACGCGACGCCGGAGCCGGAGTCGTCACCGAGGTTGCCGAAGACCATGGCCTGCACGTTGACGGCGGTGCCGAGGCCCTCCTCGATCCGCTCCTGGCGGCGGTAGAGGACGGCCCGCTCGGTGTTCCAGGAGTCGAAGACGGCGCGCATCGCGAGGTCGAGCTGCTCGCGGGGGTCCTGCGGGAAGTCGCGGCCGGCGTGCTCGGCGATCGACTTCTTGAAGGTGTCGACCAGCTCGCGGAGGTCGTCGACGCCGAGGTCGGTGTCGGACTCGGTCCCGCGGTTCTTCTTCATCTTGTCCAGCGCCTTGGAGAACACCTCGGAGTCGATGCCGAGCACGGTGGCGCCGAACATCTGGAGCAGCCGGCGGTAGGAGTCCATGGCGAACCGCTCGTCGTGGCTCTGGTCCGTCAGGCCCTGCACCGACTCGTCGTTGAGGCCGACGTTCAGGACCGTCTCCATCATCCCGGGCATCGAGAACTTGGCCCCGGACCGGACGCTGACCAGCAGCGGGTCCGCAGGGTCGCCGAGCCGGCGTCCCATCGCCTCCTCGAGCACGCGCAGCCGCTCGTCGATCTCGCCGTCGAGCCCGTCCGGTACGTCGCCGGCCTCCAGGTAGGCGCGACACGCCTCGGTGGTGATGGTGAAGCCGTGCGGCACCGGAAGGCCGAGGTTGGTCATCTCCGCGAGGTTGGCGCCCTTGCCGCCGAGGAGGTCTTTCTGGTCCTTGTCGCCGTGGCTGAAGTCGTAGACGTAGGTCATGGCTCCGATCCTCGCCCTTTACGACGACCTTGGCGAGGCCCTAAGGTCCCCCGGTCTCGACCGGCTCGACCGGCTCGACCGACGAGGTCAGCCGCCACTCTCGACGTACGACGGGCGGGCGTCGCCGCGGGCCACGGCCAGCGCCGAGGCGATCCGGCGGGCGGTGAAGTCGGCGCAGCGCTCCCGCACCTGCTCGGGCGTGGCGAACTCGGCGTGCCGGATCTCGCGCGGCTCGAGGACCATCGGGTCGAGCAGGTCTGCGTCGTGCTGTCCGCCGTCGAAGACCAGGCAGACGGCGTCGTCCCAGCCCGCCCAGGGCGGGAGCCAGTCGGTGAGCAGCAGGTCGCCGGCCTCGACGGTCAGCGCCAGCTCCTCCTCTATCTCGCGCGCGGCGGCGTCCCGCGGGGACTCGCCCACCTCGACCACGCCACCGGGGAGGTCCCAGTCGCGCTTGTAGGTGAGCTGGCAGATCAGGACCCGCTCCTCGCGGTCGCGGACGAGCAGCTGGCTGATCGCGCGCTTGCGGGGCAGGAAGGAGTTGAGGAGGGCACGGAACGCCGTCGGCTCGCTCAGCGGCGGGTCGCTCGCCAGCCGGGCCAGGACGACCATGCCGGTCGCGTCCGGCCGGTCGGCCATGCCCGGGCTCCAGGCGTTGCACGCCCTCGCGTTGCAGCCCCGCCCTCGTCGCGACCCGCAGCGAGGCGGCGTTGCGTGGATCCACCTCTGCCTGGACCCGCCGGGCCCCCAGGTTCTCGATGGCGTAGTCAGTGAGCAGGCGTACGGCGCGGGTCGCGTAGCCCCGGCCGCGTTGTCCGGCGGAGAGCCACCAGCTCAGGGAGGTCACCTCGCCGCGCGGCCTCGCCTCGACCCCACCGACGGTCTCGCCGTCCTTCACGATGGCGAAGGTCAGCCGAGTCCCGGCCGCGCGCTCCCGGCGCCAGCGCTCGACCACCTCCCGCATCCCGTCGTACGTCGAGGGGCCGGGCTGCCCGAACCACAGTCGCGTCTCGTCGTCCTCGCCGTCCACGTGCGCGCGGATGTCGGACTCCTCGAACGGGCGGAGGGTGACCTCCCCGTCGGTCAGCACGGGCTGCTCCGCGGGGTCGGTCACCCTCCGACTTTAACCAGCGGCTCAGGCCGCCAGCGCCACCGGCTCCGGGCGGCGCGTTCGCATGTGCAGTCGGGTGCTCAGCACCGCGACGGCGCCGGTCGAGGCGATCAAGGCGACCAGGCTCCACTCGAGCGCATGGGCGTAGCCGCCGGAGAGGGCGCCGAAGAACACCATCCCGATGAGGGCGACCCCGAGCGCGTTCCCGACCTGCTGCACCGTCGACAGCATCCCTGACACCGCGCCGGCCGCAGCGGGCTCGACGTCGCCCATGGCCGCGTCGATCAGTCCGGTCAGGGTGATCCCCATCCCGAAGCCGGACAGGGCCAAGCCGGGGACGAGCGCCGCGACCGGGCCGCTGACGCCGTACTCCGCGACAGCCGCGAGGAGCACGAGGTGCCCCAGCGAGAAGGTCGCGGCGCCGATCGGGACGGTCCGTCCGCCCAGCCGGGCCGCCAGGCGCCGCTGGCTGCCGGTGCCGGCCATGTACGGGACGGCCACGAGCGTGAAGACGGCTCCGGAGGCGAGGGCGCCCAGGCCGCGCCCGTTCTGCAGGTACAGCGCCAGGACCAGGAAGTACGACGCCATCCCGACGAACAGCAGCCCCTGGCAGGCGATGGCGACGCGCACCGTCGCCGAGCGGAACGCCGTGGGGTCGATCAGCGGGCGACCGCCGCGCCGTACCAACCAGCGGCTGCGGACGACGGTGAGCACAGCGGTGGCTCCCGCCAGGGCGAATCCGGCCCAGGTCCAGAGGGGCCAACCGAGGCGGCGTCCCTCGAGCAGGGGGAGCAGGACCGCGGTGAGGGTGATGGTGGCGAGCACCAGCTCGAGCACGTCGGGCCGGGAGGCCGTCGCGTCCCGCCGGTCGGGCAGCAGACGCGGGGCGAGCACCAGGGCGGCGATCCCCACCGGGATGTTGACCCAGAAGATCGCCCGCCAGCCGGAGCCGCCCAGGTCGAGGTGGATCAGGACCCCGCCGATCAGCTGCCCGGTGGCCGCGGCGAGGCCCATCACGGCGGAGTAGACGCCGATCGCGCGCGGCATCCGCGGGCCGGCGTACACGTCGCCGACCAGTGCCAGCACCATCGGCGAGACCATGGCGCCGGCAACCCCTTGCGCGAGCCGGGCGACGACGAGGGCCTCGGTCGACCAGGCCGCACCACACGCGGCGGACGCGACGACGAACAGGGCCACCCCCATCGAGAACATCCGCCGGCGGCCCCACCGGTCGCCGAGCCGGGTGGCCGCGATGATCAGGGCGCCGAAGGTGAGGCCGTACCCGGCGACGACCCACTCGAGGCCGCTGCTGGAGGCATGGAGGTCGCGCTGCATCGAGGGCAGCGCGACGTTGACGATGAAGAAGTCGAGGACGACCAGGAACGTGCCGCACATGAGGACGGCGAGAGGTGCCCAGCCGGTGTCGGTCGTTGTTTTGGTGGTGTTCGGTGTGTTCATGCCGACGACGCTCGGGTCTCCCGTCGCTGGAGGGTCAAGGGGTGGTCTCGACAGGCTCGACCGACGGGGAGCGCTCGACCGACGGACGGCGCTCGACCGACGGGGAGCGCTCGACCGACGGGGTCGACCGATGCGGCCATTGACCCTCCCCCCACCGGAGAGTGTTGGCTGGAGCCCATGACGAGAGGCGAGCTGCTCACGATCGGTGAGTTCTCACGGATGACGTTCCTGTCGGTGAAGACGCTGCGGCACTACCACGAGACCGGGCTGCTGGAGCCGGCCCGGATCGACCCCTCCTCGGGCTACCGCTACTACGACGTGTCCCAGGTCGCGACCGCCCAGGTGATCCGCCGCTTCCGCGACCTCGACCTGCCGATCGAGCGGCTCCGCGAGTTCCTCGAGGCGCCGGACGAGCGCGCCCGCAACGCGGTCATCGTCGACCACCTCGACAAGATGAGCGCGCAGCTGCAGGAGACGCAGGCGACCGTCGAGTCACTCCAGCGGATGCTCGGCGAGGACGGCCGGTCGTTCCCGGTCAGCTACCGGCACGAGCCGGAGACCACGGCCCTGGCGATCGCCGAACGGGTCGCCGGCGCCGAGGTCGTCGCCTGGTGGATGGGAGCGTTCGCCGACCTGCACCGGGCCCTGCGGGTCACCGGGGCCGAGCGCACCGGCGCGGACGGCGCGCTCTTCCCGACGGAGTACTTCACCGACGACATGGGCGACCTGGTCGCCTTCGTGCCGGTCGCAACCGTCCCGGCTGGGCTGCCGGCGCGGGTCACGGCGTACCAGGTGCCGGCCAGCCGCCTCGCGGTCACGACGTACGACGGTCCGCCGCTCGACCTGGACCGGGCCTACGGCGCACTGGGTCGCTGGGTGCACGAGCAGGCCTCCGCCTCCGCCGGCCCGATCCGCGAGCGGTACCACCCCCTCGGCGACGAGGACGACCTCCTCGCCCACTCCACGGAGGTCTGCTGGCCGGTCGCCGGCTGAGTCAGACCGCCTCGTCGGGGGAGGTCTGATGGTTCGGCCGGAGCCCGATCACGTGGGCGACCGCGAGCTCGGTCGCCTGCTCGGGAGTCAGCCGGCCGCGGCACGCCGAGAGCGTCAGCCCCTCGACCAGCGCCACCAGCGTGGCGCCGACCTCCGCTCGAGGCTCCGGAACCTCCAAGATCTCCAGGATGTGGTTGATCGACGTGCTCAGCTCGCGCTCGCGTTGCTCCAGGTACGGCTCCATCGCCGTCCGACGGTCCACCGGCCCTGACCCGGCGGACGCCTCGCTCTCGGGTCGCGGCTCGATCGGTTGGCCGTCGTCATAGCCTCGCTGGGCGACCTGGAACTCGCGCCGCACGTACCCCGGCGGTTGGAGTCCGCTCGGACGCAGTCCGCATGCTGCGACGAGCTTGAGCCAGACCAGTTCCTCGTCGAGATGGGTCGCATCCTCGGGCATCAGCGCCCGGACCAGGGATGCTGCCGTCTCCACCGGATCGGCTCCGCGCTGGCCGAAGCGACCCGTCCTCCGCCGACTCTGGACCTGGTCCGCCGCCAACCGAGCGAGGTCCGCCCATCCGGCCACCGATCTGCGGATGGTGTTGACGCCGGTCCCGAGCTCCGCAGCGACGCGTCGACGGGAGAGAGCGTCGACATTCTCGTTGAGCACCACGGCGAAGGCAGCCTGCCGGATGAACTCGAAGCGGCCGACGTAGTCGATGAGCCTGGGCATGCTCCTTTCCTACGCCGTTCGGCGCAGCGGCGTCGGGGCTCGTCCACAGGCCGCGGGTCGTGGCACATGCCGTGCCCTCAAGCGGCGTGCCATCAGGACGGTTGTGGAACATGGCGGACCCCCAACGCGGGGCCGCGATCGCTCGTGGTGGAACACGTTGTTCCACCACCGCTTGTCGGACGTCCCTGGTGAGGGCAGGCGGTGTTCCACAACGGCCGAACCCCGGCCTCCGTTGGGGGCACAGGGCGTGCTCTCTCGATCAGTCGCGGCGGAGCCAGATCGTGGCCAGGGGCGGCACGACGAGGGTGGCGTGGGCCGGCTGGCTGCCGTGCTGCCCTTCGTGTGCCGTGACCGAGCCGAGGTTGCCGACGCCGGAGCCGCTGTAGGTGCCGGCATCGGTGTTGAGCACCTCACGCCACTCCCCGGCGGACGGCAGGCCGAGCTGGAAGTCGGCGTGGGGAACGGCCGCGAAGTTGGAGACGCACACCAGGTCTCCGCCGCCGGTCGAGCCTCCGCCGCCGGTCGAGCCTCCGCCGCCGGTCGAGCCTCCGCCGCCGGTCGAGCCACCTCCGTTGGTCGAGCCTGTCGAGACCCCTCGGCGGATGAACGAGAACACGTTGCGTCCGGCGTCGTTGGCGTCGATCCACTCGAACGACGAGCCCTCGTCCTCGCGGGACCAGATCGCGGGGGAGGAGGCGTAGGCCCGGTTGAGGTCCTTGACCAGCCGGTGGACGCCGAGGTGCTCGGGATGATCGAGCAGCCACCAGTCGAGCTCGCGCGACTCGGCCCACTCGGACTCCTGCCCGATCTCGATCCCCATGAAGATCAGCTGCTTGCCGGGGTGGGCCCACATGAAGGCGAGATAGGCCCGCAGGTTGGCCAGCTGCTGCCACCGGTCGCCGGGCATCTTGCGCAGGAGGGAGCCCTTGCCGTGGACGACCTCGTCGTGGCTCAGCGGGAGCACGAAGTTCTCGGTGAAGGCATAGGTCAGGCCGAAGGTCAGGTCGTGGTGGTGCCAGGCCCGGTGGACCGGCTCGTGCGCGAGGTAGTCGAGGGTGTCGTGCATCCAGCCCATGTTCCACTTGAACCCGAACCCGAGCCCGTCGGCCGAGGTCGGTTGAGTGACGCCCGGCCAGGACGTCGACTCCTCGGCGATCGTGGTCGCGCCGGGGACGCGCTTGTAGACGGTGGCGTTCATCTCCTGGAGGAACTGCACGGCCTCGAGGTTCTCGCGGCCGCCGTGGATGTTCGGCGTCCACTCGCCCTCGGAGCGCGCATAGTCGAGGTAGAGCATCGAGGCGACGCCGTCGACGCGGAGGCCGTCGGCATGGAACTCCTCGAGCCAGTAGAGGGCATTCGCGTAGAGGTAGTTGCGCACCTCGCGACGCCCGAAGTTGAAGATGTGCGAGCCCCACTCCTTGTGCCAGCCGCGCTGGGGGTTGGGGTCCTCGTACAGCGGCGTCCCGTCGAACCGGGCCAGCGCCCACTCGTCGGTGGCGAAGTGCCCGGGCACCCAGTCCAGGAGTACGCCGATGCCGTGCTGGTGGAAGGCGTCGACGAGCCGGCGGAAGCCGTCGGGGTCGCCGAAGCGCGAGTCCGGAGCGAAGTACGACGTCACGTGGTAGCCCCACGACCCGCCGAACGGGTGCTGCATCACCGGCATCAGCTCGACGTGGCTGAAGCCGAGGTCCGCGACGTACGGCACCAGCTCGTCGATCAGCTGCTCCCACGTCAGGACCTGGCCGTGCCGCTTCCGCCAGGAGGCCAGGTGCACCTCGTAGACCGACATCGGCTCGTGCACCGGCTGCCGGGAGGCGCGTGCCTCCATCCACGCGTCGTCACCCCACTGGTGGGTCGATTCGTAGACCCGGCTGGAGGTGGCCGGCGGCACCTCGGCCCAGAACGCCATCGGGTCGGCCTTCTCCCGCCACTGCCCGTCGGCGCCGAGGATCACGTACTTGTAGCAGGCGCCGGCCCCCACGGCCGGCAGGAACAGCTCCCACACACCAGACTGGCCGAGCTGCCGCATCGGGTGCTCGCGACCGTCCCAGCTGTTGAAGTCGCCCTCCAGCCGGACGCCGCGCGCACCGGGCGCCCAGACCGCGAACGACGTACCGGAGACGTCACCGGTGGAGGAACGGTAGTGGTGGACTCTCGACCCGAGCACTGTCCACAGCAGCTCGTGCCGGCCCTCGTTGACCAGGTGCAGGTCCACCTCGCCGAGGGTCGGCAGGAACCGGTACGGGTCGTCGACGGTGATCGGGCCCTGCCCGTAGTCCACCTCGATCCGGTAGTCCGGCACGTCGCCGGCCGGTGGTTGAGGAGGGCGCTCTGCGCCGTCAGCCGGTGGTTGAGGAGGGCGCTCTGCGCCCGTCTCGAAACCCCCTGGCACCCATTCGCCCACCCACACACCCTCGAACTCGTGGCTCAGCGGCACCCGGGTGCCGTCCGCGAGTACCGCGGTGACCGTCTGCGCCAGCGGCTTGAACGAGCGGATCGTCACGCCGTCGCCGTCGGGGTGGGGTCCGAGAATCGCGTGCGGCTGACCGTGCTCACCCCGCGTCAGCTGCTCGATCTCCGCGGTCGACACCTGCTTCATCGGTTCCCCTCGGTGGAGCTCAGCGCCGCCAGCGGGATCGACAGCCACGTGGGTCGGTTGCGCGCCTCGTAGACGCACTCGTAGACGGCCTTGTCGGCGACGTACGCCGCGAGCAGGGTCTGCTCGTCGGAGGTCAGCTCGCGGCCGGCGTAGGCCTCGAGGAACGCGGCCTGGTTGCGTGCGGACCACTCCGCGGCCCGGTACGCGCGCTGCTCGCTGCCGTCGTCGCCGGTAGCCGCCGCGGTCATCGCGGCGGCGCGCGGCGCGTAGTCGAAGGACCGGAGCATGCCGGCGACATCGCGCCACGGGGAGTCCGGTACGACCCGATCGGCCAGCGGCTTGGCCGGCTCGCCCTCGAAGTCGACGATCTTCCAGCCCTTTGCCGTCCGCAGGGTCTGCCCGAGGTGTAGGTCACCGTGCACGCGTTGGGCAGGGTCCGGGCCGATCTCACCGACGGCGTGATAGAGGTCGCGCAGGTGGTCGGCGTGCGGCGCCAGCTCCGGTACGACGACGAGGGCCGCCTCCAGCCGATCGGTCATGGCGGCGGCCAGCGCGCGGTGTTGCTCGCCCGTGCGCGTCACGGTCGGGAAGTGCTCGGCCAGCAGCGTGTGGATCCGCGCGACCGCCTCGCCGAGCCGCTGGGCCTCGCCGGCGAAGTCGCCGCCCACCTCGTCGGCGTACAGGTCGGCCTCGGCGAACAGGTTGCGCACGCTGGTCAGGGCGAGCTCCCAGCCGTCGCTCGCCGTCCGCAGGAACTGCTGCAGCATCGCCAGCTGCAGCGTCTTCGTCGAGCCGCCTTCGTCGGTCGAGCCGCCTTCGTCGGTCGAGCCGCCTTCGTCGGTCGAGCTTGTCGAGACCCCCACCCACCCGAACAGCGCCGCCACGTTGTCGGACCCCGCGCGGGTGAGGGCCGCGTGGATCTCGATGTCGGGGTTCGTCCCTGCAGTGACCCGGCGGAAGATCTTCAGCAGCGCCTGCTCGCCGAAGGCGACCGAGGAGTTCGACTGCTCGCCGGTGAACGGCGTGGAGTGCGCGGTCGGGTCGAGCGGCTCACCGGGCAGCCGGTGGAAGGCGAGCGGACCGTCGGGCGGGAAGGCGAAGGCCCGCAGGTACGCCGCCATCGCCTCGCGGTCGTGCACCGCGTCGTAGGCGTGGGTCCACCCCACCTCCGGGTCCTCCCACCAGCCCACGAACGCGTGGTCCAGCCGATGCTCGGGGTCGGTGTAGAGCGCCAGCGGCAGTTGGTATACCTCGACGTCGCCGTCGGGATAGGTGACCTCGGCGAGGTCGACGACCACGCGAGGGTCCTTCTCGGCGACCATCCCGATCCGGCGTACGTCGGTCACGACGCCGTCGCGGCCCTTCCCGCCGAACCAGCGGGCTCCCTCGATGAAGTCGCTCAGCTGGCGCCGGTCGTCGGGGGGAGTGGTGGTCGTGCTGTCGGTACCGATGTCGTCTGTCACGGGGCGGTGGCCTCCTCGAGTGGGGCGGTCAGCCGGAACCAGTAGAACCCGTACCCACCCAGAGTCAGGAGATACGGCAGCTCACCGATCGGCGGGAACGGCACGCCGCCGAGGAGCTCGACGGGGACGTAGCCCTCCCAACGGCGCAGGTCGAGCTCGACCGGCTGCGCGAAGCGGGAGAGGTTGTTGATGCACACGATGATGTCCGAGTCGTCGCCGGCGCCGTGCTCGCGTGCGTAGGACAGCACCGACGGGTTGGTGCCGCCGAGGTCGAGGAACGTGCCGAGCCCGAACGCCGAGTGGCCGCGACGGGCGTGGATCATCCGCCGGGTCCAGTGCAGCAGCGAGGAGGAGTCCTCGAGCTGCGCCTCGACGTTGACGCTCTGGTAGCCGTAGACCGGATCCTGGATCGCCGGCAGGTGGAGCTTGCCCGGCGTCGCGGACGAGAAGCCGGCGTTGCGGTCGGGCGTCCACTGCATCGGCGTACGAACGCCGTCGCGGTCACCGAGCCAGATGTTGTCGCCCATCCCGATCTCGTCGCCGTAGTAGATGACCGGGCTGCCAGGCAGGGACAGCAGCAGCGCGCTGAACAGCTCCATCCGGTTGACATCGTTGTCGAGCAGCGGGGCCAGCCGGCGGCGGATCCCGATGTTCGCCTTCATCCGCGGGTCCTTGGCGTACTCGTCCCACATGTAGTCGCGGTCCTCGTCGGTGACCATCTCGAGGGTCAGCTCGTCGTGGTTGCGCAGGAAGATCCCCCACTGGCAGCCGTCGGGGATCGGCGGCGTCTGCTCCATGATCTCCGAGATCGGGAACCGCGACTCGCGGCGGACCGCCATGAAGATGCGCGGCATCACCGGGAAGTGGAAGCACATGTGGCACTCGTCGCCCTCGCCGGCGTACTCGCCGGTGTCGGGGTCGCGCTTGCCGCCGAAGTAGTCGACGACGTCGGCCGGCCACTGGTTGGCCTCGGCCAGGAGCACGCGCCCGGGGTAGTTGTCGTCGATGAAGCGCCGCACCATGCGCAGGAACTCGTGGGTCTCCGGGAGGTTCTCGCCGTTGGTGCCGGGTCGCTCGTAGAGGTAGGGCACGGCGTCGAGCCGGAAGCCGTCGAGACCCATGTCCAGCCAGAACGACATCGCCTCGAGCATCGCCTCGTGGACCTTGGGGTTGTCGTAGTTGAGGTCGGGCTGGTGGGAGAAGAAGCGGTGCCAGAAGTACTGCTGGCGGACTGGGTCCCAAGTCCAGTTCGAGGGCTCGGTGTCGACGAAGATGACCCGCGCCTCCTCGTACAGGTCGTCGGTGTCGGACCAGACGTAGAAGTCGCCGTACGGCCCCTCGGGGTCGCTGCGCGAGGCCTGGAACCACGGGTGCGCGTCGCTGGTGTGGTTCATGACGAAGTCGATGATCACCCGCATGCCGCGCCGGTGGGCTGCCTCGACGAACTCGCGGAAGTCGTCGACGGTGCCGCACTCGGGAAGGATCGAGGTGTAGTCGGCGATGTCGTAGCCACCGTCGCGCAGCGGCGAGGTGAAGAACGGCGGCACCCACAGGCAGTCGATGCCCAGCCACTGGAGGTAGTCGAGCTTCTCGATCACGCCGCGGAAGTCGCCGGTGCCGTCGGCGTTGGAGTCGCGGAAGGACCGCACCAGCACCTCGTAGAACACCGCGGACTTGAACCAGTCGGGCGTCTGCTGCTCGGCGGTCGCCCCGACGATGGTGCTCTCGTGGACCGTGTCGTCCGCGTCGGTCGGGCGCCGATCGTCGGTCGAGCTTGTCGAGACCACGCTCATAGTGTCCTCCGCACCGTCAGCACGTGCGCCGGCTCGACGCCGGGGTCGAGCCGGACGTAGTTGTGCTGGCCCCAGTGCCAGTCCTCGCCGCTGATCTCGTCGTGCACCGCCAGGCTGTCGTGCCAGTCGAGCCCGAGCGCGGGCAGATCGAGATGCACGACCGTCTCGCGGGCCCCGTGCGGGTCGAGGTTGATCACCACGATCACCAGGTCAGGCTCCTCGTCGGTCGAGCGGGCTCCGTCGGTCGAGCGGGCTCCGTCGGTCGAGCGGGCTCCGTCGGTCGAGCGAAGTCGAGACCACGCTCCGGTCCCCTTGCTGAACACCAGCACGTTCTCGTCGTCGCTGGAGTGGATCACCACGTTGCGCAGCTGCTGCAGCGCCGGGTGCGCACGCCGTACGGCGTTCAGCTTCGTGAGGTACGGCGCGAGCGTGCGGCCCTCGGCCTCGGCGGCGCCCCAGTCGCGGACCCGGATCTGGTACTTCTCGGAGTCCAGGTACTCCTCGCTGCCCGGCCGGACCGCGACGTGCTCGTAGAGCTCGTAGCCGGCGTAGACACCCCAGCTCGGCGATCCGGTGGCCGCGAGCACCGCACGGATCTTGAAGGCCGGCGGCCCGCCGTACTGCAAAAAGGCATGGAGGATGTCCGGAGTGTTGACGAAGAAGTTCGGCCGCATCAGGTGGCTGGTGTGCGTCGACACCTCGCGGAGGTACTCCTCGATCTCCCACTTCGCGGTGCGCCAGGTGAAGTAGGTGTAGCTCTGCTGGAAGCCGATCGCGCCGAGGGTCTGCATCATCGCCGGCCGGGTGAACGCCTCGGCCAGGAAGATCACGTCGGGGTCGGTGCGGCGGATCTCGCGCAGCAGCCACTCCCAGAAAGCCACCGGCTTGGTGTGGGGGTTGTCGACGCGGAAGATCCGGACGCCGTGCGACATCCACAGCCGGACCACGCGGAGCACCTCGCGGCAGATGCCCTGCGGGTCGTTGTCGAAGTTGAGGGGGTAGATGTCCTGGTACTTCTTCGGGGGATTCTCCGCGAACGCGATGGTCCCGTCGGCCTGGGTGGTGAACCACTCCGGATGGCTGGTCACCCACGGGTGGTCCGGTGCGCACTGGAGGGCCAGATCGAGGGCGACCTCGAGGCCTACCGAGTGTGCCTTCGCCACGAAGGCGTCGAAGTCGGCGAAGGTACCGAGGTCGCGGTGGATCGTGTCGTGCCCGCCGTCCTTGCTGCCGATCGCCCACGGTGACCCCGGGTCGGTCGGTGCCGGGTCGAGGGTGTTGTTGGGTCCCTTGCGGTTCACCTCGCCGATCGGGTGGATCGGCGGCAGGTAGACCACGTCGAAGCCCATCGCCGCCACAGCGTCGAGCCGCTCGGCGGCGGTGCGCAGGGTGCCGCTGACCACGGCCCCGGTCTTCTCGTCGTACGTCGCGCCCTCCGACCGCGGGAACAGCTCGTACCAAGCGCTGAACAGGGCCCGCGGCCGGTCGGCGTACAGCGGGTACGGTCCCTCGACGGTGACCAGCTCGCGCAGCGGATGGGCGGCGAGGAGATGCGCCAGCTCGGGCGACTGAAGTGCCGCCAGCCGGGCCTCGACCGGGCGCGAGGTGTCGCGGGCCGCCGACGCCGCCGCAGCCACGACCTCCGCGCTTCGTTGGTCGAGCGCCTCTCGTTGGCCGGGCGCCTCTCGTTGGCCGGGCGCCTCTCGTTGGTCGAGCTTGTCGAGACCACCCGCGACCCGGTCGAGCAGCAGCGCGCCCTGGGTGAACATCAGCTCGACGTCGACCCCGGCCGGGATCTTCAGGCCGGCGTCGTGCTCCCAGGTGGCGAGCGGGTCGGACCACGCATGCACCTCGAAGGTCCATGCGCCCTCGACGTCGGGGGTGACCCAGGCGACGTACCGGTCGGGCTCGTCGCCGTCGGCGACCATGCGTACCGGCGGACGGCGTGAGCCGTCGGGCGCGACCAGCACCACCTCGGCTCCGAGCTGGTCGTGGCCCTCGCGGAAGACGGTGGCGCGGACAGGCAGGGGCTCGCCCGCCGTGGCCTTCGCCGGGAGCCGACCGAGGTCGACCAAGGGCATGACGTCCATGACGGGGATGCGACCGACCATGCTCGCCACCCTTCCGGTTCACCATCGCGCATGCAAGACGACGGTCCTGTACCCAGATCCGTGGCAGAGGGGCTGAGATAGTCCGGATTCGCACAAATTGGAACGATCCAGGGAAACTCGGCTACCGTCCCTCTGTGCGTGCTATCCGACGATTCACGGTCCGTCCGGTCCTGCCCCCGGCCCTCTCCGCACTGGGAGACCTGTCCGGCAACCTGAGGTGGTCCTGGCACCCGCCGACGCAGGACGTCTTCGCCGAGGTGGACCCCGAGACCTGGGAGGCCACCAAGCACGACCCGGTGCGCCTGCTCGGCTCGGTCGGGCCCGACCGGCTCGAGCAGCTGGCCTCCGACCAGGGCTTCCTGGACCGGCTGGGCGCCGCCAAGGCCGACCTCGACGCCTACCTCGGCAGCGAGCGGTGGTACGGCCGCAGGGCCGGTGACGAGGCCCCGACCCGGATCGCCTACTTCTCGCCGGAGTTCGGCATCACCGCCGTGCTGCCGCAGTACTCCGGCGGCCTCGGGATCCTGGCCGGCGACCACCTCAAGGCCGCCAGCGATCTCGGCGTCCCGCTGGTCGGCGTGGGTCTGCACTACCACTCCGGCTACTTCAAGCAGTCGCTGTCGCGGGAGGGCTGGCAGCTCGAGCAGTACCCCGTCCTCGACCCCGACGAGCTGCCGATCACGCTGCTCCGCGAGACGAACGGCGACCGCGCGCTGATCTCGATCGCGCAGCCCGACGGCCCCGACCTGCTCGCCAAGATCTGGGTGGCGCAGGTCGGCCGGGTGCCGCTGCTGCTGCTGGACTCCGACGTCGAGGGCAACCCCGACCACTATCGCGAGGTCACCGACCGTCTGTACGGCGGCGCCTCCGAGCACCGGCTGCGCCAGGAGATCCTCCTCGGAGTCGGCGGCGTACGCGCCCTGCGGGTCTACTCCCGGATCACGGGTAGCTCCGAGCCCGAGGTGTTCCACACCAACGAGGGGCACGCCGGCTTCCTGGGTCTCGAGCGGATCCGCGAGCTGACCGTCGAGGAGGGCGGTCCGCAGCTGGACTTCGACACCGCGCTCGAGGTGTCCCGCGCGTCGACCGTGTTCACGACCCACACCCCCGTGCCGGCCGGCATCGACCGGTTCGGTCGCGAGCTGATCGAGCAGTACTTCGGCTCGTCCGGCCCGCTGACCGGCGTGCCGATCGACCGGATCCTCGCCCTGGGCGCCGAGGACTACGCCGGTGGCGACCCGACCGTGTTCAACATGGCGGTGATGGGGTTCCGGCTGTCCCAGCGCGCCAACGGCGTATCGCAGCTGCACGGCCACGTGAGCCGGGAGATGTTCCACGGTCTGTGGCCGGCCTTCGACGAGGCCGAGGTGCCGATCACGTCCATCACCAACGGCGTGCACGCCCCGACCTGGGTCGGCCGCGAGGTGTTCGACCTCGCCACCCGCCACGGCGCGGACGGGGAGGGCGACAGCGACCACGTCGACTCGTTCTGGAGCGCCGTCGACCAGGCGTCGTCCGCCGACATCTGGGCGGTCAAGCGGCTGCTGCGCGAACGACTCGTCCACGACGCCCGTCGCCGGCTGCTCAAGTCGTGCACCACCCGAGGCTTCCCGGCCGCCGAGTGCGCCTGGGTCGAGGAGGCGCTCGACCCCGACGTGCTGACCATCGGCTTCGCGCGTCGCGTGCCGTCGTACAAGCGACTGACGCTGATGCTGCGCGACCCCGCGCGGCTCAAGCGGCTCCTGCTCCACCCCGAGCGGCCGATCCAGCTCCTCATCGCGGGCAAGGCGCACCCGGCCGATGACGGCGGCAAGAAGCTCATCCAGGAACTGGTCCGGTTCGCCGACGACCCGGAGGTGAGGCACCGCATCGTCTTCCTCCCCAACTACGACATCGCGATGGCGCAGCCGCTCTACCCCGGCTGCGACGTCTGGCTCAACAACCCGCTGCGCCCCTACGAGGCGTGCGGCACCTCCGGCATGAAGGCCGCCCTCAACGGCGGGCTCAACCTGTCGATCCTCGACGGCTGGTGGGACGAGTGGTACGACGGCTCGAACGGCTGGGCGATCCCGTCCGCGGACGGCGTCGACGACCAGGACCGTCGCGACGACCTCGAGGCGACCGCGCTCTACGACCTGATCGAGAAGGAGGTCGCGCCGCGCTTCTACGACGTCGACCACGACGGCGTGCCCGGCCGCTGGATCGAGATGGTCCGGCACACCCTGAAGTCGCTCGGTCCCAAGGTGCTCGCCACCCGGATGGTCCGCGACTACGTCCGGCTGCTCTACACGCCGGCCGCGGTCACCGGGCGCGCGCTGAACTCCGACTACAAGGGGGCCACCGAGCTCGCCGCGTGGAAGAAGGAGGTGCGCGCCGGCTGGGACGACGTCCGCGTCGAGCACGTGGAGAGCCACGGCGTCGGCGACAACCCGGAGGTCGGCTCGACACTGACCGTGCGCGCGTTCGTAGCGCTGGGCTCACTGACCCCCGACGACGTCGCGGTCGAGGTCGTGCACGGCGTGATCGACGGTGACGACGAGATCGTCGACACGCAGGTCACCCGCTTGGCGCTCGCCGACAGCTACGACGGCGGCCGCTATCGCTTCGACGGCGAGATCCAGCTCCGCCGCGGCGGCGCCTTCGGCTACACCGTGCGGATCGTCCCGCGGCACAGCGTGCTGGCCTCGGTCTCCGAGATGGGCCTGGTCGCCCTCCCGTAACACCGAGTCGGCGCAAAGAGGCGTCCAGATTGCGCCGAGTCGGCGCAAAGAGGCGTCGAAATCGCGCCGAGTCGTCATATGACGACTCGGCGTCAGGTGGGCGCAGTGTCCGGGTGGGTGCGCCAGCGGTGGATCACGTACTGCGCGATGAGCAGGTTGACGATCCAGCCGAGCCACTGGCCGTAGGGGATGCTCGCGGAGACCGCGGCCTGCACGTCTCCGTCGTACCGGCTCTGCATGACCGGCGCCTGAACCAGCAGGAGCAGCGGCGTCACCATCCGCGCGGTGAGCGCGAAGAAGGTGACGGCGTACAGCCGGGTCATCCACTCCCGGTGCCGGGTCACGTCACCGGCGCGGATCGCCCGGAACGCGACCACCGCGAAGCACGGCCAGAGCAGCGCCGGGACGAGTACGCCGAAGCGCGTGAGGTTCCCGTCCGGCGTGGTCAGCGCGAGCGGGATGCCGGTCAGCACGAACGCGACCGTTCCGAGCCCGAGGAAGGTCCGGCCGATGAGCCGGTGGCGCGGCCGGTTCGCGCGGATCCTGGGGACGAACTGCAAGACACCGAGGATCATCGCCGCGGCCGCGCACGGCACGTGGATCACCAGCAGCACCCACGCCGCATCGGTCTGTACGTCGATCCGGCTCGCCGCGCGGTCGAGCAGCACGTAGGGAAAGGCGAGCACCGGCGTCGCGACCACCGCGATCGCCAGGATCACCAACACCAGCCGCGGCGTCCGGCTCGTGCTGTCCTGGGTGGGTGAGGTGGTCATCGCCTCCCACCCTCACGCCGGGCCGACCGCGACGCATCGGGGATGACCCCGGGACCGTCCCTGGCCCCTCAGCCCACGTCGTCCTCGCGGATCACCACGACCGTCCGGGCGTCCAGCATCAGCGCCGCGCCCTCCTCCACCCGCGAGCCGACTGGGTGGTCCGGGCAGGTCGACACCACGACCTCGCCGCTGTCGTTCCACCCGTCGGGCGGCATGGTGACCGCCACCGGCTCGGCTTCGGCGTTGAGCCAGATCAGGAAGGAGGCGTCCCACTCCTGCTCGCCGCGCGGGCCGGGAGAGCGCAGCGGGTCGCCGGTGAGGAGCATCCCGACCACCGACAACGCGTCGTCGGCCCAGTCGTCGCCAGTCATCTCGCGTCCGGTGGGGTGCAGCCAGGTCAGGTCCTTGCGCCCGCCATCGATCGTCGGCCGCCCCTCGAACCAGTGCCGCTGGCGCAGAGCCGGATGCTCACGCCGTAGCCGCAGCGCCGCTTTCGTCACCTCGTAGACGTCGAGCCACGCGTCGTCGGCCCGCCAGTCGACCCACGAGACCTCGTTGTCCTGCACGTAGGGGTTGTTGTTCCCGCCCTGGGTGCGGCCGCGCTCGTCGCCGGCGGTGATCATGGGGACGCCGTTCGACAGACACAGCGTCGCCATCAGGTTCGCCGCCACCCGCCGCCGTAGCGCGACGATCACCGGGTCTTTCGTCTCGCCCTCGATCCCGAAGTTCTGCGACCGGTTGTTGTCGTTCCCGTCGCGGTTGTCCTCGCCGTTGGCCCGGTTGTGCTTGCGCTCGTAGGACACGGCGTCACGCACCGTGAAACCGTCGTGCGCGGTCACGAAGTTCACCGAGGCGTACGGCGAGCGCCCGTCGTCGGCGTACAGGTCCGACGAGCCGGCCAGTCGGGTCGCTACGGTCCTGATGCCCGCGGAGTGCCCGCGCCAGAAGTCGCGGACCGTGTCGCGGTACTGGTCGTTCCACTCCACCCACAACGGCGGGAACTCACCGACCCGGTAGCCCTCCATCGACACGTCCCACGGCTCCGCGATCAGCTTGACGTGGCGCAGTGTCGGGTCCTGACCGATCGCGGTGAGCAGGTGGCTGCCCATGTCGACGTCGTACCCGACGCGCGCCAGCGCCGACATCAGGTCGAACCGGAAGCCGTCGACCCGCATCTCCCGGGCCCAGTACCGCAGCGAGTCGAGGATCAGCCGCAGCGCGAAGGGGTTCGAGGTGTCGACGGTGTTGCCGCAGCCGGTGACGTCCCAGTAGGTGTCGTTGTAGGGGTCGCCCGGCGGCGTGTGGTCGACGCGTCGGTAGAAACCCCGGTCGTCGAGGCCGCGGAACGACAACGTCGGGCCGTCGGTCGCGCCCTCGGCAGTGTGGTTGTAGACCACGTCCAGGATCACCTCGAGCCCGGCGGCGTGGAAGGCTTTGACCATCTCCTTGAACTCGCGCACCTGCTGGCCCCGGTCGCCTGCCGACGCGTAGCCGTTGTGCGGGGCGAAGAACCCGATCGTGTTGTAGCCCCAGTAGTTCTGCTTGCCGCGCGCCATCACCCGCGGCTCCGTCACGAACTGGTGCACCGGCAGCAGCTCCACCGCGGTCACGCCGAGGTCGCGCAGGTAGTCGGTGACCGCTGGCGTCGCCAGCCCGGCGTACGTGCCGCGCAGGTGCTCCGGCACCCGGTCGTGCAGGGCGGTCATCCCCTTGACGTGCAGCTCGTAGACCACCGTGTCGCGCCAGCGGGTGTAGGGCCGCCGGTCGTGGCCCCAGTCGAAACCGGGGTCGTGCACCACGACACCCTTCGGGACGTACGGCGCACTGTCGCGGGTATCGCGCACGTCCGGGGCGTCCGGGTCGAAGCCGAAGATCGCGGGGTCGTTCGCCAGCTCCCCACTGATCGCCCGGGTGAACGGGTCGAGCAGCAGCTTGTCGGCGTTGAAGCGCAGCCCGAGCTCGGGCTCCCACGGACCATCGGCGCGGAAGCCGTAGCGCGTCGCCGGCGCCACGCCAGGCACCGCACCGTGCCAGATGCCGAGGGAGAGCTCGGTGAGCTCGTGGCGGGTCTCCACGTCGGCGTCGTCGAACAGACAGACCCACATCCGCGTCGCCTCCGGAGCGTGGACAGCGAAGTTGGTCGCCTCCTCTGCCCAGTCCGCACCCAGGGGCCAGGTGCGCCCCGGCCAGACGGCAGTCGTCTCGCCACGACGGCTCCACATTCCGGGGGTCACCCGCGACATTGTGTCGGACGATCGCTACCGTCGGTCGGGCCCTAGCAAAAGGAGACACATGTCAGAGTTCGTGCGGCTCGAGGTCAGCGACGGGGTCGGCACCCTCCGGCTCGACCGGCCCAAGATGAACGCCCTCAACGTGCAGGTGCAGGAGGAGATCCGGGCCGCGGCCGCGGAGGCCACCGCTCGGGACGATGTCAAGGCGGTCGTGGTCTACGGCGGTGAGAAAGTCTTCGCGGCCGGCGCCGACATCAAAGAGATGGCCGACATGTCCTACGTCGACATGGTGCAGCGCAGCGGCGCGCTCCAGTCGGCGTTCACGAGCGTGGCCCGGATCCCGAAGCCCGTCGTGGCGGCGATCACCGGCTACGCGCTCGGCGGCGGCTGCGAGCTGGCGCTCTGCGCCGACGTGCGCTTCGCCGCGGAGGACGCGGTGCTCGGTCAGCCCGAGATCCTGCTCGGCATCATCCCTGGCGCCGGCGGCACCCAGCGGCTGACCCGCCTCGTGGGACCGAGCCGGGCCAAGGACATCGTGTTCACCGGCCGGTTCGTCAAGGCCGACGAGGCACTGGCGATCGGCCTGGTCGACCGCGTCGTACCGGCCGACCAGGTGTACGCCGAAGCCGTCGCGTGGGCGGGCCAGTTCGCGCACGCCGCGACGTACGCCGTGCGTGCTGCCAAGGAGGCGATCGACCTCGGCTCCGAAGCCGACCTCGACACCGGGCTGGCTATCGAGCGGCAGCAGTTCGCCGCGCTGTTCGCGACCGAGGACCGCACGATCGGGATGAGGTCGTTCATCGACAACGGCCCCGGCAAGGCTCGCTTCACCGGTCACTGACCAGACGGGAGAGACCGATGGCAGGCAGGACCGACGTGGTACGGCGACGCGTCGCCCAGGTGGTCTGGGCGGTGTGCGTGGTCGCGGCCCTGTTCCTGGCCGCGGGTGCGCTGTGCATCGCACTCAAGGCGAACCCAGACAACGCGCTGGTGAAGTTCGTCGTCGACACCGCGGACAAGCTCGACCTCGGCGTCTTCTCCCGCGACAACGGCGTGGCCCACTTCTCGGGCCACACCCACGCGGTCGAGACCAAGAACGCCCTGGTGAACTGGGGACTCGCGGCCGTGGTCTGGCTGGTCGCGGGTCGCGTCCTGGAGCGCGTCATCGCGCCGTGAGACGCCGGCACCCTGAGATTTGACCCAGATTCTGCCGTTCTGCGGTCGCGGTGCCTGGTCATTTCGGGACGGGTGTGATGACATGCACACGCACTGGCCAGGGGGCCGTGCGCGAATCAAGCCTGGGAAGGTTCCACTTCATGTCAGCTCGTACCCTCAAGCTCATCGGCGCTGCCGGTGCCGCCGCCCTGACGATCGGCACAGTCGCCGGTCCCGCGGTCGCGGCCGGCGAAGAGACCGCCTCTGTCAGCTACACCTGCGTCACGGCGGCCGGCAACGCCACTCCCTCGGCGACGTACGCCGTCAACACACCGCCGGCCACCATGGTCGCCGGCCAGACGGTGAAGCTTCCGACCACGTCGACGATCACCCTGGACGCCACGACAACCGGGCTGGCAGTCGGTGCGTTCCAGTGGGCGAGCTTCAACGGCACCATCACCACGCCGCCCACCGCCAGCACGGTGGGTCAGAACCTCACCATCGCCAAGACCCCCATGGGCAACGGCGCCGGCGGCACCACGGTGGCCACGGCCACGGGCACCACGAATCTCCGTGCGAGCAAGGCGGGCACCTACACCCTGATGCTCGGCAACCTTGGCGCCGGCGGAGACGGCTCGGCCGGCAACGTGACGTTGAACGGATTCTTTGCATCGGGCGCGGCAGCGAACACGGTCCAGTTCCCTGACGGCTCGACGTTCGGTCAGTGCACGGCGAACGCCAAGGTGGCCCTGGCCAACGCTGCCGGGGCTCCTGCCACCGTCGCGGTGAGCAAGGACAAGTCCAAGACCACGGTCAAGGCCTCGGAGAAGAACGACAAGGTCACCGCGACCGCCAAGGTCAAGGGCCACTTCGGCCTCGCCGGCACCGGCAAGGTGAAGTTCACCCTCAAGAAGGGCTCCAAGACCGTCAAGTCGGTCAGCGGCAAGCTGAAGAACGGCGCGGCCAAGGTCACCTTCAAGAACGTCAAGGCGAAGGGCTCCTACTCGGTCGTCGCCTCCTTCAAGGGTGACAAGGCGCTGAAGGGCTCGACCGGCAAGAAGGCTTTCAAGATCAAGTGACTCTCAGCTGAGAGATCCACTGCGGCCCCGGTGACTGGTTCACCGGGGCCGCAGGTCTGTCCGGAACCGGGTCGATTCCGAACGACCCGACCGTGACAGTGTCACTGTGAGAGATGCCACCGCCGGGCCGGTTCCACGCCCGTCGTCGCGCCTTGTAACCTCGCAGACACACCCGAGGACACAGGAGGGCCGTCACGGCCATGAACATCGCTGTCTGTGTGAAGTACGTGCCGGACGCCACCGGAGACCGCCATTTCGAGGACGACAAGACCGTCGACCGGGTCGGTGTCGACGGACTGCTCTCCGAGCTCGACGAGTACGCCGTCGAGCAGGCGCTGCAGATCAAGGAGAAGTCCGAGAACCCCGAGGACGTGACCGTCACCGCGGTGTGCGTCGGCCCCGAGCAGGCGGTGGACGCCGTCCGCAAGGCCCTGCAGATGGGCGCCGACCAGGGTGTCCACGTCTCCGACGAGGCGATCGCCGGCTCGGATGCGATCGCCACCTCGCTGGTCCTCGCCAAGGCTCTCGAGAAGGGGTCCTACGACCTGGTGATGTGCGGCATGGCGTCGACCGACGGCTCGATGAGCGTCGTACCCGCGATGCTGGCCGAGCGTCTCGGCCTGCCCCAGCTGACGCTGGCGTCGGTGGTCGAGGCCCAGGGCGACCAGGTCCGGATCAAGCGCGACGGCGACACCGCGACCGAGGTCGTGGGCGGCACGATGCCGCTGGTGCTGTCGGTGACCGACCAGTCCGGCGAGGCTCGCTACCCGTCCTTCAAGGGGATCATGGCGGCCAAGAAGAAGCCGCTGGAGACGCTGTCGCTGTCCGACCTCGGCATCGACGCCGGCGACGTGGGCCTGTCCGTGGCGTGGACCGAGGTCGACGACACCACCGCGCGCCCGCCGCGCGAGGCCGGCGAGATCGTCAAGGACGAGGACGGCACGGGCGCCAAGGCGCTGGCCGACTTCCTCGCCGCCAAGAAGTTCATCTGAGCACGGGGAGCGACTGACTCATGAGCGAGATCCTGGTGGTCGTCGACCACGCCGAGGGCGCGGTCAAGAAGCCCACGTACGAGATGCTGACGCTGGCCGCCCGCCTCGGCGAGCCGTCCGCGGTGTTCATCGGCCCGGCAGAGAAGAACGCCGAGGTGGCCGAGGCCGTCAAGAAGTACGGCGCCGCCAAGGTGTACGCCGTCGACGACGCACCGCTCAAGGGCTACCTCGTCGCGCCCAAGGCCGAGGCCCTGCAGCAGCTGGTCGAGAAGACCCAGCAATCGGGAGGCGTCGGCGCCGTCCTGATCGCCTCCTCCGCCGAGGGCAAGGAGATCGCCGGCCGCCTGGCCATCAAGATCGACTCGGGCCTCATCACCGACGCCGTCGATGTCGAAGCCGGTGACGGGGGAGTGCCGGTGACGACCCAGTCCGTCTTCGCCGGCAACTACACCGTCAAGGCGAAGGTCACCAAGGGCACCCCGATCATCACCGTCAAGCCGAACTCGACGGCCCCGGTCGAGGCCGACGGTGCCGGCACCCTCGAGGAGGTCTCGGTGACCGTCTCCGACGCCGCCAAGGGCGCCCAGATCGTGGCCTCCCAACCGCGGAAGGCGACCGGGCGCCCCGAGCTGACCGAGGCCGCGATCGTGGTCTCCGGTGGGCGCGGCACCGGCGGCAAGTTCGAGCCGGTCGAGGACCTCGCCGACGCCCTCGGCGCTGCCGTCGGCGCCTCTCGTGCCGCGGTCGACTCCGGTTGGAAGCCGCACAGCTACCAGATCGGCCAGACCGGCAAGACGGTCTCGCCGCAGCTCTACATCGCCGCCGGCATCTCCGGAGCCATCCAGCACCGCGCCGGCATGCAGACCTCCAAGACGATCGTGGCCGTCAACAAGGACGACGAGGCCCCGATCTTCGAGCTCGTCGACTTCGGCGTCGTCGGCGACCTCCACTCGGTCCTCCCCGGCGTCACCGAAGAGGTCAACCAGCGCAAGGGTTGAGCCCACGCGCCGTCGGTCGAGCCGACGGATCCGGCGTACCGGCGGCTGCCCTACGATTTCGCCATGAGCAGCGATGTGGGCGACCTCGCCCGCCGTGCCCGGGTGGCGAGCCGCGACCTGGCGCTGGCGACGCGGGCGGTCAAGGACGCGGCGCTGCACGCGATGGCCGACGAGCTGGACCGGCGTACCGATGAGGTGCTGGCGGCCAACGCCGTCGACGTACGGCGTGCCGAGGACGCCGAGACGCCCACCCACATGGTCGACCGGCTCCGGCTGACACAGGAACGGGTCGCTGCTATGGCCGAAGGGCTGCGCGACCTGGCCCGGCTCCCCGACCCGGTCGGCGAGGTCGTGAGGGGGAGCACGCTCGCCAACGGGCTGGAGCTGCGCCAGGTCAGGGTCCCGTTCGGCGTGGTCGGGATGATCTACGAGGGCCGCCCCAATGTCACCGTCGACGCGGCCGGCATCTGCCTGAAGTCCGGCAACGCCGTACTGCTCCGCGGCTCCGGCAGCGCCCGCGACAGCAACGCCGCGCTGGTGGAGGTCCTGCGTGAGGCCGTCGAGACGCGCGACCTGCCCGCCGACGCCGTCCAGCTCGTGCCGGCCGAGTCGCGCGAGACCGTCAAGGAGCTGATGCGGGCGCGAGGGCTCGTCGACGTCCTGGTGCCGCGCGGGGGAGCGGGTCTGATCCGCTCGGTCGTCGAGGAGTCGACCGTGCCCGTGATCGAGACCGGCGTCGGCAACTGTCACGTCTACGTCGACGCTGCGGCCGACCTCGAGATGGCGCTGGCGATCGTGCTCAACGCCAAGACCGACCGCACCAGCGTCTGCAACGCTGCCGAGTCGCTCCTCGTGCACGCTTCGGTCGCGGAGGAGTTCCTGCCGAGGGTCGTCGAGGCGCTGCAGGGAGCCGGCGTCACGATCCACGGCGACTCCGGCTTCACGGCGTACGACGGGGTGGTCGCGGCCGACGACGAGGACTTCGGGCGGGAGTACCTGAGCCTCGACATCTCGGCCGCCGTCGTCCCTGACCTGGACGCCGCGCTCGAGCACATCCGCCGGCACTCGACCGGCCACTCGGAGGCCATCGTGACCGGCGACCAGGGGGCGGCCAGGCGGTTCGTGGCCGAGGTCGACGCCGCGGTGGTCCTGGTCAACGCCTCCACCCGGTTCACCGACGGCGGCGAGTTCGGCTTCGGTGCCGAGATCGGGATCAGCACCCAGAAGCTCCACGCCCGCGGGCCGATGGGACTGACTGAGATGACCTCCACCAAGTACGTCGTGACCGGCGCAGGCCACGTCCGCTGACGCGGGCCGCGGCGGCCTGATCGCGTCGGCTAGGGTTCAGCCATGATCAGCCCGCTCGTCATCAACCACTGGGTCGTCGGGGGTACCGTCCTCGCCCTCCTGCTGCTGGCGCTGCTCGCGCTGCTGATCTTCGGCGCCGGTCGCGAGCACAGCTGAGCCGGATGAGGGCCCTGTGAGCCCCCGGGCCCGCCGCGTCGGGGTGATGGGCGGCACCTTCGACCCGATCCACCACGGGCACCTGGTCGCCGCCTCCGAGGTGCAGTCCTGGTTCGAGCTCGACGAGGTCGTGTTCGTGCCGACCGGGCAGCCCTGGCAGAAGTCCGACCGCCAGGTCACCGCCGCGGAGCACCGCTACCTGATGACCGTGATCGCGACCGCGTCCAACCCGCGCTTCTGGGTCTCGCGGGTCGACATCGACCGCGGCGGCCCGACGTACACCGCCGACACCTTGCGCGACCTGCACGCCCAGCGCCCGGAGGCCGACCTCTACTTCATCACCGGCGCCGACGCCCTCGCCGACATCTTCACCTGGCGCGACGCCGAGGAGCTGTTCGGGATGGCGAAGTTCGTCGGCTGTACCCGCCCGGGCTTCGTGATGGACGCCGACACGCTGGCCAAGATCCCCCACGACCGGGTCACGATGGTCGAGGTGCCGGCGCTGGCGATCAGCTCCACGGACTGCCGGCGACGTACGATGCGCGGAGAGCCGGTGTGGTACCTCGTGCCCGACGGCGTCGTCCAGTACATCGCCAAGCACCAGCTCTACCCGCGCGACGGTTCCGACCGGACGGCCCTCGGCCTCCCGGCCCGCGAACCCGCCACCATCCCCAGCAACGAAAGTCCTTCATGACCGCCACCGACCACGCCGTCAGCCTCGTCCACACCGCCGCCCGCGCGGCCTCCGACAAGCTGGCGCAGCACATCGTGGCCTTCGACGTCAGCGACGAGCTGGCGATCACCGACGCCTTCCTGCTCGCCTCGGCGAGCAACGACCGCCAGGTGAAGTCCATCGTCGACGAGGTCGAGGACAAGCTCCGCGAGATCGGTGCCAAGCCGATCCGCCGCGAGGGTGAGCGCGACGGGCGCTGGGTGCTGATCGACTACGGCGACATCGTCGTCCACGTGCAGCACGAGGAGGAGCGCCAGTTCTACGCCCTCGAGCGGCTCTGGCGCGACTGCCCGTTGATCGAGCTCCCGGCGGACGTCACCGCCGAAGCGCACGGTGCCTGACCCCCGCAGCCTGGTCCTGGTCCGGCACGGCGAGACCGACTGGAACGCGCAGGGACGCGCCCAGGGGCACGCCGACGTCCCGCTGAACGCCATCGGTAGGGCGCAGGCCGAGACGGTCGCACCGGTCCTGGCCGCGTTCGGCCCGTCGCGCCTGTGGTCGAGCGACCTCGCGCGGGCCCTGCAGACCGCGGAGTACATCGGCACGGCCACCGGGCTGGCCGTCGAGCCCGACGCGCGCCTTCGTGAGTACGACGTGGGCCATCGCTCGGGCCTGACGATGGAGGAGTTCGCGCACGGCTACCCCGAGGAGTACGCCGCGTGGGTCGCGCACGACCCGTCACTCCGGGTGCCGGGGGAGGAGTCGACCGAGGAGGTCCGCGACCGGATCCTTCCGGCGCTGCACGAGTGCCTGGCGACTCTCGGCCCGGGCGAGACCGGCGTCGTGGTGCTCCACGGTGCCTGCCTGAAGGTCGGCGTGATGGCGCTCCTCGGCTGGCCGTGGGAGCTCTCGGGCTCCGTCCAAGGACCGGAGAACTGCGGCTACTGCGTGCTGTCCGAGCGCGCGGCCGACGGCCGGCTGCGGCTCACGTCGTACAACGAGAAGGCGGTCGGGTCCCGGCACGGACCCGATTTCGCAACCGACGGACCGGTTGGCTAGGATTCCGCAGGTTGCCTGCCGGACCGGTGGGCAGCTGTTCCGGGGCTGTGGCGCAGCTGGTAGCGCATCTGCATGGCATGCAGAGGGTCAGGGGTTCGAGTCCCCTCAGCTCCACCGAACGTGCAGGTCAGGGCCATGATTCGAGCCGAGCACAGAGGTTCAGGTCATGGCTCCGTCCCATGTGGTCACCAGACAGTCTCTCGCACTCGGCCACACACGCTCACCTCGGCTCCTCTGAGCGCGGTTCGGCGAGGTCCTCGCGCCGACTCCCCACCATCGGTCCGCTGCTGCCCCGCCCCGCCCGCGAGCAAAGGCGTCGATCCTGTTCGGGACAACCGCCCCTCCGTTGCGACAGAGGGCTGCAAGCTCCGAGAGACCTTCCCGCGCAGCTGTACGGGAGTCACGGACCCCGCCGGACTCGATTCGGAGGAGGATGACGGACATGGCTGCAAGGGAACAGAGGATCCACTCGTCAGCGCCTGCCGTGGTGCCGCGGTGGGAGTGGCGCACGTTCGGCGGCTTCGAGGAGGCCAACGAGGCCCTCGCATCGCTGCGGACGGTTGCGACCGTCGAGAGCGACGAGACGTACATCTTGTCGATGTACGGGGACGCTGCGGTCAAGGTTCGCGACGGCCTCTTGGACACCAAAGTCCTTCAGCGCGTGAACGGCGCCGGTCTGCAGCTGTGGGTGCCGACGATGAAGGCCGGCTTTCCGCTCAACGAGGCCGCCCTGGTGGCGGGCTTCGCGGCTCTCGACGTGCCCATGCCCGCGAAGAGGACCGCCGACCACAGTTTGCAGGCGTTCTTGGGCGAGTTGGTCGGCTCGCGAGACGACCTCCGCGTGGCGGAGGTCCACAAGAGTCGACATCGATCCGTCCTGGACGACTGCATGGTCGAGCTGACCGAGATGAGCGTCGAGGGGAGGTCCATCCGAACCGTCGCCGTCGAGTCCCCGGACCCGGACCTCGTGACCGAGACGATCCGCCGGCTGGGGCTGGACGGTCGGCGCAACATCTGCGTCGCCCGGGGTCTCAAGACATTGCTCGGCTGGGGACCGAAGCGGTTCGGAGTCCTCGACGTCGGCACCAACTCGGTCAAGTTCATCCTTGGTGACCGTGATGAGCACGGCGCGCCACGCACCACCGCCGACACGGCCGTGGTCACCCGGCTTGGTGAAGGCTTGGCCCTGGCCGGGGAGCTGACCCCGGTAGCGATGCGGCGCACGGTCGACGCCGTCGCCGATCTGGTCGAGGCCGCTCGCCGCGACGGTCCG
>CAWCNW010000022.1:0-277264 GCA_963796975.1 uncultured Actinomycetota bacterium
AGCCACAGGCCGATCAGTACCAGTGCGATGGAGCCCCACCGCTCGTGGTTCTTGTTGACGAACTCCTCGACGTACAGCACCCAGCCGACGGCGATCGCGGCGTTGCCGGCCCATGCGGTGATCCAGTAGGACCAGGCGTTCGCGAAGCCGAGCGGGTTGCCATAAGCGGTACGCGCATACGCATACGGCCCACCGTCGGCAGGCAACCGCCGCGACAGGGCCGCAAACAGCAGCGCCAGTGCGAGGGCGCCCACCGTGGTCAGGGCCATCGACACCAAGGTGATCGGGCCGTAGGACGAGAGCGAGGTCGGCAGGTTGAAGATCCCGACCCCGATGATGCTGCCCATGATCAGCGCGATCGCGGTCGTCAGACCGAAACCCGGCTGCCCGACCTGGTCATCCTTCGCCCCTTCACGGGGCCCGGCTGTGGTGGACATAGCCAACTCCTCCGCCACCGGTGAGAGCCGACTTGGGTCAGCGACTCCCGGCGCTACTCAAAGGATCCTCCCGCCCAGCGAGCGGCGCTAGCCCTCGGGTTCCTGCCCGTCCCGCCAGCCGGGACGGCGTTCACATCGGCCCGCGGACACCAGTCCCGTTCCCTGCTCAGAACGCGGGTTCGCGTTCGATGGGACAGGTCATGCAGTGGGAGCCGCCCCGGCCGCGGCCGAGCTCGAACCCTTCGATGGTGATGACCTCGATGCCGGCCTTGCGCAGGGCCGTGTTGGTGCCGGTGTTGCGCTCGTAGGCGACCACGACTCCGGGCTCGAGAGCGACCACGTTGTTGCCGTCATCCCATTGCTCGCGCTCAGCGCCGAACGAGTCTCCCCCGGTCTCGACCACACGCATCCTCTCGACTCCCAGCGCCCGGCCCATGATCTCGGGCAGCGTGCCTGACAGTTCCTCGACCACGAGATCCTCCGTGGTGTCGCCCGCTCGTACCGACCAGGTGCGTGCGCCGTAGACGACCTGCGGGAAGAGGGTGACCAGGTCGCGGTCACACATCGTGATCACGGTGTCCAGGTGCATGTAGCTGCGCGACATCGGCAGCTTCACCGCCAGCACCTGACGCGCAGCCTCGGCGCGGAACAGGGACCGGGCGATCCACAGCACCGCCTGCGGAGTGGTGCGCTCACCCATGCCGATCATGACCGTGCCGTTTCCGATCGGCTGTACGTCGCCGCCCTCGACGTGGGCACGTCCCCAGTTCTCCTCGGCGCCACCCAGCCAGATCGGGAACGGCTCCGCGGCGAACATCGGGTGGAAGCGGTAGATGGCCTCCATGATGAGCGTCTCGGGCTTGCGGGCCGGCTTGGTCATCGGGTTGAGGGTGACCCCGCCGAAGATCCAGCACGAAGGGTCGCGCTGGAACAAGAAGTTGGGCAGCGGCGGCAGCAGCATGCTGGTCGGACCGGCCGACTCCCAGATCAGCCCCAGATCCTCGGTGACGTCGGCCTTGGTGACCCCGCCGATCAGGAAATCCGCGACCCGGGCAGCCTCACCGGTGCTCGCCCACTCCCGGGCACGCGCGGCGGCGGTGACCCCGACCTCGAGCTCGTTCAGCATGTGCTCGCTGACCCACTCACGGGCCTTCGGATCAGCCAACGTGGCTGTCAGAAGCTCCTCGGCCAGGAACACCTCGATCCCACGCTCGCGCATGGCCTCGCAGAACATGTCGTGCTCGGCCTTCGCCCGGCTGACCCACAGCACGTCGTCGAACAGCAGTTCTTGGGCGGTTGAGGGGGTCAGGCGGCTGTGCTCCAACCCCGGTCGATGCACGATCACCTGACGCAGCCGCCCCACCTCCGAGTGCACGCCGAACGTCATGTCCTCACTCCTTCGTCCCAGCGGCGCGTGGTTGCGTCTGCTCGCCATCGTCTGACGGTGCACCTGCCCGCGCAAGGTCTTCTGTCTGTCTTCCGCGTCCGAGACGGCTTCTGGGCCGCGTCAGCGTCCTGCTGCCATCGTCAGCCCGCTCCAGCTGATCAGGATTCCTGGCCACCAGGCCGCCTCGATCGAGATGCACGATCAGCGGACTGGTCTGTTGTCGACCGGCGATTCTGTCTATCCCGGGCGGATCTATGTCGCCGAACTTCCGGCGTTCGTCGACAGTATGAACCGGCTGATCGAGTTCGTGGAGGCGCCAGATCACGCACGTGCTCGGCTGTCACATCGAGATGACCGGAGAACCGGGACGTGACTACTACTACTTCGGTTGCGGTTACCAGCAGGAGGAGCCGCCGCTAGAGATGACTGTGGGCAGCCGCTGGCTCTCCGCGATGCCGCGGTGTCGGTCGTCGACCCCCGGGCGCACACCGCTTCGACGACTTCGTCGTCTACAACGGGATGGGATACGGACCCAGATTCCGCTGGCCCCACGCGGTCTGCCCCGCCGCGCATGGGGGATGCCATCCGGTATCGCTAGGGGTGTCGAGGTTCGTGACAGACCGACACGCGGCGGTATGGAGCGCCTACGGACTCAACGCATGAGGTCAGGATCGGACTCCTATCCGACGGGCCGGCGTGAGGGTCGGCGTAGGCGAGGTGGTTGCTAGGCAGTCATGCCCGTCCCAGTCGGTTCACCATCCACGCGAGCCGGGCCCGGTTGGTATCCGCGATGCCGAGTGCGGGAGGCGGGGTGCTCATCAGTGGTTGGATTGCGCCGGATAGCGTGAGCGCGTTGCTCGAGGTGCCCGACTCGTCGGGTGCCTGAACCACGAAGGGGCAGAGCATGGGACTCGTCGGGGGAATGGCCCGCACGGCTGTCGTCGCTGGTACGGCGACGGCTGTGTCAAACCGGGTGTCACGGCGTCAGGCCGGCCGCTGGGCGGCGCAGGACCAGCAGGCCTACGCCGAGCAGCAACCTCGATACGCTCCGCCACCCCCTCAGTACGCACCGGCACCGCCGGCTGGGCCGAGCGCGTTCGACCCGCTCGACGAGTTGAAGAAGCTCGGCGAGCTCCGGGCCGCAGGGGTACTCACCGAGGCGGAGTTCGCCGCCCAGAAGGCCAAGGTCCTCGCCGGATGACAGGTCGGTTCGGGCACTCGTGCACGGCGGCTCAACAGATCGCATTGTCTGGGCGCCCAACGCCCGCGCCGTGCGAGGATGCTTGTTTCGTCGCCGGCGCATCGAGCGTCGGTTTGAGAGGTAGCCGTGTCGGACCCGAGCATCCGGACTAATGCGCACAGACCCCATATCGCGATCGACACGCGCCGATTGTGGGGTGGCGGCCTGGCCACCGCATGCGTCGCGGCCCTCGTCGCGGTCGCCGGTGTGATGATCTGCCAGTACGTCCTGGATATCTCCTTGGTCCGGCCGGCCTTGTTGCTCGACGTGGCCGACTCGTTCCGCCTCGACTACGCGATCACCGCGTTCGTCCTTGCCCTCGTAGCCACCGGGGTGGCGCACGGGGTCGCGGTCGCGACACCGAGGCCACGTGCATTCTTCGGTTGGATCATGGGCTTGGCCACCGTGTGCGGGGCCGCTGCACCGTTCGCGATCGGCAACAACTTGGAGAGCCAGGTCGCCACCGCGTGCATCAATGTCGCGCTCGGCATCTGCATCTGGTCTCTGGTGGCCTCGGTGATGGCCAGGACGATGACGCCCGCCCCATGAGGTGCCCAAGGTCGGCGCAGGCTCGCTCGGCGGGCCTTTCACCAGGAGTTCACGCTTTTGAGGATCCAGGGCCGGTGCTCACGCAGCATCACTTGTTGGGGTGACTCGCTGGGGGATGAGGCTCACGACACCGATGGCCAGGCCGACGCCCTCGAAGATCCGCGTTCCCGGGTACCCGCAGGCTGACCGGGCCCGCTGTGCGACGAGCTCGCCACCACGGCGTGAGCTGGGCGGAGATCGGAACCCTGCTCGCGGTGACGCGAAAACCCACGCACCGCAAGTTCCGCAAGGTGGGCTGACTTCGCACACCGCACTCCAGGTGACCAGCGTGACGTCGCCACCCCAGGTGTGGGCAACCGGCCGTCAGGACGACCCGTCGAGTCGCTGTCGCACCACCCTCCGGCGAAGGGTGGGCGACGCCTCGACCTCGTCGGTGCATCACACCGCTGGAAGGTGTCCCTGGTTGCCCCGGTCGGCGTGGCTCAGGGGCGGTGCAGCCAGGCGAGTGCTGCGGTCACCAGCGCTTGGGTGCCGGTGTCGAGGGTGGGCTGGATGACGGGGGCGAAGGTGGCGGCGTGATTGACCGGGATGTCTTGGGCGATCCGTCCCGCTGCTTCGGCAGCGTGGTAGGCGTCGGGGTCGACGCCGCCGATCCCCCAGTAGGTGTACGGCGCGCCGAGCGCGGTGGGGATGTCGCTGAAGTCCTCGCTCGCGCTCTGCTGTGGTAGCCGGACCGCATGCTCGGCGAAGACTTCGGTGAACGCCGCGGCGACCCGATCGGTGACGTCTGCATCGTTGTCGGTCAAGGGGTAGCGGTCGAAGAGTTCGAACCGAGGTTCGGTCGGCGAGCCTGATGCGTCACATTCGGCGCGGACGATCCGTTCGATCGCGGCCAGGACGGCTGTCCGGGTGTGCTCGTCGTAGGTACGGACGTTGAGCTGGAGCACGGCTTGGTCGGGGATGACGTTGCTCTTCGTGCCCGCCTGGATGCTCCCGACCGTCACCACCGCGGTGTCGCCGGGCGCGACCTCACGAGCCACGACGGTCTGCAGGCGGACCACGATCATCGCCGCCAGGACGACCGGGTCCACCGCTGCCTGTGGCATCGACCCGTGGGCTCCTCGACCGTGGACGGTGATCCGCATGCTGTCGGCGGCCGAGAGTGTCGGTCCCGGTCGGGTCCCGATCATGCCCGCAGGGAGCGGTAGGACATGTTGGGCCATCGCGACATCGACGTGACCCAGCAGGTCGGCCAAGCCGTCCTCGACCATGGCCCGGGCGCCGTCGGCCGTCTCCTCCGCCGGTTGGAACACGAGGACCAGGGTGCCTGTCCACCCCTCCTGGGCCTGTGACATCAGGGCGGCGGCACCGAGCAGACAGGTGACGTGGACGTCGTGTCCGCAGGCGTGCATCACCGGGGTGCCGTCCTCGGAGGTCTGGGTGCTGGCGTACGACAGGCCGGTGGCTTCAAGGACCGGGAGGGCGTCCATGTCGGCGCGCAGGAGGACGGCCGGGCCGTCGCCGTTGCGCAGGATGCCGACTACGCCTGTCCCTCCGATGCCTTCATGCACCTCGAAGCCGGTGTCGCGCAGCCGAGAAGCCACGTTGCCGGCAGTGCGGTGCTCCTGGTGCGGCAGTTCGGGATGGCCGTGCAGGTCACGGTAGAAGTCCTCCTGCGAGGAACGAATCCCGTCGAGACCTCTGAGAACAGATTCCACTGCATCGCCTAGCATCTCCTCACCCTCCTCCTGGCCCGGCTTCCCGCGGCCTGGGCGCTTGTAGGTCGTACCGCACCCCGAGCATCCGGATGGCGAAGCAGGCGCCGGCGGCTACGAGTGCGGCGGGCAGGCCTGCCGCCCCGATGCGGTCGGCGGTGACCACGACGAACGCACCCACCAGTGCCGGGATCGCATACAGGCCGCTGGTCAGCACCGAGGGGATCTCCCCGATCAGCACGTCACGCACAGTGCCACCTCCCACGGCAGTGATGGTGCCCAGGATGACGGCTTGACCGAAACCGATGCCGAAGTCCAGTCCCTTGAGCGCGCCACTTACCGCGAACAGGCTGAGGCCCGCCGCATCGAGCACCAGGATCAGGGTCGCCAGACGGTCCAGGCTCCAGCCGAACAGGAACGCCACCAGACTCCCGCCTGCCGCCACCGTGAGGTAGCGCCAATCGCTGAAGGTCGCTGGCGGCAACGCGCCCAGCAGGATGTCGCGGATCACTCCCCCGCCCAGGGCTGTGAACATGCCCAGCGTCACCACACCCACGATGTCGAGACGAACGACCCGCGTCGCCGTCAGAGCTCCGTTCAACCCGAACGCGAAGATGCCAGCCAGATCCAAGACCAAGAAGGTCGTCGACGTCGTGTCCACCGACCCTGTCTACTCGCCGTGTCCACCACTCGTGACGTCGCGGCCCGCAACGGGCACGGCCGCGTCGCTTGCCCTGCATGCCCCACACGCGTGCCCGTTCGCCAGGACTCCGGCTCAGCTCGATGGTCCGCGAACGGTCGAGGATGTGCGGCGGGCTCGTCCACCTACCGGTCGATGGGAACCAACTTGCTGCTCCGACACGCGGCGTCCAGCTCCGGAGTCTGCGACTGAGCCGCCGGCGGCGGAGCTTGGGGCATCAACCGCTCTGAACGAGCTGCAACGCGAGGGCGAAGAACTCCACGCCGACGGCAGCTACGGCGGCGGTCGCCATCCATTGGATCCAGCTGGCCTTGAACGCGTTGTCGCGGTACTGCTGGCCGATCCTTTCCGCGAGCCACTTGTCGACCTCGGGTTCCGACCGCTGCGGGATCGCTTCGGTGATCCTGGCCGGGTCGAGCGACGAATGGAACTTGTACGGCCACAACATCGTCAACGACGCCACCGTTGCTACGCAGAAGGCACCCGCCGCCCACCAAAGCTCGACTGTCATGTTCTGGTCATTTCCAATGGCTCCCAGTCCGCCGAAGAAGGTGCCGAGCAGTCCGCCGAGGGCCACAAGGTTCAGCGCTCGTGTCCTCGCCGCATCTACCATGGCCAGCTGGCCGTCCAGTGTCCGGCGGGCCTCCACGAGTGCGACTTCGTAGGACGGTCCCGGAGCTGCGGGTGGCGGCATCGGCGGTCCTTTTCGGGCGGAATGATCGGTCAGCAACAGGCTGTCACACCGTCTGCCTCATGGCGTGGAACGCCACACGAGCTGAGCGGGGGTGTCATTCCGCGGGTGTGTTGAGGAGGCACGTCGCACCGGCCCCATGTGACTACAGGGGTTCGATGTGGCGTCGGTCCAGACGCTGTCGCCACAGGCGGCGCGCCGGGCGTCCTGGATCGGCATACTGGACCGTGATGACCGACGACCCCGACGCCGCTGAAGCGCCCCATATCGACTGGCTCAGAGCGTTTGCCGGCGCCATGGCTGCCGTAGCCTCTGCGGTGCTGCTTTCGACCCTTGGGGCGGCCGGCACTGTGATCGGCGCCGCGATCGGCAGTCTTGTGGCGACAGTTGCCAGCGTGTGGTTCGCCCGGGGTCTCTCGAGCAGCAAGCGCACACTTTCGAGGAGGCAAAAGAGAGCGGCGGAGGAGGTCGGCGTCGCGCGGGCCGAGCTGCTCCCAGCAGCGGGGGCCAACGAGGCTGCGGCTGAGGAGAGCCACCTCGTCGACGCCGAGGAGCAGCTTCCCGAAGCGCGCGAGGAGCTAGATGAGGTGAACGTGGCGGCGTCGCCGGTCGGTTGGCGCGAGCGGTTGTCCCGGCTTCGGTGGAAGCGCATCGGGCTCGGGACGTTGGGGTTGTTCCTGGTCAGCATGGTCGTGATCACGGCCTTCGAGCTTGTCGCCGGGCGCAGCGTGTCCTCGATCACCGGCGGGTCCGACTCCGGTGACACCACGGTCGGGCAGGTCAGCGGCATGGACTCCGGCGGGAGCCACCAGCAGGCTCCCGACGACGGGCCGAGCGGATCGATCATCCCGAGCCCAACGGCGGAGCCGTCCAACGGACCGACGGAGTCCTCGTCGCCGTCGCAGGGCGCTTCGCCGTCGCAGGGCGCTTCGCCGTCGCAGAGCCAGGAGCCGACGCCTGCCGAGTCGACAGCGCCCTGATCGAACCCGATCCTGGCGGATTCGCGCGCCATGCCGGTGGGCGGGATGTGCTTGGCCGCAACGGGGTCAAGCGCAAAGCGTGGACAAGGAATCGATCTGCGCGGGAGATCTATGGATCCGACCGCAATGCTCTTCGGGTTACTGCTCGAGCGGTGCCTAGGTGAACGCGCTCAGACGTTCGCGGCACCGACCCGAAGACCTCCCCAATCGCCTCCCCGGCCCTGAGACCCGGCATAGCGCCGCAATAAGGGGAGCTCACGCGGGCACTACGAGGCAAGCAAAGGTGTCGCAACGGTGCACGGATACCCCGCATCCACGCTCACCGACAACGGCATGGTCTACACCGTCCGGCTCGCTGGCCGCGGCCGAGAAGGAGGCAAGAACTCCTTCGAAGCCGAACTCAGCCGCCGCCACATCACTCAGAGAACTCCCGACCAAACCACTCGACCACCTGCGGCAAGGCAGAGCGCTTCCAGCAAACCATGAAGAAGTGGCTCCGCGCCCAGCCCATCCAGCCGAGCACGATCGCCGAGCTCCAGGTGCTCCTCGACCAGTTCCGCGACGAGTACAACCACCGGCGTCCGCACCGCTCGCTCCCCCACCGCGCCACCCCAGCCACCACCTACAACGCCCGCCCGAAAGCCGCCCCCGGCACCAAGCCGAACAACGACACCCACGACCGCGTCCGCCACGACAGAATCAGCAAGGCCGGCACCGTCACCCTGCGTATCGCCGGCCGCCTGCGCCACATCGGCGTCGGCCGAACCTACGCCGGAACCTACGTCATCCTGCTCGTCCAGGACCTCGACGTCAGAGTCGTCCAGGCCGCCACCGGAGAGCTCCTCCGCGAGCTCACCATCGACCCACGCCGCGACTACCAGCCCACCGGCAGACCACCCGGACCCACCAAAAGAACTAGCCCGAACCTACGAAACGTAGGTCCGGGCCATTCCGATGTCTTGAGACATCACATCGTAGCGGGGGCAGGATTTGAACCTGCGACCTCTGGGCTCACGGTGTTGCTAGCCGACCTTGTGATGCGGCTTGTTGATCTAGGTTGAGATCGCCTTCTGACCTGCACAAACGGTGAGATGATGGCGACGCCTGGCCCAGCGACCGTGCTCGCGTTTGACGTCATTAGCGGGCGTGCGCCGAGGTTTTCGGGGAGTATTCGGGGAACACTCGAAATCTGACCCTCTCCGCTTCCCCGTCAGAAATGTCGATCAGCATGCAAGCGTGGATTGAGGCAGCCACCCAATGCTTGTATACGATCATCGATCCCTCACCCAGCCGTGAGGCCGCTAATTAACTCGACCAGGGTCACATGGGCTTCGCGCTCTTTGTAGTATCTTCCCTGGTGTATGCAATCCGCGTCCAGCGAGGTGGCCCTGACGCCGGCGTGGTCGGGGTCGGTCGAGGAGGAAGCGTGGTCGGCAAGGATCGAGTAGACGCGGTCATCGTCGGGGCGGGTGCCTCCGGTGGCGTCGCCGCCTGGCGGCTGGCGAGCGCCGGCTGGCGAGTGGTCTGCCTCGAGCAGGGCGGCTGGGACGACCGCACCGCCCCCGCTTCGGAGTCCCTGGACTGGGAGCTGGCCCGGCAGCGCAAGCGGCATCCGAACCCCAACATGCGCCGTGGCCCGGCCGACTATCCGATCGACGACCTCGACAGTCCCATCCGGCCGCTCCTCTACAACGGCGTCGGCGGGTCGTTGATCCACTGGGGCGCCCACTTCCCCCGGATGCACCCCTCCGACTTCCGCGTGCACAGCCTCGACGGGGTGGGCGTCGACTGGCCCATCGGCTACGACGACCTGCACCCCTACTTCGAGCTGAACGACTCGAAGATGGGGGTCTCCGGACTCAACGGCGACCCGGCCAACCCCCCGCGCGGACCCCGTCAGACCCGGCCGCTCCCCCTCGGACGCGGCGGCGAACGTCTGGCCAAGGCCTTCGACGAGCTCGGCTGGGCCTGGTGGCCGGCCGACGCGGCGATCAACTCCGAGCCCTACGGCGAGGGCCGGCAGGCGTGCAACATGTGCGGCCCGTGCGATCTCGGGTGCCCGCGCGGGCGCGCGGGCGAGCTCGGACATCACCTACTGGCCCGAGGCCATCGCCCTCGGCGTCGACCTCCGGATCAACTGCCGGGTCAGCACCATCACCGTCGACGAGCGCGGCCGCGCCACGGGGGTGGCCTACTTCGACCAGGACGGCGTCGAGCAGCATCAGGCCGCTGACGTCGTCGTGATGGCGGCGAACGGCGTGGGAACGTCGCGTCTGCTGCTCAACTCGACCTCCCCGGCGCATCCCCACGGTCTGGCGAACTCCTCGGACCAGGTCGGGCGCAACCTCATGCACCACCCGATCGGCATGGTCACCGGGGTCTTCGATGAGCCGCTCGAAGGCTTCAAGGGGCCCTTCGCGGTGTCGATCATCAGCCAGGAGTTCTACGAGACCGACCTGAGCCGTGGCTTCGCCCGCGGCTACATGATGCAGTACTGCCGCAGCGACGGGCCGCTCGGCACGGCCCTCGGCGGCTACCTCGCGCCGGTCCCCTGGGGTGCCGACCACCACCGGATCCTCGCGTCAGCGGCTGGGGCACACGGCGAGTGTGACCGTGACGACCGAGGACCTGCCCGACCCCGACAACCGCGTGACCTTGCACCCGACCCTCACCGACAGCGACGGCATCCCCGCTCCGAAGCTCACCTACTCCTTGGCGCCGGTCGCCGAGCAGACGATCGCCCACGGCATCGTCAACGCGACCAGGCTCATGGAGACCGCCGGGGCGCGCGAGGTCGTGCCTCTCCCTCTCATCAACGGTGCCGGGTTCCACCTGCTCGGCACCGCGCGCATGGGCAGCGACCCGGCGAGCTCCGTCGTGGACGCCGGACTGCCGCGCCCACGACGTCGACAACCTCTTCATCGTCGACGGCAGCGTGTTCGCGACGTGCGGCGCGGTCAACCCGACGTCGACGATCATGGCCATCGCGCTGCGAGCCGCCGACCGGATGCTGGGCCGTGGGGCGCCGCTGCCCACCACGACGTCGGTCTCCTCGACGGCAGGTTCGTCGTCATGGTGAGCGGACCCACCGGCATCGCTGCTCCCACCGAGGGCGACGGTCCGCTGCCCGTCGACCGCACGGACGCCGCGGACGCCGCGGACGAGGCCAGGGTCGACGAGGCGTGGCTCGAGTGGCTGCCCAGCGTGCTCGACACGCTCCTGCCCGCCAACGAGCACCTCCCGGCGGCCGGTGAGATGGGCCTGGCCGTGGCGGTGCTCGATCGACGCCTCGTGGTCCCCCGAGTTCCCCCAGGCGTTGCGGTGGCTCGGCGGTGAGCTCCCGACCGGCTTCACCACGGCGGACCAGGACGCCCGCACCGAGGCCCTGCGCACGCTCGAGCAGGCCGAGCCGCGCCGGTTCGCCGCGATCGTGAACCTCGCCTACAACGCCTACTACATCCACCCGGACGTGCTCGCGTTGATCGAGTCCCGCTCGGGGTTCACCGCACGACCGCCGCAGCCGCTGGGCTACGAGCTCGAGCCGTTCGATCCGGCGATCATGACCCGGATCCGCGAGCGCGCGCCGTTCTGGAGGCAGGTCTGAGCTCAGACCGCGCGTCCGGCTCGGTGACCCTCGAAGACGGCGTCGGCGATCCGGCGCGGCATGTAGGCGTCACCGATGACATCGATCTCGGCCACCCGGCCGCGGAGGGCCGCGCCGAGCTCCGAGCGTGAGGCACTGAGCCCGACGTGGACGAGGGCGTCCACCGCCTCGATGCGTGAGGTCCGGCCGCTCAGGCAGTGCTCGAGGACCACGTCTCGACCCTCGACCGCAGCGAACCAGGTCGTCGGGAGCAGTCGCACGCCGAGCTCGTCCAGCGCACGCAGCGTCGTCACCCGGGTGGTGGCCGGGATCTCGCGACCGACCTGCCAGAAGAGGGTGGCCATGGTCAGCGACTCCGCCGTTCGCCCGACCAGCTCGGCGACCTCGCAGGCCTGGTAGTAGCCGTCCTCGTCGAACAGCACGACCCGTTGACCGGTGAGGTCCGTCGCGCCCGACGCGAGGTCGTGGCTGGTGTAGACGGGGATCTCGCCCGTGTCGCCGAGCCCGTCGCGCCGAGGTACGGCGCCGGTCGCGACGATCACCGTGTCCGGCGACTCGGCCAGCACCGCGTCGACGTCTGCCTCCACGCCGGTCCGGACCTCGACGCCTGCGCGGTCGATCGCCGAGCGCAGGTAGTCGACCACGAACCCGGTCTCCTCGTGACCGGGGATGCTCGCCGCGTAGTTGACCGAGCCGCCCACCGCGTCCCTCGCCTCGAGCAGCACGACGTGGTGTCCGCGCTCGGCGGCCACGCGGGCAGCCTCGAGACCCGCCGGCCCGGCCCCGACCACGACCACGCGCTTGGGGTCCGGCACCCTCGTCATCGTCCCGATGCCCCACGCCACCTCGCGACCCGTCGCGGCGTTCTGGATGCAGTTGACCCGGCGCTCCATGATGATCGTTCCCCAGCACTGGTTGCACGAGATGCAGCGCCGGATCTCGTCCGCTCGGCCGTCGCGGGCCTTCGCGGCCCATTCGGCGTCGGCGAGCAGCGGGCGGCACAGCCCGACCAGGTCAGCCTCGCCGCGGGCGAGCAACGCGTCGGCGTCCGCCGGCTCGATGATCCGTCCGCAGGTGACGACCGGCAGGTCGCCGACCACCTGCCGGACGGCGGTCGCGTAGTGGGTGAACTCCATCCGGGCGTGATGACGGTCCGGCGTGTGGATCTCGATGCTGTTGAAGTTGCCGACGGTCACCGACAGGTAGTCGATCAGCCCGAGCCCGCAGACGTGCTGGGCGAACTGCGACGGCCATGGCCTCGTCGATGCCGTTGGGCGACAGCTCCTCGGCGCCCATCCGCAGGCCGAGCACGAAGCCGGTCCCGCAGCGTTGACGGATCTCGGCCAGGACCTCCGACACGAACCGGATGCGGTTGTCGAAGCTCCCGCCGTACTCGTCGGTCCGGACGTTGCTGAAGGGTGAGAAGAACTCCTGGATGAGGTGCCCCTGCGCGGCATGGACCTCGACCCCGTCGAAGCCGGCTCGCTGCAGCATCTGCGCGGCGTCGGCGAAGCCCGAGATCATCGACCTGATCTCGTCGATCGTCATCTCGTGCGGCACCCCACCGCTGTGCGGGTCGGGTACTGGAGACGGCCCCCAGAGCAGCGGGACGGCGTCGGAGTGGTGCTGACGTCCGCCGTGGTAGATCTGGCCGATGATCGGCACGCCGTGCTCGTGCACTGCGCTCGCCAGACGGGTCAAGCCGTCGAGGGTCTCCTGGCTGTGCGCTGCGATGCGGCCCCGGCCGAGGCTTGTGTCCTGAGCCCCTCCGCTCGAGCCGTGGGCGGCCAGGCCCTCCGACACGATAATGCCGACCCCGCCCTTCGCGCGCTCGACGTAGAACGCGATCTGGTCGGCACCGACCCGGCCGTGGTCATCGAGGTTGTTGGTGGTCGCGAGCTGCATCACGCGGTTGCTGAGCTGCAGCGGACCGATCGTCAGGGGGCGGAATAGATGGTCGAACGACAACGCGCGGCCTCGATTCGGCGAGTGGTGCATAGTCAGGACGTGGCGCGCTCGTGGACGGCGAGCAGATCGGCGGGTGAGGCGAGGTGACCGATCACGGCGCTGGCAGCGGCCACAGCGGGCGATGCCAGATGGGTGCGCACGCCCGGGCCCTGACGGCCCTCGAAGTTGCGGTTGGAGGTCGAGACGGTGCGCGTCCGGGGAGCCCCCAGGTCGGGGTTCATCCCCACACACATGGAGCAGCCCGCGTTGCGCCACTGACCGCCGGCAGCAGTGAAGACCGCGTCGAGGCCCTCCTCCTCGGCCTGGCGCTTGACCGCCATCGACCCGGGCACGACGAGCAGCTCAACGCCCGACGCCACGCGCTCGCCGTTCAGGACGGCGGCAGCGAGGCGCAGGTCCTCGATCCGGCTGTTCGTGCACGAGCCGATGAAGGCGGTGTCGATCGAGATCGAGCGCATCGGCGTGCCCGGTGCCAGATCCATGTACGCCAAGGCGCTCTCAGCGGCGATGCGCTGAGTGTCGTCGGTCATCGTCGCCGGATCGGGAACGACGCCATCCAGTGGCACGCCCTGGCCCGGGTTCGTCCCCCAGGTCACAAAGGGTGCGATCCGCGAGCCATCGATCTCGATCTCCTCGTCGAAGACGGCGCCCTCGTCCGACCGCAGCGAGAACCAGTCCTCGGTCGCGGCGACCCAGTCGGCACCGGTCGGCGCGTAGGGGCGGCCGCGCAGGTAGTCGATCGTCTTCTGATCGGGGGCCACCAGGCCGGCGCGGGCGCCCCACTCGATCGTGAGGTTGCACAGTGACATCCGGGCCTCGACCGAGAGCTCCTCGATCGCCTCGCCGCGGTACTCGACGATGTGGCCCTGGCCCGCGCCGGTGCCGACCTGGGCGATCAGGGCCAGCGCGAGATCCTTGGCCGAGACACCGGGCGCCAGGCGACCGGCGACCGTCACCGCCATCGTCTTCGGCCGGCTTTGCTGCAGGGTCTGGGTCGCCAGGACGTGCTCGACCTCGGTGGTCCCGATGCCGAAGGCCAGCGCTCCGAGGGCGCCGTGCGTGCTCGTGTGGCTGTCGCCGCACACGATCGTCATGCCGGGCTGGGTCAGCCCCGTCTCGGGACCGATGACATGCACGATCCCCTGGCCGAGCTCACCGAGGCGGTGCACCGTGATCCCGAAGTCGTCGCAGTTCTTGCGCAGCGCCTCCACCTGTGCGCGGCTCGTCGGGTCACGCAGCTCGAGGGTGTCGGTCGGGACGTTGTGGTCCTCGGTCGCGAGCGTGAGCTCCGGTCGGCGTACCCGCCTGTCGGCTGCCCGCAGCCCGTCGAACGCCTGCGGGCTCGACACCTCGTGAACAAAGTGGAGGTCGATGTAGAGCAGCTCGGGCTCGTCCGGGCCGGCGGGGATGGTGTGCCGCTCCCAGATCTTGTCGATCATGCTGCGCGGCTCGGCCACTCCGGCGGACCCGCTCACTGAACTGGGTCTCCGACGAGGTGGTCCGTCTCCGCGCCTGGGCCGAGGTAGGCGGCTACGACCCGGGGATCTCTCAGCACCGTGTGCGGCTCGCCGGTGGTGAGGACCTTGCCCTCCTGGAGCACCGTGAGCCGGTCGCTGATCGCGAGCACCAGGTCGACCTTGTGTTCGACCAGCAGGACACCGATCCCCCACTCGTGCGCGATGCGCACGACCAGGTCGGCGAGCTCTCGGGCCTCGGCGTCGCCCAGACCTGCGGCCGGCTCGTCGAGCAGCAGGATGTCTGGCCGCCCGGCGACGGCGCGGGCGATCGCGATCGCCTTGCGCTGGCCGAAGGAGACCTCCTCGGGCAGGCGGTGCCGCGAGTCATCCAACTGGAACTCGCGGATGGCCTCCAGCGCGTTCGGGCTCAACCGAATCTTGCCGGGAGCGAACAGGTCGGTGACGTAGCGCCATGCCCGCGGCGACTCAGCGGCCACGGCGAGGTTCTCCTCGACGGTCAGGTCGCTGAACAGCTCGAGGGACTGGAACGACCGCGACAGTCCGGCCCTGGCGCGGAGTCGGGCTGAGCGGCCGACGAGGCTCTTCTCTCCGAGGGCGACCTTGCCCTCGGAGCGGACGAAGCCGGTGACCGCGTCGATCAGGGTCGTCTTGCCTGAGCCGTTGGGGCCGATCAGTCCGTGGATCTCCCCGGGGCGCACGTCCAGGGAGATGCCGTTGACCGCGACGACCCCGCCGAAACGGACGATCAGGTCCTCGACGGTTAGCACCGAGCTCGGCGTGTGGTCGCGCCCGAGGTGGGTGTCGACCTCGCTCGTGCGAGAGCTGGATCCCGTCCAGGGCAGCCGCGCCATGAGCGGGCGGGTGAGCGCGGCGTACCGGTCTGCCAGCGGCGTGAGCGCCTTGGCGAAGAGGCCGACCTGTCCGTCCGGCGCCGTCAGCAGGGTGACGATCACGGCGATTCCGCCGATCAGCGGCAGGTATAGGTTGACGCTCGACCAGCCGTTCAGGAGCTGGCTCACCACGCCACCCGCGATCAACAGCGAACCGAACGGCGCGCCGGCGACGAAGCCGACGCCGGCGGTCACGACGACCGCGACGAGGTAGATCGAGCTGTAGACGGTGTAGGTGGAGAACGTCAGGGTGGGCTGGTCGAACGCGAGCAGCAGACCACCGAGGGCCGCGATCCCCGAGCCGAGCGTGAAGGCGTACAGCTTCGAGCCCGCGACGCTGATCCCCAGGGCTGCAGCCCCTCGCTCGTTCGAGCGGGTCGCCAGCAGCCGCCGCCCGATCACACCACGACGCAGGTTGGCGACGGCGATGCTCACGAGGAAGGCCGCCGTGACCACGAACAGGCCGTAGCGCCGATCGTGGAAGAACGGGTCGAGGCTCCAACCGAAGAGGTGCGGGACGGGCGGGGTGATGCCGCCTGGTCCGCCGGTGTAGTCGCTGTTGAGGAGGAACAGCTGGACGATCGCGCCGCCGAGGCCCAGGGTCACGATGGCCAGCGTCGCCCCCCGGGTGCGCAGCGCGGGCAGTCCGAGGACGCCGCCGATCGCCGCTGTGATCACCACGGTGACAAGGAGCATCAGGAGGAACGGCATGTGCAGCGCGAGCTTCGCGCCCGATCAGCGCGCCCAGTCCGGCCAAGGCGAACTGGCCGAGTGACAGCTGGCCCGCGTAGCCGGTGATGACGACCACAGACAGGCAGATGACGCCGAGCGAGATCGTGTAGACCCAGGCCTGCACCCACTCGGGGCCGGAGTTGAAGATCAGGAACAGCATGATGGCGTAGGCCACGAGGACCGGGACTGCGTGGATGCGGCCACTGCCCGCGCGGGGAAGTCGGTCCAGGACGAAGCTGCGCAGCGGGAGTCCCTCACCGCGGATCACCAGGATGATGATCACCACGATGAACGGCGCGGCTTGCTGGTACCCGGGAGTGGTGACGTAGTTGGTGATCTCGGACTCGGCGACTGCCCAGGAGCAGGGCGGCGATCAGGGTCACCGGGAACGACTTGAACCCGCCGACCAGCGCCGCCGAGAGCGCCGGGATCACCAGCAGGACCAGGCCGGTCGGCTCGAGCCCGATCGCCGGGGCGATCAGGATTCCCGCCAAGCCGGACAGAGCCGATCCCAGGGCCCAGTTCAGCGCGGCGACCGTGTCCGGGGAGTGCCCCAGCGTGCTGGCGACCAGATCGTTCTCAGCGACCGCGGACGTCAGTCGCCCGACGCTGGTGTAGCGGTAGACGATGGTGAGACCAACCGAGAGGACGATCGCGATGCCGATGATGGCCAAGGCGTCGGAGCCGATCGGAAGCCGATCCCCCGACATCAGGAAGACCGTGTGCTTGGGAAGGACCGAGGCCGTCACCTTCGAGTACTGGCCGTAGATCAGGAAAGCCAAGGACTGCAGGACGATGACGATGCCCAGGGTCGCCACCACCCGGGTCAGTGAGGACGACTGACGCATCGGCCGCAGGATCAACAGATGCATCACCACGCCCCCGAGGGCGCACAGGAGAACCGCCAGCACCAGGCTCAGGATGGATGGGACGTGCGCCTGTACACGGAGTGAGTAGTAGGCGTACGCCCCGACCATGGCGAACGCGCCCTGCGCCAGGTTGAGCAGACCGGAGCCCCGGTACACCAGGACCGCGCCCTGAGCGATCAGGGCGAAGATCGCCCCCGTCGCGAGCCCAAGGAGACCGAACTGCAGAAAGGTGATCACGCTTCGGCCTCCTTGGGCTCGTCGAATCTCATGACGGGTGCGACGCTCCTAGTTCACGGACGAGAGCGAGGTGAACGGGTTGATGAAGCCGCCCGACGCGACGAACTTCTTGTTCTGCATGGTTCCGAGCTGCACCTCTTGGTTAAACATCCGCGGTGCCGGCTCGAACCCGTCGGTCACCGGGGACGTGACTCCGACGACCTTGTAGGGCCCGATCGTGTCGATGTTGACCGGCGTGGACAGCTTGTTGAACGCGTCCAGGACCTCGGTGTTCGTGGTGGCCTTGGCCTGCTTGGCGACGGCCTCGAACAGCTTCACCGAGCTCCACGCCTGGATCGAGAAGAAGGACAACGGCGCGTCGGGCGCGTACTTCTTCATGTCGGCCAAGAACTGGTCAGAGGCAGGAGACTGCTCCATGAACGACGTCTGCGAGGCGACCAGCATCCCGTCACCGGCCGAGCCGATGGCGTCGACCACCGGGCCGGGCAGCGCGCCGTCGACCGTGGCGATCAGGCCCTTGTAGCCCTGAGCTCGCAGGGCCGGGACGGACTTCGACATCGACGGCGGTGCGCCGGTGATGATGATGCCGTCGGTGCCACCCGCGACCGCCTTGGCCGCGGCCGAGTTCAGGGTCGGGTCGGTGCTGGGGTCGCCGACGACGACGTTGACCGGGGTCATGTTGGCCTCGGCGAGCGCCTGCTTGGACAGCTCGACGATCGAGTTCGCTGCCGGGTTGTTGGCGTCACCGAAGATCGAGATCTTCGTCGCACCGCTCTTGATCAGGTCATAGATCGCGCCGTACGTCGTGCCCACGACCGAGGGGCCGAGCGGGAACGCGACCGGGCTGACCAGCTCACCGGGCTGGTAAGCCGGCGACCCGACCACTGCCGTCTTGGCGGCCTCGGCCACCTTGTACTCCGTGACACCGGTGTCGGCGATGACCACCGGCCCCACGATCGCGGCTACGTGCTCGGCGGTCAGCGAGCGAAAGCAACCCAGCTCGGCCGAGACCTCGAACTTGCTGTCACACACGTCCAGCTTCAGCTGGTGACCGTTGATGCCACCGGCGGCGTTGATGCTGTCGACGGCCGCCTGCTGGGCCTGCTTCACCTCGGGGAAGCTCGCAGCGGCGGAGGTCAGCGAGACGGTACCGCCGATCAGGATGTCGCCGGAGCTCGAGCCGCTGTCGCCCGACGACGCCGAGCTGCTGTTGCTCGAACCGCATGCCGTCATCACGAGGCCGGCCGTGACCAGCACTGCGAGCCCGCCCACCGACGCACGTCGGCGTCGGGCTAGACCCAATACGCTCTTCTTCACTGGTGACTCTCCTTTGTGGTGGGTCTGGGCTCCGGCGGAGTCGCCGGAGCTGACGGCAAGTAGCTCTCGTCCAGAAGGGACGCATCGCTGGCCGGCCCGTCGCCGACCATCTGTCCGTTCCGAAGCAGGTACCAGCGATCCGCGATCGCCAGCGCACGGCGGGGTTGCTGCTCGACAAGAAGCACCCCCATACCGCTTTCGATGCTCGCCTGCCGAATGGCCCCGAAAAGGCGGTCAACAATGATGGGAGCGAGGCCGAGCGACACCTCGTCCGCGAGCAGGGCCCGCGGCTTCGTCGCGAGGGCGCGACCGAGGCTGAGCATCTGTTGCTCCCCGCCCGAGAGCAGGCCGGCCGGGCGTGACAGCAGCTTCTCCAGCTCCGGGAAATAGACCAGGGCGCCGTCGACGCCACCCGAACCCAGGCGCAGGTTGTCGAGCACGGACAGCCCCGAGATCACCGACCGGCCCTCGGGCACGAAGGCCAGCCCGTTGCGAGCCAGCCCGCACAGCGACTTGGGACGACGCTCGCCGAGCCACAGCACCTCGCCACTCATCGTCGGGAGTACGCCTACCGCTGCGCACAGGGTGGTGCTCTTGCCCGCGCCGTTCGCTCCGAACAGTGCGACGATCTCACCGTCGTGCAGGGTCAGTGACACATCTCGGATGGCCGGGAGGTCGCCGTACCCCGACGTCAACGACCGGAGCTCGAGCAGGGGCTGCCCGACCGAGCCCGGTCCGTCGCCGACCGACTCGGTGAGGACGCTCACGCCACCAGGTTCGTCAGCCATCGGTCAGGTCACCCACCTTCGCCTGCTCGTTTGAGGACATGTCGGACAGTCACGCGATGGCCGCTGCGGCGTCGACCGGGAGCTGGGCCCCGGAGACGTAGAGCGACTCGTCGGACGCCAGGAACACGACCGCGTGGGAGACGTGGATCGCGTCGATGAACGGGACCTTGAACGGGTTCATGCCGGCGAACGCCGGCAGCGCGTCCTCGAGGGTCGGCTTCTCGAGATCGGGCCGGAAGATGCGGTAGAGGGTCTCGTTCTGCACCATCTCGGTCGCGATCGCGTTCGGGTGGATCGTGTTGACCCGGATGCCGTACTGGCCGTACTCGTTGGCCAGCACCTTCATCAGCCCGACGACGCCGTGCTTGGCCGCGGTGTAGCTGGCCAGGCTGGCCAGCCCCTTGGTGCCGGCCAGCGAGCTGATCAGGATCAGCGAACCGCCCTCACCGGTCTTAAGGACGTGCGGCATCGCGGCCTTCACGGTGTGCCAGACGCCGGTCTGGTTGACGTCGATCACGTCCATCCACGCCTGCTCGTCGTAGTTGTGCGTCTCGGGGTGGAACGAGAAGATCCCCGCGTTGGCGACCACGATGTCGAGGCGGCCGAGCTCGTCCACGCCGTGCTCGACGGCCTGGGTCAGCGCGTCGATGTCGCGGACGTCGGCCTTCTCGGCGTGGATGCGGCGCCCGGTCGCCTGCACCAGTCGCACCGTCTCAGCCAGATCGGCCTCGGTCGCGAGGTCATAGGCCGTGACGCGTCTTGATGTTCGAGCAGATGTCGGTGGCGATGATGTCGGCGCCCTCTTCGGCCATCCGCACCGCATGAGCACGTCCCTGGCCGCGCGCGGCACCCGGTGATGAACGCGACCTTGCCTTCGAGCCTTCCGGCCATGATGTCTTTCCCCTTCTGTCGCTTACTGTTCGATTCGGTATCTGCCGACTGGATGATCTGGACTCAGCCGTCAGGCGAGCTTCGTCGAGAACTCGTCAGCACCGAGTTCGCATCGGCATAGACCCAGGAACCGGGACGGAACGTGGCGCCGCCGAAGTGCACGTCGACGCCCGTCCGACCGGGTGCCGCGTGCAGGGACCGGCGAGCGGTCACAGCCACCGCGAGGACGCCGAAGTCGAGCTCGTCGATGATCTCGCTGTCGCGGATGGCGCCGCTGACGACGACGCCGGTCCAGCCGTTCTCGGCTCCGATCCGGGCGAGCCGATCCCCCATCAGCCCGACCCGTGAGCCGCCGCCGCCGTCGACGACCAGGACTCGACCGTCGCCGGCGTCACTCAGCACCTCCAGCACCGTCCGGTGGCTCTCCTCGGTGAGCACCGTCTCGCACTCGCCGCTGAACGCGCGACGTCGGCCGAACCGCAGGAACGCCGTGTCGCAGACCTCGACGCTGTCCTCGTGCTCGTCGAACAGATCCGCGGTCGTCCAACCGATCTCGCCGAAGGTCTCTTTCGACGTCCGCGTCGGCATCGCCCAGCACCGAGTGCTCAGTTCCGTGCATCAGTCAGACCTCGCTTCCGCTCCATGGGTGACAGGTTGAGCAGGTGCACTAGTCGACTGAGACTGCTGGCCGGTGAGGCGACGCGTTGGCCATCGCCAGCAGGGTTCGCCGCTTCTCGCGCAGTCGCTGCTTCAACGCCGGACTCATGTCGTCGTCGGACCAGTCGAATGTCCTGTCCCACTCGATCCGGACCTCGTCGAGGCCGTCGATGGTGGCCGAGGTGATCGCGGATCTCGCGCTCGAAGTACGGCTGGAACGTGCACGCCGGCGACGTGATCCGCAGCTCGACGGTGACCATCGAGCCGCCGTCGGGGGTGGAGTCGAGCCCCACGGCCTTGATCATGCCCATGTCGACGAGGCCGGCGGGAACGCCGCGGCCGACACTGCAGGGGTCCACGACCTCCTGCAGCGCCTCGCGGACCTGCTCGATCTGTACGGCCGACATCGGGTCAGGCCCCGGCTGCGATGCGTGCACGCTTGAGCGCCCAGGGTTTCTGGTCGCCCTCGAGCCATTCGGCACGTCGGGTGGCGAACTCGTCCTCGGCGAACTGCTTCTTCAGCTTGTCGACGTCGAGTCCGAGCATCCGGGCGAAGTTGCCGCCCAGCAGGTCGGCCTTGAGCTCGTCGGTCAGCTCTGGCAGGCCCTCTTCGAGGAGGTCCTCCGGCATCTGGATGTCGGAGATGGCCTCGATGATCGGCTGCGGGTGACCGAGCGGGGCGCCGGTGCCGAAGACCACCTGCTTGGGCGCGGTGGCGAGCAGCAGCCCCACCGACTTCAGGAAGCGTCGAGGCATCCGACCGGCCGTGTTCGCCGTGGTCTCGAGGTTGGCGTAGATGTTGGGGTTCATCTGCAGCTGGAAGGCACAGTCCTCGAGGAACGCCCAGCCGGAGTGGACGACCTCGAAGGTCATGTCCGGGAAGGCTGCGGCCGCCGCTGAGACGTCGTCCGGACGGTCCTGGTGGTGAGGGCCGGGGGCGGTCGGCAACGCCTTGTGCACGGCGATGTGCTTGACCCCGAGGTTTCTGCGCGTGCTCGAAGAACGGGAAGATCTTCTCGTCGGCGAACGAATAACCCAGGGCGGCGCCGTTGTGGTCGGTCAGGCCGTTGACGGGATAGAACTTGAACCCGTCGATGCCCGACGGCGGCCCGCTCGGCCATCTTCTCCATCTCCTGCCCACGGTTGGACAGCGGGTCGACCGCGGGGTACAGCAGAACGCGGTCAGGCGCGGCCTCCTTGACGGCCACGCACTGCGGCCAGGGGTTGGCGCCACGCTCGAAGAGATCGAAGAAGTTCACGGCGTGCATCGCCACCATGTCGACGTCGCTCTCGACGAAGAACATCGTCAGCAGCTCCTCGGTCGTCCAGCCCTCGCGGAACTCTTCGAGCGAGAGCAGGTAGCCGTCCTTCGTCGACTCCAGCGGCGGCGTGCCCGTACCCGTACAGCCACGCGATGAAGCCGTCGTAGCCCTCGACCGGGACGTTCGGCCGGCGGTTGTCCGTGCTGAAGTCGTAGGTGTGGCCGACTGCGTCGATCACGAGATTGTTCTTCCACATGTGCGCTTGGCTCCTGGCTCGTTGGTTGGTTGCGCGTACCTGGCCCGTTGAAGCGTGGGATCGAATCGGCGGCTCAGCCGGCGAACGCCTCGACGCCGGCCTTCGCGACCTCCATGTCGTCCGACCAGTGCCCGCCACTCACCCCGACCGCGCCCACGATCTGGTCGCCGTCCGTCAGCGGGTAGCCGCCACCGAAGACCACCAGCCGGTCGATGCCTGCGGTGGCGCCCAGCTTCAGCGGAGCGTCGCCGTCGACGAAGTCGAACCACTGGTCGGTCGCCATGCCGAAGCCGGCCGCCGTGTACGCCTTGTCGGTGGCCACCTGGACGCTGAGCAGGGGTGCGCCGTCCATCCGTAGCGATGCCTTGACGACCCCGCTCTCGTCGACGACCACGATCACGAACGCTCCCCCGCGCTCGGTGGCCTTGGCCACGGACGCCGAGATGACCGCCTGGGCAGCCTCCGCCGTGATGCTGCGCTTCTCGAACGATTGACTCACAACTGACTCCTGTCCAGAGCTACCGGGGACTCCGGTCCGGTCGGGGGTGGCGACGGACGATGTGGCCGTCATCACGCTTCTGCGTTTGTGACGCACAACATACCAAGCAAGAGGCAAATTGCATACCAAATGGAGGTGTTTTGTTTTCGTGGGTTTCCGGGGGATGCATCGCAGAGCGGTCGCCGAGCGGCCACGCCCGTGGACCGCAGAGCGCCTGTCTGCGCCGGCAATACGCGCTTTTTGCGCCTGCCAGCACCCACGGCGCTCGACATCGGGAGCGCTGGCTCGATTTGCCGTGCTGCAAGGGGGTATTGCATACCAACAGCCGCGATGGCCGATTGCGTGGAACCTCCGGAGAGCGTCCGTCGCGACCCGATCAGAAGCGAGTTCCGGGCCCCGGTCGAGTTCCGGAACGGCTCCCGCGACTCTGCGCGGACTCCTAGACGATCCCGCTCTGGTGCCAGGACTCGAGGTCCTCGCGGCTGTGGCCCAGCAGGTCGCAGTAGATCTCCTCGTTGTGGGCGCCCACGGTGCCCGGTCCGGTCCACTTGACCGAGCCGGGTGTGACGCTGAGCTTGGGCACGAAGCCGGGCACCACGATGCTCGCCGAGCTCGGGGTCCTCGACCCGCAGGAGCATGTCGCGCGCCAGGAACTGAGGGTCACGACTGATGTCGGCGGCGTCGTAGATCCGGCTGACCACCACGCCGGCCGCGTTCAGGATCGACTCGATCACCTCGGCCGTCGAGCTCGGCCGTCCACTCCCCGATCAACCGGTCGAGCTCGTCGGCGTTCTCACCTCGGGCCGTGTGGCTGACGAAGCGAGGGTCCTCGGCCAGCTCCGGCGCATCCATGGCCGCGCACAGGCGACCGAAGATCGGGTCGGCGTTGGCCGCGATCACGATCCACTTTCCCTCGCGCGACCGATAGATGTTGGAGGGCGCGACGTTGCGCAGACCGGTGCCGCTCGGCCCGCGGATGACCCCGAGCGCGTTGTACTCGGTGATGGCTCCCTCGAGCAGCGCGAAGCACGACTCCGTGATCGTCGCATCGATGACCTGTCCGCTGCGCGGCCCGGGCCCGAGTCGCCAGACGAGAGCCGCCAGGATCCCCTGGACGGCGAACATGCCTGCCAGCGAGTCGCCCAGCGAGACGCCGGTGCGGGGCGGGGCCTGGTCCGGGAAGCCGTTCAGGTGCCGCAGCCCGCCGACCGCCTCACCCGCGCTGGCGAAACCCACCCGGTCGGCGTACGGCCCGGTCTGGCCGTAGCCCGACACCCGGGCGATCACCAGCTGGGGGTTCTTCTCCAAGAGGGTGTCCGGGCCGATCCCCCACTTCTCGAGCGTTCCGGGCCGGAAGTTCTCGATCAGTACGTCGGCGTCCGCGACGAGCTCCAGCAGCAGTGCCTGGCCCTCCGGCGACCGCAGGTTCAGCGAGACACTCTTCTTGTTCCGGGCCAGAGACGGCCAGAACAACGCCCGGCCCTTGTACTTCTCGTGGCCCCACTCCCGCATCGGGTCGCCCTTGCCCGGTGGCTCGACCTTGATCACCTCGGCACCCAGGTCGGCCAGCAGGTGACCGGCGAACGGGCCCGCGAGCAGCTGGCCGAGCTCGATCACGCGGATGCCTTCGAGGGCACCGCCCGCCTCGGTCGCCGCGCGTGTCGAGGGCGTCGGAACCGCGACCACGTCGTCAGCGCTCACCGGTTGCGTTCCTTCCAGCCTCCGACCGCGTCGACGGCCGTTCGGTCACTTTGGTATACAAACCGGTGTTCACGGTCTTCGCCCTCTCTTTCAAGGGGCCGCCGTCGCCGTCTCCAGCCGGCGGGGTGGCCACACGATCTGGTCGACCTGGGCTCCCCTCGGGAGCTTCGTCCGGTCGCCGTACGACGTGACAGGTTCTGTGCGGTCAGCCGGTCGCCCGCAACACCGACGACGGCTCGTGGAACGGGAAGCCCTCCCGAGCGGTGCAGCATCCCGTCGAGCCGGTGGCCGAGGTGTTCTTCGAGCCAGGTCGCGATCTCCAGTCACGGCCTCGAGGTCGACCCCGGACTCGAGCCCCTCGCGGTTCAGCAGATAGACGAGGTCCTCGGTGGCGATGTTGCCGGAGGCCTTCGGCGCGAACGGGCACCCGCCGGCTCCGCCCACGGACGCGTCGAACATCTCCACGCCCAGCTCCAGGGCCGTCACCACGTTGGCGTAGCCGGTACTCCGCGTGTTGTGCAGGTGCAGCCCGATCGGCACACCCAGGTCGCTGGCCGGTCCGACCACCTCTTTGATCTGGCGCGGCACTGCCACCCCGATGGTGTCCGCGAAGACGAGCGCATCCACGCCCAGGCTCTGCGATCCGCGTGGCCAGGCCAAGCGGCACCTCTGGCTTCACCTCGCCCTCGTAGGGGCACCCGAAGGCGACGCCCAGAGTCATCGTGACCCGCCGTGCGTCGCGGCGACACTGCTCGATCAGGTCGGCCATCACCGCGAACGACTCCTCGACGGACGCGTTCGCGTTGGCCTGATTCAGCGACTCCGTGCACGCGAACACGAGGTGGACCTCGTCGACGCTGCTCGACGCCAGCCGCTCGTATCCGCGGCGGTTGAGGACCAGCGTGCTGAAGCGCACTCCGGAGTCCTGCGGCAGAGCGGCCAGGATCTCCTCGGCACCGGCCATCTGCGGCACGCGCTTCGGGTTCGCCATGCTGGTCGCCTCGATGGCCGACAGACCGGTGTCCGCGAGCCGCCTGATCAGCTCGATCCTCTGCTCGACCGACAGTGTGGTGGCCTCGTTCTGAAGCCCGTCCCGTGGCCCGACCTCACAGATCTCGATCATCACGATTCCTTGGATCTAGAGCCGAACGTCAGTGCTCGGTTGCCTGACAGTAGCGCATGCATACAATCGAAGGCCAGTGATTGTATGCAACTTCTACGCGCTCGGCTCCGCTGGCCGATCCGTCGGCCAGTCCTGCCCAGCGACGCAGAACCCCGTCCAGGGTGGTGGGTGGTCGACCGAGCAGGTTCCGGCCGATGGCACGGACCTGCTCGCGCTGCGCCTCGGTCAAGTACTCGACCGGCGACGCACCGTCGACACGGGCCAGGGACAGTGCGGGGAGCAGCGAGCCCGCGCGCGCCGCGAGCTCGTCCGGGGGCTCCCAGTCCAGGCCGCGGGCATAGCCGCTCACCAGCGCGTCGGCGGCGCCGTAGAACGCCGTCGCCCGTTGTGGCAGTGCGACCGACTTGAGCAGCAGATGGTTCACGCAGAAGGCGACATCGAAGGCGGGATCGCCGAACCAGGCGCACTCCGCGTCCAGCAGGACCGGTCCCGCAGGGCCGAGGAGGATGTTCTTCGGGCTGACGTCACCGTGCACGACGGCACGACGGGTGGTGGCCGTGCGGGTCGCGAGCTCAGCGAACTGCTCGGACAGGTCGGGATGGGCTCGCGCCGTCACTCGCAGATAGGGCTCGATGCGGAGTGCGTCGAAGTTGTCGTCGGTCGCGAAGCGGGACCGCGCCCCGGGATCCTGGGCGCTGCGCGAGTGCAGTCGGGCCACGAGGACACCGACGGCCGCCGCGGCTGAGGCTTGGATCTTCCCCTCCAACAGCTCCGCCTTCCAAAGCGGATACCGCTCCGGCGCCAGGTACTCCATGACGAACAGTCCGCCCTCGTGGTCGTAGGCGAGGACGTGCGGGACCTGACCGGGGCACACGGACTCGGCGAAGCTCAGCCACTGTCGCTCCACCCGGTTGCGCGAGACGGGAGCCCACCACTCCGCCTCGACCTTAAGGCGCGGCAACGCCCTCTTGACGCAGACCGTCGAGCTCGGCAGGTCGACCTTCCAGATCTCCGAGGACACCCCACCCGTGATCGGCGTGAACGACGCGTCCTGCTCGGCCGTGAGCAGGCCGGCGCCTCGGAGGAAACGCCGGAGGTCGTCGTGTCGGTCGCTCACGCTCCTCCCAGCTGGGGCCGTTCCCACGGGTTCGGCGCGAACGGGATGCTGTCGTCTTCGGCAATGCGCACGAGCTGGTTGTACTTCGCCAGCCGATCGGAGGTGCGCAGGGAGCCGATCTTGATCTGCCCACTGGCGGTGCCGACGGCGAGGTCGGCCAGGAAGCTGTCCTCGGTCTCACCGGAACGGGCCGACGCCACGCAGACATACCCGGCGGCGCGGGCGGCGGCCATCACCTCGAGGGTCCCGGTCAGGGTGCCGTTCTGGTTGAGCTTGATCAGCACGCCGTTCGCGCAGCCTGTGGCAACGCCGCGCGCCAGTCGGTCCGCGTTCGTGGTAAACAGGTCGTCGCCGATCAGGGTCACGCTCCCACCCAGTCGCGCGGTGAGGGTCTCCCAGCCGGGCCAGTCCTCCTCATCGAGGCCGTCTTCGACGGACACGATCGGATACTCGCCCACCCAGGAGGCGACGAGGCCGATCATCTCCTCGGTCGTCGCGTCGCGACCCCCTCGCCGCAGTCGGTAGCAGCCGAGCTCAGCGTCGTACAGGGCCGTCGCGGCAACGTCGATGGCGATGGCGATGTCCGCTCCCGGTCGCAGACCGGCCCGCTCGATGGCAGCCACCGTGAGCTCCAACGCGTCGCGACCGGACCGACAGCCCGGGCTCAGCCCGCCCTCGTCCGCCAGGAGGACGGGCAGACCGCGGTCGGCACAGACCGAGGTGGCGGCGCTTCGCACGCGAGCTGCCAGCTGGATCGCCTCCGCCGTCGACGTCGCCGAGACGGGCACGACGAGGAAGTCCTGAACGTCCATACCCCGGCCGGCGTGGAGACCGCCGGAGTAAATGTTGACCATCGGGACCGGCATCGTGGGTTTAGCGACCCCGGCCAGCTCGGCGATCCTGCGGAACAGCGGCTGCCCGGTCTCCATCGCCGACGCCCGGCAGACGGCCAACGACGTGCCGAGCACTGCGTTCGCCCCCAGGCGGGCCAGTCCCGGGGTTCCGTCGAGTGCTCGGAGGAGCTCGTCGCACCCGGACTGGTCCAGGGCATCGCGCCCGCGCAGCGCGCCGGCGATCTCGTCGTTGACGTGGGCTACCGCGTCCAGCACACCCAGGCCGTCGAAGAACGAGCCATCACCGTCGCGCAGCTCGTGAGCCTCATAGGTTCCGGTCGACGCACCGGACGGCACGGACGCCCGGGCACAGTGGCCTGAGGCCAGCGCAACCTCTACCTCGACGGTGGGCCGACCACGCGAGTCGAGGATCTGGCGTCCTCGCACCGATCCGATGGCCGTCACAGCACCGCGCCGACCTCGGTGTTCCGATCCCGGTTGCAGACGTGGCGAGCCGGCCTTCCCGACAGCACCCGGACGACGTCCTCGGTCGCACGGCGGCGCAGCTCTGCCACCGATGCGTCGGAGGAGAACGCGATGTGGGGCGTGATCACGACCCCGGGATGGTCGAGAAGCGCGGCTGGAACGGCGGGCTCTCCCTCGACTACGTCGAGACCGGCCCCGGAGAGCTGACCGGACCCGAGCGCTTCGACGAGCGCGTCGTTGTCGACCAGTCCCCCACGGCTGACGTTCACGAGCAGACCCCCGGGACGCATCAGGTCGAGCTCGTTGCGACCGACCAGGTGATAGGTGCTGTCGTTGAGCGGGGCATGGACGATCACCACGTCACTGGCCGCCATCAGCTCCGGGAGCGGGACCACCGTCACCGGTCCGGGGCCGACCGGAGGGTGGGGAGTGCTGGCGATCACCCGCACCCCCAGCGCGGCGAGCTTGGTGGCGGTGAGGCGGCCGATGCGACCCAGCCCGACGATGCCGCACGTCAGCGAGGAGAGCCGTCGCGGCGTCGCCGCAGCAGGGCTCCACTCACCGTCGTGGACCGCCCGGTCGGCGCGGACGATCCCCCGCGCCCAGGTCAGCACCAGGGCGACCGCGTGGTCGGAGACCTCTTCGACGCAGTAGTCCGGCACGTTCGTCACCAGCACGCCCCGGTCACTGGCAGACGAGACGGCGATGTTGTCCAGGCCGACTCCCAACCGGGTCACTACTCGGAGCGCCAGACCGGCGATGATCGCGGCGGCGGAGACGGGAGCCCAGCAGGTCATGATGGCCGCAGGATCATGCTCGACCACGAGACGCTCGACCTCCGCGGGCGTCCCGGGCGCGGGACCGCCGGTGGCCAGCTGTAGCCCTGCCCCCTCGATGATGGAGCGTTCGATGCGGTCGTCCGGCCAGGCTCGGTCGGTCAGCAGTACCGTGCGGCTGGTCATGGCTACTTCACCGGTGAAACCACCTCGAGGTCACGTCGGAACTGCTGCTGTGGTCTCGCGGCTCAGACGCTGGCGTCTGAGTCAACAGCCGCGTCATCGGCCTGGGCCATCGACTCCCTCCGGCGTTCGACCAGGATGTCGCGACCCAGCAGAATGTGCTCCGCAACCAGGTTCCCCGCTCGGCTGGCCTCCCGCTTGGAAATCGCCTGGGCGATCAGCCGATGGAACAGCAGGGATCGCTCGAGTTCGTCCGGGTCGTATGACTGGAAGTTCTGAAAGACCAGGACCGCATGGACGGTGCGCGCCAAGAGTTGGGTGAGCCGCCAGCTGTCTGCCATGTCGATGAAGCCCTGGTGGAAGCGGTGGTTCACGGCCTCGATCTGCCGCACGACCTCGAGGTCATCGCGCACGAAGGACGGCAGGAGCACGGCGAATTCCTCGTTGGCTCCTTCCAGTACGGCGAGCTGCTCGGGGCGCGGGTCGCGCGCCGCCCTCTCGGCGGCGAGTGACTCCAGACGCACGCGCAGGTCGTAGATGTCGTAGACGTCTCGCGTCGTCAGGGGGCGTACGACCGCACCCTTGTTCGGCAGGCTGACGACGAGCCCCTCGGACTCGAGCATGCGAAGCGCCTCTCGAATCGGCGTTCGAGACAACTCGAACTCCTCGCCGAGGTTCTTCTCGATCAGGCGCTGACCAGCCTCGTAGCGACCCTCGACAATCGCGCGACGAATCTGTTCATACGCGTGCAGCCGACCCCGGTAGCCGTTGTTCGGCGGCTTTCGAACATCCGAGAACTCAGAGTCAACAACTTCGACTCCATCAAGGACCATGCTGGGTTCGAGTCTCCTCACTCCATCGCACCGGCCGCTCAGGCACCGACCGGACTGAAACGGTAGCGCTCCCTGGGCATCCGGCGCCGGACGCGTTCGTATGCTGACCGGTCCAACATAGCCGTGAGTCGTGTTGTTCTGCGCGCTCGCTTCGGCGCGGGCATGAGACGTTCACCCAACAGATCGTCGTCATTCGGGACCTTCGCCCGCCCCGACAGTGCTGCTCTCCCCTGATTCACGGCGTGCTACCCCACCTACCGTCAGAGCCGAGCCTAGGAGGACACTCATGACGCTCAGACCGACCGACTTCAATGACTTGCATCTTGCACCGCTCGCACTACACCTCGACGCGGAGCTGGAGCGACTGGCAGACCGATCCGAAGAGGAGATCCAGTTCGACGTCGCGCTCGCAACAAACGAGGGACCCACCCCCGCCGAGGATCGTCGTGCGAAGATGCTGGCGGCGCTGACCCACCAGCAGGACCTGCACGGATGGGACTTGGATTGGTGCGACCGCGGCCTTCGGCTGACGCATGAGGGCAACAGCCTCGTGCTCGGCATCCCAGCCACCGTCCGGACCTATCTGCAGATGTGACACTCGGCCGGCGGGTCGAAGCGGTGGGTCGTGATATCGACGAGTTCGACCGACGAAGTCCGCTCGTGATAGACGGCCGTCAGAGTCTCCGAAGAAGAGATCGATCTTCCTAGTAGCGGATGGAAGATTGCAACGAGGCGGACGGAGGATTGCAACATGCGGCCTCTGGGAGCATCCGTGACCTTGCTGGCGACTACCCATCATGCAAGAACCAAAGGAACTCGGTGACGTGGGCAGAGTCCGCACTACGTCGAACCACAAGTGACCATCACCGAAGCGGTTAGTCCCGCCGATGCGAAGTCGCAGCAGATAAGCCGGGATGTAGTCGGAGGCGTCGCCACTGGCAGTCTTCATTGTGTTCGGTTCGCGGCTGCCGATCCACAACGCTAGCAGATCGCATAGAACGTCACCGAGTGGCACAGAGGCGGGTGCGACCTGGGCGAACTTCACTGTGTGACGTCCGGACCTCGCGCGCGGCTTCTAGGCCCGAACCAGCCCGAGGAGGTAGGAAGCGGGGACACAGACGGCACGGCGGCCGGGTGGCTACTCAGCAGCCAGTAGGTTGCTGACTCGTCGTGCTCGAGGATGTCGAAGAGCTGCTTGATGTCGATTGTCCACCGGGACGGCTCGCCCTCAGCGCGCTTGATCTGCACCAAGTGACCCTTGGTCACTTGTCAGTTCCTGAGGAAGGTTCACCTCTACGATGAGCCCGAGGTCGGCCCCGACCGAGACCTCGTCTTTCTTGCGGGTCATCTTCGCGCGCAGGGACACGCCGGTGCTCGTTCCGAGGGTTCCCCGCAGATCGTTCAATTGCTCGGCGAGCTGCTCCATCAGTGCGCCAGTTAGCTGCTCTTCCTGGGTTGCACCCTCCCAGCGCCATCGCTCTGCTGCAGTGTCAACGCGGTATCGAATCAATGTCTCCAGGTTCGCCGATCCGAGCCACGTCCCGACGGGGCTCGCATCGATTGTGGCCGTCCATAGTGGCGGCGGTCCCTGAGCCAATCTGAGCCGGCGACCAACTGCGAGTCGTCTCCATCGCGGATGCGAGTCACGAGGCCCTGGGCGATTCTTTTGAACCGGTCGCCTCCTAGAGATTGGCGTCCACATTCCTCGACGCCCTTCAAGATGAAGTCATACTCCTGAGCGGCGACTGCGACGAATGTGTTGGCAGAGTCCGCCTTCCATGCGAGCAACCACGCGACCATGTCTCCGAGCTTCGACGCGGAGGGCTGGTCGAGATACTTGTCAACACGTTCCTCCCAGTACCGCTGTTCGTTCTCGGTGATGTCGTCAGGAGACCTGCTGTACCCCTGATCATGGATGCGATCGAGCGTCGCGAGCAGGGAAATCAAGTCCAATGTGGCGTTCTCTTGGTCAAGCCCAATGGCCGCCAGCTGCTTGTTCCGTGCCTCGTCCCGCCAATCTGGCTGGCCGCCTAGTCCGCGGGTTGCAAGTTCGTTCGCGACCGCCAAGGCAGCGGCTGCGTGGAGTTTGGGCGATAGGTGCGGCGACTCGGGATCACAAAAGCGCGTCACCCCCGAGTACCAGGCTCTGAGCACGTTGGGCGACGTATCCGGGGGCCAGCCGGCTACGGCCGCTGGCGGCGTTCTCCTGGTCTGTTCGCCGCGCAACCCCCTCCACCCCGTTCGCACGCGGCATGTAGCCCGACGGCCACGTTCGAAACCCCGGCTCACCTGAACTCGAATCGCATGCAGCCAAAGGAACGCACTACCGAGGAGGCCGCTCACCACCCTCGCACCTCATGCACTGTCGGAGGTTCGTGGTCGCGAGGTGTCCGGACCGCAGTCGCCGTCGTTGCTTGTGAGCGGTGTGATGGGTGTGCACAAGCTGACTGCGGGTGACGGCTACACGTACCTATGCCGAGTCTTCGCCCAGACCTCGCGCCGCCTCGCCCAGACCCAGACATTCGTCGGCCACTTCGAAGACCGCGCAGAGCTGCTCGCCGCGCTCCAACCCCAGCTGCGGTTCCTCGTCGACCTCACACCCGCCGAACCGAACATGAGACGGTTCTGGCAGCAAGGCGAACTCACCACCGCTATCACCCGCATGGAAGACCACGGCATCGAGCTACGACTCCAACCCCTGCAGATGCTGGCACTCGCCAACTCCACCCACGCCGTCACCCACAACCTCGGAACATGCCTCCGCCGCGAGCTCCTACGCGCCAACAGCAACCTGAGAGACGGCAACCCTCGCTATCAAGACGGCCCCGTCCGGGTAGGACGACGCACCCGGCTCGAGACCACCGTCACCGACCTCGTGCACATGCCCGCCCCCAATACCCCCGTCGAGACCTACTCGGCTCCCCTCCAGCGCGCCGCCCTGCGCCAAACCCTGGACATGACCCCTACATCCGCCCGACCCCCAGCCCCCTACCCAGCCGTGCGCGACCCAATCGCATACGACCACAGCCGGTAGCGCGGCCACACGCTGACTGGCGGCTGCGTGCAATGCCGGACCGATCGCGAGCCGACGAGGTCTAGACCGTGGGGCCAACCGGCCATCGACCGAAGACGAAACCGTCACCCGGATCTGTCCGAACTGCCCAATCAGCTGTTGCTATCGGAGATGACAGATCAACTGACGACTCCCTCGTGAGCTTTCAACCATCAGGACAGGGCATTGACGTGAGCAGACAAGAGACGCTACTTCCGATCGAACGACCGGCGTCCACGCTCGGTGCGCACGCAGTCGTCCCGGCCACCCTGAATATCGCTGAAGCGGCTACGTACCTCGGGATCGCGAAGTCAACGCTCTACACCTGGCGCACGCGCCGCCCCGGATTCGGGCCACGCGCAGTCAAAGCAGGCGGCGCGCCGCGCTCGCGCCAGATCCGGAAGGACGCTGGCTTGGATCGGGTGACGCCCGAGTTCTTCCGCCACTACGTCGCGCGACACGCCTGAAAGGCGATCGCACATGCCGCCCCCATTTCGCCCAGCTCCTGATCGACCACGGGTGAACAACCCGTGGATTCCCACGACCGCGGTGACCGGGCACAGCACCAAGTCAACAATGACGGCCACGTCGGACGACTACGCCGCCGGCGAAGAAGAGATCGCCGCGCACTTTCCCGCACTGAGCGCTGAAGTCGCGGACCTTCTCGTAGGTCTTCTCCTCCCCGGGAGTCTCAACCAACCCGAAGCCGAGAGCGCCGCCTAAGACGCCGCCATTGGCGTTCGGCCATCGGTCACGCGGAGGAGCCACTCAAATCGAGGAGGCGCTGCCAGCGTCGCCCGCCAGAAGACGCGCGCTCGGCCTGATCTCAACCCGTCGGGGGTCGAAGTTCCGACCGCGGATCTTTGCGCGCTTGACGGTCACTTCGAGCAGAAGTCGCACTACCTCGCGCCGATCCATCAGATCGGCCGTCTTCCAACCATCCTGAAGAGTGGTGGCGGTCAGGAGACGTCGCAACGCAGGAGACGTCACAGTGGCAACCTGCTGACTCCTTAGATGCTCGACGGCCTGCTCGATCCTCCTCGTCTCTGCCGCGTATGCACGCAGCGTCAATTCACCACTATCACGCAACTTCTCGACAGCATCGAGCTCGGCCTCCTTTTCGGCAATGACGGAGGCGACGTCTGGACTCCGCGTAGCGGCGGTATCGCGACGCTCGTGGGCGTCTGTCAACGCACTCTGAAAGTCCGGCCGCTCGAACAGGGCCATCAGGACGGCCTCCACGCGCTCGTCGACGCGATCCGCTGTCGCCGTGACTCTCATGCAGCCTTCGGTCCTGCATGTATAGGCGCGCGGAATCCTGCTCATGTTGGTCGCTGCCTTCATCCTGGCGCCGCACTCGCCGCACAGCGCGATGCCTGACAGCAGGTGCCTCGGCGCCGGGCCACGCGGATCGGACACGGTGAGCCGCGACGGATCTCGGAGGTAGTTCCGCAGCCGAAGCCACGTGCTGTAGTCGACGATCGGATCCCAAGCCGCAGGCCCGATGTCTTCGCCACGGTGAACCCGACGTCCCGCGATAGTGGGGCTTAGGAGCAACTGCCTAAGCGTGCTCGGCTCCCACACCCTTACGACTCCTCTGGGATTCTCGGCCAGCGTCTGCTTTCGCGCTCTCCGAGGGGTGGGCACGCCGCGGGCATTCAGGTCCCGGCAGATCTGGCGAAGCGTCACACCTTTGAGCACTGCCTGGACAGCTTCTGCAATGACCTGAGCCTGCGGCGACAGCCGCCCCGGGTCATGTTCGTCGTACGGGCTCTGAGTGATGAGCACACCGGTCTTTGGGTCGTAGATACGCCGGTAGCCGTAGGGGATCCGTCCGTGCGGTGTCCCCCGCCTAGCGTTGGTCTCGACGCTGTCAATGTTGCGCTGCTTGATCCGGCGCGCCTCTGCTTCAGCCATGACGCCTTGGAAGGCGAGTGGAAGCCAGTCGTTGACCTTCGACGGGTCGTAGCGCGTGCCGGAGACGGCAATCTCCAAGCCAATGTCCGAACAGGCGTTCACCAGTCCCATGAACTCCTCGAGATCACGGGAGGATCGAGAGACCTCCCAAAGGATGAGCAGATCCGCTTGGCCGCGCTCAATCAGACCGCGGACCTCTGCGAACCCTGCGCGCTCCCGGGACCCGCGGGATGCCGACTTGTTGTCGTCACGTATCTCGGCGACGACCTGCACCTTCTCGCGCTTCGCGAAGTCGCGGCCACGCTCGAGTTGCTTCGTGACACTAGTTCCGCCGCCCCTGGGGTCGCGAGACGCACGGCCGTAGATGATGCCCCGCTCCGCCACGCTCAACAGCCTAGCGGAAATACACTCCCTTTCACATAATGTCCCCGGCGAGGAGCGGCAGCGTGCACATCTTCACCAGCGCTTCGCGCGCGGAATTGGCATGCAGGGTGCACATGCCCGGGACGCCGGCGTTGAGCGCGAGCAGGAGGTCGAGGCACTCCTCGGCGCGCACCTCGCCGACCACGATCCGGCTCGGCCGCATCCGCAGGCTCTCCTTGACGAGGTCGCGCAGCCGGATCTCGCCGGTGCCCTCCAACCCGCTCTGCCGGGTCTGCATGGCGACCCAGTCGGGATGCGGGAAGCGCAGCTCGAAGACCTCTTCGGCGCTGACCACGCGCTCCCCGCCGGGGATGGCGGCGGCGAGGCAGTTGAGGAGGGTGGTCTTCCCGGCCTGGGTCGCGCCTGCGACCAGGATGTTGAGCCCCGCGCGCACCGAGGCCTCGAGGAACGCTGCGGCGGTCGGGCTCAGGGTGCCGAGCTCGACCAGCTCGTGAAGCCGGGCGGCGGTGAGGATGAACTTGCGGATGTTGACCGCCGTCCAGCCACGGCTGATGCCTTCCAACACGACATGCAGGCGGTGGCCCTCGGGCAGCATCGCGTCGACGAACGGCCGGCTGATGTCGATCCGGCGGCCGCTGCTCTTGAGCATCCGCTCGACCAGCTCCTGCACCTGGGGTGCGGTGAGGATCAGGTTGGTCAGCTCGTGGCGCCCCCTGCGCGCCACGAAGACCCGGCTCGGGTCGTTGATCCAGACCTCCTCGACCGTCGGGTCGTCCAGGAGCGGCTGGAGCGGGCCGAAGCCGGAGACCCGCGAGACCAGCTCGCCGACCATCGAGTCGATGTCGGCCACCGGGGCGACGGCGCCGGTCAGGCTGTGGTCGTCGTGGGCACGCACAACATCCTCGGCCAGCCGGCGTACGACGAGCGCGTCGCGCTGCGGGTCGACGCCCTCACGACGTACGGCCTCGCGGACCCGCTGGTCGAGCGACTCGACCAGGTCCGCGTGGGCGTCTGCGGCAATCAGCGACATGCCGATCCCTCTCCCGAGTAAGAGATCCGTGCAGGCACGTTACGACCGGCGACGCCGTCTTCGGAAGTACCAACGGCGAATCTGTGGAGGAACAGGCCGATCACTCGCGGTTCTGGTCCGGACCGCACCTGAAGCGCAGGCGCTACTCGAAGCAGCTCGTCCAACCAGAACGCACTGCTCCCACGGCTAGTACCGCCGGGTGGCGATCGGTGACCCTCGGTCGTCGTAGAGGCGGACGGTGTCGTGGGTGGCGAACCACATGTTGACTCGTCGGTCGAGGTGGAGCGTGTGTGGTCTGGGGGGTCCGTACCCGGTGAAGATCCGGACCTTCTGGCCTGGGGGGAGCGAGTAGCTGGGGAGGACGATCACCTTGCCCACCCTGTCTCGGAGCCGCCAGCCGCCGATCTGGGTGGCGATCCTGCCGGTGTTGAGCAGGGTGACGGACTCTCGGCCTCGTGGGGACACTGCGGCCACCTGTGTCCGGAAGACGTTGAGTGTGAGGGTAGGGCCGGTGGTGGTCACGATGGTGGGGCCGGTGACGGTGAGGTGGTAGGCCTTCAGACCGCTCGCACCGGTCGGGACCGGGAGCCGGAAGCTCCCGCTCGTGGCCGACGCCGCGATCGTCGTACTGGCGACGTCGTGGACCGTCCCGTTCGGCAGGTCTCGGCTGAGGGTCACCGTCACCCCTTGGAACGGCGTCACGGTCCCGGTCACGGCCACGTGCCGACCGACCCTCACCAGAGAGTGCGTGAGCCGGCTGGTCAGCACGGGCGGGGCCGGCGGGGGCAGCACCACGGGCGGGGGCAGCACGGGCGGGGCCGCCGGGGGCAGGACCTTCGTGGGTGTCACCGGCTCGGTGAAGTCCGACCAGTCGCCGTCGCCGGCCGAGTTGATCGCCCGGACCCGGAAGGTGTACGACGTGCCGTTGCTCAGGCCCTGGACCACCCGGCTGGTGGCCTTGGGGTCGCTCACGGGCAGGACTGATGAGACGCCGGTCTTGAGGTCGGTGAACTCGACGTCGTAGCTCGTCACCTCGCGGGTGGCGGGGCGCGTCCAGCTGACGGTCGCCTGGCCGTCCTCGGCCTCCGTCTTCACGTTCGTCGGCGCCGGCGACTTGAGGATGTCGGCGAACTCCAGCCGTTCGACGTTGCGCAGGGTGTCGGTGCCGTCGTTGGGTGCCCCGTCACTGGCGCGTGCGTGGACGACCTGGGTGGTGGTGTCGGGGGGCAGGGCCAGGGGGCAGGGTGAGGTGAGGACGCCGTCCGTGATGCAGTCGTAGTCGGCGCGCAGGTCGGAGAAAACAGCCGTGTCGACAGTGTTATGGGCCGGGGTCGGGTCGTCGATCTGCCGAACGATGACCAGGCCGGCCGGGTCCACCAGCCGGGCGAATACCGCCTTCTGCAGGGTCATCCCCTCGGTTCCGGGACCGAAGTCGCCGGTCAGGGCGGGGTGCTCCATCAGGTCGGTGGACCCGATCTCCGTGTGGGGGTCGGCCGGGTCGGTGCGCACGCTGATCCGGACGGTCAGAGCGCGGTCGCCGTCGATGATGTCGTCGCCGCCGCGGCCCTCGATCGTGTCACTGCCGGCGCCGCCGAGCAGGATGTTCCCGGCGCCCCAGACCGGGCCGCTGACCGGGCAGAAGCCGGCCCGGGAGGCGGCGATCACCGGCCCTGCGGGGGTGGTGAACGGCTGAGGGAGCAGGGCCGCGAGGCCGTCGATACGGTCGACTCCGGCCTGGTCGAGCACGTCGCAGCCGGTGAACCCGCCGCCACCGAGGGTGCTGGGTGTGGAGTCGTCACCTCGGATGACGTCGTCGTACGGCGACCCGGAGACTCCCTCGGTCTCCTGCCAGGAGTCCCGGTTCACCACGGACGAGGGGTTCCCCATCTGGGTGCGGTTGATGTTCATGTCGTCCTTGGCACCCACGGTGTCGTACTGGTGCGTCGCCCAGTCGAAGCCGCCGAACCCGCCGAACCCGTCGATCGATCCGCCGGCGGACATGACGTCGTCGCCACCCTCCGCGTCGTAGGTACTGTTGCCCGCTTGGCCGACCAGCACGTCGTTGCCGGGCGCCACCTGGCCCGGGTCGTCGAAGTACGGCGCTGCATGGTCACCGACCAGGGCGTCCGCCCCCTTCCCACCCTGGAGCCAGTCGTCCCCGCCGTCGCCCTGGGCCGTGTCCGTCCCGTCGCCGGCGACGACGAAGTCGCTGTCCGGACCGCCGAAGACCAGGTTGCCGCCGAGTCCGCCACTGATCACGTCGTGTCCGTCGCCACCGAGCAGGAGGTCCAGACCGGGGCCGCCGTCGACGGCGTCGTCGCCGGGACCGCCCTTGAGGGTGTCGTCGCCGCCGAGGTCGGTGACGACGTCGTCCCCTTCTCCGCCGAGCGCGACGTCGTTGCCGCTGTTCCCCTCGATGGTGTCGTTGCCCGCGCCACCCCAGAAGGTGTCGTCGTCGGTGCCCCCGGACACCCGGTCATCGCCCGACGTGCCGTCGTACACGGACTGCGCGTTGATGCCCTTCGGGTCGACCTCGTTGGTTGCCTTGTAGGCGATCGTCCCGTCCGGCCGGCGCTGCAGCAGCAGGCTCTCGTTGCACTCCGTCGTAGGGTCGTCGGCCACGTCCGCGCCGAACTGATCGAAGCCTTCGATGGTGCCGTCGAGGTGGGCGAGCTCGAAACGGCAGTCGACGGTCGAGAACGCGTCCGACTTCAGGGCATGCGTGCCGTCGGTGTTGCGTTGGATCATCTCGGAGAACGAGTTGCCCTCGAGCTGCGAGAGCAGGTTCATCCCGGGCGTGCGGTTGAGGTAGTACAACCGGTCGCCGTCCTGCAGGTCGGTGAGCTGCTTCTCGAAGACGTAGTTGAACGTCGACCCGAGCAGGCCGCCGTTGAGGTTGGTGGCCTCGGCCAGGCCGCCGACCCACAGGTCGACGTCCTCGAGCCCGGTGTTGGTCTCGCCATGCCCCGGGTCCCACTCACCGGTGCCCTGCATGAAGTCCGCCGCGTCTCCAGGCGGCACGTCACCCGGCCCGGGATCCACGATGGCCCGGGCCGCCGCACGCTTCGCGGCCAGCGTGGTGGCGTTGACGATCGTGGGGTGCGTGCCGTAGGCGGCGACGAAGTTGACCAGCGACTCCGGGTGCTTGAGCTGATCGCCGAATTCCGACCAGCTCTCGTAGGGCGCCATCGACGAGTCGCCCGTCGCCTCCTCGATCTGCGCGCGCACGTCGTTGAGGGGCGGGATCCCCGTCTCCCGGGCCCGGGCGATGTTGATCGCGGCCAGATCCATCGGCAGGCCGAGCAGGTTGTTGCGCAGGGTCTCGGTGACGAACTCGTCGATCTCGTTGCCGGCCTGGTCCGAGGACCCCGTCAGCACGCTGCCCGCGGCCTGGTCGGGCGTGAGGGTGCCGCTGGCACCACCGGCGAAGTACTCCGGCGGGTTGAGGAACGCGGTGAGCAACGGGATGGAGTCGTCCTTGACGGCGCCGGTGGCCGGGTCCTCGGTCTTGCGCGCGACGTCCTCGTCGAGCATCGAGTGGCCGAACCGGTAGACCCCCTGCGCGAACTCCGCGCTGATGGCGGGGTTCACGTCCGGGTTGTAGCCGGCGAACTCCGGGATGAACGGCGCCACCTTGCGCGCGAACTCCTCGAACACGGCGTGCTGGTACTCCATCTCGTTGATGAAGCGTGCGGCCTGGAAGATCCGCTCGCCGTTCCAGCTGTCGGGTCCGGCGCCGGCGCCCTGGGGCAGCTGCCAGTCGGAGACCTTGGTCGCGCCGCTGGTGTCGTGGACGAGGACGTCCTCGATCTGGGCGACCAGCCGGTTGTGCTCGGCGTGGAACACGTGGTGGATCGAGGTCAGCGCGATGTTCTCGTTGCACCGAGGGTCCCCACAGGTGAAGTGGGCGTCGAGCATCTCGTCGTCGTAGGTGCCCGGCGGCTGGGCCGCGAAGTCCGCGGACGGAGTGTGGTCGGCGTCCGGGACCGGCGTGACCCGAGGGGTCGCCGGGTTGTGGTCGGTGTCCTGGGGTGAAGGGTCCGCGTTGCTCGCCATGTCGGCCACGAAGGGGGTGTCGAAGTGCAGGACGTCGTCCGGCACCGGCGTGCCCTTGCCACCGTCGTCGGACCTGTCGGCCTCGACGAGGCCGTGCCGGGTGACGAACTGCGGCAGCCCGCGGGCCGGCCCCGGCAGGAACTTGCCGTAGGGGTCGGTCGCGATCATCGGCACGTTGGTGACGTCACGGTCACGCAGCTGGATGCCCAGCAGGTCGGCCGACTGCTTCTTGACCGCGGCCCAGGTGCTCATCCCCGTCGAGTCGTCGGGGGACCCGTCGTACGTCTTCCCCGCTCCGAGCCCGTCGAGCAACCTGCCGGTGGAGACCGGGCGACCGGTGGCGTTGTCGACGTATTCGCGCAGGAAGACCTGGTGCGAAGCGTGGGAGCTGTAGGTCTGCGACTGGTCCACCCACGGGGAGTCGGTGTTGGCGGCGTTCTGCACGTCGTCACTCGTGCCCAGCTTGCCGTCCTGCCCGGGCTGGTTCTGGGCGCGGGTCAGCACCATGAAGGCCTGGCTCGGCGGGACCTCGTCGCCGGTGTTGGGCTTGCCGTCGGGCCCGCGCGTGATCAGCGGGTCGTCGGGCTTGAGCGGGATGAAGACCGTGCCGCCGCCCTTGACGGTCTGGTCGACGCCGTGGTCGAAGAACTGGCCGAAGAACGTGAACAGCGAGTTGAACGGCGGCGACAGCCCGGCGTCGGTGCTGATGTTGGGGATCGGCAGCGTCCGGTGCGAGGGCACGCACCCGGCCGGGACACCCGCCACGGGCGGGTCGACCATCGGGTCGGGGTCGGTGGTGCAGGGCGCGTACCGCGGTGCCCCGGGCTGGGCACGGACCGGGAGCCCCGCGGCGGCCACCGCGGCCGGGTTCGTCGAGGTCTGGTCGTCGATCAGGTTGCTGATCACCCGTGGCTGCGAGTCGACGACGCTGCCCGACTTCTGCTGGTAGCTGGTCGGTCCGGGAGGCCCGACCGGGAAGGTGTTGTCGATGCTCTCGGCGTTGCGGAACACCGGGGTGGTCAGACGCAGGAAGGGGAGGTCGCTGGCGGCGTACGTCTCCTGACCGGGGGTCAGGTTGTTGCACGAGCCGTCCACGGTCCGCAGGCCGAAGGGGCTGAGCGGGTCCGGGATCTGGTTCGGGCCGGGGCCGACCAGCGTCCCGCACGGGTTGGCCGGGGTCGCCGTCGCGGCATGATGCTCGGCGATCTTGATCTGCTTCAAGATGAACGCCAGGTCCGACGGCGTGACCGTGAAACCCGCGCCCACCGGAGCCGGAGCGGCGGACGCCGGCGACGGCGCCGCAAGGGTCACCGAGGCCAGCCCCAGGGCCAGCAGACCCGTGACGAGGGCGGCGACGGCGCGGCCGGCTCGCGTGCGGTGGGTGCGGTGGGTGCGGTTCAAGTCGGCCGGTCTCTCAAGAGGTTCGGAAAGGAAGTGCGCGGGGCCCGGCCCTTGGGCGGGCCGGACCCCACGTGTCGATCAGGGCGTGATCAGGAGCGGCCCGGTGACGGTGCCGCCCATGGCGCTGACGTAGGTGACCGTGGTTCCGGATGCCACCGGCACGTTCACGCCCTTGAAGGAGAACGCCCCGGCGGCGTCGACCGTCGCCTGGCCGATGAACTGGCCCGCCGGGTCGGACCCGAGCACCATCGCGACCGTCTGCCCGGCCTTGAGGTCGGTCGTGCCGGTGACCCGCCACTCCCCCCTGTTCCGGTAGCGGGCGGTCCCGGGGGTGATCGTCTCCGTCGTCGGCGAGATCGTCACCGTGTCGGTCGCGGGTGCCGCCGCCGTTGGCCGCAGTCGCAGTCGCAGTCAGCTGGAGCACGACCGGGTCGTTGTTCACGACCAACCCGGTGTTGACGTGTCCGGCCGGACCGACCGGAAGCGCCATGCTTCGGGTAGGTGAACGTCGGGCGTCAGCGTCGTGGTGCCGGACAGCGCGACGGTCGGTCCGCTGACCTGGGTCCACTGCACCGAGCCCTGCCCGGTCGCCGTGCCGTCGAGGGTGACATTGTTCTGACCACGGTTCACGGTCTGGTCGGCCCCGGCGCCCGCAGTGACGCCCCTCGGGGGGGTGACGTTCACGGTGTTGGTCACCGCGTTCGTGCCACCGGGCCCGGTCACCGTCAGGGTGACGGTCGCGGCCGGGTTGACATCGGTCGGGGTCCAGGTGGCCAGCGCGGGGTTGCCCGCACTCGGCACCACGGAGCCATCATCGGTCGACCAGTGGTACTTCGCGATGGTCCCGATCGAGGCCCTGCCGTCCAGCGGCACCGGGTCGAGCGCCTGCACGGTGACGGGCGCCACGAACTGCGCCACGGGAGCGAGCGCGGAGAAGCCCGCGCCGGACGCGACCGGGGTCTCGGAGTCCGAGCCACCGGCGCTCGAGGTCACCCTCACCACCGCCGGCGGAGCCATCGTCGGGAAGGTCGCCTGCCCGTTGCTGTCCAGCGGACCGAACCCGGCGACGCTCAGGGCAGGTGCGTCCTGCCCGGACTCCATGTCGCTGGACTTGGCCTGGATGGTGAGGTCTCCGCTGTCGGCGTCGTAGGTCGCGGCCGTGATGGCGACCTGGTCGGTGATGGCGAAGGTCTTCTTCGCGATCGGCTTGTCACCGGTGTTGACGACCTCGAGCGGGGTCCCGGCCGGGATCTTGGTGTCCACCGCGATCCGGGCGTAGTAACGGCCGTCGACCTCACGCATATGGACCGCGGGCGGTACCAAGCGTGGCGTTGGCGCTGACCACGATCGACTGACCGGCGTCCGAGGACGCGTAGACGTCCACATACCCGCCGTTGTCGTCACCGGTGAAGGTGGCGGCGTCCACGTCGACCCCGCCGTTCACGGCCAGGCGGCCCTGCAGCGAGAACTGGTCGTCCCACTGACCGACCGGCGACCAGCTGCCGTCGGGGTTCTTCTGCTCGACCTTGATGTAGTTGGTGCCGTACGGGCTACCGGTGACCGTGTGCAGGACTCCCGGGTCGCCGATGTAGCCGGCGGGTGCCGCTGGTGCGTCGGCGGGGTTCCACTTCAGGAACGGGCCGACCCGGCCGGCGAGCGCGCCACTGAACTGACCCGGGGCCACGCCGATGTCCACCGTCGAGTTGATGCCCTTCTTGGCGTCGGCGGTGAGGACGTCCACGCCGTAGGGGTGGGTGATCCGCCAGGTGGTGCCGGCGGGGACGTCGACGTCCTTGATCCGGACCCGAGCGAAGACGATCTGGTCGCCGGCGGCGGGCGTCCCGGTGGCGAAGGCGCCTTCGAGGTTGGTCTCGACCAGCAGGTTCCCGGACAGCCGTTCACCGGGCACCTTGGCGCTGGAGAGCTGGTAGAAGAACTCGTCGGGGAAGTTCGTCGGGAAGCGACAGCGGCAGGTCGGGGTTGTACGTCGGCCCCGCAGCCGCGGCGCACAGCGGGTCGTCCGCGGTGATGCAGGCCTCGAGCCGCACCCCGTGGGTGTCCTTGTACGACGTGGGGAACCCGTTGTCCATCAAAGGACCGAACGACGCCAGCGAACCCTGCCGCTGCCCCACGGGATCCTGGACGGTGGCGTATGCCACAGCAGCGGCCGTTCCGGCCAGCACCAGGGCGGCGCCGACCGTGACGGCCCTGCGGACCATAGTCGTCTTCATTGTGTGCTCCTCAAGATGTGACGTTTCGGGATAGTGGTGGGCAGGATCCGTGCGGTCCCTGCCCGGGGATGGACCTCACCGGGCACGGTCAGGTCGAGGGGTTGTCGTCGATCACGACGCGGACCTTGGCTTCCGCCAGACCTCCCGCGTCGTTGTCACCGTCGACGAGCACGGTGTAGCTGCCGGGCTTGGCGAAGGTGATCGAGAACTCCGCCGGCGGCGCTCCGGGACCGGAGCGCTGGTTGTCGAAGACGGTGGCACCGCTCGCAAGGCTGTAGGTGTCGAAGTGGGTGAACGACGAGTCGCCCGGCACGAACGAGCTGACCTCGAACGTGACCGGCTTCCCCGGCTTCCGCTCGCTGTCCGGTGCGACCGAGATGGTGGCTGTCGGCTCGTGGACGAACATCGTGATGTCGATCGACGTCTGGTCTGTTCCCCCGGCCGAGTCGACGACGGTCAAGGTCGCGGTCACAGCCCGTCCATTGGTGTACTGGTGCGCCGGGAACCACGTGGCCGGATCGCCCTCGAACGCCTCGACAGTGCCGTCGCCGTAATCCAGCTTCGCCGACGTCAGCGTCTCGCCTCTCCCGGCGTGGGTGCCGGTGAGGTCGAATGCGCCGTTGACGTTGACCGTCTGCTTCGCGGTCGTGCCGGTGGACCCGTTGAGGGACAGCGCGGCGGTGGTCACCGAGACACTCGGCGCGGGCGCGGGCGCGGGCGCGGGCCCGGGCGCGGGCCCGGGCGCCGGCGCCCCGGGCGCCGGCCTCGTCGCGGTGATCGTGCGGGCTGGTGAGAGTAGCCGGGTGGCGGTGTGTGTCGAGGGCAGGAGAAGGCGGAACTTCCAGGTGCCTTCGGTGGTCGGGTGGTAGACCGCGGTGAAGTCGCCGTTCCTGTGTGAGTGACCTGACGCCGACTTGATGGTGTGGAAGGCGGTGCTGCCGGGACGTCGGGCCTGGACGTAGACGTGCCGCTGCGCCCGGGGCCGGATGCTGACCTTGTCGGTGACAGTGCCGTCCACCAGCGGGGTCGCCGGTGTGGTGCTGAAGCCGTGGAGCCGCGTGTGTGCCTTGTGAGCGGCCCGCGACGCCGAGGCAGGGGCCGCCGAGGTGGCGAAGGCCGAGGTCAGTCCGCCGCCGAGGAGCAGCACGAGCATGCCGGCCAATGCGGACTTGCGGTGCGAGCGAGAAGGTCGAGCCATCAGAATGATCCCCCATGGGTTGGCTTGGTTTGATGGTTGGAACCGGGCGCGGTCCACTCGAGACGAGCGGCACCCGGTGGCTGGTTCGCCGACATCACGGCACCTCCACGTCGACCGGGTCCGACACCGCAGTGCCGCCCGCGTCGTTGGTCATGGAGAGGACAACCGTGTAGCTGCCCGAGTCGAAGGTGATGGTCTGAGAGGTCGGAGGCGCCGAGTCTCCGTCGAGGAAGAACGAGTCGTCACCGGCGACCTCCAGCCGGTACGACGTGATCGCCGTGTCCTCGGGAGTCTTTGCCTTCACCTCGAAGGGGACGGCCACCTCCGCCTCGGGGGATTCGTCGGACATCTCGATCGAGACCTCGGGGGCGTCGAAGACGTCCACCCTCAGCGTCGTGGAGGCGGTCTTCCCGGCCGAGTCCGTCACCGTGAGCCTCACGGTGTGCGGGCCGGTGTTGGTGAACGTGTGCTTCGTGTTCAGCACGTCAACGGTGCTCAGACGGCCGTTGAACGCGTCGCTGATGTGATCGCCGTAGTCGATCGTCCAGGCGGTCAGGTAGGCGCCCATGGCGGGGAGGGACTCGCTGCCGTCGAAGGCCACGGCCGTATCGACGGTGACCCGGTCGCCGGTGTGCACCGACGGCAGCGGGTTGACCGACAGCGCCGCGCTCGTGCCAGCCTTCTTGGTGGTGATCGTCAGGGTGGCGGCCGGCGCGACGTGGCCGGCGGCATCGTGGGCGAACGCTGCGTAGGTGTACTGCTGGCCCGGGGTGAGGTTGGTGTCGCTGAGGGTGTTCGCAGGCGCTGGTACGTCGCCGACGCGCGTGCCGTCCGTCGCCGAGACCGGTGGCGTCGCCCCGTCCTGGCGGCGGATGACCACGCCGGTGAAGTCGGCGTCGGCCGGGTTCGTCCAGGCCAGCGCCACCGTGGTGCGGTCCACTGAGGTCACTTCCAGGCCGGTGACCGCGGTGCGCGTGGTGTGCAGCGACAGGCTCGCGACGGGGCCGAAGTTGGACGAGGCGTCATGGGTGAACACCGAGTAGGAGTACGTCGTGTTGTTGGTCAGCCCCGTGTCCTTGAACGACGTCAGCGACCGGCTGGCGTCTCCGACCAGGGTGCCGGCCGTGGGCGTCGCCGGCGCGGTGGCGCCATTGGACCGCCGGATCATGACGCCGGTGAAGTCGGCGTCCTGGGGGTTGACCCAGCTGAGCGTGGCCGAGTCCAGGGTGACCTCGGAGACCTTCAGCCCGGTGACCGAGGCGGGAGCGGTCGTGTCGAGAACGGGGACGGCGGGGGGAGCGGTCTTGTCGAGAACGGTGACGAGCCGCGCCGCGGACGTGACGCCTCGTCGGCTGTGCGTCGACTTCACCACGAGCCGGAACAGCCAGGCGCCGCCGCTGGTCGGACGGTAGACCGCCCGGAACCTGCCGGTCGCCGACGAGCTGCCGGCCGACTGCGTCACGAAACGTGTCGACCCTGGCTTCCGGGACTGGACCAGGATGGTGCGTCGGGCCTTCGGCAGGACGACCACCTGGTCGCTCACCTTCTGGCCGGGCATGACCGTGGTCCGGTCGTCGTCGAACCCCAGGATGCGGGTCCGGCCGTGCTCCGACGCGTGGGCCGACAGGTTCGAGCGCGCCCCGTGGGCGACGGTGTCGCTCGCCTGGGCTGCCGGCATCCCAGCTGCGGGAATCACCATCGCGCAGAACGCGACGACCACCGCCCAGATCGCCCGTCGCGTCGTCCGCGACCATCCGGTGTGCATCATGGACGTTCTCCTCCTATCGCGACCCGACCCGGCGCCGCTTCCTGCATGGACATGACCGCATGGCTGTTCGCTGTTCATTCCGACATCTCCATCGATGAGTTGCTGGCGGAGACACCGAAGGCGTCGAACCAGGTGGTCCCGGTGGCGGCGAACCCGATCGCCGTGACGGCGATCAGGGACAGGACCGCGAGACCCGTGCTGTGTGCTGACGGTGGCTTTCGGACGAGACGGCCGGGCACGAGGAGCACCAGCACGGCCAGGAGCGCGCCTACCTCCAGGGCGCAGGCCAGCACGTCGGGCACGCCTATCGCTTCCGCGATGCCCGGCTCGGGGCCGAACGGCAGGCCGAGGGTGCGCGACCAGAGCCACGCCGCGAGCGGCACGGCCGAGAGCGCCCCCGCGGCGAGCAGCACCGCACGCTCGCGGAACCGGGCCAGCAGCAGCACGGTGACCGCGAGCTCAGCGACGGTCAGCGCGATGAAGAACCTGCCGGCAGCAGACCACTCCTCGAGGTGCTCGGGGATCACCGCTGCATGGATGACGCCGGCGCCGAGAAGCATGCCGACCAGGAGCAGCCGTACGTACGACGCGAAGTCGCCGCCGGCGGTCGCGTGGTCGGCCGCTTCGTCGGCGGAGTCACCGGTCGACCGGATGGACGAGGTCGCGAGCTTGATCCGCCCGCCCCACATGGCCACCAGCCAGGCGACCAGCACCAGGTTGGTCAGCAGGAGCCAGCGACCGACCAGCAGCACGCCGCGGACGTGCAGGACGAAGATGGCGTGCTGCTCGCGCGGGACGCAGGCACCGGTGCACGGCGACATCCCGGCCATCCCGATCTCGATGTGGTGCAACTGCAGGCTGTAGTCGTACAGCGAGCTGGCCACGATCGCCGCGAGTCCGAGCAGGGTGCCCGCGGCGACGAGCAGGAGCGCGGTCGTGATGACCTTCCCCAGCCCCTGCGAGGCCGGCCCGAACCAGCGCTTCGCCAGGGTCAGCGCGCCCAGCACGAACGCGCAGAACAGTGGCAGGAGGACGGCCGCCAGCATCAGGCAGGTGGCGAACGGCGTCCCGGTGCGGTCGGTGGCGCCGATCGCGCCCTGCAGTGACACGAGCCAGAACCCACAGGCGCACGACATGGCCGCGGCCAGGGTCAGCACGGTGGCCCAGGGCACGCCGAGCCTCGCCGGGCGCACCGTCCGGGCGCGGTTGATCGTCAAGAGGGTGGACATGTCCGCCTCAGCTCTCTGGTCAGGTGGTGGTGGCGTGGTGATCGCCGTGGGTGTCGAGGTGAGAGCCGAGCCGGCTAGGGGGTGATCTCCCAGCCGAACATCATGGCGTGGTCCTCGTGGGCCAGGTTGTGGCAGTGCGCGACGTAGGGGCCGGTGAAGTCGCGGAACCCGCGGTACAGGATCACGGACTCACCGGGGTCCAGCGCGGCGACGTCCTCGCGGCCCAGGTCGTCGGGGTGCTCGGGGTTCCCGCGGGTGACGTCCTTGCCGCCGCGCATCACGGTGCGGTGCTCCTCCATGTGCAGGTGGAACGGGTGCACCCAGCCGCCGCCGCCGTTCTGGATCTCCCAGAGGTTGAAGCTGCCCTTCCTCTGCATCGCGAGCGGGGACTTGCCGGCGGGGTTCTTCAGGCTGCTCGCCACACCGGTCGGGTCGAAGGGGTGGCCGTTGATGTGCCACTCGACCTCGTCGATCGGGTTCTGCGCGGGAGCCCGCTCCACCCGGAAGATCAACCGGTTGTCCATCAGGCTCTGCCAGTTGTTGGGCAGCGGCGGCAGCGGACGCAGCGGCTGCATCGGCTCCGGGACAAGGCTGTCGTCGGGCACGGTCTCGCCGATCACGAACTTCAGCACCGGCACCTTGTACTTGGGGTCGCTCGAGCCCTTGCGGGCGGAGTTGGTCCACATCAGACCGTTGTCCATCTTCATCACGTTCGTGAGGTAGATGACGTCGCCCTTGGTGGTCGGGGTGCCGTCCTGGTACTTGGTGAAGTCGATGATCATCTCGCGGCGCTTGGCCGGCCACAGCTCGAAGTTGTCGCGGGTGATCGCGAACGGCAGCAGCCCGCCGTCGGAGGCGACCTGGGTGAACTTCATGCACTGCTGGCCGTCCGGGATCCGCCACTGGCCGTCGAGGTCGTCGCCGGTGTAGCCCAGGTCGTTGGCCGCCTTCGGGCCCTGGGTGGAGCTCATCAGCTTGAAGTCGTAGATCCGCGCGATCGAGGCGTCCAGGAACCGGAACCGGTACTTGCGGCGCTTGACCTCCAGGGTCGGGTACGCCGTGCCGTTGACGGTGAAGATGTCGCCCACGAAGCCCTTGTGCGGCATGTGCTTGTAGAACGACTTGCCCCACCACTCCGGGTGCGTGCGCGGGTTTCCCGCGGCCGGGAACTCGGAGTCGTGGACGTCCTTGTGCTGGGTCACGCCGTCGTCGAGGCGGCAGTCGAAGAACGCCAGCGGAATGTCGTAGTCGACGTCGAAGCTGCCGTCGGAATGGTCGGTGCGAACGCCCGGCAGCCGGAGGCCACGGCGCTCGTCGCCCATGTCCATCCCGTCCTTCGGGTCATAGATCGGATACAGGCCGACCATGCCCTTGTAGACGTTGGACCCGGTGTGGTCCATCCGGTGGTCGTGGAACCAGAAGAAGCTCTGCTTCTCCCGGTCATCACCACCGGCCGGCCAGTTCAGGTAGAGGTTGTCCACCGACATCCCCGGCCGGTAGCCCTCGTGCTTGGGGCCGTACCTCATCGAGTAGTGCGGGTTGCCGTCGCTCTCAGGCGCGGTGTGACCGTTGTGCAGATGAATCAGGAAGGACAGGTCCGGCGCACCGAAGTCCTGCCGGTCCAGTTCCAGGGGGTTCTCCTCGAGGTGGTTCTCGAACCGCACCAGGGCCGGCTTGCCGTACTCGGCGTTGATCATCGGGCCCGGGAAGGTGCCGTTGAAGCCGTAGATCGTGCTCGGCGGCAGCTGTCCGCTTGGTGCCCTGTGGCCACGGGCTTGCCGTCGGCGTCGAAGGACCCCGTGGGCTTGCCCTTCGAGTCGATCGGCAGCACCTGCGAGGTGGTGAACGCGTGCGTGCGGGTGAGGGTGTCGATCTTGTACACGATCGGGTCCGGAGACCCGACCTGGCTCGGCCAGATCTGGTGCTGCTGGTTGCCCAGCGAGCTCTGCTGGCCACGGCCGGGACCCGGCGGGTTCTTCCAGGAGGTGTACTCACTCTTGGAGACCGGTGCCAGCGCCCGCGGCACCGGAAGTGGGTCGGTGAACGGCGAGAGGATCAGCGGGCTGGTCGGGAAGAGCTCGAGGTAGAGCACGCCGGCCAGCGCGTCCGCGGTGGCGGCGAACGCTCCGTCCGGCGAGAGCAGAGCGTGTCCCCCGAGGGAAGGCCTGACCACTCCCTGAACGGCACCGAAGGCGAGACCGGCCGATCCGACAGCGCCGACCCTCAAGATCGATCGGCGCGCGACTGTGCGTGCATTTGACGTGCTCGGTGCCATGTGGCCCCCCACTTCGACATCGCGTAGGTCGCCAGGTAGGCGACGACTCACAAGGTCGCAATAACCGGCTCGGCCCGCGCCCGCCGATGTACGGGTGTGGTTACCTGCTTTCCCGTGCGTGGACTCTTCCGACACCGGCGGGGCGGGTGTTCTCCCGATGAGCGACTGTCGATCTTGCCGACGATGTCAAACGAGCTGTCGGCCGTCTCGCGGACCCGCAACCGCGGAGGCAGCGAGAGGGTCGTGGAGGCCGCCCGGTGGCCTCCAGGGTGCTCTCCTGCCCGGTGCCAACTACCGCGACCCAGTAGCACCAGGCGGTGCAGGCGGCGTTCCATCGGTGGCAGCGCCGGCGGGACGACGTGGCGCCGCAGGCACACCGAGCCCGACGGTGCGGTTCTCCTGCGGGTGTCGGCTCGTGGGCGTCGGCCGGCGAGACAGGTAACCAAGCCCGTAGATCGGCGGATGTGCGCCAGCGTCGCTTGGCCGAGCCTGGATGACGGGCCCCCTGCGCAATGGCAGCAACGGGGGGCAGGGGGCCCCACCATGACCAGGCACCCCCTGGCATGCGGCGACCCGAGATGAGTGCTCGGCGCCTATCACCGGACTAACCATGAGTGAAGAGAAGCCATAGGCATGAGCGACCTGACTCCGCATGACGCCCTCTATCCCTACGAGCGCGGCACCCAGACCTTTCTCGGCGAGCTCGGCCACTGGCACGCCGCACCGACCTCCCACGGGGAGAGGGCCGGCCGCATGTGGGTCAAGGGCCGGGTCCAGGACTGTCAGGTGGCCAAGGACGCCAGGGTGGTGAGGGACGCAAAGAAGACGCTCCAGCAGATCCTGGCGTCCTCGTCGCTCGCCTCCTGAACCTTGCGGCCATTTCGCGGTCATCGGGATCGACCGCGAACAGGTAGCCGCACCCGTCGGTCGGCGGATGTCCCCGCACCGCCATGTCGGCGATCCTCGGATGACAGATACCCCGTGACCCCGCGGCATCAGCGTGCACATCCCGTGCGCGTCACCACCACGAAGAAGAAACAACCCAGGAGGCAGTCATGCGCAGCAGGAAACGCCGAGCCGTGATGATGGCGGTGCTCCCTGCGCTCGCGGTCGCCTGCTCGACACTGGCTGGCGCAGCCACGCCGGCCGATGCGGCCACCGCCCGCACCAGCACTACCACTGCCCGGGTCGGCTACGTCGTGGACGGCGACACCATCCGGCTCGCCAACGGCGCGTACGTCCGCGTCATCGGGATCGACACCCCCGAACGCGGCGACTGCGGCTACGCCAAGGCCACCCAGCACGCCAAGAACATGCTCGGTGACCAGGTCAGGCTGATCAACCCAGCCAGCGTCAACGACCGGGACAAGTATGGGCGACTGCTCCGCTACGTACAGACCCTCGGCGGGCGCGACCTGGGGTTGGCTCAGATCAATGACGGCGCGCGCGCACGCTACGACAGCAGTGACGGCTACCAGTGGCACCCCCGGCAGGGCCGCTACCACTACGCCGACGCCCACCATGCCAACTACCGCTGCGACGGCGGGGGTGGAAGCAGACAGCCGTATTGGGCCTACTGGCCGATCAGCACCTACCGGTGCCCGGCGTCTGCCCCGATCAAGGGCAACGAGTCGTCGATGATCTACCACATGCCGGGTCAGGCGTACTACGCGGTGACCACGCCCGAGTACTGCTTCAAGACGCAGGCTGCCGCCAGGTGGTACGGGTTCCGGGCGGCCAAGGTCTGACCCGGCCGGCGCGAGGGGCGGGTCGAAGGGAGACCCGGAGGCCCGGGGGCCCGGGGCATCGGATACGTACTCCGGCCGCGTCGACCCAGCGACTGCGACGCGAACACCGAGAACAGGCAGCAGAACCCGTCGGCCAGCCGATGTTTACCCGCGCTTCTCAGCAACCCTGGCAGGGCAGGCACCACCACGTTTAGGAGACATCAGGATGAGCACGTCACGCCACCCAGTGGGCACCGGACCGCGGCCCACGGGGTTCAGCCAAGCGGTATGCCCCTCCTGGTGCCGGGGAGGTCACGACAACGACGACGGGGCTGCTGATCCGGTTACCGGTCCTCTCGTGCGCAGTCACCAGGGACCGTGGTTCGGGCGGTACATCTCCACAGGTGCTGAGGAGACTCTGGGCAGGTTCGATGTCCCGACCGCCATCGTGTTCGAGCTGGACGGGGTTGAGATGGACGCCATCGAGCTGCGTTGCCTGGCCGACCATGCAGCAGCGGCCGCCACCTGGTGTGAGGAAAACCGTTAGCCCAGTCGGGCCTCCCGACGTGGTGACCGGCTTGCGCGGCTCGCCCGGCGTCGACCACGCGAGCGGCTAAGGTGCCGCGTGACGTTCCGCCGCCAGCCGGCGCTCCGTGACCCACGCGGCGATCAGGGAGCGAGAGTTGAACCCGAGCTTGCGCAGGATGTTCTCCACATGACCCTGAGCGGTCCGCACCGAGATGAACAGTCGGGCCGCGATCTCCGGGTTGGACAGCCCCTCGGCGACCAGGTCGGCTACCTCCAGTTCGCGCTTGGTCAGGGGGGATGGCTCCGCGGGCGCCGTCGGGGGTGGATCCGCATTGACCTCGACCTCTTCGGCGAACGCGACCGCCTGGTCGAGGCTGAGCTGTGACCCCTGGCGGAACAGTTCCCGGAACCTTTGCTTGCCCAGCATCCCGCGTGCGCGCTGGAGGCCGTCGGACCGGGACGGCGCGAAGGCGAAGGGGTTGCCGGTCTCCGACATCCCGACGGCATCCCAGATTCCCTCGGCTGCACCCAGCAGCAGCGCTGCTCGTTCAGCCCGGTCTTCCACGATGGCGACGCGGCCCAGCGAGTCCAGGCTGACTCCGATGCCTATCCGGTCGCTGAGGTCGCGCTTCAGGATGATGGCCTCTCCGAACAGACCGGCGGCTTCTGGAAGCCGGCCGGCAGCCAGCTCGTGCTCACCCAGCCCAGTCAATGCGAGCGCCTTCATGTGACGCTCGCCGACCTCGTCCGCGCGGGCGATGCACTGCCCGTGCCGGTCAGCGGACTGGCTTTTGTTTCCGGCGAAGCCGTGGCAGACCCCCGCCACGAAGAGCGCCAGCAGCTCGCCTGGCAGGTTGGCTGCGTCTCCTAGCAGTGACGCAGCGGTGTCGCCCTGTTCGGCTGCGGCGGTGGGGGTGCCGTCCCAGACCGCCAGCATGGCGCTCGTCACCAGGAGCAGACCGAGCGCCCGGGCGTCATCGACGGCGGTGGCCACCTCGGTCCCCTCGTCGACCAGTTCCCGGGCCCGGCGCCGGTCGTGCTGGAGCGCCGCGAAGCGGGCTGCCACGGCCATCGCGAGGGCTCGCTCCTGAGGCGTCCCGGCTCCTGTGGCCAAGGCGAGCTCCAGCCAGTGGCGGGCCTCGTCGAGCAGCCCGCACGCAGACCAGTACAGGTCGAGCTTGCGGGCCGTGACCAGGCCGGCCGGGGAGCCCTCGGCTGTCCCCATGAAGTACTCCAGGGCGGTTCGCACGTTCCCGCCCTCCAGTCGGAGGAGCCGAAGCCACTCCGGCTGACGCGGCCCGCAGGCGTCGTCCTCGAAACGGGATACCAGCTCCGCGTACCAGGTCGCGTGCCGCTCGCGCATGCCATGGAGCTCGCCGTCCTTCTCTGCCCGCTCCAGACCGAACTGCCGGATGTCAGTGTGCATCCGGTACCGGGTATGAGTGCCCGCATCCTGGGCCATGAGGACCGACTGATCGACGAGGGCGCTCACCAGATCGAGAATCTCGCCGGCGGGCAGGTCATCGGCCGCGCAGACAGCGGCCGCGGCGTCCAGGTCAAAGCCTCCGGTGAAGACCGACGACCGAGACCAGAACGTCCGTTCCAGGTCCGTGCACAGCTGGTAGGACCACGCGATGCAGGCCCGCAGGGAACCGTGCCGGTCGGCGGCGTCCCGGTAGCCGGTGGTCAGGACCTGGAGCCGCTCGGTGAGGCCATCGCGGATCTCCCCCGGTGACATCACCCGGACCCGGGCGGCAGCCAGCTCGATGGCCAACGGAACACCCTCCAGGTCGCGAACCAGAGCGACCACCGCTGATGCGTTGTCAGCCGTCAGCTCGAAGTCGGAGTCTGCCGACGTGGCGCGGTCAACGAAGAGGTTGACCGCCTCGTAGTGGGTGATGGACTCCGGCGTGACCTCGCCCGCCTGTTCAGGGAGGTTGAGCGGTGGCACCACGATCACGTCCTCGCCGCTCAGCCGTAGCGCCCGCCTGCTGGTGAGCAAGAACCTGACGTTCGGGCATGCTGCACGCAATCCCTGCACCAGAGTGCCGACCGCGGGCAGCAGCTGCTCGCAGTTGTCGAGCACCAGCAGCATGGTCCGGTCTGCGACGTAGTCGGCGAGCGTGTCAACCCGCCACGGACGGTCGGCCCCCTGCAGGCCCAGTGCCTCGGCGACAGTCAGACTGAGCAGTTCGGGCTCGGCGACCTCGGCGAGCCGCACCACCGAACATCCGTCTGGGTAGCTGCGCCGCTCCGCCTCGCCGAATCGCACAGCCACCCGAGTCTTGCCCACCCCGCCGGGTCCCACCAGCGTGACCACCCGCGAGGACCCCACGTGCTCGCGAATCTCGGCCAGCAGTGACCTGCGGCCTACGAACGACGTGTAGAAGACGGGCGTCTCGATGCACTCACCCTAGACGCAACCTCGCCCCTCGTTCCGCCGGCCGGTCACCGAGGACGAGGCAGCGCTTCGGACGGTGCGCCCGAACAGCGGGGGACAGCACCAGTGATCACAGAGAGATCCGATCCCCTAGGAACTGCAGAAGGGCTGCCCGTGTCTCCGCCCGCTGCTCGGGGAAGAACCGACTAGCGGTCTGCATCGCTCCGATCTGATCAGCATCCCCGCTGGCTTGCAGCTTCGCTCCACCGCGCCGTGGGCAGAGACAGGGACAGGGATGCACCGGTGGTCAAGGCCCGCACCAGGACTTGGATCTCAGCCTTCCGTCCTTGGCGGCGAGATCTCGCCGCGCTGGACCAGTGCGTCGGAGAGCAAGCTGGCCACCGGATTGCTACCAGCCGGCCGTCCGCTGCTCTGAGCATCCCGCTCGACCAGCTCCTGCACCTGTGCGCCGACAGGCTCAGGTTCATCAGCTCGTGGCGTCCCCTGCGCGCCACGAAGACCCGGCTCGGATCGTTGATCCACATTGACCCTCATCTCCTCATGGCCGCAGATCAGAGGGGTGGCCGGATACTGCGTGACACAGGGGTGACACATTGGGCACCTTCACCCAGGCGAGTAGATAGTCACGGACCTGAGCGATGCCTTGACGCCTATCCGTAGGACCGACAACGGTTCGAGGACCGTTCCTTGGCGGCGGCTACCGTCGAGTTGGCTTCCGTCAGGCGCGAATCAGCGACGGCCGCCCAAGTGACGCGCCCGTCTCCCAGAGAACGTCCAAAGCACACCGAGTCACATCTTCTGCGTCCGGCCCAGGGGCTTGCACTCAAGCTCCAGCAAGTGCTCCCGGCCCCAGGCCGCCTTGAGGCGCTAGCCCTCGACGCGGGTCCTCCCCGACGCGTGACCGAGCAAACGGGCCGTCAGGAGATTCCGGCAGCGGTTTCGTACTGGTCCACCGTCTCGCCAGTCAGCTTCACCAGGTCGGCAACGCTTGACCCCGTGAGTCCGGCGCTTGCTGACAGAGAAGTCACAATGCTTGGGCCTGTTCGCACAACGATCACGTTGAGCGCGACATCGAAGCCCTGTGACTTTGTGGTCATCTTCGCTGCGACGGTTTGATCTCCAAGCTGACCGGCAGACATGGGTGTCACGGTGTACGTGTCGCCATCGGTAGTGAACTTATGGCACTTGCCGACAACGTCCTCGAACTCCTGCACCTGGCGCTCGACGGTTTCGGTCGAGTCGTACTGACTGATGGCAAAGGTCATCTCCTGCGCAGAGAGCCCTTCCTGGGCTCCGAAGTCGACGCTTGCCTTCGCGCTGCGCCCTTCGTCGCCCTTGAAGTCAGCGCCGCATAGGAATCCCTTGCTGTCATCATCCGAGTCGTCCTTCGACGGGGAGAACCCGGGTGGCATGTCGCTTAGCGTCGGCAGAGTCTTCTTCAGCTGCGAGGTAGAAAGTTGCCTCGCCTCAGGAGCTGGTGCTGGCGGCGAGTTGCCGATGGAACTTGGCGACGTTGCTTCTTCAGCCGTGCTGTCAGACTCGCCACCGCCTCCGCAAGCGACCAGCGGCGGCAACAGAAGGGCGAGAAGAAGTGTTCGCATTACTGCAAAGTACGCCCGAAAAGCGCCTGCGCGGCCCTCACCCGCCGACGCTTCACGTGTAGCGCTACCAGTTCGTGGCGGGGTCTATGCCTCGCAAGTGACCCCGTCGCCGTCACGGTCCGAACCCTTGTTGGCGCGGTAGACCGCGGGCAGTACAGGTGCCCCATGACGGTCGCGGCGTGAGGCCCTATCGCTCACGGCTACCCCGTGATGCCAGACGCGGTGCATGGCCGTGCAGTTCCTGAAGTGCGAGGCCGTCGCGTCGACCAGGGCGACGCACCAGCCGATCATGATCCCGGCGGCCCAGTTCGCCCACGCGCTGTCTGGCCCGGTCGCCTTGGGCGTTAGGAAGACGCCGACGGCGAAGACCCCGACGAGGAGGAGGGTGGCCCGGGGGAGTGTGACTCGCTCCCAGTCTCGGGCGGCCAGCCACCCGGTGCCGCGGGCGACGGTGACGACGGAGGCTCCGAGGCCGCGAAGCGTCGCGGTGACGACCGGCGAGATCCGGCTGCGCGACCTGGTGAAGGAGAGCCGCGATGCGGCCCAGCCGGATCGTTGTGGGCGAGGTCCGGTCCGCAGCGTGTCTCGACCTATCGAGATTCCAAGGTTGCAGCGCGGCCTAACGTCGGGGCAGAGCCAGACCTCCGGCGCGTGGCGCCGCGAGTCTGGGGATCCTTCAGTCCAGTGCGGCCAACGCCCCCGGCCCGGAGCCCAGGGGGCGTTGGTGTGGACCTGTCGATCAGCGACGCGCGAGGTTGAAGACCCGCGTCGTCTGGTTGTTGGCGTGGACCCGGTAGGAGGTGGCGTGACCGCTCGGCGGCGTGAAAATGAAGTTCGCCAGACCCTGTCCGTTGGTGAACTTGGAGGAGACAGCCACCCACCGGTTGCCGACCTGCTTCTGCAGGGTGACGAAGCGGTGGCTCCATGCCTGCCCGTTGTACTTGGCCTTGGTCTTGACCTGCCAGCCGTGACCAGCCGGGGCCTGGCTCACGCTGGCGGAGAGCGAGGCGCCGTGCGATGTCGGGGCCGGAGTCGGAGTCGGAGCCGGAGCCGGAGCCGGGGCTGGGAACGTCGAGGTGAAGGTGCCATACACGGGCGCGTCAGGCAGGTCGGTCCACGAGCGGGTCATGGTCTCCAGCACGCCGCCCACCGTGTAGGTGCCGGGGTCGTCAAGGCTGCCGCACAGGAAGGCGTTCCCAGTGGTGGTCACGGTCTGGGGGTAGCCGGTCTGAGTGGCGTAGCCGTACACGTAGTCCGAGTCAGCGAACGTGCCATCAGGGCCGCTGATGGTCAGGTCGAGGTCCCAGTGGTAGACCGCCGGGTCGAGGTTCATCGTCACGGTGAACGGGTGGTACCAGCAGCCGCTGCTGTGGTGGGTGCCGGGCGCACTGGTGATGCTGACGTACGAGGCGGCCTGCGCCGGGGCGCTACCGAAGACCAGCCCGAGGACGAGCGCGGCCATGGCCGTGAGGCCGAGGAGGATCTTACGCATGAGGGTGGTGCCTTTCGTCGTTGTGGTGTGCGGAGCGCCCCGAGGGCAACATTCGGCTGCCACGGTCTGAGATCAGGAAGATCCGTCATCTACGGTCGCCGAGATAGGCGTCGGGGGCATCCGCCGAATTGCGGGTCTGGTTGCCTGCTTTCTGCGTGCGTCAGTCCCACCACGCGAGGCCGTCCTCCGAACTGCACGCAGGCAGGCGAGACGACCTTCTCGAACTCTTGCTCGCGCTCAACGCCGGCATCCCCGGCATATGCACGCTCCACGCGAACTCAGCTCGCGAGGCACTCGGTGAGGGGTGGTAGCGCGGACACCTTCGAGGCACCGAGTTCGAATTGCATGCGTGATGACGGGGCGGCTGTGTGACACCCTGTGACACAGACGGTGGCTTTGGCGACCCGCGGCTGCCGCAGGTCAGGTCACTGTTACGCACAGTTATCGCAGGTCAGCACATGTTTACGGCTGTTTCAGGCGCAGGTCAGGCACCCACGAAAACCTCAGTCGGGTCGTTGATCCAGACCTCCTCCACCGTCGGGTCGTCCAGGAGCGGCTGGAGCGGGCCGAAGCCGGACACCCGCGAGACCAGCTCGCCGACCATCGAGTCGAGTCGGCCACCGGCGCGACGGCACCGGTCAGGCTGCGGTCGTCGTGGGCGCGGACCCCACCTTCGGCGAGCCGGCGAACGACGGCCGCGTCGCGCTGCGGGTCGAGGCCCTCACGACGTACGGCCTCGCGGACTCGCTGGTCGAGCGACTCGACCAGGTCTGCGTGGGCTGCTGCGGCAACGACCGACATGCCGATCCCTCTCCCGAGTAAGGAATCCGTGCGGGAAACCTACGACGGCTCTCGCCGTCGCCGGAAGAGGGACCGGGCAATCTGTGGATGACCTGCGACGGGTGGTGCGTCAGCGCACTCCGGGACGACGGGCGTCAGCGGAAGCGGAGGGTGCCGGGGAACCACCCGTTGGTCCACAGCGGCTGGAGCTTGACCCGCTGGCCCGGGTACGGCGCGTGCAGCACCATCCGGTGCCCGCGCAGCACGCCGGCGTACAGACCGACGTGGTAGACCCCGCCGCCGCCGGTGAAGAAGATCAGGTCCCCACGGCGCATCTGGCCGCGCGAGATGTGCCGCGCGAAGTGCGACTGCGCCGCCGCGGTGCGGGGCATCGCCGGGAAGCCGGCGCGGTGGAAGGCGTACGACGTGAGCCCCGAGCAGTCGAACGCGCGAGGTCCGGAGGCGCCATAGGCGTAGGGCTTGCCGCGCTGGGCGGCCGCGATCCCCATCGCGTGCGCGACCCGCCCGGAGGAGTGCCGCGCCTGGTGGGCGTGGTGGTGGTGATGGTGCACCCGGTGGTGATGGCGTACGGCGTGGTGGTGCGCGTGGTGGCGGGCTCGCGACGTGGTCGCGTGCGCCGTCGACACCGGGCCGGCGAAGGTGGTGAGGACGACGCCGGCCATGACGCCGAGGACGGCGAGCAGGCGGGAGGTCGGGTGGGTATGGGACATCGGATTCCTTCCCACGCCTGTGAGGTGAGCTGTCGGGTTCGGGCGAAGAAGGTTGCCCGGCCGCTGTTCGGCGGCTTCACCCCGAGGGGTCCGTGGACCCCGAAGGTGGGTCCCCCACTCCTGCCCCGTCGACGACCCGGATCGGGTACGTCGGTTCGGTGGACGGCCGCCCGGAGAGGCAGGACTCGGCGTACCCGGTGACCGGTGGTGCTGGTTGCAATCTCGTAACGGACGGTAACCAGACCGATCGCCGGATCACGACTCCCCGAGACCCCGAACGCTGAGAATCCCCTGAATCTACGCGGGAATCTCGGCTTCCGTGGGAGCGACGTCACACTCGTCGACCACCGGCGCATGGCCCAGATCGGGCAGCCAGGACAGCCATCGGGGCAGCCACCAGGTGCGGTCGTCGAGCACCGTCAGCACCGATGGCAGCAGCACCGCGCGGACGACCGTGGCATCGAGGAGGATCGCGACCGCCAGGCCGACGCCGAGCTGTTTGAACGTCGTCATCGAGAGCGTCGCGAAGACCGAGAACACCGCGACCATGATCACGGCGGCGCTGGTGACGACGCCGGCGGAGATCTTGATGCCGTGGGCGACAGCCTCTTTCGTGGGCAGCCCGCGGTCGTGGGCCTCCCGGATCCGCGAGACCACGAACACGTGGTAGTCCATCGACAGCCCGAACAGGATCACGAAAGCGAACAGCGGTATCCACGACTCGATCGCGCCGACGTCACCACCACCGACCAGGCTCGCGCCCCAGCCGTGCTGGAAGACCGCGACCATCACGCCGAACGCCGCCGACATCGAGAGCAGGTTGAGCAGCACCGAGACCGCGGCGATGGTCACCGAACGGAACGCCACCAGCATCAGCAGGAAGGCCAGCACCATCACGAACAGGATGACCGGGACGATCGACCGCTGGAGCTGGGCGTTGAAGTCCTGGGAGAACGCCAGCTGGCCGCCGACGTGCGTCTCGACGCCGGGTACCTGCCCGAACGCCGCCGGTACGACGTCCGTGCGCAGCGCCTCGAGGGCCTTGACCGACGTGGCGTCCGACCCGTTGCCGGCCAGGGGTACGTCGATGACCAGCAGGCCGGACTCGGGGTGCGGCGTGACCAGGATCGGCTCGTGCATCAGACCGGTGGCGACCGCCCGCGCGCGGAGGTCAGCCGTGGCGGCCGTGATCGCCGGACTCTTCACGTCCGACGCCGTCACGACCACGCGGGCCGGGTTCGGCCCGCCGGGGAAGGCCGCGGTGATCCGGTGGTAGCTCTGCATGATGCTGGCGTCGGCCGGCAACAGCTTGTCGAGGCCGAGCTGCTCGGTGTGGATCCCCACCATCGGCGTCGCGAGCACGAGCAGGAAGCCCACCGCCGCCACGACCGACAGGCCGGGCCGCTTGAGCACCCGCCCGAGGATGGCGCCCCAGACCTTGCTCTCGCCGGTCGGGCGCCGCATCCGGGCCAGCCCCGGCACACGCCCGAAGTCGACCCGGTCGCCCAGCATCGACAGCAGCGCCGGCAGCACCGTCACCGAGCCGAGCACGGCGACCAGGACGACCAGGATCGCGGCCACCGCGAAGCCGTCGAAGAGCAGCAGCCCGGACAGGAACATCCCGGACATCGCGACCACCACGGTCATGCCGGACACCAGGACGGAGCGCCCTGACGTCGCGGCCGCGATCATCAGCGCGGTCGCGGGGTCGCGACCCTGCGCGCGCTCCTCACGCTCGCGGCGCAGGTAGAACATGCAGTAGTCGACACCGACGGCCAGGCCGACCAGGAGCATCACCGAGCTGGTCGAGCTGTCCAGGGGCAGCCGCTGGCTGACCACGGCGAGGATCCCGTTGGCGGCCAGGAACGACGTGAGGGCCAGGCCGACCGGCAGGACCGCGGCGAGGAAGGCGCCGAAGGCGACCAGGAGGATGCCGAGCGCGAGCGGTACGGCGGTCCACTCGGCGCGCTGGAAGTCCTTGCCGATGGTGTCGTTGAACCACCGGTTCGCCGACCCGTCGCCGAACTGGTCGATCCGGACGTCGGGGTGAGCGCTGCGCGTGGCCGCGACGGCATCGAGGATCGGCTGCACGCGATCCGCGGCAGTCATCGGGTCGCCGGACATGGTGAGACGCACCAGCACCGACCGCCCGTCAGCGGAGACCAGGTGGTTGCTGTACGGGTCGAGCACGCCGGTGACGATGTCGGTCTGTCCGAGCCGGGTCGTCAGGTCGGTCACCGCCGCTCGGGTGGCCGGCGACGTCGCCGAGCCAGTGCCGGTCAGCAGGATCAGCTCACCGGCCGGGGTCTTCAGACCGGCGTCATCGAGGATCTGGATCGCGCGGGCCGAGTCACCCGTCGCGTACTGCTCCTCGGTCATGGTCCGCTGCCCGGACACCGAGCCGAGGGCGACGGCGACCGCCACGAAGACCAACCAACCGACCACCGCCACTACGCGGTGCCGCACGCTCCAGCCGCCGATGGCGGCGGCGATGTTCTGATTGCCTGCCACGCCCACTCCTCCGCCACACCTCACTCGATCCTTTCGCATGTCGTGGTCGACAGGCAGGGCCGAATGTCACCGGGTGGCCGGGATACCAAGCCCCGATGTACCATTCGGTACAACGGGAGGAGACACATCGTGGAGTACCAGAAGAGCGTCACCATCGCGACCGACCCGGAGCGGGTCTGGAAGGTGCTGAGCGACATCGAGCGCTGGCCGGAGCGGATCTCGACGTACGAGGAGGTACGACGTCTCGACGACGGCGACCTGCGCGTCGGCAGCCGCGCTCACGTCAAGCAGAAGGGCCTGGCCGCGGGCGACTGGGAGGTGAGCGAGCTGGTCGAGGACTCGACGTTCACCTGGTCCAGCCGTCAGCCCGGCGTGCGGATCGTCGGCCGCCACACGGTGTCCACCGACGCGGACGGCACGACCCGGCTGACGTTGGTGCTGGAGCAGTCCGGCTGGCTGAGCGGCCTGGTCTCGCTGGCGTTGGGCCGCAAGGTCCGCGAGTACGTCGATCTCGAGGCGGAGGCGCTGAAGGCTGCGGCCGAGGCCGCGTGACGCAGGTCGCGACCGGCCGTGACGCCCTGCTCCAGCGGGCCATCGGCCACTTCGCGGCGTACGGCATCGGCGACACCAGCCTGCGCGCGCTCGCCGAGGCGATCGGCACCAGCCACCGGATGCTGATCTACCACTTCGGGTCGCGCGAAGGACTGCTCGCCGCCGTGGTCGACACCGTCGAGGAAGGAGCGCGGGAGACACTGGCGCGGATGGTCGCGGAGGCACGCACCGACGACGACCCGCTCGAGGCCGGGCTGCGCTTCTGGCACCTGGTCACCGATGAGGCGCTGGTCTACGGCCCGCTCTTCTTCGAGCTGTCGAGCCACGCGATGCTCGACCTCCCGCACGCAGTGGAGCTCCGAGGGCGCCTGGTCACCACCTGGCTCGACGCGCTGGCCGCGATGTGGCGCACGCGCGGTGTACCGGCCCGGCGGGCGCGCACCCAGGCGCGGCTCGACCTCGCCGTGGCACGAGGGCTGCTGCACGACCTGCTGCTCACCGGTGACCGCCGGGGCGTCGACGCGGCGATGCGGCAGCACGCACAGGAGACGACGGCACGCCTGCTGGGCTGAGGTCTCGACTCGCTCGAGGTCTCGACTTCGCTCGACCGGCGAAGTCAGGGTGACTCGAGGCGGAAGCCGACGCCTCGGACGGTGATCACGTGCTCGAGGCAGGCCGCCTTCTCCAGCTTCTGGCGGAGCCGGCCGATGGTGACATCGAGGGTCTTGGTGGAGCCGTACCAGCCCTCGCTCCACACCTCGGCCATCAGCTGGGCCCGCGAGACCACCTTGCCGCGATGGGCGGTGAGCACGGTGAGGACGTCGAACTCCTTGCCGGTCAGCGGGACCTCGTCGTCGCCGACGAACACCCGGTGGGCCTCGACATCCACGAGGAGGCGGCGCTCGGACCGGGTCGCGCAGGCGGTGCGCAGGCCGGTACGACGCAGCAGCGCGCGCAGGCGGGCCAGCAGCTCGGCGAGCCCGAACGGCTTGGCGAGGTAGTCGTCGGCGCCGGAGTCGAGGCCGACCACCCGGTCGAGCTCACCGGAGCGCGCCGTCAGGATCAGGACTCCCCCCTCGTAGCCGGTGTCGCGCAGCGAGCGGCACACCTCGAGTCCGTCCATGTCGGGCAGGCCCAGGTCGAGGATCACCAGGTCGTGGTCGTCGGCCGACACCCGCGCCAGCGCGGCCTGGCCCGTCGACGCCAGCTCCACGTCGTACCCCTCGCGCTCGAGCGTGTGGACGAGCGGAGAAGAGATCTCCTCCTCGTCCTCGACGACGAGCACACGATGCGGGGCCATGGTGCGGAGCATAAGTCGCGGCACGCCGGAAAGTCGGCGGTCGTTCGAACACGTCGGCATGACCGATCGGGAGCACGCGCATCACCGAACGACGCCAGCGCAGGGAAACGCCGTGGTACCGCCCGCAGCGGGGACTACGGACGGTCCACGGGCTCAGCCGACCCCACCCCCCGGTCGGTCGGCGGCCTCCGGCGCCACGCGGGTCGAGCCCGCGGGGCATCGGGCACGGCCACGTTACGTAAGACAAGGCAACGAGTGAGCCACGCCGGATGCACGGGATGGTAAACAGCGGCCACCCGTTCAGGCGGTGAAGAGATCGCCGTGCTCCGCGACCCGCGCGAGCACCTCGTCGTACCGGAACTGCTCGAGGGCCAGCGGGTCCTCCGCGCCCTCCTCGACCTCGTCCCAGGTGACCGGGGTGGCGACGGTCGGGCGCTCGAGACCACGGAGCGAGTACGGCGAGAGGGTGGTCTTGGAGCCGGCGTTCTGCGACCAGTCGAGGAAGATCTTCCCCGAGCGCTTCGACTTGGTCATCGTCGCTGTGACCTGCTTCGGCTTCTCGGCCTGGAGCTCCTCGGCGAGCTCCTTGGCCATCGCGCTGACCTCGTCGGAGTCGCGGCGCTTCGGCAAGGTGGCGTACAGGTGCATGCCCTTGCTGCCGCTGGTGACCGCCCGCGCGTCGAGCTTGCGGTCGGCCAGCTTCTCGCGGACCAGCAGGGCGACCTGGCAGCACTCGTGCAGGCCGGCCGGCTCGCCGGGGTCGAGGTCGATCACGAGCCGATCGGCGCCGCGCGGCTTGCCTTTCTTGTCGACCGTCCACTGGTGGACGTGGAGCTCGAGAGCGGCCAGGTTGGCGGCCCAGGTGAGGGTCGCGAGGTCGTCGATGATCGGGTACACCAGCCGGTCACCGTGCCGGCTCTCCCCGCGGGAGCCGGTGGTCGGCACGTCCGCGGTGCGCACCCAGCGCGGCGTACCGGCGGGGGCGTTCTTCTCGAAGAAGCGGTCGCGCTCGACGCCGTGCGGCCAGCGGACCCGGGTAACAGGCCGGTCGCGCAGGAGTGGGAGCAGGACCGGTGAGATCTGGGCGTAGTAGTTGAGCACCTCGCCCTTGGTGGTGCCGGTGCGCGGGTAGAGCACCTTGTCGAGGTTGGACAGGCCCAGGGTGTGGCCGTCGACCTCGACCCGGACCTCCTCCCCGCTCGGCGTCATCGGCCGACCGCCATGACCGGGGCCTGGGCAGGGTCGAGCCGCCACATCATCTGCTTGAGGAACGCGCGTGGTGCACTGACGCAGCCGGCCGTCGCGCCGCGGCCGTTGACGTGCAGGAAGATGCCCGCGCCGCGGTGCCGGACCTGGGCGAGGTTGTAGCCGGTGACGACGGAGTACTCGTACTGCACGCCGAAGTCGAGCAGCCGTTCCGAGCTGTTCTCCGCGCTACTGGGCAGCCACCAGCGGAAGCCGCCCTGCGCCTTGTTGCGGTAGCGGTTGTAGAAGGGCGAGGCGTTGTCCTCGACCCAGTAGTCGCCGCGGTGGATCTGCCGGTACGGCAGGCCCCAGCCGGCGCCGCCTGGGTGGCGGCCGAAGGCCGAGATCAGCCGGACCGTGCCCAGCGGGGTGGTGCCGCTGCCCTGGACCCGGTGGCGCGGCCGGGCCAAGCCGCCGTACCCGATCCGGCCGTCGCGCACGTCGTACACCTGGCGCCACTGGGCCTGCCGCAGCACCCAGAAGCCGATCCGGGCGTGGTAGCCGCGGATGCGGTCGACGGTCACCACCTGACTGGTGTGCGCGTGCAGGGTGACGGGGACGCCGCCGAGCGTGACGTGGCTGACGTCCGCGTGGGCGGTGCTGGGGCTGAGGACGATGACGACGGCCGCGGTGGCGATCGCGGCGGCGAGGTGCTTCACGCGAGGTCCTCCGGGGTCTGGTCGGTGCGGACGCCGACGTACGACGGCTGGCGGAGCCGGCCCTGCGCGGAGGGGCCGAGCGACTCGACGTCGACGACGAGGACCGGCTCGACCCAGGTCGTACCCAGGGAGTCGGGTCTGGGCACCTCGTCGGCGAACGGGCTGGTGGGGCGGGCCAGCCCGGCGAGGACCTCGCGGAGCATCAGGGCCTTCTTCCCAGCCAGGCCGCTGCCGACGCGGCCGCGGTAGAGGAGGCCCGCCGGCGTCGGCTCACCGACGAGCACTGCACCGAGCCGGTCCTGCGAGTCGGTCTCGCGGCGCCAGCCCCCGACGACGTACGACTCCCGGCGGCGGTGGGCGAACTTCAGCCAGTCCTTGCTGCGCAGGCCGGGCCGGTAACGGCTGGTCAGGCGCTTGCTGACGATCCCCTCCAGGCCCTGCTGGTAGGTCGCGTCGAAGAGCATCTGCCCGTCGTCGTACGTCGGTGGGGTCTGCCAGCGGTCGTCGTTGAGGTCGAGGTCGGTCAGGGCCTGCCGACGGGCGTGCAGCGGCTCGTCCATGAGGTCCTTGTCGCCGAGGCGGATCAGGTCGAAGACGAGGAGGGTGACCGGCAGCCGTTCGGCGAGCACCCGGGCCCGGTCGGCGCGCGAGACGTGCATCCGCTCGGCCAGTGCGCCGAAGCTCGGGGCACCGTCGGCGAACGCGACCACCTCACCGTCGAGCAGCGCGTCGCCCACCGGGATCCGGGCGAGCTCGGGGAACGAGACCGTCGCGTCGTTCTCGTTACGGCTCCACAGCCTCGCGTCGCCGCGTCGTACGTCGACGAGGACGCGCATGCCGTCCCACTTCACCTCGTGCTGCCACTCCTCCCCCGCTGGGACGTGGCTCCCGCGGGTGGCGAGCATCGGACGCATGCGGGCCATTGTGGCGCGTGGTCTCGACTTCGCTCGACCGACGAGGACTTTCGCTCGACCGACGAGGACTTTCGCTCGACCGACGAGCCTGTCGGCGGTCGCGTGCCAGGGTGGCGGGATGAGCGAGCACGCGGAAACGATCCGCCGGTTCTGGGAGACCACCGAGGCGCGTGACTGGGAGGGCCTGACCGAGGTGCTCGCGCCCGGGATGGTCTACGAGATGGAGCAGACCCGCGAGCGGATCCGCGGACGCGAGGGGTTCCTGCGCTTCTTCGACGCTTACCCCGGCGACTGGCACCTCATCGTCCGGCGCGTGATCGCCGACGACGACGGTGGCGTCAGCGTCCTCGACTTCACCGTGGGGGAGGAGCAGATGGTCGGCATCACGTTCTTCTCCTTCGACGGTGCCGGGCTGATCGACCGCGTGGAGGACGTCTGGCCGGAGCCGTACGAGCCGCCCACCGACCGCGCCCACCTGACCGAGCGGTTCTGACGGGCGTGCCGCAGCGTCGCGTGGGTACGTCGTACCCGTCCCCGCCCAGGCGCGTGCGTTCCGGGCGAGCCTGGTCGATACTGGACGCCGTCGTCGACTTCACGGAGGTATGAGATGCGTGCGATCTGGAAGGGCGCGGTGTCGTTCGGTCTGGTGAGCGTGCCGATCAAGCTGTACTCGGCCACGGAGTCGCACGACGTGTCGTTCCGGCAGGTGCATGCCAAGGACGGCGGCCGGATCAAGTACCAGCGGGTCTGCTCGATCGACGGCGAGGAGGTCGAGTACGCCGACATCGCCAAGGGCTACGAGACCGAGGACGGCGAGATGGTCATCCTCACCGACGACGACATGGCCTCCCTGCCGAGCGAGTCGTCGCGGGAGATCGCCGTCGAGAAGTTCGTGCCGTCCGACCAGATCGACCCGATGCTGTTCGAGAAGTCCTACTACCTCGAGCCCGAGAAGACCGGCGCCAAGCCGTACGCGCTGCTGCGCCAGGCCCTGCTCGACGCCGACCGGATGGCCGTGGTGACCGTCGCGCTCCGGCAGCGGACGTCGGTCGGCGTCCTGCGGGTCAAGGACGACGTCATCGTGCTGCAGACCATGATGTGGCCCGACGAGATCCGGACGCCCGACTTCAACGTCGACGGCGGTGACGCGAAGCCGGCCGAGGTGAAGATGGCCAACATGCTGGTCGAGACGCTGGCCGGCGACTTCGACGCCAGTGAGTTCGAGGACGACTACGCCGAGGCGGTCGAGGCGATGGTCAAGAACAAGATCGAGGGCGGCGAGGTCAAGCGCACCCCGACCTCGACCAAGTCCTCCGGTGAGGTCGTCGACCTGCTGGCTGCGCTGCAGCGATCGGTCGACGCGGCGAAGACGGCCCGCGGCGAGTCCTCCGACGAAAAGGACACCTCGGCGAAGAAGAAGCCGGCCAAGAAGGCCGCCGCGAAGAAGAAGGCTCCCGCCAAGAAGACCGCTGCGAAGACCGAGAAGAAGGCAGCCAAGAAGGCCAGCTGAACCCGGTCACCTCGGGCACGGCGCGCTAGTCGTAGAACTGCACGAGACAGAACTCGTGTCCCTCGGGATCGGCCGCTACAACCACCACCCCCTCGACGTAGTCGTGCCGCTCACCGGTCGAGTGACCACCGAGCCGCTCGACCTCCGCGATGCCCGCGGCGATGTCGTCGACCTGCACGTCGAGGTGGAGCCGGACCTTGCCCATGCGCGGCTCCGGAACCCGCTGGAAGGTGAGCCGGGGCTGCGCGTCGTCCCGGGAGCCGATCGTCGCCCAGCCGTCGCCCTCCATCTCGTCGCTGGCCGCACGCCCGAGTAGCGCACCCCAGAACGCCGCCAGGCGCTCGGGATCGCTGCAGTCGACCGTCACGCCGTACCACCGGTTCGCCATGCGCTCACTGTGTCATCGGCCTGGGACCGAGGTGCTTCTTCACGGCACCCCGGGGCGGCGGCGGAATGCCTGCCTGTGCCCTCCGAACCACAGCTTGCGAGGAGCCTGCGATGACCCCTCCCCCGGCGACGGCATCCCCGAGCCCACCGAGCCGGAGCCGGCTACGAGGGCCACCCGCAGGCGTCTGGGTATCGTCCTCGGTCGCCTTCCTGGTGCCGCGGGGTGGAGGTACGACGGATCCGCTCGGCGAGGATGCGCCCGGCCTCAACTACGTCACGTTCCGTCCCACGGGATGCACCTTCCAGCCCGAGCGCGGAGGTATGGTCGCGCACTTCATCGTCCGGACCCACGTGGCAGGTCGCTTCACCGTCGACGTCCAAGCCGTCACGGCCGAAGGGGCCGACAACCTGGACGTCGCCTCCCCCCACGTCGTCCGCTACACCGTGCCGTTCTACGGCGGCCCGAGCCGCAAGCAGTTCGACGTGGTCGTCCCGCTGACGTCGGCCGAGCATCGCGCCGGCTACCGCACGTGCCGCTACCAGTACGGGCATGAGTGACCGGACCGTGGGCGGCCGGGATCGGGGCGGGGTGGTCAGCGGTCGGGTGGGCCGAGCGGGTGCGGTCGGTCCGGACTCACGTCGAGGGTGCCCGAACGGTCGCGGAGGAACTGGTAGCCGTGGGGACTGGTCCAGAGGTAGGTGCCGGGGTCGAGCACCAGATAGCTCCACGGGGAGTGGGTCTTGAGCCGATGGTGTCTTCGGCAGAGCGGAGCGAGGTTGCAGGTGCACGTAGGCCCGCCCGCGGCTGCGCGGGTGGACGTGGTCGTCGTCGCACGGATGGTCGGTTGAGTCGGGGTGACAGCGGCGGGCGGGGCGGGTGCACCAGGGGAACACGCACGTGCGGTCGCGCAGGGCGACCTGCTCGGCGAGCCGATCGGGTACGACGTCGCTGTCGACCTCGACGCACGCGCCGAGGTCGAGCACCGGTTTCACGACGATCTGGGTCTCTTGGTTGCCGCACCAGGCGCGGACCTGGTCGGCGGTCACCAGCGCGTTGCCGCGCTCGAGGTGGGCGACCTGGTCGTCGCCGAGGATGGCTGCCTCGGAGAGGTGGACGTGGATCAGGACCTGCCGCTTGGTGCGGCGAGGCGTCGGGTCGCCTCCCATGAGGTCGAAGCTCAGCTGGCGACGTGCGAGGTCGCCCACGGCCTGAGCACGGCGTACGTCGAGGGTCTCGGTGGAACCGCACAACGCTCGATGCTCGGCGCCGGCGGCGACCGCTGCCGCGAGGTCGAGCGCGTCGGCGAGGTCGAGCTCGGCCTCGACCCGCATCGTGCCCTCGAAGGAGACGAGCTGGTCGTGGATGGTGACATGACGACCGTCGGCGGCCTCGGCGGCCACGCGGGCGGCCTCTTCGGGCATGAACCGGCCGATCGCCTCGGCCACCAACCGCTCGAGCTGGGCGGGCCGGATCTTGTGGGCGACGTGCGCGACGTGGCGGTCGACGTACGACGCGGCCTCCGTGGACAGCTGGATGGTCTCGCGCGCGACCAGACGGGCCTTCCAGGCCGCCAGGTCACCGGCGGTGACCCGCTCCCACAGCCGGGGCAGCCGATAGCGGAGCTCCACGGCCTCGCCGAGGTAGCGCTTCCCGGCCTCGGTCGACAGCCCGACGGCCGCCGCGAACTCCGCGACCGAGAACTCCGCCACCGTGGGTGCCCCCGGTCCCGAGATGGCCAGGTCGGTCTGGCCGAAGCCGCGCAAGGTGTGGGTCGCGGCGTCGTGGATCGACTCCGGCGGATGCATCACCGACCAGTCGACCGCCAGGCACAGCAGCTCGGCCTCCGCGGCATCGGCAGCACGGCGCCTTCCCCTCGCCGCCAGCAACACCGAACCCGGCGAATCAGCCCGGGCCTCGGGTGCTGTGGAGACTGTCATGGGACAATCCAAGCACCGACCACCGACACTCAAGTGCCGAGAATGCCCTTGTCCACAAGGGGATCCGGCATCGTGACGAGATCGTGACCCCGAGGTACGTCATCGCGCCGCCACCATGACGTGCACTGACACCTACCGAGCGCTGCGCTCGGCCCGATCACGACGTTCTGGAGCGTTTCCACCGGACGCCGAGGATTGCCGCCCCGGACGTGATCAGCAGGAGCGCGAGGGCGAGCAGGCCGAGGCTCCCGCGTGGGGCACCAGTATCGGCCAGGCTCGGTCCGAGGTCTGAAGGTCCGATCGCCGCCGGCCCGAGCGTGACGGTGGCCTTGCTGGTGGCCTGGGTGTCGCAGGTGGACGCGGCGTCTCCGGACTTCGGGGCGCCACAGAGCGGTTTGCCATCGGGGTCGGTCGGCGTCCCGGGCGCGGTCACCGTGTTGGTGGTGTCGTGGCTGACCGTGGTCGTGCAAGTGAAGACCCAGGTCTCGTCCAGCGCGTCCTCGAAGATGCTCGTGGGCGTATCGAGCAGGTGGTCCTTGTCCTTGTCGCCGGAGACGTACGTGACCGGCGAGCACGTGTCGTCCGTGATCCCTTCCTTGACCCCGGCCAGCGGGACGTCTCCGGTGTTGCGCACGCGGTAGGTGTAGGTGACCTCGCCCGGTCCGTTGAGGTGGGTCGGGCTCGCCGACTTCTTCACCTCGAGGCCCGGATGGAACGGGGTGACCTGTGCCGTGGCGAAGTCGGACACCGGGATCTTGGCGTTGACGGTGTGGCCGCCCAGGGCGCCGACGGCCGCCAGATCGACGGTGGTCTTGGTGATCGTGGCCTTGCAGGTGTACCGCCACGTCTCCGCGGGCACCCGGTCAAGGAAGTTGTCCTGGTTGCCGCCCTCCTTGGCGACCAGTCGTGGCTGGCGACAGAGCGGGTTGGCCGGTTTGCTGATGTCGCGCAGGGTGGCCTTGTCCAAGACGTCGTCCGCGGGGACCGGACTGGTCCCCACGTTGGTGGCCAGGAACGTGTAGATCACCTGGGAGCCCGACGGAACCAGGCTCTTGTTGACCGACTTCTCCAGGTGGATCTCGGGATCGAGCACGGTCACGCGAGCCGTGTCGGCGTCGGTGTAGTTGTTGCCGAGCGGGTCGGTCCCGTTGACCGTGACGCGGTTCGTGTCAACGGTGTCGGGCGGCGGCGGCTGGAACACCGCCCTGGAGCAGGTGTAGGTCCAGGTCTCGGGGCTGCCCGCGTCGGTGCCGTCGAGCAGTCCGTTGCCGTTGTCGTCACCTCCGGTGCGTACGAGCGGGGCGCACTTGTCGTCGGTCGGGACGACGTTGGACAGCGCCGCGTCCCCGGTGTTGCGGACCACGAAGGTGTAGGTCACGTCTCGGCCCGCCCGGACCGACGTCGGGGACGCGGTCTTGGTGATCGAGATCCCGGGCTTGATCACGTGGACGGTGACCGTGTCCTGCCCGGTCACGGTCAGGTCGGGTAACGGTGTCCCGTCGACGTCGGGTACGCCCGTAGCCGTCACCGTGTTGACCACGTCGCCGGCGCCGTTCGCCTCCGCCAGGGTGAGCGTGGTCGCACAGGTGTAGTGCCACACCTCGCCGGGGTCGAGGAGATCATTGCCGTTGTCGTCGCCCAGCGGCGTCGCGGGGACCAGCGGGGTGCACTTGTCGTCGGTCGGGACGGCCGGCTGGAGGCCCAAGGCAACAGTCCCGGTGTTGGTGACGTCGTAGGTGTACTCCGCCTGCCGTGGGTTGGGAACGTCCGGGCCTGAGACGGCCGGGGCCGACGGGTCGAGGACCGGGTCGCGGAGCGCGGTCTTGACCACCTCGATCCCGGGCGTGAGGATCCGGACGATCGCGGCAGCGAGGTCGCTCACCGGGTCGACGCCGGGCAGGGGAGCACCGTTTGCGTCGGACGGCTGGCCCGTGATCTCCGCGACGTTGATGACCCGGTGGGAGGGGCGGTTGTCCGTCACCACGTTGGTGCAGGTGAAGGTCCACGTTTCAGTGGTGTCGAGGAGCTCGTTTCCGTTGGCATCGCCGGCGACGAAGGTCGTCGGGTTGTCACAGCGCGGGTCGACGACCCAGCCCGGGTCGGTCGCGCTCGGCCCGGTCCCGGCAGGTGGCGCCTCGGGCCGGTTCAGCGGGGTGGTGCCCGGGTTGGTGGCGGTGAAGGTGTAGGTGACGGTTGCCGAGCCGCCGGGACTGACCACGACCTGGGTCGGATCGGCCGTCTTGGTGAGCCGGATGGCCGGGTTGACCAGGACGACTGTCGCACTGTCGGACGCGTCCACCGGTGGGTTGCGTCCCGCGAAGGGGTTCCCGGTCACCGGGTTGACCGGCACGCCACTCACCGTCGCGGTGTCGGCGGCGTCCTCAGTGGGCTGGTTGGTGCAGGTGAAGTGCCAGGTCTCACCGACGTCGAGGATGGCGTCGTCGTTGCCCGGACCGTCTGGGCCGCGAGCGATCGGGGCGCAGACGTCGGGGGCAGGCGTCGCCGCGTCCTGGAGGTCGACGTTCGCCAGCGGGGTGTTCCCGGTGTTGGTGACGTCGTAGGTGTAGTTGGCGGTGCCGCCCGGGCTGATCGAGGCGGTGTCCTGGCCGTTGACCTGCTTGACGATCGAGATCCCGGGGTTGAAGACGGAGACGTCGTCGGTGGCCGTATCGGTGACCCGCGTCCCCACGGGGTCTGTGCCACCGGCCGTTGCGGTGTTCGTGATGACCTGGCCGGCCCGGAGGACCGACGAGGCCGCCACGATCTGGTGGAGGCAGGTGAACTTCCACGCCTCGTCCAGGTCGAGCAGGCTGTCGCCGTTGAGATCGCCGACGTTCGTGCCGGTCGCCGGCACGGGCACCACCGTGGCGCACTTGTCGTCGGTCACGTTCACGCTGGCCAACGGGGTGTTGCCCGTGTTCGTCACGGTGTAGTTCGAGGTCACCGTCGCCGGGGGGTCACCCTGATTCGGGTTGTCTGCGAGGTCGCCGCGCACCTCGGTGGGGGTGTTCACCTTTTCCAGGTGGATGCCCGGGCGGTAGTTGAAGGAGTTCCAGACCTTGCAGGTGCCCACCTCCTGCCGGATCTGGTTCAGGTTGAACCTCGGGTTGTTCGGGTCGGTGAGATCCAGCTCCCCGGTGACCGTTCGGGTGTTTCCGTCCTCGTCCTTGAAGTCGCACGAGAAGTCGTTGTTCGGCCCCGGTCTGCCGGGGGTGTAGTCCTGTCGCAGCGCCTCGGCCACCGTGGCGGCGGAGTTCGCTTCGGGTGGTATCGGCTCCCATTGGAACTGCGCGAAGCCGTTGCCGTTCGTGGTGACGGTCTTGGAGACGGCTGGTGTCGGGTCCGGCAGGATCCAGTTGAAGCCGGTACCCAGCGGCGGAAGCGCACGGGGGGTCACCGTCATGTCCCAGCCCTGGGCGGGCGCGTACGCCGCACTCCCGCGTGTCTGTGCCAGCTTCTGGATCGTCAACGACGGGGAGCAGAGCTGGAGCACCACATGGCGCAGGAAGGCCGCGAGATCGGTGAACTTGGTGACGAGGGCGACGTCGACCTGGTTGAGACTGGTGATCCTGTTCAGGTCGGCGTCCCGCACGACCTGCGGGCCCGAAATGGCGACGAGCCGGTTCTGGCTTGCGCTGCTGCCCAGGGCGTTGCCCACTCCGACGACGAGCATGCGGCTCTTGTTGCTCTTGACCCGGTTGGCCTCCTCGATGGCACGATCGTTGGTCTTGGCGTCCCCGCTGTTCGTGCCGAACCTGACGTCCGGCGGCGGCCCGGCGTCGCCGGGGTCACCAGACTTGTCCAGGTCGTAGGCGGTCGGGTCGCCGTCGGTGACATAGACGACCAGATCAGGCGTCGTGGCGGCGGCCTGGTTCAGGGACCCGTCCCAGTTGGTGTACTGGTTGTTGCTCTCGTTGTTGTTGACCTGGTTGTTGGTGTTGATGAAGTTGACGTCGGCCGGTCGCTGCGGCCTCGGGTCGTAGTAGTTCTTGATCGCGCCGCGCAGCACCCCGTTGGGCCCGAGCGTGGTGTCGTCGACGACCGTCGACGGGGCGAGCTGCTCGGACAGCGTGGCGAACTGCGTCACGCGGGCGGTCGAGCCCGTGTTGGACAGCGCGTCGAGGAACGCGTCGGCAGCGTCGCGCACGTCGTTGACCGCGTTGGACGACTGGATGGAACCGGAGGCATCGAGCACCAGAGTGATGTCGACACCACACCGCTCCACGATCGGCGGGTTGGCCACCGGCGCCACCGCCCCTTGGGCAGCAGGCGATCCGACCCCCACCGTGACGGTGAGGGCCGCGAACAGGAGCAGCACGACACTCGCTGCGGTGTGGCGGATACCCACCCGGTGAATATGTCAGTGTTGTGCGGACGAAGGAAGACCGAACGCGGGGCCGGATTCCGCGGGCGGATCGATCGCAAGGTTGTCAACGATGGCTCGACTGATGCACCTCAACGGCCCGCCCGCGGTGGGGAAGTCGACCCTCGCGCGACGCTGGGCCGATGAGCATCCCGGCACGCTGCTGTGCGACATCGACGTCCTGCGGACCATGATCGGTGGCTGGCAGGACGACTTCCACCGGGCCGGCGAGCTGATCCGGACCACGGCGCTGGCGATGATCTCGTCGTACCTCGCCGAGGGAAACGACGTGGTGCTCCCGCAGCTGGTCACCCGCGCCGACGAGCTCGCCCGCTTCCGGCGGGCTGCCGAGTCGGCTCGGGCCGACTACGTCGGCGTCGTCCTGGAAGGGCCCGCAGCGGAGGTGATCGGCAGGTTCCGCGATCGGGCCGAGCGCAACGACCGGGACCCCTGGATCACCGCCGTGGTGCGGGTCGTCGACGGTCTCGGCGGTGACGACGCCCTGCGACGCAGCTGCGCCGACCTCGACGCGCTGGCTGACGCGGAGGGCCTCCTCCGGGTGTGGGTCACCGACCCCGACTCGACGTACGACGCGCTGGTGACGGCGGTCGACGGCTAGAAGGTTGCGGCGGCGAGCGCGGACGACCTCGGTTGCGATCACCATGAGGACGAAGACCGAGGCGACCGCCGCGAGCGAGAACACCCCGATCAGGTAGGTGTTGATGTCGTAGGACGGCATGACTGTCTTCTCTCTTGTTGTTGTTCAGGGTTTGTGGACGCGGCCTCGGTGACCAGGCGCGCGACGGCTTCGGGATCGTCGTGAGTCGGGATGTGCCCGCAGCCGGGCAGCGAGACAACCCGCGTCCCCGCGGGGAGCCGGTCGACGCGGCGGGACTGCTTCCCGAGGAGGACGAAGTCGCGGGAGCCGAAGGCGACGGTGACGGGGACGCCGCGATCGGACGGCTCGGCCAGGTAGTGCCGATCGACGGTGGCGTCGAGAGTGGCTGCGAAGCCTAGGCTCTCGCCAAGGGCTCGGACCGTTATACGGGCCTGGTCGGGCGTCAGCCGCCACGGTCGGCCGTGGGTCTGGCCGAGGACCAGGACTCGCCCCACCGCGCTGCCCATCAGCCTCGACAGCAGGCCACCCGCGTGCCGGGCGAGCCATCGCGAGGCGCGGAGACTGGCGCGCGAGTAGAGCGGCGTCCGCGCGGTCCACAGGCCGGCAGGGGACAGCAGGGTCAGCGAGGCCAGGCGTCGCGTGCGGGCCAGCTCGAGCCCGACCCAGCCACCTAGCGAGTTGCCCACGACGTGCGGAGCCTTGATGCCGAGGTCGTCGAGCAGACCAGCGACCGACTCGGCGAGCCTCGCCGGGGTGGGTACGACGAGCGTCGGCAGGGATGCTGAGTCCCCGAAGCCGGGCAGGTCGATCGTCAGTACGTCGAAACGGTCGGCGAGGGCGGGGATGAGCGGGTCCCAGACGCGCAAGGACGACCCGAGACCGTGCACCAGCACGAGCGGTTCACCCGCGCCGCGACGTTCGAAGTTCAGGTGGGCCATGGAGTTCCTCCCGTCGGGGCACCACCGTGGTGGTGGTGCCGTGACTGGTAGGACGACGTAGCGAGACGGTGCGTGACATCCGGGCACCCGGCCGGGCCGATGTCACACATCGAGGGCGTGTCTCGTCTGCACCTGTGGACCGACAATGCAGGCACACGGAAGTGGAGCGAAGGACATGCGGGTAGCAGTGGCAGGGGGTACCGGACTTCTCGGGCGGCACGTGGTGTCGAGTCTGAGGACCGCCGGAGACGACCCGGATGTGCTGGCGCGGTCGACCGGCGTCGACCTCACGACGGGGGTCGGGCTGGAGGTAGCGCTCAGCGGCGTGGACGCCGTCATCGACGTCAGCAACACGACGGCCGCGCGGAAGAAGGACTCGATCGCGTTCTTCGGGGCGGGTACGACGAACCTGTTGCGGGCCGGTGAGCGGGCCGGCGTACGTCGCCACGTGCTGGTGTCGATCGTCGGCGCGGACCGGGTCGATCTCGGCTACTACGCCGGCAAGCGCCGGCAGGAGGCACTCGCTCTGGCCAGTGGCCGACCTGTGACCATCCTGCGCTCCACACAGTTCTTCGAGTTCGCCGGTCAGCTCATCGACCGCAGCAGGGGACCCTTCGCCGTGATCCCGCGGATGCTGATACAGCCGGTCGCAGCACACGAGGTCGCCGACGCACTCGTGGCACTGGTGCGCGGCCCGTTGGGAGTGGCGCCCGAGCTGGCCGGGCCGGAGCCGCTCGAGCTGACCGACCTCGCTCGCGCCGTACGCGAGACCCGCGGAGACAGGAAGCTGCTGCTCCCGGTGCGACCACCGGGCGCGGTGGGTCGGGCCATGGCCGGCGGTGCCCTGCTCCCCGCCGATGACGCCCAGCGCGGAGGCCAGACGTTCGCGGAGTGGCTCGCGGACCTGCAGCCGGTGAGCCGATGACAACACAGCGGCAGGCAGAGCTGGCGGAGGCCTACGACCTGGCCCGGCCGCGACTGGTCCGGGTCGCCTACGCGGTCCTGGGCAGCACCAGCGACGCCGAGGACGTCGTGTCGGACGCGTGGCTGCGCCTGGTCAGCGCCGACCGGCGCGACCCGATCCTCGACGTCGGGGCCTGGGCCACCGTCGCCGTCGCGCGGTTGGCTCTGGACCTCCTGCAGTCGGCTCGGGTACGGCGAGAACGCTACGTCGGACCCTGGCTGCCGGAGCCAGTCGTCGAGACGTCGACCGACCCCGCGGACCGGGTGACGCTGGACGAGTCGGTCAGCTACGCGCTGATGGTCGTGCTCGAGACCCTGAGCCCGGCCGAGCGAACGACCTGGGTCCTGCACGATCTCTTCGGGATGCCGTTCACCGACGTCGCCGACACCGTCGGGCGGACGCCGGCCGCCGTACGCCAGCTCGCTGCCCGCGCCCGGCGCCACGTAGCACTCGGCGCGCCGCGACTGACCGTCACGCCCGTCGAGCACGACGCGGTTGTCGCGGCGTTCACGGCAGCCGCCGGCGGCGGTGACCTCACCGGGCTGCTCGGCGTCCTCGACCCGGACGTCGTCCTGACCAGCGACGGCGGCGCTCAGGTGAACGCGGCCCGCCGCCCGGTCGTGGGTGCGGACCGGGTCAGCCGCTTCGTGCTCGGCATCACCGGCAACGTGCACGAGGGTCAGCGGGTGGAGCCCGTGACCGTGAACGGCGCCACCGGCCTGGCCCTCTACGACGGCGACCGCATCTCCATCGTCGTGTCGTTCACCGTGCGGGCCGCCAGAATCACCCGGCTCGACTTCGTCCTCGCCCCGGAGAAGCTGCCGCACTGAGCCGTCCGGACCGGGTGGCGGCGGGACTCGCAGAGAAACGTGGACGAGGTGTCGAAACCCGGCCGTCGCCGTACGACGTACGGGCGACCCACACTCCAGCGAGAGGGACCCCGATGCGCTATTCGTGCTGTCTGCAGATGCCCGAGCCCGACAAGGGGCCGCCGGGCGCCTGAGGCAGGTCCCCCTAGTCTGGCCGGGTGACCGGCAGCGCGGGCGGGACCACCCAGGACACCCAGGACACGATCCAGCGGGTGTGGCGCGACGAGTCGGCCCGGCTCGTGGGCGCCCTCACCCGGATGACCCGAGACCTCGCGCTCGCCGAGGACCTCGCCCAGGACGCCCTCGTCGCCGCACTCCAGCAGTGGCCCGCCGAGGGCATCCCCGACAACCCGGCGGCCTGGCTGATGCAGACCGCCAAGCGTCGCGCGATCGACCAGTTCCGGCGCGCCGACACCCTGCGCCGTCGTACGGCGGAGCTGGGACACGCCCTGCAGGAACGGGAGGAGGTGGACATGCCCGACCTCGACGCCTTCGTCGACCACATCGACGACGACGTGCTGCGGCTGGTCTTCCTCACCTGCCACCCTGCGTTGTCACCCGAGAGCCGCGCCGCCCTCACCCTCCGGCTGGTCGGCGGGCTCACCGTCCCCGAGATCGCCCGCGCCTTCCTGACCAAGGACGCCACCGTCGGCCAGCGCATCTCGCGGGCCAAGAAGACCCTGGCCGGTGAGTCCTTCGACCTGCCGGTGGGGCGGGAGCGCGAGGAGCGGCTCGACGACGTGATGGGCGTGCTCTACCTGATCTTCAACGAGGGGTACGCCGCGACCGCCGGCGACGACTGGATGCGACCCGACCTCTGCGCCGAGGGGATCCGGCTGGCCAGGATGCTCGCCGGCCTCGCGCCGCTGGAGCCCGACGTGCACGGGCTGCTGGCGCTGATGGAGCTCCAGGCCTCCCGGCTGCACGCCCGCACCGACGCCGACGGCCGCCCGGTGCTCCTCGAGGACCAGGACCGCGCGACCTGGGACGAGCTACTGATCCGCCGCGGGCTGGCCAGCCTCGAGCGCGCGATGCTGCTGGGCCGCCCGATCGGCTCCTACGTCCTCCAGGCCCAGATCGCCGCCTGCCACGCCCGCGCCGCGACCCCCGAGGACACCGACTGGGCCGCGATCGCCGGCTGGTACGACGTCCTCGCCCAGGTCGGCGACAACCCGGTGGTCGAGGTCAACCGTGCCGTCGCCCACGGCCGGGCCTTCGGGCCCGACGCCGGCCTGGCCGTCCTCGACGCCGTCGCCGGCTCCCCGGCACTTGCGGCCTCCCACCTGGTGCCGAGCGTCCGCGGCGACCTGCTCGACCGAGCCGGACGGCGCGACGAGGCGGCCGCCGCCTTCACCGAGGCAGCCGCGCTGACCGGCAACGGCGTCGAGCGCACCCTCCTGCTCGGCCGGGCCGCGGACTGCGCGCGGAGAAAACCCGGTCCCGCTGTCGAAACCGACGACCCCGGTACGACGCACGGGTGACCGCCTCTCACCCAGGAGCCCAGATGACCACCTCCACCGAGCCCACCGTGACCACCACCCGTTTCGCCACCTCCGCCGACGGCACCCGGATCGCCTACGAGGTCTGCGGCAGCGGCCCCGCGCTCGTCCTGGTCGACGGTGCACTCTGCCAGCGCAGCATGGGCCCGGCCCGTCCGTTGGCCGCGCAGCTGTCCTCGTCGTTCACCGTGCACGCCTACGACCGCCGCGGGCGCGGTGAGAGCGGCCCCGGCGAGACGGCGTACGACGTGGAGCGAGAGGTCGAGGACCTCGCCGCCGTCATCGCGGCGGCCGGCGGCCACGCCCACGTGTTCGCCGCCTCGTCCGGCGCCATGCTCGCCCTCGAGGCCGCCCGGCGGGGGCTTCCGATCGACCGGCTCGCGCTCTACGAGGCGCCGTTCATCGTCGACGACACCCACGCGCCGAACGACCCGGAGCTGCCCGAGCTGGCCCGGGCCCTCGTCGAGGACGGAGACCGCAGTGCCGCGGTGAGGCTCTTCCTGCGCACCGTCGGTGCACCCGCGCCGATGGTGTCGCTCATGCGGCTGATGCCGGTGTGGAAGAAGCTGACCGCCGTCGCCCACACGCTGCCCTACGACCTCTCGATCGTGATCGACGACCAGCAGGGCCGGCCGATCCCGGACGGCGCCTACAGCGCGGTCTCCCAACCCACGCTCGTGATCGCCGGCGGCAAGAGCCCGACGTACCTGAGGAACGGCCAGGCCGCGCTCGCCGACGCCGTGCCCGACGGGCGGCTGGAGACGCTGGCCGGTCAGACGCACATGATCAAGGCGAAGGCGACCGCGCCGGCAGTCACCGCCCACCTGCTCGCCGACACGTGACCAAGGGCCGTCCGCCCCGGGCGCTGCGAGAGAAACCCTGGAGCGAACGACCCCGCGCTCAGCCGGTCAGGGCTTGAGCCGGCCGAGCGGTCCGTGTGCGACGCCGAACTGGCCGGTGTTCAGCACCTGCACGCCGGCGTTGTGCTCGCCGTTGAACGGCGTGAGGGTGGTCGGGCAGCCGGCCTTGCCGGCGTCCTTCGGCGAGTTGAACCACAGCCCCACGTGGAAGGTGTGGACGGGTCCGAACGCCGGGTTGCTGGTGGCGTCCGGGATCGGCGAGCTGTGCACCGAGGGCGCGGGCGCCGTACCGGGTGCGACCGCGAAGGTCTCCTGGCTGAAGCGACCGACGAAGGTGCCGTCCGCCTCTCCCGACTTGTTGGTCTCCAGGTCGCCCTGGTACCAGCCGATCCCGAACGGCGCGTTCGGCACCTGGATCACGAACAGGTCGAAGTCGGTCTTCTTCGGCAGCCCTGTGGCGTGGACCTTCATCACCTCGACGGGGCCCTCGTTCTGCACGACGACGCGGGCCTGCGCGTCCGGCAGGCAGCCGGCCGCCACGATGCCCGGCGAGCGCTGCAGATGGAAGATGTTCTTGGGCCCGGACGCGTCCGCGTGGCTGGTGCCCGCGATCGCGGCGCCGGTCGCGAGCGCAGCCGCGCCGCAGGCGGCCATCGTTCGTCGGTTGAGCTTCATGGCTTTTCTCCTGGTGTGAGTGACACCAGACCCCCCTGGCCTGGCTAGCACTCACAGGTTGACGGGCGCCGCGGGGCACTCCATGGAGAGCGTGAGGAGATGGGCGGGGGAACGCGTGGAGACTGCGACGCCCTTCAGGGGGCGACGAGCGGCCAGGGGCGCGCGGCCTCGAGCTGCGCGGCCAGGCTGAGCAGCGTCTCCTCGCCGTCGGTCCGGCCGACCAGCTGCACGCCGAGCGGCAGCCCGTCGGCTCCGAGGCCGGAGGGCACGTTGCAGGCCGGGTTGCCGGCGAGGTTCCAGAGCGCGGCGTACGCGATCGCCGGCATCGCCTTGAGCGAGGCGCGCACCGAGCCGGTGCCGTCCAGGACGCCGACGCGGGGCGGCCGGTGGGCGGTCGAGGGGGTCAGCAGGACGTCGACCTCATCGAAGACCCGGTTGGCCTTGGCGGAGATCTTCTCGGTCTGCCGGAGCGCGAAGTCGATCACCTTCGGGGTCACCCAGGAGCCGAGACGGTAGGTCTCCCGGGTACGACGTTCGAGCCGGTCGTAGTGCTCGACAGCGTCGGCCTCGGCCCGGATGCCGGCGAAGAACTGCGGCACGAACGCGGCGGTCGGGTCGGGGTAGCGCGGGTCGACTTCGCGGACGTCGTGGCCGAGGTCGGTCAGCAGGGCGGCGGTGTCGCGCACGGCCGCGACGTGCTCGGCATGCGGCTTGACGCCCTTGGTCACCGGCTTCACAGTCCAGCCGATCCGCAGCCGGCCGGGCTCACGTCGTACGGCCTCGACGAAGGAGCCGACCTCGCCGCCCTGCCACCGGTCCGTGGGCAGGTTGCCCCGGATCACGTCGTAGACGATCGCGGAGTCGAGCACGGTGCGGGTCAGTGGGCCGACCGTGCCGAGCGACCACCACAGGTGCTCCATCGGCGAGGTGGTGACCCGGCCGCGTTGCGGCTTGAGGCCGAACAGCCCGCAGAAGGCGGCCGGGATCCGGATCGAGCCGCCGCCGTCGCCGCCCATCCCGATCGGGACCATGCCCGAGGCGACCGCGGCCGCGGTGCCGCCGCTGGATCCGCCGGGGGTGAAGCCGGTGCGCCACGGGTTGCGGGTGTGGCCGTAGGCCACTGACTCGGTGTAGGGCCAGGCCCCGAACTCGGGCATGTGCGTCTTGCCGACGATCACCGCACCGGCCTCGCGCAGTCGACGTACGACCTCGCCGTCTGCAGCGGCCGGCGTGCTGTTGCCGTGCCCGCCGAAGGTGGTGACGCAGCCGGCGACGTCGAGCTCCTCCTTGATCGCGACGGGTACCCCGAACAGAGGTCCGCGGGTCTCGCCCTGGCCGAGCTCGAGGAACCGCGACTGCTCGCGCGCCTCGTTGTCCAGCACCACCGAGAAGGCGTTGAGCTCGGCGTTGCCGGTCTCGATCCTGGCCAGCGCGTCCTCGACGACGGCGGCCGGCGAGGTCTCCCCCGCGGAGATGCTCCGGACCAGATCGGCTGCGCTGCGAGGGGTCTCCGTCATGGCCGAAGAGTAGGCGTCTGGCCGATTCCGCCCCGCGAACGGTCTGATTCGTGGATCATCGAGTGATCATCAGCTGCCGGTGAGGGCAGCGGAGGAGGCCACCTGATGACCACGCGGTACGTCGCGGCGACAGCCGTACTCGCCTCGATGGCGATCCACCTGATCCTCTGGGTCCAGGTCGTGCGCGGCATGCACATGATCGGTCCGTTGTTCCTCCTCAACGTCGTCGCCGGACTGGTGATCGCGATCCTGCTGGTCCGGTGGCGTCACTGGCTGCCGGGCGCCCTCGCCGCCTGCTTCGGCATGGCGACGCTCGGTGCGTTCACCCTCTCGGCCACGGTCGGGCTGTACGGCACCCACGAGCACTGGACAGGTTTCTACGTCTGGGGCGCCGCGATCTCCGAGGTGGTGGCGGTGCTGGCCGGGTGCGGGATCCTGCTCGAGGAGCCGGAGCCCACGACGCCCCGCGACCGCGGCGGGCGCCGTCGCGCCGGCGTTCCTCAGTCGGCGTCGCGCCCCTCGGCGTAGCGCTCGGACAGCGCGTAGCGCAGCAGGACGACGTCGCCTATCTGCTCGGTGGCGGCCAGCCGGGCCCGGTGACCGGGATGCCACGGGAAGTGGCCCTCGCCGACGAACCGGCGCGCGCCCGGCTCACCGACGAAGAACGGCGCCACCACCAGCTGGAGCTCGTCGACCAGGTCGTCGGCCAGGAACTGGGTGTGCACGGCGCCGCCGCCCTCGACCATCAGCCGGCGTACGCCGCGGGCGTGGAGGTCCTCGGTGAGGTCACGCATCCGCACCGGCTCACCTCCGTCCACGACCTTGGTGAGATGACCAAGCCTCTGCTGCAGCGCGTCGACCACGGGGCTGCTGCCGTAGACCAGCTTGTCGGTGCCGTCGTCGGCGAAGAACCGCGAGGAGGGGTCGAGGCGGCCTCGGTCGGTGACGGTGACCTTCGTGGGCTGCTCCGGAAGCCCCTGCTCCAGGCGCCGACGGCGCCGCTCGGGGTTGCGCACCAGCAGCCGCGGGTTGTCGTTGCGGATCGTGGTGGCGCCGACCAGGATCGCGTCGACACCGGCCCGCACGCGGTCGACCCGGTCGAAGTCGAGCTCGTTGGAGAGCAGCAGCCGGCTCTCCGAGGCGCCGTCGATGTAGCCGTCGATGGACATGCTGCAGCTCAGCAGCGTGTAAGGGCGCTCAGCCACGAGGCACCCCCTTCAGTTGGCCGACGTGTGCAGGATCTCGGGGCTCAACCTTGGCATGACTGCGCCGTGCGGCGGCGTCTGCGACCAGAACCAGCGCACCGGGCAGGGTCGCGACCGCGGCCAGCACGCCGTACACGACGGAGACCGTGAGTCCGACGGCCGAACCCAACCCGGCCAAGCCGAACGCCCAGGCGGTGAGGCCCTCGCGCGCCCCCCAGCCGGCAAAGCTCAGCGGGATCGCCGAGCCGACCATCACCACCAGACCGGTGGTGATGAGCACGGCCCAAGATGCGTCGACACCGACCGTGTGGACCGCGATCACGAAGACCGCGAGATGCCCGAGGGAGGTGACGCACGACGTCAGGACGACCGGCCCGAGGGTCGCGCCGCCGAGGACCGCCCGCAGGTCGGAGGACACCCGGCCCTGGCGATGCAGCGCGAACCAGCCCGCGCCGATGACCACCAGCACGCCCGCGCCCACCAGCGGGGTGAGCCCGCGCAGGGGCGAGGCGAGCGCCGTGAGCGCGAGCAGCAGGAGCCCGAGCTGAACGGCCTGCCCCGAGCCGCGCTCCCACGCGGTGGCCCGCACCCCGGCACCCACGTCGCCGGCGCCGCGGCCGTGCCGGACGGCACGGTGGACGTCGCCGAGGCTGCCGCCCGGCAGGGTCGCGTTGAGGAACTGCGAGCGGTAGTACGCCGTCACGGACTCGCGCAGCGTCAGGGGTACGTCGAATGCCCGGGCGACGGCGCGCCAGCGCAAGGCGGAGGACAAGGTGCACGCCCCCGTGAGTGCCAGTGCCCCGAGCACGGCCGGCCAGGTGGTGACCTGCCAGGCGTCGGCGAACGGGCCGGTGCCGAAGCGCCAGAGCAGCACGAGCAGGACCGCCAGGCCGCCGACCAGCCGGAGCCACGGCCAGGCTCGACGTACGGCGGGGGGCGGGTGGGGCACCTTCATCGCCGGGCGCCCCCGACACCGGCGCGGACCCGGCCACCGACGCGGTTCAGAACGCCGGCGAGATCGGCGGCGGTGCGGTCCCAGCCGGGGAGAGTCGGTCGTCGCGCCGCCGCGGCACGCCGGAGCCGGTCGCGCAGGTATCGCTCGTCGGTCCAGCGGGCCAGCCCGTCGGCCAGCGCGGCCGGGTCGTCCGGCGCCACCAGCAGCCCCGGAAGGGCGCCGCCGGGGGCCCGGCCCATCGCCTCGGGCACGCCGCCGACCCGGGTCGCGATCACCGGGAGCCCGTAGGCGAGCGCCTCGGTCACCACCATCCCGTAGCTCTCGCTACGTGAGGGCAGGACGACCACGTCGGCCCGCTCGTAGGCCGCCCTGAGCGCGGGGCCGACGAGGGGGCCGGCGAAGGTGACCCGTCGTTCCCACCGCTGCGCGTACACCTGCGCCTGCAGGGTGGTCACGTGGTCGGGGTCGACGTCGAGGGAGCCGGCGCAGACCAGGGTCCACGGCCGGTCCTCCAGCCGGGACAGCGCCTCCAGCAGCAGGTCGTGCCCCTTGCCGGGATGCACGGTCGCGACGCAGAGCAGGGAGGTCCCGGCGCCCGAGCCGCCGGCGAGCGGTGCCGGGTCGGTGCCGGGGCGTACGGCGTACACGTGCCGGAGGCCGTACCAGGCGCGGACCTGCGAGCGCGCCCACTCGCTGGTGGTGACCACGGCCGCGGCCGAGGCGAGGACGGTCTCCTCGGCCGCGCCCGGACCGAGCGGCATGTGCAGGAGCACCACGACCGACAGACGGGTCGAGGCGGCCGGCAGCACGGACGCGGCTCCGGACGCGACGAGGCCGTCGACCAGCAGCAGCGAGCCGTCGGGCAGCCCGTCGAGCAGCAGGGACAGCCGGGCCAGGTCGGTGAGGTCGGGGCGCGGCCAGTCACCGCCGACCTCGTGCTCCTCGACGGACCAGCCCTGCGCGCGCAGGCCGTCGAGGGCCCGGCGGTCGTACACGTTGCCGCCGCTGGGCCGGGAGGGGTCGTCGATCCCGGCCGGGAGGACCGCATGGACGAGCGGCGAGCCCCCGGTCACGGTGCCCGCTCGTAGCTCGCCCAGGCGACGGGCGACTCGTGGAGGGTGACCCGGATCCGGGCGATGTCGCCGACCGCCACGCCGAGCCCGCCGTCGTGGACGCGGGCGGCGAGGCGGTCGGCGATCGCGCGCGCCAGCACCTCGGTGGTCGTGTTGAGACCCGCCAGCGACTCGACCTCGTCGAGGTTGCGGTAGGTCAGGTCGGCCAGGATCTCGTGCAGCGCCTCCATGGCGCGGCCGATGTCGAGGACGATGCCGTCGTCGTCGAGATCCTCCCGCGCGAACGCCGCGTCGACGACGTACGTCGCGCCGTGCAGTGCCCGGGCGGGGCCGAACACCTCGCCCCGCAGGCTGTGCGCGACCATCATGTGGTCGCGGACGGTCACCTCGAACATCAGCCCTCCCCCTGGTAGCTGATCGTGTGGCACAGCGCCGGGATCGAGCCGGAGGCGAGCTTGGCCATCACCTCGGGCAGCTCGGCGAACGGCGACTCGCCGGTCAGCAGCGCGTCGAAGGCGGGGTCGTCGAGCAGCGACAAGGCGAGCCGCAGCCGGTCGGCCGGGGTACGCCGTCCGCGCCGGGCCGCCGCGACCTCGCCCACCTGGCTGGCGCGGACGCCGAGCCGGGCGGAGTGGAACCGTCCGCCGAGCGAGAGCTCGACCGGCCGGTCGCCGTACCAGCTCAGGTCGGTGACCGTGGCGTCCGGGGCGAGCAGGTCGAGGGAGAGCTGGAGGCCGGCGCCGGTGCCGCTGGTGTGCACCACGAGGTCGAGGTCGTCCGGCGCCTCGGACGGAGTGGCGAACCCGACTCCGAGCGCAGCGGCCACCGCCGCCCGGTCGCTCTCGGTGTCGACGAGGGTCACCTCGACCCCCGGGACGCGCGCCAGCAGGCGGGCGACGCAGCAGCCGACCATGCCGGCGCCGACGACCGCCACCCGGTCGCCCACCAGTGGACGGGCGTCCCAGAGCGCGTTGACCGCGGTCTCCACGGTGCCGGCCAGGACGGCCCGCCGTGCGGGCACGCCGTCGGGCACCGTGGTCACGGCCTCGACGGGCACGACGAACGCCGTCTGGTGGGGGTAGAGGCAGAAGACGGTGTGGCCGAGCAGGTCGGGGGAACCCGCCTCGACCACACCGACGTTGAGGTAGCCGTACTTGACGGGGCCGGGCAGCTCACCCTCCTGGTACGGCGCGCGCATCACGTCGTACTGGCTCACGGGCACGCCGCCGCGGAACACCAGCGCCTCGGTGCCGCGGCTCACCCCGGAGACCAGCGTGCGAACCTGTACCTCCCCCAGGCCCGGACCCGGCAGATCGACGGTGCGGATCTCGCCGGACCCGGGCTCACTCAGCCAGTACGCACGGGCCGTTGGTGACACGTCGGCTCCCTCCACGTCCGGCTGGTTGTGAACCGACGCCGGTCCGTAGTCGTATGACTGGTAACCAGAGATACGGAGGCAGGGTGCGCGAGGTTCACGGTGGTCCCCTGACCGTACTGCCGGGCATGGCCGCTGTGCTGGGCCTGCTGTCGGTGTCGGTCGGCCTGGGCAGGACCGCGCTGGTCACCGGAGCCGTCCTGACGCTGGTCCTGTGGGCGCTGCTCGAGCACGGGATGCGCCGAGACGGGCTCGAACGCCTCGGGCCCGGCAACACCGTCACCTTGGTGCGCGCCGGTCTGGTGCTGGCGGTCGCGACCCTGGTGGTGCAGTCCTGGAGCTCCGACGTACCGCGACCGCTGATCGTGACGATCAGCGCCGTCGCGCTGGCCCTCGACTGCGTGGACGGCCGACTGGCGCGGGCGCGGAGCGCCGTCACCCGCCTGGGCGCGGACTTCGACATGGAGACCGACGCGTTCTTGATCCTCGTCCTCAGCGTGTACGTCGTACCGCTCGTCGGGGCGTGGGTGCTGCTGATCGGACTCGCCCGCTATCTGCTGCTTGATCGCCACGCCGGTCTGGCCCTGGCTTCGAGCGCCCGTCGCGCCACGGCACTGGAACAAGGTGGTGGCCGCCGTCCAAGGGGTGGCGCTGCTGGTGGCCACAGCGGACGTCCTGCCGCTCGCGGTGACCCGGCTGATGCTCTTCGTCTCCCTCGGCCTGCTCGTGGAGACGTTCGGGCGGCAGGTGGTCATCCTGTGGCGCCGGCGGAGCGAGTACCCGGTCCCACGGTCGCGGTTGGTCACCCGGGTGCTCGACATCAGCGCGCTGGCGCTGATCTGGGTCGCGCTCGTCCTGCCGCAACGACCCCAGCAGGTGACCGCGGCCGTGCTGCTCGGGGTCCCGGTGGAGCTGGTCGTCTTCCTGGCGCTCTCCCTGGTGCTGCCGTCGGTCTGGGGAAAGGTGGTGGCCGCGGTCGCGGGCGTGCTGCTGGCCGTCGTCGTGGTCGGTAGCCTGCTCAACCTCGGCTTCTACGAGGCCTTCGATCGTCCGTTCAACCCCCTGACGGACCCGGGCTACGTCGGCTCGGGGGTCGACCTGCTGCATGCCTCGTCCGGGACCACGGGGGTGCTCCTGGCCGGCTTGGCGATCTTGATCGTGGTCGTCGGCGGGGCAACCGTGTGCGTGTGGTCCGCGCTGCGCACACGACGTACGGTCCGGTCGGCGCCGCGCGCCTGGACCGCGGTCGTCGTCGGCCTTGCCGTCGTCTGGGCGGCGGCCGGTCTGGGCGGCGCCCGGGTCGGCGGGATCCCGGTGGCCGGCGACCAGGCCGCGTCGCTGGTGGCCGAACAGGTCGGAGGGGTCCGCGCGGAGCTTCGCGACCGCGCCGTCTTCGACCGGGACGTCGTCCACGACTCCTACGCGCTCACCCCCGGCCGTGACCTGCTGACCCGGCTGCGCGGCAAGGACGTGCTGGTGGTCTTCGTCGAGAGCTACGGCCGGGTCGCAGTGGAGGACTCCTGGTTCGCGCCCCAGGTCGACCGCACCCTGACCGACGCGACCGGGCAGCTCGGGCGGCTCGGCTTCCACGCGCGCAGCGGCTGGCTGGGCTCGCCCACCTTCGGCGGCATCAGCTGGCTCGCGCACTCGACGCTCCAGACCGGGCTCTGGATCGACTCGCAGCAGCGCTACGACCAGGTGCTCTCCAGTGACCGGCTCACCCTCTCCTCGGCGTTCAAGAAGGCCGGCTGGCGCACCGTCTCCGACGTCCCCTCCGACTGGCACGCCTGGCCGGAGGGGAAGCGCTTCTACCGCTACCAGCGAATGTACGGCTCCTACAACGTCGGGTACGCCGGGCCGCGCCTGGGCTACTCGCGGGTCCCCGACCAGTTCACGATGCATGCCTTCAACGACCTCGAGCTGCGGAAGCAGAAGCGGCCGGTGATGGCCGAGATCGACCTCGACTCGAGCCACACCCCGTGGACGTCGATCCCCCGCCTGCTGCCGTGGAACTCCCTGGGAGACGGCTCGATCTACAACAGCGTCAACGGCGCCGGCATCCCCTACGACACCTCGCTGCTCTCGACGCTGGCTCACCCCCACGCCCAGCAGACCCGCTTCGCCCGCACCATCCGCTACTCGCTCCGGTCACTGGTGTCGTTCGTGCACCACGCCCACGACAAGAACCTGGTGATGCTCGTCCTCGGCGACCACCAGCCGAACGCCGCCGTCAGCGGCAACAACGCCTCCCACGACGTACCGGTCTCGCTGATCGCCCACGACCCCGCCGTGCTGCGTCAGATCGAGGGCTGGGGCTGGACAGCGGGGCTGCAGCCGGAGACGTCGACGCCGACGGTGCCGATGAACGAGTTCCGCGACCGGTTCCTCTCGGCGTACGGCTCGCGCCCGACGACTCCCTGATCAGTCCACCATCTCGATCAGTCGGCGCAGCGCCGCGACGTGCTCGCGCAGAGCCTTGCGGCCGGCGCTGGTCAGCCCGATCCAGGTGGTACGTCGCCCTGCCCTGACCCCCTTGCGGCTGCGCACGTAGCCGGCGTCGACCAGCGCCGAGACGTGCTTGGAGAGCACCGAGTCGCTGACCTCGAGAGCGTCCCGCAGCGTGGCGAACTCCGCCTCCGAGACCGTGGAGAGCATGGTGACGAGCTGCAACCGGGCTGGAGCGTGGATCAGTGGGTCGAGCTCGACCATCAGCCGGCGACCAGCAGCGCGACGAAGCCCAGGCAGGCGACCACGGCCAGCGCGGTGAGTACGCGAGGCGAGGCGCCGCTCGCGTGGGCGACCGGGTCGTCGCGGTAGGCGTCCCACCAGCGGCTGACGCCGTACGCATAGCCGAGTCCCCCGGCCACTGCCGCGACCGCGACGAGCCACCAGCGCGACTCGAAAGCGGCCCACGTCGCGGCCAGGAACGAGCCCACGTACACCAGGGTCGGCAGCGCCCCGCTGCCCAGGACGATCTGGCTGGCCAGACCGTCGACCCTGACGCCGTTGATGCGCCGGAAGCGGTAGAGCGTGAGCGCGGCCACCCCCAGGAACACTGCCACCCCAGCCAGCGCCACCACGAGCCCGGCGACCGTCTGACTCGCGATCCCGTAGGCGGCGGTGCCCACCTGGACCGCGACCGCGGTGGCCAGGGCCGGGTGCAGGCCCGTCGGCAGTCGCAGGCCGGCGGCCAGTCGCTGCCGCGACTGGTCCACCACGGCGAGCTCTGCGCGGGCTTCGTCGGGGCTCTGCCCCATCGGCTCATTTTCCATAGTGGAAAGTATGCCCCGTACTTTCCACTATGGCAAGTAGCAGGACCGTGAAGACACACGTTGGTCACCCGCTCGGGGCTCGGGAGGGCTGCCCAGGCGAGCAACGTGTGTCCGTAGGTACGGCTCGGCATCACCATGGGTACGTAGCCCTGGGATGGACTTCCCGGTCCTCGCCGACGACAAGGTCAGGACGCTCTACGCCTTCGTGGAGCGCCCGGCCTGAACGGCACCCTCAGAGCCAGCCGCGCGCGACGGCACCGCCGTCGAGCCAGGTCACTTCAACCGACCGGATGTCGGCCTCAGGCGTGGCGGTGGCCCCGGTGAGCTGCATCGTGCGCCCGGGAAGCCCCTTGAAGGTGCCGACTCGCTCGGTCCGGCCGTTGGTGGTGTGCACGACCAGGGCGTAGGAGCCAGCTCCCTGGTGGCTCTGCCGGTAGGAGCACGTCAGGTCGAGCCGCGTGCCCCAGCCGACGGTGGTGAGCGCCACCGATGCGGTCATCGAGTCGTCGCCTCCGACCGGCTTCATCGCCACGGTGGTGGAGGGAGCAGCGACGGTCGCACTTGTCGTCGGCGCGGTGGCTTCGGGAGCCGCGGACCCGTCGTGCTCCAGGACCAGGGCGCCGCCGACGGTGATGACCACAGCGGCCGCGGCGGCCAGCCCGGCGGTGAACCAGGTGCGCCGACGCTGACCGCGGTGCATCGCGTCGATGAGGCGCGGGAGCAACGTGTCCGGGGCCGGCTCGGCCTCACCCTCGTCGAAGATCTCCGGATCCAGCCGACCGAGAAGCCCTGGCATCCCGGCCAGGTCGCGCACCGCCCGCGAGCAGGTGTCGCAGCCGGACAGGTGGCTCTCGAACTCGCGGCGGTCGGAGGTGGACAGCGAGCCCAGTACATAGGCGGCGTCCCAGGTGGCGTAGGAGCAGCTCATGAGACCACTCCCATCTCTTCGAGGGCCAACCGCAGGGCCCGGAGCGCGTAGTGGGTGCGCGACTTCACGGTGCCTTCGGGGATGCCGATCCGGCGTGCGGCCTCGGCGACCGAGTGGCCCTTGAAGTAGCACTCCTGCAGTACGGCGCGGTGCTCGGCGGACAGGTGGGTCACCGCGTCGGCCACCACCCAGGTCATCAGCAGCTCGTCGCTCCGGTCGCCGGTCTGGACCGGCTCGGGGACCTCGTCCACCGGGAACTCCGAGCGGGCGCGCTTGGTGCGCGACTCGTCGATCACGATGTTGCGGGCGACCGTGAACAGCCACGCCCGGACCGAGCCCTGGCTCTCGTCGAGCACGGTGGCGTTGCGCCAGGCACGCAGCAGCGTCTCCTGGCAGATGTCCTCGGCACGGGCACGGTCGTGGTTGGTCAGCCGCAGGCAGTGGCCCCAGAGCGCGCCGGCGTGCTCGTCATGCAGACGCTGCATCACGACATCAGGGCTCTCGGCCATCACACCTCCCACACCCAGGTATACGTCGCAACCGGTGATTCGGTTCGGCCTGTCGACCCTGAACCAGTGTGACCTACCCCGCGGGACGACCGGATCCGTGGCGTCGGCATCGCTCAGGCCAGCGACTGGATCCAGGCCTCGTGCAGGTCGGAGAATCGGCCGTCGCCGCCCTCGATCAGGTCGGCGGGGGTGCCGTCCTCGACGATCCGGCCGTGCTCGAGCACCAGCACCCGGTCGGCGATCTCCACGGTAGACAGGCGGTGGGCGATGATCACCGCGGTGCGCCCGGACAGGATGGTGCGCAGCGCGCGCTGCACCAGGCGCTCCGACGGGATGTCGAGCGACGAGGTCGCCTCGTCGAGGATCAGCACCGCCGGGTCGGCGAGGAAGGCTCGGGAGAAGGCGACCAGCTGGCGCTGGCCGGCGCTGAGCAACCCGCCGCGGTTGGAGACGTCGGTGTCGTAGCCCTCGGGCAGCGCGGAGATGAACCCGTGCGCGCCCAGGGCCCGGGTCGCCGCCTCGACGTCGTCCTGAGTGGCACCGGGGCGGCCGAAGCGGATGTTGTCGGAGATGGTGCCGGAGAAGAGGTAGTTCTCCTGGGTGACCATCACGGCCGCGTGGTGGAGGTCGATCGAGGTGATCGACCGCAGGTCGACCCCGTCGAGGGTGACCGCGCCGTCCACGGGGTCGTAGAACCGGGTGGCGAGCTTGGCGATCGTGGTCTTGCCGGCACCCGTGGTGCCGACCAGGGCCACGGTCTGGCCGGCAGGTACGACGAGGTCGAGGTCGGGCAACACCGGCACGCCGTCGACGTACTCGAACCGGACGTGGTCGAAGCGGAGGTCGCCGCGGGCCTCGCGCAGCGCGACCGGGTTGGTCGGCTCCGGGACGCCGGGCACCTCCTCGAGGACGCCCGAGATCTTCTCCAGCGCGGCGTTGGCCGACTGGAAGGTGTTGTAGAACTGCGAGATGTCCATCATCGGCTCGAAGAACTGGCGCAGGTAGAGCAGGAACGCCGCCAGCACACCGACGGTCACCTGGCCGTCGAAAGCAAGGTAGCTGCCGTAGAGCAGGACGACGGCGATGGTGATGTTGCCGATCAGGCGGATCTCGGGCATGAACCAGGCGACCAACCGGAAGGCGACCAGGTTGGCGGCGCGGTACTGGTCGTTGACGTCGTCGAAGATCTCCTGGTTGCGCGGCTCCCGACGGAAGGCCTGGACGGCGCGGATGCCGTTCATCGACTCCACGAAGTGGACGATCACCAGCGCGACCTTCTCGCGGGTCACCCGGTAGCTCTTCGCCGACTCCTTGCGGAACCAGTTCGTGGCCCAGGCCAGGAACGGGCCGCACAGCAGCGCGACCAGGCCGAGCTTCACGTCGAGGTAGAGCAGCAGCACGGCGGTGCCGAACAGCGTCAGCGCAGCGGTGATCAGGCCGTCGAAGCCGGTCTCGAGCATCTCGTAGATGGCGTCGACGTCGGAGGTCTGGCGCGAGATGACGCGGCCCGAGGTGTAGGAGTCGTGGAACGCCGGGCTGAGGCGCTGGAAGTGGCGGAAGATCCGCTGCCGGATCTCGAACAGGATGTCCTGGCCGATCTGCCCGGAGCGGACCAGGAAGATGTTGCGCGCGACGGCCTGGATGAGGGTCGCGGCCAGCACGATGCCGACGATCACCAGCAGCGGCTTCAGGTCGTTGTCGTTCTTGATCGGCGGGATGCCCCTGTCGATACCGAGGGCCACCAGCAACGGGATCGAGAGCCGGGCGGCGTTCTCGACCAGGACGGCGACGAGCAGCAGCTTCAGGACCTTGCGGTAGGGGGTCAGCAGGTTCTTGAGCAGCCGGCGGGAGCGGTCGGCCAGCTTGGCGGTGGTCTCGTCGGTGAGGTCGTCGCGGCCGTCGGCGGCGACGCCGCGCCACTCCTGGCCCTCGGGTACGTCTCCGACGGGAGCGTCTTGGGTGGTGGCACTCATGCCGACTGCTCCTCGAGCTCCTCGGCGTCGGCGGCGAGCAGCTCGCGGTACGCCGGGACGGTGGCCAGCAGGTGCCGGTGGTCGCCGACGTGGGTGATCGTGCCGTCCTGGAGCAGGGCGACCTTGTCGGCGAGCAGCACGGTGGAGGCGCGGTGGGCCACGACCAGGCCGGTGGTGGCGGCGAGCACCCGCTGCAGCGCCTCCTCGACCAGCTTCTCGGTGTGGATGTCGAGCGCGGAGAGGGTGTCGTCGAGCACCAGCACCTTCGGCTGCGCGAGTACGGCGCGCGCGAGGGCGAGGCGCTGGCGCTGGCCGCCGGACAGGGACATCCCCTGCTCACCGATCCTGGTGTCCAGCCCCCACGGGAGGTCGTGGACGAAGCCGGCCTGGGCGATCTCGAGTGCCTCGGCGATCTCGTCCTCGGTGGCGTCGGAGCGGCCCAGGGTGAGGTTCTCCCGTGCGCTCATCGAGAACAGGGTGGGCTCCTCGAAGGCCGTCGCCACCAGGGAGCGGAGCTCGGTCAGGGAGTAGTCGCGCACGTCGACGCCGTCGACGGTCACCCGGCCGCCGGTCACGTCGTACAGCCGCGGGACCAGCGCCGTCAGCGAGGTCTTGCCGGAGCCGGTCGAGCCGACCAGCGCCAGGGTCTCGCCGGGCGCCAGGTCGAGGTTGACGTCGCGCAGCACGGGGGTGTCGGAGCCGGGGTAGGTGAAGTCGACGTGCTCGAAGCGGAGGTGGCCGCGCGCCACCGGAGCCGTCGCCGTGCCGGAGACGATGTCGGGCTGGGTGTCGTAGATCTCGAGCACCCGGGCGGCGGCGGTCATCGCCTCTTGGGCCATCGCCAGGATCACGCCCAGGGAGGCGACCGGCCACACCAGCGACAGCATCAGGGTGATGAACGCGACCAGCTCGCCGGGAGTCAGGGCGCCACGGCCCACGCCGATCGACCCCAGGAGCAGCACGATGACGACGGCGAGGTTGGGGATCATCTCCAAGAAGGTCCAGAAACGCGCGGACAGCCGCACCTTGGCGACGCTGGTGTCGAGCAGGCTGCGGGCCGCCACGTCGTACTGCTCGGAGACGTGGGGCGAGCGGCCGAAGGACTTGATCACCCGGATGCCGACGGCACCCTCCTCGGCCAGTGTGGCGAGGTCGCCCTGCTGGTCCTGCACGTCGCGGGACACCACGACGTACCCCTTCTCGAAGCGCATCGAGAGCCACACGATCGGCGCGGAGGTGGCTGCGACGACCAGGCCGAGCGGCCAGTAGAGGTAGAGCAGCACGGCGGTGGTGACCGTGACCTGGGTGATGTTGACGACCAGGAACAGCATCCCGAAGCCGAAGAAGCGCCGGATCGCGGAGAGGTCGGTGGTGGCACGCGACAGGAGCTGCCCCGACTGCCACTGGCTGTGGAAGCTCATCGGGAGCTCCTGCAGCCGCTCGTAGAGGTCGTGGCGCATCTCGGTCTCGACCTCGAGCACGGCCTTGTTCTGCACCCAGCGGCGCCACCAGATGAGGACCGCCTCGAGGATGCCCAGGCCGAGCACCAGCAGGCCGAGCGGGAGGATGCCGCTGGCGTCGTGGTCCTCGATCGGGCCGTCGATGAGGGCCTTGATCACCAGCGGGATCGAGATGGCGACGGCGATGCCGCTCATCGAGGTCACCAGCATGATGACCAGCGCCGGGATGTGCGACCGGAGGTAGCCGCGCAGCCGCCAGAGCGAGTGCACGCTGGCGGGTGGGTGGGAGTGTGGATCAGGTGGCATCGTTGCTCGAGCCTAACCCCGGCCGCCGACAGACCACGAATTCTTTTGTACGGCGCGTACCCCCCGAGTGGGTCTTACATCCGGTGGCGCTGCGAGTCAGTTCGCGAGCAGCCCACGCACCACGCGCAGCCCCACCGACATCCGGGCCAGGTCGGCGTTGTCGTCCGAGCAGATCTCCTGCAGGATCGAGGCCGCTCGCTCCACCACGACCGCGTCGGCGTCCTCCCACTCCGCGATCCGGGCCGCCATCGACTCCTCGGCGGAGGTGTCGCGCAGCACCTGCGCTGTGAGCTGGGTGTGGACGGCGTACACGTCGTCGCGCAGGGCGGCGCGGGCCATCGTCTGCCAGCGGTCGTCGCGCGGCAGCGCCAGGATCCGGGTGACCAGGTCGGGCAGGCCGAGCCGTTCACCGAGCGCGAAGTGCAGGCGGGCCACCTCGACCGGGTCCAGCGACATCCGGTCGGCGATCTCGATCACGCCGAGCAGCATGTACGCCGGGTGCAGGACCGCGACCCTGCTGGCGAGGTCGTCCGGCACGTGCTGGTCGACCAGCGTCTTCTTCCGGGTCTCGTAGGCGCGCAGCTCGCGACCCGTCAGCAGCGACGGCAGCTGGCCCATCAGGTGGGCGACCGGAGCACTGAAGTAGTCGACGGTGCCCTGGCTGTCGAGCGGGGGCCGGCGGTTGTTGACCAGCCAGCGCGACGCCCGCTCGACCAGGGTCCGCATCTCGATCCGCATCAGGGTCTGGGTGCTGGCCTCGAGGGTGTTGTCGAAGGTCTTGATCTCCTCGCGCAGCGGCAGCGAGCCGAAGATCTCGCGGGCCACGAAGTTCGCCCGGGTGAGCTCCTCCGGTGTTGCGCCCGTCTCGCCCATCAGTCGCGGCCAGAAGGTCATCCCGGCGCCGTTGACCAGGTCGTTGACGACCTGGGTGACGATGATCTCGCGGCGCAACGGGTGGTTGGCGATCGCGGCCTCGAAGCCCTCGCGGAGCTGGGTCGGGAAGTAGGCCATCAGGTCGACGTGGCAGTACGGGTCGTCGGGCAGGTCGGACTCGATCAGCTTGTCGGCGAGGATGATCTTGGTCCAGGCCAGCAGCACCGACAGCTCCGGGGTGGTGAGGCCCTCGCCGCGCTCGGCCCGTCGTCGTACGGCGCGGGAGGTCGGCAGACCTTCCAGCTCGCGGTTGAGCACACCGGCCCGCTCGAGGGTCTTCATCCAGTCCTCGTGGACGTGGAGGAGCGACTTCGCGTTGGCGGCGGCGTTGGCGAGGGCGAGGTTCTGCTCGTAGTTGTCGCGCAGCACCAGGGCGGCGACCTCGTCGGTCATCTCGGCGAGGAGGTGGTTGCGCTGCTTCTCGGTGAGGTCGCCGTCGCGGACCACCCGGTCGAGCAGGATCTTGATGTTGACCTCGTGGTCGGAGGTGTCGACCCCGGCGGAGTTGTCGATGAAGTCGGTGTTGATCGCGCCGCCCCGTCGGTCAGCACGGCGGTCGGCGCCGTCCACGGCGTACTCGATGCGGCCGAGCTGGGTCAGGCCGAGGTTGCCGCCCTCGCCCACGCAGCGTGCCCGCAGGTCGCGGCCGTCGACGCGGATCGCGTCGTTGGCCTTGTCGCCGGCGTCGGCATGCGTCTCGTCGCTGGACTTCACGTAGGTGCCGATCCCGCCGTTCCAGAGCAGGTCGACCGGCGCCTTGAGGATCGCCTTCATCAGCTCCGCCGGCGTCAATGCCTGGACGTCGGTGCCGAGGTCGAGCACCTTGCGGACCTCGGGGCTGATCGGGACCGACTTCAGCGACCGGGAGTAGACCCCGCCGCCCTCGGAGATCAGCGAGGAGTCGTAGTCCTGCCAGCTCGAGCGGGGCAGGCCGAACATCCGCTTGCGCTCGGCGAACGACGCCGCCGCGTCGGGTGACGGGTCCAGGAAGATGTCGCGGTGGTCGAACGCGGCGACCAGCAGCGTGTGCTCGGAGCAGAGCAGCCCGTTGCCGAAGACGTCGCCCGACATGTCGCCGATGCCGACGCAGGTGAAGTCCTGCGTCTGGCAGTCGACGCCGCGCTCGCGGAAGTGGCGCTGCACCGAGACCCACGCACCGCGTGCGGTGATCCCCATCGCCTTGTGGTCGTAGCCGACCGAGCCGCCGGAGGCGAAGGCGTCGCCCAGCCAGAAGCCGTAGTCGTGGGCGACCCCGTTGGCGATGTCGGAGAACGTCGCGGTGCCCTTGTCGGCGGCGACCACGAGGTAGGCGTCGTCGGCGTCGTGACGGACGACGCCCTCCGGCGGCACGTTCTCGCCGTCCACCAGGTTGTCGGTGATGTCGAGCAGCCCGCAGATGAAGGTCTTGTAGCAGGCGATGCCCTCGGCGAGCCAGGCGTCGCGGTCGCCCGGATCGGGGAGCTGCTTGCAGAAGAACCCGCCCTTCGCGCCGACGGGCACGATCACGGTGTTCTTGACCATCTGCGCCTTGACCAGGCCGAGCACCTCGGTGCGGAAGTCGTCGCGGCGGTCGGACCAGCGCAGCCCGCCGCGCGCGACGGCGCCGAAGCGCAGGTGCACGCCCTCGACCCGCGGGGAGTAGACGAAGATCTCGAAGCGCGGCCGGGGCTGGGGCAGGTCGGGGATCTCCGACGGCTCGAGCTTGAACGACATGTAGGCGTGGTGCTTGCCGTCGTCTCCGAGCTGGAAGTAGTTGGTGCGCAGGGTGGCCCTGATGTGCGTCAGGTAGGAGCGCAGGATCCGGTCGTGGTCGAGGCTCGCGACGTCGTCGAGGGCCCGCTCGATCCGGGTGACGATCTCCTCCACGCGCGCCGTACGGGCCTCCGCGTCGGCGCCGAGGGCGTTGCGGCCCGGGTCGAAGCGCGCCTCGAAGAGCTGGACCAGCAGCCGCGTGATGTCGGTGTTGCCGCGCAGCGCGGCCTCGATGTAGTCCACGGCGAACGGGCTGTTGCCCTGCTTCATGTACTTGGCGTAGGCGCGCAGCACCGTCGCCTGTCGCCAGGTCAGCCGGGCGCCGAGGACGAGGGCGTTGAAGCCGTCGATCTCGTTGAAGCCGTTCCACACCGCGCGGATGGTGTCCTGGAAGGCCTCGCGCATGTGGTCGGGCATGCCAGGCGGGTAGCGCAAGCCGAACTCGTAGATGTACGACGAGTGGTCGACGTGGTCGAGCTGGTAGGGCCGCTCGTCGACGACCTCGACACCCATCGACGACAGCGCCGGCAGTACCTCCGACAGGGAGATCGGAGCGCCCCGGCGGAAGACCTTCAGCCGGGCCTCACCCCGTGCGGCGTCGAGCGCGGAGAAGAGGGAGAGGTCGGTGCCGAGGTCGCCGAGGGCCTCGAGCCGGCCGAGGTCGAGCGCTCCGGTGGCCGCCGAGAAGTCCTCCTTGTAGGCCTCCGGGAACGACCCCTCGAACGTGCGCGCAAGCCGCGAGCCGACGTCCTCGCCGAACTCGGTGATGGTGGCGGCCGTGAAGTCGTCGCGCCACGAGCGCGAGGCGTCGGTGAGCCGGCGCTCGAGCTCCGCGACGTCGATGTCGGGGATGTCGACGCCCCGGGGCGGGTGGACCACGAAGTGCACGCGGGCGGTCGACGACTCGCTCATCCGGACGGTGAACTCGACGGACTCGCCGGCGAAGGTGTCCTTGAGGATGTCGGAGAACCGCTCGCGGACCGTGGTGTTGTAGCGGTCGCGGGGCAGGAAGACCAGCACGCTGACATAGCGGCCGTAGGTGTCACGCCGTACGAAGATGCGCAGCTGGCGGCGGCCGCGGGTCTCCATGACGCGCGTGGCCATGGTGGCCAGCTCGTCGACCGGGGTGTGGAACAGCTCGTCGCGCGGGTAGGTCTCGAGGGTGTCGATGAGCTGCTTGCCGGCGTGGCTGTGGGGGTCGAGCCCGACCCGGTGGAGCACGTCCTTCGCGCGCTCGCGCAGCAGCGGGATCCGCCACACCGACTCGGTGTAGGCGGCGCTCGAGAAGAGGCCGAGGAACCGACGCTCGCCGATGACCTCGCCCGCGTCGTCGAACATCTTCACGCCGACGTAGTCGAGGTACGCCGGGCGGTGCACGGTGGAGCGGGAGTTGGCCTTCGCCAGCACCAGCAGGGTGTGCTCGCGGGCCATCTCGGCGACCTTCGCCGGCAGCTTGCCGGACGACGCCGACATGTCGGGGTCGTTGCGCAGGATGCCGTAGCCGGTGCCGGGTATGCCGCGGAGGTGGTCGCCCTGCTCGTCGTGCTCGAGGTGGTACTCGCGGTAGCCGAGGAAGGTGAAGTGGTCGGCACAGAGCCACTCGAGGAAGGCAAGGCCCCGCTCGAGCTCTTCTGCGGAGATCGAGGTGGGCGGGTCGTCGCGCAGCTCCTCGACGATGACCCCGGCCTGCTGGCGCATCCGCTCCCAGTCCTCGACGGACTCGCGGACGTCGCGCAGCACCCGCTGGATGTCTCGCGTGATCGCGTCGGGGTCCTCGTCGTGGCCGATCCGGCTGATCTCGACGTGCATCCACGACTCGCGCTCGGCATCCTCCGGTGGCGCGGCCGACTCGTTGTCGGGGCAGGCGATCGAGACGAGGCGGCCGGTGACGTCGCGGGTCACGTCGAACTGCGGGTGGATGACCAGGTGTACGTCGCGCTGCTGGCTGGTGAGCTCCATGACGACCGAGTCGACGAGGAAGGGCATGTCGTCGGTGACGACCTCGACGACAGAGTGGCCCCCGGCCGACCAGCCGTGCTCGGCCAGGGTCGGGGTGAAGACGTGGACGCGGGCGGTGCCCTGGGGGCGCGAGTCGGCGGTGCGGTAGTGCGAGACCAGCGCGCCGTACAGCTCCTCCGCGGAGCGGTCGCCGACGTCGTCGGTGGAGACGTGGCGGTAGTAGGCGTGCAGCAGCTGGTCGACCTCGTCGCGGGGCGGGCCGCCAGTGCCGGAGCTGCGCTCGGCGAGGGCGATCGCCTGGGTGAGCAGGTGGGACTTCTCGAGGTTGGTCGACAGGCCGGTCGTCATTGACACAACCCGACAGTAGGACTCCCGACACCCGCGGACAAACTGCGCCTCGCGGTGCGACGATGACGCTCATGAGGTCACGGCGCTCGGGGGCGCGCGCCGCTTCCATCGCGCCGGCACTGCTGCTCACCGCGGCCCTGACCGCCTGTTCGCAGGGAGGTCACACTGCGGCCGAGAGAGCCCGTGCCACGACCCTGCCGACACCGACCAAGACGGGTGTCGACACCCAGCAGCTCCTCAGCGATCGGGTGCACCACCTCCTGGCCGCGCCGGCCGTCGCGGGCGACGAGGACCTCGTGGTCGACGACACCGAGACCGCGGCGCGGCTCGGCTGGAAGGCGCAGGGCACCGTGCTGGACGCGTCCGTACTGACGATCGGCACCAGCGAACCGGGGGTCGAGGTCTTCCGGAGCCCGACCGTGTTCCTCTCGCGACCGACCGGGAACGGCGACGCCTGCTGGGCCCAGGCGAGCCCGTCGCTCGCGCGGTTCGACCGGCCGACCGCGCCCGAGATCGCCGTACTCGAGTCGGCTCGGGCGACCTCCGGAGACGGCTCGCTGGTCACGGGCTCGGTGTCGGCACGCGCGGCGCTGCGGCTCGTGGGCACCGATGACCGAGCTGCGGCGGCGCGCTCTCCTGCCACCGACCGGCGTCCAGGTGGCGGCCACCTTCGGCACCGGCGAACCGGGCCTGCAGATCACGATCAAGTGGTCCGACCTCGTCGCCGCGGCCGGCAACTCCTCCCGCCACAGCAGGCTGGGGACCTGGACCCTGCGGTTCGAGCCGGCAGGCACCGCTGGGCCGGCCGCCCCACCGGCGGGCCAGGTGGTGTCGGTGGCGGCGACCGATCCGACGTACGCCTCGGCACTCCGCACCTGCAACGCCGGGATCCGGTGACGCCCGGCATGATGTCCGCATGAAGCGCGTCTCGCACACCTTGACCTACCCCGGTACGACGGTGGACGACGTGTTCGCCATGTTCGCGGACCCGGCGTACCGGACGGCCGTCTCGGAGTACCAGAAGGTCGTGGACTTCGACTGCGACATCACGCCGAACGGCGCGGGGATGGACGTCCGCGTCGAGCAGGCGCACGGCACCGACCGGATGCCGAGCTTCGCCCAGAAGTTCGTCGGCGACGAGATCCGGTTCATCCAGGAGGAGACCTGGGCCTCACCTGCGTCGGCCGACCTCCAGGTCACGATCCCCGGCAAGCCGGGTGACATCACCGGCACCGAGACCCTCGTGCAGTCCGGCGCCGACGTCGTGCAGAGCATCGACCTCGCGGTCAAGGTGTCGATGCCGCTGGTGGGCGGCAAGCTCGAGGACATGATCGCGGGCTTCGTCGGCCGGGTCTTCGACGCCGAGAACAAGGTGGGCGTGAAGTGGCTCGCCGGCGAGTGGCGCGCCTGAGGCGCTAGCCCACCTCTGCGGACCGCGCGCGCAGCACCTCGACACCGGCACCGGTCAGTCGGTCGAACGCCGACACCCGCTCGCAGAGGCCGAGCACGAGGTCGTACGCCGAGCCGCGTAGCTCGGCGCCTTCGCCCCAGGCCACGTCGGCATCGTCGGCGACGACCCGGAGGCCGCCCACGCGCCTCTTCGGTACGAACCCTGGGGCACCGCCCTCGAGGAAGCGAAGCGACTCCGCAGCCCATCGTGGATCGGGTGACCAGGGCGCGCCCAGGGGCACGCGCATGTCGGCATTGTGGACCTGGAGGTCGGTCAGCTGACCGTGCACACCGACAATCGGGAGGTCGAGCCGATCGCCCGCGTGCTCGCGGAGCGTCCGCGCCGGATGCTGCTCGCCGCAGCGGCGGCCGATCACGACGTTCGCTCCATGTGGTTTGAACCCGGCTCTGGCCGTCTCCCAGAGCAACGTCCCCATCCCGACGGTCAGCGCCGCCGCCAGGTGGCCGGCCACGTCCCGGACCCGCCATGCCTCACACAAGCTCGGAGCGTCGAGCTGGCTGTCGGTCAGGGTGTCGAGCCAGTCGGCCGTCTGCAGCCGCATGGTCGTGGTCGCTGCGAGGATCTCGTCCTGGTCCACCGCCTCAGCCCATGTGGGGGTAGCGGTAGTCCGTCGGCGGGACGAACGTCTCCTTGATCGACCGCGGGCTGGTCCAGCGCATCAGGTTGGCCGCGGAGCCTGCCTTGTCGTTGGTGCCGGACGCCCGGGCGCCGCCGAACGGCTGTTGCCCGACGACCGCGCCGGTGGGCTTGTCGTTGACGTAGAAGTTGCCGGCCGCGAAGCGGAGCAGGTCCTGCGCCTCGACGATCGCACGGCGGTCCTGGGCGATGATCGAGCCGGTCAACGCGTACGGCGCGAACGACTCCATCTGCTGGAGCACCCGGTCGTAGCGGCTGTCGTCATAGACGTGGACGGCGAGGATCGGGCCGAAGTACTCCGTGGAGAACATCTGGTCCTTCGGGTCCGTCGACTGCACGACGGTCGGACGGACGAAGTAGCCCACGGAGTCGTCCACCTGGCCACCGGCCAGGATCGAGAGGTGGCTGTTGCGCTTGGCCCGCGTGATCGCGCTCTTGTGCTTGGCGAACGCACGGTCGTCGATCACCGCGCCCATGAAGTTCGACAGGTCGGTGACGTCGCCCATGGTGAGGCCCTCGACCTCGGCCACGAACTGGTCGCGCATCTTCGCCCACACCGACTTCGCGACGTACGCACGAGAGGCGGCGCTGCACTTCTGGCCCTGGTACTCGAAGGCGCCGCGGATCAGCGCGGTGCGCAGCACATCGGGGTCGGCGCTCGGGTGCGCGACCACGAAGTCCTTGCCGCCGGTCTCGCCGACGATGCGCGGGTAGGAGCGGTACGACGAGATGTTGGCGCCGACGGTCTGCCACAGGTGGTGGAAGACGCCGGTCGAGCCGGTGAAGTGGATGCCGGCGAGGTCGGGGTGCGCGAGCGCGACCTCGGAGACGTCGTGGCCGTGCCCGGGGAGCATGTTGATGACGCCCGGCGGGAGCCCGGCCTCCTCGAGCAGCTCCATGGTCAGGTTCGCGGCGAGCTGCTGGGTGACGGCGGGCTTCCAGAGCACCGTGTTGCCCATCAAGGCCGGTGCGGTCGGCAGGTTGCCCGCGATGGCGGTGAAGTTGAACGGTGTGATCGCGTAGACGAAGCCCTCGAGGGGGCGGTAGTCGGTGCGGTTCCAGATGCCCGGGCTGTTGGCGATCGGCTGCTCGGCCAGGATCTGTCGTGCGAAGTGCACGTTGAACCGCCAGAAGTCGATCAGCTCGCACGCCGCGTCGATCTCGGCCTGGAACGCCGTCTTGGACTGGCCGAGCATGGTCGCGGCGTTGATCCGCTGGCGCCATGGCCCGGCGAGCAGGTCGGCGGCTTTGAGGATGATCGCGGCCCGGTCGTCGAACGACATCGCCCGCCAGCCGGGAGCCGCGTCGGCAGCGGCCTTGATCGCCGCCTCGGTGTCGCGATGGGTGGCGCCCTTCAGGGTGCCGAGCACGTGCTGGTGGTCGTGGGGTTGTACGACGTTGATCTCGGCACCGCCGCCGTTGCGGCGGCGTCCGCCGATGTGGGCGCGCAGCGTGACCGGCCGTCGCTCCTGCCGCACCAGCTCGGCGGCCAGTGCCTCTCGCTCGGCGCTGCCGGGCGCGTACGTCAGGTTGGGCTCGTTGACGGGGTACGGCGGGTGGGTCACGGCGTCCATGCCCGCGATGCTGTCAGACAAGCCGAGCGCGCTCAATTCGCGCGCCTCGACCGACAGTTCGGCGCGTCTCGACGGACGATCCGGCGCGTCTCAGCCCCGGAGGAGGGTGGGGATCTCCTGGGTGGCGTACCAGCCGAGGTCGTCGTCGGGATCGGCTCCTGCGTCGGGTACGTCGTCGGGGTCGGCGTGCACGGCCACCACGTCGGCGAGAGCCACCGTCGCGGGCAGGGCGGCCACGGCCACCTCGGCGACGACCACGACCCGCCGACGCTCGCCCGGCTCCAGCTCGGCCGCCAGCGCGGCAGCGGACTCCGCGGCCGTCATCAGCGCGTCGTACTCCTGGTCCTCGGAGTCGCCCTCGGCCACGACGACGTCGTCGCCCACGCCCATCGTGCCGTCGCTGTCGAACGCCGCCAGGTCCTCGAGGGTCGCCGGCAGGTACAGCCTCACGACGCTCCGCCCGGCTTGCGCGCCGACCTCCGGGTCCGGCCGCGCGGCACCTTGGGCCGGGCGTCGCCGGCGGTGTCGAGGAGCTCGTCGAGGGCCTCGCCGAGGCAGGTGGCGAACACGTCGGCGTCCGGCACCAGGTCGCGGTCGGCGGTGACGCCGTAGAAGACCGACCCGTCGTACGACGTGACGCCGATCGCCAGGGCGTGCCCGGGCAGGAGCGGCGGCACCGGGTAGGTCTGCTCCATCACTGCGCCCGCGGCGTAGAGCGGCGACTGCGGGCCGGGCACGTTGGTCACCGAGAGCTGGAAGCCGCGCCGCAGCTCGGCCGCCGCGACCCGGGAGCCGATCGCGTGGAACGTCGAGGGGGCGAAGCCGGCGATGCCGGCGATCCGGTTGGCCGCGACCGCCCGGCCGGTGTCCTTGTGCGCCTTGAACGAGTAGGAGACCTGGTGCAGCCGGACCACCGGGCTCGGCTCCCCCACCGGCAGGTCGACGAAGTGCGGGGCGATCTGGGTGCCGAGCGAGGTGGCCTCGAGCTCGGCGTCGTGCACCGACACCGGCACCACGGCCCGCACCTGACGCAGCCCGCCGAGCGACTCGGCACGGGTCATCAGCCAGCCGCGGAGCCCACCGGTGACGGTCGCCAGGATGACGTCGTTGACGGTGCCGCCGTGGGCGTCGCGGACCGCCCGGTGCTCGGCGAGCGAACGGCGTACGGTCACGAAGCGGCGCTGCTGCGACAGGGTGCCGGCGATCGGGCTGTCCTGCTCGGAGCGGCGGTTCGCGAGCGCGTTGACCACCGTGCCGACGCGACGAGTCGCAGCGTCGGCACTGCGCAACACGGAGTCGGTGGCGCCGCGCACCGTGTCGAGCGCGGTGTACGGCGTGCCCACGGTGTCGCGGGCGGCCTCGAGCAGCAGGCTGGACGACGACACTGGTCTGCCCGGGCGCCACTCGTCGGAGCCGAGCTGACGTCGTTCGGGGGTGCGGTCCAGCAGGACCTGGGCGAGGTCGACGATCTGCGCGCCGTCCACCAGCGCCTGGTGGGCCTTGGAGAGCACCGCGACCCGGCCGCCCTCGAGACCCTCCACGAAGTAGACCTCCCACAGCGGCCGGCTGCGGTCCAGCGGTCGCGAGACGATCCGCGCCACCAGCTCGCGGAGCTGGTCCATGGTGCCTGGACGCGGCAGCGCGGAACGACGTACGTGGTAGCCGAGGTCGAAGTGGGGGTCGTCCTCCCACACCGGGTTCGCCAGGTGGCCGGGGACCCAGCGCACCGACTGCCGGTAGCGCGGCACGAAGGCGATCCGGTCCGCGATCAGCTGGACCAGCGTGTCGTGGTCGAAGCCGGACGCGCCGGGGTCGAAGATCTCCACCGTGGCGTTGTGCCGGGGCGTCGTGGCGGTCTCGGAGGTCAGGAAGGCCAGGTCGCGCGCCTTCAGCCGCTCGCCCATCCCGCCCCCTGTGCTCGAGTCCTTGTCCCGCATGGGATTGTGGCAGAGCGTCCCAGGCGGGCCTCTCCGGCCCGGCTGCGAGAAAGGACACACCACATGCGCCGACTGGTCGCCGCGACCGCCTCCGCCCTGCTCGCCGCCGCTCTCCTCGCCGGGTGCGGCAGCGGCTCCAGCAGCGGCACGGCGTCCGGGCCTCAGCCCACCAAGGTCATCGACGTCACCTTCAACGGCGACTCGGTGACCCCGAACGGCGAGCTGATCAAGGTCGACGTCGGTCAGAAGATCGAGCTCGACGTCACCGCGGACGCGCCGGGAGAGATCCACGTGCACTCCTCGCCGGAGCAGGAGTTCGAGTACAAGTCGGGCTCGAGCACGATCGAGGTCAAGCCGATCACCGCCCCCGGTCGCGTCGTGGTCGAGTCACACACGCTCGAGAAGACGCTCTTCATCCTTCAGGCGCAGTGAACCCGCTCCTCCTGCCCGCCCACGGCCTGGGCGGCGCGCAGGACCTGCCGATCTCCCGCGAGCTGGCCATCCTGGGTGGCGCCGCCGCGGTCGCCGTCTCCTTCGTCGTCCTGGTCCTGGCCTGGCGGACACCGCGGTACGACGCAGCGACCAGCGGGCGCCCGGCGCCCGGCTGGCTGGCCGCCTTCGTCGACTCGCTCGTCTGGCGCGCCGCGCTCCGCGTGGTGGGGCTGCTCGGCCTGATCTACCTGGTCGTCGTCGCGGTCCGTGGCAAGGACCTGCTGATCAACCCGATCTTCGGCATCTTCTACGTCTGGATCTGGGTCGGGATGGTGGTGGCCTCGTTGCTGTTCGGCCGGGTCTGGAAGGCGATCAGCCCGTTCCGGTTGATCAACGGTGGCCTGGCCCGGATCTCCGGCGGCGACCCCGACGACGGCATCCTCACCTATCCCGAGCGGCTCGGGATGTGGCCGGCCGCGCTCGGTCTGTTCGCGTTCGTGTGGATGGAGCTGGTCTACCCCCACAACGTCGACCTCGGCCCGGTGCGGCTGTGGTGCGCCATCTACCTCGCGATCATGATCGTCGGCGGCGCGCTGTTCGGCAGCACCTTCTACGCGCGTGCCGACCCGTTCGAGGTGTACTCCAGCCTGGTGGCGCAGCTGTCGGTCTGGGGCCGCCGCGACCAGATGCTGGTGATCCGTAGCCCGCTGGCCAACCTCGACACGACAGCTGCCACACCGGGCCTGGTCGCGGTCGTGGCCGTGCTGTTCGGCAGTACGGCGTTCGATGCCTTCCGCGACTCCACCCGGTGGCTGCGCTTCATCCAGGGCACCGGCTACTCGACGTACCTGCAGAACACCCTCGGCCTGGTCGCCTTCTGCCTCGGTGTCGGGCTGATCCTCTGGCTGGCATGCATCGCCACCGGGGTCGGCCCCGACGTACGCCGACGCGACCTGCCGTCGATGTTCGCCTTCTCGGTCGTGCCGATCATCGCCGGCTACATCGTCGCCCACTACCTGAGCTACTTCGTCGAGATCGGCAGCCAGACCTTGATCCTGGCCAGCGACCCGCTCAGCAACGGCAGCAACCTGTTCGGCACCGGCACCTGGACGGTCCCCTACTGGCTCTCCTACCACCCGACGTTCCTGGCCGACAGCAAGGTCGTCGCGGTCGTGACCGGTCACGTGCTCGGCGTCATCGCCGCCCACGAACGGGCCATCAAGATCCTGCCGAAGAAGCACCAGGTCACCGGCCAGCTCCCGCTGCTGCTGGCGATGATCATCTTCACCATCGGCGGCCTGTACCTGCTCTTCTCGTCCTGAGCCGAGACCGCCGCTCGCGGTGCGGTGACGGCGAGGGGACCAGGGCCTCGGCGACCGCCGCAACGGCGCGGCCGAGCTCGGTGTCGCCGAGAGCGGCGACGCTGGTACCGCTCACCAGGGCCCGGTCTGCGGTGGCTCGGTCGTCGGGCAGGAAGTGCACGGCGGCGAGGCGGCTGAACCCCTCGACCATGCCGACGATGTCGCGCTCGGACCATCCCAGGGTCGGTCGCATCCGGTTGACCACGACCCGGATGGGTGCGCCGACACGACGTTCCCGGAGCTCGACCAGCCCGCGGGCCAGCCGGGCGAGCCCGACCGGGTCGGCGGAGCCCACGACGACGACCTCGTCGGCGACGTCGAGGGCACCGAGGGTGAGCTGGTTGCGTCCCGGCCGGGTCATCAGGTCGCTGGCCGGGTCGTCCTCGAGGCTGAAGCCGGTGTCCACGACGACCTGGCCGTGGGTACGGGCCACCTCGAGGAGGTGCTCGAGAACGCCGGCGCGCACCTCGACCCACCGGTCGGGACGCGGGAGGCCGGTCACCACCGTGAGGTGGTCGCCGAGCGCGCGCTGCACCGACGCGAACCCGGACGCCAGAGCCCCGTCGCCGGTCAGCCGCGCGGCACTCAGCAGGCCCGACACCTCGTCGAGTACGCCGAGCTGCTGGGCGACCGACGCGGCGTAGGGGTCGGCATCCACCAGGGTGGTGCGCAGCCCGCGCTCGGCCAGGGTCGCGGCGAGCGCGGTCGCGACCAGCGTGCGACCCGGTGCGCCGGCCGGGCCCCAGACGACCACCACCCGGCCGGCCGCCCATCGGCGGCGGCTCCTCGTCGTCCACCGGACCGTCGAGCTCGATCAGCGGCTCGTCGTCGGACTCGAGCAGGTCGAGGATGCGGGGCAGGTCGCGCTCGTCGGCCAGGCCGTCGATCCCGACCCTGCGGCACGGGCGCGGGCCGCGTCGGGGCTGCCGCCACCGGCGACCGCGACGACCCGCACCTGGTGCCGGCGCAGCAGGTCGACGGCGGCCTGGTCGAGCCCCGGGGCGTCGAGGGCGACCAGGGCGGCGTCGGCCTGGCCGGCGCTGCCGACCGCGAGCAGGTCGTCGATGTCGACGCAGCGCTTGAGGACCACCAGACCTGGGACGCCGCGGCGACCAGCTCGAGCACCGGCGACTCCCACGCGGCGCCGGCCGCGACGACGAGGACGACGACCACGGTCAGCCCCGGCCGACCACGGTGAGCGCCGGGTCGTCGGTGGAGGCCAGCAGCCGGAAGAACCGGTGCGCATCGGTGTCGTGCACCCCCAGCACGAGCATCCGCCCGCCCTGTGCGCCGAACGTCTCGTCGGCCGGCGGCGCGTCCAGCACGGTGACGGCGGAGAGGACCGGCTGCCCGCTGCAGACCGGCGTGCCCGCGCAGCCGCTGTGGGTCGAGGGCCGCAGGTAGACGTCGACCACGTCGCCTGACCCCACCGAGCCCGGCACCTGGTCCGAGGCGACGGAGACCGGCACCTGGCGCAGCGTGTCGTCGGCGGCCGAGCCCACGGCGGCGCGCGGCAGCAACTCTCCCGCGGCCACGCCATGGACCAGCCGGAGGCCGGACGGCAGCTGTTCGTCCGCGCCGAGGTAGAGCTGCGCATCGGCCGCGTCGGCGAAGCCCACCCGGCGTACCTTCAGGTCGCCGGAGGTCAGCGCGTGACCCGGCCCCATCGTGTCCGTGGCCGCCCACACCGCCACCGTGTCGTCGGACGTGCCGAGCACGAGCGCTCCGACCAGCACCGACGCCGCGACCACCGCGACCCCGATCCAGAGCCGTGGGTCGCGCCACCCGGGCGCCGAGGCGCGGCGTGCTGTGGGCGTGTCAGTCATCCCGAGATTCCTGGTCACCGGGCCATCATCACCCCTCGACCCGCCCTCGCGGCAGCCTCCTCCACAGCCCGTTTCGGCACCGCGCCGGGCGGCCGGTCACTCGTGCAACGATGGCCCCATGGCTCCCACGCCGCGGTTCCTGACGCTGGCCGACGTCGCCGAGGTGCTCAGCACCTCGAGCGCGCAGGTCTACGCGCTGGTGCGCCGCGGCGACCTGCCGGCGATCCGGATCGGCGGCCGCGGCCAGTGGCGCGTCGAGTCGGCGCAGCTCGAGGCCTACATCGCCCGGATGTACGACGACACCAAGGCCTACGTCGACACCCATCCGTTCAGCGACGCAGAGCGCGCCGACCACGAGTCGAGCTAGCCGGCAGACCCGGCCGGGTTGGGCTGCGACGACCCGTTGATCGCCGGCTGCCCACCGGTCTGCACCGGGACCCCGTCCACGGGCGACCCGTACTCCGGGCTGTAGGTCTTGTTGTGCCGGAAGGTGTCGACGAACTGCTGGAGCCGCGGGTCGGTCGGGCTGGTGACGGGCAGCTGGTAGCCCCACGAGCTGATCACGATCGGGCTCGGCAGGCTGTTGTCCGCCCAGGGGGAGAGGTCGACGTAGCGGTTCGTGCGTCCCTGGTCGGACGGCTCGTCGATCATCGACTGCTTCTTGAAGAAGTCGACGAGCTGGGCGACCTGGTCGGCGGGGAGGTTCGGGCGGTACGTGATCCAGACCGCGCCGTGCTCGAGGTTGTGCACCGCCCGCTCGCTCGGCACCGGCTTGGTGTAGACACCCGCGTTCATCCAGATCGCGTTGTGGGGGCCGCCGACCGGCGGCGTCACGGCGTACGTCACCGGGCCCGGCACGTGGTCGTGGCCCAGCGTGCCGCTGCTCGGCGTGCCCGGGGCGGGGTAGCCCGCGGTGTCATAGGCCAGGAGGCCCTTGATGTCCGTCGGGTTGGCGACCTTCGCCGGCGCGGGCTCGGCGGTCGTTGCCCCGGTCACCGCCGCAGGCAGGATCTGGTTCGTCGAGGTGGAGGGCACCTGCTTGTCGAGGCTGGTGAAGACACCGATCGCGATGGCGGCGAGGAGGAGCACGACGATGCCGCCGCCGATCAGGATGCGGCGGCGCTCCTGCCGCTTGTGCTGGCGCTGGATCTCGGCCGCTCGCTGACGCCGTGCGGACTCCGTCTCGCGACGAGATGTCTTGCTCACGACGCCACTGTAGAAGGCGATCCCAACAGATCAGCCGACCTGCGAGCCGAGCGTGATCCGCAGCTGCATCTGGCTGTTGGCGCGCTGCACGGTGAAGGACACCGTGTCACCCGGCTGGTGCGAGCGGATCGCCACGATCAGTGCGATGCCGTCGGCGACCTTCTCACCGGACACCTCGGTCACCACGTCATCCTTGCGCATCCCGGCGTCTGCCGCCGGGCTGCCGGAGGTGACGCCGAGGATCTTGGCGCCGGGGTCGGCGGTGTCACCGGTGTCGACGCTGGCGCCGATCACCGGGTAGCGCGCCCGCCCGGTGCGCAGGATCTGGTCAGCGGTGATCTTGACCTGGTCGATCGGGATCGCGAACCCCACGCCGATGTTGCCGGCCTCGCCGGAGCCGCTGGTGCCGGTGGTGGCGATCGCGGAGTTCACCCCGACCACGCGACCTGTGAGGTCGACCAGCGGCCCACCGGAGTTGCCCGGGTTGATCGCGGCATCGGTCTGCACGGCGTTGATGTACGACGAAGCGTCGGACCCGGTGTCGCCGCTGGTGGTCACCGGCCGGTTCAGCGCACTCACGATGCCGGCGGTCACCGTCGAGCTCAGGCCGAGCGGAGAGCCGAACGCGACGACCTGGTCACCGACCCGGAGCACCCCCGCGGAGCCGAGGCTCGCGGCCGGCAGCTTCGGGCCGTTCTTCACGTACAGCACGGCGAGGTCGTACGTCGGGCTCCGGCCGACCACGGTCGCGGCGAACCGGTCGCCCTTCTGGTCCATGATCTCGATCGGCCCGTGGTGGCTGACCGCGTCGGCGACCACGTGGTTGTTGGTGATGTAGTGACCGGACTGGTCGAGCACGAAGCCGGAGCCGGTGGCGCCGTCCTTCTTGCCCTGGTACTGCGCGAGCACCTGCACCGTGCTCGGCAGCACCTGCTGCGCCACGGACGCCACCGAGTGGTTGCTGGCCGGGAGCGGTGCCTGCGACACGGTGCCGGCCTCGGAGAGACCGCCGCTGACCTGCCCCTCGCGGGAGCTGGTGTGCCAGTTCTCGTACGCCGCGCCGCCGACCACGCCGCCGGCGACGCCGACGAGCAGGGCGAGCACGGAGACCACCGGCCACAGCCAGCCCGGCACCCCACCGTGCGACCGCTGGGACTCGGTCGGGGCCGAGTAGCGATGGGTGGGGCCGCCCGGCGGCACGTAGGGACGGCCCGAGGAGACGGTGTCGTAGGTGCCGGTGTCCGGCTGAGGCACGGGCGGAGGCCCGGGTGGCGTCCACTGGTGCGGCGGCTGCTGGGCACGCGGCGGCAGCCAGGTCGCATCGTCGGAGCCGGTCAGAGGCGCGGTGTCGTCGATGCCGGGATGCTCGTCGCTCACGCCGTCCTGACTCTCAACAGAGGGTGCCGCCCGATCCGACGGCTCGGCCACGTCGACCGGAGCGCCGTCGCGGCCCTACTGCGCGAGTGTACGCCGCAGCGCCCCCACCAACGGCGAGGTGTCCTGACGTTCGGACCCCGGCGTGCGGCGGCTGGCCTGGTGGTCGCGGTCGACGATCGTGGTGATGGCGTTGGTCAGCGAGCTGCCGAACGTCTCACCGCTCGGGCGGACGATCGCGCCCGGCGCGTTGGCGGGCGAGGCCCCCAGGGCCAGCACCCCCATCACCGCCGCACCGACGGCACCGCTGCCGATGCCGGTCAGGCCCAGGTGCCGTCGGGAGCGGGCCATCCCGGCGCCGACCAGGTCGTGGTCGTCCGGCTCGGCCCAGCCGGCCGCAATGCCCTGGAAGAGCAGCGAGCCCTTGAGGTGGGACGGCGCCTCCGAGCCGGCGTACTGCATGGTCGCGAGGCGGGTCTTGACCCAGCCCTCGCGCTCGACGGCGTCGCGGCACTGGTGGCAGGAGTGCACGTGCTCCCAGGCACGCTCCTCGTCCGCGGGCGACATCTGCCCGTCGAGGAGCGCGCTGACTCGAGGACCCAGATGGCCGATCGCCGGGCCGATCACGAGGTCGACCCCTGCGGCAGCGGGGCGGGTCCGCCGAAGCGGGTGCGCCCGTCGACGGGCGCCCGGTGGGCGAGCGCGGAGCGGAGCATGGCGCGGCCGCGGTGGATCCGGGACCGGACGGTGCCGAGCTTGGCATCGAGGATCGCGGCGATCTCCTCGTACGACAGGCCCTCCACGTCGCAGAGCACGACGGCCGCCCGGAACTCCGGCGGCAGGGTCGACAGGGCGCGCTCGATGTCGTCGTCGAAGGTCTGGTCGGCGTACGCCGTGTCGGGGGTCGGCAGCTCGCTGCGCAGCCGGTCGGCTCGCTCGTCGGAGAGAGCGTCGAAGCGGATCCGCTGCTTGCGGCGTGCCTGGTCGAGGAAGAGGTTGGTGGTGATCCGGTGGATCCAGCCCTCGAAGGTGCCGGGCGTGTACGTCGAGAGGCTGCGGAAGACGCGGACGAAGACCTCCTGCGTCAGGTCCTCGGCGTCGTGCCGGTTGCCGGTCAGACGCAGGGCGAGCCGGTAGACCCGGTCGGAGTGCCGGTCGACGATCTCCTCCCAGGTGGGGACGCCGGTCTCGGGCGCAGCGGGGCCGTCGTACGGCTGCTGCGAACCGGTGTCCACGAGCTCCTCCTGGGGGCGTCTGCGCGCCGATGACCCGAACAGTGCGATCTCCTAGGGTGCGAACTCTCGTCTCCATGGCTGAGAGAAACCTGTGAGAACGGCCCCGCGCAGCATGTGAACGTCCGGATGGATGTCACGGGTCCAACGAACGGGAAGGGGCCGGATGTTCCCGATCGGAGCCCTGCGATGACACGGCGATGACACCCGCGCGAGGCCCTCTCGGCGGCGTTCCTGCGCGATAGGGTCGCCCCATGTCGGTCGCCCCACCCAAGTCCACCAGCTGGTCCTACGCCGAGCACTTCGTGGTCGAGGACGACGTGCTCACCGCGGCCCGGGCGAGGGCCGACGAGGTCGGGGTGGTGGCGATCGGCTCCGGTGGGGGCGCGGCGCTGCGCTTCCTGGCCTCGGTGATCGAGGCCCGGGCGGTCGTCGAGATCGGCACCGGCACCGGGGTCTCCGGGCTCTGGCTGCTGCGCGGGATGCGGTCCGACGGCATCCTCACCACCGTGGACATCGAGGCCGAGCACCAGCGGCTCGCGCGTGAGACCTTCAACGAGGGCGGCATCGCCCAGCAGCGGGCCCGCACCATCGCCGGGGCGGCGCTCGACGTACTGCCGCGGCTCACCGACGGCCACTACGACCTGGTGTTCTGCGACGGCGACAAGGCGGAGTACGGCGCCTACCTCAAGGAGGCCCTGCGCCTGCTGCGGCCCGGCGGCCTGGTCGCGTTCGACAACGCGCTGTGGCACGACCGGGTGGCCGACCCGTCCCAGCGCGACGAGGAGACCCTGGTGATCCGCGACCTCGGCCGCGAGATCGCCGCCCACGAGTCGCTGGTGCCGGTGCTGCTGCCGGTCGGCGACGGGTTGCTGGTCGCCAAGAAGGAATGGTCACCCGAAGCGTGAGCGAGGACGGCCCGATCGGACGGAGTCCGAGCGGGTCACCGCAGCGAACGCCGCTGCGAGCTTGCTCGCAAGGCTCCCCGTTTCACGCCCGGCGGGCCGGCCGGAAGCCGGCGCCACCCTCGGCGATCGCGACGACCGCGCACGCCTCGATCAGCACCGGCGGGCTGCCGATGATCTGCGAGCCCGGCGCCTCGGCGGCGCCGGCGGTGAACGTCTCCTGGAACGCCGCCCGGGCGTCCTCGTCGACAAAGACGTAGCAGCCCTCGAACCACTCCCCCGGCACGGTCCGCCAGGTCTTGTAGGCCAGGTCGGGCAGCGCGCTGAACCGGTCGTACGACGTCTCCGCCACGTAGTCGGCGAGCGCGAGGTCGACCCCCTCGGGCGCGTCCGCCAGCGACCAGCGGACGGTGAGCCCCCGCAGCGTGGTCACGTGGCGAAGCCGGCCAGCGCCTCGGGCCCGGTCAGCCAGGTCAGCAGGGCGCGCGCGCCGAAGCCGGACGGCCCGGTCGTCCACTCGAAGGACTCCGAGGGCGAGTCACCGACCGAGGCCACGTCGAGGTGCGCCCACGGCACGTCGCCGGCGAAGTGCTGGAGGAACAGCGCCGCAGTGATCGCGCCCGGGCCACCCGGGTTGTTCTTGGCGTCGGCGATCGTCGAGGACAGCGTGTCCTCGTAGTCGCTCTCCAGCGGCATCCGCCACAGCGGCTCACCGGAGTCCTGTCCGGCGTCGTAGAGCCGGGCGGCCAGCGCCTCGTCGTTGGTGAAGAACGAGCCGACCCGCTGGCCGAGCGCGACCTTGATCGCACCGGTGAGCGTGGCGACGTCGACCAGGACGGCCGGGTCGAGCTTGTCGACGGCGTAGGCCATCGCGTCGGCCAGCACCAGCCGGCCCTCGGCATCGGTGTTGAGCACCTCGGTGGTGCGACCGCCGTACTGGGTGAGCACGTCGCCGGGGCGCAGGGCGTTGCCACCGATCGCGTTCTCGGCCGCGGGCACCAACCCAGTGACCCGGAACGGGCAGCCGAGGCGTCCGAGGGCGGCCATCACGGCCATCACCACGGCACCGCCGGTCATGTCGCGCTTCATCGTCGACATCCCCTCGCCGGGCTTGATCGAGAGGCCACCGGTGTCGAAGGTGATGCCCTTGCCGACCAGCACGACCCGCGGCGCCTTGCGGGCGCCGTGCGCCGGCGCGTAGTCGAGGCGGATCAGCCGCGGCGGCGTCGCCGAGGCCTGGCCGACGCCCAGCACCCCGCCGAAGCCCTCGCTCGCCAGCTTCTTCTCGTCCCACACCTCGCAGGTCAGCCCGTGCTCGGCGGCCAGCGTCTCGGCCTGCTCGGCGAGCCATTGCGGCGACTTGAGGTTGGACGGCACGGTGGCCAGCATCCGGGCGCGCCAGCCGGCGCCCCCTAGCTCGAGCCCTCGCTCGAGCTCGGCGGAGACGTCGTCGTCGACGGCGGCCAGCACGATCCGGCGTACCGGCCGGTGCTCTGGCCCCTGCGAGCGCCAGTGGAAGCCGAAGGAACCCAGCATGGCGCCGACCACGAAGGCCGTCAGCGCCTCACCGTCACCCGCCGCGGCGACCGTGGTCGCCAGCGTGTCGTGGTCCACGGACTGCCGCGCCAGCGCGGCACCGGCCCGCCGGAAGTCACCGGGGGTCTCCTCGCCCAGCCCGACCAGCAGCACCAGGCGCAGCGAGTCGTGGCCGGGAAGCCCACCCACGGGTACGGCGACGATCTCACCACCGGTGCCCTTGGCCTGGCGCGACTCGAGCACGGACAGCAGATCGACCCCGAGCGTCTCGCCCGCGGCGTCCGCCCCGGGCCCGAGCACCGGGACGTCGTCGACGGTGGTGAACGGGTAGGCGACGACCTCCACCCCGCTCAGCTCGTGGGGAAGGAGCCCGCTCAACGCGAAGGCCGGGGGCGAGACCTGAGGTGGAAGAGTCGTGGTGGTCGCGGGCACCTCAGCCCACGACGTCCTTCAGGGCGTCTCCCAGTGCGCCCGCCTCCTCGGCGTTGAGCTCGACGACGAGCCGGCCACCGCCTTCCAGGGGCACGCGCATCACGATCCCGCGGCCCTCCTTGGTGACCTCGAGCGGACCGTCGCCCGTCCGCGGCTTCATTGCCGCCATCCGCGCACCTCATTCTTCTTCTTGGATCCAGGAACGCGCGGGGACAGCGACCCCCACACGACGATGCGCGCACCATTATTCCCTATCGCGGCGGTGCGTGGAGTCGAGCCCCGCGTGCGGGGCTGGCACAGTGACCGCATGCGCGCACGTTCGGCCCTGTTCGACGTGTACGGCGATCACCTCCGCTCGCGCGGCGACCAGGCACCCGTCTCGGCCCTGATCCGGATGCTCGACCCGGTCGGGATCGCGGCCCCGGCCGTGCGGACGGCGATCTCGCGGATGTCCGCACAGGGCTGGCTGGAGCCGATCCGGGTCGACGCCGCACCCGGTTACCGAGCCACCCGGCGGGCGATCGAGCGGCTCACCGAGGCCGCCTCGCGGATCTACCGTTCGGAGCCCGAGGCCTGGGACGGCCGCTGGCGGCTGGTCTTCGTCGACCTGCCCCGCGAGCGGGGTGCCCGGGCGCGGTTGCGCGAGGAGCTCCACTACCTGGGGTACGCCGAGCACGCGCCGGGCGTGTGGCTGTGCCCCTTCGATCGTCCCGAGGTCGACGAAGCGGTCCAGCGGGCCGGGGGCCAGGCCCGGCACGCGGTCGCAGTCGAGCTCGACCCCGACCCGGTGACGGCGTGGGACCTGGCCGGCCTCGCCACGTCGTACGACGCGTGGCCCGACGTCGCGGACGCCCTGGTGGGCGTAGAGACGGACCGGGGCGACGACGCCGACCAGGCGGCCTTCGCGGCCCGCTTCCGGCTGGTGCACGAGTGGCGCAAGTTCCTCTTCGACGACCCCGGTCTGCCCAGCGCGCTGCTCCCCCGCGACTGGCCCGGCCGGGCGGCGGCGGACCTGTTCACCAGCGAGGCGGCCCGGCTGAAGCCGGCCTCCGACCGGTTCGTGGCCCGCTGCCTGGGCGTGTGAAAGCCTGCCCCCATGACCGACGTCTCCCCTGTCCTGCTCGAGGTCGCCGACGGCGTCGCGACCCTCACCCTGAACCGTCCCGACGCGATGAACAGCCTCGACGTCGCGACCAAGGAGGCACTGCTCGCCGCGGTGCGTCAGGTGGCCGACGACCCGGCCGTGCGGTGCGTGGTGCTGACCGGCACCGGCCGCGCGTTCTGCGTCGGCCAGGACCTCAAGGAGCACATCCAGATCCTGCACAGTGACTCGAGCGACCAGCTGTTCCGCACCGTCGACGAGCACTACAACCCGATCGTGAGCACGCTGGTCGGGATGGAGAAGCCGGTGATCGCCGCAGTCAACGGCGTCGCCGCCGGTGCCGGCGCGAGCCTGGCCTTCGCCTGCGACCTCCGGATCGTGGCCGACACCGCCGGCTTCAACCTCGCCTTCGCCAATGTCGCCCTCTCCTGCGACACCGGCTCGAGCTTCACCCTGCAGCGGCTGGTCGGGAAGGCGAAGGCGATCGAGCTGCTCTACTTCCCGCGCACGATCAAGGCCGACGAGGCGCTGGCGCTGGGGCTGGCCACCCAGGTGGTCGCCCCGGACGAGCTCGCCGGGGTGGTCGGCGACCTCGCCGCTCGCCTGGCCGCCGGTCCGACCGTCGCTCTAGGTGCGATGCGGCAGTCGGTGGAGTACGCCGCCGGCCACGACTTCGCCGACGCCGTCGCCTTCGAGTCCACCCAGATGGCCAAGACCGGCGCCACGGCCGACCACGCCGCCGCGGTCGCGGCGTTCATCGCCAAGGAGAAGCCGGTCTTCCAGGGCCGCTGACGATCACCAGCTCGTTGCCCTCGGGGTCGGCGATCCGCCTGCGATCTTCCGACTCGTCCAAGCAGCCGGCCACCGGCCGCAAGGGTCGTGGCCAGACGCGTCTGCGCGAGGTCCGACGGCACCGCGAGCTCGACGTGGATGCGGTTGCGCTGCCCGCGCCGCTCCGTCTCCGACGCATCGAGCTCCTGGAACCCCAGCACCGGGTTCAGCCGCCGCGGATCGTAGATGTCCCGGACCCCTGGTCGCCGGTCATGGGTGTACCCGAGTGCGGCGACCCAGAACGCGCGGACTGCAGCGACGTCGGCGGCGTCGAGGAAGAGCTGGGCGAAGCGCGACAGCCCCGGATCCGCAGTGGCTCCGAGCTCTCGAGCAGCGGTCTGGAGCTGGCCGGCGAGGCCGGTGAAGTCGAGCGGGAGGCCGTGGGCCTCGTCTTCCCACAGGTCCTTCCCACTGTCGATGACCACGAGCCCGGGGCGCAGGTCGACCATGAGCGGGAAGCCGGTGTCGTCGGCCAGGGCTGCTGCCGCGGCGGCCAGGTCGCGCTGCTGCGTGGGCGAGATGGTGCGGTAGCACGCCATCGCGCTGAACACCGCCTGCCAGTCGGCTGTCCCGGCGCTCTCCCCGAGCGGGTCGCCCGGCACCAGGTCGACCTCGTTGCCGTCGGGATCGGCGTGCCGGACCCCGAACGGTCCGGAGGCCTCACCGGGACTCGCCTGCTCGACCGCCGCGGCCGGCCGCACCACGTCGAGGTGGATGCGGTTCCGCAGCGGCCGCGGCTCCGTCGACTCCCGGATCCGGATCGCAGGGTCGCGCCGCAACGGATCCGCCAGACCGCCGCCCTCCCCCGCCACGTAGTCGAGCACCCGCTGCCAGAACTGCCTCAACCCCGTCGGGTTCGCGGACTCGAGCACGACGCTCACCTGCTGCAGCACAGCAGTGTTCGCGGTCAGCCCGAGATCCCGCGCGGCCGCCGCCACCGCCTCGGCGTGTTCGTCCGCATCGAGGCGTACCCGCGCGCCGGTCGCGCGCAGGTCGACAGCGATCTCGGGCGACAGCTCCGCGATGCGCCCGGCCAGCGCCGCCCCCTCGACCAGTGACGGCGCGTCGTACCACGCCGTCGCCACGCCATCGACCACCCGCCAGTCCGTCCCGAGCTCCGTCATGCCCAGGACGGTATCGCCCGTTCCGGACGCTCCCCTTCCGGATGGTGGAGCAGTCAGCCGCCGCTCGGTAGGCCGTTCGCCTGACTGCGGTGGCCGCCGAACAGGTGCAGGATCTTGTCGGGTGCGGACCGCAGCCTCGCGGCGGACAGCGACCGGCCGTACTCCACGGTGAGCGCGAAGCCGGAGGACCGGTGGTTGAACCACATGGTCATCGTGCCGTGGCAGGTGCTGCCGCAGTTCAGCTTGGTCATCGGCAGGTCGAGCGCGCGGGCGACCCGGCGGGAGAAGCCCGGGCGCTCGGTGATGTCCACGCCGTCCAACGGCTGGTGGAACGACAGCACGTACGCCGGCCGCACCTGCGACAGGAAGTGCATCATCGCCCGGGTCTCGGGCTCCGAGGACGGCCTGCGACCGGAGTAGTAGTTGCCGGTGAGCCGCGCCCACTTGTAGGGGTAGTTGCGGTTCGGGTCGACGCCGTGCGCGTTCTTGCGGGTGTGGTGGGCCAGGCCGTCGGGGTTGTAGACCGGCACCACCCACAGGTCCACACCGTGCACCGGTGCGCCGTCACGCAGGTCGGTCAGGATCCGGCGCGGCGCCGGCTCGTTGCCGTGCATGAGCGAGATCAGGACGACTTTCTTCTTCCCCGGCACCCCCAGGTGCCAGGCGACGATCGGCCTGCCCTGCACGGAGTGCCCGATCACGCGGCGCCCGATCACGGCCGGGTGGTGGTCGTGGGGTGCTGCGCGCGCCGGTACGACGAGCAGCGCCGGCAGCAGGGCCAGGGCGAGGCCCGCTGCGGCCACGCCGCGGCGGCGCCGGCACTCCCGAGGGAAGAGGCGCATCAGCTGTGGGTCGCGAAGTACCAGGTGAACACGAGCACGCCCACCAGCATCCCGACATGGGCGAGCACCGACAACCCCGGCCCCTCGGACCAGCTGTCGTCGGCGGTACCCGAGGCGTGCTTGCCACGGCTCGGCACCCAGCGCATCAGGATCAGCAGGCCGAACAGCGCGGTGAGCCAGAAGAAGAACAGCGCGATGATGCCGACCACCGAGCTGTCGTGACCGGTCGCCAGGAAGTACACCCACAACACCAGCGCGACCACACCGCACGCGGTGTGGGCGTTCACCGTCCCCATGCCCACCTGGTGGTGCCCCGCTGCCCGAGCCTGCGAGAGCCGGATCCGGGTCAGCCCGACCACGACGGCGGACAGGAAGGTGAGGACGTAGACGATGTACTCGGGCTTCACAGCGGCTCAGTGTGCCGACGTCGACGGGTCGGTGTCATCTGCCGTCTCGGGGAGGGCGAGCGGCCTCTCGGGCGAGGCGGGCGGCGTTTCGGGTGGCGGACCCACGTCGGCGGCGGTGGCGTCGAGGGCTTCCCGCTCCTCCGCGAGCCGCTCGAGCAGGGCGTCGACCTCGGCCATCCGGTAGCCCCGGACGGCGAGCGGGAACCGGATCCGGCGCAGGTCGTCGGCGGTGACGGGACCGTCGCTGGGGACCAGCGAGTCGGGGGCGTCGTCGTACGCCGGCGCCATCGGCTGGCCGCGTCCGGACGCGACCACGGCGACCCCGCCGAGCGCGAGCACGGTCAGGATCGCGAAGAACCAGATCATCGGCGCGTGGCCTTCTCGTGCGCCCGTACCATCAGCGCGACCGCCTCGTCGACGTCGTCGGTGAGGTTGAGCATGTCGATGTCGGACTGGTTGATGGTGCCGTGCGTGAGCGCCGTGTCGCGCAGCCAGTCGAGCATCCCCCGCCAGTAGTCGACGCCGAGGAGCACCAGCGGGAAGCTCGTCACCTTCTGGGTCTGCACCAGGGTCAGCGCCTCGAACAGCTCGTCGAGGGTGCCGAGGCCGCCGGGCAGGACGACGAAGCCTTGCGAGTACTTCACGAACATCGTCTTGCGCGCGAAGAAGTAACGGAAGTTGATGCCGATGTCGACCCACTGGTTGAGTCCGGACTCGAAGGGCAGCTCGATGCCGAGCCCGACGCTGGTGCCTCCGGCCTCGCTGGCGCCCTTGTTGACCGCCTCCATCGAGCCCGGACCGCCGCCGGTGATCACCGCGAAGCCGGCCGCCGTCAGCTTGCGGCCGACCTCCTCACCCTTGGCGTACGTCGGGTCGTCGGGCTTGGTGCGGGCCGAGCCGAAGCAGGCGATCGCCGGCCCGAGCTCGGCCAGGGCGCCGAAGCCCTCCACGAACTCGGCCTGGATCCGCAGCACCCGCCACGGGTCGGTGTGCACCCAGTCGGTCTCGCCGCGGGAGTCGAGCAGCCGCTGGTCGGTGGTGGTGCCGTCGACCTGGCTGCGGCGCATCACCACCGGGCCCTTGAACTTCTCGTGCTTGGTGGGCTTCTCGGTCATCGCGGGTCGCCCCCGAGCCAGCTGCGCAGCGCCCGCTCGCAGTGCCGGATCTGCTCCAGCGGCACGAACTCCTCCTGCTTGTGGGCCAGCATCGGGTCGCCCGGGCCGAAGTTGACCGCGGGCACGCCCAGGGCGGCGAACCGCGACACGTCGGTCCAGCCGAACTTCGGGTTCACGGTGCCACCGACCGCCTCGACGAACTCCTTCGCAGCCGGCCGGTCGAGCCCGGGCAGGGCGCCGGGCGCGCTGTCGGCGACCAGCACGTCGTACCCCGAGAAGAAGTCGCGGAGGAACGCCTCGGCCTCCGCCTCGCTCCGGTCGGGGGCGAAGCGGTAGTTGACCGAGACCGTGCACAGGTCGGGTAGCACGTTGCCGGCGACGCCGCCGCTGATCCCGACCGCGTTGAGTCCCTCGTGGTAGGTCAGCCCGTCGATCACCGGCATCCGCGCGTCGTACGCCGAGAGCCGCTCGAGAATCGGGGTGGCCCGATGGATGGCGTTGACGCCCTTCCACGAACGGGCGCTGTGGGCGCGCTCGCCGTGCACGGTCACCTCGACCCGCATCGTGCCCTGGCAGCCGGCCTCGACGACCGCGTCCGAGGGCTCCATCAGGATCGCGAAGTCGGCCCGCATCAGGTCGGGGTCGCTGACGCCGAGCCGGCTCAGCCCGTTGAACTCGCTCTCGATCTCCTCGGCCTCGTAGAGGATGAAGGTGACGTCACGCACCGGCTCGGGCACGGTCGCCGCGAGCTTCAGGATGACGGCGTCGCCGCCCTTCATGTCGCAGCTGCCGAGGCCGTGCAGGTTCGTGCCGTCGTTGCGGCTGGGCAGGTTGTCGTTGAGCGGCACCGTGTCGAGGTGGCCCGCCAGCACGACCCGCTCGCCGCGACCGAGGTCGGTGCGCGCGACCACGGTGTGGCCGCGCCGGATCAATGTCAGGTGCGGCAGGGTGGCCAGCGCCGCCTCGACGGCGTCGGCGATCGCCTGCTCGTTCCGGCTCACCGACTCGAGGTCCACGAGCTGCTCGGTGAGGGTGACGACGTCGGCGCTGAGGTCGAGTTCCACAAAGCCCATCCAACCAGCCCCTCAGGCTCGCTCGAGCTCGATCACGGGTGACGTCACGTCGCCCTCGGTGACGTCGAACGACGTCGCGAGGGTCTCCCGCGCGATCAGTCCGGCATGGGTGCGGGCGGCGTCGGCGACGGCCGGAGCAGCGACCACGGTGAGCGCGATCCGGTCGGAGACGTCGAGGCCCGCGTCGCGGCGAGCCTGCTGGACGGCGCGCACCAGGTCGCGTGCGACACCCTCGGCCTCCAGCTCCGGGGTCACCGCGGTGTCGAGGACGACGAAGCCGCCGGCCGGGAGCATCCCGGTCGCGGAGTCGTCGCCGCCCGCGGCCACCGTCTCGAGCGTGAACTCGCCGTCCTGGAGCACCAGGCCGCCGGCGGTCACCTCGCCGCTCTCCGAAACCGACCAGTCGCCCGACTTCGAGCCCTTGATCGCGGTCTGCACGTCCTTGCCGAGCCGCGGGCCGGCGGCACGCGCGTTGACGGTGAGCCGCTGCGAGACGCCGTACGTCGCGGCGTCCGGGTGGTCGGCGTCGAGCAGCCGGACCGACTTCACGTTGAGCTCGTCGGCGACGATCTCCTCGAAGCCCTTCAGACGCTCGGCGCCGGCGACCACGACCGTCAGCGTCGACAGCGGAAGCCGGTTGCGCAGCGCTGCGGCCTTGCGCAGAGCTGAGCCCGCCGAGCACACCTCACGGACCTGGTCCATGGCCTCCACCAGCTCGGCGTCGGCCGGCAGGTCGTCGGGCGACGGCCAGTCGGTGAGGTGCACCGACCGCTCGCCGGTCAGCCCGCGCCAGATCTCCTCCGTGGTGAGCGGCAGCAGCGGGGCCGCCACCCGGCAGACCGTCTCGAGAACGGTGAAGAGGGTGTCGAACGCGTCGGACGTGGTCTCGGCCGACATGGTCTCGACAGGCTCGACCGACGAGGAAGGCTCGACCGACGAGGAAGGGTCGACCGACGAGGAAGGGTCGACCGACGACGTAGCCCAGAAGCGCTCACGGGACCGGCGGATGTACCAGTTCGAGAGCACGTCGAGGAACGACCGGGTCGTGTCACAGGCGTTGGCGACCTCGTAGTCGTCCATCTGCTGGGTCGCGGTCTCGACGTACTGCCGGGTCTTGGCCAGCAGGTAGCGGTCCATCGGGTGCGTGGACGACGTGGAGCGCTTCGCCTGGTAGCCCGCCGCGTTGGCGTAGAGCGCGAAGAAGTACCAGCAGTTCCACAGCGGGATCAGCACCTGGCGGACGCCCTCGCGGATCGACTGCTCGGTGACGATCAGGTTGCCGCCGCGCAGGATCGGCGACGACATCAGGAACCAGCGCATCGCATCCGCGCCGTCGCGGTCGAAGACCTCGCGCACGTCGGGATAGTTGCGCAGCGACTTCGACATCTTCTGCCCGTCGCTGCCCAGCACGATGCCGTGCGACAGGCAGGTCTCGAACGCCGGCCGCTCGAAGATCGCCGAGGCCAGCACGTGCATGGTGTAGAACCAGCCGCGCGTCTGGCCGATGTACTCGACGATGAAGTCGCCGGGGAAGTGGTGCTCGAACCACTCGGCGTTCTCGAACGGGTAGTGCACCTGGGCGAAGCTCATCGAGCCCGAGTCGAACCACACGTCGAGGACGTCGGGGACGCGGCGCATCGTGGACTGGCCCTCCTCAGGTGAACGAGGGTCGTCGGGGTTGCGGCGCGTCAGGTGGTCGACCCAGGGCCGGTGCAGGTCCGTGGCGCCGTCGCGGTCGCGCGGGGGCGCGCCGAAGTCGGCCTCGAGCTCGGCGAACGAGCCGTACACGTCGATGCGGGGGTACGCCGGGTCGTCGCTCATCCAGACCGGGACCGGGCTGCCCCAGAACCGGTTGCGGGTGATCGACCAGTCGCGGGCGTTCGCCAGCCACTTGCCGAACTGGCCGTCCTTGATGTGCTCGGGGACCCAGCGGATCTGCTGGTTGAGCTCGAGCATCCGCTCCTTGACCGCGGTCACCTCGACGAACCACGAGGAGACGCCCTTGTAGATGAGCTTCTCGCGGCAGCGCCAGCAGTGCGGGTAGGAGTGCTCGTAGGACTCGCGCCGCAGCAGGACGGTGCCTGGGGTCACGGCGCCGGTGTCGCCCTCGCCGCGGGTCATCGCCCGGAGGTGATCGACGACGTGCAGGTTCGCGTCGAAGACGAGCATCCCGGCGTACTCGTCGACCGGCGCGGTGAAGCGGCCGTCCTTGCCGACCGGCATGACCGCCTCGATGCCCTCGCGGTCGGTCACCGCCTTGTCGACCTCACCGAAAGCACCGGCGGTGTGGACGACGCCGGTGCCGTCGGTGGTGGTGACCGCGTCGTCGGCGGCGACGATGCGGAACGCATTCGCGTGGTCGGCGTAGTAGCGGAACGGCGGCTGGTAGGTGCGGCCGACCAGGTCCGCGCCGCGGTAGCGGCCGAGCACCGCCGGCTCGCCGTCGGCGGCCAGCTCGCGTGCGTACGCCGGGAGCCGGGCCTCGGCGAGCAGGTAGCGGGCGGTCCGGTCAGTGCCGGGCACCGGCCCCTCGACGACGACGTACTCGATGTCCGAGCCGACCATCACCGCCAGGTTCGAGGGCAGCGTCCACGGCGTCGTCGTCCAGATCAGCACCAGCGCGCCGTCCAGCACGGGGTCGGTGCCGGTGTCGTCCAGCGGGTATCCGACGGTGACCGCCGGGTCCTTCACCATCTGGTAGACGTCCTCGTCCATCCGCAGCTCGTGGTTGGACAGCGGCGTCTCGTCGTTCCAGCAGTAGGGCAGGACGCGGAAGCCCTCGTAGACCCAGCCCTTGTCGTAGAGCTGCTTGAACGCCCACATCACCGACTCCATGTAGTCGGGGTTCATGGTGCGGTAGTCGTGCTCGAAGTCCACCCAGCGGGCCTGCCGGGTGACGTACTCCTGCCACTCGCCGGTGTACTCCATGACCGAGGCGCGACAGGCGTCGTTGAACTTCTCGATGCCGAGCTCGTGGATCTCGTCGGTGGTCTTGATCCCGAGCTGGCGCATCGCCTCGAGCTCGGCGGGCAGGCCGTGGGTGTCCCAGCCGAAGCGGCGCTCGACCCGGCGCCCGCGCATGGTCTGGTAGCGCGGGATCAGGTCCTTGACGTAGCCGGTGAGCAGGTGGCCGTAGTGCGGCAGCCCGTTCGCGAACGGCGGGCCGTCGTAGAAGACGAACTCGTTGTCGCCGTCCTGGCCCGCGTCGCGCTGCTCGACGCTGGCCCGGAACGTGTCGTCGGCCGCCCAGTAGGCCAGCACCGCTTCCTCGATCTGCGGGAAGCGCGGCGTGGCCGGTACGCCGTCGCCGGCCTGGTGGTCGGTGGAGACCTTCGGGTACGTCATCGGTGTCCTCGTCGGTAGAGCTCAGTCGAAACCATCGAGGACGACTCCCGGCGCTGCCGGGGACCGCGGTACCACCTCGCTTGCATCCCGTGGTTTCGAGACGGTCGCCGCGCGACCTCTCAACCGAGCGGTGAAACCGCTCGTTGCGGGCTGTGACGGGCCCACCCGCCCGGTTCTACTGGGAACGTCCCGTGGTCTCGACGAGCTCGACCGACGGGGCGGACCGTTCTTCCGGAGGCTCGCCGCTGATGACGGCTCGAACGCCTTGGCTCCAGGGTATCGAGTTGCGGGTCGGGTCCGCGAATGGGTTGGGTGGGCGGATGACTGAGCAGGCAAGCCGCAAGTACCCCGACCTGTGGGTCGACCCCGAGGACGACCCCCGCGACACCGGGTCGACCCCGCGCGGCGAGAAGGCGGTGCTGGCGGAGTACCTCGACCACTTCCGGATGACCTTCGAGATGAAGTGCGAGGGCCTGGACGCCGAGCAGCTCGCCCAGCGCTCGGTGCCGCCGTCCACGATGTCCCTGCTCGGGCTGGTCCGGCACCTGGCCTCGGTGGAGTTCCACTGGACCCGGCGCTTCATCGAGGGTCAGATGGAGCGTCCACGCCCGTTCAAGTCGCCCGAGGACCGCGACCTCGACTTCAACGGAGCGGTCGCCGACGACGCGGTGGTGGCCGACGCCTGGGCCGCCTGGCGTGGCGAGATCGCCCACACCCGCGAGGTCTTCGAGCGGTACGACGACCTCGGGACGCTGGTGGGTCCCGAGGGCGACCAGAACGAGCTGCGCGAGATCGTCGTCCACCTGATCGAGGAGTACGCGCGGCACTGCGGCCACGCGGACTTCCTCCGCGAGCGCATCGACGGGCGCACCGGGCAGTAACCGGTGGGGCCGCTCCGTAGACTCCCCGGGTGACTGAGCAGAGGGCACACGGCCTGGGCCTGGCGACCGTGGTGACCAGCGGGGCGAGCGAGGGCACGGTCCTCGAGACCTGGTTCCCGGCCCCCACGCTCGGTGCGCCGTCGACCGAGTCGGACGTGCCGCCGCAGCTCGCGGCGCTGGCCGGCGACCACCCGGCGCGACGGGTCCGCACCGAGGTGGTGCCGGTCGCGATCGACCTGACCGAGCCGCCCCGCGACGTACCCGACGCCTACCTGCGCCTGCACCTGCTCTCCCACCGCCTGGTCCGCCCGCACGGGCTGAACCTGGACGGGATCTTCGGCGTCCTCGCCAACGTGGCCTGGACCAGCGCCGGCCCATGCCCGGTCGATGACTTCGAGGCCACCCGGCTCCGGCTGCGGGCACAGGGCCCGGTGCAGGTCTTCGGCGTCGACAAGTTCCCGCGGATGACCGACTACGTCGTACCCACCGGCGTCCGGATCGCCGATGCCGACCGGGTCCGGCTCGGCGCGCACCTCGCCGAGGGCACGACGGTCATGCACGAGGGGTTCGTCAACTACAACGCCGGCACCCTGGGCACGTCCATGGTCGAGGGCCGGATCACCGCCGGCGTGGTCGTCGGCGACGGCTCCGACGTGGGCGGCGGCGCCTCGATCATGGGCACGTTGTCGGGTGGCGGCACGCAGGTCGTCTCGATCGGCGAGCGCTGTCTCATCGGCGCGAACGCCGGCATCGGCATCGCGCTCGGCGACGACTGCGTCGTCGAGGCTGGCTGCTACGTCACCGCCGGCACCAAGGTCACGCTGCCCGACGGCCGGGTGGTCAAGGCCCTGGACCTGTCCGGCGGCAGCCACCTGCTGTTCCGGCGCAACTCGGTGACCGGAACCGTGGAGGTCGTGCCGTGGCGGGCCGGTGGCGTCGCCCTCAACGAGGCCCTGCACGCGAACTGATGGACTCCTGATGGGCCTGGCGCGGCGGACCGCCGCCATCGTGGTCCCGCTCGCCCTGGTGGTGGGTGGGGTCTGGTACGGCGTCTCCCGGCATCACTCGTCGTCCAAGGACGACTCCGTCGGGCTGTGCACCACCAAGGTGAACGGGCTGAGCGTCGTGCTCACCGCCACCCAGGCCCGCAACGCCAGCTTGATCTCGGCGATCGCCGTGCATCGTGGGATGCCGGCGCACGCCGCCACCATCGCCCTGGCCGCCGCCCTGCAGGAGTCGAAGCTCTACAACCTGCACGGCGGTGACCGCGACTCGCTCGGTCTCTTCCAGCAGCGGCCGTCGCAGGGCTGGGGGACGCCGCGGGAGATCCTCGACCCGGTGCACGCCACGAACGCGTTCTACGACGCACTGGCCCGGGTGCCCGGCTACCAGGCGATGCCGGTGACCGTCGCAGCGCAGCGCGTGCAGCGCTCCGGCTTCCCCTCTGCGTACGCCGGCTACGAGCCCGACGCTCGCGCCCTCGCATCGGCGCTGACCGGCTTCTCCCCCGCCGCCTTCGCCTGCCACCTCGCGCCGCCCACCGGTGCGACGGCGCCCGCGGGCCGGCACGCCGCTGCGGTACGTCGCTCGCTCGCCCCCGCGTTCGGCTCGGTCCAGGTGAGCGTGGCCGAGGGCTCCCGGCTGCAGATCACCGCCGCGTCCCCGTCGCAGGGCTGGGCGATCGCGTCGTACCTGGTCGGGCGCGCTCCGGGGCTCGGCCTGAGCCACGTCGGGTACGACGGTCGCGACTGGGCCACGGGCAGCAACGCCGGCTGGCGGCGCGGCGGCAGCGCGTCCGCGTCGTCCGTTCTGGTCGGGTGACTAGCCCGATCCGGCTATGTGTCCGAACCGTGTCGAACATTTGACCGACCGATCGGCGATTCGGCGTCTCCGGGGCCTTACTCTTGGCCCACAGTGCAGAGCCCGGGGGGGCTATAGGGGGGTTTCACCATGCACGACTCAACGCTGTTCACGATCGGGACGGCCTTGCGCCGCGCCGAACGCAGCCATCTGCCGGTCGAGGTCCTGGTCCAGGGTCATTGGCTGCGCGGCAACGTGGCCGGGCTCGACGGCCACGGACTGGTTCTCAGCACGCACTCGGAGCACTCGGTGGTGCGGCTCGAGTCGATCATCGCGGTGCGCGTCCCGGAGCACGTGGACGAGGCGCCTGTGGCCGAGACGTTCGACGAGCACCACGAGCTGACGGTCAAGGTGGCCGGCGAGGACGCCTGGGCGATGCCCGGACCCCTCACCGCCTGACCCGGGGCTCAGCCAGGTCAGTCGGAGGCGGTCCGCGACGCGTAGGCCGACGCCGCGTCGTAGACCGCGCGCACGTAGGCGTCGGCGTGGTTGTAGGCACGCACGCCGGCCACCCACCCCGCGCCGGTGGCGAGGTCGCCGCCCGCCGTGCAGAGGTAGCCGGCAGCGGCCAGCGACGCGTCGTCGAGGTCCTGCGGGTCGGCGACGCCGTCCCGGTCGCCGTCCGCGGACCAGCGCGCCCAGGTGGACGGCAGGAACTGCAGCGGCCCCACCGCGCGATCCCAGCCGCCCGTCGCCGACCGGATCGCCGCGACGTCGCCGTGCCCGTCGAGCACCCGCCCGAGGACCGGCCGGTCGGACCGGCCGTCGCTCTCGAGCACCCGGCCGCCGATGGTGCCGTGCTGCGACTCGACCCAGCCGATCCCGGCCAGCGTCGTCCAGCCGAGGTGGCAGCCGGGGTCAGCGTGGCCCTCGCGCAGGGTCGCCGCGCCGTACGCCCGGACGGCCGGCTCCGGGATCCCGGCCGCGGTGGCGGTGCGGGTCACCCAGGCGGAGCCGACGCTCGTCGCCTTGCCGGGCGCTGCTCCTGGCGCGGGGTGGGCCGCGGCGGGCGCGACCTGCACGGCCCGCGCAGCGGGTACGACGAGGCTCGAGTCCGCCAACGGGTCGCCGCCGGCGCCGCCGAGCGAGGCCAGGGCGGCGACCACGAGGCCCACGAGCACGGCCCCGATCGCGGCCACCCCGGCCGCCCGGCGCACGCCGTTCAGCCGAACCGTCCCTGGACGTAGTCGCGGGTGCGCTGGTCCTGGGGGTTGTCGAACATCGACTCCGTGTCGCCGTACTCGACGATGATGCCGGGCGTGTTGTGGGAGGCCAGGAAGAACGCGGTCTGGTCGGAGACCCGGGCCGCCTGCTGCATGTTGTGGGTGACGATGACGATGGTGACCTCCTGAGCGAGGTACTTCATCGTCTCCTCGATCACGCGGGTGGACGTCGGGTCGAGGGCCGAGCACGGCTCGTCCATCAGCAGCACCCGTGGCTTGATCGCCATCGACCGGGCGATGCACAGCCGCTGCTGCTGACCACCGGACAGGCCGCCGCCGGGGGCGTCGAGGCGGTCCTTGACCTCGTTCCACAGCCCGCCGAGCCGCAGGCAGTGCTCGATGAGGCCCTCCCGCTCGGAGCGGGAGGCCTTGGTGCCGGTCAGCTTCAGGCCGGCGAGGACGTTGTCGCGGATCGACATCGCCGGGAACGGGTTGGGCTTCTGGAACACCATCCCGATCTCGCGGCGGGCGTCGGTGAGCTTCCGGTCGGCGGAGTAGACGTCCTTCCCGTCGAGCAGCACCTCGCCGGCGAGCTGGGCGCTCGGCACCAGCTCGTGCATCCGGTTCAGGGTGCGCAGGAAGGTCGACTTGCCGCAGCCCGACGGGCCGATCAGCGCGGTGATGCCGCCGGCGTGCATGGTCAGCGAGACCCGGTCGAGGACCATGTGGTCACCGAACCAGCAGCTCACCTCGCGCGCCTCGAGCGTGGCCAGCCCTCTCCTCGGCGCATCGGTGCTCTGCGTTGTCGCGACGGGAGGGTCGACCACCGGGATCACCTGCGTCCGTTCGATCGTGGTCATCTGGAGATCTCCCTCGGTTCAGTCGTGGGGGTGGAAGTGCGGTGGTGGGCCGGGGCGAGCCCCGACCCACCACGACAGGTCACTTCTTGCGGATGATCGTGATGCTGGGCGCCTTCTTCGGAGTGGTGAAGTTGCCCGAGGCGACGTACTTGACGACGAGCTTGTTCTTCCCCTTCTTCAGCTTGGAGCCCTTGACGACGAGCGTGGCCTTGCCCTTCTTCAGCGTGCCGGTGGCGACCACCTTGTGACCACGCATGATCTTGATCTTGCCGGTGGGCTTGACCGACCCGGAGGCCTGCTTGACCGTGACGGTCACCTTGGCCTTCGCCTTGGCGTTCGCCAGCTTCTTGGGCTTGGCGTGTGCCTTCACCTTGGTCGCCACCTTGGACGCCGTGGCGACGACCTTGGCATTGAACTGGGTGTACGACGACCCGAGCGCGGTGTGTCCACCGGCCGAGGCGTTGGCGCCGAAGCCGGTCGGCAGGAACGCGACGTCGAACGTCTTGGTGCCCGACAGCGTCGCCGGCAGGGTCACCAGCGCCGCGCCCTCTGCGTCGAGAGGCACGGTCTTGACGAACGACGCGGCTGCGGTACCGCCGGGGACCGACGGGTCGGCCGCGACGACCTGGACGGTGCCGGTCGGAGCGGCAGCGCCGCCGGTGACGGTGATGTGCACCGCACCCGCCGCGTAGAAGGCACTCGTGGAGGTGGCGGCACCTTCGCCCACGCCGTTGGAGGCGAACGGGTTGATGGTGTCCTCGGTGTTGGCGTTCTTCACACCACAGTTGCCCGAGGCCGTCCCGGTCTGCAACGGCCAGAAGCCGGCGCCGGCGATGTCTGCCTTGGCCGTGGCGTTGGTGCAGACGTAGCCGGTGCCGGAGAAGAGGTTCTCCAGCACGTTGCCGTCAGCGCCGTAGATGAACGGCGTGGAGGCGGCACCGGCGATGGCCTGGCCGCGCACGACGTGGTAGAGCTCGCGGTCGGCGGACCAACCACCCTCGATGCGCACGGTCTGTGCGGCACCGTTGGCCAGCTGGGCCCGGCCGTAGGAGAACGGCTCGATGGCGGCCGCGTCCTTGATGATGACCGACGGGTCGTGCTCCTCGACGTTCGCCGCCGTGGCCGGGACTGCCGACGCGGAGCCGGTGTTCCAGTTGGCGTCGGTGATCGCGGGAGCTCCGGCCTGGCCCTGCCAGATCTGCGAGGCAGCCGAGTGCGAGGCCGGGTCGTTGTCGGTGCCCGGGGCCTCGTTGACCCCATCGAGTGCCGCGAGGAACGACTCGAACGCGTTCAGCGTGCTCGAGCCTGCCTTCGGCAGGTAGACGTGGATCTTGGCGTTCGCGCCACCGACCTGGTTCCAGTTGCTGTACGTGCCGTTGTAGATCTTGAGGATCTGCGGCCCGGTCAGGGAGGCGGGAGCCGGGCCACCCGGGTGCGTCGCCACGACGATCTTGTCGACTGCGAACGGGAGCGCGATCTCGCCGGCGGCGAGGTCGGTGGTGTTGATCGGGCCCGACGAGCGGCCGTAGGCCACGTCGTTGAAGAGCTTGTCGGTCGGAGTGCGGAGCAGCGTGCGCCCGTCACCCGAGCCGCTGGGCAGCGCGCCGCCGACGGCGGCCGGGTCGACCACGCCTTCGTCACGCTTGACGCCGGCCTTGGTGCCGGTGTGGTCGGCACCGCAGGGGAAGCCGGAGCCGTCGGGGTTGTCGCCGAGCCCGTTGGCACCCGGCGTCGTGTTGCCCAGGCAGGCGTCGAAGTTCGCCCAGCCGACGGCCGGGGCCGGGACGGACGCATCGAAGTCGGCGGAGAGCTTGTCATCCACCCACTGCAGGGTGTCTGAGCCCACGCCGACGACAGTGGTACCGAGCACGAGTGTGCCGGGCACACCGCCCTGCCCGGGCACGGTGTCCGCGTTGGCCGGTGCCAACACGGTGAGTACCAAGCCGGTGACGGCCGCGGCCGTCAGTCCCAGCTTGGTGCTGATCTTACGGACAGACATCAGATGCTCTCCTGATCTCGTTCTTCTTCATCTCGATGCGGTCACATCAAGTTCGGGAGGAGGCGCATGACCTGGTCGGTCACTGCCCATGCCAGCGCGATCGCGACCGGTGCTGCCACCAGCCAGACCAGCGCGTCTCGAAGGTGCCGGCGGGCGACGCTCACGACGAGGACGAGCGCTGCCACCAGTGCCAGCAGCAGCACCAGGAGCGGCAGCGCGCTCGTGTCGTTCTGCATCGCCTTCTCGGCCGCGGGAACCGCCGGGTAGACGGGTCCCGAGGGGTAGGCGTGTGAGGTGTCGGCGTCGACGTACACCACGCCTCGGGGATGGAGCCCGCCGAGGAAGCCGGTGCTGTCGGCCGTGGCCAGGATGAGCCGGCCGGCCTTCGCCCCGGTCGGGGCCGGCGGGATCGGGTCGCCCGGACGTCGTACGTCGGTGACGGTGTAGGTGACGGAGCCCTGGGACCCGAGCACGAAGATCGTGTCGCCCGCGTGGAGCGAGGCGATCGATCCGAACGGGCCGCCGTACGTCGTGTGGCGTCCCATCACCAGGGAGGTGCCGACGTTGCCCGGCAACGGGGTGGTGCGCAGGTGACCAGGGCCGTTCAGCAGATCGCCGGACGCGGTGCCGTCGACCACGACCACGTGGTTCAGCCCGATGGCAGGGACCGACAGCAGCGCCACCGGGCTGCCCTCGACGACCGGCTTGCCGTCGAAGTCCAGGGCACCCGTCGGGGCGGTCTCCGTGGCGAGCTGCGTGCGGTAGTCGAGGTAGAGCAGGTGCTGGGCGCGCGTCTCGCTGAGGTGGCCCAGCACCAGCATCTGCAGCAGCATCCAGGCGCAGACCAGGACCACGATCGTGCAAGCCGACGAGAACAGGTACAGCGTCTCGGCCGGCTCCCCCGGCCGGATCTGCCGCGCGGACCGCGGCTTGGCCCTGGTCAGCGTCGGCGTGCTCATCGCAGCCCCTTGCGGGCCAGGGCCGTGCGGCCGAGCAGCGCTCCGAGCCCGGCCACGACACCGACGACGAGCAGCAGGACCAGCAGACCGGCGCCGCCGCCCGACGAGACCGCCGCGGTCTTGACCAGCTGCGCGTCCGTCACCGGGGTGGTGCCGCCGGCCGGGCTCTTCACGGTGCCCGGCGCGCTGTTCACGGTCCCGCCCGGGGCGGCCGCGGGCGGCGCCGTACCGGGTGCCGGTGCGGCCGCTGGCGGCGGCGGTGCCGAGGTGCCGCCAGGCGACGCCGGTGGTCCCGGGTTGGTGGGCTGGTTCGTGGACGTCCCGGGCGCGGCCTTCTGGGCCTCGATCGCGTCGGCGACCTGCTGCGCCTGCTGGTAGAGGGGCTTGGTCACTCCGGCGTTCGTGATCGGCAGGTAGCCGGCCGCGAGCCGTCCGTTGCCGCGCCCCGGCTGCTGGCCCTCGGTCGTGGAGACGCGGATGAACTGCGCCACGTCCTGGGCGGTGGCCTGGTCGAGGCCGTGCGTCTTCGCTGCGGTGTAGACCAGCATCGTGCCGGGGTAGGCCTTCGCCGACGTACGCAGCTTCGACTGCTCGAGGTCGAAGGGTTTCGTCCCGGTCCCAGGCTTGGCCAGCGCCAGCGCCGCCTTCATGCCGGCGTTGTCCGCGGCCACGTAGTGACCGGGCGAGGACTGGAGGTCCGCCGTGGTCAGGCCGTAGCGCTGGGCGTCACCCAACGTCACCAGGCCGAGCATGAACCGGTTTCCCACGCCCTGCGGGGCCACCCGGCCGAGCTGGTAGGGGTCCTGGTCGGTGCCGGTGCCGGTGCAGCCGGTCTCGACGTTGGGCCAGTTGAAGAGCATCGCCTGGGCGGCCAGCTGCAGGCTGGTGACCGGGTTGGCGATCAGCGGCATGTACGGCGGCATCGAGTCGCCCTGGGCCTTGAGGCAGGAGTTCGGAGCGGCTTTGAACTGCCAGGTGTCGCGCTGCTCCCACGAGTCCACCGGCAGCTTGACCTTCTGGTAGGCCGGGTTCACTCGCATCGTGTACGGGCCGTCGTGCTCGGGCTTGCCGTTGATGAACGCCATCGCCTGCGGGTCGGAGGCGAGGTACGACGTCAGCTGGAACATGATCTGAGAGCTGCTCGAGGTCGCCAGGATCGTCGCAGCCGCCTCCGACCAGTGGCTGATGTCCAGCCCGGGGTTGAGCTTGATGAAGTCCGGGTCGAGGTTCAGCGAGAGCGGGTTGTGCGAGAAGCCCGGGTGGCTCGCGGCGACGGTGGTCGAGCCGGGGTAGGACTCGGTCAGCAGCTTGGCGAGCAGCAGCGCGTTCAGCTTGATCGTCTGCTGTTGGCCACCGTTGTCGGCCTTGTCGATGTTGAAGGCGATCCCCCAGCCGCTGACGGCCGTCGGTGCGTAGCCGACGCCGCCGGTGTCGGCCGAGCTCGACGCCGACACCTCGGCCGCCGCGGCCGCGCCCTGTTGCATCAGCGCGAAGGCCGCGTCGTCGGGCATCACGTTGTTCTGCCAGTTGAAGCGCTTCTTGTTCAGGCAGAACGCCGGGGTCCACTGCAGCGCGGTCTGGCCGAGCAGCTCGGAGCCGTAGAAGGCCACCGGCTTACCGGCCTTGGCCACCGTGCACACACTCGCCGGCGGGGCGAAGGTGAGCGGGACGGGCACGCGGCGGTTCCAGTTCGAGGCCGACGACCAGAAGCCGGGCGCGACCGCGTCCTGCGGCGCCTGGCCGGAGTTGACCTTGCCGGGAGGGAGGACGCCGGTCTGGTTGCACAGGGCGGTGGGGTCGGGGTTGTCGCAGTTGATGCCGTCGATCGGGATGACCTCGAGGGTGCAGGGCACCGTCGAGGAGCAGCCCAGGGACTGGTTCTCCAGCGAGGTCCGCACCTCGAAGGGGAAGGTGCCGGTGCCGTCGGGGTTGGTGAAGGCGTAGACCTCGTTGGGGATGCTCACCGAGTTGACGGTGGCCTCCGGCGGCATCGACTGGGACGAGCATCCCGGGAAGAGCGTGCCGTCCGTCGCCCGGAACGGGGTGATGGAGTAGTCGAAGTTGTCGTTGACGTTGCAGCTGGCCGGGAGGTCGCTCGCGGTGATCCCCTGCAGGTGCTCGGCGCTGTTGCCGCTGGCGGAGTCCTGCTGCCAGATCCCCTGGCCCGGGCCGGCGGAGTTGGTGCGCTGGAAGTAGGTGTTGGTCCAGCAGGTCTCGGGCGAGACGGCCTCCTGGCCCGAGGGCACCGTGCCGCCGGGGACGTCCTTGGGGTCCACGCCGCGGCACTCCATGAGGACGACGGGGTACTCCTGGGGCAGGCCGCTCTCGCCGTACGGGTTCAGCGAGCGGCCGTTCGTGACGTGGGCGCCGGACCACTTCACGGTGATCCGCTCGTGGTCCTGCATGTTGCTGTGCTTGTCGACCGACAGCTGGAAGCAGTTGCTGGTGCTGGTCGCACCGCTGGCGTCGTGGAAGCTGCGTTGCAGGGGCTCGGAGGCGGACCACGTGTCGCCCGTCGCCTGCCCGCCGTAGGACTCCGTGCAGTCGGCCTTGGCGTGCGTCCGGTGCACCGTGGGCGTAGGCGTGGGTGACGCCGACGCGGTCCCACCGGGCAGCAGCGTCAGCATCGTGGCGCAGGTGAACGCGAGCAGCGGGACCAGCGTCCAGAGCCGGACGGCGCGGGTCATCGGGCGGCCTTCTTCCGACGTACCCACGCGACGTACAGGCCGGGGAGCAGCACGATCGTGAGCAGCTCCAGCACGGCGGTCCAGCCCCAGATCGAGGTGTCGGAGCTCTGCGCGGCCAGCTCCGTCGCGGTCGGGGTGGTGGCGGCCGCGGTCGTCAGCGTGCCGCCGGCCGAGGTCGTCGTACCGTCGCCGCTGGTCACCGGGGTACCGCCGCCGGGCGGGGCCGCCGTCCCGTCGGGCAGGGTCCCGGCGCTGGCGTCCGTCCCGCCCGGGGTGGACGTGCCGTTGGTGCTGCCGGTCGGGGTGCTCCCGTTGGTGGTGCTCCCGTTGGTGGTGCTGCCGCCGGTGGTCGTCGTCCCGTTGGTGCCGGGGGCCACGGTGCCGCTGCCGCACGGCGCGCTGGTCGCCTTCTGGCAGGCCAGCGGTGGGGGCGCGACCTGGGCCAGGTGGTTGGCGGCCAGGTTGCCCTTCACGAACGTCGGGTTGTCGCAGGTGGCCAGGTTGTCCGAGGGGTTCTTGACCTGCACGCCCGCCACGGCGCCGCCCTGGGCGGCCGGGCCGAGCTTCTCGAGCTGGCCGAAGGCGGCCTTCACCAGGTTGAGCGGCAACGGCGAGTAGCCGTACGGGCCGGCCAGGCGCTGGCCGGTGCACAGTGAGTAGCTGAGGAAGTCCGCGAGCGTCTGCCGCTTCGGGACCGTCATCCGCTGGTCGCTCTTGTTGGCCGGGATGACCATGTAGGAGTACGACGAGAGCGGGTAGGTCCGTGGGTCGCTGTAGGTGTAGACCCGGTCCAGGTCCTGGGTCAGGTAGGTGCTCGCCGGGACGCCGCTCGGATTGCAGGTGCCGTTGCTGGTGCAGCCGACGATGCTGGCCTGGGTGAGCGCGACCGCGACGTTGTACTGCGTGGGCTGGACGTAGTAGCCCGACCTGTTCTCGACGTACACGACCGGGTAGTGGGCCTGCAGCGGGTAGGAGTACTCGGTGTAGCCGATCTCGCCCTCACCGCCGGAGCCCTTGATCGTGTTCATCACCCCGGCGTCCTGGGCGACGGCGATCTGGCTGCCCTGCCGCGGGAAGATCGAGGTCAGACCGGCCTTGCCGCCGTTGAACGGCCGCCACAGCGACGGGTACTGCTTGTCCATCCAGAGCGTGAACTGGGCGGTCGCACCGGACCCGTCCGAGCGGACGACGGGCTTGATCGTCTCCGAGGGGAGCGCGTGTCCGCCGTTCTCCTTGGTGATCGCGGGGTCGGCCCAGTTGGTGATCTTGTTGGTGAAGATCTTGGTGATCGTCTCCCCCGACAGCCGCAGGTTGGTGACCAGGTGGCCGCCCGCGGTGACGTGGTAGGTGAACGCGGTGCCGCCGGCCACCACCGGCGCGTACGCGTAGCCGCGCGTGCTCGCGTCCGTCTGCCCAGTGGTCGGGTCGACGCCCTGGTAGGGGATGTCGGAGTCGCCGAAGTCGGTGACGCCGTTCGCGAAGTCCTTGCGGCCCTGGGACGAGCCGGACTGGTTGAAGGTGATCTGCATGCCGAACGCCGACTGCACCTGGGCGATCCAGGGCGCGATGATGCCGTAGGCCCAGGTGGAGCCGGAGCCCTCGATCTCGGCGTACTCCGGGGCAGCACGAGCAGGCGCGACGGCCGCCAGGATCAAGGTGCCGAACGTGAGGACGACGGCGACCAGCGCGGCGGGACGGAGACGGCGGGGGTTCACGGGGTTTCCTCGGTGAGCTGGGAGGGGGCAGGGGCAGCGGACGTCGACCGTCGGCCGGTGGAGGCCAGCGAGCTCTGCAGACGTCGCCGGAGCGAGGGCTTGGCCGAGGGCGGTCGCGCCAGGAGTCGCGCGATCACGAACAGCGTGAGGACCAGGACCAGCAGGACCGCGGCCGTGGCGTAGCCACGCACCACCGCCTGAGGCTCGGGGGCGATGACGCTGTTGTAGACCGAGAGCGGCAGCGAGCTCATCACGCCGTGCATCGGGTTCTTGACCAGGAAGGTGGCGTAGCCGGACGCGATCAGCACCGGCGAGGTCTCACCGATGCCACGTGCCACGGCCAGGATCAGCGCGGTGGCCAGGCCCGGACGTGCCGTCGGCAGGACGACGTGCCAGACCGTGCGCCAGCGGCTGGCGCCCAGCCCCAGCGAGGCCTCACGCAGGCTGCCCGGTACGACGCGGAGGACCACCTCCGCGGCCCGCGCGATGATCGGCAGCATCATCACGCTGATCGCCAGCGCACCTGCGAGGCCCGACCGCGGCTGGCCCAGCGCGATGATCCACAGCGAGTAGATGAACAGGCCCGCGACGATGGACGGCAGGGCGGTCATCGCCTCGACGACGGTGCGGATCATGCGGGCGAAGCGGCCGCCCACCTCGTTGACGTAGATCGCCGTGGCCACACCCAGCGGCAGCGTGATCGCGATCGCGATGCCCAGCTCGATCAGGGTGCCGACGATGGACTGCAGCACGCCGCCCTGGCTGTACGGCGCATCGGGCAGCGTCGTCTGCATCGTCTGGGTGAAGAAGTTCCAGTGGTGCAAGGCCGCCCAGCCGCGGATGAAGACGAAGGTGAGGATGGTGCCGAGGGCGAAGAAGACGATCAGGGCCGCGGTCGAGAAGACCCACTGGGCGACCCGGTCCGACATCGCGACCGGGTCGTCGATCACCAGCGTGCCGACGGCGAGCAGCAGCGCGTTGCAGATCGCGGCCACCAGCACGAACCAGCCGATGCCCTGGATCGGCAACAACCGCTCCACGATGACCCAGGCCAGCCCGATCGCGGCGAACCGCGCTCCCCACGTCAGGAAGCGGTACTCCAGCGGCAGCAGGCCGAGGGAGGACCGAGGAACCGGCATCTCGGCGTCGGCGGCGCGGATCGGGAGGACGGTGCGCGGCGCGTCGGCCTCGGGCGCGTCGTCCCGGACGAGCAGGGCCGTCATGAGGTCTCGTTCCCGGAGCGGCTGCGGTTGACCACGATCGCCGCCAGGGTGTTGACGATGAGGGTGATCACGAACAGCACGAAGCCCGCCGTCAGCAAGGCCTTGAGCTGGATGCCGGTGGCCTCGCCGAACTGAGCGGCGATGGTGGACGACACCGTCGCCGTACCGGTCTCGAGGATGTTGGGCTTGATCTCGAAGACCTGGTTGATGATCAGCAGGACCGCGATGGTCTCACCGAGCGCGCGACCGAGGCCGAGCATGGTGCCGCCGATGATGCCGCCCTTGCCGAACGGGAGGACGACCGCGCGGATCATGCCCCACTTGGTGGAGCCGAGGGCCAGCGCCGCCTCCTTCTCACCGGGAGGGGTCTGGCTGAAGACCTGGCGCATGATCGCGCACGCCATGGGGAGCACCATCATGGACACCGCGATGCCGGCGATGAAGGCGCTCTTCTGGAACGACGACTCCTGCGGCGCGAGATTCGCGGCGTTCGGGTCGGCGTTGACGGTGAAGAGGACCGGAATCAGCGCGATCGCCGCGGCCAGGGCGAGGTAGAGCGGGAGCTGCGCCCACAGGCTCTTCAGCTCGGCCGCCCAGCGCAGGACGAGCCAGATCGCGGCGCTGGTGAACATCACCACCAGCAGGCCGGTCAGCGCCTTCCCGTGCGCCGCCAACGGTCCGACGTGACGGGTCACGAACATCGCCACGTTGCTGGCGTGCGGCTGGATGAGGTCGCGGGCCCACAGGCCGTAGACGATCGACGGCACGGCGGCCATCAGGTCGATGGCCGAGACCAGCGTGGCCTGCAGCTTCGGCGGCGCGTACTCGCTGATGTACAGCGCGGTGGCCAGCGCCAGCGGGAACGCGATGGTGATCGCGATCAGGGCGACCTCGACGGTGCCGGCCAGCAGCGAGGCGACGCTGACCTGGTCGGTGTCGAAGTTCCAGCCGCGGTGGACGCTGAAGAAGTCCGGTCCGTAGTGCCGCAGCGTGGGGATGGACTGGATGGCCAGGAAGATGCCGATGCCGCCGGTGATGATGAGCACCGATGCGCCGACCAAGCGGAAGCCGTGGATGAACACGGCGTCACCGCCGGACGGTTTGCGCGAGATCTTGCGAGGCAGGACCCCGTCGTCATGGGGCGCCTGCGCAGGAATCGTGGTCACCTAGGTATGGGCTCTCGTTGCCGTGCGGCCCCACCGTGGGCCGTGACGTGAGGAGCGTGGAGGGACCACCCGAACGGGAAGCCGTTGTCAGGTGAACGGCGTGAGAACAGCGGTGTGCTGTTTCACCAATCCCCAGTCCCTACTGGGAATTCTGGTCCGGACGGGCCACGAGAGGTCGCCATTGTCGCGTCTGCTCGACACCGTCACGACGCTTGGAGTTCATGTTGCCGTGCCAGGTTCCACCCCGTGGGCGGCTGGGTGGTGGCGTCGGACCGGGTCTCGCGGATCGTGCTGCCCGCGGCGTACCGGGCCGGCAGCCAGGTGTCCCCCGGAGCGCACCGGGTCCCGGAGAAGTGGGGGCACGCGGTCGACCAGGGCGCCGACCGAACGCTGTGCGGCCAGCCGGTCCGCGGACTGTTCCGCTTCGACACGATGCTGTTCGAGCGGCTCGGCCACCACCTGCGGTGCCCGGTCTGCGACGAGGTGGCCGGCTACCCGCACGCGGGCGCCGTCTCAGGCCACCGACGCCAGCCGGCCGGCCGCCGCCGCGACGCGCTCGTCGGTGGCGGTGAGGGCGACCCGGACGTGTCGTCGTCCGGCGGGGCCGTAGAAGGTGCCGGGAGCGACGAGGAGGCCGAGCCCGGCGAGGTCGGCGACGGTCTGCCAGCAGTCCTCGTCGCGGGTGGCCCAGAGGTAGAGGGACCCCTCGGAGTGGTCGATCCGGAAGCCGGCCTCCAGCAGGGCGGCGCGTAGCAGGGTCCGGCGCTCGGCGTACCGCGTCCGCTGCTGTACGACGTGCGCGTCATCGGCCAGCGCCGCGGCCATCGCCACCTGCTGCGGACCCGGCTGCATCAGGCCGAGGTTCTTCCGGACGGCGAGCAGCTCGGCCACGACCGCCGGGTCGCCGGCCACGAAGCCGCACCGGTAGCCGGCCAGGTTGGACCTCTTCGACAGGGAGTGGACCGCGAGGATCCCCTCGTGACTGCCGCCGCAGACGTCGGGATGCAGCACCGAGAGCGGCCGCTCGCCCTCCCAGCCGCACTCGAGGTAGCACTCGTCGCTGACCAGCAGCGTGCCGCGCGCGCGGGACCACTCGACCACCTTGCGCAGGTGCTCGACCCCGAGCACCTGCCCCGTGGGGTTGGCCGGCGAGTTGAGCCACAGCAGCGCCGGGCGCTCCGGCCCGAGCTGGGTCAGCGAGTCCGCGGCGAGCACCCGGGTGCCCGCCAGCGCGGCCCCCACGGCGTACGTCGGGTAGGCCAGCTCGGGGTGGACGACCAGGTCACTCGGGCCGAGGCCGAGCTGCGTGGGCAGGGAGGCGACCAGCTCCTTGGTGCCGATCACCGGGAGCACGCCGTCGACGCCGAGGCCGGTCACGCCGTGCCGCCGTGCCAGCCAGTCGACGGCTGCCTGACGGGTCTCGACCAGGCCGATCGTCGTCGGGTAGCCCGGTGAGTCGGACGCCGCCTCGAGCGCGCGCCGTACGACGTCGGGCGTGGGGTCGACCGGGGTGCCGACCGAGAGGTCGACGATGCCGTCAGGATGGGCGCGCGCCTGCTCGGCGTACGCCGTGAGCTGGTCCCACGGGAAGTCGGGGAGGCGTTGCGACACCCTCATGACGTGGTCTCGACAGGCTCGACCGACGTCGGAGAGGTCACTCGTCGTGCTCTTGCGGCGGGAGCGCCGCGACCAGCTCGTGGTCGTGGTCGATCTCCCCGAGCTTGGCGGCACCGCCCGGCGAACCGAGGTCGTCGAAGAAGTGGACGTTGGCGTCGTAGTAGCCCTTCCACTCCTCGGGGGTGTCGTCCTCGTAGAAGATGGCTTCGACCGGGCAGACCGGCTCACACGCACCGCAGTCGACGCACTCGTCGGGGTGGATGTAGAGCATCCGCTTGCCCTCGTAGATGCAGTCGACCGGACACTCGTCGACGCAGGCGCGGTCCTTCAGATCGACGCACGGCTGGGCGATGACGTAGGTCACCTGGTCCTCCTGACGGACACGTTCGAACGATTGCTCCGCAGCCTAGTATCCCCCCGTGCCCGACCCCGGAACCGCCCACGGCCTGGGCCCCCATGTCGTGGGCCAGCGGGTCGTCGTACGCCGGGTGGTGAGGGGCGAGACCGGGCCGTCCGGCGGTCCGGCGATGACCGACGTGCTCGGGATCTGTACGTCGTGGCGCGACGGCCTCTGCACGGTGCAGCCGGAGACCGGGGCACCCGTCGCAGATCCCGCTCGCCGACATCGTGACCGGCAAGCCCGTGCCTCCGCGGGCCTCGGTGCGCCAGCGGGTCCCGGCCCGTGAGGCCGAACGGCACTCGCTACCGCTGTGGCCGCACGTCGAGCGGGTGCCGCTCGGCGAGTGGGAGCTGCGGAGCGACCCGGCGCCGGTCGGCCGGCTGCTGAAGCGCGCGAACTCCTGTCTCGCCTTCGGTGACCCCGGACTGTCCCTCCCGGCCGCGGCCGAGGTCGTGCGGGAGTTCTACGCCTCTCGCGGGCGGGACGCCCTGGTGCAGGTGGAGCTGGGGTCGGCGGAGGAGTCGGCGTTCGCCGGCCTCGGGTGGGTGCCGGTCCCTGGCGGCGACTCGCACTTCCTGCTCACGTCGCTGGCGCACGCCTCGCGGTTGGCGGGCGCGGACCTCGAGGTGGAGGTCGAGGAGGACGGGCCGCGGGTTAGCGTCGTACGACGCGTGGACGGGCAGGACGTCGGGTCCGGCCGGGCCGCGGTCGACGGCGACTGGCTGGGCGTCCACGCGCTGGAGGTCGAGCCCGGCCACCGCGGCCAAGGGCACGCGACGGCGATGATGGCGGCACTGCTGGAGTGGGGCGCGGAGCTGGGCGCTTCCACCGTGTGGCTCCACGTCGAGACCGACAACGAGCCGGCTCTCGCCCTCTACGGCGGGCTCGGCTTCCGGATCCACCACACCAACCGCTACCTCCGGGCGCCGACCTCGGATTGATCGGCCCTCGTCGGGTCAGACGAGCGCCTCGGATCGGGACGCCGTCGTCCGGGCCAGGTCGCGGGCGGTGAGCAGCTCGTCGAGGCGGTGATGCACCTGGGCGTACTCGTCGTCGCCCCGCGCCGCGTCGATGCGGCCGGCGATGGCTCTCAGGGTTGCCTCGATGGAGGCGACGTCGCCGGGGATCCGGCGGGTGATCAGCAGTTCGAGGGCCTGGTGGCGGGTCATCTCGATCCCTCCTTCCGAGACCACTACCCACAATCCACCCTCCTCAACCTTCTGCCCAACCCCCCAAAACTGTCCGGTGGCGACCACTGCCGGACGCGATCCGTCCGGAAACGTGGGTAGCGTGCCGGCATGGCCATCGCACGGTTCCCCAGCCTCGTCCTCGACTGCGCCGACCCCGTCGCCCTCGGGGCGTTCTACGGCGCGATGCTGGACTGGGAGGTGGAGAGCTCACCGGACTGGGCCGACGTCCGGGCCGACTACGGTCAGTGCCTGTCCTTCCAGCGCGTGGACTCCTACACCCCGCCGGCATGGCCGGGCCAGGACGTGCCCCAGCAGATGCACCTCGACGTCATCGTCGACGACCTCGACACCGGCGAGCAGGCCGTCGTGGCGTTGGGTGCGACCAAGCACGAGCACCAGCCCGGCGAACGCTTCCGGGTCTTCCTCGACCCCGCCGGCCACCCGTTCTGCCTCTGCCTGGACTGAGAACGGTCGCCGAGGCCGGGTCAGAGCACGACGTAGCTGCGGCCGGTCGGTGAGGTCCACCGGTACGAGCCATCGGCTCGTCGAAGGTAGGTCCACGTGGTGTGGGTTTTGGCTCGGTGATGTCTTCGGCACAGGGGTGCGAGGTTCTGGGGGTGGGTCTGGCCGGGTGGGCCGCCCTCGTCGAGGGGGAGGTAGGGCTCGATGTGGTCGAGGTCGCAGACCCTGGATCGTCGGCGGCAGCCAGGGAAGACGCAGTGCCGGTCTCGCAGTCGCACCAGGTCGGCCATCCACTCGGGCGGGTCGTGCTGGTCGACCGGATCAGCGCGGCGTAGGTCCAGGACCGGTGTGACGATGAGGGTGGTGTCGGCCAGCCAGGACTTCAGCAGGTCCGAGGAGACGGTGCCGAGGCCGTCGACGCCGATCGCGGCCGCGAAGGTGTCGAGGTCCAGCAGCGCGGACTGGTCCAGGTGCAGCCACAACACCGCCGCGGCCTTGACGGGGCCCTTCGATGAGGTGCCGGGGTCGGTGCCCGTTGTCAGGAGGTCGAGGGCGCGTTGCGGGTCGGCCAGCACGCCGACCGCCTTCGCGCGCCGTACGTCGAGCCCGTCGTCGTCACCGAGGGCCTTCAGGGTCTCGGCGGTCTGGGCGACCGCCCGGTCGAAAGCCACCGCATCTTGGTTGTCGAGAGTCATGAGTACGTCGGTGGTCGCGGGCGTCGCACCGGGCTGCAGGTCGACCCGGCGGGCCGCTAGTGCGGCCTGCTCCTCACCGACGACCAGGTCGGGCTCGTGGAACAGCCGGGCCTCGCGGACCAGCGTCTCGATCCGCGCCCTCGACAGATGCGCCGGATCGGCCGAGACCAGCCGGTCGGCCCACCGGGCCGCGTCGTAGGACAACACCCTGGTCTGCTGGGCAACCACACGGGCCAGGTGCACCGGCACCCGCAGCTCGGCCACCAGTGCCCACAGCCGCGGCATCCGGTGCTTGAGCTCGAGGGCGTCGCCCATCAACAGCTGCGCAGCCGCCGCCGTCCAACCCAGGGCGGCACCCAGCTCGACCGGCGCGAACTCCGCGACCAGCGGCGCCCCTTCGCCGGCCAACGGCAGGAACCCTTCTCCGAACAGGTCGGCGGCATCGCCCCATCCGGAAGCTTCGGAACCGGGGCTGGCGGGGTTCGCCTCGGCCCACTCCGCGGCCGCAGCCAGCAGCTCCGCATCGGCCTTTCGCTTCGCCGCCATCGCCTCTACCGCACGGCCCAACGCCGGCGCACCCATCCTGCGGCGCGGGGTGTGGGCGGTGCTGGTCATGGGACTACTCAAGCACCGACCACCGACACCCGAACCCCGAGAATCCCCAGTGTCCACAGGGATTCCGCAGACTTCTCGAAGAGGATCTCGCCATGGTCTCGACTTCGCTCGACCGACGGATGACATGGTTTCGAGACGCTCGCTGGCGCTCGCTCCTCAACCACCGGGGATTCCGAGTTGGCGGTCGGACGGTTACTCCGTACGATTTCGTGTGGCGACCGCGGGGCCTGACAAGCCCCCTCCGATCCGGGAGCGCAGCGGCCGCCCGTGCGGACGACGTACAGCGAGAGGCCGACCAGCACCACTCCAGGGTCGGCGAAGGTGTGGTGGCACCGCGACTTTGCCCCCGCCCACACCTCCAGGGCCTCGTGACACCTGGAGGACTGATGGTCTCGACAACGCTCGACCGACGAAGCACGCACACTCACATCCGAGCTGCCCTCGGCGACGCCGGGCGAGCGGGTCCGGCTCGACGGTTGGGTCCACCGCCGGCGCGAGCTGGCCAAGATCACCTTCCTGGTGGTCCGGGACCGCACCGGGCTGGCGCAGGTCGTACTGCCGGCGGGCACGCCGGTCCCGCCGGAGGAGACGCCGGTCAGCGTGACCGGCACGGCAACGCCGAACGAGCAGGCACCGGGTGGCGTCGAGGTGACCGACGCGACGGTGACCGCGCTCGGCGAGCCCGCCGACACCCCGGCCGTCGAGCTCTGGCGGCCGACGCTCACCACCGGTCTGCCCACGCTGCTCGACCACGCCGCCACCACGTGGCGGCACCCGGCTCAGAAGGCCAAGTGGGAGCTGGCCGCGGCCAGCCTGCGTGGCTTCCGCGAGACTCTCGACGCCGACGGCTTCACCGAGGTCCACTCCCCCAAGCTGGTGGAGTCCGCGACCGAGAGCGGCGCCAACGTCTTCACCGTCGACTACTTCGGCCGACCGGCGTACCTCGCCCAGAGCCCGCAGTTCTACAAGCAGCAGCTGGTCGGGGTCTTCGAGCGGGTCTACGAGATCGGCCCGGTGTTCCGCGCCGAGCCGCACGACACCGTGCGCCACCTCGCGGAGTACGTCTCGCTCGACGTCGAGCTCGGCTTCATCGAGGACCACCGCGAGGTGATCGCCTGCCTGCGCGACGTCGTCGCGGGCATGGTCGACGGCATCCGGGCGTACGCCGCGCCCGCCGTCGAGCGGCTCGGGCTGGAGCTGCCTCAGGTCGCCGCCGAGTTCCCGATCATCCACTTCCGTGAGGCGCTCGAGATCGCCGGGGCGCCGGCCGACGAGCCCGACCTCAACCCCGCGCACGAGAGAGCGCTCGGCGAGTGGGCCAAGGCCGAGCACGGTTCCGACTTCTTGGTCGTCGAGGGCTACCCCACGCTGAGCCGCGCGTTCTACAGCCACCCCGACCCGGAGGACCCGCACTGGTCGCGCGCCTTCGACCTGATCTTCCGCGGGATGGAGCTGGTCAGCGGCGCCCAGCGGCTGCACCGGTTCGCCGACTACGTCGCCACGCTCGAGGAGCGCGGTGACCCGTACGAGCCCTATGCGTCGTACGTCGAGGCGTTCCGGCGCGGCATCCCGCCGCACGGCGGCTTCGCGATCGGGCTGGAGCGCTGGGTCGGTCGCCTGGTCGAGGCGCCGAACATCCGCGAGGTCACGCTCTTCCCGCGCGACCTGCACCGGCTGGCGCCGTAGGGCCGGTCCGACGCAGGATGGGGCGATGGCCTCCTACGACGTGAACCCCGACGCCGTCGCCCGCTGCCGCGCGCTGATCGAGAAGAAGCAGTACGTCCTCGACAGCGACTGGGGCAGCGTCCAGCCCGGCGCGGAAGCGCAGAACGCCTTCTTGGACAAGCACTCGTGGGAGGAGTACGCCGCGTGGCACCTCGGGCTGACCGAGGGCGCCACCGACGGGACGAAGGCGCGCTACGCCTTCGTCTACGGCGACCTGCGTCGCGTGCACCGCACTGCGCTGATCGCCTGCGTCTACCGCGCCTCGGAGTGGCGGCACAAGGAGGTCGAGCTCGCCGCGCACGAGCTGCTGCAGCTGCTCGACAAGACGTCGGGCTGACGGCGGCTCAGAGACCGGCGAACAGGTCGGTCTCGAGCCCGTCGGGGCCGGCCGGGCCGACGTGCCCCTTCGCGATCCGGAAGAACTCGGTGCCCCACGCCCGGTTCCCCACGTTGTTGGACAGCGCGAAGAACGGTCCGTCGACGGTGACCTGGGTGCGGTGGGCGCGCAGGGCGTCGAGCTTCAGGTCGACGTACCCGTCGCCGTCGACGGCGGCCGCGATCTCGTCGTCGGGCGTCGTCATCGGCAGCGGCCCGTCGGGATCCATGCCCTGGAACGACGTGGTGTCGCCGGCCGCCCGCAGCGTGCGCAGGCTCTCGCGCATCCGGGTCTCGGACATGGCCGACCAGTAGATCTTGGCGATCTCCCACGGCTCGCCGAGGTCGAGGCGGTACGACGGCACGGCGGCGAGCTGCGCGCCGTACATCGCGACCCGGTGCGCCTGGATGTGGTCGGGGTGGCCGTACATCCCGAACTGGTCGTAGGTGACCAGCACCTGCGGCCTGACCTCGCGGATCACCTCCACCAGCAGGTTCGCGGCGTCGGTGAGATCGGCGTTCCAGAAGGCACTTTCCGGCACGTCGGCGGCCGGTACGGCGTGCCCGTCCTCGTGCCACGCCATGCCGGAGTCTCGGAACCGGCCGAAGCCGCCGAGGTAGCGGTGGTCGGTGACACCGAGGATCTTCATCGCCTCGTCGAGCTCACCGCGCCGGTGCTCGGCCAGCTGATCGTCGCGGTCCGCCGCGAGGTGCTCGAGCTCGGGCACCAGGATCTCGCCCATCTCCCCGCCCGTGCAGGTGACCAAGGTGACGCCACGCCCCTCGGCGACGTACTTCGCCATGGTCGCGCCGGTGCCGATCGTCTCGTCGTCGGGGTGGGCGTGGACAAGCAGCAGCCGCTGGGCCGGGGCGTCGGTCATGTTCCGAGCCTAGGAGGTCGCTCTCAGCGCGGCATCAAGGGACGGGAGCCTCGCCCGCAGGTCGGCGATCGCGCGCACCGTCAGGCCCGGTTCGCCGATCGCAGCCTGGCCCAGCCCGGCCGGGTCGCCGGCGGCGATCCAGGCCGCGATGCCGGCCACGGCGATCTCCTTGAGCGGGATGACGGCGTGCAGGATCTCCGCGGGTGACGGGCCGCCGTACGCCTCGGCCACGAGCCGCAGCCGCGAGACGACGAGGGCGTCCGGGACGCGTCGATAGAGAGGCACCGCGGTCCAGGCCAGGTGGGCGAGCTCGAACAGCCGGGTCGAGGGGCCGGCCAGGTCCCAGTCGAAGACACCGGTGAGGCGATCGCCCTCGAAGCAGACGTTGTACGGCGCGAGGTCGTTGTGGGCGACCACGTCGGCGCCCGGCACCTCGAAGAACCGCCACGGGCCGGGATGCCGGAAGCCCGCGACGGCGTCGTGGAGCTCGCGAGCCCAGGCCGCCAGCTCCTGGAGCTGGACGTCGGTCACCAGCTCCCGGTCGACGTCGATGATCCGGCCCGGCAGCAGGTCGAGGATCTCGCGCCCGCGCGCGTCGTACCCGTGGACGCGCGGGACGGCACGCAGCCCCTGCTTGCCGACGTGCTCCAGCAGCGCGTGCACGGCCGGGGTCCACTGCCCAGTCGGGCGTCGCACGGTGTCTCCGACCCGCACCGCGCCACCGACGTTCCCGCCCGGCAGCACGTCGCCGTCGAGCAGCCGGTCGCGCAGGACGGCGACGAACGGCCGGTCCGGCTCCAGCCAGTCGACCTCGTCGAGACCCTCCGGCGTCAGCCAGCGCAGCTCGTCGTGGTCGTCGCCGGGACGCGGCTCGGCGTCGACCACCCGGCACACCGCGACCCGGAGCAGGTGGGTGGCCCCGATCGGCTCGTCGCCGTCGAGCCACTCGTCGACCGCGATCCCGCAGCCGAGCTCCTCACGCAGCTCGCGCACCAACGCGGCGTCCGGTGTCTCCCCCGGCTCGACCTTGCCGCCGGGGAGCTCCCAGCGGCCCGCGGCGGCCGCGGGCGTCGTACGACGAGCCGCCAGCAGGCAGCCGTGGCGCACGATCGCGGCACCGACGACCAGGGCCGGGCCTGGACTCACGGCGCCCGGCGGTTGGCCGCTGCGGGTGCGGGCGGCGCCTTCGCTGTTGCCACGGGAACGGCCAGGTAGCGGGCGTTGAGCGCCGGTACGCCGATCTGCCGCACGTACAGCGCCAGCCACGCAGACGCCAGGCTCTGCGCGGCGTACTCCTCACGCCCGGGGTAGACGTCCTGGGTCGCAGCGACGGCGGGGTCGACGGAGTAGGTGCGGCCGTCCGACGGTGCCGCTCGACGCGACCAGGGAGCGTTGGCCCTGCTCGTGCTGGGCGAGGGCGTCGGCGGCGGACCAGCCGGTGGCGCCGAGATACTGCCCGTAGACGAGCGCATGGGCGTCGAGGCTGACGAAGTGGGCCCGGCGCACCAGGCCCCAGTCGTCGCCCTGTGGGTAGTAGACGGTGTCGGTCCCCGGCACGTACGTCGTACCGCCCGGGTCGAGGTACGCGCCGCCGGCCGGGCTGGCTGCGCCGGCCTGGAAGCTGTGGGTGCTCAGCGCGGAGTAGACGAGCCCGCCGTCGTGGAAGATCGCCTCCGGCACCGCCAGCTGGGCCAGCCGGTCGAAGTCGGCGGTCATCCAGAGCAGCTGGACGCTGGCGGCGTAGTCGGGATGGATCCGCCCGTGGTTCTCGACGGTGCCGTCGGCGTAGACGTTGTACCCGTGCACCCGCCCCGACAGGGGGACGCCGTTGACGACCGCGGCCGAGGTCACGTCGGAGGGTACGGCGTACGCCGACGCCGCCAGCTCGACGGACTGCGCCTTCCAGAGCTCGGCGTGCGGCGCCTTCGGCATCATCGCGGCGGCCAGCGACAGCAGGCCGGCGTTCCATGAGGACTCCTCGGCCTTGGTGTCGCCCGGGGTGACCACGGTGCCGTCGGGGAGGGCCCAGTAGGGGATGGTGAGACCGGCCTGCCGGTCGGCCTCGGCGGCCACCATCGCGACCACGTCGGACCGGGTCTCCGGCGAGAGCCGGTCCCAGACCAGCCAGGCGGCCGCGCCGGTGAGCATCGCCCAGTGGGCCGTCTCCCAGCCCAGGCCCCAGCCGCCGGGACTGATCGACTCGTGCTGGCAGGCGATCGAGCGCACCAGCTGGCTGACGTACGCCGTCGCCTCCAGGGTCGTCCGGCCCACCACCTTCGGGTCGTAGGCACCGGTGCGGAGGCCGACGGCCACGGTCAGCGCCGACATCGCGGGCAGCCGGATGGCCAGCTCGTCGCTCTGGTCGCCGAGCAGACCGAGGTAGGAGCGGAAGCGGGTGGCGCGCCAGCGCGCGTGGTACTGGGCGCCGAGCAGGTAGCGCTCCGCGGTCTCCAGGGACTCACGCACCTCGCGGGTCGTGCTGTCGGGTAGCGGCGTGACCTTGCGGTCCAGGTTCGCACTCGGGGCGACCCAGTTCGCGTTGGCACGGGCGCCGCCGGCACGTCGGGTCGGGCAGGTGGCGGCGTCGCGCGCCACCGGGACCCGCCAGGAGACGGGTACGTCGCCGTGTCGGTGCTGGAGCTTCGTGGTGAGGTCGACCCGGGGCCTCTTGGTGGTGTTGCTCATGAACCAGGTCCGGTGGCGAACCATGCCGATGCCTGAGGTGCCGTCCCCGTCCCAGTCCCCGGTCACGGGGGTGTCCCCGGGGCTGCCGAACGACACCGACCTCGCGGTCCGCACGTTGTTCACCGACCGGGCCAGCAGCCAGGTGCGGCCGTGCACCATCCCGAGGTCGGTGGTGCCGTTGCCGTTCCAGTCACCGGTCACGGGTACGTCGGTGGGGTCACCGAAGGCGACGGCGCGCCAGAGCGCGGGAACGGAACCGTCGGTCGGCAACGGGCTGAGCGTCAGCAGCCACTCGTTGCCACGGACGACGCCGATGTCGGTGAGACCGTCGCCGTTCCAGTCGCCGGTGACGGGACGGTCGCCGGCCTGGCCGAAGGACACCGTCCGCACCGCGCCGTTCACGCGGATCAGCCGGTCGGACAGCTGCCACTGGCCGGCCGCGAACGTCCCGGCGGTCTCCGCGCGGTCGCCGTTCCAGTCGCCCAACACCCTGGTGCCGCCGGGCGGGAGAGCGGGCAGCTGGTAGCCGACGAGCGAGCCGAGCGGCACCCGCGCCGTGAGCCGGCGAGCGTCCATGTACGCCGGCACGCTCTCGGTGTGGGCCACCACCCGCCGCTCGTGCACGGGTGCTTGTCCGTCGAGCGCCACCCGTCGGTCGAGTGCCACCCGTCGGTCGAGCCTGTCGAGACCACCCGCCGACGCGGACGTGGCCACCACCGGCAGCGTGACCAGCACGACGGCACCGATCACGGCGTACCTCGCGCAGCGTGACCCCCGTCGCGCCCTCATGGCCGCACCTCTCATCGTCCCCAGAGTGGGGCCTCACGAGAGTAACGGCAGCGAGCCGGACTTCCGGCTATTGCCGAGGTTGCGGCGCCGGGCCTGTCGCTGCGGCACGATGGCCCCGTGACGAACCGGCAGCCGCGATGGGTGTACGACGAGGGCGACGAGCCCGACCCACGTTTCACCCTCGCCAACGAGCGGACCTTCCTGGCCTGGGTGCGCACCTCGCTGGCCATGCTCGCGGGCGGGGTCGCCCTGCACGCGCTGACCACGCCCGGGCCCGACCACCTGCGGACGGTCCTCGCGGTGGGGCTGATCGTGCTCGGCGCCGTGGTCGGCGCAGGGTCGTTCGTGCGCTGGGCGCGAGTGGAGCGCGCGATGCGGACGCACCAACCGCTGCCGTCGTTCGGGCTCGGCATGGTGATGGCGGCCGCGCTCGTGGTGGTCGCGGCGATGCTCGTGATCATCCTGCTCTGAGCGGTCAGCAGACCGTCCGGCGCCAGGCCTCAGCCGGCGCCGGACGGGTCAGGCGGCGCGGTGGTGCGTGAGGCGGCGGATCCGGGCGCGGAGGCTGGAGTCGGCGTGAGCCGGACGGCGCAGCGGCAGCATGTCGGTGCGGCCCTCGTGGAGCGCGATCATCAGGATCGCCTCCTCGTCGTACTGGGCCGCCAGGCGGTCGGCGCGGACGAGGTCGTCCTCGCCGATGGCGGTGTTGACGGACTCGACGTAGCGGTCGTGCAGGACGTTGAGGTCGTCGATCAGACGGGTCATCGTGGTTTCCCCCTTGGCTGGTTTCTTGGTACGAGTCCAGTGTGGTCCTCTTTTTTGGATCGATCCAATTACCGCCGCTGTGATATCGCTCTCGTGCTCCACCGCGGCTATTCGGCGACCGGACCGTCCCACGACCACATCGGCATCCGGACGCCGTCGGGGACGTCGTCGGCGGACTCGGGATGAGAGTCCATCAGGCCGATCCCCCAGCGGAACCACGCAGTCAGCGCCGCTCCAAGTGCCGCGTCGTCTGACAGCCCCGCATCGTCAAGGGCGGTGATGAAGCAGCGCACCGCGCGTTCGTCCATCTCGTGGTGAATGCCGTTGCCGGAGTGCAACCTCAGGACGTGGCTGTGGTCGCCCATCGTTGCCGTGTACGCGGCAGGACCGCCGAGCTGCTCCGACCAGTACGCCGCCAGACGCTCGGTGTGGTCCGCCCGATATCCGTGCTCGAAGGCATGAGCCACCACCGGGTCGGCCAACACCCTGACGTGCCACGCGTGGGCCAGAGCCAGCACGCCCTCCGCCCCGCCGGCCGCGTCGTACAAGGACTCACGCACCGTTGCACTCTGGCACGACCCGTGCGGTGGTGGGTACGGGGTCCTCATGACCGAGACACCTGCACCCGACCACCTGGTCCCCGACGGCGTGGACGGCGCCACCGTCGACGCCGTGGGGAAGCTGACCAAGGCCCTCGAGACCACCGAGCGGGCGCGCGGCCACCTCTACGCCTTCCACCAGCTCGCCGGCGAGAGCGACCGGCGGGTCGAGGAGGCGATGCACATGCTGCGCGACGCCGGCCACGTGGAGTGGGCCGACCGGCTCGAGACCGAGCTGTTCGGGCGCAACGTGCTCGACGGGCGGTGGACCTTCCAGATCGTCGAGGAGTACGACGACGGCTACTGGACGCTCTTCCGCGAGCTCGAGAGGGCGGCTCGCGACGACCTCACCGGCGGCCGGCGGCACCTGCGCGAGGCCGGGATGAAGGAGGACCACCGCACCCACGGGTTGCCCGGACACGCGGCCCGGCCATGACCCAGGCCTCGTGACCCTCTGGCGTACGACGCGCGCCGAGGACGTCGCCGACCTGCCAGAGGGGACCAGGCTCTTCGTCCTCCCCGGCCCCAGGCGTTGGTGGGCACGCTCACCGTGCGCGAGGTCCTGCTGCTGACCGCCATCGACGAGGTGCGGGGGCTGGCGGGCACGTCCCCGGCGCTCGAGGACCTCATCGACACCCAGGAGTTCGTCCGGACGGTCATCGAGGACGGCCGGCTGGTGCTCGTCGTACGCCCCGCAGCACCGGCCACGTCCCCTTCGAGCAGCCCCACCCGACCCCCTGCTGCGCCGACCACGCCTGACCCCTCCACCGGGATTCCACAACCTGTGGATGAACATGGCACAATCTGTGCATGATCGAGGCCCGCGAGCTGACCAAGCGCTACGACGACAAGCTCGCCGTAGACGCACTCTCCTTCACCGTCAGGCCGGGCATCGTGACCGGGTTCCTGGGCCCGAACGGCGCCGGCAAGTCGACCACGATGCGGATGATCATGGGCCTGGACCGGCCCTCCTCCGGGTCGGTGCTCGTCAACGGCAAGCGGTACGCCGAGCACCGCGACCCGCTGCACCAGGTCGGTGCCCTCCTCGAGGCGCGCGCCGTCCACCCCGGTCGGAGCGCGCGCAACCACCTGCTGGCGCTGGCCCTCACCAGCGGGATCAAGAAGTCACGCGTCGACCAGGTGCTCGACATGGTCGGCCTCACCGAGGTGGCGGGTCAGCGCGTGGGCGGCTTCTCGCTCGGCATGGGTCAGCGCCTCGGCGTCGCCGCCGCGCTGCTCGGTGACCCCCAGACACTGATCCTCGACGAGCCCGTCAACGGTCTGGACCTCGACGGCATCCGGTGGATCCGTGCGCTGCTCACCCGGCTGGCCGGCGAGGGCCGCACGGTGTTCCTCTCCTCGCACCTGATGAGTGAGATGGCCGTCACGGCCGACCACGTGATCGTGATCGGCCAGGGCCGCCTGCTCCGTGACCAGTCGATGACCGACTTCATCCAGGAGGCCTCCGTCGAGTCGGTCCGGGTGGTCTCCCCCGAGCAGGACCGGCTCGGGGAGCTCCTTCGTCAGGGCGGGGCGACGGTCACCACGGACGAGGACGGCCCCGACGCCGGCCTGGTCGTGCAGGGTGCGAGCAGTCGCTCGGTGGGCACGATCGCCGCTGACGCCGGCATCACGCTGTGGGAGCTCGCGCCGCAGGCCGGCTCCCTCGAGGACGCCTACCTGGCCCTCACCCGCGAGTCCCTCGACTTCGCCGACACCGACGACACACCACACCCGCAGCCGCTGCGCTTGATCGACCAGGAGCTCGCCTCATGACCACCACGCTCGAGCGACCCGTCGTCCTCGACGGACCGGTGACCCAGTCGGGCGTCATCGCCTCGGAGTGGCTGAAGTTCCGCAGCCTGCGCTCCACCCTGCTCGTCCTGGCCGCCGCGGTGGCCGGGATGGTCGTCTTCGGCGCGATCATCGCCTACAACACCCGCAACCCGGCCGGCCAGGATCCCGAGGACCTGGTGGCCTCCGGGCCGCTTCAGGGGTACTACCTCGGGCAGCTGCTGATGGGCGCCCTCGGCGTGCTGGTGGTGAGCGGCGAGTACAGCTCCGGCATGATCCGGGCGACCCTGGCCGCCGTACCGACCCGGCTGCCGGTGCTGATCGGCAAGACCGTGGTCTTCCTGGTCGTGGTCGGCGTCTCCATGGTGCTGGCCTCGGTCGCGGCGTTCTTGGTGGCCCAAGCGGTGCTGTCCGGCCACCGGCCGACCTACACCTTGGCCGACGGCAGCACCCTGCGCGTCGTCATCGGCACCGGCGTCTACCTCACCCTGGTCGGCCTCCTGGGTACGGCGTTCGCCTGGATCGTCCGCAGCACTCCGGGCGCGCTGGTCGCGACGTACGCCGTGATCCTGGTGCTGCCGATCCTCCTCGAGCTGGTCTTCCCCAGCTGGGGCCAGTACATCGCGGCCTACCTGCCGACCGGCGCCGGCCAGAGCTTCTCCACCAACCTGCCCGTCCCCCACGCCCTGTCGCCGTGGTGGGGACTGGGCGTGATGGTCGCCTGGGTGACGGCCGCCCTCGTCTCCGCCGGTGTCGTGCTGAAGCGCAAGGACGTCTGAGGCTCGACTACTCAGCCCGACAGGGCGGTGACGACGGCGCCGACCAGCGCGAGGCAGGCGAAGCCCGCACGCCAGCGGTCGGCGACGATCAGACGCCTCAGCAGCCGGGGCTCGGGAGTGGTCAGCCGCTGATGTGTGGGCGCGGCGGCCGCCGCGGTGACCAGCATCGCGCCCGCAGCACCGGCGACGCCGAGCCAGGTCGCGAGGCCGTGGTGGTAACCGAGCACGTACGCCGAGGTCAGCACCAACGCGCCGTACAGCACCACCACCAGCGGGACGATGCCCCGGCTGTGCCGGTCGTGCGCCTGCTCCCACCGGTCGGGTCCGACCCGCACCAGGGTCGGGTAGACGAGCCAGGTCACGGTGAGCTGGAACCCCGCATGAGCGGCCGTGGCCGCCAGGAAGGCGGTGGCGCTCACCTCGGACGGGTTCATCGCACCCTCGGCTCACGAGACATCAGACGTTGAAGCGGAACTCCACGACGTCACCGTCGGCCATCACGTAGTCCTTGCCCTCCATCCGGACCCGGCCGGCCTCCTTGGCCTTCTGCATCGAGCCGGCGGTGAGGAGGTCGTCGTACGAGACGATCTCGGCCTTGATGAAGCCGCGCTGGAAGTCGGTGTGGATGACGCCGGCGGCCTCGGGGGCGGTGGCGCCCTTCGGGATCGTCCAGGCCCGCGTCTCCTTGGGCCCGGCGGTGAGGTAGGTCTGCAGGCCGAGGGTGTCGAAGCCGACGCGGGCGAGCTGGTCGAGGCCGGACTCCTCGATGCCCATCTCGTGGAGCATCTCGTGGGCCTCGGCGTCGTCGTCGAGCTCGACCAGGTCGGACTCGAACTTCGCGTCGAGGAAGATCGCCTCGGCCGGCGCGACGAGGTCCTGCATCTTCTTCTTCAGGTCGTCGTCGGCGAGCTCGTCGGCATCGCAGTTGAAGACGAAGATGAACGGCTTGGCGGTGAGCAGCGACAGCTCGCGGATCAACGCGCGGTCGATCGAGGTGTTGATGACCGGCGTACCGGCCTCGAGGGCGGCAAGGGCCTCGCGGGCGGCGTCGAGGTTGGCGGCCAGCGACTTGTTGCCTCGCGTCTCTTTCTCCAGCCGCGGGATCGCCTTCTCGACGGTCTGGAGGTCGGCCAGGATCAGCTCGGTGGAGATGGTGCCGAGGTCGGACTCCGGGTTCACCTCGCCGTCGACGTGGGTGACGTCCTCGTCGCGGAAGACCCGGGTCACCTGGCAGATCGCCGCGGACTCGCGGATGTGGGAGAGGAACTTGTTGCCCAGCCCCTCGCCCTCCGAGGCACCACGGACGATGCCGGCGATGTCCACGAACTCCACGGTCGCGGGCAGGATCCGGGCCGACCCGAAGAGCTCGGCCAGCGGCTGCAGCCGCTCGTCAGGTACGCCGACGACGCCGACGTTCGGCTCGATCGTCGCGAAGGGGTAGTTCGCCGCGAGTACGTCGTTCTTGGTCAGCGCGTTGAACAGCGTGGACTTGCCCGCGTTGGGGAGACCGACGATGCCGATGGTGAGAGCCACGGCGGGCGAGTCTACGGAGAAGGAGGCGGTGGACCCGATTCCTCGGCGGCTCTCCCCCTGCCGCCCGCGCGGGTGCACACTCGTTCTCATGACGACACCGGGTGAGCGGTGGGTGGCTGCGATCGCGGCTCGTGACTCGGCCGGGCTGCAAGCGCTGCTCACCGACGACGTCGACTTCAAGGGACTGACGCCGCGGCGGGCCTGGGAAGGTACGACGCCCAGCGAGGTGCGCGACGTGGTGCTCGGCACCTGGTTCGACGACGGCGTGACCATCGACAGCGTCGAGGAGGTGGCCACCGACTCCGTCGGCGACACCCGACGCGTGGGCTACCGGTTCCTCACGACGACCGGCGACGGGCCGCACCTCATCGAGCAGCAGGCCTACTACCGCTGCGAGGGCGACACCATCGGCTACCTGCGCATCGTCTGCTCGGGCTACCGACCGTTGGCGCCGTAGGATCCCCCACCGGCGAGCAGCTCGGCCCTTCGGGTCCAGGCGAAGCGCAGCACCGTGATCGAGAAGATCCAGGTGACCGCGACGATGACCGCCTCGAAGGCTCCTCCGCCGCCCTTGCCGAAGATCCCGTGCTCGAGGTCGTAGAGGAGGTCCATAGCGCCGAGGTAGAGCCCGGCCGCGCCCGTAGCGATGAGCCAGAGCAGGGCGCTGGGCCGGCGTCGTACCAGGGTGACGAGCGCCAGGACGCAGGCGATGCCCAGCCACAGGTCAGCCAGTGGGAAGGCGTTCTCGAAGTCGTAGTAGGCCTGGGTGTGCTCACTGGCCAGCCAGTCGCGCTGGGTGAACCAGATCGACCAGTACGCGACATCGAGGGCGATGGCGACCACCAGCATCACCAGCACGGTGCGTCTCATGGGGAGATCCAAGCAGCACAGCACGAAGCCCGGCTCTTGGAGAGCCGGGCTTGGTGCGGGGGGTGAGAGAGGTCAGTCGTCGCTGCCGTGGCCGTGGTGGCCGCCGTTGTCGTCGCCACCGTGGTGGCCGCCGTTGTCGTCGCCGGGCTCGTTGGCGCCGCCGTTGTCGTCGCCGGGCTCGGCGTGGTTGCCGTTGTCGTCGCCGGGCTCGTTGGCGCCGCCGTTGTCGTCACCGGGCTCGGCGTGGTTGCCGTTGTCGTCGCCGGGCTCGGTGGGTTGCCGTTGTCGTCACCGGGCTCGTTGGCGCCGCCGTTGTCGTCACCGGGCTCGGCGTGGTTGCCGTGGTCGTCGCCGGGCTCGGCGTGGTTGCCGTTGTCATCACCGGGCTCGGGAGCGTTGTTCACGCCGCCGTTGTCGTCGCCGGGCTCGAGCTCGCCCTGGCCACCGTTGTCGTCACCGGGCTCGGTGACGGCGCTCTTGCTGCTGAGGGAGGCCTTGGCCGCCGCGCTGCGGTGGTGGCCGGCCGGGTCGTCGGCACCGTGGTGGCGGTGGTGGCCGGCCGGGTCGTCCGCACCGTGGTGGCGGTGGTGGCCGGCCGGGTCGTCGGCGCCGTGGCGATGGGCGGTGCTGTGCACGTGGGCCGCTGCGTCGTCGGTGGCGGCGTTGGCCGCCCAGGCGCCCAGGCCGGAGGTGGCGGCGAGGGCTCCCGCGGCGGCGAGGTAGGTGATGCGCTTCATGAGGTGCTCCTTGGGAGAAGTTCGGGGGGAGGTCTGGGGGTGGTTCTCGGTACGTCACTACCGTGCCGTGAACGCGGTCGGAGAAACCATCGGACGGTGGTGCTACGACCATCCGCACCGCATGGACACCCCTGCGACGAGCGCCTTTAGGGTGGGCGGATGCGGATCGCCACGTGGAACGTCAACTCCCTCCGCTCCCGCATCGAACGGGTCGAGGCCCTCCTCCAGCGGCACGACATCGACGTACTCGCGCTGCAGGAGACCAAGGCCCGGGAGGACCAGCTGCCGCTGATGGGCCTCCAGGCCGCGGGGTACGACGTGGCGGCTGCGGGCACCAACCAGTGGAACGGCGTCGCGATCGTCAGCCGGGTCGGGCTCGAGGACGTCACGGTCGGCTTCGACGGCATGCCGGGGTACGGCGAGCCGCTGGCCGCCGAGTCGCGGGCGATCGGCGCGACCTGTGGCGGCATACGGATCTGGTCGCTCTACGTGCCCAACGGCCGTAAGCCCGACGACCCCCACTACGTCTACAAGCTCGACTGGCTGGCCCGGCTCCGCGAGGCCGCCGGCGCCTGGATGGACGGCGAGACGGCCCTGGTCGGCGACTGGAACATCTGCCCCACGGACGACGACGTCTTCGACCCGGCCCAGTTCAAGAACTCCACCCACGTCACGCCGCCGGAGCGGGCCGCCTTCCAGGCCTTCCTCGACGACGGGTACGCCGAGGTGACCCGCGCCCACGCCCCGGGCTACACCTACTGGGACTACTACCGCCAGCGGTTCGAGCGCGACCGCGGCCTCAAGATCGACTTCGTGCTGGCGACCCCGTCGCTGGCCGGCCGTGTGACCGGCGCGTTCATCGACCGCGAGGAGCGGGCCGGGCAGGGTGCCTCCGACCATGCACCCGTCGTGGTCGACCTCGACTGAGGGTCAGCAGCTGGTCTGGAAGCTGAGGTGGTCGACCCAGGTGACCGTCTGCGGGCTGCCGGTCTGGTGGTAGGTGAGGACGACACCGTCGGTGTGGAGCGGCAGCGCGTCGGGGTAGACGCGCAGGTGCAGGAAGACGTTGTACCAGCCGGTGGCCGGGTCGAGCGCCGCGCCGGTGGCCGGGACGCGCTTGTTCCACTGCACGCTGCTGCCCTGGACCAGGATCGCCGGAGCCGGCCAGCCCTCGACCATCCCGGTGCCGCCCGTCGAGGCCGCGGGCGCGACCCAGGAGCCCGCCACCTGGACCCCGTCGGCGTACGTCACCGACGCGCTGTCGAGGGTCACCGGCGCGGTCGCCTTGACCATCACCGGGTAGTAGACGTAGTCGACCGGGTCGCTGCCGCTGATCGCGAAGCAGGTGTGGGAGTGCCGGCCGTTCGACTTCGGGCTGAACCGGAGCACGGTCGAGGTGCCCGTGGTCGATCCGGACGTGGGCGCGGAGGTCGGTGCCGAGGTCGTCGTGCTGGTGGGCGTACTCGTCGGGCTGTCCGACGGCGACTCGGTCGGTGCCGGAGGCTGGCTGCGGGTGGGGTCCGCGGTGGGCTCGGACGAGCCGGAGCCGAAGCATCCCGAGAGGAGCAGACAGGCCCCCGCCGCCACCACGCCCGCGCGCATCCTGTGCCTCATGGGACTCACGGTAACCAGTGTTGTCGGTGGTCCCTGGGACCGTGGCCCCATGAACGTGATGTCGGAGCTGGTGATGCTGGTCGTCGGGCTCGCGGTGGGAGCGCTGGTGGGCGTGCTCTGGGCGCGCTCCCGACCGTCGTACGTCGGGGGGCTGGGGCAGGGGATGGTCGACCAGGCCGAGGTGATGCAGGGCCTCGACCGGCTCAGCGACCAGCTGCAGGACTTCGAGCACGCGCGCGCCACCTGGCAGGGCCAGCTCCACCAACAGGTGCTCGACATGCGCCACACGACCGACGGCCTGCGCCGCGAGACCCAGAGCCTCTCCACCGCGCTACGGCGGCCGCAGGTCCGCGGCCGCTGGGGTGAGCTGCACCTGCGGCGGGCCGTCGAGCTGGCCGGCCTCGTCGACCGCTGCGACTTCCATGAGCAGGTCCAGCTCGCCGATGGCGCCCAGCGACCCGACCTGGTCGTCGAGCTGGCCGGCGGGCGCAGCGTCGTGGTCGATGCGAAGGTGCCGCTCGACGCGTTCCTCGACGCCACCTCGACCGACGACCCCGACCAGCGCGAGGCGCACCTGGCCCGGCACGCCCGCCAGCTGCGTGGCCACATCGAGCTCCTGGGGTCCAAGCGCTACTGGCGCTCCCTGCCAGAGACGCCGGAGTTCGTCGTGCTCTTCCTGCCGGCCGAGTCGTTCCTGGCCGCCGGACTCGACGCCGACGGCTCCCTCATCGAGTACGCCGCGGAGCGCGGCGTCGTGCTCGCCAGCCCGACCACCCTGATCGCTCTGCTCCGCACGGTCGCCCACGGCTGGCGCCACGCCGCGCTCGCCGACCAGGCCCGTGAGATCCACCGGGTCGGTCGCGACCTCCACGAGCGGCTGCGCACCATGGGCACCCACCTCGGCAAGCTGGGGCGCTCGCTCGACACCGCCGTCGGCGCCTACAACCAGACGGTCGGGTCCTGGGAGTCTCGGGTGCTGGTCGCTGCTCGTCGCTTCGAGGAGCTCGACGCCACCGACGACGTCCTCGCCTCACCCCACCAGGTCGAGACGGCCGTGCGTGCGGTCGGCTCGGTGCATCCGCTGCCCCGGCGCGCCGCGGACGACGAGGAGGTCGCCGAGCATACGGTGGCTCCGTGAGCCCCTCGACGAGCTCAGGCGGGCCTGATGCGAGAGCACGCGTTGGTCTCCCGCTGTGCGCGCACCGTCACACGCCACGGGCTCCGCGCGCCCATCCCACCCGGCGCCACGACGTACGCGCGCGGGTGCAGCTGCACCGGTGCACCGTCCGCGAGGCCGACCTCGACCGCCGGGCGGAGGGTGACGACGAGTGAGCGCCGCTCGGGCCGAGACCCGGCCACGGTGGGACGGCGACACCCGCGGGAGCGAGGTCGCCGCCCTGGCCACCGCCGTCGTACTCAGCGTCGCAACGGTCGAGGTGCTGATGGTCGGGCACCTGCGGCTCTTCTTCGACCTGTGGTTCGTGCTGGTCTGCCTCGGCGCGGCCCTCATGGTGCGCCCGCGTGACTTCTTCACCGTCGGGGTGCTGCCTCCGCTGGTGATGTTCGCGACGATGGTCCTCGCCGCCCTCAACGGCCCCGCGGTCGTCGGCGCCGCGCGCGACGGACTCGTGCAGGCGGTCATCTCCGGGTTGGCGCACCACAGCTTCGCGCTCTTCGCCGGGTACGCCGTGTGCCTGGGCACCCTGCTCGCCCGTCAGCGCGGCATCTCAGCCGGCGCGGCGCGCTGAGTCTCTACTCCTCGAAGCGGCTGACGTCGCCGGCCCCGAGCCGGACGATCTCCGGGTAGCCCTCCGACCAGTCGACGACCGTGGTCGGCTCGGCCAGCGTCTCGCCCGCCTCGACGACGAGGTCGACGGCGTGGTCGAGCTCCTCCTTGATCTCCCAGCCCAGCGCTCGGGGCTCCGTCTCCCCGGGCAGGATCAGCGAGCTCGACACCAGCGGCTCGCCGAGCTCGGTGAGCAGCGCCTGACAGACGGCGTGGTCGGGGATCCGCACGCCGACGGTCCGCTTCTTCGGGTGCAGCAGCCGCCGCGGCACCTCGCCGGTGGCCGGGAGGATGAAGGTGTACGGGCCGGGCGTTGCGGCGCGGATCGCCCGGAAGACGGCGTTCGAGATCTGGGCGAACTGCCCCAGCTGGGCGAAGTCGGAGCACATCAGCGTGAAGTGGTGCTTCTCGTCGAGGTCGCGGATGGCCAGGATCCGCTCGCGTCCCTCACGGTTGCCCATCCGGGTGCCGAGCGCATAGCCGGAGTCGGTCGGGTAGGCGATCAGCGCGTCGTCCTCGCGCACGGCATCGGCGACCTGCTTGATGAGCCGGGGCTGGGGGTTGTCCGGATGAACGTCGAGGTAGCGGGCCACCCGCCGAGTCTAGAGACGTCTCGCAGCGGGCTCACAGGTCCGTCGCAGCCGGGCCGCAGGTGGTCGCCGTACTCCTGGGTCATGACCCTCTGCGACTGCCCGCCAGTTCTGCCATTCCTCTCTCATGAGGCACGCCCGGATGTCACCGTGAGCGGTATGACCATCGACCCCGACGGATCGTGCGCATGATCTCGCGCACCGTCGCCCGGTTCCTGGCCGTCGGGATCTGCAACACCGCGATCGACGTCGTCCTGTTCTGGGTGCTGAACGCACCGCTCGGGATCACGCTCGCGAACTTCGTGTCCACCTCGGCGGGCATGACCTTCAGCTTCCTGGTCAACGGCCGCCATACCTTCGGCGCCTCCCGCGTGACCGTGCGCCAGGCGGTGCTCTTCGTCGCGTCGAACGGCGCGACCATGTGGCTGCTCCAGCCGCTGCTGATCCACGCGGTGCACGATGTCGTGTCAGTGCCGCTGATGGCCGCCAAGGTGGTCGCGCTGGGCGGCAGCGTCGTCGCGAACTTCCTGCTCTACCGCTACGTCGTATGGCCTGTCAGCACAGCCAGTCCCGAGGCACGAGGGACCGGCGTGGGTGCTGGCAGGTTGAGCAAGCACACGACCGAGCCTGCGAGGTCGTGACTGCGTGTCGAAACCCGGTGAGAGGCGCAGGGCCTCAGCCCCGTGGTCTCGACCAGCTCGACCGACGGGCGGTGGTCTCGACCAGCTCGACCGACGGGCGGTGGTCTCGACCAGCTCGACCGACGGGCGGTGGTCTCGACCAGCTCGACCGACGGGCGGTGGTCTCGACCAGCTCGACCGACGGGTCAGCTCTTCCCTGCTGCGCGTAGGTCCTTCCGCAGCTCGGGGGGAAGCGCGAAGATGAGCGACTCCTCGGCGCTGTGCACGGCCTCGGCGTCGGGGTAGCCACGCTCGGTGAGGTAGGCGAGAACGCCGTCGACCAGGGCCTCGGGCACGCTGGCGCCCGAGGTGACGCTGACGTGGGCGACGCCCTCGAGCCAGGCGTCGTCGATCTCGCCGGCGTCGTCGACGCGGTGGGCGGCCTTGGCGCCGGCCTCGAGGGCGACCTCCGCGAGCCGGACCGAGTTGGACGAGTTGGCCGAGCCGACCACGATCACCAGGTCGGCGTCCTGGGCGATCTCCTTGACCGCGAGCTGGCGGTTCTGGGTGGCGTAGCAGATGTCGTCGCTCGGCGGGTCGAGCAGCTGCGGGAAGCGCTGGCGGATCGCGTCGACGGTCTCGAGGGTCTCGTCGACCGACAGCGTGGTCTGGGAGAGCCAGGCGACCTTGGACGGGTCGCGGACCACGATCGAGTCGACGTCGCCGGGGCCCTGCACCAGCTGGATGTGCTCGGGCGCCTCGCCCGAGGTGCCTTCGACCTCCTCGTGGCCGGCGTGCCCGATCAGCAGGATGTCGTAGTCGTCGCCCGCGAACCGCTTGGCCTCGTGGTGCACCTTGGTCACCAGCGGGCAGGTGGCGTCGATCGTCTTGAGCCCGCGCTGCTGAGCCTCCGCGTGCACGGTCGGTGAGACACCGTGGGCGGAGAAGACGACGGTGGCACCCTCGGGCACCTCGTCGAGCTCCTCCACGAACACCGCGCCACGGGACTCGAGGTCGGAGACGACGTGCTTGTTGTGCACGATCTGCTTGCGCACGTAGACCGGCGCGCCGTACAGGTCGAGGGCCTTCTCGACCGTGATCACCGCGCGGTCAACACCGGCGCAGTAGCCACGCGGCGCGGCCAGGCGCACCCCGGAGCTCGGCATTCCCAGATCGACGGACATGCGGCCGAGTCTACGGACGCAGGCCTCCGACCCCGAGTCGGCGGCAGGGCCTACGCTCGCGGCCATGGCCCTGGAGACCTCGCTCGCGGCGCCCGCGCCGGTGCGGCAGATCGCCCTGGCCATCTCGGGCTGGGTCGGCCGGCTGGGTCCGGTGTGGGTCGAGGGACAGATGGCGCAGATCAGCCGGCGGCCCGGGCTCGGCACGGTGTTCATGACGATGCGCGACTCCGCAGGCGACATCTCCATCCCGGTGACCTGTGCGCGCACCCTCTTCGACAGCCTCAACCCGCCGTTGGTCGAGGGCGCCAGCGTGGTGATCCACGCCAAGCCCGACTACTACGCCAACCGCGGCACGCTCTCCCTGGTCGCCCGCGAGATCCGGATGGTCGGCCTCGGCGAGCTCCTGGCCCGGCTCGAGCGGCGCCGTCAGCTGCTGGCCGCCGAGGGGCTGTTCAACCCCGAGCTGAAGAAGACCCTGCCGTTCCTGCCGCGCTGCGTCGGGCTGGTCACGGCCCAGGGCTCCGCGGCGGAGCGCGACATCGTCGAGAACGCGCGACGCAGGTGGCCCGGCGTCACCTTCGAGACGGCGTACGCCGCGATGCAGGGCTCCCGCGCGGCGAACGACGTGATCGACGCCCTGGCCCGCCTCGACCGTCACCCCGATGTCGACGTGATCGTGGTGGCCCGCGGCGGCGGCTCGGTCGAGGACCTGCTGCCCTTCAGCGACGAGGCGCTGGTCCGCGCGGTGGCCGGCACCCGCACGCCCGTGGTCTCGGCGATCGGCCACGAGCCCGACACGCCGCTGCTCGACCTCGTCGCCGACGTACGGGCATCGACGCCGACCGACGCGGCCAAGCAACTGGTCCCCGACATGGCCGAGGAGCTGCGCGGCGTCGACTGGGCGACCCAGCGGATCCGCGCCCTCGTCCGGCAGCTGGTCGACCGCGAGTCCCGTGCGCTGGCCGACCTGCGGTCGCGGCCGGTCCTCGCCGACCCCCGCACCCTGCTCGACGCGCGCGGCATCGAGATCGGCGACCTGCGCGACCGGTCCCGGCGCGTGCTGTCCCACGCGCTCGCTCGCGCCGGCGACGACATCGTCCATCAGCGCGCCCGCGCCCGGGCGCTCTCACCGTTGGCCACCCTCCAGCGCGGGTACGCCGTCGTCCAGGCCGCCGACGGGTCGGTCCTCGCCTCGACTGCTCAGGCCGAGGTGGGCGCCGACCTGAGCATCCGTCTGGCCGACGGGCGGGTCCTGGCGACCACGTCCGCGGTCGAGCCCGCACCCACCCCGGAGGAGGACCATGGCTGACCAAGGGCCCGACGAGAAGCTGGGCTACGAGGCGGCTCGCGCCGAGCTGATCGAGGTGGTGCGCTCGCTCGAGGCCGGCGGCACCACGCTCGAGGAGAGCCTGGCCCTGTGGGAGCGCGGCGAGAAGCTCGCCACCCTGTGCCAGCAGTGGCTCGACGGCGCGAGGAGCCGGCTCGACGCCGCGCTCGAGGAGGACTAGAGCGGCTCGTCGGTCAGCGAGCCCGCGAGGGTCTCGAGCTCCGCCTCGCTCGCCGACCCGAAGACCATCAGCGTCTGGTGGTGCCACGGCGCCACCAGGGCGGTGTCGCCGCCGGAGTCGGTCCAGGTGGACCAGCGCCGGACGATCCCGCTGTCCACGGTCACCGGGGCACCCGCCGTCGGGTTGGCGTCGACGTACCTCGCGAGCAGGTCGGGAGCCGAGACCGCCGACTGCTCGAACCCGGCGAACTCGGTCGCCGGCGTCAGCATCGAGATCCCCAGCGTCGGCGGCGTACCGGGCGTGTAGTCCACGCGGGTGGCGTACCAGCCGGTCGGCAGGGCCGCCGGGTAGACGAGGTGGGCCCCGCTCTGCTGGGCGAACCGCACCTCCGCGCGGTAGTCCACGTGCTGCGGCTTCACAGCCGGGTCGGTCCGGACGAAGGCCCGGAACACCACGAAGCCGAGGATCACCAGCACCGTCACCAGCAGGGCACCCACCATGCCGGACGGGGACCGCTGGTAGCGGCCGGGCTGCTCGCTCACGCCGGTCATCCTCACAGGTGGGGCTACACCTAGGCTTCGCGGGTGCCGCCCCCGTCCGACGTCGTCGTCGTGCTCGCCCTCGCCGGCATGCTGACCGTGGCTTTCGTGCACCCGTCGGGCAAGGTCGAGGCCTTGGTCGGCCTGGCCTGCGCCCTGGCCACGCTGGCGACCGGTCTGCTGACCTCGGCCGAGGTCCGCTCCGCCCTCACCTCGCTCGCGCCGGTCGTGGCGTTCCTGATGACGATCCTCGTGGTCTCCGACATCTGCGCCCGGGCAGGCCTCTTCACCGCCGCCGCCCAGCGCGTCGGCCGATGGAGTGGCGGCAAGCCGGCCCTGCTCTTCACCGGCGTGTTCGCCCTGGCAGCCGTGGTGACCGCGGTGCTGAGCCTCGATGCGACCGTGGTCCTGCTGACGCCGGTCGTGCTCGCCGCGGGCCTGGCCCGCTCGGTGCCCACCGAGCCCGGCACCTACGCCTGCCTGCGGATGGCCAACTCCGCCTCGCTCCTGCTGCCGGTCTCCAACCTGACCAACCTGCTGGCGCTGCCCCACCTCGACCTGACGTTCGTCGGCTTCGCGGTCGCGATGGCGCCGGTGCTGGCTGTCGTGCTCGTCGTGGAGTACGTCGGCCTCCGGCTGCTGTTCCGCCGCGAGCTGGCCGGCGAGCCCCGACCGGACGCCACCCCACTGGAACCCGTCCCTGTGTTTCCCCTCGTGGTCGTGGGCCTGATGCTGGTCGGCTTCGCCGCGGTCTCGCCGTTCGGTGGTCAGCCCTGGTGGGTCTCGGCGGTGGCGGCCCTCGTGCTCGCCGGCTGGGGCTACGGGCAGGGTCTGCTCGGGGTCCGCGACCTGGTCCGCTCGGCCCACCCGGGCTTCGCGATCTGGGTGCTCTCCCTCGGTGTCGTCGTCGCCGGGCTGTCGGCCGGCTTCCTGGGTGACGCGGTGGGGCACCTGATCCCGGGCTCCCTCTCGCTCGGTGGGATCCTGGCGATCGCCGTGATCGCCACGGCGCTGGCCAACCTCGTGACCAACCTCTCTGCCACGCTGCTGCTCGTACCCCTGGTCGCGCCGCTCGGCACCACCGCGGTCCTCGCCGCCCTGCTCGGCCTCAACATCGGCAGCGGACTGACCTGGACCGGCTCCCTGGCGAACCTGCTCTGGCGCCGCACCCTCACCCGGTACGACGCAGCGCCCGGCAGCGCGGCGTACCACCGGGTCTCGCTCGCACTCACTCCCCCGGCACTGCTCGCGGCCGCCGTCACCCTCTGGCTGACCAGCTGACCGACCTCACCCGGCTGGGGCGAGGCGCCGACCCTGCCCGGTACGGAATACTCGCCGCGTCACGCCCACCCGCACCCGCCCTGGAGCACCCGTGAAGATCTTCGTGAAGCATCGACTCGCCCTGCTGCCCGTCCTGCTCGCGCTGATCCCTCTCACCGCGTGTGGCGGCAGCGACAGCTCCACGGGGCCGGGTGGCCAGCGCAACGCGCCCAGCTCCATCTCGGTCCTGGCCGACTCCTCGCTGAAGAAGGCGTTCACCCAGCTCGGCCAGCAGTTCGAGGCCCAGAACTCCGGATCGACCGTGACGTTCACCTACGGGCCGTCGACGACCCTCGCGCAGCAGGCGGCCGGTGGCGGCGCCGGTGACGTGCTCACCACCAACGACAACCAGGCCATGGACAGCGCCCAGAAGGTGCAGCTCACCTCGCCGGCGACGTTCGCCACCAAGGGCACGGCGACCTACCAGATCGTGACCCTGACCCAGTCCAAGAACACCTCACTCAGCAACCAGTTCATCAACCTGGTGACAAGCTCGGCGGGCCAGCAGGTGCTCCGGCAGAACGGCTTCGGGGCGCCGTGACCATCGGCGTCCGGCGCAAGGGGCCCGGCCGCTAGCATCGGCCCCATGACTGCTGCCGACGCGAGCCTGGAACCTGCGCCCGACTCGCCGGACCGCAACCTGGCTCTCGAGCTGGTCCGGGTGACCGAGGCGGCCGCTCTGGCAGCGGCTCGCTGGGTGGGTCGCGGTGACAAGGAGGGCGCCGACGGCGTCGCCGTCGACGCGATGCGGTCGATGATCTCGACGGTGCAGATGCGCGGCGTCGTCGTGATCGGCGAGGGCGAGAAGGACAACGCCCCGATGCTCTACAACGGCGAGGAGGTCGGCGACGGAACCGGCCCGGAATGCGACGTCGCCGTGGATCCGATCGACGGCACCACGCTGGCAGCCAAGGGCATGAACAACGCCGTCTCGGTGCTCGCCGTGGCGCCGCGCGGGTCGATGTACGACCCGTCGGCCGTGTTCTACATGGAGAAGCTGGTCACCGGTCCCGAGGCCGCCCACGTCGTCGACCTCCGCAACCCGGTGGCCGAGAACATCAACGCCGTCGCCAAGGCCAAGGGCGAGCGCCCCGAGGACGTGACCGTGGTGATGCTCGACCGGCCGCGCCACGAGAAGCTCGCCGACGAGGTGCGCGCGACCGGCGCCCGGATCAAGTTCATCGTGGACGGCGACGTGGCCGGGGCGATCATGGCCGCCCGCCCCGAGACCGGTATCGACCTCCTCCTCGGCATCGGCGGCACCCCCGAGGGGATCATCGCCGCCTGCGCCATGAAGTGCGTGGGCGGGGTGATCCAGGGCCGACTCTGGCCCAAGGACGACGAGGAGCGGCAGCGCGCCCTCGACGCCGGCCACGACCTCGACCCCGACCACCTGCTGATGACCGACGACCTGGTGACCGGGGACGACTGCTTCTTCGTGGCCAGCGGGATCACCGACGGCGAGCTGATGAAGGGCGTGCACTTCCGGGCCCACGGCGCGACCTCGCAGTCGCTGGTGATGCGCTCGCGTAGCGGCACCGTCCGCCTGGTCACCAGCGAGCACCAGTTCGAGAAGCTAGACGCCATCTCGGCGATCTGACAGGGCGGCGCGCACGGCGCCGACCACGGTCGGGTCCACGGCCATGCCGAGGTGCGAGGAACGCACCTCCACCGGGGTGGCGAGCGGGTCGATGCAGGCCCGCCAGTCGACGATGCCGTCGCGGCGGGAGTAGACCGCGGTGAAGACCACCTCCGGCGGCAACGGTGCCCGGCTCTCGTCGAAGCTGGTCCGGGCGCAGTCGCCCGCGATGCAGTCCAGCGCCATCAGGCCGGGGACGCCGGCGCGGCTCAGCCGCACCAGCGCGTCGAGGCTCCGGGTCAGGCTGGCGTGGTGGGCGCCGGGAGCGAGCATCGGGCTGCCCAGGGTGACGATGCCGGAGACCAGGTCGGGACGGCGTACGGCGAGCCCGCGCGCGAGCATCCCGCCGAGGCTGTGGCCCACGATCCGGACCCGGCGACCCCGCCGGGCCGCGATCGAGGCGATCCGCGACTCGAGCTCGTCGGCGGCCTGCACGGTGCAGCCGACGTTCGCACGGATATGGGAGCGGTAGGTGCGGTGCCCGGACTCCCTCAGAGCATGGGCCATCAGGGCGAGACTGGCGTCGCCGGCCAGGAAGCCGGGCACCAGCACCACCGGGTCGAGGTCGCGGACCGCGCCGTGACCGGCGTACGGGCGATGGTCAGCGACCTTGCCGCCGAGTCGTGACCAGGCCAGCCGGCCGGCCTCGGCGACCACGCTCGCCTCGCGCAGCACGGCCGCAGCGCGCGGCGGCGCATATCCCTCCGGCAGGAGGAAGTCGGCGACGTTGTACCGACCCAGCAAGGTGGCCACGAGGATCGACGCTACGACCTCGGGCGCCCGCTCCGCGTCACCCTCACGGGCCAGGAGCCGGGTTTCGCCTCCAGCCGTTCGGATACGGTGGGTATGTGAGTGCTGGCTCCCCCGCCCCCGAGGTCCCCGAGATCGTCGTCTCACCGGAGCTGTTCGCGCCGGTCTCGTCGGGGATGGTGCTGTGCTACCAGACCTTCGGCGACCCTGACGACGAGCCGCTGCTGCTGGTGATGGGCCTCGCCACCCAGATGACCTTCTGGGATCCCGACTTCTGCACGATCCTCGCGCGCCGCGGCTACTACGTGATCCGGTTCGACAACCGCGACGTCGGGCGCTCGTCGCGGGCCCAGGGAAGGGTCACCCGCCGGATGCTGGTCGAGGCCTTCGCCGGGCGCCGGACGCGCGCGCCGTACTCCCTGCGCGACCTGGCCGACGACGCCTTCGGCCTGCTGGACCACCTCGGGATCGCCTCGGCCCACATCGTCGGCGTGTCGATGGGCGGGATGATCGTGCAGACGATGGCGATCGACCAGCCCGCTCGGGTGCGCTCGCTGACGAGCATCATGTCCACCACCGGCAAGCGCTCGGTCGGCTGGCAGAACCCGCGGCTGCTGCCCGCCATGCTCCGCCCGATCAAGCCCGGCCGTGAGGCGTACGCCGAGAGCAGCGTGCAGATGTGGCGGATGATCGGCTCGCCGGGTTTCCCACGCCACGAGGAGGAGACCCGGGCGCTGGCGGGCCAGGCCTACGACCGTGGGCTGTCGGCCATGGGCGCACTCCGGCAGATGATGGCGATCCTGACCCAGCCCAACCGGTCCCCGGCCCTGCACCGGCTCGCGGTGCCGACCCTGGTGGTGCACGGCCTGGCCGACAAGATGGTGCATGCGTCGGGCGGGCGCGCGACAGCGGCCGCCATCCCCGGCGCCGAGCTGCTGCTCGTCGAGGGGATGGGGCACGACCTCCCGCCCGAGCTCTACGAGACGCTCGTCGAGGCGATCGCCCGCACCGCCGCCCGGGCCTGAGCCCGCGTCAGTCGGAGAGGCGCTCCCCGGACTCGGTGTCGAACACGTGCACCTGGCGCGGGTCGGTGGTCACGTGGATCCGGTCGCCCTGCTTGACGGTGCCGCGCGCGGTGACCCGGACGATCACGTGAGCCGGAGTCCCCTCGACGTCACAGGTGCCGTAGACGAAGCCGTCGGCGCCGAGCTCCTCGACCACGGTCACGTCGATCGGCAGGCCACCGTCCTCCGCGGACACCAGGCGCCAGGCCTCGGGCCGCACACCGATGGTGACCTTGCCGCGCATCCGGCTCTGCGAGACCGCGTCGACCGGTACGTCGTACCCGCCGATCCGGGCCTTGCCGTCGACTGCCTGGGCCTCGATCAGGTTCATCTGCGGTGAGCCGATGAAGCCGGCCACGAACAGGTTGACCGGCTTGTCATAGAGCTTCAGCGGGATGTCGACCTGCTGGATCTCGCCGAGCTTCATCACCGCCACCCGGTGGCCCATGGTCATCGCCTCCACCTGGTCGTGGGTCACGTACACGGTGGTGACCCCGAGGTCCGACTGGAGCTTCGCGATGTCGGTGCGGGTCTGGACCCGCATCTTGGCGTCGAGGTTGGACAGCGGCTCGTCCATGCAGAACACCTGCGGGTTGCGCACGATCGCGCGCCCCATCGCCACACGCTGGCGTTGACCACCGGAGAGGGCCTTGGGCTTGCGCTCGAGGAGCTGCTCCAGCCCCAGCAGATGAGCCGCCTCGTTGACGCGCCGGTCGCGCTCGGTCGACGACACCTTGCCCATCTTGAGCGCGAAGCCCATGTTCTCCGCGACGCTCATGTGGGGATACAGCGCGTAGTTCTGGAAGACCATCGCGATATCTCGGTCCTTGGGGGGTACGTCGGTGACGTCGCGGTCGCCGATGAGCACCCGACCCGAGTCGACCTCCTCGAGGCCGGCGAGCATCCGCAGGGAGGTGGACTTGCCACACCCGGACGGTCCGACGAGGACCATGAACTCCCCGTCCTGGATCTCGAGGTCGAGTCCGGGGACTGCCGCGACGTCGGCGCCGGGATACCAGCGCTGGGCCTTCTCGAACGTGACTGATGCCATGTGAAGCTCCTTCACCGGCAGGTACGTGCCGGACGATCCGTAGTGAAGTGAGAGCGCTCACAGTAGCGGCCGAGGTCACGAATGTGCATCCCTGAGAGCCCCGATAGCGCTCGACACACCCGCTGAAGACGGTCAAGGCCTTGCCAGCGCCCAGGAATGGGACTACATGTGAGGCAGTTCACTTTCGTGGAGGGAGCGCGTCATGTCTGTCCCCAAGCGATCTCGGGAGGCGGCTCTCTCCGTACCCCGACGTCGCGTCCTGGGCTCGCTCGCTGCCCTGAGCCTGGCAGCAGGAGTCCTCACCGCGTGTGGCAGCTCGGGCGGCGTGCCGACGTTGACCTGGTACATCAACCCCGACAACGGCGGCCAGGCCGCCGTCGCGAAGAACTGCAGTACGGACCAGTACAAGATCGATGTCCAGGTGCTGCCGCAGGACGCCACCCAGCAGCGGGTCCAGCTGTCCCGACGGCTCGCCGCACACGACTCCGGCATCGACCTGATGAGCCTGGATCCGCCCTTCACGGCAGAGATGTCCAACGCCGGCTTCCTGGCACCCATCCCGCAGGACGTGCAGAGCCAGCTCCAGCAGCAGTCCTTCAAGGGTGCCGTCGCGGCCGGCACCTGGAACGACAAGCTCGTGGTCTTCCCGTTCTGGTCCAACACCCAGGTCCTGTGGTACCGCAAGTCCTTCGTGGACAAGACCGGCATCGACATGAACCAGCCGGTCACGTGGGACCAGATCATCACGGACGCGTCAGACAACGGAGGCACTGTCGCGGTGCAGGCCAACAAGTACGAGGGCTACTCCGTCTGGATCAACGCCCTCATCTCGGGCGCCGGAGGACAGATCATCTCCGACGCGCACAAGGGGGCCGACGCGACGATCGACGTGAACTCGAAAGCGGGCGACGAGGCGGCCGGAGTCATCAACAAGCTGTCGCACTCCAAGGCCGCGCCGCCGGACCTGTCGGTGTCGAACGAGGGCACCGCCGGGTCGACGTTCGGCTCCCCCCAAGGGGCGTTCATGGTGAACTGGACGTACATCTATCACAACTACGACTCGACGCAGCCGGAAGTCGCCAAGGACATCGGCTACACGCGGTACCCGCAGACCGTGGCCGGCGACCCGTCCAAGCCCCCGTACGGCGGCATCGGCATCGGGGTCAGTGCCTACTCGGGTCACGTGGACGACGCCCTCAAGGCCGCCCAATGTCTGGTCAGCCCGAAGAACCAGGGCGTCAACGCCGAGCTCACGGGCAACATGCCGGCGAGCCCGGCGGGATACCAGTACCCGCCGCTCCAGAAGCTCTACCCACCTGCCCTGCTGACCCTCTTCCAGCAGAGCGTTGATGCTGCTGCCCCGCGATCGGTCACGCCGTACTGGAGTGACATCTCCGGCGCGCTGCTGTCCACTTGGCACCCACCCGCCTCGGTGAACCAGAGCACCCCCCAAAAGTCCGCAGACTTCATGCGACAGGTACTAGACGGGAAGACACTGCTATGACGACCGTCACCGAAGCGCCGGCCGCCAAGCCGGTCGCGCGTAGACGCGCACAGCTCAGCGACCGCGCTGCGGCCGAGAACCGGCTGGGGCGAAGGCTGGTGGCTCCGGCCGTCGTCGTGATGCTCGTCGTCACGGCCTACCCGATGTTCCAGGCCCTGTACCTCTCGTTGTTCCGGTACCGGCTGACCGACCCCAACGCGAAGGAGTTCGTCGGTCTCAGCAACTACGGCACGGTGCTGACCGACTCGTTGTTCTGGAAGGACACCTGGAACACCGTGCTCATCATGGTCGTCACGGTGGCGGTCGAGCTGGTGATCGGCTTCGCATTCGCCATGGTGATGCACCGGATCATCATCGGGCGCGGCCTGATGCGCACCGCGATCCTGATCCCCTACGGCATCGTCACGGTCGTCTCCGCGTTCGCCTGGCAGTTCGCCTTCAGCATCAACAACGGGTTCATCAACGACTGGTTCCAGTGGCTGCCATGGGTCAGCATGGACACCAACTGGTTCGGATCGCACTGGCCCGCGATGTTCGCGATCATGGTCGCGGAGATCTGGAAGACCACGCCGTTCATGGCGCTGCTGCTGCTCGCCGGCCTGTCGCAGATCTCCGACGACATGCTCGAGGCCGCTCAGGTCGACGGCGCTACCTGGTGGCAACGCCTCTACAAGGTGATCCTGCCGAACATGCGAGCCGCGATCATGGTCGCGGTGCTGTTCCGGGCCCTCGACGCGTTCCGGATCTTCGACAACATCTACATCATGACCAAGGGGGCCCAGGACACCGAGTCCTCGTCGTTCCTCACCTATCGACAGGTCATCGAACAGATGCAGCTCGGCCTGGGGTCGGCGCTGTCGGTGCTGCTTTTCGCGGCGGTTCTGCTGCTGGCGTTCAGCATCGTCAAGCTGTTCCGCGTGGACCTGGCGTCGGCGAGGGGTGAAGGCTGATGCGTCAGAAGATGGGGCCCCTCCACTGGGCCGGTTTCATCGCGATTCTGGTCTGGTGCCTGCTGCCCGTGGCCTGGATCCTCTCTCTGTCCTTCAAGTCCATCGCGGAGACCACCGTCGGCAGTCCCCAGTTCCTGCCGAAGAACGCGACCATCGACAACTACAAGGCGTTGCTGGACTACAACAACCCGGCGGGCCACGACTTCCTGCTGGCCCTGCGCAACTCGTTCGGGATCGCGTTCATCTCCACCTTCCTGGCGGTCATCTTCGCGACCCTCGCGGCGTACGCGATCGCGCGGCTCGACTTCAAGGGCAAGCGGGTGGTCCTGTCGGTGGCCCTCGCGATCGCGATGTTCCCGGTGGTGGCGCTGGTCGGGCCCCTGTTCGACCTGTGGCGGAACCTCGGCCTGTTCAACACCTGGGCGGGCCTGATCATCCCCTACATGTCGTTCACCCTGCCGTTGGCGATCTGGACCCTGTCGGCGTTCTTCCGCGAGATCCCGTGGGAGATGGAGCAGGCCGCGCAGGTGGACGGCGCCACCTCGTGGCAGGCCTTCCGGAAGGTGATCGTCCCGCTCGCGGCCCCCGGCGTCTTCACCGCGGCGATCCTGACGTTCTTCTTCGCGTGGAACGAGTTCGTGCTCGCCATCTCATTGACGTCCACGACCGCCTCACGGACGGTGCCGGCGCAGATGTCGTTCTTCGTGGGTCCTGACCCGTTCAACCCGCCGTACTCCCAGCTCGCCGCAGCGTCGGTCATCGTCACCATTCCCGTCGTCATCATCGTCCTGTTGTTCCAGCGCAGAATCGTTGCCGGTCTCACCTCCGGCGCAGTGAAGGGTTGATCCAATGGCTGCCATCGAGATGAAGAACATCGTCAAGGAGTACGGCGACGGATTCCCCGCAGTGAACGACGTCTCCATCGACGTCGCCGACGGGGAGTTCATGATCCTCGTCGGGCCCTCCGGCTGCGGGAAGTCGACACTGCTGCGCATGATCGTCGGGCTCGAGGACATCACCTCCGGCGAGATGGTGATCGGCGGGAAGGTGGTCAACGACCTGGCCCCGCGCGACCGCAACCTCGCCATGGTGTTCCAGAACTACGCGCTCTACCCCCACCTGACCGTCTACGAGAACATCGCCTTCCCACTCCGCCTGGCCGGTGCCTCCAACGACGAGGTGGACCGCAAGGTGCGCGACGCCTCGAAGACCCTGGAGCTCGACGAGCACCTCCAACGCAAGCCGGGCAACCTGTCCGGTGGCCAGCGCCAGCGCGTTGCGATGGGCCGGGCCATCGTGCGCGATGCCGAGGCGTTCCTGTTTGACGAGCCACTGTCGAACCTCGACGCCAAGCTGCGCGGCCAGATGCGCACCGAGATCGCCCGGCTTCAGCGCCGGCTCGGCATCACGACTGTGTACGTCACCCACGACCAGACCGAGGCGATGACGCTCGGTGACCGGGTCGCCGTGTTGCGACGGGGAGTGCTGCAGCAGCTGGCGACGCCTCGCGAGCTCTACACCAACCCCGGCAACCTGTTCGTCGCCGGCTTCATCGGCAGCCCGCCGATGAACTTCCTGCCGGCAACGGTCGAGGGCAACCAGGTGAAGCTGCCGTTCGGCACGGTCACGATCCCCGAAGACAAGGCCTCGAAGGCCCAGGGCAAGGGCCTTCTCATCGCCGGCATCCGCCCCGAGCACTTCGAGGACGCCTCGGTGATGGACTCCAGCCGGGTCCAGGGCTCGACGTTCAAGGCCAAGGTCGACGTGGTCGAGTGGCTGGGCAACGAGGCCTACGCCTACATCCCGTTCGAGGCTCCGCCGGAGGTGCAGGAGCAGCTGACCCAGCTGGAGCGCGATCTCGACGGCGAGTCCATGCGGACCCAGCTGGTGATCGGTCTCGACGGTTCGAGCCGGATCGCCGAGGGCGACGAGGCGGAGATCTTCGTCGACTCCTCGAAGATGCACCTCTTCGACCCGTCGACGGGCGAGAACCTCACCCTCGACACCTCGAACGCCGGCACCGTCCCGGACGACACCTCGACCGAGGCCGTCGGCGAGGAGCAGAACGCGGTCGCGTCCCCTGCGGAGCAGGAAGGCGTCAGCTAGTCGGAGCCTCGCCTGAGCCCGCGCCGGACCCCCGGCGCGGGCTTGCGCGTCACGCTCACCCCGCCCATGAGGGCGAAGCCCTTGATGCGGACGGTCGGGCTGTTCGCGTCCAGCTCGGCCGGGACCTTGTCCGAAGGGCCGGAATAGCCGCCCATGATCCCGACGCCCTCCATGATCACGTGGGTCTGCGGGTTCACCTTGATGTCCGCGCCACCCATGATCGCGTTGATCGTGATGGTCACCTCGCGCGCGGCGAACTGGGCCTGCCGCAGGTCGAGGTCAGCGCCGCCCATGAAGGCCACCACGTAGAGGTGCTGCGGCACCACCCACACGCCCTTGCGGTCGAATCCGCCGAGAATGGCGAGGTGTCGCTCCTCTGCGGGTCCGGGCACCACCGGGGACGGCATCGCCGCGGCCGCGCGGCTCGGCAGGTTGGCGCTCTGCGTGGCCGGTAGGTCGAGGGTGATCGGGACCAGGTCGGCGTAGGTGCGCGCGGCGAACGTCGCGTCGAGCCGCTGGTCGAGCTCGTCCAGGTCGATGCGTCCCTCACCCGCGGCCTCGCGCAGGACCTCGGCCACCTGGTGACGGTCCTGGTCGGAGATCCGCAGCTGGGAGGGGTCCGGCGTGTCCATGGCGCCAGCCTAATCGGGTTCGGCCACGACGTCGCGCGCCTTGGTGGCGACCACGAGGTCGCGCACGATCGCCTGGTCGACGCGATGCTCGAAGCCGTGGTAGGCGGGGGTGTCGACCGGCTCGAGGCCGGCCTCGGCGAGCACGGCCAGGGTGTCCGCGCGCGGGCTGGTGCGCACGTTGACCGCGATCCCGATCGAGCCGCCCGGACGCAGCACGGCGGCCCAGCCCGGCAGCGCCGCGGCCAGCAGGTCGAGCGGGCTGCGCTGCAGCCCACCGGCCGAGCGACTGCCGTGCTGCACGCCGTACGGCGCATCGGTGACGACCGCGTCGAAGCCGGCGGCCCGGAAGATCGACGGCACCGCCAGGGTGTCGGCGTGCGCGACGCTGACGCTGAACGTGTCCCCGGCCGCCCACGCCTGCTTGTCGACGGCGAGCTCGGCGTCGAACCGCCGGCCCAGGGTGCGCCCGTCCCGGCGGAGCCGGCTGGTGCCGGCTGTGTGCTTGAGCCGCTTGTCCTTCAGCCAGCGCGGCAGGAACGCGGCGTACGCCTCGACGTCGCGCTCGTCGACGTCGACCCCGGCGGCATGCCAGCCGTACATCAGCGCCTGGTTGAGGGTGGTTCCCCGGCCGCAGAGCGGGTCGAGGATCCGGAGCCGGCCGGTGAGCATCCGGTCGGCACTGGCTGAGGCGGCGACGGTGACATTGAGGAGCAGCTTGGTGAACAGCTCGTTGGTCTTGCCCTGGTACTTCAGGATCGTCAGCAGGTCGTCGTCGAGGCAGTCGAGCCGGTGCAGCTCGACCGGCCGGAGCGCCTCGACGTCGCTCGACCCACGGCCACTCCGCTCGAACAGCGCGAGCGCCGTGGAGACGTTGGCGACGTACCCCAGGCCGCGCTCGTCGAGCTCGCCCTCGAAGGTCACGTACCCCACGCCCGCGATCGACTCGAGGCGGACGTCGGAGAGCCGGGCCGACAGCACCGTCTCGTCCAGCACCGCGAGCTCGGCCACGGTCAGCGCAGCGGCACTCTGCGCGTAGACGCGGTTGGCCGAGGGCGACACGAGGAGTGCATACGAGCTCACGGTGGTCGAGACTAGGGGCCATCTGCGAGGATCCGGGCCTTGCCTCACTTCAAGGAGTGCTCCATGCCCGAGGTCGACCGCCGTAGATTCCTGCAGCTCGCAGGCGGGAGCGCCGCGCTCTCGGTGCTCACCCCTTCGATCGCGCGCGCCGCGTCGATCCCGGCGTTCCGGGCCACCGGCTCCCTCAACGACGTCGAGCACGTGGTCGTGCTGATGCAGGAGAACCGCTCCTTCGACCACTACTTCGGCACCATGCGCGGGGTGCGTGGGTACGGCGACCCGCACCCGGCGGTGCTGCGCAACGGCAAGCCGGTCTGGCGGCAGCCCGCCGGCAAGAAGCTCAAGGACGAGGTGCTGCCGTTCCGGCCCGACCTGGACAACCTCGGCCTGCAGTTCCTCCAGGACGTCGACCACGAGTGGGACAGCCAGCACGCGGCGTTCGCCGACGGCAACTACGACGGGTGGGTGCCGGCCAAGCAGACGCCGGCGACCATGGCCCACCTGGAGCGCGGCGACATCCCGTTCCACTACGCGCTGGCCGACGCCTTCACCGTGTGCGACGCCTTCCACTGCAGCGTGATCGGCCCGACCGACCCGAACCGTGCATACCTGTGGAGCGGCTGGACCGGCAACGACGGCAAGGGCGGCGGACCCCAGATCCACACCAATGTCACGCCGGTCTACAACTGGCGGACCTACCCCGAGCGGCTGCAGGACGCCGGCGTCAGCTGGAAGGTCTACCAGGACGCCGGCGCCGGCCTCGACGCCCAGCACCTCTGGGGCTGGAGCATCGGCGGGCCGTACACCGGCAACTTCGGCGACAACGCGCTGCTGCGCTTCGGGAACTACCAGAGCTCTCCGGCCGGGCAGCCGCTTCACGACAAGGCCTTCAACGCCACGAACGTGACGACGAACCCCCCGGGCCAGGAGCTTGCGTTCTTCGACCAGCTCGCCGCCGACGTGCAGGGCGGCACCCTGCCCCAGGTCTCCTGGATCGTGGCACCCGAGGCGTTCAGCGAGCACCCGAACTTCCCGGCCAACTTCGGCGCCTGGTACGTCTCGAAGGTGCTCGACGCCCTCACCAGCAACCCCGCTGTCTGGGCCAAGACCGCGCTGTTCCTGACCTACGACGAGAACGACGGCTTCTTCGACCACGTGGTCCCGCCGTACCCGAACGTCGGGACGCTCAAGGGTGCCTCGACGGTGCCTCTCACCAACGAGCTCTACACCGGCGACCTCGGCACCCCCGGCCCCTACGGGCTCGGGTTCCGGGTGCCGATGACGGTGATCTCGCCGTGGAGCACCGGCGGCTGGGTCTGCTCGGAGACCTTCGACCACACCTCGATCATCCGGTTCCTGGAGCAGCGCTTCGGGGTGCACGAGCCGAACATCACGCCGTGGCGACGCGCCGTGTGTGGCGACCTCACCTCCGCGTTCGACTTCTCCACCACCCCGGCCCCACCGCCGGCCGGGCTGCCGAGCACTGACGCCTACCTGCCGCCGGACAAGCTGCGGCACGGGTCTGTCGTCCCGGTCCCGCCGGCGAAGCAGCGGGTGCCGAAGCAGGAGCCGGGCGTGCGTCCGGCCCGGTCCCTCGGCTACCACCTCGACGTCGAGCTGCACGTCACCGCCGACAAGCTGGAGTTCTCCGTCGCCAACCGCGGCCGCCTCGGCGCCCAGCTCCAGGCGCGGTCGAACAACGTCAAGGGCGCGCCGTTCAGCTACACCGTCGGCGCCGGCCGCACGCTCACGCCGAAGCTCGCCGCGCACGGCCGGTACGACGTGAGCTTCCACGGACCGAACGGTTTCTACCGCCGGTTCGCGGGCAGCACGACCCAGCCCCTGCTCGAGGTGCACGCGTCCAAGCGCGACGGGCATCTGGTGCTCCGCCTGCACAACAAGTCCGCCGACGCGGTGCACGCCAAGGTCGCCGACGCCTACGGCCGCGACCGGTTGGTCCAGGTGCGGCCGAAGAACACCCGCACCGTGCGGATCCCGCTGGGCCACACCCACGGCTGGTACGACGTGGTCGTCACGCTGAAGGAGCACCCGCACGCCAAGCGCGCTTTGGCCGGACGGTTCGAGAACGGTCGGGTCGGCACCAGCGACCCTCAGCTCGGCCAGTGACGAGACCTGCACCGACCGGGACTAGCCTGCCGGTGTGAGTGACGTCCAGCCCGACTACCACTACTCCGACCTGCTGCCGATCGGCGCCGACGACACGCCGTACCGGTTGGTCACCGCCGAGGGCGTCTCGACGTTCGAGGCCGAGGGTCGCACCTTCCTCAGGGTCGAGCCCTCGGCGCTGCGCCGGCTGACCGCCGAGGCGATGCACGACATCGCCCACTACCTGCGGCCGGCGCACCTGCGGCAGCTGCGGCGGATCATCGACGACCCGGAGTCGAGCGCCAACGACCGTTTCGTCGCCCTCGACCTGCTCAAGAACGTCAACATCTCCGCCGGGGGCGTGCTGCCGATGTGTCAGGACACCGGCACCGCGATCGTGATGGGCAAGAAGTCCGAGGGGGTGCTCACCGGCGCCGACGACGGCGAGGCGATCAGCCAGGGTGTGTACGACGCCTACACCAAGCTCAACCTGCGCTACTCCCAGCTCGCGCCGCTGACGATGTGGGAGGAGAAGAACACCGGCACCAACCTGCCGGCGCAGATCGAGCTGTACTCGACCCCCGACCACTCCGTCGATGGCAGGAGCGTGCCGGAGTACAAGTTCCTGTTCATGGCCAAGGGCGGCGGCTCGGCCAACAAGTCCTTCCTCTACCAGGAGACGAAGGCGGTGCTGAACCCGACGCGGATGCTGAGCTTCCTCGACGAGAAGATCCGCTCGCTCGGCACCGCCGCCTGCCCGCCGTACCACCTGGCGGTGGTGATCGGCGGCACCAGCGCGGAGTTCGCGCTGAAGACCGCGAAGTACGCCTCGGCCCACTACCTCGACCACCTGCCGACGTCGGGATCCCTGTCAGCGCACGGGTTCCGCGACCTCGAGCTGGAGGAGGAGGTCTTCAAGCTCACTCAAGGTTTCGGCATCGGCGCCCAGTTCGGCGGCAAGTACTTCTGCCACGACGTGCGGGTGGTCCGGCTGCCGCGGCACGGCGCCTCGTGCCCGGTCGCGATCGCGGTGTCCTGCTCGGCGGACCGGCAGGCGCTCGGCAAGATCACGCCGGAAGGTGTCTTCCTCGAGCAGCTCGAGACCGACCCCGCGTCGTACCTGCCCGACACCACCGACGAGCACCTGGACGACGACGTGGTGCACGTCGACCTGAACCGGCCGATGGCCGAGATCCTGGCCGAGCTGACGAAGTACCCCGTGAAGACCCGGCTGTCGCTCACCGGCCCGCTCGTGGTGGCTCGCGACATCGCGCACGCCAAGATCAAGGACCTGCTCGACTCCGGGGCCGAGATGCCGGCGTACCTCAAGGACATGGCGGTCTACTACGCCGGCCCGGCGAAGACGCCCGCGGGCTACGCCTCAGGCTCGTTCGGCCCGACCACGGCCGGCCGGATGGACTCCTACGTCGAGCAGTTCCAGGCGGCCGGAGGGTCGATGGTGATGCTCGCCAAGGGCAACCGCAGCAAGCAGGTGACCGACGCGTGCGCCACCCACGGTGGCTTCTACCTCGGCTCGATCGGCGGTCCGGCCGCTCGGCTGGCGCAGGACTGCATCAGGTCGGTGGAGGTGCTGGAGTATCCCGAGCTCGGCATGGAAGCCGTCTGGAAGATCCAGGTCGAGGACTTCCCGGCCTTCATCGTCGTGGACGACAAGGGCAACGACTTCTTCACCGACCCGTCGGGGGCCGTCACCGTGCCGCTGTCGGGGATCCGGGTGCGCTCGGCTCAGTAGCTGCGGCGCCGGCCAGCCAGCGGGCAGCGTCGACCAGGCGGTGTCCGAGGGCGTGCGCGGGTGCGCCGACCAGCTGCTGCGCACCACCGCCGACGTGGACGATGATGGCCGGCGCCGCCGCGGCCAGCGCGGCGACGACGTCACGTGCCCCCGGCAGGTCCTCGGCGGTCGGTACGCCGAGCACCACGTGGTCCACCCCGACCGAGGGCGCGGCGACGGCCCAGCTCTCCGACGGTAGGTCGGCTCCGACGTAGAGCACCTCGACGCCCGCGCGCCGGAGCAGGGCGGCCAAGCTCAGCACCCCCAGCTCGTGCCGAGAGCCCTGGGCCATCCCGACCATCACCCGCGGTGCTCCGGCGGCCGGCTCGGCCCCCTCCATGAGCTGCGCGAGGTGCCGGTGCACCCCGGCGGAGACGAAGTGCTCCCCCGCGACCGAGACGGTGCCGGCCTGCCAGGCCTCACCGAGCCGCACCAGCGACGGCATCAGCCAGTCGTCGACGAGGTCCTCGAAGGGGAGCGAGGCGAAGACCCGGCCGAGCTCGGACTCCAGACGCACGGGGTCGAACTCCTCCGCGAGCTCCGCCAGCAGGTTGAGCGGGCCTGGTGGGTGCCGGTCCGCGCCGCTCGACGGACGGTCGCCGTCGAGGCTGCCCGAGGTGACCTGCTGGGCGGCCAGCCGGGGTGACCAGCCCGCGGCGACGAGGGCCTTCATCGCCGCCAGCCGACGCAGCGCGTTGTCGTCGTACAGCCGGTAGCCGGCGTCGGTGCGGGCCGGTTCGACGACCCGGTAGCGGCGCTCCCACATCCGCAGCGTCTCCGACGGGATGCCGGTGAGTCGGGCCGCGTGTGCCACCGAGTACATGACGGGAGCCTAGAGCACAAACCTTGGACAAACCCTGGACAAGAAGTCGGTCATCGGCGCAGACTCCCCTCGCCCCGTCTCTCAGCCGACGGGAAGTCGGACGCCGCCGCGAGTCCCCAGAGACGCGCGGCGGCGTCTGTCCAAGGGCGAGGTACGACGGTCCAGCCGGCCGTCGAGCAGGGCCAGGGCCCGCTCGGCCTGGCCGTCGCTGACCAGGGCGAACAGCAGCGTCTCCTCGACGATCTCGCGCTGGGCTGCGGAGCCGCCGACGCGCGGCAGGCCGGGCAGGACGTCGGCGAGCAGCCGGGCCGCCTTGCTCCAGTCCTGCTCGCCCGCGGCCAGCAGCGCATCGCACACCGTGGCCACGGTGGTGCGCACGGCCAGGTCGCTCGAGGCCTCGCAGTAGGCCCGCAGCGCGGCGAGCCGCGCCAGGTCGCCGGAGGCGGCGACGGCGAGCGCCGCGTGCAGAGCGACGAACGGTGTCTCCGGACGGTCGACGAGATCGGCGCCGGCCGCCTCGAGTACGCAGTCGATCGGCGGCGGGGCGGCCTCACCCGGGAAGGCCGTCGTGCCGGCGGCGGTGTCCCAGCCGGACGTGGTGACCGTCCAGCGCCACAGCAGCGACGCGGAGTCGATGAGGGCGCGGACGCCGGTGACGGCGGGCGGGGCCAGCTGGGTGTAGTAGCGCTGGCGCACCGCCTCGGTGTCACCGAGGGCGAGCTCGTGCAGCGCGGCGTGCCAGGAGAAGTGGGCCCGGTGACTGGCGGCACGGCCGCTCTCGGCGACCCAGTGGTCGAGCCAGGCCCGCCCGGTGTCGTGCTTGCCGGTCTCGTAGAGCACGTGGGTCTGGGCGTGGACGGCGTGCCCGGAGGTCGGCTCGCACGACAGCGCGCTCTCGGCCAGCAGGCCGGCGTCGTCGAAGCGGGACTGGTCCTGACGGGTGAACGCGAGCAGCGAGATGTACCACCAGTGGTCGCCGTACGCCGGAGCCAGGCCCTCGACCAGCTCCCAGGCCTCCTGCTGGATGTCGGTGACGCCGGAGAACGCGATGGTCGGCACCGCGGCCGAGACCGCGAGGACGTCGCGGGGGTGCTGCGCGATGTGGTTCATCAGCGCGGTGGCACCGGAACGGCGTACGTCCTCGACCCGACGGCCGACCACGTCGACCAGGCTGCGCTCGCGCTCGTCGGCACGGGTGCGCGCAGCCTCGCGGGCCGCCTCGAGCGAGGCGGTGACGTCGCCACCGGCGCCGGCCTCGTGCCCGAGCATGGCCAGCGCCGCATGGGCGAGGGCGAAGCCGGGGTCGAGCGCGGCGGCCTCCTGCAGCCGCTCGTCGGCTCCCGACTGCAGGCGCATCAGCCGCTCGAGACCCGCGTTGTACGCCGCAGCGGCCTCGGCCGTGGTCGACAGCGGCAGGCCCAGCGGGTCGCGCGGCCGGGCGATCGGGTGGCGCCCGCCGACCAGCCGGCCGTCGGCCAGCCGGCGCGGCAGCGGCGCCACGTCGTCGAGCAGCGACACCGCGACCTGGGCGGCCTGGGTACGGATCTCGGGGATGGCGGTGGACTCCCACAGCTCGCCGCGGCGGACGCAGCCCAGGGTCCAGATCGGGGCCTCGGTCGACCCGGCGGAGTCGACGAGCCGGCCCGCCTCGGTGCGCAGGCCCATCCCGGCCGTGCTCGGCTGCCCGAGGGCAACCCCACCGCGGGGCGTCAGCAGGTCGTCGAAGAGCGGGTCCGTGCCGGCCGTGAGCCGGGTGCTGGTGCCGGTGCAGTTGACCACCCAGCCGACCTTGCGCACGGTGCCGTCGGTGAGCGTCACTCGCAGGCCGCCACCCGTGAGCGGCTCGGCGTCGGCCACCTCGGCAGCGGCGCGGGTCAGCACGGCCGCGCGCTCGAGAGCGGCGACCACATCGGCGGACTCGGGAGGCATCCGGTGGCGGAGCCGGCCCCAGGCGCTGGCGTCGACGCGGAGGAACTCCTCGCGGTCGCTCTCGTCGAGCCGCTGCCAGAGCGCCTGGACGACGGTGCGGAGCCCGTCCATCGCGGGCCGCCAGTCGCCGGTGGCGCGCTGGACCCGCTCGAGGTGCTCGGCGGTGCGGACGCGGTAGTCCTCGAGGGTGTGGCCCCAGTCGTCGATCTCGGGGATCGCGGCCAGCTGGAGCTCGTCGGCGTGCCGGGACGGCAGCTCCCCGTGCCGGGAGACGGCGTGGAGCTTGCGTCCGGTACGGCGGTCGGGGCCGGTGAGCGAGAGGACGACGTCGACCATGGTGAGGCCGGTGCCGACGAGCAGGACGTCGGCCGGGCCCGCCGCGTCACGACGTACGACGTCGAGGGCGCCGGGCGCCCAGGGGTCGGGCACGAAGAACGCCGAGTCACGCAGCGCCTCGGGTGCCCAGGCGATGCCGGGAGACCGCTCGCCGGTGGCCAGCACCACAGCGTCCGCGCGGTGGACCTGGCCGTCCTCGGCTGCGACCAGCACGCCGGCACCGTCGCGACGTACGCCGGAAGCGCGCACCCTGAGGTGGCGCAGCCCGAGCGGCACGTCGCCGTCGTAGGAACAGGTGAGGGTCTCGTCGAGGTAGCGGGCCCACTCCAGGCGGGGCGCGAAGACGCCGGGCTCGGGCAGCAGCTCGGGGTGCTGACGGGCACGCCAGGCGACGAAGTGGCCAGGCTCCTCGGGCAGCGCGCTCATACCGCCGGCCGGCACGTTGAGCAGGTGCTGCCGGTCGACGGTGCCGAACGCGGTGCCCCGGGCGCGGTACGGCGCGGGGTCCAGCAGGACGACCTCGAGCGGCGTACCACGGCGGCGGGCGGTCCGGGCGAGATGGAGCGCGGTCAGGCTGCCGGCCGCGCCGGCTCCGACGACGACCACGCGGGGTGTCGAGGGTGTCTCGCTCATGGGTCCTCCTCGTGCTCCGCCCGAGCTCACAGATTTGTCTACCGTTTTACTCCACTTTGGCCCTGTGACCAACTCCTCGCCGCCTTCGGCGGGTCGCCTACGGTGACGCCATGGAGTACGTCGAGGTCGCCAGGAGTGAGTCCGAGCGGGGCGAGCTGGTCCTGCGCGAGCGGCATCCCGAGACCGACGGACCGACAGTACTGGAGCTGCGCGCCAACGGGATCTTCGTGATGGACACCGCCGAGCACGCCTCCGAGCTCGCCCTGGCCGACGTGGCGCTCGGGCTGGTCGAGCAGCCCCGGCGGGTGCTGGTGGGCGGCCTGGGGCTCGGCTACACCCTCGACCGGGTGCTCGGCGACCGGCGGGTGGAGCGCTGTGACGTCGTCGAGATCGAGCCGGCCCTCGTGGAGTGGATGCGCGACGGCACCATCCCCCACGGCCGGCAGCTGCTGGCCGACGACCGGGCCCGGGTGATCGTCGCGGACGTGGCGATCGCGGTCGCCGAGGCCGCCCCCGCGTCGTACGACGTGATGCTGCTCGACGTCGACAACGGGCCGGGGCACCTGGTCCATCAGACCAACGCGGCGCTCTACCGCGAGCCGTTCCTGGAGTCCGTGCGCGAGCGGCTGACGCCGGGCGGCGCGATCGTCGTGTGGTCCGCCGCCCGCGATCCCGAGCTCGCCGCGGACCTGCGCACGGTCTTCGGCGAGGCCGAGGAACGCAGCCACGACGTGCGGCTGCAGGACCGCGACGACCGGTACTGGCTCTACGTCGGGCGCCGCGCTCCGGCCGGGTAGCGTCGGAGCCATGAGCTCCTCCGGCCCCACCGGCCAGACCCGCACCGAGCACGACTCGATGGGCGACGTCGAGGTGCCGGCCGAGGCACTGTGGCGGGCCCAGACCCAGCGCGCGGTCGACAACTTCCCGATCAGCGGCCGGCCGCTGCCGCCCGCCCTGTTCCACGCGCTGGCCCGGATCAAGGCCGCGGCCGCCCGCGCGAACGCCGACCTCGGCGTCGTCACCGCCGAGCAGCGCGACGCGATCGTCGCCGCTGCGGCCGCGATCGTGGCGGGCGAGCACGACGACCAGTTCCCGATCGACGTGTTCCAGACCGGCTCGGGCACCAGCACGAACATGAACGTCAACGAGGTCATCTCCTCGCTGACCGCCGCGAGCGGGGTCGAGTGCCACCCCAACGACGTGGTCAACGCCAGCCAGTCCTCCAACGACACCTTCCCCAGCGCGATGCACGTGGCCGCCGTGCTCGAGGTCGGACCTCTCTTCGAAGCGCTCGCGACGCTGCAGGTCGCTCTCGAGCACAGGTCGGTCGAGTACGCCGGCGCGGTGAAGTCCGGGCGGACCCACCTGATGGACGCGACCCCCGTGACGTTCGGTCAGGAACTGGGCGGCTATGCGCGCACGGTCGCGCTGGCCCGGGAGCGGATCGACTCCACCCTCCCGCGGGTCCGCGAGCTGGCGCTCGGCGGTACGGCGGTGGGCACGGGCATCAACACCCTTCCGGACTTCGCCCAGCGGGCGATCGCCCACCTCGAGGACGACACCGGCCTCGTGTTCACCGAGGCCGTGAACCACTTCGAGGCACAGGGCACCCAGGACTCGCTCGTCGAGCTCAGCGGCGCACTCCGCACGTACGCCGTCGGGCTGGTCAAGATCTGCAACGACCTGCGCTGGATGGGCAGCGGACCGACCGCCGGCCTGTCGGAGATCCATCTCCGCGATCTCCAGCCCGGGTCCAGCATCATGCCCGGCAAGGTGAACCCGGTGATCCCGGAGGCGACGCTCCAGGTGTGCGCGCAGGTGATCGGCAACGACGCGACGATTGCCTTCTCCGGGGCCTCGGGAGCCTTCGAGCTGAACGTGATGCTGCCGGTCATCGCGCGCAACCTGCTGGAGTCGATCGAGCTGCTCACCAATGCCTCCTGGTTGCTCGTGCGGTGCGTCGACGAGCTCACCGCCGACCTGGACCGGATGCGGGCCTACGCCGAGTCGTCCCCGAGCATCGTCACCCCGCTGAATCGCCACATCGGCTACGAGGCGGCCGCGAAGATCGCCAAGCAAGCCCTGGCTAACGGCGCCACGATCAGGCAGACCGTGCTCGACCTCGGCTACGTCGAGCGCGGCGAGCTCACCGAGGCGCAGCTGGACGAGGCCCTCGATGTGGACCGGATGACCCACCCGTGACCGCCCCGGTGAAGACCTACGTGATCACCGGCGGCAGCGACGGGATCGGCCTGGAGTGCGCCAGCCAGGTCGCGGCCGCCGACCCCGGCTGCCGGATCGTCATCGTCGGCCGCAGCCCCGACCGGACCGCCGCCGCGGTCGGCCGGGTCCGGGCCGAGCAGCCGTCGTGCCAAGTGGACTCCCTGCTCTGCGACCTCGGCGACCAGCACGCCGTACGCCGGCTGGCCGAGGACCTGCTGAAGACCTGTGACCGGATCGACGTCCTGGTCAACAACGCCGGCACGGTGTTCTCACGTCGTACCGAGACAGCGGACGGCATCGAGTCGACGTTCGCCATCAACCACCTCGGCGGCTTCCTGCTCACCACCCTGCTGCGTGACCGGCTCGTCGAGAGCGCGCCGGCCCGGGTCGTGTTCACCTCGTCGGAGGCCCATTACTCGGCGACGATGGACCTCGACGACCTCGGCTTCGAGCAGGGCTACTCGATCATGAAGGCCTACGGCCGGTCCAAGCTGGCCAACGTGCTCACCGCACGGCGGCTGGCGGCGCAGCTCGAGGGCACCGGCGTCACGGTCACCTCGCTGCACCCGGGCGCGATCGCCACCAACATCTGGAGCGGGGCGCCGTGGTTCGCCCAGCCGGTGCTGGCAGTGCTGAAGCGGTGGAAGATGGAGACGCCCGAGGTCGGCGGCTCCCGGCTCGCCTACCTGGCCACCAGTCCCGAGGTCGAGGGACAGACCGGCGGCTACTACCACCGCAACCGGCTGCGCGAGCCCTCCGAGCTGGCTCGCGACGACGCGCTCGCCGAGCGGCTGTACGACGCAAGCGCCCAGCTGGTCGGGCTTGGCGCCACACCCGCCTGACCTCAGCCGTCGAGAAACGCGTCCAGCTCGTCGACCAGCTCGGACCAGGCCGGCTCCTCGGCCATCACGATGTGGTTGCCGCTGTCGACCAGAAGCATCCGGCTGTCGGGGATCAGCGCGGCCAGCTCGCGGGCCTGGGCCGTCGGCACCCGACGGTCGCCGCGCGCGTGCACGATCAGGGTGGGGCAGGCGACCCGGGCCGCCAGCGCGGAGACATCGAGGTTCGCGAAGGTGTCGAGGAAGCGCACCACGTTCTCGGTCGACGTGGTGGCCCGCTGCAGCGCGTTGAAGGCGTCCCACCGCTCGCGGTCGGCGTCGGGAAGGAACTGCGAGGCGAACACCTGCCGGTACGCCGGGTCGTCGCGACGCCAGCCGACCCGGCCGACCTGCAGGTCGAGGGCCGCCTCCTCGTGCTCCTCCGGGGTCGCCGCCCGGGCCAGGCGGCCCCGCGCGTAGGCGCCGATCAGCACGATCCGGCTGACGCGCTCCGGATGGCGGACCGCGTAGGCCAGCGCCACCGCGCCACCCTGCGACATCCCGAGCAGCGGGAACCGGTCGAGCCCGGCCTGGTCGACGACCAGCTCGAGATCCTCGACCCAGGCGTCGAGGCTGATGTCGCGGACCTCCCAGTCCGACAGACCGCAGCCACGCTCGTCGTACCGGATCAGCCGGTGGCGTGCCGACAGCGCGTCGATCCAGTGCGCCCATATGGAGCTGTCCCACTCCAGGTCGAGATGGGTGAGCCAGTTCGCCGCCTTCACCAGCGGCGGCCCCGATCCCGTGGAGGCGTAGGCGATCCGGACGCCGTCGGGTGAGGTGCAGTAGCGGATCTCCTGCGCCTCGCGTTTCCGCGCCAGTCGCAGCGGCAGCGGGGCCGCCGGGTGGTCGTCGGTGACCGCGGCCACGAACCGGTACCCCACCCCGCGCACGGTGGCGATCAGCCGCTGGCCCTGCCCGTCGTCACCGATGGCCTTGCGGGCCTCCTTGAGCCGGCTGGTCAGCGTCGAGTCGCTGACGAAACGGTCGCCCCAGATCGCGTCCAGCAGCTCGGTCTTCGGAACGACGCGGTCGCGGTGGGTGACCAGGTAGACCAGGACCTCGAAGACCTGCGGCTCGACGTGCACGGCCACCCCGGCACGTTGCAGCTCGAAGCGGGCCGGGTCCAGCTGGCAGGTCTCGAAGGTGTACATCACGCTCCCCGAAACCGACATTGTCCCGAGTTAGCGCGCCGCGCGACAACCTCGTCAGTCTGCCGTCTCTCCCACTGATCGCCGTGGCGATCTCGGAGGGGTCAGTACCAGCCGTAACCCTGGCTGTGGTCCCAGGCGCCGCACGGCGAGCCGTAGCGCTCCTGGATGTAGCCCAAGCCCCACTTGATCTGGGTCGCCGGGTTGGTCTGCCAGTCGGCGCCGGCGGTGGCCATCTTGGAACCGGGCAGGGACTGCGGGATGCCGTAGGCACCCGAGGAGGAGTTCTCGGCGTTCACGCGCCAGCCGCTCTCCCTCGTCCACAGCGGCACCAGGCACGACATCTGCGACGAGGACCAGCCGTACGTCGGGAGCAGTGCCTCGGCGATGTCCTGCGGGTCCTGGGCGGAGAGCTTCTCCTCGCCACCGACCGCCGGGCCGCTGGTCAGGCCGAGCGCGGCCGCTTTGGCGGGGTCGCGGCTTTCACGTCGGTCGGAGGATCGCGACACGACCGCGGTGCGATGCGCGAGGGCTCCCGACGTGGAGGCCTGGTGGGCGCTCGCACCGGCACCCGCACCGGACGCAGCCACCGGGGCGATGGAGTCCGCGAGGTGCACCGGGGCACCGGGGGTGTTCAGGACCCCCGCCGCGACGGCGACGCCGGTCGCGGCGACGGCGAGGCCACCGAAGGTGAGGGTGGCCCGGAGCGCCTTGCGCGCGGGGCGTGCTCGCACGCCGGCGTGACGCGGTCCAGCGAGAGCCGACGGCTGCATGGGGGCAGGCGCGGCTCGGTGCTTGGGTGCGTACGACTCAGGGGACACGAGGGCCGTTCGGGGGGTAGACGACTCGGAAAAGTCCGCACCTGCCGGGTATGGAGATTCACCCCGGCGTGGAACGGACTGCTCGTTCACCCTGCATGAGTTCCGAGGGCCGTGCAAACCGAACGCACCAGAAAGTGCCGTTGGTCCTGCGGATTTTCCGGCTCAGGTGTCACAGAGATCACATCTGTTCACTTCCGCCCCACGGCCGGGTGGGCACGATCACGAAACGGTCACGACCGGTCCGTTGGTTCAGAGGGTGACGTTCTCCAGCATCTCGGTGACCAGGGCTGCGATCGGCGAGCGCTCGGAGCGGGTCAGGGTGACGTGGGCGAAGAGCGGATGGCCCTTCAGCTTCTCGACCACGGCGACCACCCCGTCGTGGCGGCCCACCCGCAGGTTGTCGCGTTGCGCGACGTCGTGGGTGAGGACGACCTTGGAGTTGGCACCGATCCGCGACAGCACGGTGAGCAGCACGTTGCGCTCCAGCGACTGAGCCTCGTCGACGATCACGAACGCGTCGTGGAGCGAGCGGCCGCGGATGTGGGTCAGCGGCATCACCTCGAGCATGCCGCGCTCCAGGATCTCCTCGATCACCTCACGCGAGGTGATCGAGCCGAGGGTGTCGAAGACGGCCTGCCCCCAGGGCGACATCTTCTCCGACTCCGAGCCGGGCAGGTAGCCGAGCTCCTGGCCGCCGACGGCGAACAGCGGGCGGAACACCACGACCTTCTGGTGCTGACGCCGTTCGAGCACCGCCTCCAGCCCGGCGCACAGTGCCATCGCCGACTTGCCGGTGCCGGCCCTGCCGCCGAGGGAGACGATGCCGACCTCGGGGTCGAGCAGCATCTCGAGGGCGATCCGCTGCTCGGCCGAACGGCCGTGGATCCCGAAGACGTCGCGGTCTCCGCGCACGAGGTGGACGTGCTTGTCCGCGCCGACCCGGCCGAGCGCCGTACCGCGCTCGGAGAGGAGCACGAGCCCCGTGTGGCAGGGGAGCTCGCGGGCCGACGCGATGTCGGACCAGCCGTCGTCGTACAGCTCGTCGAGGACCGCCGCCGGCACCTCGAGCTCGGCCATGCCGCTGTAGCCCGGGTCGGAGTCGCTGGTGCGCTCTCCGTGGTACTCCTCAGCACGCAGGCCGACCGCGGAGGCCTTGATCCGCATCGGCAGGTCCTTGGAGACCAGGGTGACGTCGAGCTGCTCGTTGGCGAGGTTGCGCGCCACCGCGAGAATCCGGGTGTCGTTGTCGCCGAGCCGGAAGCCGGAGGGGAGCGAGTCGGCGTCGGTGTGGTTGAGCTCGACGCGGATCGTGCCGCCCTCCTCGCCGATCGGCACGGCCTCGTCGAGCCGGCCATGGGCGACGCGCAGCTCGTCGAGCGCGCGCAACGCACTGCGGGCGAAGAAGCCGAGCTCCGGGTGATGACGTTTCGCCTCGAGCTCGGTGATCACGACCACCGGCAGGACGACCTCGTGCTCGGCGAACCGGCGCAGGGCGCCGGGATCCGACAGCAGCACGCTGGTGTCGAGGACGAAGGTTCGGACGGAGCGCTTCTGGGACGAGGACTTCTTCGTCCCCTGCATGGCCTGCGGCACCGGGTTCCCCTCACCAGACCGCGCGCGCACCCTTCGCCCGGCCCTGACGCGCTAGCAGATGGACCGAAGAGGTGTCCGAAGGCCGGAGTGCCGGCCTCCTGAGCGCGACGGAAACCGCCGCACTGACTGGTCGTGAACACTCACGAACGGGCCTCCCGATTCGGCCGGGCTTCCCCGCCTGGCCGATGTCGCGAACGTACGCCGCTCGTGGCGCGAATCACGCAGACACGCCCGAACGCGGGGTTAAGAGCAGATGACGGTCTCGACTCCGCTCGACCGACGAGTCAGGAGCCGCCCTTCGAGACGCTCGCTGATGCTCGCTCCTCAGGAACCAAACCGACGCTCGCGCTGGGCATAGGCGCGGATCGCGCGCAGGAAGTCGACCTTGCGGAAGTCGGGCCAGTAGGCCTCGCAGAAGTAGAACTCGCTCTGCGCGCTCTGCCACAGCAGGAAGCCGCCCAGGCGCTGCTCGCCGGACGTGCGGATCACCAGATCGGGGTCGGGCTGACCCTTGGTGTAGAGGTGCTCGGCGATGTGGTCGACGTCGATCACCTCGGCGAGCTCCTCGAGGCTGGTGCCGCGCTCGGCGTGCTCCTGGAGCAGCGAGCGCACGGCGTCGGCGATCTCGCGGCGGCCGCCGTACGGTACGGCGACGTTGACCAGCAGTCCGTCGACGTCGCGGGTGTCCTCCTCCGCCTCCTTGAGCCGGGCGGACAACGCCGCCGGCAGCAGGTCCAGGGCACCGACCGGGTGGATCCGCCAGCGATGCTGGGCGGCGAGCGCGTCGACCGCGTCGGCGATCACGTCGAGCAGGCCCTCGAGCTGCTCAGGTGGGCGGCTGAGGTTGTCGGTGGAGAGCAACCAGAGGGTGACGACCTGGACGCCGACCTCCTCGCTCCACTGGAGCAGTGGCTCGATGTTGGCGGCGCCAGCCCGGTAGCCGTGGTTCGCGTCGCGACCCACGCCTTTGGCCCACCGCCGGTTGCCGTCGAGCATCACCCCGATGTGCTTGGGGATCTGCTCCTTCGGAAGGGCCCTGACCATCCGGGCCTCGTAGGTGGGGTAGAAGAGGCGGCGTACTCGCTCCTTGAGCTCGACGATCGCGGCCACACCTGATGGTAACCGCGGCGACGGATCTCCGGGGTTACCTCGATTGCGTGCCCGGGTCCCGCGTACTGTCTGTGTATGAACGACACCATCCGCTCCGGGCTGGACTCCCTGGCCCATCAGGTCGCGGATCAGGTCGCCGAGGTCAAGCCGCGGCTCCGCGGCTGGCTGCACCTGGGGACCGCCCCGTTGACGCTCGCCGCGGGGATCGTGCTGATCGCCCTCTCACCGACCGCGCAGACCCGCCTCGGCTCGGCGATCTACGTCGCCTCGGCGGTGCTGCTGTTCAGCACGTCAGCGCTCTACCACCGCGGCCGATGGTCGCCGCGAGTCGGCGCCGTACTCAGGCGGGCCGACCACGCCAACATCTTTTTGCTGATCGCGGGCACCTACACGCCGTTCTGCCTGCTGCTGCTCAGTGGCACCACGCGAGTCGTGATGCTGACGGTGATCTGGGCGGGCGCCCTGCTCGGGATCGCCTTCCGCGTCTTCTGGATCGGGGCGCCGCGCTGGCTCCACACCCCGATCTACATGGTCTTCGGCTGCGCCGCCGTCGTCGTCCTGCCCGAGTTCGCTCGCGGTGCTCAGCGGTACGGCGTGGGGGTCGGGGTCACCGTGATGGTGCTGATCGCGGCCGGTGGCGCTCTCTACATGCTCGGCGGTGTCGTGTACGGCTTCCGTCGGCCGAACCCGTGGCCGCAGTGGTTCGGCTTCCACGAGGTCTTCCACAGCTTCACTGTGCTGGCCTTCATCACGCACTACGTCGGCGTCTCGCTGGCGACGTACTCCCTGCGCTGACCTCTCTGCGCTGACCTCTTTGCGCTGAGTTGCTCCGGGGCGGGGTGTCCTCGCTCACGTCGGGGAACAAACCCGGCCGCTGCCTCGTCACACCCCAGGTATGGCTGAGAAGACTGCACACTCCCTGAACTACCCGACCGTCGTCGCCGGTGCGGTCGCTGCGGCGACCGCCACCGCGCTGTCGAGCCAGCTCGGGCTCCTCGGCACGATCCTGGGCGCGGCGATCGCGAGCGTCGTCAGCGCGGTGGTGACCAACGCGCTCGGTGGCTGGATCGCGCACCTGCACGGCGCCACCCGCGACCGCGACCCGCTCCCGTTCCAGCGGCTCCTGATCGGCGTCGCCGCGATCACCCTGGTGGTGCTCACCTTCCACACCGGCCTCGACCTGCTCACCCGCGGGATCCCCGCCGACAGCTTCGCCGGCCGCCTGATCGCCCAGGTCGGCCTGCGCTGACCCGCCCACATCGCCGAGTCGTCATATGACGACTCGGCGTGATTTTCGTGCCTCTTTGCGCCGACTCGGCGTGGATTTCTTGCCTCTTTGCGCCGACTCAGCGTGCGGCGGGGACGCGGACCACGAAGGTCGAGCCCTCGCCGGGGGTGGAGGCCAGCTCGATGCTGCCGCCCAGCCGGGCCACGATCCGCTGCGAGATCGCGAGCCCGACGCCGCTGCCCGGTACGCCGTGCGTGTGCGCGTTGCTGGCCCTCCGGAACATGTCGAAGACCGTGGCCTGGTCCGCTTCGGAGATCCCGACCCCGTCGTCGGCACAGGTCATCTCCACGGAGCCACCGGCCGCGCGGAGCGAGATCCGCACCTCGCCGTCGGGCAGGCTGAACTTCGCCGCGTTGCTGATCACGTTGACGTAGACGCGGGCCAGGGCGTCGCCGTCCACGCCGACCTCCAGCCGCTCGGGCAGGTCGAGCACGAAGCGCACGCCGCGCGGCTGTGCCTCGACCTCGGCGTGACGGCAGGCCTCGCGGACCAGGGCCACCGCATCGGCGTCACGTCGTTCCTCGCCCGTGCCCCCCTCCTCGGCGCGCGCCAGCGCGAGCAGGTCGTCCACCAGGCCCGAGAGCCGCTCGGCACTTCGACGGATCGCGGCCACCGGGTTCACACCGGCCTCGGCCAGGCGCCGGTCGGACTCGAGCAGCTCGGCGTTGAGGGCGATGGCGGTCAGCGGTGTCTTGAGGTCGTGGGTGAGGGAGGCCACCAGGTCGCGGCGGTACTGGTCGAGCTCACGCAGCTCGTCGACGAGATGGCGGTCGCGCCGCCGGTTCTCGAGCTGCTCGACCACCGAGCCCAGACGCCGGCCGAGGCCGGCGAGCGCATCCCGCTCGTACTCGGCCCACGGCTCCTCGTGCTCGCCGCGGAGCACCAGCAGCGCGCCGCGGACCGTCGTACCGCTGCCGATCGCCGCGAGCAGCGCCCGCTGCTGGTGGGCGAGCCCGGCGATCCGGCCCAGCAACGGCGAGTCCTCCTCGCTGAGGGTCGTGTCACCCGACCAGCAGGTGTCGACCATCGGCTCGACGAGCGTGCAGAGGTCGACGCCGAGGCGGCCGCCGACGTCGTCGGGGTACGACGCGGCCTCGGCGTACACCCCGGACGCCACCTCGGTGCAGGTCCACGCCGCGCCCGCGCGCATCATCGCGGCCAGCGGCGCAGCAACCGACTCCAGCAGCTCCGGTACGTCGGGCCGCTCGAGCGCGGCGTACAGGATCGACTGCGCGGCAGCGGAGAGCCGCAGGTGCTCGACCAGGACGTGGTGCTCGTGCAGCAAGTCGAGGGCGAGCCGGGCCTGGTCGGCGTACAGCTCGACGAGCTCGCGCCCGAGGTCATCGGCCGCCACCGGGCCGACTGTGCTGAGGACCCCCACCAGCTCACCGCGCTGGGTGTGGAGTGGTGCGTGCAGGACGGCCGCGTCCGGGCGGCTGGCGACGTGGAGACGGCCGTGCCGCTCGGCGCCGTCGAGGTCGCGAGCGAGCTCGGCACGCAGCCACCGGTGGCCCGCGCGGTCGGCTCCGGCCGCGTGGCCGGACACCGCGACGACCTCCAGCCACTCGTCGTCGACGACCCGGCTGATCAGCGCGGTCCGGGCGTCCACGGCGTCGCGTACGGCGTCAGCAATGCGCGCGACATCGTCCCGATCGTCTGGGTCGCGCACGCCGCCCTGCACAGGAGGCGCGTCACCCCCGGCCAGATCCCCCACCCCGAAACCTCGATCTGCTTCGCCGCACCCCCCGGCTGCGGTCGTGAGCAGACTAGATGAACGGTCCTCCTCTCGGGGCCAAATCGTCCGGACTCGTCACCGGCGCTGTGCAGACCTGGTTGCGGCACACGTAGGCCGCGGGACGGCCGTCGACGGCATCCCGCCCCACCAGCAGCGGTACGCCGGGCCGGGCGCCGTCGGCGACCACCACCACCGCCCCGGGCCAGGACCGCGCCCGCTGCTCGAGTGCATCTCGCTCCGACCCGGCCGGGCCCACCACCGCGATCTCGGGCGCTCCGTCGAGCAACGCCTGCGCCGCCGCGAGCGACCACCCCGCGAATCTCGGCGCCCGACGCCCCAGGGTCGAGACCGTCGCGAGTGCCTCCTCGGCTGCGTCGCGCCAGCGGCCGTCACCGGTGAGGGCATGGGCAGCGAGCAGGGCGTGGATGGTGGCCGACGTACCCGACGGGCTGGCGTTGTCGCTCGGGTCGCGTGGGCGGGCGACCAGGCGCTCGCCGTCGGAGGGGGTGTCATGGAAGCCGCCGTCGTCGGCCCGGAACAGCGCCAACGCGGTGTCGAGCAGCGCAGTCGCCGAGGTCAGCCAGCGCTCGTCGGCGGTGACTCCGCACAGCGCCAGGAAGCCGCCGGCCACCGCGCCGTAGTCCTCGAGCACGCCCGCGGGAGTGCCGACCCGCCCGTCCCGGGAGACGCGTCGCAGCCGGCCGTCGACGAGGTGGAGGCGCGCCAGCAGGTCGCCCGCAGCCAGGGCGGCCTCGACGTACTCTTCGCGGCCGAGCAGCCGGCCCGCGTCGCAGAGTCCTGCGATCGCCAGGCCGTTCCAGGCGGCGACCACCTTGTCGTCGCGGGCGGGTCGGACGCGGGTCTCCCGCGCGGCCAGCAGTCGACGTCGTACGTCGTCAAAGCGCGGCCAGTCGTCCGGGTCGCGCGGCAGCTGCAACGTTGACGTGCCGTGCTCGAAGGTGCCAGTGACCGCGAACAGCTCGGTCGCCCATCGCCCGTCGTCGGCGCCGAGCACGTCGGTCAGCTGGTCCGGCGTCCAGACGTAGAAGCGGCCCTCCTCGCCCTCGCTGTCGGCGTCGAGCGCGGACGCGAAGCCGCCCTCGGTGGTGCGGAGCTCGCGGAGCATCCAGTCCGCGGTGCCGGCCGCGACCCGGTCGCCGACCGGCGTGCCCCAGCGGGCGTAGAGGCCGACCAGCTGGGCGTTGTCGTAGAGCATCTTCTCGAAGTGCGGCACCACCCAGGCGTCGTCGACGCTGTAGCGCGCGAAGCCGCCGCCGAGCTGGTCGTGGATGCCGCCGCGCGCCATCGCCTCGAGCGTGCCGTCGAGCATCGCGCGCTCCGCGGCCCCCGGCCGTCGCCGCAGCAGCTCCAGCAGCATCGACGGCGGGAACTTGGGCGCGCCGCCGAACCCGCCGTGGCGCGCGTCGAAGTCCTGCCCCACCAGCGCCACCGCCGCGTCGAGGTCGTCGGAGGTCAGGGCGTCGCCACCCAGCGCGGTCTGGCGGGCCAGGTGCTCGCGCACCGACGTCGCGCTGCGTCGTACGTCGTCGGGGCGCTCGCGCCAGGCCTCCGTCAGTGCGGTCAGCACCTGCCGCAGCGACGGCTGCCCCATCCGCGGGCGGTCGGGGAAGTAGGTACCGGCGAAGAACGGGCTGCCGTCGTGGTCGAGCACCACCGTCATCGGCCAGCCGCCCTGGCCGGTCATCGACACCGTCGCGTCCATGTAGACGGCATCGACGTCGGGCCGCTCCTCGCGGTCGACCTTGACGCAGACGAACTCGGCGTTGAGCTGGGCGGCGGTCGCGTCGTCCTCGAACGACTCGTGCGCCATCACGTGGCACCAGTGGCACGCGGCGTACCCGACGCTGAGGAAGACCGGTACGCCGCGCTCTCGTGCCTCGGCGAACGCCTCGTCGCCCCACTCCCGCCAGTCGACCGGGTTGTCGGCGTGCTGCAGGAGGTACGGCGAGGTCGCGGTCGCCAGCCGGTTCGCCATGCCCCGACCCTACGGCGGGTGGGTGACGATCGATCAGCCGCGGGCCGCGCCGTACCCGAGCAGGGCGGCCAGGCCGAGGGCGCTGCGGGGCGCGTACGCCGCGCGCCAGAGGCCGCCGTGCACAGCGCCGTAGGCCTCGTCCTGCCACGGATGGTCGTGGGCGGGCCCGCCTCGGTGTGCAGGTCGTGGACGAGGAGCGCGGCCATCAGCACGTTGGCGGTGGCGGGCTCGAAGACCTCGACGCCGAAGCGGTGGGCTCCGGCGTAGGCGGCGGCCAGGGCGCGGTTCTTGACGACCGACCGGGTGCGGGTGGGCGGCGCGACGTTGAGCGAGACCGTGGCGCCGGCGTCGCGAGCAACGCTCGCCCGCCACCGCTGCAGCCGCTTGGCCAGGGCGTAGTTGGGTCCCTGCTGCGGAACGAGGCTGTCGTTGATGCCCGGGTCGGCGTCCGCACATAGGCGCGACGCAGCAGGCGACCACCGGTGACGGTGCGCAGCGGCCGGGAGACCAGCTTCGCCGTACCGGACCGGTGCTCGTAGCTGCGGGTGGCCTGCTCAACAGCCTCACGCGGGACCGCGAACACGTCGGTCGGCGTGGCGAGGAAGGCCAGCGCGACGTCGTCGCGGACGTCCTGGAGCCGGAGGGTGAGCGCGTCCACCGCCATCGAGAGCCGGACGTTGGTGCCACCGTCGGCGTAGACGTAGTTGCCGAGGACGAGCGGTCCAGGCAGCTCGGCGAGCCAGCCGGCCACGGCGGGTACGCCGGTGATGAGGTCCGCACCGGCTCGCTGCTCGAGAGCCGACGTAGCGCCGCCCGGCCGACGTGGGCACGAGCAGCGTGCCGGCTCCTGCCGATGCGGTCTGGAGGAGCCGTTCCCAGAGCTCGGGTCGGGGCAGGTCGACAGCGGCAACCCGCACGCCCCACCGCAGCAGCGCCTGGAGCGGTCCCATCTCGGCGCCGGCACCGAGGACGGCGACTGGTGCGGCCCTCGAGCGCCAGCCAGTCGGGGTTCGCCAGCACCGTGCGTACGGCGTCCGCCGCGGACGGCTCCATCACACCGGCCGTGAGCCAGGCGTCGAGACGCTCGCGGAGCGCGTCGCCCCGGAGCCGCTCGCCCTTGAAGGGCAGGGAGAGCTCCCGCTCTCGAGCTGCGGTGCCGGTCACCTCCACGGTCTCGAGGGGGTGCGCCGGGTCTGACGCCGCCCACTCGGCGAGAGGCCTCTCGTCGCCTGCCTCGTCGGCGACGGTCATCCGGCCGTGCAGCGAGGCCAGCCCCGCGTCCGCGATGGAGAGGCACGCCGCCCTCGAGGCCAGCCCCGCCTCGACGAGCCGACGGAAGTGGAGGAGATAGCCCGAGCGCCAGTTCGTCTCCTGCTCGGCGTCGAGCGCGCCGGTGGGGTCGGCGGCGCGTAGGGCGTCGGCGACGACGGAGCGGCCGACGGCCGAGGTGCTGCGCCTGCCCTCACCCGACAGCGGGAAGTCGACGGCGTACTGGTCAGTGCCCATCCGGACATCATCCACGTCGGCCCAGTCCTCGAGGGCTCACCGGAGGGTACGACGTCAGAGGGGGTTGCCGTCGCCGTCACAGGGAGCGGTCACGGTGGCGCCGACCCCCAGCAGGAGGTTCACTCGGCCCTCCTTCCGCGCTCGGGACGTACCCGGGCCAACCTTGAGCAGCCGAGGTAGTCACGCATCACCTGGATCGGGTTATCGCGTGGGCAGCGCTGGGCGGTGGTTGAATCACGGCGTGGACGCCGAGGCGTGGGACGCGCGCTACCGCGAGAGTGAGCTGATCTGGTCCGCCGGGCCCAACCAGTTCGTCGAGGCCGAGCTCGCGGGCCTGCCGCCGGGGCGGGCGCTCGACCTGGCCGCCGGCGAGGGACGCAACGCGATCTGGCTGGCCGAACGGGGCTGGCAGGTGACCGCGGTCGACTTCTCCCAGGCCGGGCTGGACAAGGGACGCACCCGCGCGGGAGACCTGGGGGTCGAATGGGTCTGCGCCGACGCGACCACATGGCGCGGCGATGCGTCGTACGACGTGTGCCTGGTCGCCTACCTCCAGCTCCCCGCCGAAGAGCGGCGCGCCGCGATTCGCAACGGCTTCGGCTCCGTGCGTCCGGGTGGCCTCTTCCTGCTCGTCGCGCACGACGCGACCAACCTCACCGAGGGCGTCGGCGGCCCGCAGTACCCCCACGTCCTGATGACGGCCGAAGAGGTCCTCGGCGACCTCGACGGTGAGCGGTTCGAGGTGGAACGGGCCGAGCGGGTGGCTCGCTCGGTGCCGCAGTCGGACGGCAGCACCCGCACGGCGTACGACGCGCTGGTGCGGGTGGTCCGTGCCGGCTGACGGCGTGGGTGCGATCGGGGCCCCCGCCACGCGCCTGGTCACGCTGCGAGGCAACAGCGGCGTCGGCAAGACGTCCGTGGCCCGCGCGCTCCAGGCGAGCCGTCCCAGGGGCGAGGTCGCGCTGCTCTCGCAGGACGTCGTACGGCGTCAGCGCCCGCCGCGCGAGACGTGCCCGGCAACCCCGCGATCGACCTGCTCGACCTGATGGCGCGGTTCGCTCTGGAGCGTGGCGCCTCGGTGGTGCTGGAAGGCATCCTGGTGCGGGAGCGGTACGGCGACCTGCTCCGCGGCCTGGCCCGCGACCACCGTGGCGTCACGCCTCCTACCTGTGGGACGTCCCCTTCGAGGAGACGCTGCGCCGGCACGCGACCAAGGAGCCGACTCCTACTTTCGGCGAGGCGGAGATGCGGACCTGGTGGAACGGTCACGCACCGGTGGAGGGCCTGGCGGAGCAGGTGCTGGATGCGGCGCTGACGCTCGAGGCCAGCACCACGCACATCCTCCGTGACTGCGGGTGGACGTGATCGCTCGGCGCCTTCACGTGGCCGTTGCCCGTTGAGCAGGCGTCGACCAGACTCGGGCGGTGACCGTGCCGCCGCCCGAGACGATCCCCGGGCTGCTGGCCGCCGCCGTCGAGCGCGACGCAGGGGCGACCTGGATCCGCACCGACGACGGCACGCTGACCTTCGGAGGCGCGGCCGGCCAGGTGGCCCGGCTCGCAGACCGACTCCGGGACGCGGGAATCGGGCACGGCGACCTGGTCGTCGTACCGGCCCGCACCACCCCGCCGTACGTGCTCTGCTGGCTAGCCCTCGCCTCCCTGGGTGCCGTGACCGTGCCCACCGACCCCGGCGCCACCCTCGACGAGCTCACCGGCCTACTCGGTCAGGTGCGCCCGGCCGCGCATCGTCACCGACATCGACCTGCGACCGCAGGTGGACGAGGCCGGCGGCGGCCTCACGACGAACGTGCTCGACCTCGACGACCTACTCCCCGACTGGACCGACGAGAGCGGCGACGCAACCTCGAGAACGGCGGTGAAGCCCGACGACCTGGCGGTGCTGATCCCCACCTCCGGTACGACGGGGCGGTCCAAGCTGGTCATGCAGACCCACCGCGCCTACGCGATGGCGGGAGTCGGCTTCCCTTACTGGATGGAGCTCACCGCCGACGACCGGCTGATGACCTCCCTGCCCCTCTTCCACATCAACGCGCCGGCGTACTCCGTGCTCGGCTCACTCGCGGCGGGCGCGGGCCTGGTGCTGCTGCCTCGCTTCTCGGCCAGCGGCTTCCTCGACTCGGCCCGCCGCCACGGCGCGACCGAGTTCAACGCCATCGGCGCGATGCTCGAGATCCTGATGCGGCAGCCGGTCCGGCCCGACGACGCCGAGACCGACCTCCGCCTCTGCTACACCGGCCCCTCGCCCGCGAAGGAGTGGCAGGAGGCGTTCGAGGAGCGGTTCGGTCTTCGAGTGGTCTGCGGCTACGCGATGTCGGAGTCGCCGTACGGGCTGATCTGGAGGCACGGCGAACGCCCGTTCGGCACGCTCGGCTCCCCACGCCAGCACCCGACGCTGGGCGAGGTGAACCACGCCCGCGTCGTGGACGACGACGGGCGTGAGGTCGCGACGGGCGAGGACGGCGAGCTGCTGCTGCGCAACCCGACCATCACGCCCGGCTACTGGGAGATGCCCGAGCAGACCGCGGCCGCGGTGGTCGACGGCTGGCTGCACACCGGCGACCTGGTCAGCCCGAACGCCGACGGCACCTACACCTTCGTCTCCCGGGTCAAGGAGGTGCTGCGGCGCCGCGGCCTGAACCTCTCCCCCACTGAGGTCGAGGAGGCGATCGCGACCCATCCCGACGTCCTCGAGGTGGCCGTCGTCGCGGTCCCCTCGGAGCTGACCGAGGACGAGGTCAAGGCCTTCGTCGTCGCGGCACCCGGCCGCACCGTCGACTTCGAGGAGCTGCGGGCGTGGACGGGCGAACGACTGTCCGCGTTCAAGGTGCCGAGGTTCTGGCAGGCACTCGACGTACTTCCCCGCACCCCGACCTCACGGGTCGCCAAACACCGGCTCCCGACCGGCCACCCGGCCGAGGAGTACGACGCCGAGCGCGGGTGAGCCGTGGTCTCGACAGGCTCGACCGACGGACCTCGGCTCGACCGACGGACCTCGGCTCGACCGACGGACCTCGGCTCGACCGACGATCCGAGGCCGACCGACGAAGCCGTCAGATGCTGAAGAACAGGTTGAGGAAGCGGTCGGCGAGGGCGAGGTCGCCCCGGACGGTGCCGCCGTTGGTGCGACCGAAGGCCCGCAGCACCAGGCTGCCCGCGTCGAACTCGAGGTAGGCCGGCAGGATCTCGATCTCACCGGTCTCGTAGGTCAGCCCTTCGCTGCTCACCGACACCCGGTAGTCCCCGGCATTCTGGCCGCTGACGCGCACCCCGATCGTGAACGGGTCCTCGACAGCCTCGGCACGGATCGTCCCCTGCCAGATCGCGAACATGAAAGGAACCAGCAGGTCGGCCGCCTCGCCTGACAGCGCGTGGCCGCGGCCGCTGGTCTCGCGGATGTCCCACGAGTGCACGCCGTAGTCCATCAGCTGACCGGCGGCGTAGAAGAACGCCGGGACGGGACCCATGTAGGCATGGGTGACCATCAGTCCGGTCCAGTCGTCGGGGCCGAGCGGCTCGAGGATGCCCTGCATCTTCTCGAAGTCGACGCGCAGGCGCTCCATCATCTCCGCCTGCGGCATTCCGCGGAACGCGGTCGCACCCTCGTTCGCGAGCTGCGCCATCGCCGAGAGCCCGTGCGGCGGCGGCACCTCGCCGGTGCCGCGGGCGGCGTCGAAGGCGCGGAAGTAGCCCTCGGTGGTGTCGATGATGTGTCCGACGACGTCGCGTGTCGACCAGCCGGCACACGCGGTCGGCGACTCCCAGATCTCCGGTCTGTCGGCCAGCGCGAACATCCGCTCGGCCTCGTCGCGGACGACCCGCAGGATCGTCGGCTTGCCCTCGAACGTCATCGCGTTCCACTCACTCATGCCCACACCTCTCTGGACGTCCGGTCAGCGGAGCCGCCGGTACGTCGTCACTCGTCGAGCTGGTGGCCCGCGAAGTACATCAGCGGATCGCTGAGGAGCTCGATCTGGATGCCGTCGGGGTCCTTGAAGTACATCGACTCCTCGATCCCGAGGTCGGGGCCGGCGTAGGTGATGCCTTCTGCTTCGAGCCGCTTCTGCGCCGCCTCCCACTGGTCGCGGGGCATCGAGATCGCGATGTGCTGCACCCCGCCGATGGCCTCGATGCCCGGCTCGAGGCCGAGCCCCGGGAAGTCGAAGAAACCCAGCAGCGTCTGGTTTCCGAGGTCGAAGAAGAAGTGCGAGGAGCCGTGGTAGTCACGGTTCTCGACCAGCTCGACCAGGGGGAAGCCGAGGACGTCCTGGTAGAACCGGATGGTCCGTTCGACGTCGGAGCAGATCAGCGCGGCATGGTGGATGCCGCGCCCCGGGGAGGTGCGCTCCGCGACCGGACGGAGGTACTGCTCACGCAGCTCGGCCCGGCGGGCCTCGAGCTGCTCGAGTGTGGACTGGTCCAGCACGTGTCCTACCCCGCTCTCATGTGGTTGAGATCACAACGACACTATTCACCCTCGGACCAACCGGGGGAAGGCCGAACAGCATCGCGGTCATCGCCGTACCCATCAGCATGTGCCAGACGTCGATGTCGCGGCGGTGCTCGGTGCTCGCGCCGCCCAGCCGGGGCGCGAGGGCGAGGGGCACCTGCGGAGCATCCGGCGGCGCGGGTACGTCGGTCAAGCGAGGGACAGCGGCTTAGGTCTCGACTCCGCTCGACCACCGACAACCAGTCGCTCGACCACCGACAACCAGTCGCTCGACCACCGAAGACGAGTCGCTCGCCCACCGAAAACGAGTCGCTCGCTCTCCGAATCAGTCGGTGCGGTCGTCGGCGTGCTCGTCGTACACGCCGGCCTCGTTGGCGGCCTTCACCTTGCGCATCTGCTTGACGAAGCTCCAGCACAGCAGGGCCACGGCCAGGATCAGCAGCACGAAGACCGCGAACGCACCCCACCCGGCCTTGACGTTGTTGTCGTCGGGGACGGGGTCGAGGGCGTTGATGAGGAGGGCGAGGTGCTGCATGCCCCCATTGTCTCAGGCCTCGTCCGGATCAGACAGCCAGGGATCAGACCGGCCGGATCCCCGCGAACAGGTCGTCCTCGGGCAGCGTGGTCTCGACGTGGCTGGTGACCAGCTCGAAGTCCTCGGTGGGCCAGACCTGCGCCTGGATCGCGTGCGGGATGGCGAACCACGGGCCGTCGGGATCGATCTGGGTGGCATGGGCCAGCAGCGCCTGGTCGCGCACCCCGAAGTACGCCGAGCACGGGACCCGCGTGGTCAGCCGCTTCTCCCAGCTCTCGTCGCGTTCCCACTTCTCGAGCCGCTCGGCGTACGGCGACTCGAGGCCGTGGGCAAGCATCGCGTCGTTGATCGCCTTGAGCTTCTCGTAGCTCCAGCCGTGGTGGTAGTAGAGCTTGAGCGGCTGCCAGACCTCACCCGCGTCCGGGAACTGGTCGGGATCTCCGGCGGCCGCGAACGCGGCGACGCTGATCTCGTGGCAGCGGATGTGGTCGGGGTGCGGGTAGCCGCCCTTCTCGTCGTACGTCGTGAGCACGTGCGGCCGGAAGCTGCGGATCAGCGCGACGAGCCGCTCGGTCGCCTCCTCCAGCGGCACCAGCGCGAAGCAGCCCTCGGGCAGCGGTGGCGGCGGGTCGCCCTCGGGCCAGCCGGAGTCGACGAAGCCCAGCCAGTCCTGCCGGATGCCGAGGATGTCGCGGGCGCGCTCCATCTCCTGGCGGCGGACCTCGGCCATGTTGGCGGCGATGTCGGGCCGGTCCATCTTCGGGTTCAGGATCGAGCCGCGCTCACCGCCGGTGCAGGTGGCGACGTGCACGTCGACGCCCTGGGCGACGTACATCGCCGTGCTCGCCGCACCCTTGCTCGACTCGTCGTCGGGATGGGCGTGCACGTGCATGAGCCGGAGACCCGCGCCCGGGCGCGCGGCAGCGTCGGGGTGCTGGGACATGCTCGGGAGTCTAGGAGTCACACGGTCGCGTGCGACGATGAGGGACGTGGAGCAGACCCTGACCGAGCGGTACGCCGCGCCTCCCGCGTGGCGCCGCCCGCTGACGATCGCGGCGGTCGTCGTGCTCGCCGTGGTCGCGTTGGCCTGGCTGGCGTGGGCGGCGATCGGCCAGGCGACGCCGAAGGTCGAGTCGAACCTGGTGGGGTACGACGTGGTCGATGCGCACTCCACCACCGCCCGGGTCGACGTCACGATCCGCGACGCCGGCTCCCATCCGTCGTGCACCGTGCAGGCCATCGCCAGCGACCACTCGATCGTCGGCGAGCTCACCTTCCGGCCCACCAACGGCACCAACACCGTCACCGTCCGCACCGAGCGCGAGGCCACCGCGGTCGACGTACCGGGCTGTATCGCCGATGGTCAGGACCACCCCCGCTGACCTGCAGGTTTGTGGGTTTGCAGGGCTTCTCTTGGTAGACTGCTCGCTTCTGGCCGCGCCACCACGACGCAACCAGCACGTCCAAGAGTCCCCCCGGTGTGGCCCACCCCGATGACACCGACACACGCCAGGCGCATCGACGCGCCTGTGAGGAGATCCGCATGATCTGGCTGACCCAGCAGACCTTCGAACGGCTCAAGGCCGAGCTCGAGGACCGTCAAGGTCCCGTGCGCGCCGAGATCGTCGAGCGGATCAGCGCGGCCCGCGACGAGGGTGACCTCAAGGAGAACGGCGGCTACCACGCCGCCAAGGACGAGCAGGGCACCAACGAGGCCCGGATCCGCCAGCTCGAGGAGCTGCTCAAGGACGCCACCACCGACCCGTCGGCCGACGACCAGACCGTGTCGCCGGGCAAGCTCGTCACCTACCGCTACGCCGGCGACGACGACGAGTCGTTCCTGCTCGGTGCCCGCGAGATCGCCGACGACCGCGAGGACATCGACGTCTACTCCCCGCAGTCACCGCTCGGCGCGGCCCTCGACGGACACAAGGCCGGCGAGACCGTCGACTTCGAGCAGCCGAACGGCAAGGTCGCCAAGATCGAGATCGTCACCGCCGTCCCGTTCCCGGGGTAGGCGGGGCCTCCGTCGGGATCGCCGGTCGACCGGCGATCCCGTCGCTTAGTGGTGGTTGCAACCCCTACTAAGCGACGGGATTGCCCCGGGTGTGGGGCTGGTGTGTCCAGCGGTACGACGGACCAACCCGCCCCCGAGCGCGCTCGCTGCGCGCTCGCTGCGGCCGTCCCGCCGCGACTTCGTCGCGTCGGAACGTCCTCGCTCGCTACTCGAAGACCCGATAGCCGCGCTCGCGGAGCCGGGTCATCACCAGCTCGGCGTGGGAGTCTCCGCGCGTCTCGAGCTGGAGGTGGACCTCGACCTCGTCCAGCGACAGGTCGGCGCTGATCCGGGCGTGGGCGACCTCGATCACGTTCGCGCCCGCCTCGCCGACCTCGGAGAGCAGCCGAGCCAGGCCCCCCGGGCGATCCGGGATCCGGAGCCTCAGGTTCAGGTAGCGGCCGGCCGCGGCCATGCCGTGCTGGATGACCTTGCCCAGCAGGAGCGGGTCGATGTTGCCGCCCGAGAGCACGCCCACGGTCGGGGTCGAGAACCGGCCGGGGTCGTCGAGGATCGCCGCGACGGCCGCCGCGCCGGCCGGCTCGACCACCATCTTCGCCCGCTCCAGCGTCGCCAGCACCGCGCGTGACAGCGACGCCTCGGTCACCGTGATGATCTCGTCGACGACGTCGCGCACCGCGGCGAAGGGCACGTCTCCCGGCAGGCCCACGGCGATGCCGTCGGCCATGGTGGTCATCGACCGGAGCGCCACCGGGTGGCCGGCCTTGAGAGACGCCGGGTACGCCGCGGCGCCCTCGGCCTGCACCCCGATCACGGTGACGCCGGGCTTCCTGGCCTTGACCGCGATCGCGATCCCGGCCAGCACCCCGCCGCCGCCGCACGGTACGACGACCGTCTCGACGTCGGGGGCCTGCTCGACGATCTCGAGACCGACGGTGCCCTGGCCCGCCACCACCTCGACGCTGTCGAAGGGGTGGATCAGCACCGCGCCGGTCTGCTCCTGGAACTCCCGGGCCGCCACGAGGGCGTCCTCGAGGTAGCGGCCGTGGAAGACGACGTCCGCGCCGTACCCTCGGGTCGCCTTCTCCTTGGGGATCGGCGCTCCCTCGGGCATGAACACCGTGGCCTTGATGCCGAGGAACTGGGCGGCGAGCGCGACGCCCTGCGCGTGGTTGCCGGCCGAGGCGGCGACGACGCCGCGGGCCCGTTCCTCCTCGGTGAGGTGCCACATCCGCGTGTAGGCGCCACGGACCTTGAACGACCCGGTGCGCTGGAGGTTCTCGCACTTGAGCAGCACCGGGTGGCCGGTGAGCGCCGAGAGCCAGCGCGACTCCTCCATCGGCGTCCGCACGGCGACGCCCTCGATCAGCGCCGCGGCGGCCTCGATGTCCTCCACCGAGACCCGCACCAGGTCAGTCATCGGGCTCTCCGTCGGGATGGTCGGCCACTCCCGCATCCTGCGTGTCACCGACGCGGCCGTCGTCGGCTCCGCCGGTGCTCGCGTCGGTCGCCGGCCGGCGGCCGGCCTCCTCGTAGTCCTCCTCGAGCGCCTCCTCCGGATCCTCCCCCAGGTCCGTCTCGGTCGCCAGGTGCTGGATGACGGCGTTGGCGGCTGCGGCGAACGGTACGGCGACGAGGGCACCCGGGATCCCGGCGAGCAGGATGCCGGCCGCGATCGCGACGATGATCCCGAGAGGGTGGATCGAGACGAACCGGCCCATCAGGAACGGCTGGAGCACGTGGCTCTCGATCTGCTGCACGAGCACCACGGCGCCCAGCATCAGCAGCGCAACCACGATGCCGTGGTCGACCAGCGCCACCAGCACCGCGACGGTGCCGGCGACGAAGGCGCCCACGATCGGGACGAAGGCACCGAGGAAGACGAGCACGCCGATCGCGAGCACGAACTGCACCTGCAGGATCGAGGCCGCGATCATCACGCCCACGGCGTCGGTGATGGCGACGATCACGGTGGCCCGGACGAACTGGGTCAGCGAGATCCAGGCGACGCGACCGGAGCTGTCGACGCGGGGGCGGGCGGCGCGCGGTGAGAGGCGGACGAACCAGGCCCAGATCCGGTCGCCGTCGGCGAGGAAGAAGTACGTCGAGAACAGCACCAGGAACAGCCCGGCCAGGATGTGGGTCAACGCGCTGCCGAGGTTGGTGACCTGGCTCAGGAAGGCGCCGCTCTTCGCCTTGTCCTCGAGGTAATTCTGCGCCTTCTCGATGTAGTCGTTGATCTGCTTGTCGCTGACGTGGAACGGCCCGGTCCGCAGCCAGTCCTTCACCTCACCCAGACCGTCGGAGACCTGAGTGGCCAGGTCGTTCGCGCCGTTGGCGACCTGCTGGCCGGCCAGGGCCAGCATGGTGGCCACCAGGGCCAGCAGGCCGAGGACCACGATCGCGGCGCCGAAGCCACGTCGTACGCCGATCGACTCCATCCACGACACGAACGGAGACCCGAGCGCGGCGATCAGCAGCGCGATGATCACCGGGATGGTGAGCTCGGCGAAGAACTCGGCACCGCGGAAGATCGCGTACGTCGCGATGCCGATCACGATCAGGCGCCACGCCCAGGCCGCAGCGAGATCGAGCCCCCAGGGCACCTCGGCGCGGGAGAAGTTCGTGGGCCCGGACTCGACGACTACCTGGGGCCGGGGCTCGGCCCGGCGCAGCCACTGGTGGGCGAGCCGCCCGGCCAGGCGTTCCCCGGCACCGTCGTCACCCGGCGTACCGGCACCCGTCGCGGCGTCGTTGCTCACGGAGGTCAACCTACGCGACCTCCGCGCCCGTCAGCCGCCGGACCAGGCGGCGGGCCGCGTCCGGATGATCGGCCGCGAGGAGCCCGACGGCCGCCAGCACGTAGTCGGAGTCGACCGTGACCTCGGCCCGGCGCGGGAGCTGCCAGCCGCCCTCGACGTGTTCGCCGACACTGCCCGCGAAGATCCGCTCGGCAACGCCGGGGCGGCCGTGCCGGAGTACGCCGCCGGAGCCGACCAGGAGGTGGACCTCCCGGAGGTCCTTGCCCGTGCGCTCGACCACGCGTCCTTCCGGGCTGACCACGACCTTGCTGCGACCGGCGTGGCGGCGCAGCGCCAGACCCACGGCCTCCCGCGCGAGCTCCTCGTCGACGTCGGCCTCGGTGCGGTCCGCAGGCACGAAGCCGGGGTCGGTACGGCGCCGGAGCGCGGCGTCGGCCAGGTCGGCGCGACCGGCCGCCTCGGCGGTGGTGACGGCCGACCAGCGCATCCCGAGATCGCCCTCGACGGTGCGGGTCACCCGGGTCGTGGCGACCACCTCACGGCTCAGGCCGGCGTCCTCGGGGTCGAGCTCGACGACGCTGTGCACGTCGGTGGTGGCTCCGCCCACATCGACGACCACCACGTCGCCCGCGGCCTCGGCCAGGAGCTCCACGCCGGTGAGGACGACGTCGGGCGTCGCGCCCTGCACCATCGCCAGGAAGTCCTCGCGGCTGCTCAGGTGCTTGCCGCCGATCACGTGGGAGAGGAAGAGCTCCCGGATCGCGGTGCGGGCACCGTCGGGTGCCAGGACGCCGATCCGGGGCACGATGTTGGGGGCGACCACGAGCGGGTTCGCGGCCAGGATCGTGGCCACCTCGTCGCGGGCCTCGACCATGCCGGCAACCACGACCGGGCCGGCCCAGCTGGCGGCGAGCGCGCGGGCGCAGGCCAGGATCGGCTCGGGGTTGCCGCCGTCCGTGCCGCCGGTGAGCAGTACGACGTCCGGCTCGCTGTCACCGACCCGGCTCAGGTCGTCGCCCCGTCCGGCGGCGAGTACGGCGACGACCTTGCCGCCGCTCGACAGCGCGACGCGGCGGCCGGCCTCGGCGGTGACCAGCTCCTCGTTGCCGACCACGGCGATCCGCAGTCCCCCTCCTGCGCTCGAGCAGGCGAGGGTCGGTGCGTCCACCGCGCGCGGGTCCTGGCCGGCGAGGGCGGCCAGGCACGCGTCGTACCCGTCCAACACGTCGGTGTCGATCGTCGTCCGGTGCTCGGCCGCGGCCACGATCCGGCCGTCAGTGAGGTCGACCAGCGACGCCTTGGTGAACGTCGAGCCGAAGTCGACGCAGATGACGAGGCCCTGCTTCGGCTGAGGTGGTTTCGAGACGCTCGCTGGCGCTCGCTCCTCAACCACCGGACAAAGCACGGTCGAGGTCGGCGATCAGGTCGTCGGCGGTCTCGATCCCGACGCTGAGCCGGATCAGGTCGTCGGGGACCTCGAGCTCGGTCCCGGCCACGCTGGAGTGGGTCATCCGGCCGGGGTGCTCGATCAGGCTCTCGACCCCGCCGAGCGACTCGCCCAGGATGAAGATCTCGGCCCGGCCACAGGTGTCGAGGGCGGCCTGCTCACCGTCGGCGTGCCGGAAGCTGACGATCCCGCCGAAGCGCTTCATCTGCTTGGCGGCCACGGCGTGACCGGGGTGCTCCGGGAGGCCGGGGTAGAACACCTCGGCGACCTTGGGGTGGGCGGTGAGGAACTCGGTCACCCGCTCGGCGTTGTCGCAGTGCCGGTCCATCCGGACCCCGAGCGTCTTCAGGCCGCGATGCGTGAGGAAGCAGTCGAACGGCCCGGGCACCCCGCCCATCGCGTTCTGGTGGAAGGTGATCGTCTCGGCCAGGTCGAGGTCGCGGACGACGACGGCGCCGCCGACCACGTCGCTGTGCCCACCGACGTACTTGGTCGTGGAGTGCACGACGATGTCGGCGCCGAGGGCGAGCGGCTGCTGGAGGTACGGCGAGGCGAAGGTGTTGTCGACGACCAGCAGGGCGCCCGCCTCGTGCGCGATCTGGGCCAGCGTCTCGATGTCGCCGATCGCCAGCAGCGGGTTGGTCGGGGTCTCGACCCAGACCATCCGGGTCTTCCCGGGCCGGATCGCGGCGCGCACCGCGTCGACATCGGCGACGTGCGCGGGGGTGTACTCGAGGCCCCACGGCTGCTCGACCTTGTCGAACAGCCGGAAGGTGCCGCCGTACGCGTCGTCGGGGATGACCACGTGGTCGCCGGGCCGGGTCAGACCGCGCAGGATCGTGTCCTCGGCGGCCAGGCCGCTGGCGAACGCGAAGCCCCGCTCCCCCTCCTCCAGCGCCGCGAGCGCGCCCTCGAGGGCGGTACGGGTCGGGTTGGCGCTGCGGCTGTACTCGTAGCCGCCGCGGAGCCCGCCGACGCCGTCCTGCTTGTAGGTGCTGGTCGCATAGATGGGCGGGATCACCGCTCCGGTCGTGGGATCGGGCTCGTAGCCGGCATGGATGGCGCGGGTCTCGAAGCCGGACTTGCTGCGATGTTCCTGGGTCACCCCGTGAGCGTAAGGGTTCCGTCACCTGCCGTCGGGAACGCCCCGGCGACCTCGCTTGTTGCACACTGTGGACGCCCCATCCAGGGGCGCCGGAAGGAGCAACCGTGTCGATCTTCTCCCGCCACAAGACCACCCTGCCGACCGCCGACGAGGCGCTGCCGGGCCGCGCCACCAGCGAGTTCGTGATCGCCCCCAAGCACAAGGTCCTCGACGCTCCCGTCGTCACCCCCACCGCCCCCGAGGGCTACGAGGTCGCCGTCTTCGGCCTCGGCTGCTTCTGGGGAGCCGAGGAGATCTACTGGCAGATGCCAGGCGTGTGGTCCACCTCGGTCGGGTACGCCGGCGGCAGCACGCCCAACCCGTCGTACGAGGAGGTCTGCAGCGGCCGCACCGGCCACACCGAGGCCGATCCGGGTCGTCTTCGACCCGAAGGTCGTCTCGTACGCCGACCTGGTCAAGACCTTCTTCGAGGTCCACGACCCGACGCAGGGGATGCGCCAGGGCAACGACGTCGGCACCCAGTACCGCTCGGCGATCTACTACACGACGCCCGAGCAGGAGCAGACCGCCCGCGAGCTGACCAAGGTGTACGGCGACGAGCTGCACCGCCAGCGCGTCGGTGACATCACCACCGAGATCCGGCCGGCGTCCGAGACGCCGTACTTCTACGCCGAGGACCACCACCAGCAGTACCTGGCGAAGAACCCCTTCGGCTACCGCTGCCACGCCAACACCGGCATCCGGTTCCCCGACACCGCCTGACCAGGTCCTGGACGCGGGCCCGCAGTCGGCTGCGGGCTCGCTGTCCTGCCAGGCGGTGCAGCGTGCTCACGGACGCGGACAGCGGCTGGACCGAATGCCCGCCTCAGAGGTAGACCCCCGACCTCGTGGTCGCGACACTGGACGCGCAGCCGACGACCAGGAGGTGCCGTGTCCCGCAGCGACCCCACGACCCTGCGTGAGCGCGCGTCTCACCTCGGCTGGGTGTGCGCGCTGCTCACGGGGATCAGCGGGCTGCTCTTCGTCGGCGCGGCGCTGGCGCTCCTGAGTAGCAGCGCGCGAGTCACTCGGGAACCGACGCTGCCACTCGTGCTGCTCGACGCACTGCCCGGTGGGGGGATCGGCCTGGCGGCGGCGTTCGGCCTCGCTGGCTCGTTCGTGGGCGTGGCCGCGCTCGAAACCGCGGCCGCGATGCGGATTCTGAGCCACACGCGGCGCCAACCACGCCGACCCCAGGGGGCGGCCCTCGTGACGCGGCAGCTGCTGCTCGGGCCAGGGGTCCAGTACCTGGCCCTCGACCATCTCCCGGACTGGCCGGCCACCGCACTCCCCACCCGCGAGGACGCCGCAGCAGTCACACGGGTCCGGGTGACCGTCCTGGTGCCCGCTCACAACGAGGAGGCTGTCCTGGGCCTCACCCTCGAGTCGCTCGCCGCGCAGAGCCGGCCGCCGGACCGCGTTCTGGTTGTTGCCGACAACTGCACCGACCGCACCGTCGAGGTCGCTCGCGCACACGGCATCGAGGTAGTGGAGACCGTCGACAACACCGAGAAGAAGGCCGGAGCCCTGAACCAGGCGCTGGCCCGCTTCCTGCCGGAGGCAACCGCGGCAGACGTCGTCCTGGTCATGGACGCCGACTCGACGATCGCGACCGACTACCTGGCCGTGGCGCTCGGCTTGCTGGAGGACGACCCGGACCTGATGGCGGTGAGTGGGTTGTTCTACGGCGAGGACGGCGGTGGGCTGATCGGACAGTTCCAGCGCAACGAGTACTCCCGCTACCAGCGAGTGGTCTCCAGGCGGCCGGAGCGCGTGTTCGTGCTCACCGGCACTGCGTCGGTGATCCGCGCCTATGCCTTGCGGGCCGTCGCCGCGGCCAGAGGTCCGCTCATCCCTGGGCCGGAGGGCAGCGTCTACGACACCTTGGCGCTGACCGAGGACAACGAGCTCACGCTGGCACTCAAGACCCTCGGCGCGAAGATGTACGCCCCGCCGCAGTGCGTGGTCACCACCGAGGTGATGACGACCTGGCGAGACCTGTGGCGACAGCGGCTGCGGTGGCACCGTGGAGCGCTGGAGAACATCGGCGTCTACGGACTCACCAGGACCACCGCGATGTACTGGCGTCAGCAGGCCGGGCTGGCCTACGGCGTGGTCGCCTTCTTGTCCTACCTGGCCCTGTTCCTGATCACGATCCTCGCCGCTACCTCGCTGCGATGGTCGACGTTCTGGGCCGTCATCGGCCTTGTCTTCCTTGCGGAGCGCCTGGTCACTGTGTGGGCCGCGGGATGGCGGGCCAGGCTGCTCGCGGCACCGATCGTGATCGAGCTCGGCTACGCGCTGTTCCTCCAGTTCTGCTTCCTCGCTTCGTTGGTCCACATCGGATCCGGCAAGAAGGCCGACTGGAACTACGTCCCACGCCCTGTCCAGGGCCTCGTCGTCGCCGTGGGGCTCGGAGTTCACGACCCAGCGGTCTTCACCTACGGCATCGTTCTTCCGGAGTCGGTGCTGCTGACAGACTGGTACGAGGCGCTCGCGATCTGGGTCGCGTTCAACACCCTCGTGTTCGTCGGGTTGAGCCTCGTCACCCTGGCGCCGCCCCTGCCGCGCCACCAGACTCGCGAGGCCCGCACTGCCATCGCCGTCATGGCTGGTCGGCTGCCCGAGAGCCGCGCAAGCTGAGGCACGCCGCTGACAGTCGAACCGTGCTCCGGGCCACGGGCAAGGTCGAGACGGAGTCGCGCGGCGCTACCGCCTCTGCCGGATGATCGAACCGCCGGTGACGCCGGCGCGTAAATCATGGCGTGAGCGACCGCGGCCACCATCCCGGACTGGATGGTGTCCGCGGTGTCGCGATCCTGCTGGTCCTCGGCCAGCACGCACCGACCAAGCCGCTCGCCAACGGCTACGTGGGCGTGACCGTGTTCTTCTGCCTGTCGGGCTTCCTGATCACCACCCTGCTGGTCCGCGAGCTGCACACCGGCACCATCGAGGTGCCCGCCTTCTACCGCCGTCGCGTGGCGCGGCTCGGCCCGGGACTGGGGACGGTCGTGGTGGCGACGACCGTCGTACTGCTCCTGGACCGGCCGGACCTCAGCCTCGCTCAGGTGCTGACACCCGCCGGCACCGCGCTGACCTACGGGACCAGCCTCTACGACTGGACCGGCCACCTCTTCGCGACCTACGACTACTTCAACTACACCTGGTCGCTCTCGGTCGAGGAGCAGTTCTACCTCCTGTGGCCGTTCGCCCTGCTCTGGGGCTACCGCCGCAGACCGCGCCTGTTCACCGGGCTCACCGTGTCCCTGATCGGGCTCAGCCTGGCGCTCAACCTCTACCTCGGCCTGAGCCACGCCGTGTGGTTCGACGCCCACGAGTACGTCGGGAGCGACACCAACGCGCTGCCCATCCTGGTCGGCTGTCTGCTCGCGATCGTCGTCGACAACGGCTGGCTGTCCCGGTCGCTCAGGCGCCTGGCGTCCGGGGCGCTGCCGGCGCTCGTCCTCCTGCTCCTCCTGGCACATCGCAGCGACATCTACCGGACCTCGCTGGTGAGGGTCGCGGGCACCGCGCTGACGCTCGTGATCATGATCGGGGTCGTTGCCCTGCCGCGATCGGCCCTGGGATCGCTGCTGGCCACGCGCCCTATGAGGTGGCTCGGCGAGCGGTCGTACTCGATCTACCTCTGGAACGTGCTGGCGCGGATCGCGATCCTCCACGCGCTCGGGCACACGCTCGTCGGGGACGCCGCGTGGGTCGCCATGTTCCTGGTGCTGGCGGAGGCGAGCTTCCGGCTCGTCGAGCGTCCCATGCGCGCCAGGCTCGCCGGGAGACCTGCTCAGACCCGCCCCACGGTCGGGCAGCCGGCGGGCGCGGACAGTGCCGCTCGTCGCGTGACCTGGTGCCGCGTTTGCGGCTGTCGGATCCGGTGGTCGCCGTTCGTGGTGTATCTGTAACGACGGACACCGGGTCCGCGATCGATGCGAGGAGCACGCATGACCGAGTACCTCATCTACTTCAACCAGCAGTGGGTCGGCGACCACTCCGAGGAGTGGTTCCAGAGCCGCGGGCCGACGTCTCGGGCCGTCGTGGAGGAGATGCGCGCCGCGGGCGTTCTGGTCTACGCCGGTGGGCTCGAGGAGGACCCGGCGGACTCGGCGTTCGGCGCCGACGCCACGAGCGGCGAGCTCATCATCACCGACGGGCCGTACGTCGAGACCAAGGAGTTCCTCGGCGGGTTGACCATCATCGACGTGCCCGACCTCGAGACCGCGCGGACGTGGGCCGGCAAGATCGCCGAGGGGTGTGGCTGGCCCCAGGAGACCCGCCCGTTCAAGCCCGGCAGCCTCCGGACCTGAGGCTTGCCCCTCGGAGAGTGCGGCTAGCCCCCTGGGGAGCGGCCTCGTCGCCGACCATGATGGAGCCATGAGCTCCACCGTGGCGGCCGAGACCCGGGTCCTGGTCGTCGACGACCAGGACCCGTTCCGGCGCGCCATGGCGGCCGTCGTGGACGAGACGGACGGTTTCGTCGTCGTGGGTGCGGTGGCGTCCGGCGAGGAGTCGCTCGTCGCCGTACAGGAGCTCCGGCCCGAGCTCGTGCTGATGGACGTCAACCTCCCCGGGATCGACGGCGTCGAGGCGACCCGTCGGATCCGGCAGGCTCCGGACGCGCCGGTCGTCATCTTGCTGTCGACCTACGACGAGGACGAGTTCGACCAGACCGGCTGCGGGGCTGCGGCGTACGTCTCGAAGGCGTCCTTCAGTCCCGAACGCCTGCAGGAGACGTGGTCGGCCGCGGTGTCAGCTCACTGAGACCGGTGTCTCCGCCCCGGCCGTCGGGAGGGTGATCCGCAGCAAGGACTGCCCGTGCATCCGGATGACCTCGAGACGTCCCTCGCAGGCCTCCACGCGGTCGAGCACGGCGAGCCGATCGATGCCGTCCAGGTCGACGCCATGGATCGTCAGCGCCAGGTTCGCGCCTTCGTGGGCGAGGGCGATGGCCAGGTGGTCGGTGGCATGACCGAGCGCCTCGAGGCAGCAGAAGTACGCCGCGGCCTCGACCCGAGCCGAGTATCTCGACGCCATGACCTGGTCGTCGATGCGCAGCACGTCGTGGCGCTGGGTCCGCGAGACGTACGACGCCAGGGCGGGGCCGAGACCGGACCGGGGCAGCATCGTCGGGAAGATCCCGCGCGTCAGCTCCCGCAGGGACTCGAGAGCCTCGGTCGCCTGGTCCGCGAACGCGCCGATCGTCGGGTCATCCGCACCCTCGCGCGCCGCCGTCTCGAGCTCGCGGCGCAGGTCCGTCATCGCCGGCAGCACCCTCCGGCCGAGGGCAGCCTCGAGCCGCTCCCGCTCGGTGTCGCCCGCGCCGATGATCCTGTTGCGTGAGGCGGTGAGCTCCTTCGTGCGCTGGTCGAGCTGCTCGACGCGCGCGGCGAGCTCGACCTGGAGCCGGGCGTTCCGGAAGGCCAGGGCGGCCTGCTCGGCGATGTCGGAGAGCAGGCGGCGCTCCAGGGCTCGCACGTCGCGGCCCGGGGGGAGGTCGAGTCCGATCGAACCGAGCGTGCCGTGCCGGTCCTGGACCGGGATCACCTCGTCATGGGCGACGGCCTCGTCCTCGGGGCCGATCTCAGGCGCGGTCGTCGGCCACACCGCCGTCAGGTCCGGCCCACCCTCCACGTCGAAGCGGACCATGGCCCGATCGGCGTGCACCACGTCCGCAGCAGCCGCCGCGATCGTCGGCAACAATCTCCCGGGGGCGGGGCTGCGTCCGATCCGGTCGCTGAAGTCCGCCAGCGCGTCGTACGGCGCCGCCCGGCTCCCGTAGGCGAGCCGGTCGGCGAACCGCACGACTCTGCTCCGCAGCGGCTGGAACGCCAGCGCCACCACCATCGTGAGGAGCAAAGAGGTCCAGAACCCGCCGTCCGTGCGGTCCTGGGCCGATCGGCCCAGGAGCACCACGATCCCCACATAGACGACGGCGACGAACGCGGTCGCGGTGGCAAGCACCACGGCCCGACTGAGGATCACCTCGACGTCGTAGAGCCGGTAGCGCAGCACGGCCACGGAGATGCAGACAAGCAGGAACGCGAACGCGAGGGACAGCGGGACGCTCGACCACCACGCCTGCTGCCCGTCGTTGAGCGCCTGCCCGGCGACCAGGATCAGCAACGCCAGCCCGATCGACGCCGCACCGGCGGCCACCAGCCGGAGCTGCTGGCGCGCCACACCGTGGGAGCGGCGCAGGCGCAGCAGCATGCAGACCACGCTGGCGAGGACGGAGAGCAGGATCAGGAGGAAGCCGCTGGCCAGCAGGATCCCGGTGACGGTCCCGACGTGGAGCGGGTCGCCCTGCCGGTCGAGGCCGTGCGGCCCGATCCTGACCAGGCCGGCGAACTGGGCGACGTAGCCGAGCACGGCAGCGCGCATCACCCATCGCCACCCGGGTGAGAGGAAGCTGCCCGTCGGGACCACGAGGAACACGAGGGTGATGCAGGTGAGGGCCAGCTGCCCGCCGAGGACGGTGGCGACCCAGGCGGCCACCTGTCCCTGGGAGATGCTGCCCGGTCCGCCGTGCTCGAGGACCCAGGCGCCGTAGGACTCCGCGGCCAGGGAGACGCAGGTGGAGATGCCCACGAAGCTCAGCAGCCAGCCGATCGGATGACGCGGGTCGGAGCTGACGATGACAGCACCCAGCACGGCACTGCCGAGGGCGGCCGCGTTGACGAACGGCCAGCCGTGGATGCCCACCGACTCCGTGGACAGCAGCGGGACCGAGACCGCCACCAGCACGGTGTCGGCGACGACGAGGGCGGCGCTGACGGCGGCGAGCAACCAGGCGACTCGGGCGGACCACACTCAGATCGCCTCCGCCCGGCTGTCGAGCGTGACGGTGGCGATCACGTCAGTCCCACGGGTGGTGCCGGGGCGGACTTCGAGCCGACCACCCACCGAGTCCATCCGGTCACGCATGTTGCCGAGGCCCCCACCCTCCGCGACCTTCTCGGAGTCCAGGCCGACGCCGTCGTCGCTGACGACCATGGTCAGCTCGCGACCGGCGATGCCGAGCTCGACCTCGATCGTCGTCGCGGCGGCATGCTTCACGGCGTTCTGCACGGCCTCGACGCAGCAGAAGTACAGCGCCACCTCGACCTCGGGGGGCTGTCGCCCGATCCCGTGGTCGGTCACCGTGACCGGGACACTGCTGGTGGCCACGACCTCGCGTACTGCCGCTGCGACACCCCGGTCGGCCAAGGCACCGGGGTAGATGCCTCGGGCGAGATCGACGAGGGTGGTGATCGCCGAGTCGATCGCGTCGACCTGCTGCTCCAGCACCGAGCCGGCACGCTCGGGCGAGCGCCCTGCCACCTTCTGCGCGAGACGCAGGTTGACCACGAGGGCGACGAGGTGTTGCTGGGCACCGTCGTGGATGTCGCGCTCGAGGTGGCGACGCTCAGCGTCGAGGGCATCGACCAGGCGCCGTCGCGACACCTGGAGCTCGTCGGCACGCGCCGACAGCTCCACGGCGCGTCTCGCCAGCTCGGCGCGGAGACGGACCCGGCGCAGGACCAGACCCGCCTGCGCAGCGAGCCCGGCGAACAGGCGCTCCTCCACGGGCGACAGCGGTTCGTCGTCCTCGTGGAGCCGCAGCATCCCGAGACGCTCGTCGGCGAGTACGACGTCGAGCGAGCGGACCTGCACGTCTCCGGCACTGACGGCTCGCGCCGCCTGGTCCTGGTCCGGAGGCCAGCTCGCGGCCAGCTCGGGGGCGTCGTCCACCACCAGCCAGACCTCGGCCCAGCGCGCGCCGGTGCCCTCGGCGAGCAGCCGCGCCATCCGCAGCGGCAGGTCGGACTGGTCGTCCGCGTCGCCGTCGCCCATGACCGAGTCCGAGAACCGGCTCAGCGCGTCGTACGGCGACTCGCGTCCACGGCCGACCCAGCGCGTCGCCGCGGACTCGAGCCGCGACCGTACCGACTCGAACCCGAGAGCGACGATGGCGGTCGCCAGCACCGACAGACCCAGCTGAGGGGAGTCGGTGTGACCGATCAGCAGACCCCCACCCACCACGACCACGACGTAGACCACGGCGACCCAGGTGATCATGCCGACGACGACGCACACAGCCACCCGCCGGTCGCGCAGCGAGCGGAGAACCGACGGCATCTCAGCGGGTGGCGTCGACGAAGGTGAGCACGGCCTTGACCCGGCGGTTGCTCTCCCCCTCGTCGAGGAGACCGAGCTTGAGGAACACCGCGCTGATGTGCTTCTCGACCGAGCGTTCGCTCATGTAGAGGGTCGTGGCAATGGTCGCGTTGGTGCGGCCCGTCGCCATCTGTTCCAGCACCGATCGCTCCTTGTCGGTCAGGCCACTCAGCGGCGAGCTCGCCTCCCCCGCCTTCCTCCTCATCAGCCCTTCGACCACCTTCGGATCGAGGGCGGAGCCGCCGCGTGCGACATCGTTCAGGGCGCGGACCAGCTCGTCGATGTCCGAGACCCGCTCCTTGAGGAGGTAGCCGAGCCCCGAGACACCGTCGGCGAGCAGCTCGTAGGCGTAGTCCTCCTCGACGTACTGCGAGAGCACGACGACGCCGATGGACGGGTGGTCGGCACGGATCCTCTTGGCTGCCTCGATCCCTTCGGTGGTGTGGGTCGGCGGCATCCGGATGTCGGTGAGCACGGCGTCGGGCTGGTGCTCGGCCACGGACTTCAACAGTGACTCCGGGTCGTTCACGCTGTCGACGAGGTCGATCTCGTCGACCTCGGCGAGGAGGGCGGCGACACCCTCCCGCACCAGGAAGTTGTCGTCAGCGAGCACGACGCGAAGCACCATGCTCGAGGGTATCCATGCCCGCCCGTCGAGGGCACTCGTCCGCCTCCGAGCGCCGTGAAGCGGCCGGCCCTCCGAGGGGCCGGCCGCGACACGGTTGTTCTGTTCGGTTGTCACACCAGCGTGGGGACCCGCTCGGGCTCGACGGGCTGAGGCTGCTCGGCCTCGGGCTCGTCGCCGTCGTGCGACCCACCCTCGATGTCGATCGTCGGCAGTCGGCGATCGAGCCACGTGGGCAGCCACCAGGCCCGGTGACCGAGCAGGCTCATCGCCGCCGGCACCAGCACCATCCGGACCAGCGTGACGTCGAGGAGCACGGCCACGGCCAGGCCCACACCGAACATCTTGGTGGTGACGTCGACGTCCAGGATGAACGACGCGAACACGCTGATCATGATGAGCGCGGCGCTGGTGATCACCTTCGCCGTCGAGCCGACACCCTCCACCACGGCCCGGTCCGGGTTGCGGTGCCTCAGGTACTGCTCACGGACCCGGCTCATCAGGAACACCTCGTAGTCCATCGAGAGCCCGAAGAGGATCGCGAACATCAGCATCGGTGCCAGCGGCATGATCGGCACGGACTCGTGGACACCGATCAGGCTTGCGCCCCAGCCCCACTGGAAGACCGCGACCACGACGCCGTACGCCGCGGCGACACCCAGCACGTTGAGGGCCGCAGCCTTCAGCGGGACGAGCACGGACCTGAAGACCACCATCAGCACGATGAACGAGAGCCCGATCACCGCACCGAGGAACCAGGGCATCCGGTCCTGCAGGCGGGACGAGACGTCGCTCGTGAGTGCCGTGGCACCGGTCACCGAGGCCTCGACCTGAGTGCCGTCGAGCGCCTGCGGAAGCGTGTCCGCACGCAGGTGCTCGAGCAGTCGGCTGGTGCGGGCGTCCTGAGGTGACGTGGTCGGCGTGACCGAGATGATCGCGATGTCGCGAGCGTCGTTGGTCACCGCCGGGTCCACCGATGCGACACCGGACTGGTCAGCCAGCGCGGAGGACACGTCGGTGATGGTCGCCTTCGAGATCGCGGCCCCCTTGGTGTCGAGGACCACCGCCAGCGGACCATTGGTGCCGGGGCCGTAGCCGTCGGCCATCAGGTCGTAGGCCTTGCGGGTCGTCGAGTCCGGGGCGTCGTTGCCCGCGTCGGCGAAGCCCAGGTGCATCGAGAAGACCGGTACGGCGAGGATGCCGAGGATCAGCGCCGCGGCACCGCCGTACCGAACCGGACGGGCCACGACCCGTGCCGCCCATCGTGCCGACTTGGCGTCAGGGTCGTAGGCCGGCTTCGGCTTGATGAAAGGCACCCGGGCACTGTTCACGCGGCGCTTGACCACACCGAGCATGGCCGGCAGCAGCGTGATGGAGGCCAGCATCGTGACCGCGACCATGATCGCGGAGCCGTAGCCCATCATCGACATCATCGGGATGCCGGACACCTTGAGCCCGAGGATCGCGACGATGACCGTGACCCCGGCGAACAGGACCGACAGGCCAGCCGTTGCGTTGGCTCGCCCGATGGCGACCGGGACGCTCTGTCCGGCCGCGAGGTTCTGGCGGTGCCGGGCGAGGATGAAGAGCGCGTAGTCGATCCCGACTCCGAGACCGAGCATCATGGCGACCACGCCGGTGATGTCAGGGACGGGCACGATCCCGGACAGGAGCCCGATCGCGCTGCTGCCGATCACGATCGCGACCAGCGCTGCCACGATCGGCAGGCTCATCGCGACCAGGGAGCCGAACGCGACGGCCAGGATCAGGACGGCCATCAGGATGCCGATCAGCTCGCTGTTGCCGCCCTCGGGCGCCTTGGCGTACCCGAGGCCACCGTCGTACTCGACCTGGACACCGGCGTCGCGGAGACCCTGGACGGCCTGTTGGGCGGCGTCGTAGTCGGTGGTGCCGACCTTCTCGGTCGTGAAGCCGACCGTGGCGAACGCCGTCCGGCCGTCCTCGCTGACGGTCGGTCCACGCGGGTCGTAGGGGCTGCTCACCGCGACCACGTGGGGGCCGTCGGCGAGCTTCTGGACGGCCCGCTCGACCGCGCGCTTGGTGGTGGGGTCGGACAGTCCGTCCTCGGAGTGGAAGATGACGTTCGAGGAGTTGAGGGTCTCCTGCGGGAAGCGATCCTGGATGGCGTCGGCCGCGCGCTGCGACTCGGCACCCGGGAGGCGGAAGCTCTCGTCCGGCTGTCCGCCGATCGAGGAGTTGAGCAGGAACACCGCGGCTGCGACCAGCAACCACGCGGAGATGACTCTCCACGGGTGACGGCCGGCGAAGTTTCCGATGCGGTACAGAACGTGAGACATGGTGGGGCCTTTCGAGCTTCGGGAGTCAGGGTGTGCGAGCGGTTCTGCTCGACTCTTCGAAGGTAGGAACTTCCGGCGCCCCGGCCCATGGCGGAGGCCGCACACCACGCGGGGACTACCCGCACGCTTCTACGCAGGTGACAGTGCGGGAAACCGCACCCGCACGTCGTACCAGCCCCCGCGTCCACTCGCGGCAGCGTGAGGGCTCCGCGCTGTCAGGACGGCGTCGAGGTCGCGGGCAGGGTCAGCTCGGCCCACACCTGGTCCGGCCAGCCCGGCTGGTCGGCCGGGTCACGTCGTACCTCGACGAAACCTCGGCGGGCATAGACGGCGGCGGCCCGGTCGTTGCCGTCGATGTACTCGATGCCGACGGCGCCGCGTGCGGCCGGCCACCGCCTCGTCGGTCCACCAGGTCGCCAGGCCGTGCTCGACGTACTCCCGGCCCGCGAACGCGTAGGTCTCCGGCCACGCCGAGCGCCCGACCGCGCAGATCGGCGCCACGTCCGCCTCCGTCGCGGGCCGCACCGAGATGGTCATCGCCAGATGATAGGTGCGAGCGGTCAGCGCAGGTCGGCGTGCGCCTTGCGCAAGGTCGCGGTGGCGCGGCACGCCCACGACTCCACCAGCACCTCCCGCAGCTCGGTCTCGCCGAGGATGCCCAGCCGCGCCATCACGACCTTGCGGGAGAAGCCGCGGGCGCCCCGGAAGACCGAGGGCGCCGAGGTCTCGTAGGCGGTGACCAGGTCCTCGTCGGACACCCAGAACTGCAGCACCTCGCCGGCATCGTCGCGTCGGAAGCGCGCGAACTGCTGGGTGCGCACCAGGACCACCGGCTCGCCGCCGTGCGAGTCACCCAACCGCGTCTCGGGAAGGCTCAGACCGACCCGTTCGACATCCGCCCAGGTGGCCACCCCGGCACGGTACGGCGCTCAGCCGTCCGCCGCTTGACCCGCGTTGCCGCGCGGATGACGGACCTCCACCACCCGTCGGTGACAATGGCGATATGACCGAGCTGCCCCGTAAGGCCGTCGCGCGGACCGCGCGGCTGGCGGCGTTGCCCCTCGGGTACGCCGGGCGGAACGCGATCGGGTTCGGCAAGCGCCTCGGCGGCAAGAACGCGGACGTGGTGATGACCGAGATCCAGCAGCGCACCGCCGAGCAGCTGTTCCGCACCCTGGGCGAGCTCAAGGGTGGGGCGATGAAGTTCGGCCAGGCGATGTCGGTGCTCGAGGCCGCCCTCCCCGACGAGCTGGGAGCGCCGTACCGCGCCGAGCTGACCCGGCTGCAGGACTCCGCTCCCCCGATGCCCACCCAGGTCGTCCGCGACCAGATCGCGGCCGACCTCGGCGCCCACTGGCGCGACGAGCTGGTCTGGCTCGACGGCGGGCCGACCGCCGCAGCGTCGATCGGCCAGGTGCACCTCGGCCGCTGGTCCGACGACCGCGAGGTGGCGGTCAAGGTGCAGTACCCGGGTGCCGGCGACGCGCTGCGCAGCGACCTGCGCCAGCTTGCCCGACTGGCCCGCACAATCGGACCCATGGCGCCCGGCATCGACGTGAAGCCGCTGATCGCGGAGCTCCAGGCGCGGGCGAACGACGAGCTCGACTACACCCTCGAGGCCGAGGCGCAGCGCGCGTTCGCAGCGGCCTTCCGCGGCGACCCCGAGATCGTCGTACCGGACGTCGTCGCGGTCGGCGAGCACGTGCTCGTCACCGAGTGGCTCGAGAGCCCCGCCTCGCTGGCGACGATCATCGAGAGCGGGTCGCAGGAGGAGCGCGACCACTACGGCGAGCTGTTCGTGCGCTTCCTGTTCTCCGGGCCGGCCCGCACGGGCATGCTGCACGCCGACCCGCACCCCGGGAACTTCCGGATCCTCCCGAACGAGGACGGCAGCCCCGGCAAGCTCGGCGTCCTCGACTACGGCGCGGTGGCCAGGCTGCCCGGCGGGGCTCTCCCCCACGCGATGGGCGCCCTGATCCGGATCGCCGGTCTCCGCGACCCCGATGAGCTGGTCGCGGGGCTGCGCGGCGAGGGGTTCATCAAGCCCGGGGTGAAGCTCGACCCGGAGCTGGTGCTCGACTACCTCGCGCCGTTCGTCGAGCCCACGCAGGTCGAGCGCTTCCGTTTCACGCGCGAGTGGCTGCAGGCGCAGTTCCAGCGGCTCAACAACCCCAAGGAGCCGACGTTCACGCTGGCCCTCAAGCTCAACCTGCCGCCCGACTACCTGCTGATCCACCGCACCTGGCTGGGCGGCGTCGGGGTGCTCAGCCAGCTCGGGGCCGAGGCGCCGTTCCGCCAGATCCTCACCGAGTACCTGCCCGGCTTCGCCGGCTGACCTCCGGCTCAGTCCAGCGCCAGGTACATCACGTGCAGGCCCACCCGGCCGTGCGCGGTCGACCGGAAGGCGCCGGGCACCGTGCCGACGATCTCGAAGCCGAGCGCCTGCCAGAGGTGGACAGCCGCCGCGTTGGTCTCGACGACGGCGTTGAACTGGATGCCCGCATAGCCCTGCTCGCGGTGCCACTGCACGACGTACGTCGCGAGCGCACGGCCGACGCCGCCCCCGGAAGCCGCGGGGTCGACCATGAACGACGCGGTGCCGACGTGGTCGCCGCGTCCGGGCCGGTTCGGGCCCATCTTCGCGCTGCCGAGGATCCGGCCGTCGTCCTCGAGGACGACCGTGAGCCCGGGCGGCTCCTCCATCCACCAGCCACGGGCGGTCTCGACGGTGAGGTCCTCGGGGAACGCGTAGGTCTCCCCGGCCGCCACGATCGCTGCGAAGAACGGCCAGATCCCCGGCCAGTCGTCGTCGGTCGCCGCCCGGATGCGGGCGTCGGTCATTCGCCCGTCTGACCGTCGATCGACTGGCGGATCAGGTCGGCGTGGCCGTTGTGGCGGGCGTACTCCTCGATCATGTGGACGACGATCCAGCGCAGGCTGAACGCGCTCTGCTCCTGCCTGCTCTTCTTCACCGACTGGCCGTCGAGCCCCGGCCCGGCCATCGCCTCGTCGAGCACCGCGTCCGTGCGGCGGCACGCCTCGTCGAAGATCGCGAAGAGCTCTTCGGGGCTGTCGTCCGCGGCGGTGCGCCACTCCCAGTCGCGGTCGGCGTCCCAGTCGACGGTGTCGAAGGGCGGCATCAACGAGCCGCCAGCGAACGTCTCCTCGAACCAGCTCGTCTCGACCACGGCGAGATGCTTCATCATCCCGCCCAGGGTCATGTCGGAGGGCGCGAGCGACTGCGCAAGCTGTGCCTGGCTCAGTCCCCGGCACTTCCAGCGGAAGGTCTCGCGGTGGTAGTCGAGGAACGCGCGCAGGGTTGCCGCCTCGTCGGCGATCAGGGGTGGGTCGACGCGGGTGTCGGGCGCAGTGGTCATGCCGCGACGCTAGCGGCGTACGGCGACAGCGTGCACGCCGGTTTCGGGCCGCTCACTCGCCGGTCTGGCCGTCGATCGACTCACGGATCAGATCGGCATGACCGTTGTGGCGGGCGTACTCCTCGATCATGTGCAGGGTGATCCAGCGCAGGCTGAAGCGGCCGCGTCCGCGGGAGGCTTCGGCGACGGAGAGACCGTCGAGGCCCACTCCACCGGGGCGCAGCGCCTCGTCGAGCACCGTGTCCGAGCGGCGGCAGGCCTCGTCGAAGAGCGCGAGGAGCTCCTCGGGCGTGTCGTCGGCGGCTGAGTGCCACTCCCAGTCGCGATCGGCTTCCCAGTCGGCGGTGTCGAAGGGAGGCATGAACCCGCGGCCGGCGAAGTCGTCCTCGAACCAGCTCTGGTCGACGATCGCGAGGTGCTTCATCATGCCGCCGAGCGTCATGTCGCTGGGTGGTAGGGCCTGTGCGAGCTGCGCTTGGGTGAGGCCCGAGCACTTCATCCGGAAGGTGTCCCGGTGGTAGTCGAGCATCCCGCGGAGAGAGGTGGCCTCATCCGCGCGCAGGGGAGGATCGGTGCGTTCCATGGCCTTCGACGCTAGCCCTGAACGACGCCGACCGCACGGGGGTTTCGCGGCTCACCACACCCCCAGAACGTCGCCGCCGATCCTGATGATGAACGCCGAGACGACCACGATGAAGAACACGCGCACGAAGCGCGTGCCGCGGGAGACCGCCGTACGGGCGCCGACGTAGCCGCCGACCAGGTTGCAGGCCCCCATCACGAGCCCGACCTTCCAGAGCACCGCGCCTTGCGGCACGAACACGCAGAGTGCTGCCAGGTTGGTGGCCCAGTTGGCGAGCCGCGCCTTGGCCGACGCCTCGAGGAAGCTGTAGCCGAGGAGCCCGACCAGGGTGATCACGAAGAAGCTGCCGGTGCCGGGGCCGAGCGCGCCGTCGTAGAAGCCGATCGCCAGGCCCGTCGCCATCGCCGCGCCGGTGTGGCGCCTGCCGGCGAAGCGCAGCGTCGTGGTCTCGCCGAGGGTCGGCCGGAAGAGCACGTAGCCGCCCACGACGATCAGCACGACCAGCACGATCGGGTCGAACGCCGCCTTCGAGATGTGGGAGCCGACGAACGCGCCGCCCACGGAGCCGGCGAAGGCGCAGGCCATCAGCGGCCCGAAGGTCCGGGGGTCGGGGCGGATCCGGCGGTAGTACGTCGCGCTGCTGACCGTCGTACCGCAGATCCCGCTCAGCTTGTTGGTGCCCAGGATGGTCGCCGGCGCCGCCGACGGCAGGCCGAGCAGGAGGGCCGGGAGCTGGATGAGACCACCGCCACCCACCACGGCGTCCACGAACCCCGCCGCCAGCCCCGCCAGCGCCAGCAGCGCCAACGTGGTCGTGGACGGGTCGGACACCCGCGAAGCCTAGGCGGGCCCTGCTCGCCGAGTCGTCACATGACGACTCGGCGCAATTTCCGTGCCTCTTTGCGCCGACTCGGCGTTGTTTTCGCGCCTCTTTGCGCCGACTCGGTGTCAGTAGAAGCCGTGGCGGGCGAGGGGGCCGCGGAGCTCGCGCTCCTCGTAGGCGAGGTGGCTGAGCAGCCGGTCGCCGAGGGCCTGGAGCGACGCCTCCACCGCGTCGAGGGCGTCCTCGTCGGCGTCGCGGACGAGCCCGACCAGCACCCGGTCGACGTCCTCGAGGTGGTGGTGGATGACGACGTGCTCGTCGGAGAGGCGATCGAGCACCGGCGCCGCGGCCGGCTCGGCCCTCCGCAGGTGGGGGAAGACGCTGGCGTCCTCGAGCGAGTGGTGGCCGTTGACGAAGCCGCAGTAGGACTGGCAGTAGGCGCCGAGGGTCCAGTTGTTCTGGCGCAGCGACATCGCGTGCACCTCCGAGCGCGCCTCGACCGCGGTCAGCACGCCGCGACGTACCTCCTCCACCAGGCCGTGCAGCCGGCTCAGCTCCGAGCGGAGGTGGTCGTGGATCTCCACCAGGTGCTGGTGGTAGGCCTCCTGCGCCGGGGAGTACGACGCGCCTGCGGCCTCGTCGAGGGTCGGCCGGGTCGTCTCGTCCCAGAGTGCTGCCACGTCGTCGGTCATCGCCTGCCGACCCTAGCCACCTAGGCTCGACGTATGCGGATCGTCTCGTTGCTGCCCTCCACCACCGAGATCCTGTTCGCCATCGGCGCGGGTGACGACGTGGTCGGCGTGACGTTCGAGTGCGACTTCCCGCCACAGGCACGCACCCGGCGGATCGTGTCGACCTCGGCGATGCCCGAGGGTCTCGCACCGGCTGCGATCGACGCCTTCGTGGTCGAGGCGATGGCGCGGGGCGACGACCTCTACCACCTCGACGAGGGCGCGCTGGCCGATCTCGACGCCGACCTGGTGGTCACCCAGGACCTCTGCGCGGTGTGCGCGGTCGACGTCTCGGTCGTCGACGACGCGCTCGCCCATCTCGGCTGCACCGCCGAGGTGCTCACCATCGACCCCTACACCCTCGACGAGGTGCTCGCGTCCATCGTCACGCTGGGCCGGGCCACCGGCCACGAGGCCGAGGCCGAGCGCCTGGTGGCCGGGCAGCGACAGCGGCTCGACGCCGTACGACGTGAGACGGCGGGCTGGGCGCGGCCGCGGCCGCGGGTGATGTTCTTGGAGTGGACCGACCCGCCGTTCGCACCCGGGCACTGGATCCCCGAGATGATCGAGATCGCCGGCGGCGAACCCCTGCTCGCGACCAGCGGCGAGAAGTCGCGTCGTGTCACCTGGGAGGCGGTTCACGCCGCCGAGCCCGAGGTCGTGGTGATTGCTCCGTGCGGCTTCGACCGGGCTGGCTCGCAGCGGCTGGCCGACGACCTGGTCGCGAGCGGCGCCCTACCACCCGGCGTACCGGTGCATGCCGTCGACGCGAACGCCTCCTGGGCGCGGCCGGGCACCCGGCTGGTCGACGGCGTCGAGGAGCTCGCCGCCCTCCTGTCCGGCCAGGCCGCGCCCTCGCCCGCTTGACCTGGAGTGTGCTCCAGGGCCGACACTGTCGCCATGACCCTGACCATTGCCGAGGCCGCCGCGCGCAGCGGGCTGACCGCGGACACCCTGCGCTACTACGAACGCGACGGGCTGCTCCTGACCGGCGTCGGCCGCTCGGCCACCGGTCATCGTCGCTACACCGAGCGTGACCTGAGCTGGATCGAGATGGTCACGCGGCTGCGCGGCACCGGCATGCCGATCCGCGACGTCAAGCGGTACGCCGAGCTGGTCCGGGCCGGCGACGGCAACGAGCAGGAGCGGCTCGCCCTGCTGCGCACCCACCGCGAGCATGTGCTGGCCCAGCTCGCGGAGGTGACCGAGCACCTCGGCGCGATCGACCGGAAGATCGGCATCTACGAGGCAGCCGTCGAGCGGGGACTTGACTTGGAGCGCACTCCAACCTCTTGAGTGGAGGCATGACTCTTTCCACCCGCACTCTCGGCAGCGCCTCCCCCCTCACCGTCTCCGCCCTCGGCCTCGGCTGCATGGGCATGTCGGAGTTCTACGGCACCGGCGACGAGCAGGAAGCCATCGCCACGATCCACCGCGCCCTCGATCTCGGGGTCACCTTTCTCGACACCGCCGACATGTACGGCCCCTTCACCAACGAGCAGCTCGTCGGCAAGGCCATCGCCGGGCGACGCGACGACGTACAGCTCGCGACGAAGTTCGGCAACGAGCGCCTGCCCGACGGCACCCGGGTCGGCATCAACGGCTCGCCCGCGTACGTGCGCGCGGCGTGCGACGCCTCGCTCCAGCGGCTCGGCGTCGACCACATCGACCTCTACTACCAGCACCGCGTCGACCAGACCGTGCCGATCGAGGAGACCGTCGGCGCCATGGGCGAGCTGGTCGCGGCCGGCAAGGTCGCCCACCTCGGGCTGTCCGAGGCCTCCTCGGCGACCATCCGCAAGGCGCACGCCACGCATCCCGTGACCGCGCTGCAGACCGAGTACTCCCTGTTCACCCGCGACCTCGAGGACGAGATCCTGCCGACCATCCGCGAGCTCGGCATCGGGCTGGTCCCCTACTCACCGCTCGGCCGCGGGCTGCTCACCGGTGCCATCACGAGTGAGGACGCGCTGTCGGAGAACGACTCCCGGCGTACGGCGTACTTCCCGCGGTTCCAGGGCGAGGCGCTCGACGCCAACCTGGCCCTGGTCGCCAAGATCCGCGAGATCGCCGACGGCAAGGGCTGCACGCCCGGCCAGCTGGCGCTCGCCTGGGTGCTCGCCCAAGGCGAGGACGTCGCGCCGATCCCCGGCACCAAGCGGGTCGCCTACCTCGAGGAGAACGTCGGAGCCGCCGACGTCGTCCTGTCAGCCGACGACCTCACCGCTCTGGAGAACGCCGTACCGCGCGACGCGGTCGCCGGCCCCCGGTACGGCGACATGGCGTCGATCGACTCGTGAGCTCGCGGGCTCAGCTCTTGGGGACGAAGGTCGGGTAGACGTGCTGGAAGCTCAGCTGCTCACCGTGGCCGGCGGCCACGATGTAGGCCAGGCCCACGGCGATGCCGGTGAGCACCACGAGGAAGCAGAGCGCGGCCAGCGCCCTGCCCAGCGTGTGACGGCGACGTACGGCGCCCGCCCCGGCACCGTCCGGGCCGACCGTGCCGAGGGCCGACGCGCGGACCCCGAGGGCGTAGACCACCGGTAGACCCGCGCCGAGAAGGAGGCTGTAGAGCAAGACCTTCCAGATGTCCTGGAGGAACAACGAGAACATCAGTGCCTCCTCAGGCCGCGACCGGGTCGGACGGTGCGAGGACCGCGGACGGTGCCTCCCAGTCGTCGTTGACGTTGCCCGCGTTGACCGGGTTACGACGCGAACGCGCGTACATCAGACCGGACGCGACGATGAGGATGGCGACCATCACCAGGGCGCCGGCGAGACCGCCTCCGGTCACGTCGCCGATCTCCCAGGTGGCTGCTCCGACCAGCGCGGCCATCGGGAGCGTGATGAACCAGGCCACCGCCATCCGGCCGGCGACGCGCCAGCGGACACTGGCGCCGGGCTTGCCCACACCGGTGCCGACGATGGAGCCCGTCGCCACGTGGGTGGTCGAGAGGGCGAAGCCGAGCTGGCTCGACGCCAGGATGACCGCGGCCGCGGCGCCCTGGGCCGCCGTGCCCTGGCGTGGCTCGATCTCGGTGATCCCCTTGCCCATGGTGCGGATGATCCGCCACCCACCGAAGTAGGTACCCAGCGCGATCGCGAGCGCACAGGAGACCTTGACCCACAGCGGGATCGAGGAGGTGTCGGTCCAGCTCCCGTAGGCGAGCAAGGCGAGGGTGATCACCCCCATCGTCTTCTGGGCGTCGTTGGTGCCGTGCGCCAGCGCCATCAGCGAGCCGGTGCCGATCTGGCCCCAGCGGAAGCCGCCGTTGTTGAGCCGCTCGCCCAGCGCGCGGGTCACCCGGAAGATCAGCCAGGTGGCGACCATGGAGACGATCGCGGCGATGACCGGCGAGGCCAGCGACGGGAGGATCACCTTCCCGACGACGCCGTCGAGCTTGGTGCCGTCGCCGGTCCAGTGCACCCCGCCCCAGCCGATGCCGGCGATGGTGGCGCCGATCAGGCCACCGAAGAGCGCGTGCGAGGAGCTCGAGGGCAGGCCGAGCAGCCAGGTGACGAGGTTCCAGATGATGCCGCCGACCAGGCCGGCCAGGATGATCAGCAGCAGCGCGGACCCGTGGTCGGCGGTGAGGGCCGCGTCGGGGGCGCCGGTGGAGTCCTGGATCGAGACGACCGCGTTGGTGACGGTCAGGGCCACGGCGACGGAGAGGAACGCGCCGACGAGGTTGAGGACGGCGGCCAGGGCGACCGCGGTCTTGGGCTTGAGGGCACCGGTGGCGATGGTGGTGGCCATCGAGTTACCGGTGTCGTGGAACCCGTTGGTGAAGTCGAACCCGAGGGCGACGATCACGACGAGCACGACGGTGAGCAGTTGCGCCGACACGGCTCTGAGTGTGAGGCCCAGAGGGGTCCGATGGAAATCCCCAGGCGCCAGTTCACCGACTATTACGGTGTCCGTTCACCTGCTGTTCATCTGGCGGGCCAGTCTGGGACAGAAGTGACCAGTGGTGCGGGAGAGGTGACGCTCAGCCGAACCAGGACCCGCGGCCGCCGAACCAGTCGCCGTACTGCCCGACGCCGCCGGGCGCCCGGGAGCCGAGGTAGGAGCCGACGACCGCTGCGCCGAGGTCGTCGAGCTCTGGCGCGACCACGCGACCGTCGACGCGGCGGGCCATCGAGTCGACGAACCGGGCGAGCCCGGCGTCGGTGCCGAGACGGAAGAACGTCACCTGCGCGCCGAGGCGGCCCGAGTTGTCGAGCTCGCGGACGGAGTACGCGACGGTCAGTGGGTGGGGCGGGTACTCGAAGTAGACCTCGCCGTTGGCCTCGAGGTGCGAGGTCGGCTCACCGTCGGTGACGATCAGCAGCACCGGCTGGGCGCTCGGGTGCTTGCGGAAGAAGCGGTTCGCGAGGAGCAGCGCGTGGTGGAGGTTGGTGCCCTTGTCCCACATCGCGTCGAGACCGGTCAGCTCCTCGATGTCCATCACCTGCGCGTGCCGCCCGAAGCCGATCAGCTGCAGCGCGTCGCCGCGGAACCGTGAGCGGATCAGCGTGTGCAGGGCCAGGGCCGTGCGCTTCATCGGCACCCAGCGGCCGTCCATCGCCATCGAGAACGACGTGTCGACCAGCAGCGCGACGGCAGCCTGCGTGCGCGCCTCGGTCTCGGACACCTCGACGTCGTCGACCCGGAGCCGGACGCCCCCGCGGGCCGATCCGCCCTCGCCGACCACACGTCGTACCGCGTTGCCGATGGTGCGGGTGACGTCCCACGGCTCGGTGTCGCCGAACGCCCACTCGCGGGTCGCCCCCGACATCTCACCGGCCGCGCCGGACTGGCGTACGTCGCGCTGTCCCTGCCGGCCGCTCATCCGGGTGGCGACGTCCTTGAGCAGCGCCTTGCCGAGCTGGCGCATCGCCTTGGGGCTGAGCTTGAGCTGGCCGTCGCTGGTGCGCTTGAGGTAGCCGGAGTCGCGGAGCGCCTGCTCGAGACGCTGCAGGGTGCGGGCGTCGACCGCCGCCTCGTTGCCGAGCTGGCGGGCCAGCTTGTCGAGGTCCACGTCGTCGAGCCGGGCGCCGTCGTAGGACTGCGAGAGCTGCTCGGCGAGGTCGTCGAGGTCGGCGAGGTCCTGGAGTACGCCGGTACCGTCGCCGAGGCCGAGCCCCTGCTCGCCGTCGAATCGCTCCGAGCCGCCCCAGTCCTCGCCGGGACGCAGCGACTGGAGGTTCGCGTCGAGCTGCGACAGCTGCTGCATCAGCTCGGGCGAGCCGAACGCCTGCTGGGCGAGCTCCATCAGCTCCGCGCGCTGCTCGGCGGTCATCGAGTTCATCATCCGCTGCGCGGCTGCGGCCCGCTGGGCCATCGCGTCGATCAGCTCGTCGACGTTCTGCGGGTTCTCCGGGAAGAAGTCGCCGTGCTTGTCCATGAAGTCGGCGAAGTCCTCGGGGGTGTCCTCCCCCCGCGCATGCTTGGACAGCAGGTCGTTGAGGTCGGTGAGCATCTCGTTGATCGCGGCCCGGTCGGCGTCGGTGGCGTTCTCGAGCGCCTGCTTCATGCCGGCGAACCGCTGGTCGAGCATCTCGCGACCGAGGAGGTCCTTGATCTTTTCGTAGTCCTCACGGGCCTCGCGGCTCTTCCAGTCGTACTCGCTCAGCTCGCTGACCGCCGCAGCCGTCGACGGCGGCAGGTTGTCGAGCTGGAGCTCGCGCAGCGCCCGGTCGCCGTCGTCCATCGAGATGTCGCGGGCCAGCTGCTTGCGCTCCTCGAGCACCGCGTGGTCGAGGAGCTCGCGCACCTCCTGCAGGGTGCCGTCGAGGTTGTTCTTCTGGGTCAGCTCGCGGCGCTTCTCTGCGATCCGGCGGGCCAGGTCGTCGAGGCCGCGCTGGTCCTGGCTGCCCCGCCGCAGGAACTCACGCATCGCTCGCTCCGGGCTGTAGCCGGCCATCACGTCCTGGCCGATCGCGTCGAGCGCCTCGGCGATGTCGACCGGAGGCGCCAGTGGGTCGGGCCCCCCGTCGTACGGCGTGTAGCGCGAGCGGGTCTGGTGCCTACTCATGGGCCCGCTCCACGGTGGTGCCCGCCCGGATCACGCGCGGGATCTCGGCGACCTCGTCGACCCGGGACAGCACCTTGGCGACCTCCTCGGTCGTAGCCGACGAGTCGACCTGCACGGTGTAGACGATGCCGCGCGAGACCCAGCTCTCGGTGTCGAAAGCACCGCCGACCGCGACCCGGACTCCGCCGACCGGGACGCCCAGCGCCTCGCCCTCGCGGAACACGTCGTTGAGCACGCACAGCGCGACCGACAGGTGCAGCACCGCTGCGCCGTTGCCCTCGCCGTCGACCACGACGCCCTCAGGGGTCCACTGGTGAGGGACCGTCCACCCTGATGTCGGGTCGTCGCGGAGCGTGCCAGCGCTCGCGGTGACCGGGAAGTCGGTCGCGGCGCTAGCCATAGACGGTCTCCCCACCACCGGACTCCTTGCTGATCTTGCGGGCCAGGTAGAGGCCCTCCAGTGCCAGCTCGATGGCCCCGGCGCGCTCGCCGTCGTTGCGGGCGCCGAGCCGGTCGCAGACCTCGTCGTACAGCTCGGACTCTCCGAGGACCGGCAGCCCGATCAGGAAGTCGCGGGCGGTGACCTGCTCGCCGGTCGTCACCATCTGGCCGGCTTCGATCCGGTCCACCAGCAGCGCGAAGTCCAGCCCGCGGAAGTGGTGCCGCACGGTCTCGGCCGTGGCGGTGCGGAGCAGATGGGTGAGGATCTCGCTCTCGCGTCCCTCCTCGCCGGTCTCGAACTCGATCTTGCCGCCGAGCACCTCGACCGCGGCCTCGAGGTCGACGACCCGCGCCACGGCCTCGTCCTCGCCCTGGCGGGTCGCGCGGTGCAGCGCCGAGGCCGCGACGGTCTCGGCACCGGCGATCGCGAAGCGGGCGCTGACCCCGGAGCGCTGGTCGACCGAGGTCGACTCGCGCAGGTTGCGGGTGAAGCGGGCCAGGATCTCGACCAGGTGGTCGGGCACCTCGGCGACCAGCGTCGCCTCCTGCCGGATCACCGCGATCTCGTCGTCGAGCTCGGTGGGGTAGTGGGTGCGGATCTCGGCGCCGAAGCGGTCCTTGAGCGGGGTGATGATCCGGCCGCGGTTGGTGTAGTCCTCCGGGTTGGCGCTGGCCACGACCAGGGTGTCGAGGGGCAGCCGCAGCACGTAGCCGCGGATCTGGATGTCGCGCTCCTCCATCACGTTGAGCATCGCGACCTGGATCCGCTCGGCGAGGTCGGGGAGCTCGTTGATCGCGACGATGCCGCGGTGGCTGCGTGGGATCAGCCCGAAGTGGATGGTCTCGGGGTCGCCGAGGTGGCGGCCCTCGGCCACCTTCATCGGGTCCACGTCGCCGATCAGGTCGGCCACCGAGGTGTCCGGGGTGGCGAGCTTCTCGGCGTACCGCTCGTCGCGGTGGCGCCACTCGACCGGCAGCTCGTCGCCGAGCTCCTCGGCCCGGCGCCGCGACCCGGGCGTGATCGGGTCGTAGGGGTGCTCGCCGAGCTCGGCCTCGCCGATCACCGGCGTCCACTCGTCGAGGAGGCCGACCAGCGACCGCAGCAGCCGCGTCTTGCCCTGGCCGCGCTCACCGAGGAGTACGACGTCGTGCCCGGCGAGCAGGGCCCGCTCGAGCTGCGGGATCACGGTGTCGTCGAAGCCGTGCATCCCCGGCCACGGGTCCTCGTCGGCGGCGAGCTTGGCCAGCAGGTTGCCGCGGAGCTCGTCGCGCAGGCTCTTCTGGACATGGCCCGACGCGCGGAGCTGGCCGAGCGTGCGGGGGGTGGGAGCGTCAGTCATGCGGGGTCCCTGCGGCGTTGTTCGACGGAGGAGCGAAGCGGGGGAGGCGAAGAAGGTCGTGGGGTGCTCACGTCTTCCACGCTAGCCCCGCACGCAACGTCACCCGCTCCGAGCCGTCCGAGAGACGGTCGGCTGCGGGCTCAGGCCCCCCCGGGTGCCCGTACGCCGGGGCGTTCGGGCACCCTGCCGCGGACGAAGAACACCAGCACGATCCCGGCGAGGACGAGCAGGGCGGTGAACAGCCCGGCACTGGTGAGGAAGCCGTTCGAGGCCGTGCCCACCTTGAGCTTGTCGACGCCGCCGACCGCCAGGATCGTGGTCGGGTCGGTCATCCCGTGCAGGATCATCGCCCCCACCAGGAACCCGGTCGTGCGCAGCGTCAGGTACATCAGCACCCCGAACGAGAAGGTGTAGACGACGGTCGGCCCAACCGTCCGGATCGACTGCCCGCTCAACAGGTTGACGCTGTGGGACAGTGCGAAGACGAGCGAGGAGAGAACCGCCACGGCGCGCTCACCGTGTCCACCGTCGCGGAGCATCTTCACCGCGTAGCCCCGGTAGGCCAGCTCCTCGACGAAGCCGACGAGCAGCCCGCTGGCCAGCACCAGGGTGACCACGGCGGGGCTCGGTCCGCCCCAGTCGATGCCCAGCAGGCGCAGCACGATCGGGGTCGCCACGATCACCGGGCCGGCCCACATCCACCAGGACCGGTAGATCGGCTGGCGCCCGAACATCTCACCGGTCCAGCCCAGGTAGGCCGACAGGGCGAGCAGGACCACGGCCCCCACGAAGAGACCGGCGGTGACCTGGAAGAAGACGCTCCCGGTGCTGCTGAGGAGGTCGTCGTCGGTGTAGTGACCACCGAGCAGACCGATCAGGGCGCCGCCTCCGACGTAGACGACCAGGTAGGCCACCAGCAGGACCACCAGCCGCCAGAAGCCCCCGCGGTTCAGGAAACCTCGTAGCCCGTGCGCATCGCGTGCCCCGGCGTCGCTCACGGATACCCGCTCCTTCGGACGACTGTCGTGGCCGGGCCCGCGATCAGGCGCCCGGGAGTACGGACACGGTGCCACGGATCATCGGCCCCTGTGAACCGGCCAGCGTGCCCCGGCCGGACGCATCCCCGGCCTCGTCGTGAGCGTGACGGGCGCGCCAGACTGCACCTGTGACACGTCGCATGGTGGGCATCGCCGGGCCGCCGGGCGCCGGCAAGACGACGTACGCCGAACGGCTGGTCGCGGAGGCGACGGTGCCGGCCGCCTACCTGCCGATGGACGGCTTCCATCTGGCCGATGCGGCCCTGGCCCGGCTGGGCCTGCTGGACCGCAAGGGTGCGCCGGAGAGCTTCGACGCCTGGGGGTACGCCGCGCTGCTGCGCCGGGTGCGCACCGCGACCGAGACGGTCTGGGCACCGGGCTTCGAGCGCGACCTGGAGCAGCCACTGGCCGGGGCGATCGCGATCGAGCCCGACGCGGAGCTGGTCGTCACCGAGGGCAACTACCTGCTGCTCGGCCGGCCCGAGTGGCGGGCCGTGCGGGCCGAGCTGGACGAGGTCTGGTTCCTCGACGTGCCTGACGAGGTACGGCGCCCGCGGCTGCTGGCCCGGCACACGGCGTACGGCAAGACGCCGGCCGAGGCGGAGGCGTGGACGTCGCGGGTCGACGACCCCAACGCCGCGCTGGTCATCGCGACGCGTGCGACGGCCGACCGCGTGGTCGACGGCACCGAGCCGGGCGGGTTGTAGGTCACACCCTGCCGGGACCGAGGTCCCGCACAAGGGGAGACGCGCGCCCTAGGCAACGGCTCCCGGTACGACGACGACCGTGGTCGGGGTGTGCTCGACGACCGAGACGGCGAGGGCACGGCCGAGCGCGGAGGCGACGGCGTGGGGGTGGTGGCTGCCCACCACGACGATCTCCTTCTCGGCGCCGCGGGTGACCAGGGCCCGGGCCTCCGGCTCCTCCACGTCGTGCTCGGCCACCCGGACGTCGGGGAACTTCTGGCTCAAGTCGGTCATCCAGCGGGCCAGCCGCTCCCGCTCGGCCCAGTCCTGCGGCCGTGTCTCATCGCCACCCAGCCACGAGAGGCCGGCGCGGAAGACGAGGACGGTCAGCGGCAGGTGCCGCGCGGAGGCCAGCGCGTAGGCGTACTCGAGGGCCGGGCGCGAACCGTCGGTCAGATCGGTACCCACCAGGACGCCGCGCCGGGGCTTGTCGCCCTCGGGACGGCGTACGACGACGGGGCAGGTCGCGTGGCTGACCACGGCCACACCGACCGAGCCGAGCAGCAGGCTGGCGACGCGACCCCGGCCTCGCGACCCGAGCACGACCATCGACGCGGTCCGGGCGGCCTCGGTCAGCGCGGCCCGGGGGTCGGAGCGGTAGAGCACCTCGTGCACCTCGACCTCGGGGGCGACCTCGCGGGCGGAGGCCCTCGCGGCCTCCAGCAGCCGGGTGCCCTCGGCGCGCATCTCCTCGATGATCAGGCCGTCGTCGATGCCGGCGCTCCCGAGCCAGTACAGGTTGTCCAGGTGGTAGGCGTGGAGCAGGGTCAACGACCGGTGGTCGTGCGCGGCCTGCACGGCCGCCCAGGTCACCGCCTCGCTGCCCGACGGCGAACCGTCGACGCCGACGACGATGCTGCCGGCAGGGAAGGGCTTCACCTCGGTGGTGGTGGACATCAGAGCCTCCTTCGGGCCCGCACCCTCGACCCGCCCGAGGGCTCGACTCCAGACTCTCGCTGCTCGTCTCGGGGCGTCAGGCGCAGAAGGCCCGGAGTTCAGGACCATCGGCCCTGACCGCTCCCGTCGCGACGGCCGACCATGAGGGACCAGGAAGCCCTGGGCCGGATTCGGGAGGTGTCCACCGATGTACGAGTCGTTCGATCTCAACACCACCGAGTGCGAGGAGCTGTTGCGCGCCGGCCTGGTCGGCCGAGTGGCGGCCTGCACTCCCAACGGTCCCCACATCATCCCGGTGAACTACTCCGTGGTCGATGACGCTGTCGTGCTCCGCACCACCCCCTACAGTCTGCTCGGCAGCCAGACCCGCGGCACTGTTCTGGCCCTCGAGGTCGACCACTTCGACTACGAGTACCACCGCGGCTGGAGCGTCGTGGCGCGCGGTCGCGGCGAGGTCGTGATCGACGCTGCCGAGCTCGACCACATCCGGGCGATCTGGAACCCCGCGGCCTGGGCGTCAGGAGGACGCACCCTGTACCTGCGCCTGCGTTGGACCGAGCTGACCGGACGGCGCCTTGGCAAGGGCTGGGACCCGATGGCCACCCTGCCGGTCCACCGTTCGGTGTGACCCACCCGGGAGCGGTGAGAGAGCCACCATTCCTCACGCCGGATCGGTGGCGTACTCACCGCCACCCGTCGAGGCCCCGCAGCAGGCGTCAGCCGCGGAACGAGACTCCGACCACGCCTTGCACCGTCGAGGCGAGCACCCGGGCGATCTGGCGGGCATGCGGCTCGGTCGGACCGCTGAGTCGCACCACCCCGTCGACCACGTCGACCTCGCACTCGACGTCGGCCTGGCGGAGCAGCTCGTCGACCTCGGCCTCGATGAGGGGGTCGCGCTTGGCCAGGACGGCGATCACGTCACGGCGGCTCACCATGCCGACCACCCGTCCGTCGTCGACGACGGGCAGGCTCTTGATCGCGGTGTCCACGAGCACCGAGGCGGCGACCGCGAGGTCGGCGTCAGCGGTGACGCTCATCGGCAGGTGGGTCATCACGTCGTCGACGGTGAGCGCCTTGGTCCGGCCCTCGCCCTCGACCGGGATCTCGTGGGTACGACGGTCCGGCATCAGCGCGTCGCGGAGCACGTCCGCCTCGCTGACCACCCCGATCAGCCGGCCTTCGTCGTCGACCACGGGCATCGCGGTGATCCGGTGCTCGTCGAGCAGCTGGATGGCCTCCTTGACCCGCGCCTGGGGACGCACCGTCACGACCTTGGTCGTCATCACGTCTCGCACCAGCATGGGTCCGTCCTCCTTCACAGCAGCCGGGGACCGGCACCTCCAGCACACGCCACCCCGCGCCGTCCGGTCAGGGGCCGACGGCCCAACGGCCCGGGCACAACGACCCTGCCCGGCTCCGCGGCCGCCACGCACAGTGGATGAGAGGGAGGTCACATGAGCACCAGTGGCACGTCGGCGCGCGCAGAAGGCCGCCCACCCGTCCCGGCGACGCCTCCTGCGGACGTGCTGCTGACCGACGGCTCGGTGGCGCTGGTCCGCCCGCTCCGTCTCACCGACGGCGAGGCCCTGCTCGCCCTGCACGACGAGGTCGGCCTGGAGAGCCTGCGGCTCCGCTTCTTCAGCTCCAGCCGCGAGGCCGGCCATGCCTACGTCGACCACCTGCTCGCCGAGCACGACAACGGGAACGTGCTCGCCCTGGGCCTGTGGCACCACGGCGTCCTGGCCGGCCTGGCCACCGCCGAGCGTCTGGGTGACGAGGCCGAGGTGGCGTTCCTGGTCGCCGACGCGCTGCGCGGGCACGGCGTCGGCACCCTGCTCCTCGAGCACCTCGCGGCGGCCGCCCGGGTGGCGGGGGTGCACCGGTTCACCGCCGATGTGCTGGCCGAGAACAGCGCGATGATGGGGGTCTTCAAGGACGCCGGCTTCGAGGTGACGCGTCAGCTCGACCGCGGGGTGGTCACCGTCGAGATGGACACCCAGGTCTCCGAGAGCGCGCTGCGGGCCGCCGACACCCGCGAGTCCCGCGCCGAGGCCGCTTCGCTCACCGCACTGCTGCGGCCGCGCCGCGTCGCGGTCGTGGGGGCGCGTCGCGACGGGAGCGGCGTCGGCGGCGCGGTCGTCGACTCCATCGTCCAAGGCGGGTACGCCGGCGACCTCGTGCTCGTCCACCCGTGGGCCACCGACATCGGGGGCGTCCCGGCGTATCCCACATTCGCCGACGCCCCCGGCCCGATCGACCTCGTCGTCGTCGCCGTACCCCCCGAGGAAGTGATCGGATGCCTCGAGCAGGCAGCCGACGCCGGCGCGCGGGCCGCGGTCGTGCTCACCTCCGGCTTCGCCGAGCGCGGCGAGGCCGGCGTTGCCCTGCAGCACCAGCTCGTCGTCACCGCCCGGGACCGCGGGATCCGCGTGGTCGGGCCGCACTGCCTGGGCCTCATCGACAACCAGTCGGACGTCCGGCTCTCGGCCACCCTCGTCGGCACCCGCCCGCTGCCGGGCGGCCTCGCCATCGCCTCGCAGTCCGGCGGCGTCGGCATCTTCGTGCTCGACCTCGCCCAGCGGATCGGCCTGGGCATCAGCCACTTCGTGTCCCTGGGCAACAAGGCCGACGTGTCGGGCAACGACCTGCTCGGAGCGTGGGCCGACGACCCTGATGTGACGGCCGCCGCGCTCTACCTCGAGTCCTTCGGCAACCCCGCGAAGTTCGCCCGGATCGGGCGCCGCTTCGCCGAGTCCAAGCCGCTGCTCGCCGTGATCGGCGGCCGGTCGGAAGGCAGCCCGCGCGCCGGGGTCTCACGTACGGCGGCCGCCGCCACCACGGCGGTCCGGATCGACGCGCTGTTCGCCCAGGCCGGGGTGATCGGCTGTCGCGACGCCGAGGACCTGACCGAGGCCGCGCTGCTGCTCGCCGGGCAGCCGCTGCCCGCCGGCCCGCGGGTCGCCGTCCTCGGCAACGCCAGCGGCCTCGCCGGCCTGGCCACCGGCACCGCGCTGCGCTACGGCCTCGAAGTACCGACCCTCGCCGAGGCCGGCGACGACACCGGCGACGGCGAGGATCTCGGCGTGACCACGGCCCGGCTGCTCGAGTCCGACGAGGTCGACGCCGTGCTGCTCGTGGTGGCCGCCACCCGCACCCTCGACCCCACCGCCGTCCTCACCGCCGTGGCCGAAGCCCGGCGCGACCGCCCGGTCAAGCCGGTGGTCGCGGTCCTGCTCGGCGGGCTCGGCGCCGACGCCGTCCCCGGTGTGACCGTGCTCCCGTCGGTCGACTCGGCGGTGCGAGCCCTGGCCCACGCCGTGCGATACAGCGCGTGGTTGCGCACCCCGCGGGCCGCGGCACCGGTCACCGACCCTGCCCGGCTGGCCGTCGTACGTCGCTGGGTCGCCGCACACCTGCCCTGCGAGGACGGCGACTGGCTCGGCCCGGCCGACGCCGCCGACCTCCTCGCGCCGTACGACGTGTCCCCGTCGGGACTGGTGGCCAGCGGGCCCGCCGCGGCCGCCGCCGCAGCGGCCGAGGTCGGTCTCCCGGTCGCGGTCGAGGTCGCAGATCCACGGGTCACCCACCGGACCGAGCGCGGGCTGGCCCGCTCCGGCCTCGCCTACGTCGACGACGTCCGGTCCGCGGTGGAGGCCTTCGCCACCGAGACCGGCGACCCCGACGTCGAGGTGCTGGTCCAGCCGACGCCCCAGGGCGTCGAGGTCGCGCTCGGCGTGGTCCGCGACCCGCGGCTGGGCCCGATGGTGATGGTCGCCGCCGGTGGCACCGCCGGCGAGGTCTGGAACGACCGGAGCCTGCTCCTCACCCCGGTCACCGCCCAGGATGCCGCCCGGGCCCTGCGTTCGCTCCGGATCTGGCCGCTGCTGTCGGGCTACCGCGGCAGCGAGCCGGTCGACGAGCAGTCCCTCATCGACCTGATCGTGACCCTGGGCCGGCTCGCGGTCGACGTCCCCGAGCTCGCCGAGGCCGACCTCAACCCGGTGGTGGCAACGCCCCAGGGGGCCGTCCTCGTCGGCGTCCAGATCCGCCTGGATCGACCTGTGGCCGTCGACGCCGGCGTGCCCCGACGACTCCGCGACCCCGTCTAGCCCGACCACATGCGCAGGCCACCCACTCCACCGACCGCAGAGGACAGCACCGTGCCCGATGAGCTGCCCGGGTCGAGCCAGATGCTCCTCGACGCCGTCATGGCATTGTCGTCCGACCTCGACCTGCACAGCGTCCTGGACCGGATCGTCGAGTCCGCGACCGCCCTGACCGGCGCCCGCTACGGCGCGCTCGGCGTGCTCGACCGCGACGACCGGCTCGGCGAGTTCCTCACCACCGGGATCCCGGGCCGCGACCGCGAGCTGATCGGCGACCTGCCCCACGGCCGGGGCATCCTCGGGCTGCTGATCACCGAGCCTCGGCCGCTCCGGCTCCATGACCTCACCGAGCACCCCGCGTCGTACGGGTTCCCGGCCCACCACCCGCCGATGACGTCGTTCCTCGGCGTCCCTGTGCACATCCGCGGGACCGTCTTCGGCAACCTCTACCTGACCGAGAAGGAGGGTGGCGGCGACTTCACCGACACCGACGAGCAGCTCGTGGTCGCGCTCGCGAACGCCGCCGGCCTGGTCATCGAGAACGCCCGCGCCTACAGCCTGAGCGAGCGCCGCCGGCAGTGGCTCGAGGCCGCCGCCGGCCTGACCGACTCCCTGCAGCCGCCGGTGGAGTGGGACGTCGCCCTGGAGCAGATCAGCGCGACCGCGCGCCGCGTCGGGCAGGCGTGGGCGACGGCGGTGGTGAGCCCCGGGGCCGACGGTGAGGTGCGGGCCCTGGCCTGCGAGCCGCGCGACGTCGAACGGGCCCTCGCGCTGGTGGACGACGCCGTACGGTCGGTCGGCGGCGAGCGTCTCATCGACACCGTGGACGTCCCCCTCGGCACGATGATCGCCACCGTGGTGCCACTGCAGGTCCGGCTCGCCGAGGCCGGCGCCCTGGTCTCGATCTACGACGTCGACGAGGCGCGGTTGCGCTCCGTCGACGACCGCGAGCTGCTGATCAGCTTCGCCGACCACGCCGCCCTCGCCCTCGACCGTGCCCTCGCGGTGGGCGACCGGGAGCTGCTGGCGGTGCTGTCCGACCGCGAGCGGATCGCGCGCGACCTCCACGACACGGTGATCCAGCGGCTGTTCGCGGTGGGGATGCAGCTGCAGGCGGTGGCGATGACCGGCGGTGCCGAGCTCGGCGAGCGGCTCCGGGCGAGCGTCAAGGACGTCGACGACACGATCCGCGACATCCGCGCCACGATCTTCGAGCTGCAGACCCACGGCGGGGAGAGCCTGCGCGGCGACCTCCAGGCCCTGGCCCGGGAGTACGTCGCACCGCTCGGCTTCACGCCGACCGTGCGGACCAGCGGCCCGCTCGAGACCGTGGTCGCCGACGTGCTGCGTGAGCAGCTGCTGCCAGTGGTCCGGGAGGCCCTGTCGAACATCGCACGGCACGCCCAGGCGACCCGGGCCGAGGTCGAGGTCATCGTGGACCAGGACAGCCTGTGTCTCACCGTCCTCGACGACGGGATCGGGCTCGACGACGACGTGCAGCAGAGCGGGCTACGCAACGCCCGCGAGCGAGCCCGCCTGCTGGGTGGTGACCTCGAGCTCGGCCCAGCCCAGCCGCACGGGCTGGTGCTGCACTGGCACGTGCCGCTGGACCCGGCGACGGGCCTCTAGTGACGCGCCGGCGCGGCGGTGCTCAGCGGTGGGTGTCGGGGCTGAGCAGCTTCGAGGCGAGGACGGCTGCCTGGGTACGACGCTCGAGCCCGAGCTTGGCCAGGATGCTGGAGACGTAGTTCTTGACCGTCTTCTCGGCGAGGAACATCCGCTCGCCGATCTGCCGGTTGGTGAGCCCCTCGGCGATCAGGCCGAGCAGCTTCAGCTCCTGCTCGGTGAGGCCGGCCAGCTCCGGCGCCGTGCCGGGGCCGTTGCGGACCCGCTCGAGGACGCGCGCGGTGAGGGCGGGGTCGATGAGGGAGTTGCCGGCGGCCACCTGGTGGACCGCGCCGATCAGGTCCTGCCCGGTGATCTCCTTGAGCACGTAGCCGGCCGCACCGGCCATGATCGCGGCGAACAGCGCCTCGTCGTCGTCGTACGACGTGAGGATCAGCGCCTTGATCGCGGGGTCGACGCTGCGGACCGTGCGGCAGACCTCGATGCCGGAACCGTCGGGCAGTCGGGCGTCGAGGACCGCAACGTCGGGACGGAGCGCCGGGATGCGAGCGGCGGCCTCCTGGGCGAGCCCCGACTCACCGACCACCACGATGTCTCCCCCGGACTCGAGCAGCGCGCGCAGGCCCTGGCGGACGACCTCGTGGTCGTCCAGCAGGAACACGCGGATGGGCGTGGTGACTTCGCTCATGGGCTATGTCTAGCACCGTGCTCGTCCGCCAGGGGCGTGACGGGCTCCGCGCGGTCACCGGGAAGGTGCACGATCTGGTCGACGTGCTCGAGCCCGACCGGCTCGTGGGTGATCCAGACGACCGCCCGTTCCCGGTCCCCGGCGAGCACCTGAGCGGCGAGCTGCTCGGCCGTGGCGTGGTCGAGATGGGCCGTCGGCTCGTCGAGGACGAGCACCCGCTGGTCGGCCAACAATGAGCGGGCGACCGCCAGGCGTGCGCGCTCCCCGCCCGAGACGGCGGCGGCGCCGTCACCGAGCCGGGTGGCGAGACCGTCGGCGAGACCGTCGAGCCAGAGCTCGAGCCCGGCCTCGCGCAGCGCGGCGTCGACCTCGTCGTCGGAGGCGCCCGGACGGGCCAGCCGGATGTTCTCGGCGACGGTGCTGGCGAAGACGTGCGGGTCATCGTCGACGAGGCCGACGGTGCGGCGTACGTCGTCCAGGGCGAGGCTGGTCAGGTCGACGCCGCCGAGCCGGACCGACCCGGCGACCGGGTCGACGAAGCGGAGCAGCAGCGAGGCCAGGGTGCTCTTGCCCGAGCCGGAAGGACCGACGACGCCGATCCGGCGGCCGCTGGGGACCGAGAGCGACAGCCCGGCCAGAGCCGGGTGGCCGTCCCAGCCGGCGCTGACGTCGACGAGGTCGAGGGCCGCGTCGGCGGGCGCGGCGACGGGCGAGCGTGGCGCCTCGACCGCGGGCGGCAGCGCGAGCAGCGCGTCGAGCCGGACCTCGGCGGCACGAGCGCGGGCGCTCGCGGTGCCCGCATCGACGACCGGCACGATGACCTCGGCGAGGGCCATCGGCAGCAGGATGAGCAGTGCGGCGATCGGCGCGCTGAGATGGCCTGCGGTGACGGTCGGCGCGACCAGGAGTGCGACGACGGCGATGGCGACGCCGCAGCCGCCAAGGGCGAGCAGCCGGCCGAGGCCGAGCCAGGTGGCGCTTCGCACGCTCCCCCGGGCCACCTCGTCGCTGGCGGTGGCGACGGCGTCGATCGCACGCTCACCGGCCTGCCACATCACCAGCTCATCGGCGACCTGGGTGGTCTCGACGACTCGCTCGGACAGCCGGGCCCGGGCGTCGATGCTGCCCTGCTCGCTGCGCGCCGCCCCGATCCGCGCGAGCACGTGGGCCACGCCGCCGAGGGCACAGGTGCCGGCGACGACCAGCCCGACCCGGAGGTCGAGGAAGGCCGAGGTCGCGGTGGCCAGCGCGGCCACCAGCACCAGCCCGCGGACCGGCATCCGGCTGCGCAGCTCGCGGTCCAGGACGCTGTCGACGTCGTCGACGACCGAGGCCAGGACGTCGCCCCGACGCGGGCCGAGGCGCCCGGGGGTGAGCGGGACCAGCGCGTCGTACACCTCGGCGCGGCGGCGGGCGAGCATGCCGAGGGCGGAGTCGTGGGACAGCAGCCGCTCGGCGTACCGCAGCACCGGGCGGGCCAGGCCGAAGGTCCGGACCAGGACGATGGCGACCAGCAGGGTCAGCACGGCCGGGCGGCTGGAGGCCTGCACGATGAGCCAGCCCGAGGCTGCGGTCAGCGCGACGCCGGCGGCGGAGGCGAGACCGCCCAGCACGGTCGGCAGCACCATCCGGCTCCGGGGGTACGACGCAGCGGGCAGCAGAGGCGCCACGACGTTCCGCGCGGCGGGGCTCGGCGCCGAACGGTCCGGCACCAGCGTGAGCGGCGCGGCGAGGTGGACGACGTGGTCGGCGAGCTCGACCAGTGCGGGCCGGTGCGCGACCACGACCACCGCGTGGTCGCGGGAGAGCTCGACAAGGGTGTCGGCGACGACGTGCTCGGTGAGCGCGTCCAGGTGGGCGGTCGGCTCGTCGAGCAGCACCCAGGGCCGGTCGCTGAGCACGATCCTGGCCAGCGCGAGGCGGGCCCGCTCCCCGGCCGAGAGGGTCGCGCCGTCCTCCCCGAGCGGGGTGTCGAGGCCCTGGGGGAGCTGGCGGACGCGCTCCTCGAGCGCGACCCGGCGGAGCACCGCCCAGACGGTGTCATCGTCGGCGTCGGGGGCGCCGAGCCGCACGTTGTCCGCGATGGTCCCGGCGATGAACATCGGCCGCTGCGGCAGCAGTGCCACCCGGGACCGCCAGGCCTCTCCTCCGACGGGCGCGCCGTCGACCAGGAGGTGCCCGCTGTCGGGGCTGCGCAGCCCGGCGAGCACCGAGAGCAGGGTCGACTTCCCGCCACCCGAGGGGCCGGTGACCGCGGTGATCCCGGTCCGGGGGACGACGAGCGTCGCGCGGTCGAGGGCCGGCACGATCCGGCCGGGGTAGGTGACGGTGACGTCGTCGACGTGGAGGTCGCCGGCGCCGCCCGTGCCTGCGCTGCCCTCGGGCGCGGTGCGTGAGAGCAGGTCGTCGACGCGCTCGAAGGTCGCGACGCCCTCGGCCGCGGCGTGGAACTCGGCACCGACCCGGCGTAGCGGCCAGTAGGCCTCGGGGGCCAGCAGCAGCACGACCAGGCCGGTGTGCAGGCCGAGGTGGCCGCCCGCGAGGCGGACGCCGATGGTGACCGCGACCAGGGCGACCGAGAGGGTGGCGACCAGCTCGAGCACCGCCGAGCTCGCGAAGGCGATCCGGAGGGTGGCCAGGCTGGCCTTGCGGTAGCGGTCGGTGACCTCGCGGATCCGGGAGGTCTGGGCCTCCGCGCGGCGGAAGGCGACCAGGGTGGGCAGCCCGCGCATCACGTCGAGGAAGTAGCCGGACAGGGACGACATCGCCCGCCACTGCTGCTCGGCGCGGTCGCGGGTGGCGAGGCCGACGAGGGCGCCGAAGACGGGGATCAGCGGGAGGGTGGCGAGCACGATCACCGCGCTGGTGACGTCCTGGGTCGCGATCATCACCACGGTGAGCAGCGGCAGCACCGACGCCAGGACCAGAGCCGGGAGGTAGCGGGTCAGGTAGGGCTCCGCTGCGGCCACGCCGCGGGTGACCAGCGCGGCGGTCTCTCCCGCCTGCGGAGCGTCGCCGTCCGATGGCGACAGCACCGCGCGCAGCACCTCACGCCGTACGTCGGTGCCCACGACGCCGGCGGCGCGCGCGGCGAAGATCTCGGTCGCCCAGCCGACCAGCCCGCGGGCCACGAAGACGCCCGCGACGGCCAGCGCCCAGGGCAGGACGGTGTGGTGGTCGACGACGGCAACGATCAGGCCTGCGACGAGCCAGGCCTGGCCGATGACGAGGAAGCTGGTGACCACACCGCCCGAGATCACCCCGGCCAGCGGGCGTCGCGCCGGGGCGAGGCGCCGCACCAGCCGAGGGTCGGTCGGTCTCATCCGACGGGCGCCTCGAGGCGCTCCTGGGGGATGTGCTGGACGGAGATCCGCTTGCGGAAGACCCAGTACGTCCACGACTGGTAGGCCAGCACGATCGGGGTCATGATCACGGCCACGATGGTCATCACCGTCAGCGTGTAGTGCGTCGACGAGGCGTTGCTGGTCGTCAGGTTGTAGATGGCGCGGGTCGAGCTGGGCATCACGTCGGGGAACAGGGCGATGAACAGCCCGGCCACGGCCAGCGCGATGCACACGAAGGTGCCGATGAAGCCCCAGCCCTCACGGGCCCTGAAGACCGCGAACAGACCGGCGAGCAGCGAGCCGGCGGCGAGCACGAAGAACACGGCGGAGCCGACGTTCCCGGTCATGATCTGGGTCCAGAGCAGGAACACGACCGCCACTACGGCGGCGCCGAGACCGAGCTTGACCGCCAGGTCGCGGGCCCGGACCCGGATCGGGCCGTCGGTCTTGAGCGCGATGTAGATCGCGCCGTGGGTGAGGAAGAGCAGCAGGGTGGTGACCCCGCCGATCAGGGCGTAGGGGTTGAGCAGGTTGAAGAACCCGCCGGTGTACTCCTTGGCGGCGTCGATCGGCACGCCCCGCAGGATGTTGGCGAACGCCACTCCCCACAGCAGCGAGGGGATGAACGAGCCGATCACGATGCACGCGTCCCAGCGGCTCCGCCACTGCGGGTAGTGGCCCTTGGCGCGGTACTCGAAGGCGACACCACGCACGATCAGGGCGAGCAGGATCAGCAGCAACGGCAGGTAGAACCCGCTGAACAGGGTTGCGTACCACTCCGGGAACGCCGCGAAGGTGGCGCCGCCGGCGACCAGCAGCCAGACCTCGTTGCCGTCCCAGACCGGGCCGATCGTGTTGATCATGACCCGGCGCTCGGTCTCGTCCTTGGCCAGGATGGGCAGCAGCATGCCGACGCCGAAGTCGAACCCCTCGAGGGTGAAGTAGCCGATCCAGAGGACGGCGATGAGGGCGAACCAAACAGTGGTGAGCTCCACAACAGTCTCCTAGTACGCGAAGGCGAGAGGTCGGTCGGCGTCGTCCACGTCGTCCCCGGGTGGCGGGTCGTCGGGGAGTCCGGCCTTGATGGTCCTGAGCAGGAGCTTGACCTCGATGACCGCCAGCGCGGCGTACAGCAGGGTGAAGGTGATCAGCGAGGTGGCGACCAGGCCGGCGCCGACGCTGGGCGACACGCCGTTCGCCGTGGTCATCACCCCGAAGACCGCCCAGGGCTGCCGGCCCAGCTCGGTGAAGAGCCAGCCGAACGAGTTCGCGCCGAGGGGCAGCAGCGGGATGGCGATCGCGACCCACGTCCACCGCTTGCTGGTGGGTGCGCGGCCCTTCCTGGTCGAGTACAGGACGGCGATCGCGGCGGCCGCGCAGAGCAGGCCGAGCCCGATCATCAGCCGGAAGCTCCAGTAGGTCGCCCAGATCGTCGGTGTGTAGTTGCCGGGCGAGTAGTAGGCCGCGCCGGGGTCGGAGCCGTACTGCGTCTTGTACTCGGCACGCAGGTCGTCGATGCCCTTGATCTCACCGTTGAAGCTGCCGGTGCCGAGGAAGGACAGCAGCCCCGGGATCTCGATGATCGCGTGGTGCTTCTCGCCGTTCAGGCTGCCGACGGTGAGGACCGAGAACGGCGCGTTGCTCTGGGTGGTGTACAGACCCTCGGCGGCCGCCATCTTCATGGGCTGCACCTCGGTCATGATCTTGCCGGAGATGTCGCCGCTGATGGCGACCCCGATGCCGGCGACGAGCAGGACGGACGCGCCGACCCGGACGCTGCGGCGGAAGGTCTCCTTCACCGCTCCCTCGTTGCGCAGCATGCTCCACAGGGACACACCGACGACGAAGGCGCCACCGGTGAGGTACGCCGAGAGCACGACGTGGGGGAAGGTCACGAGCTGGACCTTGTTGAGCAGTACGGCGAAGAAGTCGTGCAGCTCGGCGCGGCCGGTCTTCGGGTTGTAGGTGTAGCCCACGGGGTGCTGCATCCAGGAGTTCGCGGCCAGGATGAAGTACGCCGAGAACAGGGTGCCGAGGTGGACCAGCCAGATGGTCGTGGCGTGAAGCTTGGGTGACAGCCGGTCCCAGCCGAAGATCCACAGACCGAGGAACGTGGACTCCAGGAAGAAGGCGAGCAGGCCCTCGACCGCCAGCGGCGCACCGAAGATGTCGCCGACGAAGCGGGAGTAGGCGCTCCAGTTCATCCCGAACTGGAACTCCTGCACGATCCCGGTCACCACGCCGAGCGCGAAGTTGATCAGGAAGAGCTTCCCGAAGAACTTCGTCAGCTTGAGCCACTGCTGGTTCTGGGTCCGCACCCACGCCGTCTCGTACCCGGCCACGATTGCCGAGAGCCCGATCGTGATGGGGACGAAGAGGAAGTGGTAGACGGTGATGATGCCGAACTGCCAACGGGCAAGGTCAAGTGGGTCCACGGGGACAGTCTCACCTGGCTGGAGAGGCGGCGGCCAAGGCGAAAAGCATCCTGAAGGGACCTTGGTCCCGGACCTGGAGGGGCCGTCCGACTCTCGCGCTCGAGGCCAGGAATTTCCTAGGGTCGAGACGGTGCCCGAGTGGGGTGCTCCCGTGACTCCCGGGCACCCGTCGCCTAGGACAGGGCCCCGTCGCCGTCTGGGCAGATCCGGCGACCGGGCCCTTTTCTCGGTCGTGGGCTCAGGCGGCACCGGCACTCGCCCGGAGTACGCCACGACGGGGCGGTGACCTAGCCACCTTTCCAGGCCGGCGGAAGGTGGCTCTCTCACCGCCAGCCACCGCCCGCCGCCCCCAGCGGTGGCTCAGCCACCGATCCCGGGTCGCAGAAGGTGGCTACCTCACCGCCACGAAGGCGAGAGGGTCAGGAGCCGGCGAGGAAGGCGAGGAGGTCTTGGCGGGTGAGTACGCCGATGGGCTTGCCGTCCTCGTGGACCAACACCGCGTCGGCGTCCTCGAGCAGGGTGACGGCGTCGTGGGCGGACTCGGTGGAGCCGATGGTCGGCAGCGGGGGCGACATGTGGTCCTCGACCCGGTCGGTGAGGTGGGCCGCACCGGTGAACAGCGCCTCGAGCAGGGTCCGCTCCGAGACCGAGCCGGCGACCTCGGCGGCCACGATCGGCGGCTCGGCGCGGACGACCGGCATCTGGGAGACGCTGTACTCCTGCAGGATCGCGACCGCCTCGGCGATCGTCTCGGCGGGGTGGGTGTGCACCAGGTCGGGCAGCCGCCCGGACTTGCCCAGCAGCACCTCGCCGACGGTCTGGTCGGCCGAGGCCGCGCCGGTGGCGAAGCCGTACTGCGCCAGCCACTCGTCGTTGAAGACCTTGGTCAGGTAGCCGCGCCCGGAGTCCGGCAGGAGTACGACGATCACCGCGCCGTCGCCCTCGGGGGTGCCGGCCAGCTCCAGGGCGACCTGCCGTGCGGCGTACGCGGCCATCCCGGACGAGCCGCCGACGAGCATCGCCTCCTCGCGCGCGAGCCGACGGGTGAACGCGAACGAGTCGGCGTCGGAGACCTCGATCACGCGGTCTGCGACGGTGCGGTCGTAGGTCTCGGGCCAGAAGTCCTCGCCCACACCCTCGACGAGGTAGGGCCGCCCGGTGCCGCCGGAGTAGACGGACCCTGCGGGGTCTGCCCCGATCACCTGGACCGAGGGGTTCTGCTCCTTGAGGTAGCGGCCGACGCCGCTGATCGTGCCGCCGGTCCCCATCCCGCAGACGAAGTGGGTGATCCGGCCCTCGGTCTGCTTCCAGATCTCCGGGCCGGTGGTCTCGTAGTGGGAGCGGGGGTTGTTCGGGTTGGAGTACTGGTCGGGCTTCCAGGCGCCCGGCTCCTTGGAGAGCCGGTCGCTGACGTTGTAGTAGGAGTCGGGGTGCTCGGGGGCGACCGCGGTCGGGCAGACGACCACCTCCGCGCCGTACGCCTTGAGCACGTTGCGCTTGTCCTCGCTGACCTTGTCGGGGCAGACGAAGACGCACTTGTACCCGCGCCCCTGCGCGACCATGGCCAGCCCGACGCCGGTGTTGCCGGAGGTCGGCTCGACGATCGTGCCGCCCGGCTGCAGCGCTCCCGAGGCCTCGGCGGCGTCGATCATCCGCTCCGCGATCCGGTCCTTCACCGAGCCGCCGGGGTTGAGGTACTCCACCTTGGCGAGCACCAGCGGGCCGCGCTCGGCAGCCGGTCCGGGCAGGTCGAGGGTGCCGTGCAGCTGCACCAGGGGGGTGTTGCCGATCAGGTCGAGCAGCGACTCCACGTACTCCATGGCGGTCAACATAGCCGCGGTCCGGAGCTCGTTTCACATCGGCGAGAATGGTCCCGTGGACGTCGACAGCCCCGCCAGTCGTACGGCGCTCGGTGCCGCCCGCCACCGCGCCGCGCACCAGCTCCTCGAGGGCGGGTCGATCCTGAATGACCCCCTTGCGGTCCGGGTGACGGGCGACGAACCGGACGATCTGCTCGCTCGGGCCCGGGAGCGCGGCGACCACCGGATGCGGTGGTTCGTCTGCGCCCGGAGCCGCTTCGCCGAGCAGGTGCTCGCCGACTCGGTCGCAGCGGGCGTGGACCAGCTCGTCGTGCTCGGCGCCGGCCTCGACACCTTCGCCTACCGCAACCCGTACGCCGGGCTGCGGGTGGTCGAGGTGGACCATCCGGCCACCCAGGCCTGGAAGCGCGAGCGGCTCGCGGCCGCAGGGATCGACGTACCTCCGGACGTCGCGCACGCGCCGGTCGACTTCGAGCGCGAGGACCCGCTCGACGTGCTGCAGTCCGTCGGCCTCGACCTCGAGCGACCGGTGCTCTTCTGGTGGCTCGGCGTCACGCCGTACCTCACCGGAGCGGCCGTCGAGGCCACCCTGCGTCGGCTCGGCTCGCTGACGTCGAGCGCCGTCGTCCTCGACCACGCCACCCCGCTGGAGGTGACCGACGACGCCGCACTGGCGAGCCGGCGCCGCGCGGCCGTAGCGCGACTCGGCGAGCCCTGGGTCAGCGCGTACGCCTTCCCGGAGCTCGCCGAGCTCGCGCGCCGATCCGGCTTCACCGAGGTGAGACCGGAGGACGAGGGGGCGATGATCCGGCGCTGCCTGGGGCTGACGCCCCCCGACGGTCAGTCTCAGGCCCGGCCGTCCCACCTCGTCCTGGCCACCCGTGGGTGGCCCTCTTCGTGACCCGACTCAGCCGCGGTCGTACCGGCTGGTCAGCTCGGGCTGCGGGTTGAAGGCCCACAGCGTGTAGTCGTTGGCGCGGCGCAGCAGGTGCCGGCCGAGCGCGCGGATCGTGGTGCCGTTCATGTCGGTCTCCTTCCGTGAGGCGGGCCGCGGTCCGGCCCGTCGTTCTCCACTCTCCTGGGTCAATGTTTCGAGCGTGTTAGATCGTTCCAATTTCGGATGAGACCCGAGTCACGACCCGTCCCCCGGCCCCGGATACGTTGGTCCCATGGGGAAGGCCGCCGCCGCACGGAAGCTGGCCTCCGCCGCCGCGTACGGGGGCGGAGGGCTGTCGGTGCTGGGCGCCGGCCTGTACGGCGTACTGCGCGCGGAGGCCTCGGTGGCCCGGCACGCGATCGGCAACGCCGACACCGCTCCCCCCGACTCCACCGGCTGGTACGGCCGCGGTCGACCGGGCCCGGCGATCAAGATCGCGCTGCTCGGAGACTCCAGCGCCGCGGGGTACGGCGTCGACCGGGCCGTCGAGACCACCGGCGCCTACCTGGCCAGCGGGATCGCGGCCGGTGCCGACCGGCGGGTCCACCTGCGTTCGTTCGCCAAGGTCGGTGCGCAGTCCTCCGACCTCGCCGGCCAGATCGACCGGGCACTGGCGACCGACCCCGACGTCACCGTGATCCTGGTCGGGGCCAACGACGTGACCCACCAGGTGCGGCCGTCGCAGTCGGTGCGCCATCTCGGGGCGAGCGTGCGCCGGCTCCGCGAGGCGGGCTCGAAGGTGCTGGTCGGCACCTGCCCCGACCTCGGCACCGTCAAGCCGATCCCGCCGCCGCTCAAGCAGATCGCTCGGTCCTGGTCGCGTCGGCTCGCGGCCGCGCAGGCGATCGCCGTCGTCGAGGAGGACGGGGTGGCCGTCTCACTGGGGTCGATCCTGGGGCCCGACTTCGAGGCGGCTCCCGCGCTGCTGTTCGGACCCGACCGCTTCCATCCGTCGGCCGAGGGCTACCGCGCGCTGGCCGAGGTGCTGGTGCCGAGCGTGCTGAGCGCCCTCGGCCTCGGCGCGGACGAGCCACGTCGTACCCGCGGTGAGGGCACGATGCCGGTGGCCACCGCCGCCGTTCGCTCGGCCAAGACCGCCGGCACCGAGCTGGGAGACAAGAAGGGCCTCTGGGTGGAGGTACGCCGGCGTGCCCGGCTCCGCTCCGTCCCAGAGGCCCCTTCTGACGACCCCGCTGACGACGGAGTCGTCAGCGACGCATGATGGCCAGGATGCGCAGCAGGTTGGTGTAGATCCAGACCAGGCTGACGGTCAGGCCGAAGGCCGCACGCCACGACTCACGGTCGGGCAGACCGGCGCGGACGCCGTTCTCGACGAAGTCGAAGTCGAGGATCAACATGAACACGCCCAGCACCAGGCCGAGGATGGCGAAGACCAGGCCGATCCCGGTGAAGCCGTAGAGCCCGATCGCGTTGCCGAAGAAGCCCAGGATGAGCTCGAGGATGGTGAGGCCGACCATCGCGAACATGGCCCCGATCACGAACATCCGGAACTTGGTGCTGACCTTGATGTTGAAGAACTTGTACGCCGCGAGGGTGCCGGCGAAGGCCGCGAACGTGCCGAGCACGGCCTGGATCACGATGCCGTCGCCGTAGGCAGCGTCGAACCACTTGCTCAAGGCGCCCAGCGCGACGCCCTCGAGGGCGGCGAAGGCCAGCACCAGGGCAGGGCTGATCACCCGCTTGAAGGAGTTCACGAGCGACAGGCCGAAGGCACCGAACGAACCAATGGCCATCCAGGCGTAGAGCGTCGAGATCGCGCTGTTCGACACGTCGTTGTTGATGTCGGTCAGGGCCGGCGTCATCACCCACGTGATGAAGGCGAAGACGATCACGATGAAGATCGACAGACCGGTCTTCTGGACCACGCTGTCGATGGTCATCCGGCCGGTGCCGGCTCCGGTGTGGGTTGGGGTGCCCGTGCTCCACGTGGACGGGTCGGTGGTGCCGTAGCCCTGGGTCGCGGCACCGCTGCCGCCGTAGACCTGGTTGCCGTAGGCGTTGGACGCTTTCCCGTTGAACTCGTCGGAGTTGCGGAAGACGGGGTTGTTGCTCTGCATGGTCTCTCCTTGGAGGCCGTCACGGCCGTCGCTCTGACGGACCGCTTGGGGTCGATCCTACCGATCGGGGCCGCAGAACCGGAGCCGCGAGGGTCACCCGGGCGGGCGGCCGTGTCCGCGGCCGCTGTTAGGTTCGCCAGATGCGTTTCGGACTCAGTGTCCCGCCGTTCACCGACCCGGCCGAGGTGGTCGCTCTCGCGGTCCGCGCCGAGGCCTCCGGGTGGGACGGTTTCTTCCTCTGGGACCACCTCAGCTGGGACGGAGTGGTCGAGGCCCACGACCCGTGGGTGCTGCTCGGCGCGATCGCCCAGGCGACCGAGCGCCTCCGGCTCGGCACCATGGTCACGCCGCTCTCACGCCGCCGGCCGCAGGTCGTCGCCAAACACCTGACCACGCTCGACCACCTCAGCGGTGGTCGTGCGGTTCTCGGCGTCGGGCTGGGCGATCCGCCCGATCTCGACTTCTCCGACTTCGGTGACGAGCCGTCGTACCAGGTGCGGGCCGCGATCACCGACGAGGCGCTGACGGTGCTCGCCGGGCTGCTGGGCGAGGGCCGGGTCTCCCACCACGGCGACCACCTCGACGTGGAGACCTCGGTCCGCCCGCTGCCGGTGCAGCGGCCCCGGATCCCGATCTGGGTGGCCGGCCGCGCGCCCCACACCCGGCCGCTGGCCCGGGCCAAGCGGTGGGACGGCTACGTCCCGATCGCACAGGACTTCCTGTCCCCCGACGCGCTCGCGGCGTACGTCGGGGAGCATCCGCACGATGCCTGGGACCTCGTCGCCCAGTGGACGCCCGGCTTCACGGCCTCGGAGTTCGAGGCGGTGGGCGTCACCTGGTTGATCAACTCGGTCTGGCCGTCGGAGGAGGGCTGGCTCGACGAGCTCCGGGCGCTGGCGGGCGCGAGCCCGGGCGCGTGACGGTCAGGACACCCAGACCGGCGCGTTGGTGACGCGGATCCGCTGTCCCGAGCGGACGGCGAGCTTGGCGCCGTACATGTTCTGCACCCGGCGTACGCCGGCCGGGGCGGCCACGCGAGCGGCACCCGACTTGACCCAGTACGCCCAGCTGGAGTGCCCGTTCCGGACGAACCGGCAGGCGTAGACCCGACTCTTCCGGTCGAGGGTGCAGCCGCGGGCCCGCTGGCCGAGCAGCCAGGTGTGGGCGCGGGCGTAGGCGACTCCTGCGGCGCTCGGCGTGACGCCGTCGTCGCCGACCATCGAGATGCCGAGGTTGAAGTACTGCAGCCAGCCGAGCCAGTAGACGCGCTTGACGTTGGCCGCGGCACTGAGGACGAAGGTCCGGATCACGTACGACGAGGAGATGCGGTCGTTGGGAGGGGCCGCCGACGTGATACCACCGACGGGGACGAAGTAGTTGATCTCGAGCGACCACAGGGGCGCGGTGACGTGGTGCGCCGCCAGCATCGTCTGGGCGTTCGCGAGCAGCCTGAAGGCGTCCTCGGGGGTGCCGTCCTGCAGCGGGTAGGGGTCGACCCCGATCGCGTCGACGTAGCTGCCGATCGAAAGGCCGTTCACCGTCGTAGCGAAGAACGCATCCATGAAGGTCCGCTCGGACTTGAGCCGGAGGACCATGGCCGGCGCCACCACGGTGGCACGCGGCGCGACGGCGCGGATGATGTTCGACGCCGCCGCCACCATGTCGGCCATCTGCTGCGGGGTGCCCGTGAAGTTGTTCTTGACGTTGGGCTCGGGCCAGATCTGGTAGTCGAGCTGGTCGGTGTAGGTGGACGCGATCTTCCGCACGTAGGTCTGCCACGCGACCATGTCGGGCACCGAGGGGAACGCCTGCGCCGGCGTGAGGCCGGGGGTGGCCGAGTGGAACGACGGGGTTCCGCCGAGCACCAGCAGCGGCTTCGCGCCCTGCTCCTCGGCCTGGGCAACCGCCGCGTCGAGCCGATCGAAGTTGAACCTGCCGGGCGCGGTCTCGAGGTCGGGCCAGTAGACCTGGTTGGTGGTCAGGTCGACCGAGCCCGCCGGCGCGTCCGGAAAGGCCTGACCGAGCCTCGGGGCGTGGATGCCGAAGAACTCCGGCGTCACGGCGGTGCCGTGGGTCGTGGTGATCAACCGGCTCGCGCCATGGGCGCCGCTCGCGCTCGCCCCACCCGACTGCACCACCAGCGCCAGGACGGTAGCGACGACCGCCGCCGCAGCCAAGCCGCCCACGAAGCTGGCGCTACGCCACACGTTCCCCACGCATCTCACCCTTGCTCGATCTCTTTACCTGCGCGCGAACCGTACCCGAGGCTCACCGACCGGGTCCTGGACATGCCAGAAGTGGTCCCTGTGGCCGCCGACACCTCGAGTGCCCCCGCTGGGGGTCGAACCCAGACTGAACCGCTTTTAAGGCGGCTTCCTCTGCCGATTGGGATACGGGGGCCGAGGGTGATTGTGGCAGGGTCTCGACTCCGCTCGACCGGCGAGAGGGCGTGCGATCGCAGGTCAGCCGCCCGCTAGGTCGCGGGCGGTGCCGAGTACGTCGTCGAGCATCGCCGGGGTGAGTCGGCCGGTGAAGGTGTTGTGCTGGGAAGGGTGGTAGCAGCCGAGCAACGTCACGTCGTACGCGTCGGAGGAGAGCACGACCCGTGCGCGATGGCCGAAACGCGGCTTCGGCTTCGGGACGACGAACCCGGCGCCGGCGAGCGCCCGGAGGGCGCCGTCCCAGCCGTAGGCACCGAGCGCGACCACGACGCGGAGCGTGGGAGCTAGCAGCTCGAGCTCCCGGTTGATCCAGGGAGCGCAGGTGTCGCGCTCGGCGATCGTGGGCTTGTTCGCCGGCGGCGCGCACCGGACCGTGGCCACCATCCGCGCGCCCACCAGCCGTTGACCGTCGCCGGCATGCTCGCTGCGCTCCCGGGTGGCCAGGCCCACGCGGTGCAGACTGGCGAAGAGCCAGTCCCCCGACGAGTCGCCGGTGAAGACGCGGCCGGTGCGGTTGCCGCCGTTCGCGGCCGGCGCCAGGCCCACGATCACGATCCGCGCGTCGCCCTCCCCGCTGGTCGGCGCGCCCCAGCCGGCGATCGGCCGCCCCCAGTAGGGCTGGGCTGCGAACGACGCCCGCTTGTCGCGTGCCACGTCCTCGCGCCAGCGCACCAGCCGGGGGCACGCCGTACAGACGCTCATCCGGCCCTCGAGCTCGCGGAGGTCGTCGGTGCCGGCCAACCGTCGTACGGCGGCGGGAGTGCGCGCGACCGGCGTCTCGGCGGTGGCAGGGTCGTCGGGCCACCCGGTGCCTGGTGGGACCGGGCTGGCGAACGGCAGCCCGGTGACCGGGTGCGGGAGCAACGTCATGCGCCGTCCACCAGCGACCAGGCGATGCCGTAGAGGATGTCGGCCTCGGAGACGCGGTACGACGACACGCCCGCGCGGTCGAGCACGCGCGACCAGATCAGTGCTCCGGCGCCGATCACGTCGGCCCGACCGGGGTGCATCGACGGGATCGCCCGCCGGTCGGCGACGGTCATCGCGACCAGGTGCTCGACGTACGCACGGGTCTCGGCCGCTCCGAGGACCGCGCCGTCGATCGCGTCCCGGTCGTAGACGGGCAGGTCGAGCATCGCCGCCGCCAGAGTCTTGATGGTGCCGGAGGTCCCGACCACCGAACGGGCGTCGGACAGCGGCACTGGACACGCGTCGAGGTGCCGGTCGATGTCGGCGACGCAGGCCGCCACCTGGTCGCGGGTCGGCGGATCGTCGTGGAGGAGTCGCTCGTGGAGGCGTACGGACCCGATGTCCATCGACGTACCGATCTCGACTTCATCGGCGCCCAGCACGAGCTCGGTCGACCCACCGCCGATGTCGACCACCAGCACCGGTGGCTCCAGCGCGTCGTGGAGGATTCGCGTGGCGCCGGCGAAGACCAGGGCCGCCTCCTCGGGGCCGGACAGCACCTCAGGGGTCACGCCCAGCCGCTCGCGCACCCCGGCGGCGAAGACGTCGGCGTTGCCGGCGTCGCGGGTGGCCGAGGTGGCGCAGAAGCGCACCCGGTCGACGCCGCGCGCGCGGATCAGTGCGGCGTACTCGTCGACGGCGGCGAAGGTGCGCGCCAGCGCCTCCTCGGCAAGGAAGCCCGTCGCATCGACCCCCTGCCCGAGCCGGACCATCCGCGACTCGCGCACCGAGATCGCAGGCAGGTCGCCGATCAGCAGCTTGACGGAGTTCGTGCCGCAGTCGATGGCGGCGACCTCAGGCACGGTGGTCTCGACTCCGCTCGACCGACGAGGGCGGCTCGACACAGGGGCCTTCGGCCCACCAGGCGCCGAGCCGCTCGACCACCTCGTCGCCGAGCGGGTTGACCCCCGGGCCTGCGGCGAGGGCCTGGGCGGCCAGGGCGTGCAGACACTTGACCCGGTCGGGCATGCCGCCCGCCGAGACCCGGTCGATCTCGGGTACGTCGCCGAGCTCGGCCCGGGCGGCGAGGTAGGCCCGGTGGGCGTCGTCGTACGCCGCAGCGAGCTCGGGGTCGTCGGCGAGCCGGGCCTCCATCTCACGCATCAGGCCGGAGCCCTCCAGGGTGCCGATCAGCGACGCGGCGCGCGGGCAGGTCAGGTAGTACGTCGTCGGGAACGGCGTCCCGTCCGGCAGCCGGGGCTCGGTGACGACCACGTCCGGCAGCCCGCACGGGCACCGGTGGCCGACCGCGTGGGTGCCCCGGGGCGAGCGGCCCAGCTGGGCCTCGACCGCGGCCAGGTCGGCCGCGGCGACCGGCTCAGCGGGCGTTGCCACCGAGATACTTCAGAGGCTGGTGCGCCGGGGCGGGCGGGTTGCCGGCCAGCTGGACAGACCTCCACTCCGAGGTCCACCAGGCGGTGGGCGTCTTGGCGGTCGTGGTCCGCGGGTCGCTCAGGGTGGCCTGCGCCGCCAGCGGCTTGCCGTTGGCGCCGATCACGACGTACGACGTCTGGCCGGGCATCAGGTAGCCGAACCGCGCCCGCGCCTGCTCCTTGACGTACGCCGGGTCCTGCCAGCGCTGCTTCTCGCTCTCGAGCTCCTGGATGCTCGACTCGCTGGAGGCGATCTGGGCCCGCAGGTCCTGGATCTGGCTGTGCTGCTGGAAGTAGGCCTTGAGCGACGACGCGTAGGAGATGGTCAGGACCGAGAGCACCAGCACGAGCACCATCGCCCGTCCGGTGAACCGCGACTGGCGCCGCGGAGCAGCCGCCGGGGCCGCGGCGGACGGTGCTGCCGCCCGCTGGCGAGGGCGCTGCCGCGGGTCGCCCGGGCGCGAGCCGGGACGTCCGGTCGGGGCGCGACGCGGCCGCGGCTGTGGCGTCGGCTGGGGCCTGGCCGAGGGCATCGGGCGTCAGGCTCCGAACCGCGGGAAGGCTCCGGCCCCGGCGTAGCGGGCCGCGTCGCCGAGCTCCTCCTCGATCCGCATCAGCTGGTTGTACTTCGCGACCCGCTCGGACCGCGCCGGCGCGCCGGTCTTGATCTGGCCGCAGTTGGTGGCGACCGCGAGGTCGGCGATCGTGGTGTCCTCGGTCTCGCCGGAGCGGTGGCTCATCATGCAGGTGAAGCGGTTGCGGTGGGCCAGGTCGACGGAGTCGAGGGTCTCGGTGAGAGACCCGATCTGGTTGACCTTCACCAGCAGGGAGTTGGCCTGCCCGCCGTCGATGCCGCGCTGGATCCGCTCGACGTTGGTCACGAAGAGGTCGTCGCCGACGATCTGGACGCGGCTGCCGAGCTCGTCGGTGAGGGTCTTCCAGCCGTCCCAGTCGTCCTCGTTGAGGGGGTCCTCGAGGCTGACGATCGGGTACGACGAGACCAGGTCGGCGTAGTAGGCAGTCATCTCGTCGGCCGACTTGGTGCCGCCCTCGAAGGCGTAGTTGCCGTCCTCGAAGAACTCGCTGGCGGCCGCGTCCATCGCGAACGCGATGTCGGTGCCGGGCTTGAGACCCGGCCGCCTCGACGGCCTCGACGATCAGGTCGAGCGCAGCCCGGTTGCTGTCGAGGTTGGGCGCGAAGCCGCCCTCGTCGCCCAGCCCGGTGGCGAGACCACGCTTCTTCAGCACCGACTTGAGCGCGTGGTAGACCTCCGCGCCGTACCGGATCGACTCGCGGAAGGTGGTCGCGCCGATCGGCGCGATCATGAACTCCTGGATGTCGACGTTGGAGTCGGCGTGTGAGCCGCCGTTGACGATGTTCATCATCGGCACCGGCAGCAGGTGGGCGTTGGGGCCGCCGACGTAGCGGTAGAGCGGGAGCCCGGCCGACTCGGCCGCGGCGCGGGCGACTGCGAGCGAGACGCCGAGGATCGCGTTGGCGCCGAACTGCCCCTTGTTGGGAGTGCCGTCGGCGTCGATCATGGTCTGGTCGATGAGCCGCTGGTCGTCGGCGTCGAGACCTTCGACCACCGGGCCGAGCGACTTCACGACGGCGTCGACGGCGTGCTGGACGCCCTTGCCGCCATAGCGCTCGCCGCCGTCGCGCAGCTCGACCGCTTCGAAGGCGCCGGTCGACGCCCCGCTCGGGACCGCCGCCCTGGCGAACGAGCCGTCGTCGAGGAGAACCTCGACCTCGACCGTCGGGTTGCCCCTGGAGTCGAGGATCTCGCGGGCGCCGACAGCTTCGATGATCGCCATGCCGTTCAGACTAGTCACGCCTCGCGGCCGAACCGTGCAGCACCCGCGGGAGGCCGATCTCACCGTCAGCCCGGTCAGCGCGCCCCGGTCCGGCGTACGGCGTATCGCGGCGCCTGCTCGAGCCGAAGGCCCGGTAGGGTTGCCTACCCGGCGAGGGTCTTGGTCAGACGCCGCATCGCGTCCAGCCCAGCATCTGGGCAGATGATCGGGGTCTGTCGTCAGTCGTCTTCTGGGAGGCGCACATGTCGCGGCGACGTGGAGTTTTGCTCGTGTGGCTGACGGCGACAGTGGTCGCGGTCTGGGGTGTGGGCGTGCGATCGGCCGGTGCGGAAGGTGCTGCGCCCGATTTCGGCGCGCCTCGTGCGGTGCCGACGTGTCACGGTCACCCGGCCACGATCTTCGGTCCCGGGAACCTGATGGGTACGGCGGGGCGTGACGTGATCGTCGGGACGTCGCAGCGCCACCTTGCGCAGCGGATCCAGGCAGGTGGCGGCGACGACCTGGTGTGCGCCGCCCGACGTGCCAGCACGGTCATCCATGGCGGTCCGGGCGACGACCAGCTGTACGCCGGACGCCATTTCGACCAGCTGTTCGGTGGCGCGGGTGACGATCGGCTCTTCGGACGAGGAGCGGGCGGGTTCACAGTTCTGAATGGCGGCCAGGGAAACGACCTGCTTGACCCCGGCACCGGCTCGGGCCAGGGCGGGGTTACGTTCTCTTTCGGCCGAAGCCAGCACGCAGTGACCGTCAACCTGAAGACCGGCCGGGCAACGGGTGAGGGCCACGACCGGCTGGTGGTCCGGCCCGGCGTGGCCGTTCAGGGCAGCGCGCATGACGACCGGTTCCTCGGCACAGACGGCCCGGACACTTTCCGTCCAGGAATGGGCGACGACGTGGTGAGTGGACGCGGCGGCGACGACTTCATCGAGAACTCCGGCGGCATCGACACACTGTCCGGGGGCGCGGGTCGCGACGAGATCCTGTCCTGCATGGGATCGATCCTCGGCGGTCCTGGTGCAGACCGTCTGACGGGCGGCTTCCTGGGCGATGGCGGGTTCTTCCCGAGCGGCTGTGGTGGCGGTCCCGGCACGGCCAAGGTGGACGGCGGCACAGGGCCGGACCTCGTCAGCTTCCAGATGAGCCTCCGCGACGGAGACTTCGCCACCGGGGGCCCCGGGGCCGATGAGCTCGCGGTCAGCGTCGGACGTTCGGACAGCCCCATGCACCCCGAGCCGATCTGCAGCGGCCCTCTGGTCGGCGATCTGGGCACCGGCTCCTTCACCGAGCCCGAGCCGCTGGACGCGCCGCGGGTCACGTACCAAGACTTCGAGAAGTGGTCCGTCTTCGGGGTCTGTGGCTCGATCATCACCGGCAGCGAGGGACCCGACGTGCTCTCGGTCGGGGGAGGAAACCTGACCGCCCACCTGCTCGGCGGCGACGACACGGTCAACCCCATCTCACCCGCCGACGGCCCACGACGACTTCGTCGACGGCGGTGACGGGTTCGACACCGCCGACCTCGGCGAGGGCACCGACGTCTGCGTCAACGTCGAAGCCGGACCCTGCTGACCCCGTCGGTCGCCGAGGACGGCGTTGCGGTACTCCGGCTCAGGAGCCTCGCCTGTGGTCAGCCGACGCGCCCTGGAAGGTACGCCGGTAGGCGGTCGGGGTAACACCGAGCCGACGGGACAGGTGGAGCCGCAGGTTCGCACCGGTGCCGAGCCCGCTGAGCTCGGCGATCTGGTCGATCCCCAGATCGGTGGTCTCGAGCAGCCGGCGCGCCTCGTCCAGCCGCTGCGCGGCGAGCCAGGCCAGGGGCGTCGTACCGGTCTCGGCCAGGAAGCGGCGGGCGAAGGTGCGCGGCGCCCAGCCGGCGTGGCGGGCCATGTCGTCGACGGTCAGCGGGTCGGCGAGGTGCTTCACCATCCAGGCGGTGGTGGCGGCCAGGCCGTCGCCGGCCGGCGGCACGGGTTGGGTGAGGAACTGCGCCTGGCCCCCGTCGCGGTACGGCGCAACGACCATCCGGCGCGCCAGGGCCGCGGCGACGGCTGCGCCATGGTCCTGCCGGACCGCGTGGAGGCAGAGGTCGATGCCCGCCGCCAGGCCGGCACTGGTCAGCACCTGACCGGTGTCGACGAACAGCACGTCGGGATCCACGTCGACCGCCGGGTAGGTCCGGGCGAGCTCGCCCGCAGCGCCCCAATGGGTGGCCGCGCCGCGGCCGTCGAGCAGGCCCGCCGCGGCGAGCGCGAAGGCGCCGGTGCAGACCGACATCAGCCGCGCGCCACGTGCGGCCGCGGCACGCAGGGCGTCGCACACTTCTTCCGGCGGAGCGACGTTCGGCACGTAGCCCGGTACGACGACCGTGTCGGCGTCGGCGAGGGCCCCGAGGCCGCGGGTGACCAGCACGTCGTACCCGGTGGTGGTCGGGACGGGGCCGGGCTGCTGGGCGCACACCTCGAAGGAGTACGGCGCAGGGTCCGGCCAGCGGCCGAAGATCTGGGCGGGGATGGCCAGGTCGAAGGCGACCACCTGCGGCAGGGTCAGCGCCACGACGCGATGCATGGCTCGATGGTGCCACAGTCGGTGGCAGGATCGTGACGGATATTGGCATTGATGCCACTCGTACGGGCTGCCGGTGTGATTGACGCTGGGGCACATGACCCTCTCCCCACCCCAGCCCCCGGCCGACGGGGAGCCCCGCCACATCGGCATCCTGCTGTTCGACGGCGTCGAGGAGCTCGACGCCGTCGGGCCGTGGGAGGTGCTCGCGTGGTGGACCCGGTCCTTCCCCGAGGACGGCTACACAGCTTCGACCTTCTCCACCGACGGTCAGCCGGTCACCTGCAACAAGGGGCTCGTGATCGTGCCCCACCACTCACGCGAGAGCGTCCCCGGGCTGGCAGTGCTGCTCCACCCGGGCGGCGACGTCCGGGCGTTGAACGCCGATCCGGAACACCTGTCCTGGCTGGGTGAGCAGCGTGACACCGTGCCGCTGATGACCAGTGTCTGCACCGGTTCGCTGGTGTACGCGAAGGCCGGGCTGCTGCGCGACCGGCCGGCCACGACGTACTGGAACGCGCTGGGCGGCCTCACCGAGAACGACCCGTCCGTCGAGGTCCGCCCCGACGACCGGTGGGTCGATGACGGCGACGTGATCACCGCGGCCGGCGTCAGCGCCGGCATCGACATGGCCCTGCACCTGGTGGTCCGGCTGGCCGGGGCCGACCGAGCCCGCCAGGTCCGCCGCGGCATCCAGTACGACCCCGCCCCGCCCGTTTAGCGCCGAGTCGTCATAGGACGACTCGGCGTGTTCTCGCTGCCTCTTTGCGCCGACTCGGCGTGCTTTCCGCGTCTGTTTGCGCCGACTCAGCGAACCTGACGGCGGACGGCGTCGCGGAGGGCCTGCTCGGGGTCCACGCCCGAGGCGACGGCCTCGCCGACCAGGGCCAGCAGGCGGTCGCCGAGGTCAGCCGACTCGTCGTCGGGCCCGGGCAGCCCGCTCGCGGCCGACGGCTCACGCTCGAGCACCTTGGTGGCGAGCAGCAACGCCGGCAGCCCCGGCGCGATCCCGTCGTACGGCGAAGGCGCACGTCGGTCGCCGAGCTTGCCGAGACGCTCGGTTGCCTTGATCTGCTGCCACTGCTCGTTCACCTCGGCGGCCGAGAGCCCGGTCGGTGTGGAGGCGCCGAAGACGTGGGGGTTGCGGCGGTGCATCTTCTCGCTGATCCCGCGGGCGACGTCGTCGAGGGTGAAGTCGCCGGACTCCTCGGCGATCACGGCGTGGAAGTAGACCTGCAGCAGCAGGTCGCCGAGCTCCTCGCGCAGATGATCCACGTCGCCGGTGTCGATCGCCTCGAGCGTCTCGGAGGTCTCCTCCTCCAGGTAGCGCGCCAGCGAGCGGTGAGTCTGCTCGCGCTTCCACGGGCAGTCGCGGCGCAGCCGCCGCATGTCGTCGAGGAAGTCGAGCAGCGGCTCGGGCATCGTCAGCCGCAGACCGCCGACGCCGGCAGCGAGGCGATGTAGGCGGGGTCGGGCTGCGCCGAGCTCGCGGCACCCTGCGAGGCCAGCGTGCTCAGCGGGTACGACGTGCTGTCCGGCGCGGCCTTGAACTGCCCGCCGTCGACCGCGACCCCGAAGATCGGGTCGATGTCGATCGAGTGGGTCTTCAGCCAGTCCTGGGTCGCGACCTGCCCGCGCTGGAGCGCGGCCTTGGGGTCGGTGGCGGGCTGGCCGGCCTCGGTGAGCAGCTTCTCGCCGACCGCGATCTGCACCGTCTGGAGATACGGGCTGCCACCCTCGACGTCGACGACGGCGTTGCGCAGCTCCGGCGCGGCCTTGGCGAACGGCTGCGACACCTTGGTCACCTGCTGGGCGTACTGCGAGGTCGGCTGCACGCCGTACTGCTCGGCGAGCTGCTCACCCAGCAGCCGCTGGGACAGGCTGGCTGCTACGAACTGGCGCAGGAGCCGCATCGGGACGCGCTGGTTGGACTGGGTGATCTGCGGCTCGTAGGCGCGGCAGTAGCGCTGGGTGGTCCGGTTGATCTTGCGCATCGACAGCGACTGGTCGCCGACGACCGACGCGGCCCCGGGATGGACCCCCACCGCAGCGCAGCCGCTGAGGACGAGCCCGCCGAGGGCGAGACCGACCAGGCCCACGGACCGGGCCGGCGAACGGCGCGGGCGACGCGACGCGATCACGATGACTCCCTTGGATCGATGACGGTGTCGATGACCGTACGCGCCCATTCAAGCAGGGCGACCCCATCGATCGGACGCGCCCCAGCCCCCTCGACATGAGGCCGCGGCACCAGCATCGAGCCGAGCTGCGACTTCACGATGCTGCGCGGATAGAGCCGGTTCAGGCGTACGACGCGCGACTCGGGCAGGTCGACCGGCGCGAACCGCACGTTGCGACCCGCGATCGTCACCTCGGCGATGCCCGCCTGGCGGGCTCGGGCCCGGAACCGGGCCACCAGCAGCAGCGAGGCCACCTCGACCGTCGGCTCGCCGTACCGGTCGTCGAGCTCGTCGCGGATCTGGTCGACATCCTCATCGGTACGGACCTCGGCCAGCCGGCGGTACATCTCCAGCCGCAGCCGCTCGCTGGGGATGTAGGTGTGCGGCAGGTGGGCGTCGACCGGGAGCTCGATCCGGACCTCGCCGAGGTCGTCGGCGGGAGCGCCGTCGGAACGGAACTCCTGCACCGCCTCGCCCACCAGCCGGACGTAGAGGTCGAACCCGACGTCGGCGATGTGGCCGGACTGCTCGCCGCCGAGGAGGTTGCCGGCACCGCGGATCTCGAGGTCCTTCATCGCGATCGCCATGCCGCCACCCAGGTCGGAGTGCTGGGCAAGAGTCGCGAGCCGCTCGTGGGCGGTCTCGGTGAGCGGCTTCTCGGCGGGGTAGAGGAAATAGGCATAGGCGCGCTCGCTCGAGCGGCCGACCCGCCCCCGCAGCTGGTGCAGCTGGGAGAGGCCGAGGGTGTCGGCCCGCTCGATGATCATCGTGTTGGCGTTGGAGACGTCGAGGCCGGACTCCACGATCGTCGTACAGACCAGCACGTCGAAGCGCTTCTCCCAGAAGTCGAGCATCACCTGCTCGAGCTGGTGCTCCCCCATCTGCCCGTGGGCCACCGCGACCCGCGCCTCGGGCACCAGCTCGCGGATCCGGGCCGCCGCCTTCTCGATCGACTGCACCCGGTTGTGGATGAAGAAGACCTGGCCCTCGCGGAGCAGCTCGCGACGGATCGCGGCGGTGACGGTGCGGTCCTCGTAGGCGCCGACGTAGGTCAGCACCGGGTGGCGCTCCTCCGGCGGCGTGGTGATCGTCGACATCTCGCGGATGCCGGTGATCGCCATCTCCAGGGTGCGCGGGATCGGCGTCGCACTCATCGACAGCACGTCGACGCTGGTGCGCAGGCGCTTCATCTGCTCCTTGTGCTCGACGCCGAACCGCTGCTCCTCGTCGACCACGATCAGGCCGAGGTCCTTGAGCTTGATGTCGGGGTTGAGCAGCCGGTGGGTGCCGATCACGATGTCGACCGAGCCCTCGCGCAGGCCCTCGCCGACCTCGCGGGCCTCCTTCTCGGTCTGGAACCGGCTCAGCGACCGGATGGTCACCGGGAAGGCCCCCATCCGCTCGGCGAACGTCGAGTAGTGCTGCTGCACCAGCAGCGTCGTCGGCACCAGGACGGCGACCTGCTTGCCCTCCTGCACCGCCTTGAACGCGGCGCGTACGGCGATCTCGGTCTTGCCGTAGCCGACGTCGCCGCACACCAACCGGTCCATCGGCACGGTGCGCCGCATGTCGGCCTTGACCTCCTCGACGGTGGTCAGCTGGTCGGGCGTCTCGTGGAACGGGAAGGCGTCCTCGAGCTCACGCTGCCACGGGGTGTCCGGCCCGAACGCGAAGCCTTGGGTGGCCTGGCGCGCGGCGTACAGCTTGATCAGCTCGGCGGCGATCTCGCGCACCGCCTTGCGGGCCCGGCCCTTGCGCTTGGCCCAGTCGGAGCCGCCGAGCCGGTCGAGGCTGGGCTGCTCGCCACCGACGTAGCGGGTCACCTGGTCGAGGCTGTCGGCCGGGACGAACAGCCGGTCGGGCGGCCCGCCGCGCTTGGACGCGCCGTACTCCAGGACGAGGTACTCGCGGGTCGCGCCCTGCACCTCGCGCTGCCTCATCTCCACGAACCGGCCGACACCGTGCTGGTCGTGGACGACGTAGTCGCCGGCCTTGAGCTCGAGGGGGTCGATCTGGCGCTTGCGCCGCGCCGGCATCCGGCTCTGGTCACGGGTGGCGGACCGCTGGCCGGAGAGGTCGTCACCGGTCAGCAGGACCAGGCCGACGGCCGCGTCGACGAACCCGTGCGCCAGGGTCGCGGTGGTGACGGTGACCAGCCCGGGCTCGAGCAGGATGTCGTCGCCGGGCTCGACCAGCCGGGCCGCGACGTCGTGGTCGCCGAGGACCTCGACCATCCGCTGCGCGGGGCCGAGGCCGGGATGGGTGACGACGACGCGGTGGCCGTCGGAGAGCCAGCCGCGGATGTCGGCGACGGCCCGCTCGAGATCGCCGCGGTAGCCCTCGATCGGCACGGCACCGACCCCTTGGGCGGCGCCCTCGGTGGTCTCCTCGTCGAGGCCGAAGGGGCTGACCGTCCACCACGGCATCCCGAGCTCGCGGCTGTGGGCGCGGACGTCGTCGAGATCGCGGTACGACGCAGCGCCGAGGTCGATGGGCGCGGTGCCGCCCCCTGCGGCGGCGGCCCACGACGCGCCCAGGAACTCCTCGCTGGTGGCGACCAGGTCGTGAGCTCGGCTGCGGACCCGCTCCGGCTCGACCACCAGCACCTGGGTGTCGGCGGGCATCACGTCGACCAGGAGCTCGAGCTCGTCGACCAGCACCGGTGCCAGCGACTCCATCCCCTCGACGGCGATCCCGGCCGCCACCTTGGAGGTCATCTCGGCCAGCTGGGGGTGGGCATCACTCAGCGCGGCCGCCCGCCGGCGTACGTCCTCGGTCAGCAGCAGCTCGCGGCAGGGCGGTGCCCACAGCCTGGGCAGCTGGTCGATGGTGCGCTGGTCGGCGACCGAGAAGGAGCGGACCTCCTCCACCTCGTCGCCCCAGAACTCCACCCGCACCGGGTGCTGCTCGGTCGGCGGGAAGACGTCGACCAGCCCGCCGCGGACCGCGAACTCGCCGCGCTTCTCCACCAGGTCGACGCGGATGTACGCGGCGTCCGCGAGACGGCGTACGACGTCGTCCATGACCGCGGCGTCGCCGGGAGCCAGCTCGACCGGCTCGAGGTCACCCAGGCCGCTGACCTGCGGCTGCAGGATCGACCGGACCGGCGCCACCACGACCTGCAGCCGACCCGAGCCCGCACCGGGCTCCGGGTGGCGAAGCCGGCGGAGCACGGCGAGCCGTCGGCCCACCGTGTCGCTGCGCGGGCTCAGCCGCTCGTGAGGCAGCGTCTCCCAGCTCGGGTAGTAGGCGACCGCCGCCGGGTCGACCAGCGACGCGAGCTCCTGGGTGAGCTCCTCCGCCTCGCGCCCGGTGGCGGTGACCAGCAGGACGGTGCGCCCGGCCCGGACCAGCCCGTCGACCAGGAACGGCCGCAGCCCGGCCGGAGCGGTCAGGTCGAGGAGCCCGAGGCGTGGCGCATCGGCGAGCGGCCCGGCCAGGGCACGGTCGGACAGCACGAGCTCGGACAGGGTGGACAGGACCACGGACACCTCGGCAACCAGGGAGCAGCAGACAGGACGGACAGCACGACAGCCCCCAACCGGTCACGGGAGGGGGTGCGGCCTCCACGATAGTCGGGGCCACCGACGTCACTCAGCGCCAGCCGCCGTTCGCAGCTCGGTGAAGGGCGGGTCGTGTCGGAACGAGGTGGATCCCTTCGAGGCGACCGCCCGCAGGAGGGCGACCAGAGCGTCGGCATAGGCGGTGGCCGTGCTGCGGCGCGAGACCAAAGAGAAGTGCCAGGGCTTGATCGCGACCGACCAGCAGATCCGGTTCGCGCGCAGGACCACGGGCAGCTGCTCGCGTGCGGGCGTGGACATCAGGTCCGCCAGGTGGAGACGCGGGCTCACATCGGTCTCGGCGACGCGCGGTCGCACGTAGTTGACCATCATGCCCATCCGGATGTCGGACAGCACCGAGGCGGTGCGCAGTCGGCGCTCGCAGTGCTCGAGCGCCGCCCTCTCATCGGCACGCATCCTGTGGTCGACGTACCACGCAGTGCTGCCGATCACGAGGGCGACCACCACCGCGCACCACACCCACCGCACGCGCGTCGACCGCGCCCGCGCCGGGGCTCGGACCTCACCGGGCTCGCGCTCCATGCCGCGGCGGCGGCGGCGGACCGGCTCGTCGTCGAGCAGCTCGGGCTCCGGCAGCCCGCCGTCGGGCTGGTCCGGGTCGGACGACATGCGACCAGTGTGCGCCCGCGCGGGCCGGTCCGCGAGTGCAGCGGCCGGAGGTCAGGACGGGTCGGCGACCCGACCGACGAAGAGCGGGGTGCCGTGGGCGGTGTCGTGGAGGACGAAGAGGAACGGGCGGTCGAGGACGAGCTGCTGCCGGGGCAGGATTGCGGTCGTCGTATCCATCACCGCGGCGGTCGCTGCCGCGGCCTCGGTGCCGGCCTCGTCGACCGCGATGAACGCCTGGTGCAGCACGTCGTGGACGTGGAGCGAGTCGTCCGGCGACATCGGGGTGAAGTCGGCGTTGTCGCCGAAGGCCCGTGTCATCCCCAGGTCCTCCAGCACCGGCCGCAGTCCGGTCGGGGTGCGGAACGTCCAGCGCGGCATCCAAAGATCCACGCCGGACATGCCCGGGTGGGTGAGGCTGCCGAGCAACGACGCCAGGGTCTCGCGCTCACGGCCCGGGTCCGGGAGTGCCACGGTCATCGCGAGGTCGCCACCGGCGTAGGGCAGCCGCACGCCCCGCCAGTGCGCACCGGCGAGGTACGACGCGCTCGCCGGCGTCGCATGCATCATCGGTACGTCGACCCGAGACCCGTCGGCGCGGTGGAAGGCCTGCTGGGTGGTGACCGCCTTCTCGAAGGGCGTCAGCCACGGCGCCTTGACGTAGAGGGCGTTCACCAGCACCAGCCGGGTGGACGGGTCCACCGATCCCAGCGGCAGGATGGCCGGGATGCGGTCGTGGGTCTGCCCGGACGTCCAGTCGTTGATGAGGGTGCGCGAGCCGTCCGCGTCGTGCTGGAAGTCCACGGTTCGCAGGCCCGCGCCGTACTCCTTGGCGAGCACGGTGAGGAACGCCGGCCCGAACGTCGCGGCCGCGTCGCCGAACAGCTGGTCGACGCTGACGAGGTCGATCTGCCCCGGCTTCCCGTCGGCCAGGGTGACGGGGCCGCCCAGCCCATCGAGCGCCTGGGTGAGCGCGGCGATCCCGCCGTTGTAGGTCGCGAGCGATCGGATGTGCAGGACGTCGAGCATCTGGGACCGGGTGTCGCCGGCGGCTCCGTTCGCAGTCATCCCGAGCGCGACCGCGATGGAGTACGGCGAGAGGGCGAGGTTGCCGGTCGCACCGAGGCGCCCCCACACGTCGTCGGTGAACGCGCCCAGCGCGGCGACCACGTCCGGGACGGCCTGCGCGTCGCCCGCGCCGCGCGCGACATCGGCACTGACGAGCCGTATGCCCGACGGGTCGGTGGCCGCTCGCGACGCGTCCGAGCCGCCGCAGGCGGTCAGGGCCGGGGCCAGCAGTCCCGTGGCGCCGAGGATCCGCAGGGTGTCGCGTCGGGTGAGCATGACGATGGGACGGCGACGCGGGCCGCCCGGTTCCCGGTCAGTGCCAGAGGTCCTCGTCGTACGACGGGTGGAACCCGCCGCAGTCGCAGCGGTCCGAGCAGGCCAGGAAGCGATGCGTCGCGTGCCCGCAGGACGGGCACGGCATCTCGTGCGAGAGATGGGTGGTGGTCTCCACCACGGTGTCCCACATGAGCGTCCCCCCTCGTGCCTCGGTCTTGGGGTGAGGAGGCGCGAGCGGGCGGCTTGATACGTCAGGCGGTGCCGTGACGCCGTACGAACTCCAGGATCTGGTCCGACAGCTCGGGCCGGCAGACGATCAGGTCGGGCAGCGACACGTCCTCCTGGTTGTAGCGGAGCTCCGAGCCGTCCACCCGCGAGCAGAAGAGCCCGGCGGACCGAGCGACCGCGACCGGCGCGGCGTTGTCCCACTCGTACTGCCCGCCGGCGTGCACGTAGGCGTCGGTCACGTCGCGGACCACCGACATCACCTTGACGCCCGCCGAGCCCATCGGGACCAGGTCGGCGTCGATCTCGGCCGCAAGCGCCTCGACGAAGGCGGGCGGCCGGGTGCGCGAGACGGCGATCCTGGTGCGGGTGCTGGTTCGTGGCGGTACGACGGGCGGGTGCCCGGTGTCGAACGTCTCGCCGAGCGCCGGCTGCGCGACCGCGCCGGCCGTCAGCTCGCCGTCCTCCCAGAGCGCGACGTGGACGGCCCAGTCCTCGCGCGGGGGCTCGGAGAACTCCCGGGTGCCGTCGAGCGGGTCGATGATCCAGACCCGCCGTGCGGTGAGCCGGGTCTTGTCGTCGGCCGCCTCCTCCGACAGCACCGCGTCGCCGGGCCGATGCTCGGCGAGCAGACGCGCCAGCACGTCCTGTGCGGCCCGGTCGCCGGCGTCCTTGAGCTCGCGTCCGGTCAGGCCTTCCGCGCGGACCTCCAGCAGACGTTCGCCGGCGGTGGCCGCCAGCCAGGCCGCCAGGGCGTGGTCGTCGAGTGGGTCGGAGCCGTGCAGATCTGTCACGGCCCCGACCCTAACGGGCGCTGTCCTCGGTCAGAGGCGGTGCGTCAGCCGATGCAGTCGGCCGGCGGCGCCAGCGTCTTCGGGCACGCGTGGTCACCGAACGGCTTGAACCCGTCGATGGTGAACGAGAACTGCTGGGTGGTGCCGGCGCTGGTGTAGGTGAGCGTGACCGTGGCGTGCTTCTGCTGGCTGTTCTTCACGTCGGACACGTAGATCACGATGTCCGAGCTGCCGCTGGGCACCGCGAACGTGGTCGGGCACTCCTGCACCAGCGGAGCCCCGGTGACCGTGATGCTCTCGATGGTCACCGTCTGTGGCTTGCCGCTGTTGGCGAGATGGAGCGTGATCGCGTACGACTTGCCGCGAGGCTTGCCGGGCAGCTTGCAGCCACCGCCGAAGCCGGTGATGGTGACGCACTGGGTGTTGGACACGGTCGCGAAAGCCGGTGCTGCGGCAACGGTCGCCACGACCGGGATGGACCACACCCCGGTGCGGACGACGGCGCGCCTACTGGGCTTGTTCATGAGCTGATCTCCTGTTCCCTGAGTAATCCGGGCGGGCGACCGGAACATGCATGGGCGGGAGTGGCGTTGGCGTACGACGATCGCGCGGTCGTGCCGGCATGGCACGACCGTCGCCAAGGAGTCCTCGGCGCAGCCGAAGAGACATGCTCCACGATCTTGTTCCCCCATCGGGACCCATCTGGTCCCATCCCCCGGTGACGCGCTTGGTCGACTCCCCCGAGTCGACGCGTCAGCACCTCCTATGGTCCGCAAAGAACCACGTCAGCGCCAGAGCAGAGTTTCACATGTTGGGTAAAACCTTCTCATCTCGACCGGCCAGGG
>CAWCNW010000023.1:0-107769 GCA_963796975.1 uncultured Actinomycetota bacterium
TGGTCACTGCGCTCAACCTCGACCTCGGCGGCAAGATCTGGTGGCCGAGCAAGCTCGACCGTGGCGGCAACGAGACCCCGACCGAGGCGGCCCAGGAGGTGGAGTCGCTCGACGTCTGACGTTGTCGTCAGGGGAGGTCAGGGGTGCAGGCGGACCGGCACCGACTCGACGCCGTAGACGATCGACTTGGCGTGGTACGGCAGGTCGGCCGCCGGCACCGCCAGCGCCAGGTCGGGGAACCGGCTGGCCAGGGCGGGGTACGCCGCGCGTAGCTCCATCTTGGCCAGCTCCGCGCCGACGCAGCGATGGAAGCCGTAGCCGAAGGCCATGTGCGAGGGGTTGGCCCGGTGCGGGTCGAGCCCGTCACCGACCGGGAAGGCGCGGGGGTCGCGGTCGACGGCCGGGAGGTGCACCAGGACGCAGGAGCCCTTCCGGATCTTGTGCCCGGCCACGGTCGTCTCGGCCTTGGTGAACCGCGGGAACGCCACCTGGACGACCGAGAGGTGGCGCAGGAGCTCCTCGACGACCGGCGTGACCGACGTGGGGTCGGTGACCAGCCCGGCGTACAGCTCCGGGCGGCCGAGCAGCACCACGGTGCCCAGGGCGAGCATCGAGGCCGAGGTCTCCAGGCCACCGGTGAACGCGCCGTCGGCGAGGCCGCCGAGGTCGAAGTCGCTGATCTCGTCGCCGTGCTCTCGGATGATCTGACCGATCAGGCCGGGGCCGGGGTCGGTGCGCTGCCGGGCGCACTCGGCGAACAGGAACTCCCGCGACTCGCCGACCGCGCCCATCACGGCCTGACCGCCGTGGGTGACGTCGAAGCGGGCCGAGCCGAGCTTGCGGAAGGTCTCGCGCGCCTCCTGGCGCAGGCCGAGGAGCTCGCAGATCACCAGGAACGGGATCGGGAAGGCGAAGGTCTGGACCAGGTCGGCGACGCCGTCGTTCGCCGCGGCCGCCGCCTCGGTCTCGTCGAGCTGCTGCTCGATGATCCGGTCGATCGCGGGCTTGAGCCGAGCCAGCCGGCGCATCGTGAACTCCGGGGTCAGCAGCTTGCGCAGCCGGGTGTGCTCGGGCGGGTCGGTGAAGCCCGAGCCCGCCGATGTTGCCGTCGGCCGCACCGGACTTGCCGTAGTAGGGCCGGATGTCGGTGGAGTACGACGAGAGGTCGCCCAGCACGTCACGCGCCTCGTCTGCGCCGGTCACCAGCCAGATGTCCATCCCGAGGAAGGTGATCAGCTTGGAGACGGGGTCCTCGTCGCGCAGCGCGCGCGACCCGCGGCACCGGGTGGGCCATGTCGCGGTCGAGTGGCCAGGTCAGCCGGTCGGGGACGCGGTCGAGCTGGGTGAGGTCGATGCCACCGGCCCGCGCCACGAGCTTGCGGCGCACGGCTCCCTTGACAGCATCCAGCAGCGGCACGAAGAAAGGGTACGGGGCGTACCCCTGAATCCCGTCAGCGGCACGGTCAGTGGAACGATCTTCCGGGTCGGGCCGCCTCAGGCGAGCGCGTGTCCGGACGCCGCCAAGGCGACGATCTCGGCCTCGGTCCAGGCGCCCTGGACCCCCGGAGCGGCGACCAGGTAGCGCGCGATCCGGTGGTCGTCGTAGGCGTGCGCCTCGCGGAGCCCCACCGTGATCCACCGCAGGTAGGCCGCCGTCGGAGCCGCGGGAGCCAGTCCGGCCACGTCGTGGTGGGTGATCGTGAACATCGGGGCGCCATCGAGGACACCGAGCCGCACCACCGTCTCGTAGAGGCCGGGCCCGGTCGTGACCACCGACTCCACGTCGGGCAGGAGCCCGCTCAGGTCGTGGGCGAACTCACCGCCCGGCGGTCGGCGCAGCTCCTGGGCCGCCACGTCGGCGAACTGCTCGGTGGTGACCAGATAGGCGCAGCCGGCGACCACCCCGGCGGCCGCGCGGTCGTAGAACGCCATGCCGCCGTGCCAGACGCGCGACGCCCCGGCGAACATCAGGCCGCCCGGTACCTCGACCCCCTCGGTCCGGGTGGGGTCCCGCGGGTCGCGGCAGCCGACGTAGTCGCGGGAGCCACCCGCCGGACGACCGCCGGACAGGTAGCAGCGGAACCGTCCCGTGGCCAGGTTGGAGCCGTAGGCGACGTACCAGATCCGCTGCGTCACCGTCTCAGCCCGGCAGCGGACACTCCTCGAGGGCCAGCCGCGCCTCCCCCAGCAGGACGGCCTCGGCCTCGGCGTAGCGCCGGCGGGCCTCGGCCGGCGAGTCCCCGACCGCCGTGAGGCCGATCCGGCCGTGCTCGGTCAGGCAGCTGATCATGTGGAACACGATGCCGACCTGTCGCGACTGGTCGAAGTGAAGTCCGTGTCGCGCCACGATGTCGAACAGGTCGGAGAGCGCCAGCCCGCGCAGCATCCGGGACTCGAGATGGTCGGTGGCGACGAGGTGCTTCTCATGTCCTCGCGGCGTCAGGAACAGCGAGGTCGCCGGGTCGTAGCGGCCGTCGGTGAGGAACTGCAGTGTGAGGAACGGGTGGGTGGTGCCTCCCTTACGCAGGTTCAGCTCGATGGCGTACGGCGTCCACGCGCCGCCGGCGTCGCGGACCACGACGAAGTCGATCGCGAAGCGACCGAGCGCGCCCTGGTCGGCCAGCCTGCGCCCGATCGTCTCGGCGTGCTGGGTGATGGCCTTGGCGTACTCCGGTGCGGCCGGGAACGTGCAGCCCAGGTAGCTCTGCCCGCTCGCTCCGCCGAGCAGCTGGTCGTGGGTGGACAGCAGCTCGACCGCGCCGCTGGGCAGGACCCGCAGCTGCACGCTGGGGCTACGCACCTCCTGGCCCACGATCCGTTCCTCGACGATCCCGGCACCCTCCTCGAACTTCGCGAGGTAGACGTCGCGGGGGGTCGTCAACGACTCCAGCTCCATGTCGAGCAGTCGTTCGCGCACGGCAGCCCGCTCGTCCGGGGACCCGGGCGAGGGCAGGCCGCCCAGCCGGACGAGGGCGTTGCCCTCACCGGAGACACCCTCGTTGAGCTTGACGATGACGCTGTCCATGGTCGGTCGCTCGGCTCGCATCCCGATCACGGCGTCGGTCATGTCGTCGACCGTGCGCAGGTTCTCCTCCCCCAGCGGATGCGGGATCCCGGCCTCCGCGAACATCTGGCGGCAGCCGGTCTTGGAGCCCAGGGGCGCCAGCCGAGGATCCGCGCCGTACATGGGGATCCCGAGGCTGAGGGCGACATCGCGCTCGAGCTCGGTGGTGTTGTAGGGCAACAGGTGGGAGCGTGCTCGGTTCGGGATCAGCGCGGCGATGCGCGCCATCAGGTGCGGCCGCTCCAAGAGCTTCTCGCTCAGGGAGCGGGGCGAGGCGTCGTGCACGGCGACGAGCGACAGCCGCGACCGCGCGTGGCTGGGGATCACCCCGGGGAGAAGGGCCAGGTAGTACTCCACGATCTCGGGCGCGATCGGCATCGAGGTCACGTAGACCATCCGCAACCGAGGCTGGCGCAGCAGCATCAGCAGGAACAGGAACCGTTCCTCGTAGGACTGGGTGATGCTGCCGCTGGACGCCACCGCGCGGTCGAGGGTGATCGAGGGGACGACGACCACCGACTCGTCGTCGTGGTTGAGCCGCATCGCGTCCCAGACCTCGCCCATCCGGCCCTGGAGCTCGTCGAACCGGCGGTAGCGCTCCTCCTCGTCGAGCGTGGACAGGACGTCGGCTGCGGTGGCCGGGGGTGTCCAGAGGTCGCCGGTCATGACTCGACCCGTGCGTTGTCGATGCCCTTCAGGTCGAACACGTGGACGCTCCGGCTGAACCCGCGGAGCTCGCGCGTGCCGGCGTCCTCACCCACGGCCAGCGGGCCGGCGGTCGAGAAGACCCGCTCGGTGACGAGGATCTGCCACGGCTTCGCGACATCGCACAACCGGGAGGCGAGGTTGGTGACGCTCCCGATGGCGGCGTAGTCGTGCCGACCCTCGAAGCCGATCCGGCCGAGGGTCGCAAAGCCCTGCGCGATCCCGATGCCGAGGGCGAGGTCGTGGCCCTGACGCGCCCACGCCTCCGCCAGACCGCGGACCCGCGTGCGCATCGCGACGCTCATCCGGATCGCGCGCGCGGGGCCGTCGTCGCATCGCACCGGGTCGTTGAAGAACACCATCAACCCGTCGCCGGTGAACCGCTCGAGCGTGCCCTCGAAGCGGAAGATGAGGTCACCCAGCGCCGCGTGGAACTCCTCCAGCACGCTCATCACCTCCTCGGGCTCGCTGGCCTCCGCGAACGTGGTGAACCCCCGGAGGTCGCAGAACACCACGACGATCTCGCGCCGGTGGCTCTCGAGGAACGACTCGTCACCGGAGTCGAGAATCAGCTCGGCCAGCTGGGGCGCCAGGAAGCGACGCAGGCGGCCCATCCGCTCGATCTCGGACACCTGGGACGCCACGCGGCCCTCCAGCTCCTGGTTCCAGGCCGTGAGCTCGTCGGACTGGCGCTTGATCGTGTCCTGGTAGCGCTTGATGCGCGCCAGGGACGCCACCCGGGCGAGCAGCTCGTTCTTGTTGACCGGCTTGGTCAGGAAGTCGTCGGCCCCCGCCTCGAGCGCCTTGATCTTCTGCTCGTCGCCGCTCGCGGTGACCATCACGACCGGAAGGTACGCCGTGCCCGGCCGCTCCCGGATCTCCCGGCAGACCTGGTAGCCGTCCATCCCCGGCATCACGATGTCGAGGAGGACCAGGTCCATGTCGTCGGCTTCGAGCGCGGCCAGCGCCTCCTCGCCGGACGACGCCGTACGGACGTCGTAGCCGCGCGGCGACAAGATCGCCTCGAGCAACCGCACGTTGGGCGGCTGGTCGTCGACCACCAGGACGCGGGCCTTCACCGGAGAGGTGTCGTTCATGTGATGCCTCCGAGCTTGAGGAAGTCGCTGACCTGCTGGGGCAGGGCTCGCACACTGATGGGTTTCTCGACGTAGCCGTCGAATCCGGCGTCGAAGGCGCGGGCGCGGTCGTTGTTCATCGCGAAGGCCGTCACCGCGACCACCGGGACCTGTCGCTCCATCGCCCGGATCTGGCGGAGGGCCTCGGCGCCGTCGATCCCGGGGAGCTGCAGGTCCATCAGGATGAGGTCCGGCACCATCTCGGCGGCGAGCCGGACGCCGTCCTCCCCCGAGGTCGCCTCGATCACCTCGTAGCCGGCGTAGATGAGCACGTCGCGCACCAGCTTGAGGTTCTTCGGGTTGTCCTCGACCACCAGGATCCGGCCCTCGTTCATGGCTGCACCGTGGGATCGTGGCCGGGCTCCGGCATCCGCACCGGGGCGCCCACGGCGGTCAGCGCGGTGAGCAGGTCGTCGCGGCCGATCGGCTTGACGAGGTACGCCGCGGCGCCCATGGCGACACCGCGTGCCCGCTCGTCGACGATCGACACGACGATCACCGGGATGTCACGGGTCTCGGGCTCCGCCCTGAGCTCCTTCAGCACCGCCCAGCCGTCGATGCCCGGCAGCCGGATGTCCAGCAGCACGGCGTCCGGCAGCGTGCGTCGCACCGCGGCCAGCCCGGACGGGCCGTCCCGGGCCGTGGTGACCTCGAGCGCCGCTCCCGACAGGTAGGCGCTGAACAGGTCGAGCGAGGGCCGGTCGTCCTCGATGACCACGACCGCACCCCTCGTCGGCGTTGACTCCGCATCCGTCGGCCGCCCGACGGCCCCGCGGTCGGCAGCAGGCAGCGAGAAGCCGAACGTGCTGCCCCGGCCGACCTCGGACTCGAGCCACATCCGGCCTCCGAGCAGCTCCACCAGGCGACGGGACAGGGTGAGACCGAGTCCCGTTCCTTCCTCGCGCGAGCTGCCGCGACCGCCCTGTTGGAAGGACTCGAAGATCCGCTCGCGGTCCGCCTCGGGCACGCCGATGCCGGTGTCCGTCACGGTGATCACGATCTCCGGGCCCTCACGCACGGCTCGGACCACCACCGAGCCGCCGTCGCCGGTGAACTTGACCGCGTTGGTCATCAGGTTGAGAAGGACCTGCTTGAGGCGCAGCTCGTCGGAGTACACCGTCCCCAGGTCGTCGGCGGTCTCGATGCCGAGGTCGAGGCCATGCAGCACGGCCCGCTCGCGGAGCATGGACGCCGCGCCGTCGAGCATGGACCGCAGGTCGAACGTCGAGTACTCCAGATCCATCCGTCCGGCCTCGACCTTCGACAGGTCCAGGATCTCGTTGAGCAGCTCCAGCAGGTGCTGGCCGGACCCGTGGATGTCTCGGAGGTACTCCTCCTGGCGCTCGTTGATGTCACCGAACATCCGCTCCAGCAGGACCTCGGAGAACCCGAGTACGGCGTTGAGGGGCGTCCGCAGCTCGTGGGACATGCTCGCCAGGAACTCGGACTTGTGGGTGCTCGCGAGCTCGAGCTGGACGCTCTGCTCCTCGAGCTCGCGGAACAACCGGGCATTGAGCAGGGCCAGCGCCGACTGGCTGGCGAACGTCTCGAGCAGGTCGAGGGTCTCCTCGGTGAATCCGCCCGTCCGCTTGCGCCGGACGATCAGGGACCCCACGATCTGGTCCTCCCGCAGCATGGGCACCGCGGCCAAGGAGCGCCACCCGTCGTCGTGGAGGATCTTCAGGTGCGGGTCGAGGTGGACCGTGTCGAGGTCGGGGACCGCGATCGGACGCCGCTCCCGTGCGGCACGTCCGACCAGCGTCTCGTCGAGGTCGATGCGGATGGACCGCAGCCGGTCCACCACGGCGGATCCGGTCCGGTAGACGCTCCTGACCATGAAGCAGCGGTCGTTGTCGGAGTACTCCATGATCGAGCCGCCGTCGGTCCCGGACAGCGCCACCGCGTGCATCGCGATGGTCGAGAGCACGTGGTCGACGTCGAGGCTCGAGCTGACGGCCTCGCCGACCTCGCGCAGGGCCTCCAGCTGCTCCACCTTCTTCGCGAGCTCCGCGCCGCGGGACTCGAGCTCCTGCACGAGCGTGACGCCGTTGAGCGCCATCGCGGCCTGTCCTGCGAACGCCGTGACGATCCCCATCTCCCGCTCGGCGAACGGGTGGACCTCGTTGCGCCAGAGCACGAGCGCGCCGACCACGACGTCGTCGACGAGCATCGGCGCGCCCATGGTCGTCCGGTAGCCGGCGACCCGCTGGAGATCGAGCCGGCCGTACTCCGGATCGGCGAGCACGTCCGCGATCTGCTGGGTCCGGCGGTCCAGCCCGACCCGGCCGATCAGCGTGTCGCGGTCGACCGGCATCGGATGCTCGGCGATGAACGTGATCGACTCGTCGCTGAGGCCGGTCGACTTGATCAGCTCGTAGACGCCGTCCTGGAGGAGGCAGAGGTAGGCAGCGTCCGACCGGCAGAGTCGACGCGCGCTCTCCACGACGGTGACGAGGACGGCCTCGGGGTCCGCGGCCGAGCGGCCGAGAGCAGACAGGACCTCATCGGCGGCCTCGAACTGGTCCCTCAAGGCGTCGAGGTCGCGACGGAGCTGTACGTGCTCCTCGAGACTGATGCTGTCTCGCTCTGGGCGAGATGCTCCTCCGGCCATCGCCTCCCTCCCCCGTCACCCGAGGCACCGGGCGTCGCGGCGACTCCTTCGAGTGTCCCGAAGATCCGGTCCGACGGCAATCGTTGTGCGTGAGGTCAGCCCGACGTGCGCTGGGCGTAGGACTGCGCCGCGTCGTAGACGGAGCGGACGTAGTCGTTGGAGTGGTTGTAGGAGAACACCGCCGCCGACCAGCCCGGACCGGTCGCGAGGTCGGCACCGGAGGCGCAGAGGTAGCGCGCCGCGGCGTACGCCGCATCGTCGATGTCCTGCGGGTCGGCCACACCGTCGCCGTCCCCGTCGGAGCCCCAGCGCGCCCACGTCGAAGGGATGAACTGGAGCGGCCCGGTCGCCTGCTGCCAGGTGTCGGCGCCGCCGGGCACGGCGGCCACGTCGCCGGACCCGTCCAGCACCGGGCCGTCGATCCGGCTGCTCGACCGGCCGTCTGCTCCGATGCTGAGACCGCCCAGGGTGCCGTGCTGGGACTCGACCCAACCGATCCCGGCCAGGGTGGTCCACGCCAGGTGGCAGCCGGCGTCGGCGGCCTGCTCGCGCAGGGTCGCGACGCCGTACGCCCGGACCGCCGGGCCCGGGATGCCGGCCGCCGCAGCGGTGCGCGAGACCCAGACCGGGCTGACTGAGAGCGAGGCGCGACGACCCGTGCCGCGCACCGGCGCTGCCGACGGCAACGCGGCGCCGGTCGGCGCCGCGACGAGCACACCCTCCGCGCCGACGATCAGCACCGGGTGCGGCCGGGGGGTGGCGTACGTCGCGACCGCCGTCACCCCGAGGGCGAGCGCCCCGATCGCCACCCCGACGAGGAGGCGCCTGCTCAGGGCGACCGCCGCGCGTGCCGCGAGATGAGGAACGGTGGCACCAGCACGGTCAGCGCCAGCATCACCGCGACCAGCCAGCCGATCAGGTGCGTCTGCCCGGTGCGCGCGGATGCCAGCTCGACCGGGGTGCCCGGGGCGGCGGTCGACGGCGCGCCCTCCGCCGAGGTCACCGTGTTGCCCGCGGGAGCACCGGTGAGCGGGTCGACGGTGCCTCCTGGTGAGGATCCGGATCCTGGTGACCCGCTGCTCGTGCTGCCGGGAGTGCCGGCGGCCGGGTTCGTGCCGCCGCCCGAGGTGGTGGTGGTCCCGCCCGAGGTGGTGGTGGTCCCGCCGGACGTGGTGGTCCCGCCGGAGGTGGTGGTCGTCGTGGTGCCACCGTTCGTGGTCGAGACCGTGCAGGAGGAGCCCAGCTTCATGCACTTGTTGGGCTGCGGCGCCGACTGGAGGATGTTGAGGGCGGGGTTGTTGCACTGGCTGATCGAGGGCGACGCCACCGCCCCGGGTATCCGTTTCACCTGTTGGAAGCCCGCCTCCACCAGGTTCTTCGGCAGTGGTGAGTAGCCGAGGATGTCCGCCTTCTGCTGGCCCGTGCACAGGAAGTAGTTGACGAACGTCGACAGGGTGCGGCCCTTGTCGGTGTTGAACGGCGCGGCCGTGGTGGTCGGCACGACCATGTAGCTGTAGCTCGACATCGGGTAGGCCCGCGGGTCGGGGTTGGTGTAGACCGACGCGAGGTTCTGCGTCAGGTTCGGGTTGATCTGCGCCTTGGTCAGGGCGACGGCGACGTTGCCGGCGGTGGGCTGGGAGAAGTAGCCGCCCGCATTGAGCAGGCTGACGACCGGGAAGTTGATCCGCTTGGCGTAGGCGTACTCGACGTACCCGATCGCGCCCGCGCCGTACGACGCCGACACGTAGTTGGCAACGCCGTTCGAGCCGTTCTGGGCCTTGCTGCTGCCGAACGCCGGGTAGAACGAGACGCTCGGGCAGGCACTGCCGCTGAGGTGGAGCTTGCCGCGGATGAACGGGCAGTAGATCGACGACGCCTGGCTCTGCATGTAGAGCGTGAACTGTGCGGACGCGCCGGCGCCGTCGGAGCGCACCACCGGGATGATCGGGATGTCCGGGAGGGTCTTGCCGTAGTCCTGGGTGATCGCCGGGTCGTTCCACCGGGTGATCGCGCCGGTGAAGATCTTCGCGAGCGTGCTTCCCGACAGCCGCAGGTCGGTGACCCGCTGGCCACCGACGGTGAGGTTGTACATGAACGACGTGCCGCCGGCCACGATCGGCAGGTAGGCGTAGGGGCGGCTCGGCACCTCCGCCTGCTGGCCGGGCTCCGGCGGGTTCTGGAACGGGATCTCGGTGTTGGCGAAGTCCACGGTGCCCTGGATGTACTGCGAGCGGCCATCGGTCGAGCCGGTGCCGGCGTAGTTGACCACGACCCCGCTGGCGCGGACGTCGGCGCGCCACGCGTCCACCGCGACCTGGCTCCAGGTCGACCCGGCGCCGGAGATCGGCACGTAGCTGGCCGCCTGGGCCGGTGCGGGCACCAGCACCAGCCCGGTCAGGGACGCCGCCAGCAGGGCGAGCGCCAGACGGATCGGGAGGGACAGCTTCATCGGGAGAGCTCTCTTTCGGTACGACGGGCGCGGGCCGCGGCGAGGCGGGCCTGCCGCCGGCGGGAGATGTGGCCGGGCGGGCGGCCGCCGAGGATCCGGGCCAGGGCGAACAGGACGACGACGAGGACGAGAAGCACGACCGAGGACCCGAACGCGCGGGCGATCGCGGTGTCGAGCGGCATCTTCATCTGGGTGAACGCGAACAGCGGCAGCGACAGCATCGGGCCGTGCATCGGGTCGGCGTTGAGCTCGTTGGTGGAGCCGGCGACCAGCAGCACCGGCGAGGTCTCGCCGATCACGCGGGCCACACCGAGCAGGACGGCGGTGACCAGGCCGGGCCGAGCGGTCGGCAGGACCACACGCCGTACGGTCTGCCACTGGGTGGTGCCGAGCGCCAGCGAGGCCTCCCGCAGGCCGTTCGGCACCAGCCGCAGCACCACCTCGGCGGTCGTGCAGACCACCGGGATCATGCTGATGCTGAGCGCCAGCGAGGCCGCGAAGCCGCTCCGCTCCTGGCCGAACTTGAGGATCAGCATGGAGTAGATGAACAGGCCGGCCACGATGGTCGGGACGGCGCTCATCGCCTCGACCACGGTGCGCACCAGCCGGGCCAGGCCGCCGCGCACCTCGCTGAGGTAGACCGCGGTCGCGATCGCCAGCGGCACGCTCAGCAGCACCGAGATGGCGACCTGCTCGAGGGTGCCGACCATCGCGGCGACGATGCCGCCCTTGTCCAGCGGTGCCTCGGGCCCGATGTAGGCCGTGGTCTGGGTGTAGAAGTTCCAGTGCGACAAGGCCTCCTTGCCGCGCATGAACGTGAAGACCACGATGCCGACCAGGCAGGCCACCAGGATGACGCCCGCGGTGGTGACCAGGGCGCCGACCAGGCGGTCGGTGACCCCGACCCGGTCGAGCGTGGTCGCGCTCATCGCCGCGAACAGCATCAGGAACGCGGCGTACCAGCAGATCCAGAAGCCGATCGCGCCGGTCATCGGGAGGAGCCGCTCGTAGATCATCCAGGTCAGGCCGAGGGCGCCGACGACGGCGCCGACGATGTGGGTGACCAGCTCGGGGTCGGCCCCGCCGATCCGCACCTTGCGGGGCGGACGCCGTACGTCGCGAGGGTCGCGGCCCTGCGTCGAGGTGTCGGGAGCCAGGAGGGTCGTCATCAGATCTCCGTGGCTGCGCCGGAGCGCGATCGGCTGACCACGACACCGGCGAAGGTGTTGATGATCAGGGTGAACAGGAACAGCACCAGCCCAGCGCCGAGCAGGCCGGAGAGCGCCAGCCCGTTGGACTCGGAGTAGCGCGAGGCGATGTGGGAGGCGATGGTGTTGGTGCCGCTCTGCAGCGGCCGCGTGGTGATCCCGAAGGCCGGCGAGATGATCGCGTAGACCACGATCGTCTCGCCCAGCGCGCGACCGAGGCCGAGCATGATGGCGCCCACGATGCCGGCCCGCCCGAACGGGATCACGACCGCGCGGACCATGCCCCAGCGGGTCGCTCCGAGCGCGATCGCGCCCTCGCGCTCGCCGATCGGGGCCTGGGCGAACACCTCACGCATGATCGAGGTGACGGTCGGCATCACCACGACGCCGACCGCGATGCCGGCGATGAACGCCGACGAGGTGTACGACGACGGCGAGTCGGGTGTGCTCACCCGGAGGAACGGCAGCACCGAGCCGAAGTGCACCGACAGCCACTGGGCGACGGTGAGCAGGTGGGCCTGCAGGAAGAACAGCGCCCACATCGCGTAGACGATCGACGGCACCGCCGCCATCAGGTCGACGAGGGTCACCAGCGGCTTCTTCACCGACCGGGGTGCGTACTCGCTGATGAACAGCGCGGCACCGAAGCCGACCGGTACGGCGACCGCGAGCGCGATCAGCCCGACCAGGATCGTGCCCCACAGCAGCGAGGCGATCCCGAAGGTGCCGGTCTCGGGCAGCCACTCGGTGGTGGTCAGGAAGTGCCAGCCCTGGCTGTGCAGCGCCGGCCAGGCACCGATCAGCAGGAAGACCCCGATCAGCCCCATGATCACCAGGGTCGAGACCGCCGCCGAGCGGGCGGCAGCCACGAAGCTGCGGTCCTGGGGGGTCGGCTTGTAGGTCAGCGTGCGGCGGGTGCCGGCCAGCCGCGCCGCGGTCTCCATGCTCATCCGAAACGGCCGTTCACGTAGTCAGCGGTGCGGCTGTCCTGGGGCCGCTCGAAGAGGTCCTCGGTGTCACCCTGCTCGACGATGTAGCCCGGCTGCCCCTCGGCGGCCAGGAAGAACGCGCAGCGGTCGGAGACCCGCTGCGCCTGCTGCATGTTGTGGGTGACGATCACGACGGTGACCTGGTCGGCGATCGCCCGGATGGTCTCCTCCACGCGTCGTGTCGAGGTCGGGTCGAGGGCCGAGCAGGGCTCGTCCATCAGCAGCACGTCGGGGCGTACGGCGAGCGCCCGGGCGATGCACAGCCGCTGCTGCTGACCACCGGAGAGAGACGCGCCCGGGGCGTCGAGCCGGTTCCGCACCTCGTCCCAGAGGCCGGCACTGCGCAGGCTGCGCTCGACCAGGACGTCGGCCTCCCGGCCGCGGAGCCGCCGTCCGGTCAGGGACAGCCCGGCCAGCACGTTGTCGTGGATGGACATCGTCGGGAACGGGTTGGCCTTCTGGAACACCATCCCGATCCGCCGCCGGCTCTCGATCGGCCGGCGCGAGGTGTCGTAGATGTCCTCGCCGTCGAGCCGCACCTCGCCGGCCAGGCTGGCCCCGGGGACCAGCTCGTGCATCCGGTTCAGGATCCGCAGGAAGGTCGACTTGCCGCAGCCGGACGGTCCGATCAGCGCGGTGACCCGGCCGGCGGGCATCGTCAGGGTGACGTCCTCGAGCACCTGGTGGTCGCCGAACCAGGCGCTGACGCCGTCGGCGAACAGCGTCGCGGGCTTGCCGGGGGCCAGCCCGTCACGAGTGACGGGCAGCGTCAGGGTGTGGTCCTGGGAGTCGTCGAGCAGGGTCATGTCGGCCTTCTCATCGGGGTCAAAGGGTGTTGGGGAGGAGGACGGCGAGGTTCTCGAAGACCTGCCACAAGATGGCCAGCAGCACGGGCGTGGCTCCGATCCACAGGCCGCGATGGGGCATCCGGAGCGCGGCCCAGGTGACGAGGAGGGTGGTGAGGAGCAGGAGCTGCGACCACAGCAGGAGCGGCACCAGGCGCGACGTACTGCCGTGGCCGGGCTGGTCGGAGACCGGGGCCGTGGTGCCGGTGCTGGCCGGCAGCGCCTTGCCCTGGAGCCGAGCCGAGACCATCAGCGTGCGGTCGGGGGTGAACGCCGGGTCGGAGGTGACCAGCGTCAGCCGCGACGGCACCACTCGTACCTGGGTGCTCGGGGCGTCGCTGGTGCGGACCAGGTCGACGACGTAGCGGAACTGCCCCTGCCCGGTGGCGACCTCGATGGTGTCACCGGGACGGACCCGGTCGAGGTGCGCGAACGCGGCCCCGAGCGTGGAGCGGTGGCCGACCAGCACCGACAGACCGGCCTGGCCGGGCAGGACCGAGTCCATCTTGAGCCCCGGCCCGGTGCGGGTCTGGTCCGAGGAGCTGCCCTCGACGAACACCTGGTCGAGTCCGATCTCGGGGATGGTCACCACGCCGAGCGGCGTGCCCGGCAGGATCGGCGCGGACACCGGCACCGTCGCCTGGGCGAGGTCCGTGCGGATGTGCTGGTAGAGCACGTCCTGGGCCCGGTTCGCGGTCAGCGTCGAGCCGACCACGAGGTACGCCGCGAAGGCGAACAGCAGGCCGGTGACCAGCAGCAGCGCACCCGCCACCGCCCGTGCGGTGGTGACCGGTCGGGGCGCTCGCGCCGGTCGCGGCGAGTCCGACGGGGTCGGCTCGGTCCGGCGCGACCCCACCAGGCGCAGCACGCGTCTCGGCGTACGACGACCCGCCGAGCCGCCGTCGGACTCCGGGGTGAGGGGCGTCAGCGTCGCAGCCACTGCGGCCCCCGTCCGGAGCGGTCGAACCAGAGCAGGATCGGTCCGGCGAGCAGACCGATCAGCGCGAGCACCAGCAGCCCGGGCAGCGTCATCAGGCGGTGACCGGTCGACTGGGACGACACGGCCATCATCTGGGGCGCGCCGTCGGCCTGGTTGCTGCCGGCGGTCGTGGACGGCGCGGCCGTAGGCCCGGCCGACGGGTCGGCGCCGTCGCTCGGGGCCGCTAGCGGCAGTGCGGCCGGCGGCCCGCCGAGACCAGGAAGCGGCTGGGTGGAGCCGGGGTCGGTCCCGGTGGTCGTCGGGCTGTCTGTCGGATCGGCCGTCGGGCTGGCACTCGGGTCGTCGGTGGGAGTGGCGGAGGCGCCGGACAGGACGGCGGTCCGGGCGGTGCGCACCTGCGCGAGCAGGGCCGGGGTCAGCGGGGCATGGCCGCTCGGCAGCTTCCCTACCTCCTCCCCCGGCACCTGCCCCGGGCCGTCCACGTAGTCGAGGAAGGCGGCCATCTGCTGGCGGGTCCCCTTGTCCGCCTTCGTCGACAGCGCGGCGGAGACGAGCACGGTGAGCGGGTAGATGCTCTTGTCCTTCGAGGCGAGGTCCACGCTGCGGGTGACGCCGTCGGCGTTCACCTTGGCGTGGTTGACGCCTGCCGTCAGCGACGCCGTCGTCGGCGCCACGAAGGCACCGCCGGTGTTCTGCAGCGAAGCGGTCGGGAGCAGGAAGCGTGCCGCGTCGGCGGCGTCGAGGATGCCGATCACCTCGCGGGCACCGGGGTTCTGTCGCGGCGGCTTGACGGTGACGTTCTGCCCGCCCTCCTGAGTCACCAGCGCACCGGGGAACTGGGCGATCGACAGCTGCCTGGCCAGGGCGTCCATGCCCTGGATCGGCTGGAAGTTGTTGGAGAGCTCTGCGTCGAGCAGCGGGAAGCTGGCGAACGGCATCGCGATGTTCTTGTAGTTGCTGTTGACCGTCATCCCCCACGGGTCCGGCTTGCCCTTGAGGAAGGCGACGGCGTCGGGGTCGTGCGCGATCCACTGGGTGAGTGCCTCGGTGGTGTCGGACAGGTCACCGAGCAGCAGCGGGTGGTTGCCGGGGGCGCCGCTGGGCCAGTTGACGCCGGGGTTGAGCTTGAGGAACTCGGGGTCGTGGAAGAGGTTGGAGGGGTTGTTGATGACGGCGGGGTCGGCACCGGAGCGGTACGACGCGGTGATCAGCTTCGCGACGAGGCGGGCGTTCAGCTTCAGCGAGGTGACCGGGTTGCCGTCCGCGTCGTCGATCTGGAAGGCCACCACCAGGCCGGTCACGCTGACCGGCGCGTAGACGACACCGGACGTCGTGGCCGCGTCGGCATCGAGCGGGTCGATCACCAGGCCCGTGTCGGTCGTGCCCGACGCGACGTCACCGCGGGTCTGGGGCTCGCCGATCGCGGTGTAGTCGAGCGACACCGCGTTCTGGGCGAGGGTGCAGGTGGCTCCGCGCCAGGTCGCCAGCAGGTCGCCGGCCATCGGGCTGCCCTCGACCCGCAGCGACTTCCCCGACAGCGGGCAGGCGTCGTCGACCGACAGGAACGAGAGCGGGACGACGGTACGCCGGTCCCAGGCCCACGGTGCGTCCATCAGGTCCTCGGTGTCGCCCTGCGGCCGGCCGTAGTTCGGCACCACCACGATCGAGCAGGGCGCGTCGACGTCACACCCGAGCGCGGCGGACTCCCGCTTGGTGAACACCTGGATCGTCACCTGGCCGGTGCCGTTGGCATGGGTGACGTTGTCCTGCCAGTTGGCGGGGCCGTCGGGCGTGGCATCGAAGGGGTCGGTCTGGCCGGGGTAGGTGAACGGCGTCACCGCCGGGATGGCCGGCGTGGTGTCGGTGGCGTCCTGGCCGCGGTAGCCCGGGGAGCCGTAGCAGTCGCTGGAGCTCGTGGGGTCCGCGCCGCGGCACTCGTAGACGCGCACCGGGTTCTCGGTGTTGATGTCCAGGGAGTCACCGCTGTTCTGGAGCCGGGACGCCGAGCTGGGCCGGAAGCCCGCCCAGGAGACGGCGACCGTCTGGTTGACGAGACCGCTGGTGCGGCCGACGGTGACGGTCGCTCCGTCGCCCCCGCCAGGAGCGGGCACCGTGACCGCGCCGCTGGACGTCGTACGCCCGGGGCTGGCGAAGGTGGCCGACCCTGGGAGGACGAGGGCGAACAGCCCCACGGCGACCACCACGAAGGTGGTGGCAGCCGTTCGGCGTCGTCTCAGGCGCCTTGTCTGCATGGTGACTCCAGTGGGTGAAGGGTGAGGGTGAGGGTGAACGTGGTGGCGGGCTCACCCTGGGCCCGCCACCACGGCTCAGGTGCGGGTCAGCTGGTCTTCCCGCAGAACTGGGATGCGGCCGGATCGTTGCCCAGCGGCGTGTTGCCGAAGGGCACCAGGAACTGGTCCTGGTTCTGGCAGAGGAACCCGCCGGCCTTGAAGACGTCCTTGAGCTCCTGCGGCGCGGTGTTGCGCACCACGTTGAAGAAGAGCCGCCCGAAGGACGCGCTGGCGCCGGTCGCAAACGCCGGGTTCAGCACGTCGTAGGTCTGCGCGCCGAGCGTCTGGGTGGTGATCGGCGAGGTGGCGGTGTTGACCGTGCCGATGTGGGTGCCACCGCGGTTGTCGGCGATGCCGATCGCCTGGTTGGTCTGGGCCGCCCACTTGGTCACGGCGTACGGCGCGATGCCCATCGGGTCACCGTCCATGGTGCGGCCGTCGTTCTGCTGCTGGGCGAAGACCGTCGGCAAACCCTTGCAGCCGGCGTCGACGCTGGTGAGGCTGCTCCCGATCGCCTGCAGGAAGAACGTGTACGTCGCGGCGGACGACGGCGGCAGGTAGAGGTGGATCGGCCCAGCCTGGCCGCCGACCTGGCTCCAGTCGGTGGTCTGGCACTCGAAGATGCTCTTGAGCTGGGTGGTCGACAGCGGGGTGGTCGGCGCGTAGGCGTTGCCGATCACCGCGTAGGAGACCGCGTCCCGGCTCTGGGCGTAGAAGGTCAGGTTGGCCTCCCCCGCTGCCGTGCCCTTGGCCCGGCTCGAGCGCACGAAGTCGACGCAGAAGCTGGTCGGGTCGACCGTGCTCTGCTGGTTGAGCAGGATGGTGGTGATGCCGGCGTTGGCACCGTTGGGCCGGGCCACGGAGCAGCCCGGCTTGGTGGAGATCTGCTCCCCGGCCGCGGCGGTCACCGGGTTGACGGCGTCGAACGACTCCAGCAGGTCCACCGGTGTCGGGGTCTGCGTGTTGTAGGCGTTGACGATGTTGTTGGTGAGCTCGGCGAACGCATCGGCGCCGACCGCGGCGTACAGCTGGGCATCGGTCTTGCCCGCGATGGGCGTGCCCGGCTGGCCCGGGTTCGGGTCAGCGTGGGCGGCCACGCCGCCCAGCACGGTGAGGGCTGCGGCGACGCCGCCGGCCAGGCCGGCGCGGAAGGTACGTCGGGACATGGAGGTTCCTGTTCTGGTCTGGTTGGTCGACGAGGTGGACATCAGGCCTTCACCTTCAGTGCAGCGAGGAGGACCGAGACGCCCTTGCTGGGTGCCTTCTTGGCGCCGAGCACCGAGACGAGGACCTTGTGGCTGCGCAGGGCTCCCTTGAACTTCCAGCTCGCCGTGAGCGGCTTGCCGGCCTTCTGGAACAGGTTGAACGTCTTGGTCTTGCCGTCCACGGTGACCTTGACCGTGCCCGCCTTGCTGGACCGGTCGAAGGTGATCACGAGGCCGTGCCCGTAGACCTTGGTGGTGGCCGTCGACTTCTTCTTCGACGACACCAATCCCTTGTGGCTGGGCGAGTGCGAGGTCTTGTAGGTCTTCCACGCGCCCTTGGTCTTCACCAGCTTGTTCTTCCACGGGTAGGTGCCGGCCCCGAGGTTGCCCTTGGGCACATTGCTCTTGCCCAGGACGACCGACCGGGTGACGGTGGTCGTGGCGGCGGCCTTGTCGGTCGCCTTCACCGTCACGGTGCTCGCGCCCTTCTTCAGGCCGCTGGTCGGGACGGTGGCCGTCCAGAGGTGGCCCTTCTGCTTGGCGGCGACGACGGCGCTCTTCCCGAGCTGCACCTTGACCGAGCCCACGCCGACCGGCGAGTCGACGTACGACGTGACCTGGACGGTGCCGCCCAGCGGGACGCCGGCTCCGACGAGCGGGGTGTGGATGTAGACCGACGGTCCGGCTGCCGAGGTCGGCGCCAGGGCGACGCCGCGGAACTCGGTGTTGGCCCCCGCGTTGGCGAGCACGGTCTGCGCGCCGGGCGTGAAGGTCGCGGCCGGGCCGTTCGGGTCGGTGAGGGTGATCAGCTGGGTCGGGGTGGTGACCGCGAGGCTGACCGAGCTGCCGGTCACGTTGGCGACCACGCCGAACACGCCGGGCACGTCGACCGCGCCGGCGAGGGTCCAGGTGGCGCCGGTCAGGCGGTACTTGTCCAGCGTGCCGCCGCGGGAGGACCCGTCGGCGATGTAGAGGGTGTCGAGCCCGGTGCTGCCGTAGCCGACGCCCGGGACGAGGTCGGCGAAGGCGTAGCCGTAGGTCAGCAGGTTGTCGGGCAGCCCGGCCAGGGTGGCGGGCGCGCCGGTGGTGGGCGTGCCGGAGCCGACGGCGGCGAGCCGGTTGGTCAGGATGCCGGAGCTGAACAGCTGGCCGCCCTGGATGGTCAGCGCGCTGAAGTTGCTGGTGGCGCCGCCGGCGACGGCGCTGCTGGTGCTCGCACCGCGGGTGGCGGTGAGGATGCCACCGTTGCCGCCGGTGGCCCAGAGACGCTCGCCGTTCGTGGTGGTGGCGGACCGGATGATCTTGGGGGCCCCGGCGAGCTTCGTGGTGGTGTCCACGGTGCCGTTGGCGTCGACGAGGCCGACGACGCGCGGGGTGCTCGCGGGGTCGGTGGTGGTCAGCGACAGCCCGCCCGCCCCGGTGGCGCCGGGCGCTGCGTCGTACCCGGTGACGGCGAGGAAGCGGCCGTCGGCGGAGCGGTCGATGAGACCCTCCGAGCGGGACTGGCCGCTGGCCGTCAGCGGGAGGTTGCCCTCCGCCGCGGCCGTCGGCAGCGCCACGGACCGGATCGCCGGCCCGGCCGTCGGGCCGAACTCGTCGAGGAAGACCGGAGCAGCGGCGTTCGAGAGCGCCGAGGCCCCCGTGCCGACCCGGTAGACGACGACGTCGCCGCCGGTGAACCGTGCCGCGTTGGCCTCCGACGACGTCACCAGCGGTACGACGACGGCTGCCGTGGCAACGGCAGTGGCGACACCCAGGACGCGCAGACGTGTGCGCATGAGCACCTCTTTCGAGCGAGTTTTCGGCCGAAGCCGTAGTGGTCGAGTGACCCGAGAAGATCAGTATGTCTACCGACTTAGTCGTATTTAGAGTCCAAGACGGACGCCGGGTCAAGTCGAGAGCACGCGTGTCGGACGCGAATCACCGAGATCCGCCTGACTGGGGTGGGGAAATGGCCCGATCGGACTACGCCGACCTGGGGTCGCTCACTCCCACTCGATGGTGCCCGGGGGCTTGCTGGTGATGTCGAGGGTGACCCGGTTGACCTCGGCCACCTCGTTGGTGATCCGGGTGGAGATCTTCTCCAGCAGGTCGTAGGGAAGCCGCGCCCAGTCGGCGGTCATCGCGTCCTCGGAGGTGACCGGACGCAGCACGACGGGGTGGCCGTAGGTGCGGCCGTCGCCCTGCACTCCGACCGAGCGGACGTCGGCGAGGAGGACCACGGGGAACTGCCAGATGTCGCGGTCGAGGCCGGCGTCGGTGAGCTCCGCGCGGGCGATCGCGTCGGCCTGGCGCAGGATGTCGAGCCGCTCGCGGGTGACCTCGCCGATGATCCGGATCCCCAGGCCTGGCCCGGGGAACGGCTGTCGCCACACCATCGTGGGCGGCAGACCGAGCTGCTCGCCGACCATCCGCACCTCGTCCTTGAACAGGGTGCGCAGCGGCTCGACGAGCGCGAAGTTCAGGTCGTCGGGCAGGCCACCGACGTTGTGGTGGGACTTGATGTTGGAGGTGCCCGCTCCCCCGCCCGACTCCACGACGTCGGGGTACAAGGTGCCCTGCACGAGGTACGCCGTACTGCCGGACGCGGCGTCGCCGAAGACCCGCGCCTCGGCCGCCTCGAAGACCCGGATGAACTCGCGGCCGATGATCTTCCGCTTCTCCTCGGGGTCGACGATCCCCTCGAGGGCGTCGAGGAACTGGTCGGAGGCGTCGACCACGTCGAGGGCGTCGAAGACCGCCTCGAAGTCACGGCGTACCTGCTCGGTCTCGCCCTGGCGCATCATCCCGTGGTCGACGTACACGCAGGTGAGCCGGTCGCCGATCGCGCGCTGCACGATCGCCGCGGCCACCGCGGAGTCGACGCCGCCGGAGAGCGCACAGATCGCGCGGGAGTCACCGATCTGGCGACGGATGTGCTCGACCTGCTCGTCGACGATGTTGACCATCGTCCACGTCGGACGGCAGCCCGCGATGTCGCGGAGGAAGTGCTCGAGGACCCGTTGCCCGTGCTCGGTATGCAGCACCTCGGGGTGCCACTGCACGCCGGCCAGACGCCGGTCGATGTCCTCGAACGCCGCGACCGGCGTGACCCGGGTGGAGGCGAGCACGTCGAAGCCGGGTGGGGCCGCGACCACGGAGTCGCCGTGGGACATCCAGACCGTGTGGTCGGCGGGGAGGTCGGAGAGCAGGGTGCCGCCGCGGTCGACCTTGACCGGGGTGCGGCCGTACTCGCGGGCGCCGGTCGGCGAGACCGCACCGCCGAGCCCCTGCGCCATCAGCTGGAAGCCGTAGCACATGCCGAAGACCGGGACTCCCGAGGAGAAGATGGCGTTGTCGACGGCGGGTGCCCCGGCTGCGTACACCGACGACGGGCCGCCGGAGAGGATCAGGGCGGCCGGCTTGCGGGCGAGCATCTCGGCCACCGGCATCGTGTGGGGCACGATCTCGGAGTAGACCCGCGCCTCGCGCACCCGGCGGGCGATCAGCTGGGCGTACTGGGCCCCGAAGTCGACGACGAGGACCAGGTCGTGCTCCGCTTCGCCAGTTGCTCGCGACATGACCGCAGCCTATCCGCGGGTCGCGACCGCCCCGACTCCGGACGCGCCCCAGGGCCCGGCCGATCGGGGAGCAAGGCCGGGTCCTGGGTCCGGGCTGCCAGGCAGCGCCGGGGTGGGTCACGCCAAGGGAGGGAGTTCGACGGCGGGACCCGACCCGCTCAACGACGGGTCGCGGGACGGGTTACGGGCGGGTGGTCTCGACTTCGCTCGACCGACGATGGGGTCGCGGGACGGGTGACGGGCGGCTGGTCTCGACTTCGCTCGACCGACGATGGGGTTACGGGCGGGTGGTCTCGACTTCGCTCGACCGACGATGGGGTCGCGGGACGGGTGACGGGCGGGTGGTCTCGACTTCGCTCGACCGACGATGGGGTCGCGGGACGGGTTACGGGCGGTTCAGGAGACGGCGACGATCGGGAGCCGGAGCGCACCCGGCGCCGACTCCGGCACCACGGGGCTCGCCGGCGCGACCGCGGCGACGGGGGTGTACGTCGTACCGAGGGCCGGGCGCGGGTCGGCCTCGCCCTTGTTCGGCCAGAACGCCATCGCCCGCTCCGCCTGGGCGGTGATCGTCAGCGACGGGTTCACCCCGAGGTTCGCCGAGACCGCCGAGCCGTCGGCGATGTGGAGGCCGGGATGGCCGTAGACCCGTTGGTAGCCGTCGATCACGCCGTGCTCCGGGGAGTCGCCGATCGCGCAGCCGCCGAGGAAGTGCGCGGTCAGCGGCCGGTTGAACGGCTCGCCGATCGACCCGCCGGGCAGGCCGCCCATCACCTTGGCCATCAGCCGGACGGCATGGTTGCCAGCCGGGATCCAGGTCGGGTTGGGTACGCCGTGCCCCTGCCGGCTGGTGAGGAACCGCTTCGTGGTGCCGGGGATCGGCTTGGTGTAGGTAGTGATCGAGTTGTCGACGCTCTGCATGACCAGCGCGATCACGGTGCGCTCCGACCAGTGCTTGAGGTCGTAGAGGTCCTTGACGTTGCCGCGCTGCTTCCAGATCTCGCGCAGCCAGGTGCGCCAGCGCGGGTCCGGCCCGTCGCCATCGGTGAGGACGGTCTGCATCAGCGACATGAAGTTGCTGCCCTTGCCGTAGCGGCACGGCTCGATGTGCGTCTTCTCGTCGGGGTGGAAGCTCGAGGTGATCGCGACGCCCTGGGTGTAGTCGACCGAGGTGTCGGGCGCGATCGCGCCGACGATCGACTCGGAGTTGGTGCGCGAGAGGTGGCCCAGGCGGTCCGACAGACCGGGCAGGTGGCCCTCGTCCTTCATCTTGTGCAGCAACCGCTGGGTTCCGAGGGCGGAGGCGGCGAAGACGACCTGCTCGGCGGTGAACACCTTGCGCGCCGTACGCCGTCCGACCTTGTCCTTGGTGAACCGCACGTGCACGTCGTACCCGCCCGCGGAGCGCGGCGCGACCCGGGTGACCGTGGTGAGCGGGAGGATCCGGGCGCCGCTCTGCTCGGCGAGGTAGAGGTAGTTCTTCACCAGTGTGTTCTTGGCGTTGTGGCGGCAGCCGCTCATGCACTCGCCGCAGCCGATGCAGGTACGACGGTCCGGCCCGGCGCCGCCGAAGAACGGGTCCGCGACGGCCGCGCCGGCCTTGTCCTCGGGGCCTCCGAAGAAGACTCCGACGGGGGTCGGGTGGAAGGTCTCGCCGACGCCCATCTCGGTGGCGACCTTCTCCATCACCTCGTCCGCGGGGGTGTAGAGCGGGTTCTGCACCACGCCGAGCATCCGCTTGGCCTGGTCGTAGTACGGCGCGAGCTCGGTCTTCCAGTCGGTCATGTGCGCCCACTGGTGGTCGGTGAAGAACTGCGGGAGCGGCTCGTAGAGCGTGTTCGCGTAGACCAGCGACCCACCGCCGACGCCGGCCCCGGAGACGATCACGCAGTCCTTGAGGGCGTCGATCCGCTGGATCCCGTAGCAGCCGACCTCGGGCCGGAACAGGTAGCGCTTGACGTCCCACGAGGTGTCGGCGAAGTCGTTGTCGGCGAACCGGGCTCCGGCCTCGATCACGCCGACCTTGTAGCCCTTCTCGGTGAGCCGGAGTGCGGTCACCGAGCCGCCGAACCCGGAGCCCACGACGAGCACGTCGTAGTCGAAGCCGCTCGGCGTACCGTCGGACGAGCCGGCGCCGTCCGTCGTGCCGACGCCGTCGGGCGCGCTGACGCCGTGGGTCGAGCCTGTCGAGACCATCAGGCGCGGCCCAGCTTCTTCAGCAGCCGCAGGTTGGCCGTCATCACCTTGCCGTAGCTCTGGTCGGAGAGCCCGAACGCCGGCGCGATCCGGATCAGCCGCTGCGTCGCGACCGACTGCGCCTCGGTGTAGCGGAGGATGCCCTCGCTGCCCTGGCGGCGGCCGAGACCGGACTGGCGCATGCCGCCCATCGGCGCCTCGAGGCTGCCGAAGGTCGCGGCGAAGGCCTCGTTGATGTTGACCGTGCCGCACCGGATCCCGCTCGCCATCGCCCGGGCGCGCGCGCCGTCCTGGCTGTAGATCGAGGCGTTGAGGCCGTACTCCCCCTCGTTGGCGCGGGACACCGCATCCGCCTCGTCGTGGAAGCGGTACGCCGCGATGACCGGGCCGAAGGTCTCGTGCCCGAAGCACGTCATCTCGGGCGTGACGCCTTCGAGGATGGTCGGCTCGTAGAAGAACGGGCCGAGATCGGGCCGGGCCCGACCGCCGGTGAGGACCCGCGCACCCTTGGCTACGGCGTCGTCGACATGGGCGACGACGGTGTCGAGCTGCGCCTGGCTGATCAGCGAGCCCATGTCGTTGCCCCAGTCGAGGGTGGCGCCCAGGGTCATCGCCTCGGTGCGGGCGACGAACCTTTCGAGGAACCGGTCGTAGACCTGGTCGGCGACGAACAGCCGCTCCATCGAGACGCAGAGCTGACCGGCGTTGGAGAACGCGGCGCGCACGGCGCCTTCGGCGGCCTTCTCGAGGTCGGCGTCGCGGAGCACCAGGATCGGGTTCTTGCCACCGAGCTCGAGCGAGCAGCCGATCAGCCGGTCGGCGCAGCCCTTCGCAACGAGCTTGCCGGTGGCCGTCGAGCCGGTGAAGCAGATGTAGTCCGCGCGCGCGACCAGCTCCGGGCCGATCTCGGGACCGGGGCCGGCCACGACCTGCCAGAGGTCCTCGGGGAAGCCGGCCTGCTCGAGCAGCTCGGCGGCCAGGAGTGCCGACAGCATGGTCTGGGCGTCCGGCTTGGCGACCACGGCGTTGCCCGCGAGCAGCGCCGGAAGGCCGTCGCAGAGCGCCATCGTGAACGGGTAGTTCCAGGGCGAGATGATGCCGACGACGCCCTTGGGAACCCGGTTGATCTCGACCCGGGTGAGGGCAGGGATGACACCGCGGATGCGGCGGGTGTCGAGGTGCTGGTGGGCGGTCCGCCCGTAGTAGCGCGCGGTGAGCGCGATGTGGAGCGGCTCGTCGAAGGCGTGCTTGCGGGCCTTGCCGGACTCCCAGACGATCAGGTCGATGATCTCCTGCTGGCGGTCGAGCACGATGTCGTGGAGGCGCAGCAGGGCCGAGGCCCGCACGTCGATCGGCGTACGCGCCCACTGCTCCTGCGCCCGCCGCGCGCGGCGGAACGCCTCGTCGACGTCCGCCTCGGTCGACTGCGGGATGTGGGCGAGCGGCTGGTCGCCGAGCGGCGAGCGGACCTCGACGGTCCGGCCGGACGAGGCGAGGACCCGGCCGGTGAGGGCCGAGACGTAGCTACGGTCGAGGGCGTACGACGCGGTGGGGTCGTGCTCGGGGTCGTGGGGACCCTCGACGACCGGCCCGGAGGACGGGTGCTGGGCGCTCATGGACCGAGAGTATGGCCGCCGGGGTCCCCGGGCTACCCCCGAGTAACAAATACGCCCAGTCGGTCGAGCCCGGCTCGTCGGTCGAGCCCGTCGAGACCACGGGTCCGTCGGTCGAGCCCTGGTCCGTCGGTCGAGCCCGTCGAGACCACAGGCCCCGTCGGTCGAGCCCGTCGAGACCACGCCGCACCCGTCGGTCGAGCTTGTCGAGACCACCTCCGAACGCAGTCCTCCACAGGCACCTCGATCGGCAGTTGCTGCTCATCCGACACCTGATCACGCTCGTCGCATGCCCTACGTCTACATCCTCGAATGCAGCGACACGTCGGTGAGCACAACCTCGGACTCGGTGCGGAGTACACCAAGCGTCGACGGCCCGTGCGTCTGGTCTGGTCGTGCCAGCTCAACCGGATCGACGAGGCGTTCCGAGTCGAGAAGCAGATCCAGGGTTGGGGCAGGGCCAAGCGGCAGGCATTGATCGAGGGCCGGTTCAACGACCTTCCCGGCCTTGCGCGCACTGCGAAGCCACGGGACGTCGCCGTGGTCTCGACAAGCTCGACCGACGGAGATGGCTCGACCGACGGGTCGCCGTGGTCTCGACAAGCTCGACCGACGGTGATGGCTCGACCGACTGACCCGGCTCGACCGATGGCGACGCCCTCGGGGTCAGACGATCTCGGGGGCGCTGACGCGGGCCTCGTCGGCCTCCTGGTCGGTGAGCTTCTGCTGCGACTGGCGCTCGGCCTCGACGCGGCGGAGGTAGTGGTCGACCTCGTCGTCGCGGCGGGCGGGGTCCCAGCCGAGCTCGGCGGCCATCAGGTCGGCGGCGGCGCCGACGGCGACGGTGCCGCGGTCGAAGGTCTCGATCGAGATCCGGGTACGACGAGCCAGGACGTCGTCGAGGTGGCGGGCGCCCTCGTGGGTCACGGCGTACACGATCTCGGCGGCCAGGTAGTCCTCGGTGCCCGGCAGCGGCAGCCCGAGCTCGGGTCGTGACGCCACCAGCTCGAGCAGCTCGTCGACGAGACCGCCGTACCGGCCCAGCAGGTGGTCGATACGGCCCACCTCGAGCCCCGATCGTCGCGCCAGCGCGACCCGCTGGTTGGTCCGCGTCAAGAACGTGTCCGCGCCCAGCAGCAGCACCCGCTCGGTGTGGGAGGCGGGCACGTCGGGCCAGCCCGCGACCGCCAGGTCGACGGCGTCGCGCGCCATGATCCGGTACGTCGTGAGCTTGCCGCCGGCGATCAGCACCAGCCCCGGTACCGGGCTGGTCACGGTGTGCTCGCGGGACACCTTGGTGGTGGTGGCCGACCGGGCCTCACCCTCGCCCGCGGACCCGACCCCGCGCCCGGCCTTCCCGGCCAGCAGCGGCCGCAGCCCGGCGTACACCCCCTCGACGTCGTCGCGGTCGAGCGGCACCCGGAGGAGCTTGTTCACGTGCTCGAGCAGGTAGTCGATGTCGGCGCGCGAGGCGGCGGGGTGGGCGAGGTCGAGGTCCCACGCGGTGTCGGTGGTGCCGATGATCCAGTGCCGTCCCCAGGGGATCACGAACAGCACGGACTTCTCGGTCTTGGTGATGAAGCCGCACTCGGACCGGATCCGGTCTCGCGGCACGACGAGGTGGATCCCCTTGCTGGCCTCGACGTCGAGGGCCACGTTGCCGCCGAGCAGGCGCTGCACCTCGTCGGTCCACACCCCGGCGGCGTTGAGCACGACCCGTGCCCGCACCTCGAGGTCGGTGCCGGTCTCGAGATCGGTCGCTCGCACCCCGACCACGCGGTCGTCCTCGCGCAGGAAGCCGGTGACGCGGGTGCGGGTGGCGACCACCGCGCCGTGGTGGGCGGCGGTGCGGGCCAGGGTCACCACCAGCCGGGCGTCGTCGACCTGGCAGTCGTAGTAGCGGATCGCGCCGGTGAGGTCCTCGGTGCGCAGGTCCGGGGCGATCCGAGCCACCTGCTTGCGAAACAGGTGCTTGTGCTTGGGCACGCCCATCTCGTAGGTGCCGGCCATCGCCAGCGCGTCGTACAGCGCAAGGCCGGCACCGACGTACGGCCGCTCGATGGTGCGGTGCAACGGGTAGAGGAACGGCACCGGCCGCACCAGATGAGGCGCGAGCCGGGTCAGCAGCAGCCCGCGCTCCTCCAGCGCCTCGCGGACCAGCGCGAAGTCGAACATCTCCAGGTAGCGCAGGCCCCCGTGGATCAGCTTGCTCGACCGTGACGACGTACCGCTGGCGAGATCGCGCTGCTCCAGCAGCCCGACGCTGAGGCCACGCGAGACGGCGTCGAGTGCCGCGCCGGTACCGACGACGCCGCCCCCGACGACGAGCACATCGAGGGGCGGAGCTGAGCCATCGGCGGTCGCGGCCATCGCCTCCAGCGCGCCTGCGCGGGAGGTCGGGTCGAGGGCACTTGACTGCGACACGGCACGATCCTCTCAACACTCGGCGAGCGAAGAGGCGGTTGACCCGGTTTGATTGACCCCGTGGACGAAGAGGTCGTCGCGCTGTACGACGAGGGGGGACGTCCGGCAGGGAGCGCCCCTCGTTCGGTGATGCGCGCCCAGAACCTCCGGCACGCGGCAACCGGGATCATCGTGCGCGACCCCTGGGGCCGGGTCTACGTCCACCGCCGGACACCCACCAAGGACGTCTATCCGGGCCGCTGGGACTTCACCGCCGGCGGGGTCGTGCTCTTCGGCGAGGACCCGCTCGACGGCGCCCGCCGCGAGCTGGCCGAGGAGCTGGGGGTCACCAGCGCGCTCGAGCCGCTGGGCGAGGCCGACTACGCCGACGATCACACCAGCTACCGGGCGTTCCGCTACCTGACCACCTGGGACGGCCCGATCACCCTCCAGCCCTCGGAGGTCGCGTACGGCGCCTGGTCGAGCATCGATCGGCTGCTGGGGCGGATCGGCGACCCCGAGATGCAGTTCATGCCCGACACCGTGGCGCTGTTCTCGGACTGGTTGCACGAGCGGGCCGCCGACAAGGCGCCGCCGACCCAGGGCTGGGACGCCGTCTCCACGATCGTCGAGGGACGCTGGCTCGACCGGGTTCCGGTGTACGCCGACGCCGGGGTGCAGCTGGCCAACGAGACCCGGCTGTTGCCGCGGCTGGCCCCCCTGCTGCCACTGGAGGTGCCGGTCCCGGTGATCCTGGAGGAGGAGCCGCTCCGGGTGCGGCACATCCTGGTCGCGGGTGAGCCCGCGACGGACCGCACTCTCACCGCCGACGACGGACGACGGGTCGGTGAGCTGCTGCGGGCGCTGCACGACATGCCGGTCAGCATCTACGTCGAGTCCGGGATCCCCGACCGGGTTGCAGCGCGCTCCGAGCTGCTCGCCACGCTCGACAAGATGCTGCACCGGGTGCTGCCGCTGACCCCCGAGGAGCTGCACGACCGCGGCCGGGAACTGCTGCGGCGGATCGCCCTGCAGACCCCGACCACCCTCATCCACGGCGACCTCGGCGACCACCACCTGCTGGTCCGCGACGACCGGGTCACCGGCGTCATCGACTGGTCCGACGCCCGCGTCGCCGACCCGGCGGTCGACCTCGGCTGGGCACTGTTCGCGACGCCGGAGCCCTTCGCGGCCGCGGTCGCCACGGCGTACGGCGTGACCGACGACGAGCTGACGCGTGCCCTCGACTGGTACCGCCTCGTCCCGTGGTACGACGTGCTGTGGGGCCAGACGGGCGGCGGGGCGGAGTTCGTCGAGGCCGGACTGGCCGGCATCGTCGAGCGGCTCACCACCTGAGGCGGAGTCTCAGCGCGGTACGACGAGCCGCGACTCGTAGGCGAACACGACCGCCTGCGCCCGGTCCCGGATCCCGAGCTTGGCAAGGATGCTCGCCACGTGGGTCTTGACGGTCGCGATCGCGACGACGAGCTCGGCCGCGATCTCGGCGTTGCTGGCCCCCGTGGCCATCGCCAGCAGCACGGTGACCTCGCGGTCGGTGAGGCGGGCGATCTCGCCGAGCTCGAACGGGCGGAAGCCGCGCTGCACCCGGGTGTCCTGCCAGGGCACCAGTTGTTCCGTGGTGATGGTCATCTCGTGCTCCCCCTGTATGACGGCCACTCGCACCCCTCAGGAGCACGCGGTCGCGCTGCACGGACGCCGCGCGGGAGATTTTCCGGCCCTCCCCGACGAGGTCTCGACGTCGCTCGACCGACGAGGTCTCGACTTCGCTCGACCAACGGATTCAGGAGATGACGATCTCGATCCGCTGGAACTCCTTGAGCTCGGTGTAGCCGGTGGTCGCCATCGCCCGCTTCAATGCACCGACGAGGTTCATGGTGCCGTCGGCGACCCGGGACGGGCCGAACAGGATCTCCTGCAGGGTGCCGACGGTGCCGATCTCGACCCGTTCGCCGCGCGGCAGCTCGGCGTGGTGCGCCTCCGCGCCCCAGTGGAAGCCCTGCCCGGGGGCATCGCTGGCGCGCGCGAACGGCGAGCCGATCATCACCGCGTCGGCGCCGCACGCGATCGCCTTGGCGATGTCGCCGCTACGGCCGATCGAGCCGTCGGCGATCACGTGGACGTAGCGGCCGCCGGACTCGTCCATGTAGTCACGCCGGGCGCCGGCCACGTCGGCCACCGCACTCGCCATCGGCACCGAGACGCCGAGCACGGTGCGGGTGGTGTGCGCGGCGCCGCCGCCGAACCCCACCAGCACCCCCGCGGCGCCGGTCCGCATCAGGTGCAGGGCGGCCTGGTACGTCGCACAGCCGCCGACGATCACGGGCACGTCGAGCTCGTAGATGAACTCCTTGAGGTTCAGCGGCTCGGCCTGCGCGCTGACATGCTCGGCGCTGACCGTGGTGCCCCGGATCACGAACATGTCGACGCCGGCGTCGACCACGGTCTTGGCGAACTCCTTGGTGCGCTGCGGGCTCAGCGAGCCGGCCACCGTCACCCCGGCGTCGCGCATCTGCTCGAGCCGGGTGGTGATCAGCTCGGCCTTGACCGGCTCGGCGTACATCTGCTGCATCCGGCGGACCGCGGTCGGGCCGTCGAGCTCGGCGACTTCGGCGAGCAGGTCGGACGGGTCGTCGTACCGGGTCCACAGGCCCTCGAGGTTGAGCACGCCGAGGCCGCCGTACCGACCCAGCGCGATCGCGGTGTCCGGCGACATCACGGAGTCCATCGGGGCCGCGACGATCGGGAGCTCGAAGCGGTAGGCGTCGATCTGCCAGGCGACCGCGACCTCCTCGGGGTCACGGGTGCGGCGGCTCGGGACGATCGCGATGTCGTCGAAGGAGTAGGCACGGCGCCCGCGCTTGGCGCGGCCGATCTCGATCTCGCTCACGTGGTCAGGGTATCGACGTCCGCGGCTGTCTCCTGCCTCACACCGGACCGAGGTAAAGGATCCGGTGTTCCGCCACGGGGACCCCTTCTGCCCTGCGACCGTTCTCGTGCCACCTGTGAACGGAGTCCGCGATGCCTTCCCACCGAGCGAGGCGGCGCGGCGGCCGGTTCGTCGGAGGGATTCTCGCCATCTCGACCGCCGCCGCCCTCAGCCTGGTCGGCTCGGCCGCGCCGTCGCACGCCAGCGATGACTACCCGTACGCGGGCGTCGGCCACTGCCCGTTGGTGCCACTGCCGCCGCACGCGACCAAGCCCGGCAAGCCCGGCAAACCCCACAAGCCCGGCAAACCGGACAAGCCCGGCAAGCCGCACTCCACCCCGACGGCTGACCCGAGCTCGTCGCCGCCCGCCCCGCCGCGTGAGTGCGCCAAGCACATCTGGTTCTACAACGGCAGCTACGGCGACCCATGGGGCTTCGCGCTGCGCAACTGCACCAGCTTCGTGGCCTGGCGGCTGCGGACGACCAACGGGTTCGCCGACTTCTCCAACAACGTCGACGGCGGTGCCTTCGGCAACGCCGACCAGTGGGACGACAACGCGCTGGCACTCGGCTACCTCGTGGACGACGTACCGGCCGTCGGCGCCGTCGCCCAGACCGACGACGGCCGCGTCGGCCACGTCGCCTGGGTCTCCGCGGTGGGCAACGGGACGGTCACGGTCGAGGAGTACAACTACTACGTGCCCGGCGGGTACGACGTGCGCACGGCGCCGACCTCGGACTTCCGCTACCTCCACCTCGCCGACGTCTCACCGGACCCGAGCCTGGGCTCGACCCGGGCCGCTGCCACCACGGCAGCAGCCGGTGGCGGCCTCTGGACGGCGCGCACCACGCCCCAGGGCGACCTGACCGTCCGGCCGGCCTCCGGGCACGCCGTACACCTCGGGTCGCGGGGTCTCTGGTCGACGGAGGCCGCCCCGTCACTCGCTCCCGACACCCTCGGGCGGACCTGGGTCGCGGCGGTGTCGGCGACCGGGCAGGTGCTCACCGCGCACACCACCCTGGGTGCCTCGCAGCTGTGGTCACACCCCCGCGCGATCAAGGGCGGTCCGTGGTCGACCACCTCGACCCCGACGCTCGCACTGGACGGTCAGGGCCGGATCCGGCTGCTCAGCGTCTCGGCCGCCGGTGACCTGGTGGAGCGACACACGGTCAGCGCTCGCGTCGACCGCTGGTCGCGCGGCAACCGGATCGGAAGGGCAGGCTCGTGGGCGACCCACGTCGCCCCCGCCGCCGCCACCGACGCCCGCGGCCGGCTGTGGGCAGCGGCGGTCACGCGGGGCGGTGCCCTGGAGGTCCAGCACACGCAGGGCCGCGGCTGGAGCCACTTCCGGGCCGTCGACCGCCGTACCTGGTCGACCACGTCGAGCCCGGCGCTCACCCTCGCCAACGACGGCCGCCTCTGGCTCACCTCGGTCAGCGCCCGGGGGCAGCTCTTCTCCCGCCACACCGAGGCCGGCAGCTCGCACTGGCAGCACCCGCAGCAGGCGGCCGGGCTCTGGTCGCCGTACTCCTCGCCCATGACCACCGTCGACACGTCCGGGCGGCTCTGGCTCGCCGCCGTCCAGACCGACGGGTCGCTGGCTGTCCACTCCGTCGACGCCGGGTCGACGCGCTGGCACGACGAGGGCGTCGGCCCCGGGTCCCAGGTGACGGCCAGCCCGTCGTTCCTGGCCTCGGGCTCCAGCGGCGTCCGGGTCGGGACGGTCACCGCGACCGGGCAGGCGGTCTGGGCTCGCACCGGAGCAGCGCAGGTGGTGGCTCCCGTCAGCACCGGCCCCCGCGGGGGCGGCTTCATCCTCAGCCTGCTGCTGCACCTCTGAAGGCGCGAGCGGCCTCAGCCGGTGACGACCTCGTCGCCGACGTGACCGTGCCCGGCTGCTCGACGTCGAGGTAGATGCCCAGGGACAGGTCTCGCTCGTCACCCAGCGCCTTGAGCCAGCGCCCCTCGCGCGGCAGGCCCTCCTGGGCGATGTCGATCATCCGGCAGCGCTCGATCCGCTCGACCGGCCTCAGCCGCACGCCGCCGATCTCGACGTCCGCTGTCCACGTCTCCTCGACGAACGGCTCACTCGTGTCGACCACCAGGTTGGGCCGGATCCGGCGCCGGTCGGCGTCGACGTCGAGGTGCTCGCGGCACCAGTCCAGCGATGCCGTACCGACGAGCGAGACCGCGCCGGCGTCGAAGAAGGGCGTGGTGGTCTCGGGCAGCACGCGTACGTCGTCGCCCATCGCCTCGCTCAGGGCGCGGTCGAGGTCGGGCCCCGGCGCCGGCCACTCACCACCCCGGCCGCGGACCAGGAGGCCGTCGGCGGTGGTCCGCGAGGCGAACTCGAAGACCTCGTCGCGACGGCGGAACCGCCGCGAGTGCTTGCCTGTGGCGAGCTTCCCCTCGGCGTCGACGACGGCGTACCCACGGTCGCCCACCAGCCCGCGGGCGTCGATCTCGGCCGACCGCAGGGACTCGCCACCCATCGCCTTCACCGGGTAACGGCGGATCTCTCGAAGCGTCGGTACGCGCACGTCGCCGACCCTAGCCGGGGGTCACGGGTTCGCCGCACTGGCCGCACAGCACCGTGTCGGCGGTCTCGCCCTCGGGAATCTCACCGGTCGACCCGCAGTGGTCACACGTCCATCGCGCCATCGGCCCAGTGTCCCCCACACTGGTGGCGTGATCTCACGAGACCTGGCCGGCGCGTTGCGCGACGCCGGGCTGACCTGGGCGCCGGTGAAGGGCGACTGGTTCGTGATCCCCGGCCACGGGCTCGACGACCTGGAGTTCGTGGTCAGCGACATGGTGGTCGAGACGCGGCGGATGGCGATGGGACGGCAGATGCTGGCGTTCAACGGCACCACCGAGTGGGCGATGGACATGCTCGCGGCATCCGAGGCCCTGTGGCTGCCGCGGGAGGACCAGCTCCGCGGCGAGCTCGGCGAGGCGTTCATGTCGCTCGAGCTGCTCCCCGGCGCCACCTCGGGCTACGCGGTCACGCTGCTGATCGGCGACACCGAGCAGCGGTTCGTCGACGTGGACGTCGACGGGGCGTACGCCCGCGCGCTGCTGGCGCTGCTCGCGTCGTCGGCCCAGCCGTGATGTCTAGCGGCCGGTGTAGTTGGGCGCCTCGACCGTCATCTGTACGTCGTGGGGGTGGCTCTCGGCCAGTGAGGCCTGGGTGATCCGCACGAACCGGCCCTTCTCCTGGAGCTCGGCGACGCTGCTTGCACCGACGTAGAACATCGACTGGTTGAGCCCGCCGAGCAGCTGGTGGGCGACCGCGGCGAGCGGTCCGCGGTAGGCGACCTGGCCCTCGATGCCCTCGGGCACGATCTTGTCGTCGCTGGTGACCTCGGCCTGGAAGTAGCGGTCCTTGGAGTAGGACTTCTTGCCGCGGCTGGACATCGCGCCGAGGGAGCCCATGCCGCGGTAGGACTTGTACTGCTTGCCGTTGACGAAGACCAGCTCGCCCGGCGACTCCTCGCAGCCGGCCAGCAGCGAGCCGACCATCACCGCATCGGCGCCGGCCACGATCGCCTTGGCGATCTCGCCGGAGTGCTTGAGGCCGCCGTCGGCGATCACGGGGACGCCGGCCGGCTTGGCGGCCAGTGACGCGTCGTGGACGGCGGTCACCTGGGGTACGCCGACGCCGGTGACCACGCGCGTCGTACAGATGGAGCCGGGGCCGACGCCGACCTTGACCGCGTCGGCGCCCGCGTCGATGAACGCCTGGGCACCGGCCGTGGTGGCGACGTTGCCGCCGATCACCTGCACGTGCTTGGTCGCGGGGTCGGTCTTGAGCCGCTCGACCATCTCCAGCAGGAGCCGGACGTGGCCGTGGGCGGTGTCGGCGACGAGCACGTCGACGCCGGCCTCGACCAGGGTGGTGGCGCGCTGCCAGGCGTCGCCGAAGTAGCCGATCGCGGCGCCGACGAGCAGGCGGCCGTCACCGTCGTACGACGCCTCGGGGAACTGCTCGCCCTTGACGAAGTCCTTGACCGTGATCAGTCCGCCGAGGCGGCCCTCGTCGTCGAGGAGCGGGAGCCGCTCGCGCTTGTGCTTGCGCAGCAGCGTCGTGGCCTCGTCGCGGGAGATGCCGAGCCGGCCGGTGATCAGCGGCATCGGGGTCATGATCTCGTCGACCTTGGTGGTCGCCCACTCCGCGACCGGGGTGAAGCGCAGGTCGCGGTTGGTGATGATGCCGAGCAGCTGCTGGTCGAGGTCGACGACGGGGAGCCCGGAGACGCGGTACTCACCGCAGATCCGGTCGAGGTCCTCCAGGGTCGCGTCGGGGCCGATGGTGACGGGGTTGGAGATGATCCCGGTCTGGGTCCGCTTGACGAGGTCGACCTGGTAGGCCTGGTCCTCGATCGAGAGGTTGCGGTGGAGGACGCCGATGCCGCCCTGGCGGGCCATCGCGATCGCCATCCGGCTCTCGGTGACGGTGTCCATGGCCGCGCTGACCAGCGGCGCGCGGAGCGTGATCTCGCGGGTCAGCCGGGTGGAGGTGTCGATGTCGGACGGCGCGATCTCGGAGTAGCCGGGGAGCAGCAGCACGTCGTCGTAGGTGAGGCCCATCGGGGCGAACTTCTCGGGCAGCTCCAGGGGTGGCTCCATTCCCAGATCCTACCGGTGGCGCGCACCCGCCTGGCTCATGGGGACCACGGCGAGTGGGGCGAGATCGCCGACCGGGATCCGCACGGTCAGGGTCTCGCCGGCCACCCGGATCCGGCCGCACAGCCCAGAGGCGAGCACGACCGCGAGTGCTGCCTGGTTGTCGGCCCGGGCCGACACCACGAGCGCGGTGGCTCGCCGGGAGCCGGCGAGGCTGGCGACCTCGCGCAGCAGGCGGGTGCCGATGCCGCGCCGCCGCCAGGCCGGGTCGCCCTGCAGGTCCACCATGGCCGCGCCCTCGTCGCCGAAGAGCAGGGCGAGGGTCGCGGAGCCAACAACGGCGCCGTCGACCACCGCGCGCACCCCGTCGACGTACCCGTCGTAGGACGGCGTCCCGGAGGGATCGGGCCCGGGGGCTGGTCGACCAGTGCCCGGACCGCGCCGAGTCGGCGCAAAGAGGCAAAGAAAACGCGCCGAGTCGTCATATGACGACTCGGCGCGCTTCGGGTGGTGCAGGTGTCTCTTTTCGGTGGATCAGTGACCGTGGCCGTGGCCGTGGCCGGCGGCGGCCTGGGGCTCTTCGTCCTCGGGCTTCTCGACGATCAGGGTCTCGGTCGTCAGCAGCATGCCGGCGATCGAGGTGGCGTTGACCAGCGCGGAGCGGGTCACCTTGACGGGGTCGAGGACGCCCTGGGCGACCAGGTCGCCGTACTCGCCGGTGGCGGCGTTGTAGCCCTCACCGATCTTGCCCTCGCGGACCTTGGTGACGATGACGTAGCCGTTGTCGCCGCCGTTCTCGGCGATCCAGCGCAGCGGCTCGTCGGCAGCGGTGCGGACGATGCGGACACCGACCGCCTCGTCGCCGGTCAGGCCGAGGTCGCCGTCGAGCACGGAGACCGCGTGGATGAGCGCGGAGCCACCGCCGGGGACGATGCCCTCCTCGATCGCGGCACGCGTCGCGGAGACGGCGTCCTCGATGCGGTGCTTCTTCTCCTTCAGCTCCACCTCGGTGGCGGCGCCGACCTTGATCACGCACACACCGCCGGCGAGCTTGGCGAGCCGCTCCTGGAGCTTCTCGCGGTCCCAGTCGGAGTCGGTGTTCTCGATCTCGGCCTTGACCTGGTTGACCCGGCCCTCGACCTCGCTGGCGTCGCCGCCACCGTCGATGATCGTGGTGTTGTCCTTGGTGACAACCACGCGGCGGGCGGTGCCGAGTACGTCGAGACCGACCTGGTCGAGCTTGAGGCCGACCTCGGGGGCGATGACCTGGCCACCGGTGAGCACCGCGATGTCCTGCATCATCGCCTTGCGGCGGTCACCGAAGGCGGGGCTCTTCACCGCGACGGCGTTGAAGGTGCCGCGGATCTTGTTGACCACCAGCGTCGACAGCGCCTCGCCGTCGACGTCCTCGGCGAGGATGAACAGCGGCTTGCCGGCGGCGATGACCTTCTCCAGCAGCGGCAGGATCTCGGCGACCGCCGAGATCTTGCCCTGGTGCAGCAGGATGTAGGGGTCGTCGAGGACGGACTCCATGCGCTCGGGGTCGGAGACGAAGTACGCCGAGATGTAGCCCTTGTCGAACTGCATGCCCTCGGTGAACTCCAGCTCGGTGCCCATGGTGTTGGACTCCTCGACCGTGATCACGCCGTCCTTGCCGACCTTGTCGAAGGACTCGGCGAGCAGCTCGCCGATCAGGGCGTCGCGGCTGGAGATCGTGGCGACGGACGCCATGTCCTCCTTGGACTCGACCTCGCGGGCGGCCTCGCGCAGCGCGTCGCCGACAGCCTCGGCCGCGGCGTCCATGCCGCGCTTGAGGCTCATCGGGTTGGCGCCGGCGGCCACGGCGCGCAGGCCCTCGTGGACCATCGCCTGGGCGAGCACCGTCGCGGTCGTCGTACCGTCACCGGCGACGTCGTTGGTCTTGGTGGCGACCTCTTTGGTCAGCTGGGCGCCGAGGTTCTCGAACGGGTCGTCGAGCTCGACCTCACGCGCGACGGTCACGCCGTCGTTGGTGATCGTGGGGGCACCCCACTTCTTGTCGAGGACGACGTAGCGGCCCTTGGGGCCGAGGGTCACCTTGACCGCGTTGGCGAGCGCGTCGACGCCGCGCTCCAGAGAGCGGCGGGCGCTCTCGTCGAACTCAAGAATCTTGGGCATCAGATGCTTCCTTCATGAATGAGGCGTGAAACGACGATGGTCTCGACCACCGAAGAGGACGGGTCGTGTGCCCGAGGACGCGCGTCAGCGCGTCCGGGGGCACACGACCCGGTGAATCAAGAGACGACGGCGAGGACGTCGCGCGCCGAGAGGATGAGGTACTCGTCGCCGCCGTACTTCACCTCGGTGCCGCCGTACTTGCTGTAGATGACCTTGTCGCCCACGGCCACGTCCAGCGGGACGCGGTTGCCGTTGTCGTCGATGCGCCCCGGGCCGATCGCCTGGACCTCGCCCTCCTGGGGCTTCTCCTTGGCGGTGTCGGGGATGACCAGGCCGGAAGCCGTGGTCTGCTCAGCCTCGAGAGGCTTGACCACGATCCGGTCCTCGAGGGGCTTGATGTTGACCGACACGATGCCGACCTCCACTTTCTCCACTGGTGTTTCGGACTCGGGAGCCGGGGCTCCCGGACGTTGGAGCCTGCGTTGACGTACGCCGTCGCGGGGGTCGTACGTCGTGGCAAGCGCTGGCATTCTCGGGTCGAGAGTGCCAAAGCCGAAACTAGCACTCACCTGGCGCGAGTGCCAACGGGGGCTCCCGAGCCCTCCCGTCGGCGGTCGCGGCGGCGTAGCGTGCCCAGCGCATCCGACCCCGACCCGTGCCACCTCGAGGAGCACCCATGTCCGTGCTGTCCGACCTGACCGACGCCCTCACCTCCGGGCGCGTCGAGATCGTGGACCTGACCGCCCGCCTCACCGCGGAGACGCCGATCATCGCGCTGCCGCCGGAGTTCGGGCAGACGCAGCGCTTCGAGCTCGACGAGATCAGCCGGTACGACGAGCGCGGACCCGCCTGGTACTGGAACAACTTCCGCAGCGGCGAGCACACGGGCACCCACCTCGACGCCCCCAACCACTGGGTCACCGGGCGCGACGGCAGCGACGTGGCCGACATCCCGGTGTCGCGGCTGATCCGGCCGGTGGTGGTGCTCGACTTCAGCGCCGAGTGCGCCGCCGACGCCGACTTCCTGCTCGAGGTCGACCACATCAGAGCCTGGGAGGCCGAGCACGGCCCGCTGCCCGACGGCGGCTGGATGATCTACCGCACCGGCTGGGACGAGCGCTCCGACAGCCAGGAGCGGTTCATCAACGCCAACGAGACGGGCCCGCACACGCCAGGGATGAGCATCGAGTGCGCGCGCTGGGTCGCCGAGGAGGCGCCGGTGGTCGGGGTCGGCGTCGAGACCGTCGGTACCGATGCAGGCGCCGCGCACTCCTTCGACCCGCCGTTCCCCTGCCACTCCTACCTGATGGGCAGCGGCAAGTACGGCCTCACCCAGCTGCAGAACGTCGCTCGGCTGCCGGCCACCGGCGCGGTGCTGGTGGTGGGTCCGCTGCCGATCGTCACCGGCTCCGGGTCGCCCGCCCGGGCCGTGGCGCTGGTCGAGCGCTGACCCTCGTGCGCGTCTCCGACGCGGTCGGGCAGGCACTGGTCCGGGCCGGCGTCGACCACGTCTTCGGCGTCGTCGGCTCCGGGAACTTCCACGTCACCAACGCGATGGTGGCCGAGGGTGCGCGGTTCGTCGCGGCCCGCCACGAGGCCGGCGCCACGACGATGGCCGACGCCTACGCCCGCGTCTCTGGCCGGGTCGCCGCGGTCACCGTCCACCAGGGCTGCGGGTTGACGAACGCGATGACCGGGCTTGCCGAGGCCGCGAAGAGCCGGACGCCGCTGGTGGTCGTCGCGGCCGAGGCGACCGAGCCGCGGTCGAACTTCTACGTCGACCAGCCGGCGTTGGCGCGGGCGGTGGGGGCTCTCTCGTTGCGCGTGGACAGCGCCGAGGAGGCGGTCGCCCGGGCGGTAGAGGCCGTCACGCTGGCGGTGACCACGCGCCGTACCGTGCTGCTGAACCTGCCGTTGTCGGTGCAGGCGCTCGACGTGCCCGTGGTCTCGACAAGCTCGACCGACGGGGTGAGCTCGACCGACGGGGTGAGCTCGACCGACGGGGTGAGCTCGACCGACGGGGTCGGCTCGACCGGCGAGACCACGCCGGTCGAGCCTGTCGAGACCCCACCCGTCGCGCCGGACCCCGCGGACGTCGCGCGGCTGGCCGACGCCGTGCGACGCGCCGAGCGGCCGGTGTTCGTGGCGGGCCGGGGTGGACGCCCGTTCGGTGCGGACCTGCGCGAGGTGTCCGCCCGCGCCGGCGCACTGCTGGCGGAGTCGGCTGTCGCCAAGGACCTGTTCCACGACGAGGACTGGTCCCTCGGCGTCTCGGGCGGCTTCGCCTCACCGCTGGCCGCCGAGCTGATCGGCGGGGCCGACCTGATCGTGGGCTGGGGCTGTGCCCTCAACATGTGGACGATGCGGCACGGGAAGCTGATCGCTCCCGGTGCCACCGTCGTCCAGGTCGACGACACCGCCGATGCGCTCGGTGCCCACCGCGCCCTCACCTTCGGCGTCCTCGGCGACGTAGGGCTGACCGCCCGAGCGCTCGCCGACCTGCTGCCGGACCAACGCCAGGGCTACCGCACCGACCAGGTCCGGCGCCGGCTCTCGGCCGGTCCGCTGCGCTGGCGCGACGTGCCGTACGACGACCTCGGCGGCGACGGGCTGATCGACCCGCGCACCCTCACCACGGTCCTCGACGACCTGCTCCCGCGCGAGCGGATCGTGGCGGTCGACTCGGGCAACTTCATGGGCTACCCCGCGATGTTCCTCGGCACCCCCGACGAGCAAGGCTTCTGCTTCACCCAGGCCTTCCAGTCGATCGGGCTCGGCCTCGCCACCGCCGTCGGCGCCGCCCTCGCCCGCCCCGACCGAATCCCGGTGGCCGCGCTCGGGGACGGCGGTGCGCTGATGTCGGCCGTCGAGTTGGAGACCGTCGCGCGCCTCGGCCTGCCGATGCTCGTCGTGGTCTACGACGACCACGCGTACGGCGCCGAGGTCCATCACTTCGGGCCCGACGGCGATCCCCTCGACACCGTGGTGTTCCCCGACACCGACCTGGCCGCCATCGCCCGCGGCTACGGCTTCGAGGCGGTCGCCGTGCGCAGCGTGGCCGACCTGGCGGCGGTGGGCGATTGGCTCGACAAGGGACCCGTCGGTCCGATGCTGGTGGACGCCAAGGTCGTCGACAGCGAGCCGTCGTGGTGGCTCGAGGAGGCGTTCCGCGGCCACTGAGGTGGTGAGGGCACACGGTGTGCCCGTTCCCGACGGTGCTCGGAGCTCGAGGTGGAACACCCTGTGCCCGTTCCGGGTTGTCGTTCGCGGCCGTTGTGGAACAGCCTGTTCCACTACCGCTTCCGAAGGGGGCTCCTTGAGGGCACACGGCGTTCCACAACCCCCGCCGCAGGTTGCTCGTTGGGGGCACACTGCGTTCCACCAACCCCTCAGCGGGTCGTCCGTTGCGGGCACACTCTGAGCCCGGTCCGGCTGCGAGGATGACGGCGTGGACCTCGACACCTTCCGCTGGCTGCTGACCGACGAGGGTCAGGCGCTGCTGGCCTCGGCGACCGCCGCCGAGGGCACACCGTTGCAGGTGCAGAAGCAGCTCCGAGCGATGGTCGCGACAGGCTCGACCGACGAAGGCGCTGCCCGGGTCGCGGCGGCACTCGGGCAGGTGGAGCTGCGGGCGCGGGCCGCGGCGAAGCTGGGCGACGATGCCGCCCGGATGTACTTCACCCGCGACGGCCTCGAGCAGGCCACCCGCAGCTCCGTCGCCAACCACCGCGCCGCGCGCCTGGCCGTGGCCGGCCCGAGCGTGCTCGACCTGACCTGCGGCATCGGTGGCGACCTGGTCGCGTTCGCGCGGGCCGGCCTCACCACGGCCGGGATCGACCTCGACCCGCTGCGCGTCGAGATGGCGCGCGCCAACCTGGCGGCGCTCGGACTCGGGGGCGCCGTGAACGTCGCCGACGCGACCACCCTCGACGTCTCGCCGTTCGGCACGGCGTATGCCGACCCCGCGCGGCGCAGCGGCCGGGGCCGGAGCTTCCGTGCCGACGACTGGACGCCACCGTGGACCTTCGTCGCGTCGCTCCTCACCGGCCGGGCCTGCGTCAAGGTCGCGCCGGGGATCCCCCACTCCCTGGTGCCGGACGGTGCCGAGGCCGAGTGGGTCAGCGACCGCGGGGAGGTCAAGGAGGCCGCCCTGTGGTCGCCGAGGCTCGCGACCGTCGCCCGACGCGCGACCGTGATCGGGAAGGGCGGCCTCGCGACCCTGACCGACGAGGACGACCCGGGCGCGGAGGTCGGCGACGTCGCCGAGTTCCTGTACGAGCCCGACGGCGCCGTGATCCGGGCCGGCCTGGTGACCGCCGTCGCCGCCGGGGTGAACGGCCACCTGCTGGACCGCCGGATCGCCTACGTCACGGGCCCGGAGTCGTTCCGTTCGCCGTTCGCTCGCGGCTACCGGGTGGTGGAGCGGCTGCCGTTCCGGGAGCGCTACCTGAAGACGGCGCTGCGCGAACGCGGCATCGGCACCCTGACCATCAAGAAGCGCGGCATCGACGTCTCCCCGGAGCAGCTGAGGTCGCGGCTCGCTCTGCGCGGCGAGGACGAGGCCACCCTGGTGCTGACCCGGGTCGCCGACGAGGGCGTGGCCCTGCTCGTGCAGCCCTTCTGAGCTAGAAGTCCAGCCAGGCCAGCACGGCCAGCACCCGCCGGTTGTCGTCGGGGGCGGGCGGCAGGTCGAGCTTGGCGAAGATGTTGTTGGTGTGCTTGGCGACCGCCTTCTCGGTCACGACCAGATCGGCGGCGATCGCGGCGTTCGAGCGACCCTCGGCCATCAGCGCCAGGACGTCGCGCTCGCGGGCCGTCAGCCTCTCGACCGGCTGCTGGCGGGCCATCACCGCCGCCACGACCTCGGGGTCCAGCACGGTGCCGCCCCCGGCCACCCGCCGCAGCGCATCGACGAACTCGCGGACGTCGCCCACCCGTTCCTTGAGCAGGTAGCCGACGCCGCCCTGGCCGTCGGCGAGCAGCTCGCGGGCGTAGATGCGCTCGACGTACTGCGAGAGCACGAGCACGGGGAAGCCCGGCCGCCGGTGGCGTACGTCGACCGCGGCACGCAGGCCCTCGTCGGTGCCGGTCGGCGGCAGGCGTACGTCGAGCAGCGCGACGTCCGCGGTGTCGGGGTCGGCCAGGGCGGCCGCCAGCGAGTCGGCGTCCTCGGCCGCCGCGACGACCTCGAAGTCGTTCGACTCGAGCAGCCGGATCAGGCCTTCCCGGAGGAGGGTCTGGTCCTCGGCGAGGACGACGCGCACGGCACCTCCAGTGTGACCAGGGTCGGCCCGCCGACCGGGCTCGACACCATCATCGTGCCGTCGAACGCGGCCAGCCGCCGCGCGACCCCCCGCATCCCGGTGCCGGCACCCGGGTCGGCGCCGCCGTGGCCGTCGTCCCCGACGACGACCCGCAACGAGTCCGCCTCGAGCGCCAGCTCGACCCAGGCGTGCGCCGCGTCCGCGTGCTTGCCGACGTTGGCCAGGCACTCCGCGACCGCGAAGTAGACCGCCGACTCGACGGGCGCCGGGAGCCGCTCGGTCAGCGAGCCGCTGACCGCGACCGGGAGCCCCAGGTCGAGCGAGAGCGCCTCGAGTGCCGAGCCCAGTCCGCGGTCGGCGAGCACCGGCGGATGGATCCCACGGACGACGTCGCGCAGGTCGCCGAGCGCGGCGCCGGTGGTCTGACGCGCCTCGTCGAGGATCTTGCGCGCACCCTCCGGGTCGCGCTCCATCAGGTCCGCGGCCATCCCGAGCGTCATCCCGAGCCCGACGAGCCGGGCCTGGGCGCCGTCGTGGAGGTCGCGCTCGATCCGGCGCAGCTCGGACGCGGAGTGGTCGAGCGACTCGTTGCGGGTCTCGGTCAGCACCTCGACCCGCTGCTCGAGCCGCTCGGTGGTGCCGAAGGTCAGCAGCAGCCGGTCCAGCCGGCTGCGGATGACCATGATCGGCCCGACCCCGAACCACCAGGCGACCCCGGTGACGACGAGCACGAGCAGCAGCACGACCAACAGCGAGAACGTGAGGGCCAGCGGCAGGGCCAGCAGCAGCCAGGCCTCGTCGCGCCAGGTCATCGGGTCGGAGGCCCAGATCCGCAGCCGCTGCATCGCCCCCACGCCCTCGGTCGAGCGGTACGGCGCGGGCACCGGCGAGCCCAGGATGTCGGCCGCCATCCGGCGGTGCACCCCGGCCAGCCACCTGCTGGCCGGCAGCGTGAGCATCAGGATCGGGATCCCGACCACGATCACGACCAGGATGCCGGCGACGGCGTTGAGGACGAAGAGCACCAGGGCCGGCACGGACAGCAGGATCTGCAGGGCCGCGTAGCCCGTCATCCGCAGTCGTGAAGCGCTGGTCATGGGACCAGTCTCGCCGATGCGAGCCCCGCACACAGTGGACCTAGCACCACCCTCGACAGGGGTGCTCGCGCTCCTGACCGGGCGGCTGGCGATGGCGACGCTGGAGAGGTCCCAGCAACTCCGACCTGAGGAGCCCGCCATGTCTCCACACCTGCACAGCTCGAGCCTCCTGGCCCGGCTGCCCCTGCGCGCCGCGCGTTGGAGTGCGTCTCATCCCTGGCGTGCGATCGGTGCCTGGTTCGCGTTCGTCGCGACCGCCGTCGCCCTCGCTGCCCTGATCCCGACCAAGCAGACGACCGATGCCGACTACCGGCTTGGAGAGTCCGGCCGAGCCGACGCCCTGGCGGCGGCCGGGCGGTTCCCCGACGACCAGGTCGAGAGCCTGCTGGTCACCTCCCGCGACGGCCGCCGCCTCGACCCTGCCGACGTACGACGGGTGGCCCGCGAGGTCGACACCGCGATGTCCGGCGCCAAGGGCGTCACCGAGGTCACGCCTCCGCAGTGGAACGCCGCTCGCACCGGCGTGCTCGTCGACGTCCATCTGAAGAGCACGATCGACGATGCGCAGCAGATCCAGGCGCGGACGGCTGCGATCGCCCAAGCCCATCAGGAGCTCCGGGTCCGTGAGGCCGGTGACCTCTCGGTGAACACCGCCATCAACGACCGGGTCGGTGAGGACCTGCACTCCGCCGAGGGGATCAGCCTCCCGGTCACCCTGCTGCTCATGCTGCTCGCCTTCGGTGCCCTGATCGCGGCCGGCGTGCCCGTGCTGCTCGCCCTCACCTCGGTGGCGGCGACCATGGGTATCACCGCCCCTCTCTCGCACCTGATCCACGCCGAGCCCACCGTGACCAGCATGATCGTGCTGATCGGGATGGCCGTCGGGGTCGACTACTCGCTGTTCTACCTCAAGCGCGAGCGCGAGGAGCGAGCCGCCGGGCACAGCACCCTCGACGCCGTGGAGATCGCCGCCGCCACCTCGGGCCACTCGATCATGGTGTCCGGTGGCGCCGTGATCGCCTCGATGGCCGGGCTCTTCATCGTCGGCGGTGCGACCTTCGACTCGCTCGCCTCCGGGGCCATCGTCGTGGTCGGCGTGGCCGTGGTCGGCTCGGTCACCGTGCTGCCTGCGCTGCTCGCCAAGCTCGGCCGCTGGGTCGACCGGCCCCGGGTGCCGCTGCTGTGGCGCCTGAACCGGCGGATCGGCCGGGGCGGTCTGAGCCGCCGGATCCTGGCCCCCGTCGTACGTCGTCCCGTCGCCGCCCTGGTCGTCTCGCTCACTGCGCTGGTCGCCCTCGCGGCTCCCGCCTTGAGCATGAGGACCCACGACGGCAACCTCGACACCCTCCCGCACTCGATCCCGGAGGTGCAGACCCTGCACGCGATGGCCGACCAGTTCCCGTCGCAAGGCACCAACGCGACCGTGGTCGTCCGCGGCGCTGCGAGTGACCACGACCGGGTCGTCGGCGCGCTGACCTCGCTCGAGACGAGCGCCGCCGCCACGAAGTGGTTCGACCAGGCGGGACAGCGGGCGATCGAGACCTCACCCGACGGCAGCACCGTCCGGCTCACCCTGCCGATCCCGTACTCGGCCTCCGACGACCGGTCAGGCCAGGCCGTCGAGCAGCTGCGCGAGCACCTCGTCCCGGACGCCGTGGGCGATCTGCCGGTGGAGCACGCGGTCGGTGGCGACGTCGCGAGCTCGCTCGACTACGCCGGCCACCAGTCGAGCCGGCTGCCCTGGGTGATCGGCTTCGTCCTGCTGCTGACCCTGGTGATCATGACGCTCGCGTTCCGCAGCGTGGTGGTGGCGGCCCTGTCGTCGGCCCTGAACCTGCTCTCCGTAGGGGTTGCGTTCGGGATCCTCACGCTGGTCTTCCAACACGGCTGGTTCGCCGGGCCGCTCGGCTTCACCAACCCCGGCTTCGTGATCGACTGGATCCCGCTGTTCGTGATGGTGGTCCTGGTCGGGTTGTCGATGGACTACAACGTGTTCGTCCTGGCCCGGATCCGTGAGCACGTGGCGAGCGGCCTGCCCGCGCGCGTCGCCGTAGAGCGCGGCATCGCCGACACCGCCGGCGTGATCACGAGCGCGGCGGCGGTGATGGTCTCGGTGTTCGCCATCTTCATCACCCTGAGCATGATCGAGATGAAGATGATGGGCGTCGCCCTGGCCGCCTCCATCCTGATCGACGCCACCGTGATCCGGCTGGTGATCCTGCCGGCCGCGCTGGTGCTCCTCGGTGAGCGCGCCTGGTGGCCCGGTCGGCCGACCCGGCCGCGCGGCGAGGTCGTCGACGCCGAGCCCGAGTCGGCGATGGCGCACTGAGACCCCCGGGAGGTACGGCGAGCAGCGGGCGCCCGTCGTACCTCCCGGGCCTGCTCCCGCAGGCCTCTGGCAGCATCCCCCGGGTGACGCCCGACGCCGACCGCAGCCGCTGGATCGCGCTGGTGGTCTGCTGCAGCGCGATGTTCATGACGCTGCTCGACGTCAGCGTCACCAACGTCGCGCTCCCCTCGATCGGCGCCGACACGCATGCCGGCAACTCGCAGCTCCAGTGGATCGTCTCCGGCTACACGCTGGCCTTCGGGCTGGTGCCGGTGCTCGGCGGCAAGCTCGGTGACGACCACGGCCGGCGGCTGATGTTCCAGGTCGGGGTCGCCGGCTTCGTGGTCACCTCCGCGCTCTCCGGGCTCGCCCCGACCGCCGGGATCCTGATCGGCGCCCGCGTCCTGCAGGGCCTGTTCGGCGGCCTGATCAACCCGCAGACCTCGGGCCTGGTGCAGCAGATGTTCAGCGGCGCCGACCGCGGACGGGCGTTCGGCGTCCTCGGTACGACGGTGGGTCTCGGCACCGCGATCGGCCCGATCGTGGGCGGGGTGCTGATCGCCCTCGGCGGCCCGACGCTGGGCTGGCGGCTGGTCTTCTTCATCAACATCCCGGTCGGGATCGTGGTGCTCGCCCTCTCGCGCAGGTTCCTGCCCGCGAAGACCGCCACGACCCCGCACCGGCTCGACGTGCTCGGTGCCGCCCTGCTCGGCGGCGCGACGTTCTGCGTCCTCTTCGCGTGCGTGGAGTACGACGCGCTCCACGACGTCCGGCTCGCCTGGCTGGCGGTGCCGACCGCGGTCCTGGTCGCACTCTTCCTGCGCCGCGAGCGCCGGCTCACCCGGGACGACCTCGACCCGCTGGTGGACCTGCGCCTGTTCCAGCAGCCGTCGTACGTCTCCGGGATCACGCTGGCCCTCGCCTTCTTCCCGGCGATGGCGGGCCTGCCGCTGGTGCTGGCCCTGTACTACCAGCGCGGGCTCGGCTACACCGCCCTCGCGTCGGCGCTGGGCGTCACGGCGTACGCCGTCGGGAGCGCGATCTCGGCGCCGCTCACCGGACGCGTGGTCACCCGGATCGGCCGACCCCTGGTGGTCGCCGGCGCGGTCACCTTCGGTCTGGGTGCGATCGCCCTGGCCGTGGTGGCACGCCACGTGCCCGAGGGCCACGCGACCCTCGCCTTCGCCGGGCCGCTGTTCATCATGGGCTGCGGGCAGGGCGCGGTGATCACGCCGAACCAGACGCTGTCGCTCATGGATGTGGACCCGCAGATGGGCAGCACCGCCGGTGGCGTGCTGCAGACCGGCCAGCGGATCGGGCTGGCGATCGGTCAGGCGCTGATCGGCGCGGTCTTCTTCAACTCGCTGACGGGCCCCGGGGTGGCGTCGTACTCGCGGGCGCTCGGGTACGCCGTCATCGCCGCGATCTGCTTCGTCTCGATCGCGGTCGCGATCGGGGTGCACGACCTGGTCCGGGCGCGGCGGCGCGAGTCGTACGCCTGAGCCCGGACGGCCGAAGACCGGCGCCCTGTGGGGGACGCCGGCCTCAGGTGGACCACTGGGTCAGGCGGGCGCGCCCACCGGCTGAATCCCCGTGGCCACGTCGTTCTCGGCCTTACGCGAGTGCCAGAAGCCGATGCCCACCAGCAGGAGCATGAGACCCGCGGCGACGAAGGCGGAGATGGCGGCGATGCCGGCGATCGTGCCCATGGTGGCGAACGCGTAGCCGTAGAGGAGCAGACCGCGCAGTGTCTCACCCTGGAACAGGGTTGCCTTCTGCCCGGCGAGCGTCGTGCATGCCTCGGTGGCGGCGGCCTTCGGGTCGCTGCACTGTGCGATGTAGGCACCACTGACCTCGGAGTAGGTCTGGCCGTCGGCCACACCCTGGAGGTGGGCGTTGATGTAGTGGTCGGCGTAGGCCCGGGCCTGGGGACCGGTGGTCAGCTTCTGGCCGGCGTAGGGCTGGAGAGCAGCCTTGTCAGCGGCGGGAAGCTCGCCGTACTGCTCCGAGGTGGGCATGGTGACGTGCTGTGCCCCGAGCTGGCTGGTCACCTCGTTGTTGATGAATGTGCTGGCCCAGGTCAGCAGACCGCCGGCGACGATCAGGACGGCGACGAGGAGCAAACCTGTCCATGAGATCAACTTGTCAAGCGTGGCGCGCATGATGTTCACCTTCTCTGTGGGTTCCTCGGTCCATCCGAAAACCCTTTACCTTCACCCTGGAGTGCATCCCCCTCCCGCCGTAGGGCTGGAAGTCACCGCAGCCGCTGCCAAGGGTCCCTCCTCGGCGGGACCTACGGTGGAGGGTGTGGACGACCCCGAACCGGCTCTCGCGGCGGCGCGGCGCCTGGCCGAGCTGACCGGCGTACCCCGGCACCGGGCCGTGGTGGTGCTCGGCTCGGGCTGGGGACCCGCCGCCGAGGCGTTCGGCGCGCCGCTCGCGACGCTGCCGATGACCGAGCTCCCGGGCTTCGTCGCGCCGGTCGCCGAGGGGCATCGCGGCACCGTCGCGTCGTACGACGTTGGCGGCGTGCCGACCCTCGTGCTGTTCGGACGGACCCATCTCTACGAGGGCCTCGGGCTCGACCAGGTCGTGCACGGCATCCGTACCGCGGCCGCAGCGGGCTGCACCACGGCCGTGCTCACCAACGCCAACGGGTCCCTCCGGCCCGACTGGGAGGTCGGCCGCGTCGTCCTGCTGCGCGACCACCTGAACCTGACCGCGACCTCGCCCCTGGTCGGCCCGCGCTTCGTCGACCTCACCGACTGCTGGTCGCCGCGGCTGCGCGAGCTGGCCCGCGAGCTGGACCCGTCGCTGGCCGAGGCGGTCTACGCCTGGCTGCCGGGGCCGCACTACGAGACCTACGCCGAGGCCGAGTGGGTACGACGGGTCGGAGCAGACGTGCTCGGTATGTCGACCGTTCCCGAGGCGATCGCGGCGCGAGAATATGGGCTCGAGGTGGTCGGCCTCTCGACGGTGACGGCGATCGAGGGTGACGATGCGGGAATTGACCCGGGCGACGTGGTCGTTGTCGCAGAGAGGGCGGCCGCGCGGACCGGGCCGCTGCTGGCGGATCTGCTGAGGAGAGGGACGTCATGACCACCACGAAGGAACCGACGCGGGCACCGGCGGCACCGGCCGGCATCGAGGCCAACGGCATCAACGTGATCGCCGAGTCCGAGCGGCGCGGCACTCCGGCCGGCCTCTTCTGGCCCTGGTGCGCCTCCAACATCTCGGTGCTCGCGGTCGCCTACGGCGCGTTCGTGCTCGGCTTCGGGATCGGGCTGTGGCAGGCGCTGATCGCCGCCACGGTCGGTGCCGTCGTCTCGTTCCTGCTCGTCGGGCTGGTCTCGATCGCGGGCAAGCGCGGCTCCGCGCCCACCCTGGTGCTCTCGCGCGCGCCGTTCGGGCGCTACGGGAACACCCTGCCGGCGCTGGTGTCCTACCTGCTCCTGGTCGGCTGGGAGACGGTGCTGGTCGCCCTGTCGACGCTGGCCACGGCGACGGTCTTCGAGCGGCTCGGCTGGGCGCACGGCAACGGCACCAAGGTGGTGGCGTTCGTGGTCGTCGCGGCGATCATCGTGCTGGCCGGGATCATGGGCTTCGACCTGATCATGCGGCTGCAGAAGTACCTGACCCTCGCGATGATCGTGGTCACCGCGGTCTACGTCGTACTGGCCTGGGACCACATCAGCCTCTCGACGGCGCGGGCGCTGCCCTCCGGCTCCACCAGCGCGGCGATCGGCGCAGGGATCCTGGTGATGACCGGCTTCGGGATCGGCTGGGTGAACACCGGCGCCGACTACTCCCGCTACCTGCCCCGCGACGCCTCCACGGGGGGCGTGGTGCTGTGGCCGACGCTGGGTGGCAGCTTCCCGGTCGTCGTGCTCGTGGCCTACGGCATCCTGCTGGCCGGATCCTCGCCCGACCTCCTGGACGCGATCGGCGCCGACCCGATCGGGGCGCTCACGACGATCCTGCCGACGTGGTTCCTGGTGCCGTTCGCGCTCGTCGCGGTCGGCGGGCTGATCAGCGGGGCGATGATGGACATCTACTCCTCGGGGCTGACACTGCTCACCCTCGGCCTGCGCACCCCGCGCTGGGTCGCGGCGGCGATCGACGGCGTACTGATGATGCTCGGCGCCATCTACATCGTCTGGATCTCCAACGCCGACTTCATCTACATCTTCGAGGGTTTCCTGATCACCCTCGGCGTGCCGATGGCCGCGTGGTGCGGGGTCTTCCTGGCCGACCTGCTGGTCCGCAAGCGCGACTACGACGAGGCGGCGCTGTACGACGCGCGCGGACGGTACGGCGCGGTCGGCTGGCCGGCGGTCGGCTCGATGGTCGTGGCCACCGTCGTCGGCTGGGGGCTCGTGGTCGCGCCGTTCGGCTCCCAGGGGCTGGGCTGGCTCGGCTACTTCCTGGACCCCTTCGGCTTCGGCGGCAAGACCGGCACCTGGGCGTTCGCCAACCTCGGCGTCCCGATCGCGCTGGCCATCGGCTTCCTCGGCTACCTGCTCCTCGGCACCCGCGGCGTACACCGTCAGGAGCGCGACCAGGTCAAGGTGGCCTTCGACTCCTCGAGCGGTGAGCCCGCCACCGTTTCGCCGTCCGGTTCGGTGGCTGACTCACCGGCACTCGACCCCACCACGCCCGAGCGGTGAGCCTGCCACCGTTCCCTCGAACAGATCGGTGGCACACTCACCGCCCGCCGGCGCCGCCCGCCGGCGCAGCCTCAGCCCAGCGCCGCCCGCTCGGCTTCGATCGTGGTGTCGTCGCCGTGACCGGTGTGGACGACGGTCTCGCCGGGTAGCGCGAGGAGGCGCTCCCGGATCGACTCGACGATCAGGTCACCGTCGCTGAAGGACCGCCCGGTGGCGCCGGGGCCACCCTGGAAGAGGGTGTCCCCGGTGAAGACGCAGCCGAGATCGGGCGCGAGCAGGCAGACCGAGCCCGGGGAGTGGCCCGGCGTGTGCAGCACGGTCAGCGACGACCCGGCGACGGGGATCGACATCCCGTCGGAGAGGTCGACGTCCCAGAGCATGTACGGGTGGGACAGCTCCCACAGCGGGCGCTCGGCGGGGTGCAGCAGGATCGGCGCGGTCACCGCCTCGCGCAGCGCCACGGCGACCCGCACGTGGTCGTCGTGCGCGTGGGTGCAGACGATCGCGGTGACCTTCCGCTCGCCGACCACCTCGAGGATCCCCTCGACCGAGTGAGGGGCGTCGATCACCACGCAGGTCTCGTCGTCGCCGACCACCCAGACGTTGTTGTCGACGTCGAAGGTCTGCCCGTCGAGGCTGAACGTGCCGCTGGTGACGCCGTGGTCGACCCGGATGCTCACGAGAAGAGCACGACGCTGCGGAGCACGTCGCCGTGGTGCATCTTCTCGAACGCCGCCTCGACGTCGCCGAGGCCGATCTCCTCGGACACGAACGCGTCGAGGTCGAGCCGGCCCTGCTGGTAGAGCGAGACGAGCATCGGGAAGTCGCGCGAGGGCAGGCAGTCGCCGTACCAGCTGGACTTCAACGAGCCGCCGCGGCCGAAGACGTCGATGAGCGGGATGTCGGGGATCTTCATGTCGGGCGTCGGTACGCCGACCAGGACCAGCGTCCCGGCCAGGTCACGGGCGTAGAAGCCCTGCTTCCAGGTCTCGGGCCGGCCGACCGCGTCGATCACGACGTCCGCACCGTTGCCTCCGGTGAGGGCCTGGATCGCCTCGACGGGGTCGCCGTTCGCGCTGTTGACGGTGTGTGTGGCACCCATCCGGGTGGCGCCCTCGAGCTTCCGGTCGTCGATGTCGACGGCGATGATCGTGGACGCACCGGCCAGCGCCGAGCCGGCGATCGCGGCCGCTCCGACGCCGCCGCAGCCGATCACCGCGACGCTCTTGCCGCGCGAGACGTTGCCGGTGTTGATGGCCGCGCCGAGCCCGGCCATCACGCCGCAGCCGAGCAGGCCGACCGCGGCGGCGCGGGTCGACGGGTCGACCTTGGTGCACTGTCCGGCGGCGACCAGGGTCTTCTCGGCGAAGGCGCCGATGCCGAGTGCCGGCGAGAGCTCGGTGCCGTCGGCCAGCGTCATCTTCTGGGTGGCGTTGTGGGTGGCGAAGCAGTACCACGGCTCACCGCGCAGGCAGGCGCGGCAGTTGCCGCAGACCGCACGCCAGTTGAGGATCACGAAGTCACCGGGCCCGACGCCGGTGACGCCCTCCCCCACCGACTCGACCACGCCTGCGGCCTCGTGGCCGAGCAGGAACGGGAAGTCGTCGTTGATCCCGCCCTCGCGGTAGTGCAGGTCGGTGTGGCAGACCCCGCAGGCCTGCACCTGCACCAGCGCCTCCCCGGGTCCGGGGTCGGGAACGTTGATCGTCTCGATGCTGACCGGCTCGCCCTTGGCTCGCGCGACCACTCCCTGGACCTGTTGCATGCACCCCTCCTGAATGACGGTGCAGCCACCCTAGGGGCAAGGCGCGTGCACCACGACCCCGAGTCAGGCAACCTTTCGCGTACGAAGGAGGTCCTACCCCCATGACGACGAGCTTTCTGCGACCGCTGACCCTGTCCGCCATAGCCACCTTGCTGATGATCGTGCCTCTGGCCGGCACGCCGACCGGCGCCGCGACGAACGTGGCCGCACGTGCGCCCGCCCACGCGGCCACGCCCCCGCTCCCGGTCTCCGGTCTGCCGACGGGTGCCCGTCCGAGGATCCCGTACGCCTTCGCCACCGAGCCCGCGTTCCTCGGCGGCAACTTCCGCGTCCACCGGCCCTCCGGAGCCGTGTCGCGGATCGGGTTCCTCGCCCTGGGCCAGTGGTCGACCACGGGCCGCGGCGTGTTCGGGATCGCCGCCACCGAGGTCGGCCCTCAGCTGCAGAGGATCGACGCCCACGGGACGCTGGTCCGCTCGCAGTTCCTGACCCACTCCGGGCTCGCGACCTCGCCCGACCACTCGATCGTGAGCTGGCTCGACAACCACCGTCGGCCGCACGATCTCGAGAGACGGGGCTCGCGCGAGTTCACGCTGCCACGGGTGGCGCGGGGCGACAGCGTCGGAGCGATCTTCGGTGCCAAGACCTGCAAGGAGCAGGTCCCCGAGGGCGGCGGCTGCACGATCTTCGTCAACGCTGCCCGCAACCAGGGGGTCTTCGTCTCGACCTCCCACGGCATCGTCGACCGGATCGGTCCGATGGTGCAGGTGTCCGACGTCAACCAGCGTGGCCGCGTGACCGGTCTGGCCTCGAGGGCCACGCAGACCACGCCGGCGTGCTGGGGTGTGTTCGCGGCGTCGGGTCATCGCGCCTGGCAGACCTGCCGCTACCGGCTCGACACGTTCTCCGACGACGGGCACCTCGTGCTGGGCGAGCACTCCCAGGCGACGTCGGACAGCGTGAACCGGTTCGCGATCTTCCGCGACGACGGCACGGTCGCCCGCGCGTACACCTTCCAGCCCGGTCCTCGTCGCAGCCTGACCCGCCTCACCTGGGAGGACTCGACCCACCTGTTGGGCGTGCTCCGCGTGGGCGGATCCTGGTCGATCGTCCGGATCGGCGTCGATGGCTCGGTCGAGTACGCCGTCGCCCCCGTCCCCGCCGTCAACGAGTTCACGCCGTTCGCCCTCCCCATCCGCTGAGCCGTCGGGCGATAGTCCGACCGATGCAACCCTTCGCGGGTCGATCTCGTCGTGGGAGTGAGGGCCGACGAGGATGGGACGCCGATGCAGCAGACGAACGCGAGGGGAGGCGCCATGGCCACCCCGCTGCGCGGCTCCGGGACCGCGGAGTTCGAGTCGTGGCTCGCCGCCCGGGAGGGCGCGCTCCAGCGCACCGCCCACCTGCTGACCGGTGACGTCCACGCGGCCCAGGACCTCGTGCAGACCACCCTCGCCAAGCTCTACCGGGGCTGGGACCGGATCCGCGACGTCGGCAACCTCGACGCCTACGCGCGGCAGATGCTGGTCAACGAGTACCGCACCGCCTGGCGACGGCCGGCCCGCCGAGCCGAGCACCTCGTGGAGGCGGTTCCCGACCTCCCGGCGCCGGAGCCTCCGTCGTACGACGGGAGCCGTGAGGCCGTGTGGCGCTTCGTCTGCTCGCTGCCGCCCAAGCAGCGCACGGTGCTCGTGCTCCGCTTCTACGAACAGCTGACCGAGGCCGAGATCGCCCAGCTGATGGGGATCTCAGTCGGCACCGTGAAGTCCCAGAGCAGCCGCGCCCTCGCCGCGCTCCGCACCCGGCTGGCCGACCATCCGGAGCTCTCTGACGAGGAGGGGCGATGACACCCGAGGAACTGCTGACCCGGACCTTCACCGAGGTCACCGAGGCGACCGACTACCCGGCCACGCCGATGGCGACTGTGGTCAACCGCTCACGGACACTCCGCCACGGACGACGTCGTACGACGGCAATCCTGGCCGCGGCGGCGGCGGTGGCGCTGGTCGGCGGTTCGGCGGCGGTCTGGCTGAACCACGATCCGGGCACGACCCCGACCCCGAGCACGCACCTGGACCCGGCCGTGATGCTGCCCGACGTCCCCCAGGGTGATGCACCGAAGGTCGCCTACCTCGAAGGCAACGCATTCGTCACCACCGGCGGTGACCGGGTCACGTCCGCGACCTTCCGCCAGGCACAGACCGCGACGCCGTACGGCGATGGCGTGCTGGTGGTGGGCCGCCAGGCGTCAACACTTCCGTTCGTGACGCTCTCGCTGGTGTCGGGCGGGACGACGACCCGCCTCGGCTGCGGCACACCGGAGTTGGCGCTGGGTGGTGACGCCCCGGCGTACTGGCTGTCGGACACGTGTGGTTTCGACGCGACCGGGCGGCTGGTCCAGGGGACGACGGAGACGCCCACCACGAAGGGCGTGGTGCTCTACCCGGTCGGGAGCACCGGTCGAGGCCTCGTGGCCAACGCCGCCTCGACCGTCCTCAGGAACGCCGACGGACCGGCCCTGATGGCGGCCGACGGTTCCAGGCACCGGATCCCTCATCTCACCATCGCGGCCGGGGCGTCGCCCGCCGGGGACCTCGTATCGGGTCGCGGCTTCCAGGGGCAGAACTCGGTCGTCGTGGACATCGCCACAGGTGCGCTGCTGTGGCGGGCGCCGAACTGGTCGCTCGGGCACTTCTCGGAGTCAGGCCGGTACGTCGTCGGTACCCAGAGCGTGGGAGCACAGACGGTGCTGGGCGTCGGCGACGTGGTGGGGATCCGGGACGCGGCCACCGGCCGGCTGGTGCGGAGCACGATGCTGCCCAACATGACGATCGTCGGGGTCCCCGCCTGGGAGGGCGACGACGCGGTCCTCGTCGTCGCCGAGGACCGTCACCACCAGCAGGCAATCGTGCGGGTCGGGCTGGACGGTTCGATCACCCGCGCCACGGCGGTGGCGCCGGAGGGGCAGGGCAGCTACCGCCTCGCCGCCACTCCCTGACCCGTCGGCTCTGCCAGGATTGCAACTTCCCCGCCCTCGTTCGCGTCTGGGTAGCAACGAGGGGAGGAACCATGCCAGCACCCGACCGACCACCCACGGGAGCACTCGCTGTGGCCGACCGGAACGACGCGCGCGACGCCGACTTCGCGGCGTACCTCGCCGCCCGGCAGCCCAGCCTGCTGCGGACGGCGTACCTGCTGACCGGCAACCGCCACGACGCCGAGGATCTCGTGCAGACGGCGTTCGCGAAGCTCTACCTGTCGTGGGACAAGGTGCGTGACCAGGGAGCGATCGACGGCTACGTACGACGGATCCTGGTCAACGAGCACAACTCCCTGTGGCGCCGTGCTTGGAAGCGCCGCGAGCACAGCCAGGAGCAGCCGGTCCTCGACCGGCCGGTCCACGACGACCACGACGACGGCACCGGCTCCGAGCTGTGGGAGCTCGTCCAGACGCTGCCCCGCAAGGCCCGCGCCGTCGTGGTCCTGCGCTACTACGAGGAGCTCAGCGAGGCCGAGACGGCCGCCACCCTCCACATCTCGGTCGGCACCGTGAAGTCCCAGACCAGCAGAGCGCTCGCCGCACTGCGCACCCGAACCCCCCGCAGCCTCGACCCCCGCGGACCCGAGGAGGACCGATGAACGACGACGACCTCACCACCGACCTGGGCCGCGAGCTGCGCGACCACGCAGACGCCATGCACGGCTCCTCGCTCGGCCTGGCCGACGTGCAGCGCAAGGCACGCTCGATCCGGCGCCGGCGTACGGCGATCGCCGTGGGCGGCGCGGTCGCAGCTGTGGCGCTCATCGTGCCGACGGCGGCCCTGGCGAACCACCACGGCCACGCCACCGAGCCGCTGCCCGCGACGCAGAGCGTCACCCCCACGCCCAGCCCCACCCCCGGGTCGACGGACGGGGAGCAGCCGGCACGCGGCGTGCTCGACGTGTCCGGCCTGCCCAGCGGACCCGCGCCGCAGATGGACTACGTCCAGGACGGCGTGTTCCACACCGCCGACGGTGACACCTTCGAGGTGGGCACCCGCTACCCGCCCGACCGGCTCGTGCAGCTGGCGGACGGGGCGAAGGTCTGGCAGACGACGGGCAAGAACGGCGTCGGGTACATCGAGATCCAGGACGTCGACGGCACCTTCCACGACCCGGTCCGCAGTGGCGCCGGCCTGAGCGTGAACAGGGCGCACAGCATCGTGGCCTGGTTGACCCCTGAGGGCCAGGTGACCATCTGGGAGGGCTGGGCCAGCGACCCCAGGCCGCTGGGCGACCCCGTCCCCGGTGACGATCTGCGGCTGGGGCCGATCACCGGGAGCGCCGATGTCGTGCCGGGACAGACGGGCCCGAGCTGCCAGCAGTCGAGCTGCACCGTTCTGGTCAACGCCCGTGACGGCGAGAGCCAGCAGCCCTGGGAGGTCAGCGAGGCCGGGTCGCAGCCACTGCTCGACGGCGGCTACCTGAGCGTCAGCGACGTGAGCGATGCCGGCCTGTCGGTCGGCCTGACCAAGATCACGGACTTCGGCTCCTGCTCGACGCTCCTCGGCGGGGGCGAGTTCCAGGGCTTCAAGACCTGCAAGCACACCCTCGTGTCGTTCTCGCCCGACGAGCAGCTCCTGCTCGCCGACCCGGCGTACCACGACGGCATCGGCAACGGCGTGATCGCGATGTACGACCTGTCGGGCAAGCGGCTCTTCGAGCGGCACAGCACCGAGGACGCCCAGTCCTTCTACCCGGAGGCGACGTGGGAGGACGACACCCACGTCCTCGTGCCGGTGTTCCAGGACGGGACGTGGTCGCTCGTGCGCGTGGCGTCGGACGGGGCCATGGAGTACGCCGTGCCGCCGGCCCCGGGCGACGAGTTCGAGAACCCGTTCGTGCTGCCCACCGGCGGCGGCCTCACGAGCTGAGGGCTACGCGACCACCTCGGTGATCGGCTGGGAGGAGTCGGCCGGCAGGTCGAGGGACGACGGGGTACGGCCGCGGGCAACCAGCTCGGCGCCGAGCGCGGCCACCATCGCGCCGTTGTCGGTGCACAGCCCGGGCCGGGGTACGCGGACCCGGACCCCTCGGGCCTCCGCTCGCTCGGTCGCCATCGCCCGGAGCCGGGTGTTCGCCGCGACGCCGCCGCCGATCAGGAGGTCCTCGATCCCCTGGTCGTCCGGCGGCGTCGAGTGCCTTGCGGACCAGGACGTCGCAGACGGCCTCCTGGAAGCTGGCCGCGACGTCGGCGACGTCGATGGTGACGCCGTCGCGCTGCTGGGTCTCGACCCAGCGGGCGACGGCCGTCTTGAGACCGGAGAACGAGAAGTCGAACCGGTGCCGCTCGAGGTCGCGCCGACTGGTGAGGCCGCGCGGGAAGTCGATGGTGACCTGGCCGTCGCGGGCGGCGCGGTCGATGTAGGGGCCACCGGGGAAGGGCAGGCCGAGCAGCCGGGCGACCTTGTCGAAGGCCTCACCGGCCGCGTCGTCGATCGTCGCGCCCAGCGGCACGACTCCCCCGCCGTGACCGGTGACGTCCTCGACCCGCAGCAGGCTGGAGTGGCCGCCGCTGACGAGCATCGCCAGGCAGGGCTCGGGCAGCGGGCCGTGCTCGAGCTGGTCGACGGCGACGTGGGAGGCCAGGTGGTTGACGCCGTAGATCGGCTTGCCGAGCCCGATCGCCAGCGCCTTGGCCGCGGCGACGCCGACCAGCAGCGCACCGGCCAGTCCCGGTCCGCTGGTGACCGCGATCGCGTCGACGTCGTGGAGGCTGATGCCCGAGATCTCGCAGGCGCGCTCGATGGTGGGCACCATCGCCTCGAGGTGGGCCCTGCTCGCGACCTCGGGTACGACGCCACCGAAGCGGGCGTGCTCCTCGACGCTGCTCGCGACCGCGTCGGCGAGCAGGGTGTGGCCCCGGACGATGCCGACGCCGGTCTCGTCGCAGGAGGTCTCGATGCCGAGGACCAGGGGCTCGTCGGTCACGTCAGCTCCTTGAGGAGGATCACCGCGGTGGTGCCGTCGGCGTAGTAGCGCGGCCGCCGGTCGATCTCCCGGAAGCCACGCGCCGCGTAGAAGGCGCAGGCCACGTGGTTGTCCTCGCGCACCTCGAGCAGCAGCTGGTCGGCGTGACGGGTCAGCGCCTCCTGCTCCACGCGGGCGAGCAGGTCGGAGGCCAGACCGGTACGGCGATGGGGCTCCGCCACTGCGATCCGCTGGAGCTCGGCGAGGTCGGCGACGATGCTGACGGCCGCGTAGGCGACGAGCGTGGTCTCGACATGCTCGACCGACGGGCCGGGCTCGACCGACGAGGCGGTCGCGACCAGGTAGAGCGTGGTCGGCACCCGGCCCGAGACCCCCTCGGTGACCAGGCCGTGGGACCAGGCGTCGGAGCCGAGGGCGTCGTGCTCCAGGGCCGCGACGGCGTCGGCGTCGTCGGGGCCGGCGAGTCGGACCTCGACGTCGGTCACGCTCACGACACCCGCTTCGGTGCGGCGGGCGCGACCGCGTCGGGCCGCCGCAGGTAGAGCGGCTCAGGGTCGCGCAGCTCGGCGAGCTCCTCGGCGACCGCGCGGGCCAGCCAGCCCGCGCTGGGCAGCTCGGGAAGGCGGCGGTCGGGGAACGCCTCGGGGTAGAGCACCCCTCCTTCTCCCGCGACCGGGCGGTCGGTGGCCGCGTCGGCGGGACGGATGACCTCGGGATCCTCGAGGCGGCGACCCTGGTCGTCGTACGACGCGAGGTAGACCTCCTTGCGGCGGGCGTCGGTCGCGACCACGAAGTCTGCTCCGATGGCGGCGGCCGCCTCCACGGCGATCACGTCGAGCGAGCACACGCCGTACACCGGGATCTCGAGCACGAACGCCAGGGTGCGCGCGGTGACCAGCCCGACCCGCAGCCCGGTGAACGGTCCGGGTCCGACGCCGACTGCGATCGCGGTGAGGTCCTGCCGCACGATGCCGGCATCGGCCAGCACCGCCTCGATGAGCGGGGCGAGCTGCTCGCCGTGCTTCATCCGCTGCTCGGAGCGGCGCTCGGCGACGACGTCCTCACCGTCGTGGAGGGCGACGGTCACCAAGGGCGTGGCCGTGTCGAAGGCGAGCAGCACGGTCCCGAGGTTACTGACCTGGCAGCGCCCGCCAGTGGGTGGTGACGCGCCCGTCGTCGCCGACGAGGTGGAGCGCGAAGGTCGGCGGTGCCTCGAACCAGATCGTCGGCGGTGCCTCGGCGTCCGCGGTGACCGTCGACACGACCCCACCTCCGATCAGCAGCGGGCGACCGGCGAACGTCGTGGCGGCCATCGTGTGCGCGTGCCCGACCAGGGTCGCCACGACGTGGGCGTGGCGGGCGATGACGCCCTCGAGCGCCTCACCGTCGCGGAGCCGGATCGGGTCCATCAGCTCGAGGTCGATGGTGGCGGGCGGGTGGTGGAGACAGACGTACGTCGGTCGTGCGTCCTCGGCGAGACGCTCGTCGAGCCAGGCCAGCTGGTCGTCGCCGAGCCGGCCGGGGTCGACGCGCCCGGTCTCGTCGGCGTCGACGAGCGAGTCGAGCAGCACGAACCGCACGCCGGACGTCTCGACCACGGTCCGCGACCCGATCCCCAGCCCGGCAACGAACGCGTCGCGCACGTCGTGGTTGCCCGGGCAGACCGCGAGCGGTCCTTCCCAGCGGTCGAGCCACGCCCGCGCCTCGACGTACTCCTCGGGCAGGCCGTGGTCGGCCACGTCGCCGGTGACGAGGAGGACGTCGGGTCGTGGCGACATCGCGAGGAGATGGTCCATGACCGCGGCGTTGCGAGCGGCGGGATCCTGCGTCTCGTTGCCGAAGTGGGTGTCGCTGACGTGGGCGATCACGAGCATGCCGCCCACCCTGGCACGGCCGCGCCGGTTAGGGTCCGAAGGCATGGACGACTCGGGGTGGTCGGAGCGGTTCCCGACGCTGTGGGGCCTGGACTTCCAGCCTTACGCCAACGCCGACCTGGCCTTCCGGCTCGGGGCGCCGGACGACGCGCTCGTGACCCGCCTGCACCTGGTGGCGATGGTGCCCGACGGCCGCGTCGTGGTGTGCCGGACGGACCAGGAGTGGCGGTTCCTGCCGGGCGGCCGGCGCGAGGCCGGTGAGAGCCTGCACGACCTGGCCGCCCGCGAGCTGCGCGAGGAGGCGGGGTGCGAGCTCTGTGGCGGGATCGAGGTGTTCGCCCACCAGGAGGTGCGCTCGCGCAACCCCGCACCGCACCACCCGCACTTCCCGCACCCCGACTCGGCGTGGGCCTTCGCGACCGCCGAGGTCGAGCTGACCGGTCCCCCGACGAACCCGCCCGACGGCGAGGCGGTGGTCGAGGTGCGGACCCTGCCGGTCGCCGAGGCCGCGGTCTGGCTACGGGTGCACGAGGACGAGCCCGCCGACGTACTCCTGCTGGCGGAGGCCCTGGGGCTGCTCAGGGGATGAGTGCCGGAAGCGGTACGCCGAGCCAGCGGCGCCCCACGGGCGAGACGCGCACCAGGCGCGGGTCGAGGTCTCCGGCTGCATCGTCGGCCAGCGGCCCGCTCGATCCACACCTCGACCCGGTCGTCGGCCAGCCCCTCGGCCAGCCCCTCACCCCACTCCACCACGGTGACGGCCTCGTCCAGGGAGGTGTCGAGGTCGAGGTCGTCGAGCTCGGCGACGCCGCCGATCCGGTAGGCGTCGACGTGGACCAACGCCGGGCCGTCGGCCAGCGAGGGATGGACGCGCGCGATCACGAACGTCGGCGAGGTGACGTCGCCACGGACCCCGAGCCCTGCGCCGAGTCCTTGGGTGAACGTCGTCTTGCCCGCACCCAACCCGCCAGACAGCACCACCACATCGCCGGCCCGGAGGACCCCGGCCAGTGCGGTGCCGAGCGAGCGCATCGCCTCGGCGTCCGGCACGTCGTACGAGGTGGGGGCGGGGCGGCGCAGCTCGACGTACGGCGTGTGGCGGGCGGTCTCGACGAAGCCGTGCTCGCGCCAGAACTTCCCGGTGCCGGGCAGCTCCTCGCGCGCGAGCACCGCGACCTCGTCGTACCCCTCGGCGCCGGCGAGCGCCTCGGTGACCAGGGCTGTGGCGACTCCGTGCTCGCGCACCTCGGGGACCACTCCCACGCGTCGCAACCACAGCGTAGGTCCCTCCGGCGCGAGGACCAGCGCGCCGACGTCGCGACCGTCGCTGGCGGCCACCAGGCCGCCATGGGCCAGGGCCGCCGCCAGCGACTCGACGGTCTCACCGAGCGCGTCGGCCGGGGGGTCGACCGGTGGCCGGGCAGCGAAGGCCGCGCGAACGATCTCCAGCACCGTCGGGGCGGCCTCCGGCCCGACCCGGCGTACGGACAGCGTCATCTGCGGTCGGCGAGGTCGCCGGCCGCGGCGAACAGGTGGTCGAGCTCGGCGTTGACGTCGTCGTGCCGCTCCATGATCACCAGGTGGCCGGCGCCCTGGCACTCCAGGAGGTTGGAGCCGGCGATGTAGGCGTGCAGCTTGCGGCCGTGGCCGATCGAGGTGATCCGGTCGGCGGTGCCGCAGATGATGCTCGTCGGCACCACCGAGAGCGCCTTCACGGTCTCGAACTTGTGGAGGTTGGCGAAGTTGGAGAAGAACTCCGCGACCACGCCGAACGGTGTCGCCGACAGCATCTGGTCGACGAACTCGACGTACGACTCGGGTACGTCGTCGCCGAACGCGAGCTCGTCGGTCGCGACCATGGCGACGGAGTGGCCGAGCCGGCGGAAGCCGTCGACCTGGCGGTGGCCGCGTGCCAGCAACGACATCAGGCGTTCGGCCACGGCACCGCCGACGGTGGACGGCAGCATGGGGGCGACGATCCGGTGCGGCTCCAGACCGCCTGCGGTGGTGGAGATCAGTCCGACGCCGACGATCCGCTCCCCGAAGAGCTCGGGGTACTCCTCGGCGAGCGCCATGATCGTCATCCCGCCCATCGAGTGGCCGACCAGCACGATCGGGCCGTGCGGCACCACGGTGTCGAGGACGAGCTTGAGGTCGTGGCCCAGCTGCTCGATGGTGGCGTGGCCCTGGCCGGAGCGCCCGGAGCGGCCGTGGGAGCGCTGGTCGTAGTAGACGCTGCGCACCTGGCCGCGGTAGGCCGCGCGCTGGAAGTGCCAGGAGTCGAGGTTGAGGGAGTAGCCGTGGATGAAGACCACGGTCAGCTCGGGCACCTGGGTGGCACGCCGGCGTCGTCCGGTGGCGGCGTACTCGTCGACCTCGACGTGCAGGTCGACGCCGTCCTCGGCGACGACGGTGATCGGCGCGGAGCGCAGCGACCCGAACTCGGTCTCGTCACCCGCGCCACGGTGAGCGATGACCGCGCGGCGCTGGGCGACGCGGAGCGCCGTACCGGCGGCCGCGACCCCGACCGCGGCTCCGGCGACGGACAGGACCTTGCTGCTGGCCTTCATGCGGCGTCTCCTCCGACGTAGCGCCGGAGCAGGCGGCCGCCCATGCGCGTGACGATCTCGTAGTGGATGGTGCCGCAGGCCCGGGCCCAGTCGTCCGCGGTCGGCTCGCCGGCCGTGCCCGGCCCGAAGAGCACGACCTCGTCGCCCGGCACTGCCTCGTCGTCCCCGAGGTCGACGACGAACTGGTCCATGCAGATCCGGCCGCGGATCGGGCGGCGCTTGCCGTCGACCCAGACCTCGGCGGCGTTCCCGGCATGGCGTGGCACGCCGTCGCCGTACCCCAGCGGGACCAGGCCGACACGCGTCTCGCCCGGGGCCGTCCAGGTGTGGCCGTAGGAGACGCCGGCACCCGCGTGGATCTCCTTGGTGAGGACGAGTGGCGCGGTGACGGTCATGGCAGGCTCGAGCCCGACGTCCGGGCTGAGGCCGGGCGCGGGGTCGAGGCCGTACGACGCGATGCCGCAGCGGACCAGGTCGAAGCGACTGCTCGGTCGCAAGAGGGCGGCGCCGGAGTTGGCGAGGTGGCGGACCTCGGGGCGGAGACCCGCCCGCTCGGCGCCGGCGAGGGCGTCGCGGAAGGCGCGTTCCTGGACGTCGTTCGCCGGGTGGCTCGGCTCGTCGGAGGAGGCGAAGTGCGACCAGATCCCGGTCACCCGCCAGACGCCGTCGGCCTCGCCGGCGCGGGCGGCCGCCAGGAGCTCGGGCCAGAGCTCGACGGTCGAGCCGCCGCGCGAGAGGCCGGTGTCGATCTTGAGCTGGACCCGGGCCGGCGTGCCGGTGACGGCCGCGCGGATCTCGGCGAGCTCAGCCAGGGTGTACGCCGTGACGTCGACGCCGCGATCGATCGCGGCAGCCCAGTCGTCACCGGGGACCGTGAGCCAGCTCAGGATCCGGCCGGTGTCACCGGCCTCGCGGAGCCGGACCGCCTCCTCCAGCGTGGCCACGCCGAGCCAGGGCGCCCCGGCTCGCCGTGCGGCGTACGCCGCCTCGAGCATGCCGTGGCCGTAGCCGTCGGCCTTGACCACGACCATCACGTCGGATCCGTCGGGGGCCACGAGGTCGCGCAGCCGCCCGACGTTGCGCCGGATCGCGTCCAGGTCCACCACGATCTCGGGTCGGCGGACCTGCTCGCGACTCATGCGCTCATCCTCCCATCCCGGTTCGTCCGGACTACGTCAGGAGGTCGGCGATCACGCGGGGAAGAGCTTCGGCGACGTCAGGGGCGGAGATCGGACCGCCGGCCGAGGCGAGGGTGGCCGCGGCCCCGTGGAGCCACGAGCCGACTGCCCCCGCGTCGTACGGCGAGAGCCCGGCCGCCAGCAGGGCGCCGCAGAGCCCACCGAGGACGTCGCCGGCTCCGGCGACGGCGAGCCACGGCGTACCGGTGGTGGTGACCCGGACCCGTCCGTTGGGCGCGGCGACGAGGGTGTGGTGGCCCTTGAGCAGCACCGTGGCGGCGTACTCGCGGGCCGCACGGCGGGCGAAGGCGAGCTGGTCGGCCTCGACCTCGGCGCGTTCGACGCCGAGCATGGCTGCCAGCTCGCCGGCGTGCGGGGTGAGCAGCGCGGGACCGCTCAGCGGTGCCTGCAGGTGCTGGAGGGCGTCGGCGTCGACGACCAGCGGTACGTCGTCAGCCAGGGCCGCATGTAGCGCCTCGGCGGCGTCGGCGTCGCCGCCCGAGCCGACCACCCAGGCCTGCACCCGCCCCTCGCCGACGACGACCTCCGGGTGCCGCGCGCGGACCGCGTCGGGCGCCCCACCGGCGTACCGCACCATCCCCGCCAGACCGCAGGCCGCGCCGGACGTGGACAGCACGCCGGCGCCGGGATAGCGCTCCGAGCCGGCGCGGACGCCGACCACGCCGCGGGTGTACTTCTGGGCGCTCAGCGCGGGACGCGGGATGAGCGCGGCCACGTCGTCGGCCTGGAGGGCGGTGACGGCGGCCTCGGGCAGGTCCAACCCGATGTCGATCAGCTGGACGACGCCGCACGCGGAGGCGGCGGGCTCGACGAGGTGACAGATCTTGTGGGTGCCGAAGGTGACGGTGACGTCGGCGGTCACGTGGCTGCCGTCGAGCCGGCCGGTGTCGACCTCGACCCCGCTGGGCGTGTCGACCGCCACCATCGGTACGCCGGCCACGGCCCGGACGGCGTCGAGCGCCGGTTGCCGGAGCCCGGGGCTGCCGCCGATGCCGACGATGCCGTCGACCACCAGGTCGGGCGGACGGTGGTCGCCGAGCGCGACGACGCGGCCGCCCGCTGCCTTCAACGTGGCTACGCCCGCCTCGTGGGCTCTGTCGGCGACCAGCAGCGCCTCGACCCCGGCCCCGCGGCGCGCCAGCAGCGCTCCGGCGTACAGCGCGTCGCCGCCGTTGTCCCCCGGCCCGACGAGCAGCAGCACCCGGCGCCCGTAGGCGCCCCCCCACAGGTCGATGACCGCGGTGGCCAGCCCAGCCGCCGCCCGCTGCATCAGCGTGCCCTCGGGCAGCCGGCTCATCAGCTCCGCCTCCGCGGCCCGCACCTGCTCGACTGTGTGCGCGGCTCTCATGGCCCGAACCTATCCGGGTCGTGTGCCTGAGCCCGCGCCAGAGCGCGGTCTCAGGCACACAACTCCCACACGCTGGGCAGCCCTGTGGAGGACGCGCGCGGGTAGGCGTCCAGTTCGCTGACGCTGAGCACGTGGAATCGCTTCAAGACCTGCTCACCACGCAATGCGGTCTCGTGGCCCGCCGACAGCTGACGGGCCTCGGACTCGAGTGGGAGCGGGCACGTAACCAGGTCGCGGCCCGTCGCTGGGTCGTGCGAACTCCTCGCGTCATCGGAGCGACGACGGGCGACCTCACCTGGGAGCAGCGATGCTGGCTAGGGGTCCTGCACGCTGGCCCGCGCAGCCTGCTCGGAGGACTCACAGCGGCTTCCTCTCTCGGCCTCGAGGGCTGGGACCGAGAGACGGTCACGGTGCTCGTCGACGACGAGCTGGCCTTCGAACCGGTCGACGGAGTCCGCTTCTTCAGAAGCCGTCGCCCGTTCGAGCTGTTGCGATCGGCGCGACCCGGCATCCCCAGGGCCGGGCTGGAGCCGGCCATCTTGTTGTGGGCGGGCTACGAGGCCCCCGTGAGGGCCGCGCATGGCGTGCTCGCAGCTGCCGTGCAGCAGCGGCTGACGACCCCGGACCGCTTGCTCGAGTGGGTAGACCTGCTCCGGCCGCTCCGCCGTGCCCGCGCGTTCAGGCGCACGCTCGGTGACATCGCTGGTGGGGCACATTCCGGCGCAGAGATGGACGTACGTCGGATGTGCCGCCGGTTCGGTCTCGTGAAACCCCATCGTCAACGTCCGCGCCACGACCGAGCGGGCAGGCGACGCTGGACCGACTGCGAGTGGGACCTCCCCGACGGCACGACCTTGGTTCTGGAGGTCGACGGGAGCTTCCATCTCGAGGTCCGGCAGTGGGAAGCCGACCTGAAGCGCGCTCGGTCGATCACGACCCGGACGCGACTGGTCGTGCGGTGCAGCGTCTACGAACTACGCCATGAGACCGCCGAGGTGGCGGCCGACCTGGTGGCGCTGGGCGTCCCCCACGTCATCCCGAACGGGTCGTGTGCCTGACACCGCGCCAGAGCGCGGGCTCAGGCACACAACCCCACAGCGGAGCGGCGGCGTCAGGACTCCAGGACCACCACAGCCGAGGCGATGCCGGCGTCGTGGGAGAGGGAGAGGTGGACGTGGACGGCGCCGAGCTCGGCGGACCGGGCGGCCACGGTGCCGGAGATCGCCAGGTGCGGGCGCCCGGAGGACGCCGAGACCACCTCGGCGTCGTGCCAGGCCATGCCCTCCGGTGCACCCAGCGCCTTGGCGAGGGCCTCCTTGGCGGCGAAGCGCGCGGCCAGCGAGGCCGGAGGTCGGTCGAGCTCACCAGGGGTGAAGAGCCGCCTCGCCAGCCCCGGCGTACGACGCAGCGACGCCGCGAAGCGGTCGATGTCGACCACGTCGATGCCCACGCCGACGATCGCCACGGAGCCTTGTCTACTCGACCGTGACCGACTTGGCGAGGTTGCGCGGCTGGTCGACGTCGTGGCCGAGCCGGGTCGCGAGCTCGCAGGCGAACAGCTGCAGGGGTACGACGGCCGGCACCGGCTGCAGCAGCGTCGAGACCCGGGGCAGCCGGATCAGCGTGTCCGCGAACTCCTCGATGTCGGGGTCGTCGTCCTCGGCGAGCACGATCGTGCGCGCACCCCGGGCCCGGATCTCCTGGATGGCGCTGACCATCTTGTCGTGGAGCTGGTCGCGGCCCTGGGGGGGCACGACGCAGAAGACCGGCAGCCCCGGCTCGATCAGCGCGATCGGGCCGTGCTTGAGCTCGCCGGCGGCGAACCCCTCGGCGTGGATGTAGGCCAGCTCCTTGAGCTTGAGCGCGCCCTCGAGCGCGATCGGGAAACCGGCGTGCCGGCCGAGGAAGAGCACCGACTTCGCGTCCTGCAGCTCCTCGGCCAGGTCGTAGAGCTGGTCGGCGTTGTCGAGGATCCGCTGCACGTGGCCGGGCATGTCACCGAGCTCGCCGACCACCCGCGCGATCTCGTCGTCGTACGACGTGCCCTTGACCTGGGCGAGGTAGAGCCCGAGCAGGTACGCCGCGATCACCTGGGTGATGAAGCCCTTGGTCGACGCGACGCCGATCTCGGGGCCGGCGTGGGTGTAGATCACCGCGTCGGACTCGCGCGGGATGGTGGAGCCGTTGGTGTTGCAGATCGCCAGCACCTTCGAGCGCTGCTGGCGCGCGTGCCGGATCGCCATCAGCGTGTCCGCGGTCTCGCCGGACTGGCTGATCGCGACCACGAGCGTCGACCGAGTCAGGATCGGGTCGCGGTAGCGGAACTCGTGGGCGAGCTCGACCTCGCAGGGGATCCGGGTCCAGTGCTCGATGGCGTACTTCGCGACGAGGCCGGCGTAGAACGCCGTACCGCACGCGATGATGATGATCTTGTCGACCTCGCGGAGCTCGCCGTCGGAGATCCGGACCTCGTCGAGCTGGAGGCGTCCGTTCTCGTCGTGGCGCCCGAGCAACGCGTCACCGATCGCACGCGGCTGCTCGAAGATCTCCTTGCGCATGAACCAGTCGTAGCCGTCCTTCTCGGCGGCCGAGAGGTCCCAGTCCACGTGGTAGCGGTTGCCCTCGACGGGCGTGCCGTCGAAGTCGATGACCGAGACGCCGTCGCTGGTGATGGTGACGATCTGGTCCTGCCCGAGCTCCAGCGCCTCGCGGGTGTGTTCGATGAAGGCCGCCACATCGGAGCCGATGAAGTTCTCCCCCTCGCCGATGCCCACGACCAGCGGTGAGTTACGGCGTGCGGCGACGACGCGGGTCGGGTCCTCGCCGTCCACTGCGACGAGCGTGAACGCGCCCTCGAGCCGTTGGCACACCGCCCGCATCGCGTCGGTGAGGTCGCCACCGCGCTCGAGCGCGGTCTCGAGCAGGTGGGCGGCGATCTCGGTGTCGGTCTCCGAGCGGAGGTCGTCGCCGGCGGCCTCGACCTCGGCGCGCAGCCTGGCGAAGTTCTCGATGATCCCGTTGTGCACCAGCGCGACCCGGCCGTGGTTGCCGAGGTGGGGATGGGCGTTGACGTCGTTCGGCGCCCCGTGGGTGGCCCACCGGGTGTGCCCGATACCGGTCGTCGACGGCGGAAGGGGGTCGTCGGCGAGGGCCTTCTCGAGGTTGGCGAGCTTGCCGGCGCGCTTGCTCCACGCGATGGCACCGTCGGAGACGAGCGCGATGCCGGCGGAGTCGTAGCCGCGGTACTCCAGGCGGCGCAGGCCCTCGATGACGACGTCCTGAGCCTGCTTGTTCCCGACGTACCCCACGATGCCGCACATGGACCCGAGTCTATCGGCGCCGCGATCGGTGCCCGGGACGGCCACCGCCCGAGCGGTGGCCGTCCTTGGCGACTGCGGGACCTCCTCGCGTCAGTGCGCCCGGTGGACCAGCAGCGGCAGCAGTTTCGCCGCGTTCGGCGAGCCGAGCCCCGTCACCGGGTCCCAGCCCCTTGCTGTGTCGAAGCCGCCGCCGATCTCGGCGACGTCGTTGTTACCGATCGTGATGTCGTGGAACGCCGAGCGGTACTTCGAGCTCGAGTTGGCGATGGAGTACAGCGCCGGGTTGATGTCACCCAACCGGTGACCGGCCAGCTGGTCGCCGATCGCCGCCAGAGCCGCCCACTGGGGCGAGCCCGCGCTGGTGCCTCCGAACAGGAAGACAGCCGGCACGCCGTCGTTGCAGACCGAGCAGACCGTCAGCACACCGCCGTTGACGCCGGCGTTGTAGGCGATGTCGGGAACGCCTCGACCCACCTTGCCCTTGACCATGGACTTCTGGAACGAGGGCTTGGGGTAGAGGTCGCTGAAGCCGCCGCCGCTGCAGTTGATGTCGGCCTCTGCCACGGCCGGCGCGTTGCACCCGGTGAAGATCCCCTCGGTCCAGGCTGTCTCGCCCAGGTAGTTGCCATCGATGTCAGCGCTCAGGGTGGTGCCGCCGACCCCGGTCACCAGCGGGTCGGACGCCGGGCTGCTCGCGACCTCGACCGCCCCGGTGCCGTCACAGGTGAACTGGGCGGCGCCCGAGTCACCGGAGGAGGCGAAGACCGTCCAGCCCTGCCTCTCGGCCTTGCTGAACATCTGGTGCTCGGCGTCGAGGAGCTGCGGGTCGACGCAGTTCTCGTTCTCGCCGAAGCTCTGGGAGAGGACGTCGCCCAGGTCGTTGTCCACCGCGTACTGCGTGGCGGCGAGGATGTCGGAGTCCTCGTTGCTGACCGCCGAGACCAGCTCGATCTTGGCGCCCGGCGCGATCGCGTGGGCCCACAGCACGTCGAGCGTGGTCTCCCCGCCCCATCCGACCTGGTTGTCGTCGTTCGGGTCGAAGTCGGGCGTGCCGGGCATCACGTGGTTGTCGAAGACCGGGTCGGGCAGACCGAACAGCTGGTCGAAGCTGTGCAGGTCCGAGTCGATGAACGGGTTCTGGTAGGCGTCGACGATCACGATGGTGCGGCCGGCGCCGTTCTTGCCGGCGTCGAGCAACGGCTTGACGCCGTACGCGTTCTGGATCTGGCTCGGGTCGTAGCAGACGATGCCCTTGGAACCGTCGATCGGACGGCCCTGGCAGGTGAACTGCGCCGCCTCGGTGTTGCTGCTGACCTTGACCGAGTCGGGGAAGACCTTGATCCGGTGGGACTGGATGGACGGGCCGGTCGCGCCGGCTGGTGCTGCCGCGACGCCGAGCGCGGCGACGGTCGCTGAGGCCGTGAGCACGGCTGCCAGCTTCACTTGCAAGGGGGAGATTCGCACGAACATGACTCCTCTGTGGTGGTGGAGCGGCCCGGCACCCGGCTCTGGTGGAGCCGTGTGGACCATCTGGCAGGTTGGCCTTTTATCAGTCCGTAATCAACCGATGACTTTTGCCGCTGGCGGCGGTGTAATGGTGGGTTTGACCTCCCGCGGCGCACGACGTCCGGCGGACGACTGGAACAATGCCGCCATGTCCAACGGCGTGCAGGGGAGCGAGCCGTCCCCGTACGTCGAGCTGGACCGCGACGCCTGGGCCGAGCTGGGCGAGCACTTCCACCAGCCGCTGTCGGGCGAGGAGATCACCCGGCTGCGGGGGCTGGGCGACCAGCTCGACCTCCGAGAGGTGCAGCAGGTCTACCTCCCGCTCTCGCGGCTGCTGAGCCTGCGGGTCAAGGCCGCGCGTCGCCTGCACCGCAAGCAGGAGGAGTTCCTGCACCGGCCGCAGCCGCCGCGCACGCCATTCGTGATCGGACTCGCCGGCTCGGTCGCGGTGGGCAAGTCGACGACGGCGCGGGTTCTCCAGCAGATGCTGGCCCACTGGGACGAGCACCCGAACGTCGCGCTGGTGACCACCGACGGCTTCCTCTACCCCAACGCCGAGCTCGAGCGGCGAGGACTCCTGCAGCGCAAGGGCTTCCCGGAGTCCTACGACCGGCGCGCGCTGCTGCGCTTCGTCGTCGACATCAAGTCGGGCAGGGACGAGGTCGAGGCGCCGACCTACTCCCACCTCGTGTACGACGTGGTGCGCGACGACCCGATCGTCGTCCGGCACCCCGACATCGTGATCATCGAGGGTCTCAACGTCCTCCAGCCGGCCCGCCGTACCGAGGACGGCCGCAGCGGCCTGGCGCTGAGCGACTTCTTCGACTTCAGCGTCTTCGTCGACGCCGCCACCGACGACATCCGCGCGTGGTACGTCGAGCGGTTCCTGCGGCTGCGCAAGACCGCCTTCGCCGACCCCGCGTCGTACTTCTCGCGCTACGCCAACCTGTCCTCCGAGGAGGCGACCGCGACCGCCGAGGAGATCTGGGGCAGCATCAACGGCCCCAACCTCGAGCAGAACATCAAGCCCACCCGCTCGCGCGCCACACTGGTCCTGCGCAAGGATCGTGATCATTCGGTGCGGTACGTGAGGTTGCGGAAGCTGTAGCTGCGATGGGTGTCTGGAAACCCGACTGGGGCCCGAGGACCTTCGACCCGGTGCGCCTGGGCCACCGGGAGACCGACGCCTGGGCGGCCTACTACCGGCGCGAGTGGCTGACCTTTCTGTGGGCCGCCGTCGGGATGGTCCGCACCGGCTTCGGCACCGACCCGGTGCGGTCGGTGGTCGGCGCCTACCACGTGCTCCGCGCCAACCAGCTCTGGGCGCCGTACCCCGACAACGACCCGGACGGCGCCCGCGCCTCGATGCGGCGGTTCTACGCGATGGTGGCCAAGGACGGTGGCTTCCCGCTCGACCCGGTGCGCGCCGCGGAGCTCGAGGTCGAGTGGTGGCGCGTGCACCGCGAGCACCAGCACGATCCCGAGGTGTCCGAGGACGCCCTGGTGGACTCGCTGGTCGACCTCTACGCCTACCTGTACGGCGTGACGCCCGGCGAGGTGCGCGAGGCGGCCGAGCAGCGAGTGCTGGCGATGGCCCACTCCGACGCCTGGGTGGCCGCGGGCTGCCAGCCAGACGACCCTGGCCTGAGCGCCGAGCGGATGGCCCTGGTCGCGTCGTACAGCGTGCTCCGCCGGGCGATCGCGGAAGAGTGACTCAGAGCCGCTTCTGGTACTCCAGGAGCTGCTCGAGGAAGCGGTAGCCGAGCACCGCGTTGACCGCGTTCATGTGGTCGTTGACGTCGGCGTTGCTGGTGACGACCGCCGTGCACTCGGGGTACGACGCGCGAAGGGCCCGGTGGGTGGCAAGCTTCATGGCCAGCCCCAGCCGGTGCCCGCGCGCGTCGGGCAGCACCATCGTCATCCCGACGTAGCCGATCCGCGGGTCCGCCCGGGCCACCCGCACGTCCGAGACGCCGACCAGGCGGCCCTCGGGCGACACCGCGGCGGCGTAGAACCGGTCCTGTCCGATCTCCTCCGCGCGACGCTCGCTCTGGCGCAGGCGTTCGACCGTCCACTCCCCGTCCTCGAGCTCGAGCTCGCCCTGCGGCACCATCGCGATGAAGCCGCTCAGCAACGCGCAGAGGTCCTCGGCACGCTCGTCGGGGCACGGGCCGCTCCACGCCACGACCTCGAAGTCGCCGCGCGCTGCCTCCACCTCCGCCTCGAGCGCGGCCCAGCCGGGCTCAGACGCCGCGAGGTCGATCGCCTTGGTGCCCTCGCGGTTGGCGACCGCGTAGCCGCGCGCGTCGCCGAACTCCGTGCCGGTGCTGGTCCCGCCCGGCGGCGCGAACACCTCGACCAGGGCGAGCTCGCGGCCGAGCGCACGGGCACGGCGCTCGACCTCGTCGAGCAGCAGCGTGCCGACGCCGCGGCGCCGGGCCGGCCAGTCGACCCACACGTCGAAGTAGGCCATCCGGAGGTTGTCGGTCATCGGCACGTTCACCAGGCCGGCCCCCACCATCTCCTCGCCGTCGTAGGCGCCGAAGAGCTCGATGTGGAAGTCGGGGTGGCGGGTCGGTAGCGCCACTCGAGCCACCTCCCACGACGCCGTGTAGTCGAGCGGGCGGTCGCGCTGCGCCTCGTGGTGGATCTCCCACCACCGGTAGAGGGTCTTCTCGTCGGACAGGTCGACGTCGCGGATCTCTGTCACGGAGCACGACCCTAGGTTGCGGCTCGGCCGACGGCGAGCCGTTATCGGGTCACAGGCTGCAGGTCACAGGGCGAGGCGCTGGCGTACGACGTCGGCCAGGCGCTCGGCCACGGCCCGAGCGTCGTCAGGGGTCGCGGCCTCGACCATCACCCGCACCAGGGGCTCGGTGCCGGAGGGACGCAGCAGGATCCGCCCGCTGTCGCCGAGCTTCTCCTGCTCGAGGGCCACGGCCTCGGTCAGCTCGCGGTCGTCGGCGCGGCTGCGGTCGACGCCCGAGACGTTGACGAGGACCTGCGGGAGCCGAGTGACCACGGACGCGAGCTCGCGCAGCGTGGAGCCGGAGCGCGACATCCGCTGCAGCACCTGCAGTGCGCTGAGGATGCCGTCGCCGGTGGTCGCGTGCTCGCTCATGATGATGTGGCCGGACTGCTCGCCGCCGAGGGTGAAGCCGCCGTCGCGCATGGCCTCCAGCACGTAGCGGTCGCCGACCGCGGTCTGGTGCACGGTGATCCCGGCCGCGTGCATCCCCTGTACGAAACCGAGGTTGCTCATCACGGTCGCGACCACGGTGTCGTGGGCGAGTCGACCGCGCTCGTGCAGATCGACGGCGAGCATCGCCATCAGCTGGTCGCCGTCCACGGTGGCACCGGTGTGGTCGATCGCGAGGCAGCGGTCGGCGTCGCCGTCGAGGGCGAAGCCGGCATCCGCGCCCTGGGCCAGGACGACCTCGCGCAGCCCGGCCAGGTGGGTGGATCCGCAGCCCTCGTTGATGTTCACGCCGTTGGGCTGGTCGTTGATCGACAACACCGAGACCCCGGCAGCACGCAAGGCGTGCGGACCGACCGAGGCGGCGGCGCCGTTCGCGCAGTCGAGCACCACGCGCAGCCCCTCCGGGCGGTGGTCGAGGGTGCTGACCAGGTGGTCGGAGTACTCCTCGACCGTTGCGCCGTACGGCGTCACGCGGCCCACGTCGGCGCCGGTCGGGCGGTCCCACTCCTCGCCGAGCCGGGCCTCGATCTCGGCCTCGAGCGAGTCGTCGAGCTTCACGCCGCCGCGGGCCAGGAACTTGATGCCGTTGTCGGGCATCGGGTTGTGCGAGGCGGAGATGACCACGCCGAGGTCGGCGCCCAGGGAGTCGGTGAGGTAGGCGACGCCCGGGGTCGGCAGGACCCGGAGCCGGAGCACGTCGACCCCGGCCGAGGCGAGCCCGGCGATCACGGCGTGCTCGAGGAACTGTCCCGAGATGCGGGTGTCGCGGCCGACGACGGCCACCGGGCGCTGCCCGGTGAAGCCGCCGTGGGCCACCAGCACCCGCGCCGCCGCGACGCCGAGGTCGACTGCGAGCTCGGCGGTGATGACACCGTTGGCGAGCCCGCGAACCCCGTCCGTCCCGAAGATGCGAGGCATCGGGGAGCGGATCAGCGCTTGCTGAACTGCGGAGCCTTGCGGGCCTTCTTCAGGCCGGCCTTCTTGCGCTCGATGACGCGGGCGTCACGGGTGAGCAGTCCGGCCTTCTTCAGCGTCGGACGGTTGGCCTCGACGTCGATGGAGTTCAGGGAGCGGGCCACGCCGAGGCGGAGGGCGCCGGCCTGGCCGGTGATGCCGCCGCCGTGGATCCGGGCGATGACGTCGAAGCGACCCTCGAGACCGAGCGCGGCGAACGGCTCGTTCACGACCTGCTGGTGCAGCTTGTTCGGGAAGTAGGAGTCGAGGGTGCGACCGTTCACGGTCCACACACCGGTGCCCGGCATGATCCGGACCCGGGCCACGGCCTCCTTGCGGCGCCCGGTGGCGGCCGCGGGGGCGATGGTGGCGGGGCGGGCGGCCTCGGCGGCGCCGGCGCTCTCGGACGTGTACGCCACGCCTGCCTCGTCGGCCTGGAACGTCTCGGCGGCCTCGTCGGCCCCGGTGGTGGTGGTGGTGTCGTCAGCCACGGAATTACCTTCGCTTCTCTGCTCAGTCACTGGGAGACCTGCGTGATCTCGAACGGCTTGGCCTGCTGGGCCTGGTGCGGGTGGTTGGGCCCGGTGTACACCTTGAGCTTCTTGAGCACCTGGCGGCCGAGCTTGTTCTTCGGGAGCATGCCCCAGACCGCCTGCTCGACGACCTTGCGGGCGTCCTTCTCCAGCTGCTGGCCGACGGGGGTCGCGGTGAGACCACCGGGGTAGCCGGAGTGGCGGTACATGAGCTTCTTGGTCAGCTTGTCGCCGGTGAGGGCGACCTTCTCCGCGTTGACGACGATGACGAAGTCACCCATGTCCATGTGCGGGGCGAAGGTGGGCTTGTGCTTGCCGCGGAGCAGGTTCGCGACCTGGACGGCGAGCTTGCCGAGGACGACGTCGGAGGCGTCGATGACGTGCCACTCGCGATGGATGTCGCCGGGCTTCGGGCTGTACGTACGCACGTGCGTCTGCCTTACTCGTTCGTGGGACCGGCGGACGGACGTCCACCGGCGGTGGTACCACGACCTCTGACGAACACTGCCCGGCTCAGGATCGTCCGGGTCTGCACCGTGGCGCTGGTCTCGACAGGCTCGACCATCGGCGTACGGCGCGGCAGGAGTCGCGACCGCACAATCTACCGGTAGCCGCGCTCACCGGCCAAAACGAGCGGTGTCCGGATCCGCGAAACCGGATTCGCCCTCCGGCAGACCCCCGACTAGGTTGGTCTGGTGAACGACTCTCTCACCGTCCGGGACAACCGCACCGGCCAGGAGTACGACGTACCGATCGAGCAGGGTGCGGTGAAGGGCTCGGATCTCGGCAAGATCAAGGACAGTGACGGCAGCCCGCTGGCCGTCTACGACCCCGGCTTCGTGAACACCGCCTCGTGCAAGAGCTCGGTCACGTTCATCGACGGTGACGAGGGCATCCTGGAGTACCGCGGCTACCCGATCGAGCAGCTGGCGGAGAAGTCGACGTTCCTCGAGGTCGCCTACCTGCTCGTGCACGGTGAGCTGCCGAGCAAGGCGCAGTACGAGACGTGGGTGCACGACATCACCTACCACACGTTCGTACACGAGAACGTGAAGAGCTTCATGGAGGGCTTCCGCTACGACGCCCACCCGATGGGGATGCTGATGGCCTCCGTCGGCGCCTTGTCGACGTTCTACCCCGACGCCCGTGACATCACCGACGACCAGACCCGCCAGCTGCAGATCGTGCGGATGATCGCCAAGATGCCGACCCTCGGCGCGTGGTCGTTCCGGCACGCGCAGGGCAAGCCGTTCGTCTACCCCGACAACGAGCTCGGCTACACCGCGAACTTCCTGTCGATGCTGTTCCGGATGAGCGAGGACCGCTTCGCTGCTGACGAGCGGCTCGTCAAGGCCCTCGACATCCTGTTCATCCTGCACGCCGACCACGAGCAGAACTGCTCGACCAACGCCGTCCGCTCGATCGGCTCGTCGCAGGTCGACCCGTACTCCGCGGTCGCCGGCGGCGTCGGCGCGCTCTACGGGCCGCTGCACGGCGGCGCGAACGAGGCCGTGCTGCGGATGCTGCGCCGGATCAAGGACAAGAAGAACGTCCCCGACTTCATCGAGGGCGTGAAGAACGGCGACGAGCGGCTGATGGGCTTCGGTCACCGGGTCTACAAGAACTACGACCCGCGCGCCAAGATCATCAAGAAGGCCTGCGACGACGTCTTCGCCGTGACCGGCGTCAACCCGCTCCTGGAGATCGCGATGGAGCTGGAGAAGATCGCGCTCGAGGACGAGTACTTCGTCTCGCGCAAGCTCTACCCCAACGTCGACTTCTACTCCGGCCTGATCTACGAGGCCTTCCAGTTCCCGCCGGAGATGTTCACCGTCCTCTTCGCGATCGGGCGGACGCCGGGCTGGCTGGCCCAGTGGCTCGAGCTGGTGCAGGACAAGGAGCAGAAGATCGCCCGGCCCAAGCAGATCTACACCGGCCAGCGCACCCTCGACTTCGTCCCGTCCTCCGAGCGCTGGGGCTGAGCCTCCACCGTCGGCCGAGCTGGGTCCGTCGGTCGAGCTGGTCCGTCGGTCGAGCCTGTCGAGACCACGGTGCCGAGGCAGTAGGCACCGTCACCGGGTCTCGACCCGCGGTCACGCCCTCGCGAGCTCGGTCGTGCGCTCGCTCGACCTTCCGCCCGTGCGGGCTTCGCAAGCTCAGCCCGCGGGCGTCGCGGCCTGCTCCACCTCGAGCAAGGACTGGCCGTGCCGTTCGGCCTCGAAGGCGGCGCGGCCGCCGCGGAAGCCGAAGAGCCGCTTGGTCCACAGGATGTAGACGACCGCGAAGATGTTGAAGGCGAAGGCGACCACGCGCAGCCAGGTGACCCGCTCGACGAGCTCGTAGATCTCCAGCGGGATGAAGATCGCGGTGCCGACCACCGCGACGTACTCACCCCACCGCTTCATCAGCCACAGCCCGACCCCCTCGAGCAGCTCGAGCGCGCCGTAGGCCAGGACCCCGATCGCGACCAGCTCGAGCGTGCCGTGGCCGGTGGTCAGTGCCTTCTGGATCAGCTTGACCGGGCCGGTGTTCTGCAGGTCGATGCCGAGCTTGTCGGCGAACGGCTTGAGGGTGGGCAGGTAGGAGTTGAAGACCTGCTCCAGGGAGTCCTGGGCGCCGTTGAACTTGTAGACCCCGTAGGCGAGCGCGACGAGCAGGACCCCACGGATGAAACGCTCGGCCGCCAGCAGCCGCAGGATGAAGGCGTCCCGCAGTGCCTTGCCGCGCAGCACGATCGGCGCATCCTCCGCCGGCCCGGTGCCGGACGGCTCGCCGATCACGAAGGTGCCGCACCGCAGGCAGCGCCAGGCCTCGCCGTCGACGGTCGCGACCTGGAGTCGCTCGGCGAGACCCTCCTCGGTCGGCCTCCAGGTCAGGTGCCCCTGCCGCCCGCAGCTGCGCAGCTCCCAGCTCCAGTGCGCCCACGGTGTCTTCACCGGCGTCACCCTAGGTGTTCCTCGTCACCCCCGAGTCACCCCTCGGGGATCCGGGAGGACAACGGCGGCCGGGCTTGGCAGGATCGACCTGTGCCACTCCGATCCACCGCCGACCTCGAGTCCGCACTCGACCACCTGCGCGCCGCGCCCGCCGAGGCAGGGACCTTGACCCTCGTCGTACGTCGTCCCGCGCGGCTGGCGCGGGAGGTGCTCGACGAGGCGCTGATCGACGAGGAGGCCGGGCTGGTCGGCGACAACTGGCTCTCGCGGGCGACCTCGCGTGCCGTCGCCGCGGGTCGCCACCTCGACGGCCAGGTCACCGTGATGAGCAGCCGGATGGTCGGGCTCCTCGGCGAGACCGATGACGAGCGGGCGCTGGCGGGTGACCAGCTCTACGTCGACCTCGACCTGTCCCACGACAACCTGCCGGCGGGTACCTGGTTCAGGGTCGGCGACGACGTCGTGCTCGAGGTGACCGCCAAGCCGCACGCCGGCTGCAAGAAGTTCCTCACCCGCTTCGGCCCGGACGCCGTCGCGTTCGTCAACAGCGAGGAGGGGGCCCGGCGCCGGCTCCGTGGTCTCAACGCGCGGGTGGTGCACGGCGGCACCGTCCGGGTGGGCGACGACGTACGCCGGTTGGCTTTTTCGATGGCGCCCAGCGATGTCTCAGGAAGGTCACAGACTCACCCGCGAGGGTAAGGGTCATGAGCAACGAGTACCCCGAGCGCGGGCAGAACCAGGACCCCAGCGACAACTGGAGCCCCGAGCCGCCCGCAGCTCCCCCGACCTGGTCGCCGTTCGGCTTCCAGTCCGCCGGCGAGACCCCCGACGACACCAGGCCCTTCAGCTTCGGCGCTCCCGCCGAGGGCCCGGTCCTCCCCCCGGAGGCACCCGTTGCCCCGGCCTCCCCCCAGGCCAAGCGTGCCCGCGGCCGGAGCCTGGCCGCCGGCGTCGTGGCAGCCAGCCTGCTCGTCGGCGGTGCGGCCGGCATCGGTGGCGCCGCCCTGTGGACCTCCACGCACGACGACCCGGCCGCCGCCTCGTCGCCGATCATCACCCAGAGCGGCAGCTCGGCCATCCCGGCCGCGAGCAGCGACTCGGTGGTCAAGGTCGCCCACAACCTGCTGCCCTCCGTGGTCAAGATCAACGTGAGCGGCTCCGACGGGTCCGGCTCGGGCTCGGGCATCATCATGAGCGACGACGGCAAGATCCTGACCAACAACCACGTCGCCTCCCTGGCCGGCAAGAGCGGTCAGATCACCATCGACTTCAACGACGGCACGCACGCCCCGGCGAAGGTGCTCGGCACCGACCCGCTGACCGACACCGCCGTGATCCAGGCCGAGGGCGTCTCGGGGCTGACCCCGGCGACCATCGGTCACTCCTCGAGCCTGCAGGTCGGCCAGAGCGTGGTCGCGATCGGCTCACCGTTCGGCCTCAACGCCACGGTCACCAGCGGCATCGTCAGCGCTCTCAACCGCCCGGTCGACGTCGGCCAGGTCAGCCAGGGCAACCAGACCGTCTACCCGGCGATCCAGACCGACGCGGCGATCAACCCCGGCAACTCCGGTGGCCCGCTGGTCAACCTCGCCGGCGAGGTCGTCGGCATCGACTCCGCGATCCAGACCGCGACCGACACCACCGGGGGTGGCGAGCCCGGCTCGATCGGCCTCGGCTTCGCGATCCCGATCGACGCGGTCCTGCCGATCGTGCAGCAGATGATCAACGGCGAGACCCCGACCCACGCCCGGCTCGGCATCGGCGTCGACAGCGCTGCCCAGACCACCGACGGCGCCAAGGTCTCGCAGGTCGACAACGGCTCGGCCGGCCAGAAGGCGGGCCTCAAGGCCGGTGACGTGATCACCAAGGTCGACGACCACCTGATCTCGTCGTCCGACTCCCTGATCGCGATCGTCCGGGCCTACCGCCCCGGCGACTCGGTCACGCTCACCTACACGCGCGGAGGCTCGACCCACACGGTCACGGCCACCCTCGACTCGGACGCTCAGACCGCCAGCTCCTGAGCATTCTGGTCCGAACAGAGCGCGGACAGATCTCTCCCGCCTGCCCCCCAGCCGGTCGATCTGTCCGCGTTCTTCTCGTTTGCCCACGAGTTGCCCACCGAGCACGCCAGCGGGTCAGCGGGCGCGGCGGACCCGGGTCTCGTCCCAGACCGGGCCGTCGGACTCGTAGACCTCGCCGTCCGCGCCGTAGACGAGGAACCGGTCGAAGCCACGGGCGAACCAGCGGTCGTGGGTGACCGCGACGACGGTGCCGTCGAACGCCTCCAGCCCGGCCTCGAGCGCCTCGGCGGACTGCACGTCGAGGTTGTCGGTCGGCTCGTCGAGCAGCAGCAGCGTCGCCCCCGACAGCTCGAGCAGCAGGATCTGGAAGCGCGCCTGCTGGCCGCCGGAGAGTGACTCGAAGGTCTGCTCCGAGGCGTGGGCCAGCTCGTAGCGGTCGAGCACCCGGGCCGCGGCCTCGCGCCCCATCCCGTCGCGGTGCTCGTCGCCCCGGTGCAGGATCTCCAGCAGGGTGCGGCCGAGCAGCTCGGGGTGTGCATGGGTCTGCACGAACCAGCCGGGCCGCACCCGGGCGCCCAGCTTCGCCTTGCCGGTGTGGCGCACTGGATCGATCTTCGTCGAGTCGACCGGTCGGTGCTCTACGTCGGGATCCGAGCCGCCGGCGGCGAGCAGCCGCAGGAAGTGCGACTTGCCGGAGCCGTTGCTGCCCAGGACGGCGACGCGCTCGCCGTACCAGACCTCGAGGTCGAACGGCTCCATCAGCCCGGTCAGCTCCAGGCCCTCGCAGATCACCGCGCGCTTGCCGGTGCGGCCGCCCTTGAGCCGCATCGTGACCTGCTGCTCGCGTGGCTGCTCTGTCGGAGGACCGGCCTCCTCGAACTTGCGCAGGCGCGTCTGGGCGGCCTTGTACTGCGAGGCCATGCCGTCGTTGTACTCCGCCTTGATCTTCAGCCGGAGGACGAGCGCCTTGATCTTGGCGTGCTCCTCGTCCCAGCGACGCCGCTGCTCCTCGAAGCGCGCGAACCGGTCGCGCCGCGCCTCGTGGTACGACGCGAACCCACCCGGGTGCGTCCAGGCGCTGTTGCCGCCGCCGAACGAGCCGAGCTCGATGGTGACGATCCGCGTCGCGGTGTGGTCGAGCAGCTCCCGGTCGTGGCTGATGAAGAGGATCGTCTTGGCGGAGTCGCGGATCCGCTGCTCCAGCCAGATCTTGCCGGGCACGTCGAGGAAGTTGTCGGGCTCGTCGAGCAGGAGCACCTCGTCGGGACCCTCGAGGAGGTACTCCAGCACGAGCCGCTTCTGCTCACCGCCGCTGAGGGTCGACAGGGTGCGGTACTTCGCGCGGTCGTAGGGCAGGCCGAGGCCCCGGACCGTGCAGACGTCCCACACCACCTCGAGGTCGTAGCCACCGGCGTCGGCGTACTCCGCCAGCGCCTCGGCGTAGCGGAGCTGGGTCTTCTCGTCGTCGGTCTCCATCAACGCGAGCTCCCAGCGCTCGACGTCGGCCGAGGCGGCCCGGACCCGCTCCGGCGAGACCGACAGGAGGAGATCGGCGACCGTCGGGTCGTCGCCGAGGTCGGTGCCGACCATCTGGCGCATCACCCCGAGCCCGCCCGTGCGTGTGATCACCCCGGCATGCGGCACCAGGTCGCCGGTGATGATCCGCAGCAGGGTCGTCTTGCCGGCGCCGTTGGCCCCGACCAGCGCGACCTTCGCGCCGTCGCCGACGCGGAACGCGACGTCGTCCAGGAGGACCCTGCCGTCGGGCAGCTCGTAACGCACTCCGGCGACATCCACGTGACCCACGAGGAGTCATTGTCCGCGACCGGCGGCGAGCGCGCACGTGAGTATCGCTACCGGGCGTTCTCCCGCAGCGACGAGGTGCGGGCGCCCCGCACCGTGAGGGTCGCGAACAACGTCGCGAGCACCAGCAGCACGAGCATCACCGCGATCCCGAGCTCGAAGCCGGTGCTGACGTGGAACGACGGCAGCACCCGCGGCGTGAGCTGGGAGTCGACGAAGCCCAGCGTCACGGTGCGGACGACGACGGCCTGGGCGAGGGCGCCCGCGGCGATGCCCGCCAGCGCGGCCGCTCCGAGGACCAGCAGGAACTCCGCGACGACGCCGATCATGATCGACCGGCGTCTCACGCCGACCACCCGCAGGGAGGCCGCGTCGCGTCGTCGGGCCGGCAGCTGTACGGCGAGGTTGGCCGCCAGACCCGCGAACGCCAGCAGGATCACCAGCACGGTGACCACGATGTACAGCCGCAGCGCGAGCGCGAACGCGTCCTGGTCGAGAAGCGTCCGCGCGGCGGCCTCGGTGTCGGGACGGACCAGGCCCCTGGCGGCGAGCTGCCTCAGCACCGACCCAGGAGTGTCCGCACGGGCCCAGACGTAGACCTGGTTCGAGCTGTTGCTCTGCACGGTGTTGCGGTCGAACATCGTGAAGTCCATCAGCATGCCCGAGGGCCCGCGGAACGGCACCGACTCCGCGGTGCCCGCCGAGCGCACCCGGAACAGCCCCGAGGATCCGGTCTGCAGCTGGGTCTGCGGTGTCGCGGTCCGGCCGAAGAGCACGGGAACCACGGCCGGTACGTCGGTCGGGCTGATGCCGGAGTAGAAGTTGGAGCTACGTGCGTCGAAGACGACGTCGAGGTGCCCGTCGGCCAGCGTGGGCTGACGGCGTACGCCCATCGGGGTGCCGACCTTCGACGCCGCAGCCCGCCACGGGGCGTCGAGAGCTCCTGGCACGGGTTGCCCGTCGACGGTGAAGGACTCGATGGTCGCCGTGCCGTGCATCGCCTCGACCAGCGCGTCCGGCCCGCCGAAGCTGATCGTCTCGAGCAGACAGCCCTGCTGACAGGAGGGGAGCCGCGCGGTCGCGGTCGAGCGCCCCGGCGGGTAGGGGCCGACGCTCACCTCGCGGGCGGCTCCCTGGTCGTCGAGGATCCCCAGCGACAGGCCGAGCCGGCCGAAGTCGCCCTGCACCCGGTTGTCGACCGCGATCGTCACCTGCGAGCCCTTCAGCACCACCGATGGCCGCTGCGGACCCAGCGCGCGCGCGATCTGGGCGGCCGAGTGCCCCGGCGTCCACTGCGACGGCCAGGACGCGACCCGCGCCAGCCGGCTGGTGTCGACCACGACTCGCGGAAGGACGGTGACGCCGGCCTCGTCGGGATTGGGGGTGTTGACCCCCGCCGCCATCAGCCAGCGACCACCCGGATCCAGCTGATGGGTGAGCCCCACGGCCCGCGACAGCGGGAGGTTGGTCGGGAACGACAGCGGCGCGCCCACCTGGGTGGCGGCCGCGCTCGCCCGCCAGGTCGAGGCGGCCAGGGAGACACCGACCGTGAAGACCGCGACCGTCAGGGCGGCCGTCACCGGCAGGATCACCAGCGTGCCCTCACGGCGGCGGCGCACGGTGCGTGAGGCGACGTACGACGAGAGCGAGCGGCGCTTGGCGGACCAGCGCACCCACACGTCGGCCACGACGAGCACCAGCAGTCCGCAGAGCAGGCCCACCGCGACCGCGAGCAGTATCGGCAGGGACAGGTCGGTGGCGTCCGGAGCCTGCGGATGGCTCCGGCTGGCGGCGACCACGAGTGCAGCGACGGCCGCGGCGACCATGACCAGCCGCACGATCACCAGGCTTCGGCTGGCGCGGGTGGGACGCCGTACGCCGGCGATCTGAGAGCTCAGCGGCTCGTTGACGGCGTCGCGCACGACCAGGGCCGCGACCAGCCCCGTCACCAGCACCACCCCCACCACCGCGAGCAGGCTGCCGAGCACGAACGGCACCGGGAGACCGGGCACCAGCCATCGCCGCGCGAGCAGCCGGGAGGTCAGGTAGCCCAGACCCACGCCGACCGGGGTGGCGACGGCCAGGATCAGCAGCGGCTCGAGCATGCCGAGGAACCAGAGCTGACGGCGGCCGTACCCGCGCAGCGACGCCAGCGCCAGCTCGCCGCGGCGCAGCCCCATCGCCGCGGCCAGCAGCCTGGACAGCAGCACCAGCGCGACCAGGATCAGCGACAGCACCGCGGGCTGGACGGTGGACCGGGCGACGCCGCGCCGGGCCAGCAGCTCGTGGGTGGTCTCGGGCAGCGAGTTGCCTGGCTCGAGCGACAGCCCGGTCAGCAGCTGGCCGCGCTGGTCGGCCTTCCGGAGAGCGCCCACCCGGGCGGCGGTGAGCGCCGCATCCTCCGGCGTGAGCTGCGGCGTGACGCGTAGGGCCTGGTCGACGGTGACGAACCAGCCGTTTCCGTTGAGCTCGATCCCGGCCTGGGTGGTGATCCAGGGCGCGAGCTGCGACGGGATCAGGGTGGGCAGTTGCCGGCCGGGGGCGGTCTGCAGCCGCGGTCCGAACCAGAACCCGTCGTCCTGCGCCTTCGGCGTATAGATGCCGACCACGGTGAAGACCTGGTTGTACTCGGGCTGCACGATCGTGGAGCCGAGCTTCCAGCCGTAGGTCTCGGCGTCGGCCTTCAGCACCGCGATCTCGCCCGGCGAGGTGGGGCACCGTCCCTGTAGTGCGACGTGGGTGCAGGCTCCGGGCACCGACACCAGGCGGGCGATCGCGGGGATCGACGAGGCGGGAAGCGTCGTCGCGGCCAGCTCGTCCCACACCATCGCGTGCCCGGGTTCGTAGCCCGTCCCCGACTCGCGGGAGGTCTCGTCGAGGGCGGTCACGGTCGCGGCGTCGGCGTCCTCCTGGTCGGCGTGCTGGTAGTCGTAGGTGAGCCCGGTGTTGATGAGGGGCTGGGCCCGCAGCTGCGCGATCACGAAGGAGTTGGCGGCGTTCAGCTGGTAGCTCGGCCCGACGACCGCCGAGGCGATCGCGATCGCCGTGAGCAGCAGGGAGCCGAGGGTGAGCGCCGTGCGCGAGGCCAGCCCGCGCAGGCTCGTGGCGATCAGCCAGCCCAGGCGAGTCATCGTTCGGCCTCCCGGAGCGCGGAGGGGCGGGCGGCGCGGCCGAACCGGGTGAACACCGCGGTGCAGCAGGCGGCGGTCACGACGGCCACCCCGAGACCCACTGCGGTGAGGACCCACGGGCGTACGGCGAGGTCGATGAGCGGCGCGACCGCCCAGCCGCCGACCAGCTCCATCGGACCGAGCAGGGTGGTGGTCGTGGCGGCCGCGGTCACGACGGCGGCTACGAGCACGATGCCGGCCAGGGCGAGCGCCTCGACGACGTAGGCACGCCGTACCGCGCCGGGGAGCAGGCCCGCCGCTCGCAGGCCGGCCACCTCGGCCCGCCGCCGCGACATCTGGCCCGCGAGCCAGGCGACCAGGTGGGTGAGCGCGACCAGGGCGACCCCGATCGCGACGAGCAGCGCGAGCCGGTCGGCGCGGGCCTCGGTGGTGCCGTCGAAGGCCGCCCGCACCGAGGCGTACGTCGTGGGCGCACCGCCGCCGTCCGTACGGAGCCGCGCGAGGACGGCCGGCGGGGTGTCGGCGCGGGCGATGACGACCGCGTGCGCGGCGGGGATGGTGCCGACGGCGCCGCGGAGGACCCGCGGCAGGTCGAGCAGGCTGCCGGACCGGCCGAGGAAGGGCACGGCGCCGACCGGACCGACGACCCGGATCCCGGGGTTCTGGCCGTCGAGGCCGGGCACGGTCGCGTGCAGGGAGACGTCGGAGGTGGTGAGGGCCTGCATGGCCTCGGCCGGCGGCGGGTGCGCGGACTGGTCGAAGGAGAGCAGCGGGACCGCACCTTTCCCGGTGTACGAGACCGGGTCGCTCACCAGGTTCTGGGAGCCGGCGGTCACCCGGCGTACGACGAACGGTGCGGCGCCGCCGACGGTCACGGACAGCACCGAACAGCCGACCCGGCACTGACGCAGCGGACCGGTCGCCTCGCCGTTGCCGGTCACCCGCACCCGGGTGGTCAGGGGGAAGCCGCCGTCGCCGACGTAACGAGCGACCACGGTGCCGGTGCTGCCTCCGCTGCCGCCGAACCCGGACACCAGCACTCGCAGCGACGTGCCGGTCATCAGCACCGGGTCGGGCTGCTTGGCCAGGGCGGTGATCCGGGAGGTCGCGCCGGCGACGCTGGTGCTGGTCATGAAGTCACCCACGACCGCGGGCCAGCGCGCGGAGTCGACGAAGACCCGACGGTCGAAGGGTCGTTGGTCGTCGATCGCGACGGCCGCCATCAGCCAGGTGCCGCGGGGGTCGGCGTCGTGGGCCGCGGCGTACGCACGCAAGCCGCCAGCGGTGAACGGCACCGCGAGCGGTCCGCCGGCCCGCAGGCGGGAGGCGTCGTCGCGCCAGGCCGCCGCCGCCCGGCCGCCGGTGAGGGTGACCGCAAGCAGGACGGTCGCGGCCACCAGGATGCGGACCACCGAGGCGGGGTCGGGGTCGCGCCGGAGCCGTCGGCTGGTCAGCGCCGGCCCGAGCCGCTGCCCGAACCGCGGGACGAGCAGCATCAGCCAGGCCACCACCTGTCCCGCCGCCAGCGCCACCAGGGCGGGGGCGATGACCGGGACCCAGCCCTCTCCGCGGCGGTGCGCCTCGTAGACCGCGAGCACGGCGCCGGCGACGACCAGGATCTCGAGGAACGAGGTCAGCCAGGAGCCGGTCCGGCGTCGCGGATGCACCGACAGCGCGTCCCCGAGAGGCCGCCGGATCACCGAGGCGGCCACCACCGCGACGGTCGCCCAGGAGCCGAGCAACAGGCCGACGCCGAGAAGGATCTCGCGCGCGCCGACGGAGTACGACGTGTGCCAGCCGTCGGCGATCCGCTTCGCCAGCAGCACACCGAGCCCGGTGCCGAGCGCGACCCCGACCAGGCTCACCACGAGCAGCGGGCCGGCCGCGAAGCCGACCAGCCGGATCCCGGTCATCCCCCGCAGCCGGGCCAGCGCGACGTCGTGGATCCGGTCGACGGTCGAGCGTGCCGTCTGCTCGGCCAGCACCACCGCGCCGTACAGAGCGAGCATCGCGGCCACGGCGGTCGGGGTGTGGCCGGTACGGGACGCGCCGACCACGGCCACCGCGCCGGCGGCGACCACGAGGGCCAGCACGAACGTCGCGGACGAGGCGACCAGGTGCGACCGGATGCTGCGCAGGAGCACGCCGGACTACCGCCCGTCGCCCGCGAGGAACAGCTCGTCGCCGCCGGCGACCAGCCGGCCCTCGTCGAGCACGAGCGTGCGGTCGGCCGCGTGCACGACGGCGGGGTCGTGGGTGGCGACCACGACGATCGCGCCGCGGGCCGCCTCGGCGCGCAGCTGGTCCATGACGTGCTCGCGGTTGCCCTCGTCGAGCTCGCTGGTGGGCTCGTCGGCGAGCAGGATCTGGGGGGCGACCGCGAACGCGCGGGCGCAGGCCACGCGCTGCATCTGCCCGCCGGACAGCTCCTCCACCTGCCGGTCGCCGAGGTCACCGATGTAGAACCGGGTGAGCTCGAGGTCGGCGCGCTCGTCGGCCTCGCGGGGCCGCTCACCGCGGGCCCGCAGCGCGATCGCGACGTTCTCGCGGGCGCTGAGGATCGGCACCAGCCCGTAGACCTGGAGCACGAACGCGACCTCGTGGCGTGGGTCGCCGTCGCCCTGCCACATGTGCCGGCCGCCGTACGTCGCGAAGCCCGTCGTCGGCTTCTGGATGCCGCCGGCGATCGAGAGCATGGTCGTCTTGCCGGAGCCCGACGGGCCGGACAGCGCGGTGACCTCGCCGGGCCGGAACTCCAAGGTGACCCGCTCGAGCGCCCACCGTCCTCCGACGTTGAGCGAGACGTCCTCGAGCACCAGGTCGTCGGTGGCCGGCTCCGGGACCGGATGCAGGTCCGGCCATGTCAGACCACCTCGTCGTCGGTGGCGGACCGGCTCAGCAGCAGGCGGTCGGCCTCTTCGGGCTCGATCCGCACCAGCGTGCCCGGCGGCCACTCACGCGCGATGTGGGCGGGCAGATGGACGACGCCCTCCGCACCGACCACGACGTACTCAGCGCCCTCGCGGCCCTCCATCCCGACCCGGCCGCCGCGCATGGTGACCGTGCGCGGGAAGGTGCCGGCGACCTCGGGCTGGTGGGTGACCACCAGGATCGTCGTCCCGAAGTCGTTGCCGAGGCCGTGGATCAGCTCGAGCATGTGGTCGCGGTCCTCGTGGCTGAGCTGGCTGGTCGGCTCGTCGGCGAGCAGGAGCTGGGGCGCGCTGGTCACGCTGCAGGCCAGGGCCAGGCGCTGGCGTTCGCCCCCCGACATCGAGGAGACCACCTGGTCGCGCTTGGCCTCCAGCCCCACCCGGCGGAGCAGCTCGGCGTCACCGAGGGTGCGGTCGGGGTCGCTGCTGGCCGACCGGCTGAAGCGCAGGTTCTGGCGGGCCGTGGCGTAGTGCAGGAGGTTGCGGGTGGCGCCCTGGAGCATGGTGCTCACGCGCGAGGCGCGGACCTTGGTGAGCTGGCGCTCGCTCATCCGCGAGATCTCCTCGTCGCCGAGGAAGATCCGGCCGGCGCTGGGCCGCTGGATCCCGCCGAAGAGGGTCAGCAGCGTCGACTTGCCCGAGCCGCTGGGGCCGAGGAAGGCGACCCGCTCGCCGGCCTCGACGGTGAGGTCGACGCCCTGGAGGGCGACGACGTCGTGGCCCTCGAAGGTCTTGTAGAGGTGGACCAGGCCCTGGCACCGGACCGACAGCCCGCCCGTGCGCTCGGCGGTTGCTTCCACTGCTCCCCCTCCACCCGCCCGTACCGGGCCCTGCCTGTCTGACGCAGCAGTATCGCCCACGGTTGTCATGGGGACCCGAGATGGCGGTGAGTGTGCCACCGAACTGGTCAGGGACAAGGTGGCAGGCTCACCGCTACGGCGGGGGCCCGGCCCGGTGGCGGTGGGTGTGCCACCGATCCGGTGAGGGAAAAGGTGGCAGGCTCACCGCCAAGCAAGGACCAGGAGGCAACGGTGAAGCTACTGCTCACGTCCGGCGGCGTGACGAACCCGACCATCCGCGAGGCGCTGGTCGGGCTGCTCGGCAAGCCGATCGCCGACAGCACCGCCCTCTGCATCCCCACCGCGCAGTACGGGCATCCGAACGTCGGCCCCGGCGTCCGGCCGTGGCAGTTCATCAGCGGACACTCCGAGAACCCCATGGTCGAGCTGGGCTGGAAGTCCGTCGGAGTGCTGGAGCTCACCGCGCTGCCCAGCATCGACGAGGAGCACTGGGTGCCTCTGGTCCGTGAGACCGACGTCCTGCTGGCAGCGGGCGGCGACGCCCTCTACCTGTGCCACTGGATGCGCGAGTCGGGGCTCGCGGACCTCATCCCCTCACTCACCGAGACGGTCTGGGTGGGGCTGAGTGCCGGCAGCATGGTGATGACACCCAGGATCGGCGAGGACTTCGTCCAGTGGAGGTCGCCGACCGGTGACGACAGCACTCTGGGCCTCGTCGACTTCTCGATCTGCCCGCACCTGGCTCCCGATGGCAAGCCCGGCAACTCGATGGCCGAGGCGGAGCAGTGGGCGGCCGGCCTCGGGGGTACGACGTACGCCATGGACGACCAGACGGCGATCCAGGTCGTCGACGGCACCGTCGAGGTCGTCTCCGAGGGGTACTGGAAACAGCTCAGCTGACACCCGCGACGCGCGACTCGAGGACCCGGAACCCCTTCGCGCTGGCCAGCCGGGTCGTCGGGTAGCCCTGGTCGGTGAGCCAGGCCTGGAGCGAGTCGCCGCCGAGGTTCTTCCCGACCACCATCACCGCGCGGCCCTCGGGCCGCAGCCGGGCGAACCACTGCAGGAGCAGGTCGTGCAGCGCCTGCTTGCCGATCCGGATCGGCGGGTTGGACCAGATCTCGTCGTACGACGCAGCGGGCGGCACGTCGTCCGGCTCGACGGCGACGAAACGGTCCGCGAGCCCGAGCGCCTCGGCGTTCTCGCGGGCGAGGAGGATCGCCCGCTGGTTGACCTCGACGCCGGTCACCGACGCGTCCTCGGGCCGTACTCCGGCGCGCCGCCAGGTCGCCGCGATCGACAGCCCGATCACGCCGTACCCGGTTCCGAGGTCGAGCACCCTCCCCGGGCCCGGCGGCTCGGTCTCGCGGAACAGCACGGCCGTGCCGACATCGAGCCGACCGCGGCTGTAGACGCCCGATCCGCTGGTCAGCGCGAGCCGCTCCCCCCAGACCTCGCACTCGAACCGCTCGCGGCTGAAGGGCACGGAGGGATCGGCGGTGAAGTAGTGGTCGCTCACGCGTCCCGCCTGGCGCGCGTCGTGCCGGCTCGGGCGGCGAGGTCGGCGTCGGGCGGGTAGGCGACCTCCTCGAGCGTCAGCCCGTGCGGGGGTACGACGGTCACGGCGGGGTCGCGGACCCCGGCGGCGAGGACCTCGGCCGGCCAGGCGACGGGGCGGCGTCCCTCGCCGACCGCGAGCAGGCACCCGACCAGCGACCGCACCATGTGGTGGCAGAACGCGTCGGCGCGGACGGTGCCGGTCACCAGGTCGCCGTCGCGGGTCCAGGCGAGGTCGAGCAGGGTGCGGACCGTGGTCGCGCCCTCGCGCTGCTTGCAGAACGCCGCGAAGTCGTGGAGGCCGAGGAGCGACGCCGAGGCGGCGTTGAGCGCGTCGACGTCGAGCGGGCGGGGCCAGGCGAGCACGTGGTGGCGGGTGAGCGGGTCGGGTACGCCATCGGTGACGCGGTAGGCGTACCGACGCCAGAGCGGTGAGAAGCGTGCGTCGAAGCCGTCGGGCGCGGCGACCACACGCCGTACCCGGAGGTCGGCGGGCAGCAACCCGTCGAGCCGGCGCGCGAGCGCGTCGCACGGGTCGCCGTCGTACCTCCCGGCGGCCGCCGCGAGCGCCTGCGGCTCGACGTCGAGGTGGACGACCTGGCCGCGGGCATGGACCCCGGTGTCGGTGCGGCCGGCGCAGACCACGGTGGGGCCGTCGACCCGCAGGACGGTTGCCAGGGCTGACTCCAGCTCGCCCTGCACGGTGCGCAGCCCCGGCTGGGTGGCCCAGCCGTGGAAGTCGCCACCGTCGTAGGCGAGATCCATCCGCAGGCGCACGGTGGGCATCCTAGGCGGGCGACGTCGCGGCGTTCGCCGCCTACGATCGGTGCAATGGACGACCGCCCCGCCATCCTGCTCGCGTCGGAGGAGAACTCCGAGTTCCTGCTCGACGAGTTCGGCCGCTATGCGCGCGACTACGACGTACGCGCCGTGCGCAGCGCCGCCGAGGCCGCGGCCACGGTCAAGGGCCTGTACCGCGAGGGACGGCAGCTCGCGCTGGCCGTCTCGGAGTCGGTGCTGCCCGACGACGAGGTGCTCGCGATGTTCCAGCGGCTGCGCACCTACGTGCCCACCGCGCGCCGGCTGATCGCCGCGCACTGGACCCGCTTCCGCACCGACGCCGAAGCACTCCGCCCCGCGCTCGCCAAGGGCAAGTACGACGCGTACCTGCTGATGCCGCGCGGCCCCCGCGACGAGGAGTTCCACACCGCGGTCTGCGAGCTGCTCTCCGACTGGGGCTCGACGGTCGCCGCGCCGGTCGTGGAGAGCCTCCGGATCGTGTCGCCGACCAACGACGGGCTCACCCTCGCGGTCCGTGACTACCTGGACCGGATCGGCGTACCGGCGCTCGTGCACCACCCCGACAGCGAGATCGGCCGCGAGGTCCTCGCCAAGCTCGGCGACCAGACCCCCGTCTACCCGCTGGTCGAGCGGTGGGACGGCGACCCCTACACCGTCACCTCGGTACGCGACGTCGCGATGACGATCTACGGCCGACCCGACGACATCGAGGTCGACTCCGTGGTCGACCTGGTCATCGTGGGCGCCGGGCCGGCGGGGCTCGCCGCGTCGGTGTACGGCGCCTCCGAGGGGCTCTCCACCGTCGCCATCGAGGCCGAGGCGATCGGCGGGCAGGCCGGCACCAGCTCGATGATCCGCAACTACCTCGGCTTCCCCCGCGGCATCTCCGGGATGCGGCTGGCCCAGCGCGCCCGCAACCAGGCGATCCGCTTCGGGGTCCACTTCTACACCGGCTGGCCCGCGACGGGGCTCGACGTCGGGCGCGACGGCGCCCCGCACGTCGTACGCACCGAGGGCGGCGACGTGCACGCACGGGCCGTCGTGATCGCCTCCGGAGTCACCTACCGCAAGCTCGGCGTGGAGTCGGTCGACTCCCTGGTCGGGCAGGGCGTCAACTACGGCGCCGCCATGACGGCGGCCCGCGAGATGGAGGGGTACGACGTGTTCGTGGTCGGCGGCGGGAACTCCGCCGGCCAGGCCGCGATCCACCTGGCCCGCTTCGCCCGCAGCGTCACGATCCTGGTGCGCCGCCCCGACCTGACGGCGACCATGTCGGCGTACCTGATCGGCGAGATCCAGTTCAACCCGCGGATCTCCGTCGAGGGCTGCCGGCAGGTGGTCGACGGCGGCGGCAACGGACGGCTGGAGTGGATCGAGGTCGAGGACACCTCCACCGGCGAGCGCACCCGCCGCGACGCCGGCGGTCTCTTCCTGCTGCTCGGCGCGGTCGCCCACTGCGACTGGCTGCCGCCCGAGGTCGCCCGCGACCCGCGCGGCTTCGTGCTGACCGGGCGCGACGTACCGGGTGTGGGGTGGGACGACGGCCTGCCGCCGGAGAACCTGCAGACCACGGTGCCCGGGATCTTCGCCGTCGGTGACATCCGTGCGGGCTCGATGAAACGGGTCGCCAGCGCGAGCGGTGAGGGCGCCTCCGTCGTGCCGTTGGTGCACACCTGGCTGGAGCCGGCGCCCGGCTGATCCCGGTCTGTGAGGCGGGTCACGACACCCGGCCGGGGGCGGTCCGCCGAAGCGGGTCGGCGACCTCCCCGTTGGTACGGTTACGCCCGTGTCAGCGGCCTCCACGGACCGGTTCTCCTCGGTCCCCACCTCTCGGTTGAAGAGGCTCGGCATCTGGCTCGTGGTCGCGCTCGTCGTGCTCTACGCGCTCTGGGAGGCCTTCCTGGCGCTGGTGAACATCCGCACCAACGTGCTCTGGTACCGCTCGGTCGACACCGGCTCGGTCTACCGGACCATCCTGGGCGCCCAGGTACTGCTGTTCTTCGTCTTCGGTGTGCTCGCCGCGCTGGCTGTCGCGGCCACGCTGCTCGTCCTGATCCGACACCGACCCCGGTTCCGTCCCGACCCGGCCCGGCACAAGTGGCGGCACCGCTTCCTCCGCTTCGACCGCCGGTTCCGGCTCTGGCTGGTCGGGGCCGTCGCCCTGTACCTGGGCGTCCGCGCCGGCACTGCGGCGACCCACCGCTGGCAGGCCTACGAGATGTGGCGGCACGCCCAGCCCTTCCACCAGACCGACCCGCAGTTCCACCGCGACGTCTCCTACTTCGTCTCGGTGCTGCCGTTCCACCTGGCCGTCGTCGGCTTCCTCACCTCGATCGTGGTCGCCTGCCTGCTGGTCACCCTGGTCGCCGGCTACCTGTACGGCGCGCTGCGGATCCGCGGCCGCGGACGCAAGCTGACGCCGGCGCTCAAGGCGCAGATCTCGGTGCTGCTCGGCCTCTACCTGCTGCTCAAGGCGTCGTCGTACTGGCTGGGCCGCTTCTCCCTCACCACCTCGAACCGCGGCCCGGTGACCGGTCTGTCCTACACCGACACCCACGCCACGCTGCCCGGGCTCACCGTCCTGGTGGTGGTCGCGTTCCTGCTGGCACTGCTGCTCTTCGCGAACGCCTGGCTGGGCAGGCTGCGCTGGATCGCGGTCGCCGTCGGCGGGATGGTGGTCGCCGCGCTGATCTTCGGCACCGCGCTGCCGTCGCTGGTCTTCAAGTTCCGCGAGCAGCCGAGCGCCTCCACCGTCGACCGCCCCCTCATCGCGCGCAACCAGGCCGCGACGTTGAAGGCCTTCGGCCTCGACGGGAACGTCACGACGCAGGAGTACGGCGCCACGGGCAGCACGCCGACCACCACGAGCGTGGCCCGCGCCCGGCGCTCGGCCCAGATCCGGCTGCTCGACCCGAACAAGCTGTCGCCGACCTTCAACGTCAAGCAGGAGATCCAGGCGTTCTACCAGTTCAAGACGCCGCTCGACATCGCCCACTACCCCCTCGGCGCGCGCGACCAGGACGTCGCGATCGCGGCCCGCGAGCTCAACCTCTCCGGCATCTCGCGCAGCACCTGGTCCAACCGGCACCTCATCTACACCCACGGGTACGGCGTGGTGGCCGCGCCGACCGACCAGCTCAACGACAACGGCGAGCCGATCTTCGTCAACGGCGGCCTGCCCCCCGTGAACCAGATCCCGGTGACGGTGCCCCAGATCTACTTCGGCCAGCACTCACCGTCGTACTCCATCGTCGGCGAGCCCCCGGGCAGCACCAAGAACGTCGAGTTCGACCACCCGAGCACCAACGGCGGCACGACCGGCGTGCACAACACCTACCAGGGCAAGGGCGGCGTGCCGATCGGCTCACGCCTGACCCGGCTGCTGTACGCCGTCCAGCTCGGCGACCCGAACATCTTCTTCTCCAGCGGCATCAACTCCGGCTCGCAGCTGCTGACGGTGCGCGACCCGCGCAAGCGCGTCGCCAAGGTCGCCCCGTGGCTGACCCTCGACGGCGACGTCTACCCGGCCTTGGTCGACGGCACGGTGCAGTGGGTGGTCGACGGCTTCACCTCGAGCGCGCGCTATCCCGACTCCCAACAGCTCAACCTGCACCAGGCGACCGCCAACTCCTTGACCAACGCGACGGGCATCGCGAGCCAGCCGCCCCAGCAGGTCAACTACCTGCAGAACTCGGTCAAGGCCGTCGTCGACGCCTACTCCGGCAAGGTCACGCTGTACTCCTGGAACCAGCAGAGCCAGCCCGACCCGGTGCTGCAGACCTGGGAGAGCGCCTTCCCGGGCCTCGTCCAGCCCGAGTCGAGCATCCCGCCGGCCCTGTTGGAGCGCCTGCGCTACCCGCAGGACCTCTTCGACGTACAGCGTGCGCTGCTCACCCAGTACCACGTCGCGGACCCGAGCGACTTCTACAACGGTGCCGACTTCTGGAAGGTCCCCACCGACCCGACCGTCGCAGCGACGAAGACCTTCAACGGCCGCGGCGCGAGCGGCTCGTCGCCCACCATGCCGTCGACGTACATGTCACTCTCGCCGACCGGCGACGGCCCGTCGCAGTGGGCGCTCTCCACGCCGATGGTCACCCTCAACTACCGCCAGCTCGCGGGCTTCCTGTCCGTGAACGCCCAGCCCGGCCCCGACTACGGGAAGCTCACGTTGCTGGACTTCCCGGCCGGCCAGTCGGTCGAGTCGCCGGCGCAGACCCAGAACGACATCGACTCCGACAACCAGATCGCGAGCGCACTCACCCTGCTCCGCGGCAACTCCAAGGTGGTGCTCGGCAACATGCTGACCATCCCCCTGGACAACAAGGTGCTGTACGTCGAGCCGGTCTACACCCAGGCCAGGGGCTCGAACTCCTTCCCGAAGCTGAGCCGCGTGATCGCGGTGTACGGCAACGGGCAGCCCGCGTTCAAGCCCACTCTCAACGCCGCCCTGCGGCAGGCGATCGCCAACGACGCCCGGCGCTCCTGACCGCACCCTGCGCGGGTGTGACCATGGGTGCATGGTCGAGCGCGCTCTGAGCTTCGGATCGGTGGCAGCGGCGTACGAACGGTTCCGTCCCGGCTACCCCGACGAACTCGTCGACGAGGTGCTCGCCTATGCGGGCCGGCCGGTCGCCTCGGCCCTGGAGATCGGTGCGGGTACCGGCAAGGCCACCCGGGTGTTCGCCCGGCGTGGGATTGCCGTCACAGCCACCGATCCTGACGCCGCGATGCTGGCCGAGCTGCGCCGCCACGTGCCCGACACGGTCGCCACCGTGCAGGCACGCTTCGAGGACCTGCCCCTCACCCCGGTCTACGACCTGGTCCTCGCCGCAGCATCCCTGCACTGGACCGAGCCGGACGGTCGTTGGTCACGAGTTGCCGCGATGCTCGGCTCCGCGGGGATCTTCGCCTCCTTCGGAGCGCAGGTGCACCTGGCCGACCCCGACCTCGAGGCGGCCGTCCGGGCAGCACGGGCTCCGCACCTCGCTGATGACGACGTTGCCTCACCCGACGGCACGCCGCCCGACAGCCCGTGGCAGTGGCCAGGGACCGAACTGGTCAGGTCGAACCTGTTCACCGACGTCCGCCAGTCGGTGATCGCACGTCGTCCGACGGCCTCGGCCAGTGACTACGTCGACCATCTCTCGACGATCTCGGCGTACCTCGAGCTGGCCGTCGCCGAGCGAGAAGTCGTGCTCGACCGGATCCTGGGCGTGCTCCCGGACCGGGTGGCGCTCGTCGCCGACCTCACCCTGCACCTGGCCCGACGGGTCTGATGACGCCGTGGTCAACCAAACGGTTGACAACGGCGCGCGGGCCGCCTACGTTGTCCCGCAACCACAAGGTTGAGGAAGGCGGCGTGATGGCCGACGAGCTGTCCCGGGTGTTCGCCGCTCTGGCGGACCCGACCCGGCGCGACCTGGTGGCCCGGCTGACCGACGGCGACGCCACGGTCGGCGACCTCGCTGCGCCGTACGACGTGAGCCTGCAGGCGGTCTCCAAGCACCTCAAGGTGCTCGAGGAGGCCGGCCTGGTCACCCGCAGCCGCGACGCCCAGCGCCGCCCCGTGCACCTGGAAGCGGAGGTGTTCGACCTGATGACCGCCTGGATCGAGCGCTACCGGCGTCGGGCCGAGGAGCGCTACCAGCGCCTCGACACCGTCCTCGCCGAGATGGACGACGAGCACGACGAGGCACCCACCACCGAGAAGCCCCAGGAGGGAACCGCATCATGACCACCGCACCCGCCCACACCCGCTACGACGAGGCCGCCATCGAGGCGGACCCGACGGTCCCGATCATCCACATCCGGCGCGACTTCGACGGCACCCCCGAGCAGCTCTTCCGCGCCCACACCGACCCCGACCTGCTGAGCCGTTGGATCGGCCCGGCCGGCTCCACCACCGAGGTGCTGGTGTGGGACCCCACCGACAACGGTCGCTGGCGCTACTCGGTCAGCGACTGCGACGGCGTCCCCCAGCAGTTCCGTGGCAGCTTCCACACCGTTCGTCCCGACCGGATCGTGCAGACCTTCACCTGGGAGGGTATGCCCGACAGCGTCGCCCTCGAGACCCTCACCCTCACCGACCTCGGCGACGGCCGCACCCGCTTGCACGCCCAGTCGCTGTGCGACAGCTTCGAGGCCCGCGACGCCTGGCTGCGCAGCGGCATGGAGACCGGCGTGAACGACGGCTACACCGCCCTCGACCGGCTGCTGACCGACGGCACCGTCTGACCTGAGGACACGCCGAAGGGTGCGTCGGTTCGTCGGACCACTTATGGATAAAGTAGAGTGACTTACTCCAGATTGAGGGAGTGGTCATGCTGGCGGTCGACCTGCATCAGCACCTGTGGCCGGCGTCGTTCGTCGAGCTGCTGCGCCGGCGTACCCGCGCGCCGTACCTGCGCGGCTGGCAGCTGGTCACCGAGGGCGAGCCGGCCTATGACGTGCGTCCGGCCGACCACGAGGTCGCCCGCCGCATCGAGCAGGACCACCGGGCCGGGATCGGGCTGGCCTGCCTGAGCCTGTCAGCGCCGCTCGGCATCGAGTCGCTGCCCGGCGACGAGGCCTCCGCTCTCCTCGACGGCTACCACGCCGGCGTGCACGACCTGCCCGAGCACTTCGCGGCCTGGGCATCGGTGCCGACGACTGAGCCCGACCTGCTCGGACTGGCCGACCTGCTCGCCGGCCGCTTCGTCGGCGTACAGCTGCCGGCGACCGCGCTGACCACCCCTGCCGGGTGGAGCGCCGTCGCCGACGTCCTGCGCGTCGCCGAGCTCAGCGACAAGCCGGTGTTCGTGCACCCCGGCCCGATGCCGCCCGCGGGCGCGCTGCCGCCGTGGTGGGCGCCCGTCGTCGGGTACGTCGCCCAGCTCCAGGCCGCGTGGTGGGGGTGGCACGCCTTCGGTGGCCGCTCGCAGTTCCCCCAGCTGCGGCTCGTCTTCGCCGCCGGCGCCGGCCTCGCACCCGTCCACCACGAGCGGCTCACCGCCCGCGGCGGTCGCCTCGGTCCGGTCGACCCGGACCTGTTCGTCGACACCTCGTCGTACGGCGCCCAGGCCCTCGACGCCCTGACCCGCGACCCTCGGCATCGACTCGATCGTGCTCGGCAGTGACCGTCCGTACGCCGAGCCGCTGCACTCGCTGCTCGGCGAGGCCGCGACCCGCGCGATGCGGGTCGACAACCCCTACCGGGCGCTCGGGCGCTCTCCGCACTCCGGCCACGAGGCCGCAGCAAAGATGGAGGCAGTGGCATGAGCGTCACCGTGCTCGGCGTACCGGCCCGCGAGGCGACCCCCCTGGAGGGCGACCTGAGTCTCGACACGCTGCCGGGACGCGACCTGGAGCAGGAGGAGCTGCGCTCGCTCGCCTCCTACCTCGCCCTGCGCCCCGAGCTGTGGCAGCATCACCTCGCGTTCGACGACGACCACCGCGTCTACGTCTCGCTCTACCGCGACGCCCACGTCGACGTCTGGCTGCTGTGCTGGACACCCGAGAACGACACCGGCTTCCACGACCACGACATCTCCTCCGGCGCGGTCGCCGTCGTCAGCGGCACCCTGCTCGAGCACAACCTCGCCGTCGACAACGGCACCATCGAGACCGTTGTCGAGGGCGGCCAGGTCTTCAGCTTCGGCCCCGACCACATCCACCGGCTCACCGGAGCCGTGCACGGGTCGGTCTCGGTGCACGCCTACAGCCCGCCGCTGTGGCGGATGGGCCAGTACTCCATCACCGCCGACGGCCGGCTCCGCCGGGTCTCGGTCTCCTACGCCGACGAGCTGCGCCCCATCGACTGACGGCCGGCTCAGAGCATCTCGTGGCGGTACGGCGGGTCGGCGCCGGGCCGCGAGACCGTCACCGCCGCCGCCCGCGCCGCGCGACGCAGCACGGTCTCGATCGCGGAGGCGTCGAGCGCCGCGAGGCGGCCGCCGAAGGCGTTCAGCTCCCAGAGCGCGTCCAGCATCGCCGCGCCGAAGGTGTCACCGGCACCGATGGTGTCGGCCACCTCGACGTCGGTGGAAGGTGCGTCGACCCGTCCCGCCGCATGGAACCAGGTGGCTCCGTCGCGGCCCCGGGTGACCACGACGGCAGCGGGGCCCAGGCCGAGCAGGTGCGCGACCGACTGCTCGACGGTGGCGTCGGGATACAGCGCCTCGAGGTCCTCGTCCGAGGCCTTGACCAGGTCGGCGAGCACGACCACCTCCTCCACGGCGCGCACCACGTCGGGTCCGGCCCCGGTCACGGCCGGCCGGGCGTTGATGTCGTAGCTGATGGTCGCCGTCGGCCGCTGCCGCTCCAGCAGCCGGCGTACGTCGTCGGCACCGGGGGTCAGCACCGCGCCGAGCGAGCAGGTGTGCACGACGACCGGTGACAGGTCGGGCACCGCGTTGAGCCGCCAGTCGATGTCGAAGGTGTACGACGCGCTCCCGTCCGCGGCGAGCGTGGCCAGCGCGGTGGCGGTGCGCTCCAGGGCGTGCGGGTCGCCGGTGACCGCGACGGCGGACTGGTTGAGGTGCCGCGCCAGCACCGCGCCGCGCTCGTCGTCGGCGTACGCCGTCACGAACGCGACCGGGCGGCCGAGCCGGGCCAGGGCGACCGCGACGTTGGCCGCGCTCCCGCCGGCGTACTCCACCGACGTACCGTCCGCCCGCCGCACGATGTCGACCAGCGACTCCCCCACCACCAGCACGTCCGTCATGAGGCCATGCTTACCTCATCGAGGCCGTGGCGACGGGGCGACCGGCGGAGATGGACGGCACCAGGCATGATGCGGCCCATGACGACCGTGTCGGAGTCCGCCCGGCCCACCACCGACCCGCCGCGCCAGCCGCTGGCTCTGTGCGCCCTGGTCGCCGTCGGTGTCGTCGTCGGCTGGCCTACGACCGCTGGGTCCTCCCACGCCTCCACGCGCGCCTCCTGGACTGGAACGTCGTCCTGGAGCGAGGGTGGCTGGTCAGCCGCCCGGCGTACGACGAAGGCCCGCCACCTCCGTGAGGTGACGGGCCAACAAGCGTCGTACGGCGTGACTACTCGCCGGCGCGCGTGAAGCCGGCGGCCTCGGCGGACTCGACGGTGTCGAACCACACCTCCGCCACGGTCTGCTCGAACCACTGGCCGTCGGGCTCGTGGAACTTCATCGAGTCCTCGTTGCCCTTGATCGGGAAGCCCTCGGGCGCCCGCGACTCGTCCTCGAGGGGAGCGTGGGAACCGGCGTACTTCCCGGACACCCCACCCTCGGTCTCGTCGAAGACGTCCTCGTCGACACCCTCCACCTCGGTGGCGGGCTCGAGGTCGACGGCCTTCGCCGACGCCTCGACCGGGTCCTCGACGACCTCGGCGTCCTCGGCCGGCGCCTCCTCGACGGGGGCAGGGGCAGCCTTCTTGGCCGCAGTCTTCTTGGCCGGCTTGGCCGCCTTCGGCGCGTAGGCCTCGGTCACCAGCTCGATCACGGCCATCGGGGCGTTGTCGCCCTTGCGGGGACCGATCTTGGTGATCCGGGTGTAGCCGCCCGGCCGCTCGGCGAAGGTCGGTGCGATCTCGGTGAAGAGCACGTGGACGACCGTCTTGTCGCGCACCGTCTTGAGCACCTCGCGACGGTTGTGCAGGTCGCCGCGCTTGGCCTTGGTGATCAGCTTCTCCGCGACCGGGCGCAGCACGCGCGCCTTGGCCTCGGTGGTGGTGATCCGGCCGTGCTCGAACAGCTGGGTGGCCAGGTTGGACACGATCAGCCGCTGGTGCGCGGGGCTGCCGCCGAGGCGGGGACCCTTCTTGGGCTTGGGCATGGCTCTCTCTCGATTCTCCCCGGCCGTGTCAGGTACCGGGGTAGATGGAACGGTTCGTTGATCGAGCTTGTCGAGATCCGTGATCTCGACAAGCTCGATCGACGGGGATCAGTAGCTCTCGTCCTCGATGAACGCGTCGTCGTCGTCGTCGCCGTACGCCGCGAGGGCGGCCTGCGGGTCGAAGCCGGGCGCGCTGTCCTTGAGGGACAGACCCATCTCGTGCAGCTTCGCCTTGACCTCGTCGATGGACTTGGCGCCGAAGTTGCGGATGTCGAGCAGGTCCTGCTCCGAGCGGGAGATGAGCTCACCCACGGTGTGGATGCCCTCGCGCTTGAGGCAGTTGTAGGAGCGAACCGTCAGCTGCAGGTCCTCGACCGGGAGGGCGAGGTCGGCGGCCAGCTGCTCGTCGACCGGCGACGGGCCGATGTCGATGCCCTCGGCCTCGACGTTCAGCTCGCGGGCCAGACCGAACAGCTCGACCAGCGTCTTGCCGGCCGACGCGATGGCGTCGCGCGGCTTCATCGACGGCTTGGTCTCGACGTCGATCACCAGCTTGTCGAAGTCGGTGCGCTGCTCGACACGGGTCGCCTCGACCTTGTAGGTCACCTTCAGCACGGGGCTGTAGATCGAGTCGACCGGCATCCGGCCGATCTCGTTGTCGGCGCCCTTGTTCTGGACAGCCGAGACGTAGCCGCGGCCGCGCTCGACGACCAGCTCCATCTCCAGCTTGCCCTTGTCGGACAGGGTGGCGATCTTCAGGTCGGGGTTGTGCACCTCGACGCCGGCCGGCGGCTGGATGTCACCGGCGGTGACGACTCCGGCACCCGACTTGCGCAGGTACATGGTGACGGGCTCGTCGTGCTCGGAGGAGACGACGAGACCCTTCAGGTTCAAGATGACCTCGGTGACGTCTTCCTTGACGCCCTCGATGGTCGAGAACTCGTGGAGGACGGTGTCGACCTTGATGCTGGTCACGGACGCACCGGGGATGGACGACAGCAGGGTACGACGCAGGGAGTTGCCGAGCGTGTAGCCGAAACCGGGCTCCAGTGGCTCGATGACGAACCGCGAACGGAACTCGTCTACTGAGTCTTCCGACAGGGTCGGGCGCTGTGCGATGAGCACTGATTCTTTCCTTTCCGAGCCCACCCGCTATTTGACGGGCTCGAACTCCATGGACTTGTGGGGATGGCTGCACCGGTCCGGGCCGGCTGGGGTGCTACTTCTTGGAGTAGTACTCGACGATCAGCTGCTCCTGGACCGGAAGGTCGATCTGGGCCCGGACCGGGAGCTGGTGGACGAGGATCCGCATCCGCGTGGGGATGGCCTCGAGCCACGCCGGAACGACGCGCTCACCGTGGGTCTCTCGAGCCACGATGAACGGGGTCATCTCCAGCGACTTCTCGCGCACGTCGATCACGTCGTACTGGGTCACCTGGAACGACGGGATGTCGACCTTGCGACCGTTCACGCGGAAGTGACCGTGCGTGACGAGCTGGCGGGCGTGGCGGCGCGTCCGGGCGAAGCCGGCGCGGTAGACCACGTTGTCGAGGCGGCACTCGAGCAGCTGCAGCAGGTTGTCACCCGTCTTGCCCTGCCGGCGCGAGGCCTCGGTGTAGTAGTTGTGGAACTGCTTCTCGAGCACGCCGTAGGTGAAACGAGCCTTCTGCTTCTCGCGGAGCTGCAGGAGGTACTCGCTCTCCTTGATCCGGCCGCGGCCGTGCTGGCCCGGCGGGTAGGGGCGACGCTCGTACGCCGAGTCGCCGCCGACGAGGTCGACACCGAGACGGCGCGACTTCTTGGTCATGGGGCCGGTGTAACGGGCCATGGGTCAGTCTCCTTCTCTGTCGCAGGGCTCAGACGCGCCGGCGCTTGGGCGGGCGGCAACCGTTGTGGGGGGTGGGCGTGACGTCCTGGATGGTGCCGACCTCGAGGCCGATCGCACCCAGCGAGCGGATCGCGGTCTCGCGGCCCGAGCCCGGGCCCTTGACGAAGACGTCGATCTTCTTCATGCCGTGGTCCATCGCCCGGCGCCCGGCGGCCTCGGCGGCCATCTGCGCGGCGAACGGGGTGGACTTGCGCGAGCCCTTGAAGCCGACGGTGCCGGCGGAGGCCCACGAGATCACCGCGCCGGTGGGGTCGGTGATGGTGACGATGGTGTTGTTGAACGTGCTCTTGATGTGGGCTTCGCCCTGAGCGATGTTCTTCTTCTCTTTACGACGCACCTTCTTGGCGCCGGCCTGACGGCTCTTGGGAGGCATGCAGTACTCCTAAACGAGGTTCGAGAGATCGAGGGGGCGAAGGCCGGTCGAGGTCACTTGGCCTTCTTCTTGCCGGCGACGGTGCGCTTGGGACCCTTGCGGGTGCGCGCGTTGGTCTTGGTGCGCTGGCCACGGACAGGGAGACCCTGGCGGTGGCGGCGACCCTGGTAGCTGCCGATCTCGATCTTGCGGCGGATGTCCGCCTGGACCTCACGGCGGAGGTCACCCTCGATCTTGATCTCGTCGTTGCCCTCGATCGCGTCGCGGAGCTTCACGAGCTCCTCGTCGCCGAGCTGGTGCACGCGGAGGTCGGGGTTGACCCCGGTCACGGTCAGCAGCTGCTGGGCGCGGGTACGGCCGATGCCGTAGATGTAGGTGAGTGCGATCTCGATGCGCTTGTCGCGCGGGAGGTCGACACCAACGAGGCGTGCCATGTGTCTGGCGTTCCCTTCGGGTAGTTCACAGCGGTTTCGGTCGTGTCGCGTCTGGCTTCGGTCGGCCTGACTTTCGTCGGTCGAGCTTGTCGAGACCAGCTCCGGCCACTGCTCCGGAGGTGACTTCACCCGTCGTACGACGGGCTAGCGATCACGTGGTGGGTGTTCAGTTGTGCGGTGCGGTGGGGCTCAGCCCTGCCGCTGCTTGTGGCGCGGGTTCTCGCAGATCACCATGACGCGGCCGTGGCGACGGATCACCTTGCACTTGTCACAGATCTTCTTGACGCTCGGGTTGACCTTCACTTCGTCAGCCCTTTCTGGCTCGGTCGGCTGTTGCTTACTTGTACCGGTAGACGATCCGGCCTCGCGTGAGGTCGTACGGCGAGAGCTCCACCACCACGCGGTCCTCGGGGAGGATCCGGATGTAGTGCTGGCGCATCTTGCCGCTGATGTGGGCCAGGACCTTGTGACCGTTGCTCAGCTCGACCCGGAACATCGCGTTCGGGAGAGCCTCGACGACGGTGCCCTCGATCTCGATCACACCTTCTTTTTTGGGCATGTCCTCACTTCTGTTAGCGCATACTGCGGTCAGTTCGTCTACCGTCGACCCGGGAACCTCGGCCCGCCTTCGCTGTCGAGCGAAGTCGAGACCGTGGACCTCTCGGTTGAGTTCGCACGGGCCTCTTCCCGGGCGCACGCACGCCACACTCACGCGAGGCGTAGGTTCTCCGGGCAGCCGCGAGGCACCGCGAAACAGACCCAAGTTGGGCCGACACGCCAGTTTAGGCCGCACCGGCTTCCAACCCCTAATTCACGCCCCGGAGCCTGAGCCTGCGAAGGCTCCGACCAGGGCGGGAGATTGAGGAGGGCCGGCTCGGACCCGAACGAAGAGAGGGACCGAGCGGCCCGTCTCGAAATCCCGAGGCCTCGGTCACCAGCTCGATGACCGCCATGGGGGCGTTGTCGCCCTTGCGGGGGCCGATCTTGGTGATCCGGGTGTAACCGCCCGGGCGCTCGGCGAAGGTCGGCGCGATCTCGGTGAAGAGGACGTGGACGACGGTCTTGTCGCGCACGGTCTTCAGCACCTCGCGGCGGTTGTGCAGGTCGCCGCGCTTGGCCTTGGTGATCAGCTTCTCCGCGACCGGGCGCAGCACGCGCGCCTTGGCCTCGGTGGTGGTGATCCGGCCGTGCTCGAACAGCTGCGTGGCCAGGTTGGACACGATCAGCCGCTGGTGCGCGGGGCTGCCGCCGAGGCGGGGACCCTTCTTGGGCTTGGGCATGGCTCTCTCTCGATTCTCTTCGGCCGTGTCAGGTACCGGAGTAGATGGTGCTTCTCGGGTTGTGGCGCCTCACGAGCCGGCTCGCGGGCGGGCTGTCAGGCCGCCTTGCGAGCAGGCTCGCTGCGGCGATCCTCGCCGTCCTGACCTCACGCGCAAGCGCGTGACGTCAGTACGACTCGTCTTCGATGAACGCGTCGTCCTCGTCGTCGCCGTACGCCGCGAGGGCGGCCTGCGGGTCGAAGCCGGGCGCGCTGTCCTTGAGGGACAGACCCATCTCGTGCAGCTTCGCCTTGACCTCGTCGATGGACTTGGCGCCGAAGTTGCGGATGTCGAGCAGGTCCTGCTCCGAGCGCGAGATGAGCTCACCCACGGTGTGGATGCCCTCACGCTTGAGGCAGTTGTAGGAACGCACGGTCAGCTGCAGGTCCTCGACCGGGAGGGCGAGGTCGGCGGCGAGCTGCTCGTCGACGGGCGACGGGCCGATGTCGATGCCCTCGGCCTCGACGTTCAGCTCCCGGGCCAGGCCGAAGAGCTCGACCAGCGTCTTGCCTGCGGACGCGATGGCGTCACGGGGCTTCATCGACGGCTTGGTCTCGACGTCGATCACGAGCTTGTCGAAGTCGGTGCGCTGCTCGACTCGGGTGGCCTCGACCTTGTAGGTCACCTTCAGCACGGGGCTGTAGATCGAGTCGACCGGCATCCGGCCGATCTCGTTGTCGGCACCCTTGTTCTGGACCGAGGAGACGTAGCCGCGGCCGCGCTCGACGACCAGCTCCATCTCCAGCTTGCCCTTGTCGGACAGGGTGGCGATCTTGAGGTCGGGGTTGTGCACCTCGACGCCGGCCGGCGGCTGGATGTCACCGGCGGTGACGACCCCGGCGCCGGACTTGCGCAGGTACATGGTGACGGGCTCGTCGTGCTCGGAGGAGACGACCAGACCCTTCAGGTTGAGGATGACCTCGGTGACGTCTTCCTTGACGCCCTCGATGGTCGAGAACTCGTGCAGGACGGTGTCGACCTTGATGCTGGTGACGGACGCACCGGGGATCGACGACAGGAGGGTACGACGCAGCGAGTTGCCGAGCGTGTAGCCGAAACCCGGCTCCAGCGGCTCGATGACGAAGCGCGAACGGAACTCGTCGACTGACTCTTCCGACAGGGTGGGGCGCTGTGCGATGAGCACTGATTCTTCCTTTCCGAGCCCACCCGCTATATGACGGGCTCAGATCATCTGGTGTGTGACGGTGTGTAGTTGTCGGGGTGGCCGTGAGGCCACCGTGCGAGCAAGCTCGCTTCGGTCGCGCTACTTCTTGGAGTAGTACTCCACGATCAGCTGCTCCTGGACCGGGATGTCGATCTGGGCCCGGACCGGGACCTGGTGGACGAGGATCCGCATCCGAGCGGGGATCGCCTCGAGCCACGCGGGGACGACGCGCTCGCCGTGGGTCTCCCGAGCCACGATGAACGGGGTCATCTCCAAGGACTTCTCGCGCACGTCGATCACGTCGTACTGGCTGACCTGGAACGACGGGATGTCGACCTTGCGGCCGTTGACCCGGAAGTGACCGTGCGTGACGAGCTGGCGGGCGTGGCGGCGCGTGCGGGCGAAGCCGGCGCGGTAGACCACGTTGTCGAGGCGGCACTCGAGCAGCTGCAGCAGGTTGTCACCCGTCTTGCCCTGCCGACGCGAGGCCTCGGTGTAGTAGTTGTGGAACTGCTTCTCGAGCACGCCGTAGGTGAAACGGGCCTTCTGCTTCTCGCGGAGCTGCAGGAGGTACTCGCTCTCCTTGATCCGGCCGCGGCCGTGCTGGCCCGGCGGGTAGGGGCGACGCTCGTACGCCGAGTCGCCGCCGACGAGGTCGACACCGAGACGGCGCGACTTCTTGGTCATGGGGCCGGTGTAACGGGCCATGGGTCAGTCTCTCTTTCTCAGTCTCGGGGTCAGACGCGCCGGCGCTTGGGCGGGCGGCAACCGTTGTGGGGGGTGGGCGTGACGTCCTGGATGGTGCCGACCTCGAGGCCGATCGCACCCAGGGACCGGATCGCCGTCTCGCGGCCCGAGCCCGGACCCTTGACGAAGACGTCGATCTTCTTCATGCCGTGGTCCATCGCCCGGCGCCCGGCGGCCTCGGCGGCCATCTGCGCGGCGAACGGGGTGGACTTGCGCGAGCCCTTGAAGCCGACGGTGCCGGCCGAGGCCCACGAGATCACCGCGCCGGTGGGGTCGGTGATGGTGACGATGGTGTTGTTGAACGTGCTCTTGATGTGGGCTTCGCCCTGAGCGATGTTCTTCTTCTCCTTGCGGCGCACCTTCTTGGCGCCGGCCTGACGGCTCTTGGGAGGCATGCAGTACTCCTATGCGAAAACGGGTCGAGGGATCGAGTGGGACCGGTGCGAGCGGCTCCGGTCGAACGGGGTCGTCACTTGGCCTTCTTCTTGCCGGCGACGGTGCGCTTGGGGCCCTTGCGGGTGCGCGCGTTGGTCTTGGTGCGCTGGCCGCGGACAGGGAGACCCTGGCGGTGGCGGCGACCCTGGTAGCTGCCGATCTCGATCTTGCGGCGGATGTCCGCCTGGACCTCGCGGCGGAGGTCACCCTCGATCTTGATCTCGTCGTTGCCCTCGATCGCGTCGCGGAGCTTCACGAGCTCCTCGTCACCGAGCTGGTGGACGCGGAGGTCCGGGTTGACCCCGGTCACGCTGAGGAGCTGCTGTGCGCGGGTACGGCCGATGCCGTAGATGTAGGTGAGTGCGATCTCGATGCGCTTGTCACGCGGGAGGTCCACACCAACGAGGCGTGCCATGTTGTCTGGCGTTCCCTTCGGGTAGGTCACAGCGGTTTCGGTCGTGTCGCGTCTCGGCGCCTTCCCGACTCGGTGTCGGGTCCAGCTCCGGCCACTGCTCCGGAGGTGAATCGCTGGTGCTCGTCGGTCGAGCCTGTCGAGACCAGCTAGCGATCACGTTGTGGGTGTTCAGTTGTTGCTGTAGGTGTGCTGTCAGGCAGCCTTGCGAGCAAGCTCGCTGCGGCGTTCGTGCGCTCGGTCGCCCGGACTTCGTCGCGGTCGCACGGTGCGCGCTCAGCCCTGACGCTGCTTGTGACGAGGGTTCTCGCAGATCACCATGACGCGGCCGTGGCGACGGATCACCTTGCACTTGTCACAGATCTTCTTGACGCTCGGGTTGACCTTCATGTCAGCCCTTTCTGGCTCGGTCGGCTGCTTACTTGTATCGGTAGACGATCCGACCTCGCGTGAGGTCGTACGGCGAGAGCTCCACCACCACGCGGTCCTCGGGGAGGATCCGGATGTAGTGCTGGCGCATCTTGCCGCTGATGTGGGCAAGGACCTTGTGCCCGTTGCTCAGCTCGACCCGGAACATGGCGTTCGGGAGAGCCTCGACGACGGTGCCCTCGATCTCGATCACACCTTCTTTTTTCGGCATGTCCTCACTTCTGTTAGCGCATCAAGCGGTCAGTTCGTCTACCGT